>NZ_JAGPYK010000001.1 GCF_018070045.1 Micromonospora sp. U21
TCAACACCCTCGTCCTCAAGCCGATCCGCGACCTCACCCACCGCCTGCGCTGGTCAGACTGGCGCCGCCGCCATCAAGCCCGAGCCCGACAAGCCCACTACACCCGGCGCCTCAACCTCGAACTCCAGCCATGATCCCAAACGGCGGCTGCCGTACTAGACCTGGTGAATGGTCGGTGGCCGCGTCGGACCCGGAATGTAGGGGGGACGGCCGATCTGGAGCAGCCCCGCCTTTCGTGCGTATGAGGGAAACTCCGCCCCGGTGCACGGCAGTCGGTGCTGTGTCTCGCGCAGTGCGTCGATGATGGCACCGGCGTTGACTTCGGTGAGCCTGCCGGATCGGCAGCGATCTGCGAGAAGCCAGATTGTCCCATGCACCTCCAGCCCGTAGGCGCGGCCCACCTTGGTGGCGATGCGGTCATCGGTGACCGCCGTGCCGCCATGTATCTCGGCCGCAGCGAAGACGCTCGCCTCGCCAACGTCTCGTCTGTCGGCGCCGATACGACGGACCCAATCCGAGAAGCACCGGATCTCGGTGATCGTGTCGAGTGCGATGACGTCGATCCAGGCAAGCTTCAGCGCCGCGGTGAGTGCCGGCTCCCGCCGAGCACTGGTGCGAAGCTCATCGAGCACGACGGCGGTGGTAGCCGCGCGCCTTCCAACGATCAGGTCCGCCAGCACGTCGAGCCGGTCGGCGAGGGCGAAATGGTGCAGCACGGTCGTGTCGAAGACGAGCAGCGGCTCGCAATCCAGAGCTGCGTTGCTCACAGTGCTAGGTCTGTTTCATCGCGCGCGGGCAGGTCATCCAGCCCGATCTGTCCATGCAGGAGTTCGACCGCGCGGGCGTCCGATACGAGGTACCGGCGCCACGCCTCCATGACGGCGTGCGAATAACCCGGCGGTACGCGAATGGCGTCGAGATCTGGCTGCGGGGCCCAGCCAACCGCGTCCATGATCTCCGCCCGGGTCGGGGTGGTTCGGCTCCAGCGCGCCGTCGACGCGTCGAGCCACCCTGCACGTTCCGCCTGACGCACTGTCAGGGACCACGATGTGCGATAGCGCGCGGTGAGCTGGATCATCTCTTCGCGAGAGGCTGGACGGCTGCTGACACCGCCGAACGCGGCGACCGGAAGGAGCAGTTCGGCGGCGAAAGCGTTGATCAGACTTTCCCGATCGGTGCGGGACACGTGTACCGCCAGATCGCTGGAGTATTCGTCGCCCAAAACCAGGTGGCCCAGCTCGTGGGCGGCGGTAGCTCGACGCCGGCCAGGATCTCCCTCCACGCTGACGACTGACACCGCCAGGTCCCCGTCCACCATCGATGCGCCTTCCCCCGGAAGGTCACTGACGAGGACGTACTGGCCGCTGCGTTCACAGAACTCCATGAGGGTGTCAATCGGCTCCGTGCCAACACCCTGCCTGTCACGCAGCCATCGAGCAGCGGTACGGGCGTCATCATCGGAAGTGACACTCCCTTCGTACCGGACCGGGCTGATGAGGGTAAGGGTGCCGGCGTCAAGTAGTTGGCGGACGTCCCTGAGCCAGGAGGCGAGTCTGATCTCCAGTCGTTGAGAACGCCTCGCCACGTCTGTGTCGTTGTCCTCGGCAATGAGTTCCGAGCGGCGCGAGATCACCGCTGGTCGTCGCTCGAGCAGGTGATCGATGGGTACGTCGAGTGCGGCCGCGAGCCGGATGAGTTCCAACGCGTCCACACGCCGAACGCCGGACTCAATCTTGGCGATCATCGTGCGATCGAGGCCGAGTTGAGCACCTAGTTCGGCCTGAGAGAGTCCAGCCCCCAGCCGGGTCTGGCGTACCTGCTCGCCGACCGTCGTCCAGTCGCCGGTTTCGGTCATGGTGCGATAATCGCACGCACCCGTGCTCTACGTCTCGACCGTAGCGAATCGACATTAGAGATTTGGATGTCGGTTTACGCCCCCTCGATACCCCGATATGGCGTCCTCGGGCAGCCGGGTGAGCGAGCCCGGCCATAACGTGCGGGCGGCGGAGATCCCCACGTGCGGCGGGGTGCTCCGCGACCTGAGGGAGGTACCCATGCAGAAGTCGTTGCCGGGGGAGCAGGCCCCGATGACCGTGAACGTGGACCGGTGGCGGGCGGGGCTGCCGCCGGATGCCTGGCCAGAAAACCTTCCACCGAGCGGCGACCTCTGGCGGCGCGACGTCTTCGCGGTGGCCGACGCGTACCGGGCCGGCTGCACCAGCCCCCGCCAACTGCTGACCGCGGTGCTGATCTGGGGCTACGGAGCCATCGGGTACGGGCCGTGGCGCGCCGGCAGGTCGCTCGGCGCCGACCCGGATGGCAAACATCTGGCGTACGCGCTGGAGGAGGTGTCCGCACCAGCACCCGACGAGGACGCGTTGCTTACGGCGTACCGCCGCTTCCGCGACCCCAACCACGCTCGCCTCCCGTGGCTGGGGCCGGGACTGTTCACGAAGGTCCTCTACTTCGTCGGCTACCGGCGAGGGGTGGGCGGTGTGCAGCCGCTGATCCTCGACCGCGTCGTGGCCAGCAGCCTCCCCGCCGAGGCCGGCGTCGGCCGTGCATCCGGCTGGCTGTCCGAGGAGTGGCTCGCGTACCTGCGCTGGGCCGCCGAGCAGGCCCAGGCCGATGGCGTTGAGCCGGACGCGGTGGAGATGGCGGTCTTCTACGACCGTTGAGGCGGCTACGACATGGCGCGGAGGCGGGCGTCGAGGGCGTCGAGGTCGGGGACGAACCAGATGTGCCCGGCCCGGTTCGACTCGTGCACCAGGGCGCGCAGCGCCGAGCTCTCCGCCAGGTGCGCCGAGATGTCGCCGACCACGGCCAGTCGCATCCGGTAGTTGACGAACTTCTGCATCACGTCGCCGGCGAAGCGGGTGCCCAGCGAGAAGAAGCGTTCGTCGAGCCGGTTGGCCGGCACTGCCACCACCTGGGCGCCGAGGAACGCCGCGCCGATGAGGTCCAGCGCGTCCTGTTCGGTGGCGACCGGCGGGCCGGCCGGGTCGCAAACCAGCACCTGCACCCCGGCGCGTTCCTGGACCTCGTCAGGCATCGTGGACCTCCCGGTCGAACAGGCCGTTGTCGGCGTTGAGTACGGCGTCGAGCAGGTGCAGCAGCTCGGCGGTGGCGGCGGGGTCGCCGAGGATGATGATCTTCATGCGGTGCCGCTCCTCGTCGTGCACGGTCTGCACCCGTAGTGGGTTGGCCGGGTCGTGGCCGGTGTTGGCGCTGGCGAGCACGAGCGTGCCGAGCCGGTCGGCGGCGGCCCGGTCGACGCCGTCGATCTGCACGATGCTCGACACCTCCGCCGCCGCGGTGGTGGTCGCGGCGGCTCGGGTCTGCCCGGTGAGGGCGTCGAGGTCACCGGCGGCGATCCGGTACTGCTTGCCGATCCGCACCGCCCTCAGCCGGCCCGAGCGGATGTAGCCGCGCACGGTGCGCACGTGCAGCCCGAGCCGGTCGGCGACCTGCTCGACCGAGTACATGTCTTCCTTCATCGCTCCCTATCCTAACCAAACAGGGAAGGTTAGGGAGCAATGTGGTAGGTCACCAGGGGTGAGTCGTTCACGACGTCAGCTCCAAAGGGCCCGCGACACACTCCCGGCGCTGCCTGCGACGTCTTTCAGACCTGAGCTGCCGGCCAGGCGCGCAGCGCCAACGATCCCCCGGTGTCAGACGGTTCCAGTACCGTCTGGAAACCATGGACGCGCGGCTCGGCGACGCCATCATCGGGCGGGATCATCCCGCGGGTCTGCTGCGCGCTGAGCTGGACCGGGCCGCCACCAGCCACGGCGGCCTCGTCCTGGTCACCGGCGAGCCGGGCATCGGCAAGACGACGTTGGTCACGGCGGCGGCTCGGGAGGCCCGGCAGCGTGGGGCACTCGTGCTCGGCGCCGCCTGCTGGGACTCCGACAGCGCCCCCGGCTACTGGCCGTGGGTGCAGGTCCTGCGCGGCCTGCAGCGCTCCGCCGACGACTGGTCGGTGGCGCGTCCGACCGCGGAGCCGGCGCTCGCGGCCCTGCTCGGCGAGGTCGACACCAGCAGCGAGCAGGCCGGTCGCGCCGTCAGCTGGGCCGGCGTCGAAACGGGCGGCGACGTCGCCGATCGCGAGACGTTCGCCCTGTACGACGCGGTGACCGCCGCCCTGGTCGCGGTCTCCCAGCACCGACCGGTCGTGGTCGTCCTCGACGACCTGCACTGGGCCGACCCGGCGTCGCTGCGGCTGCTGGCGTTCGCCGCTCAGCACACCTGGTTCGAACGGCTGCTGCTGATCGGCACCTACCGCGACGCGGAGGTCGAGTCGGGCGAGCATCCGTTGCGCCCCCTGTTGATGCCGCTGGTCACCAAGGCGACCACGGTTACCCTCACCGGCCTGTCCCGGGACGAGGTGGCCGCGCTCATGGCGCGTACCGCCGGGCGGGAGCCCGAGTCCGACCTGGTCGACGAGGTGCACCGGCGCACCGGTGGCAACCCGTTCTTCATCGAGCAGACCGCCCGGCTGTGGCGCGCCGACGGTGCGGGCGGCACGATCGCACCCGGCGTACGGGAGGCGGTGCGGCGCCGTTTGGCCCAGTTACCCGCGCCGGTGGTCGAGGCGCTCACCGTCGCCGCCGTGCTGGGCCGCGAGTTCCATCGTCGGGTCCTGGCGGCCAGCGCGGCTGCCCCGGCGGCGCAGGTCGACCGGCTGCTCGACCGGGCGGTGACCGCCCGGCTGGTCGTCAGCCGCGGCGGCGGCCGGTTCGCCTTCGCCCATGACCTGGTCCGGGAGACGCTCTACGACGGGCTCAGCGACGAGGACCGGCGGGCTCGGCACGCGGCGGTCGTCCGGGCGGTCGACCCCCCGGCGGAGCTCAGCGACCTGCTGATCCCGGCCGACCTGGCCCGCCACGCCTACCTGGCCGGGCCCGCGCTCGACCGGGCCAGGGTCACCGAGCTGCTGGTCGCCGCTGGGCGGGACGCGTTCGCCCGGCTCTCCACCGACGAGGCGGGGGTGCACTTTCACCGGGCGCTGGAGGTCGTCGAAGACCCGGCGCAGCGGGTGCGGATCCTCGTCGAGTTCGGTGAGGTGCGCTACCACCACGCTGGCCGGGACGAGGCGGGGCAGCTCCTCGCCGAGGCGGCGACGCTGGCCCGTACGCTCGACGACCCGGTGCTGCTGGCCCGCGTCGCGCTCACCGTCCACCGCTCCCGCCAGGTCGAGACCCGGCGGTCGGTGCAGGCGGCGGAGCTGGTGCGGGAGGCGTACCGGCGGCTCATCGGCGAGCCGGACGGCACCGCGTCGGTCGGCACGTTGATCGCCGACCTGATCACCGCCACCGAGACGATCGCCCGCCGGGGCCGGGACGACGAGACGCTCACCTTCAGCCTGTGGGCCCGCCATGACACCACCTGGGGGTTGGGCACCGCAGCGGCCCGGGCGGCGCTCACCTCGGAGATCCGGGACGTGGCCCGCCGCACCGGCGACCGGGAGACCGAGCTGTGGGCCACCTCGCTGCGCTGGGTGGCGCTGCTGGAGCTGGGGGACCCCCGTTTCGTCGAGGAGTTCACCACCTTCGTCACCGGCGGCGGCCAGGACGACCTGGCCCGACACCGGATGGCGGCGGCCGTCGACAGTGGAATCATCGCGGCGTTCCGGGGTGACTTCGCCGAGGCCGACGAGCGGTTCGCCATTCTCACCGACCTCTCCGACCCGGGTCACGCCGAGTTCGCGTTCATGGGCCATCACCTGCGCTGGTCCCGGCTGCTGCTACAGGGCCGGTTCGACGAGATCGACGCACTGCTGGACGGGTTGGCCCCGACCGACTACCCCTACCGGGAGCTGCTGCGGGCGATCACCGCGGCGGAGCGCGGTGACGACGAGACGGCGGTCCGGCTGACCGCCGGCATCGAGGCCGCCGACATCAGGTACCCGCGTCCGGTGTCGCCGCTCTGGCTGCGGCTGCGCGCGCAGGCCGCCGCCGCAGCCCGCGACCCGCAGCGCTGCGCCGACGCGCGGGCCGCACTCGCCCCACACCGTGGAGAGTGGACGGTCGGGCTCTTCGGCTGCGACATCAGCGGTCCGGTCGATCACTGGCTGGCCGTGGTTGACGCCGCGCAGGGGCACTGGGACGACGCCATCGCGGGCTTCGAGGCGGCCCGCGACGCCGCCGACAGGATGGGCTCCAGGCCCTGGTCACTCATCGCCCGCGCCGGGCTGGTGAACGCCCTCGCCGGCCGTGGCCAGCCGGGCGACGCCGCGACGGCGGCCGCGCTGCGCGCCGCGACCGCCCGCGACGCCACCGCCCTCGGCATGGCCCAGGTGCTCAACCGGCTCGCGAGCCCGGCACCCACCGCCGCCGCCGAGCCAGGCCAGACCGCCGCGCCAGGCCAGGTCGTCGACCCGCGTCACGCCGTCGGGTCGGGCCAGGCCGTCGGCCTGCGCCAGGTCCCGCCGGCCGGAGCGCCGGTCGAGGGGTACGAGTTCCGCCGCGACGGGCTGGTCTGGCAGCTCGCCTATGCCGGCACGGTCGTGCACCTGCCCGACGCCAAGGGGCTGCACGACCTGCACCTGCTGCTGAGCCGGCCGGGCAGCGACGTCCCGGCGGTGGAGCTGCTCGACCCGGCCGCCGGGCCGGAGCTGGTCGCCGCCCGCCGGATGGGCGGCGACCCGGTCCTCGACGACGAGGCGAAGGCCCGGTACCGGCGGCACCTGGCGCGCCTCGACGAGGAGATCGACCGGGCCGCCGCGCGCGGCGACGACCGGAAGGTGGCCGCGCTGGACGTTGAACGCGGTGCGCTGCTCGACGAGTTGCGCGCCGCGGCCGGGCTGGCCGGCCGGAGCCGCCGGCTGGGCGACGAGGCCGAGCGGGCCCGCAAGACGGTGACCGCGCGGATTCGGGACACGCTGCGCAAGCTCGACGAGCGGCACCCGCCGCTCGCCGGCCACCTGCGCGAATCGGTCTCGACCGGCAGCACCTGCCGGTACCTGCCGCCCGAGCCGCTGCCCTGGCGGCTCTGAAGACCAGCGTGCAAACGACGGACGGGCGCCGCCACATCAAATGGCGACGCCCGTCCGGGTGCGGCAGGATCAGCGGCGGTTGTAGCGGTACATCGTGAGCGTGCCGAACACGACCACGAACCCGACGCTCCACGCCAGCAACCACATCGTGCTGGACGGGTCCGACGAGCCGGACATCGCCGCGCGGACCGCGGCCACCAGCTGCGTCACCGGGTTGACGTTCACGAACGCCTGGAGCCAGCCGGGCATGGTGCTCGGCTCGACGAAGACGTTGCTCAGGAACGTCAGCGGGAACAACACCATCATGCTGACGCCCATCACCGACTTCTCGCTGCGCAGGACCAGCCCGAAGAACGTCCACACCCAGGAGAACGCGAACGAGAAGACCACCAGCAGCCCGATCCCGGCGGCGACGCCGCCCACCCCGCCGTCGGGCCGGAACCCGAGCGCCAGCCCGACGCCGAGGATCACCAGGGCGGCGAGGATGTAGCGCAGCACGTCGCCGAAGATCATGCCGACCAGGGCGGCCGGCCGCCAGACCGGCAGCGTCCGGAAGCGGTCGAAGACGCCCTTCTCGATGTCGGTGTTGAGGCCGAGGCCGGTGTACATGGTGATCATCACGACGCTGGTCACCATGATGCCGGGCAGGAAGAACTGCAGGTAGTCGCGCGGGCTGTCGGCGAGGGCGCCACCGAACAGGTACGTGAACATCAGCACCATGATGATCGGGAATGCCGTCACGTCGAAGAGCTGCTCCGGCACGTGCTTGATCTTCAGCATGGCCCGCCAGCCGAACGTCAGCGACGCACCCAGCGCGCTGGGCCGGGGCGGTCGGGCACCGGGCGCGAGCACGGTCGCCAGCGCCTCGGCGGACGGGACGTAGACGGACGGCGCCCGGTCGGTCGTGGTGGTGGTGGCGTTGCTCATCGGGCTGCCTCCAGCTGGTCGTCCCGCTCGTCGGCGGGCACGGCGGGGTGGTCGGTCAGGGCCAGGAAGACCTCGTCGAGGCTCGGCTGGCCGAGGGAGAAGTCGTCGACGACGATGCCGGCGCGGGCCAGGTCGCCGAGCGCGCGGGCGGCCTGCGCGCTGGCGTCGAGGTCACTGCCGGCCTCGCCGACGCGGGCGAGCAACGCGACCGGGTCGGCTTCGAGCTGCACCGGTACGCCGAGTGCCGCCTGGAGCACCTTCTCCGCCTCGGGCCGCTGCCCGGGGTCGCGCAGTCGCAGGTGGACGGTGCCGGAGCCGACTGACGACTTCAGCTCGCCCGGGGTGCCCTCCGCGATCACCCGGCCGTGGTCGACGACCGCGATCCGCCCGGCGAGCTGGTCGGCCTCGTCCAGGTACTGGGTGGTCAGCAGCACCGTCGTGCCGTGTGCCACCACGGCCCGGATGATCTCCCACACCTGGTTGCGGCTGCGCGGGTCCAGGCCGGTGGTCGGCTCGTCGAGGAAGAGCAGGTCCGGGGTGTTGAGGATGCTGGCGGCGATGTCGATGCGCCGCCGCATCCCGCCGGAGTACTTCTTCACCTGGCGGTCGCTCGCGTCGGTCAGACCGAACGCGGCGAGCAGGGCCGCGGCGCGCTCGCGGGCGGCCGGCTTTTTCAGGCCGAGCAGGCGGGCCAGGAGCACCAGGTTCTCCGTGCCGGTCAGGTCCTCGTCGACCGAGGCGTACTGGCCGGTGAGGCTGACCCGGCTGCGGACCGCGTCGGCCTCGGTGACCACGTTGTGGCCGAAGACCCGCGCCGTGCCTCCGTCGGGCCGCAGCAGCGTGGCGAGCACCCGGACGGCGGTGGTCTTACCCGCCCCGTTCGGGCCGAGCAGGCCGTAGACGGTGCCGGCGGGCACCTGGAGGTCGATGCCGGCCAGCGCCCGGGTGTCCCCGAACGAGCGGGTGAGCCCCTCGGCCTCGATGGCCAGGCCGGTGGTGCGTCTACTCATGATCCTTACCTTTCGTCGGACGTGTTCAGGAGGCGTAGGGCCGGGCGGCGCGGCCGTCGCGCAACGCCAGCCCCCACCAGCGGAGCTGGTCGAGCAGGACGCGGGCGTCCCGGCGTAGCTCGTCGGTGCAGTGCGGCGCCGGCTCACCGGCGAGCAGGTCGATGCCGACGACGTCGCGCACGGTCATCGCGTGCAGCGCCGTGAAGATGGTGCGCAGCTGGTCGACCGCGTGCAGGCCGGTGGACCGGCAGCCGTACGACACGAAGCCGACCGGTTTGGCCTGCCACTCGTCGTACGCGTAGTCGATCGCCTGTTTCAAGGGTGCCGGGAAGCTGTGGTTGTACTCCGGGGTGACCACGACGAACGCGTCCGCCCGGCCCACCTCGCGGACGAACGCCCGGATGGACGCGGTCGGCTCGGCCGGGTAGCTGGTTGGGAAGTCGTACTCGGTGAGGTCAACGACCGTCACCGCGAGGTCGTCGTGCCGCTCGGCCTGGTCGACGAACCAGCGGGCGACCCGGTCTCCGGCCCGCCCCTCCCGGGTGCTGCCGATGATCACGGCGATCCTGAGCTGCGTCATCGTTTCCCCCTCCCGGCCTCCTGGTCTCACCCATGAGGCGCGAGGAGGCGGCCGGCGGCCCGCTAGATCAGATCTAGCGGGGTGACTCCTTGTCGCGAACGCTCACCCTCATGGCCCAACCAAGGTCGACGACCAATGCCGGCCGTCCGGCTGTATCAGCCCTCTGAGCAGTGCACTCCCTCGGCCCGAAGCAGTGTTGCGGCCATTCCATTGAGTAACGTGGCCCGATATTTGTGGGTCTCTGTCGGCACGGGCAGACAGAAGTGGCCGTTCCGCTGAGGCCGCATCACGTTGTGATAACAAGTATTGCCGGTGTGGATCTGTCGGCATTCAGCGCCCGTACCACAACGGCAGGTCAGAGTGTTTTTCGTCATACGGATCCCTCCTAATCATTGTGAGCTGTCCTATTTGGTCGGGACTTCGACATGACTCGCGGTGCTGTAGCAGCGTGTACCCCCTCGGGTACTCATCGCTGTCGCAAAGCGGGGAGCGTGATGGTCATGGATGAGCCGCACTCCGTACGAAAGATGATGATGAACGTTGCCTACGCTGGGGCGGCCTCCGTTCTCGTCACCGCAGCAGGCAGCACAGGTTGGCTCCGGCACCGCCTCGATGAGTACGGCGAGTGGTTCGTCCGCAACGGCAACCTGCTGGAGGGCCTCGCACGAACCCTCTGCCTGACGGCGGCGCTCATCCTCGGTGCGGTGATCTTCTCAAGGTTGCGGCAGCGTCTGGGCGAGGAGAAGACCGTGACGCAGCGTCCGGGACAACCCGACGTCCCGTGGCTGCAGCGCCTACAGGCGTCGGCGGCCGAGCGCCTCAGGGAGCAGGACCGCAAGGCGATCACGATGTTCGTGGAGCTCATCGTCGACCCCGCTCGCTCCCGCTCTCGGCTGGCGGAGACCGTCGACCTCGACGAGCGGGCGGTGAGGCAGCAGGTGTCGATCTCGTTCGCCCTGCCCGACGCCGAGGACGGTGGAAGGGCGCTCTACATCCCAATCCTGCAGCCGATCAAGGGCGAACTGGTGGACAACTTCCAGCTCCAGGCGGCCGGTGGCAGTTCATTGCCGACGCTCTCCTACGAGGAGACCACCAAGCTGGCCGCGGCGGGGCTTCGGCTCATCCTGATGGAGATCTTCGCTGCCAAGGATGCGCCTTCCCCGCCGAAAACGCTGGACGAGCCCGTGCGCGCGGCCGAGCTGGCCATGCTGCAGATCGTGGCAACTCGTGGGCCATTGCGCATCGGACAGGTACACGGGCGGTTGGACGTGATTCTCGAGGAAATCAAATTTCCCGACGACGACAGTCGAGAACGCGTCCGCAAATACGTTGCGGCCCTGAGTTGGTCGTACCCGATCGTCGCGGTTGTCTCCACGGCAGACGCATCCAGCGGACGATTCCTGATCAAGTACGAGCGGACCTTCGTGCCGGCCTCCCTGACCACGAGTTGGCGAGGGCTGCTCCGGCTCGGGCTCGGTCTCAAGCCCGACAAGGTGGCGATACCGGTGGAGCTGGCGCTCACCGCCGAGAGCTACCACCTCCGGGTCAACGCTCCGGCGAACAAGTACGTCATCAAGCAGTACCTGCAGTGCCGGCACTGCCGGGTCCTGTTGACTCGCCAGTGGCGCGGCAGGGTGCCTGTCGGGATCCTCGCCGACGAGGACCGGCCCGATAAGACGCCCGACGACAAGAGGCACCTCTGCGCGCACGAGCTCGACCAGACGAGAAGGGCGACCGACGACGACCGGGTTACCGACCACCATTTTCGAGTTCGCCGCAAGCGCGGGCAGAACTTTGTGCACGTCTACATGCGTGGATATTCCCGGGCCGCGCCGAAACTGCGAGACCTGCAGCTGATCACGACCTTCAAAGAGACCCCGCCCGGCGCCCGAGGGCGCGCGGCGATCACCGCCCTGGCCACCACCCTCCTGCTCGCGGTTGCCGGTAACCTCGTGAACAGTCCGCAGGACGCCCAGGTGGGAGGTCTGCCGGCCTTGATGCTCGCGTTGCCGGCAGTGGCCGCCTCGTGGTTCGGTCTCTCCTCGGACAAGGACGCGCTGGTCGGTGGTTCACTGCTTGCGCGTCTGTCACTCGTCGTCAGCGGGGTGGTTTCGGTGATCGCGGTTGTGCTGTATCTCGGCTCCCCGCCACCGAGCGCACCGGCACCGATCGCTGGGGGGAGCATCGCCGACCCGCTGACCTTCGTTGGAATCACTGACTGGCGGTGGATCACGCTCTGTATCGTCTCGGCGTTGAACTTGACCTATGTCAGCTACCGGTTCGCGCTCAAGCTCGTGCACTTCAATGACCTGATAAGGCGCGAGGACCTTGGCGCTGGTGACTTCGCATGGCGATGATGAGAGAAACTGGAGGACCTGTGGCGACACCCAACACACCAGAACCCGACGGGCAGTCCGAGGATCGGTATCTCGTGGACGACGCCGTCTGGGTGCTGCCGTCCAGCAGTTACGTAGACCCGGGGCCGCCGTTGGAGACGAGCCTCTTCGACGATCCTCAGCGCCTCAACAGGGCCTGGTCACTGACCATGTCGACCCTCCGGGCGGAGGCCCAGGAATCGCCTCAGCAGCGTCGGCAGGTCGAGGATCGCGCCCGCGCGTTGATCGACGAGGCGAACCTGTCGGTCACACCTTCCGGCGACCGCGATGCCGGGGGCTCTGTCGAAGCGCCGGTCCCCATCGCTGAGCCGAAGGATCGGCGGCGCGCGGGTTTTGTCGACCGGGCCGACCGACTTGCCCAAGCGACCCTGCGGGTTGCTCGGCTGCGACACAGCTGAGGAATGGCGCAGGTACGCATCGAGCCGTGGCACGAGGACGACCTCGACCTGCTGCGGCAGCTCAACTCACCGGACACGCGCAAGCACACCGGCGGCCCGGAGACCGACGAGCAGGTGCTCGCCCGGCACGACCGCTACGTGCACTTCGCCGAGGGCGGCCAGGGCTGCATGTTCACCCTGGTGCTGCCCGACGGCGCGCGGGCGGGCAGCGTCGGCTACTGGGCCCGGGAGTGGCGCGAGCAGCCGGTGTACGAGATGGGCTGGGCGGTGCTGCCCGCGTACCGGAGGCAGGGGCTGGCCACCGCCGCGGTGCTCGCGGTCGTCGACGTGGCCCGCGCCCGGCGGACCCGCCGCTACGCGCACGCCTACCCCTCGGTCGACAACCCCGCCTCGAACGCGGTCTGCCGCAAGGCCGGCTTCACCCTGCTCGGCGAGACGGGCTTCGAGTACCCGCCGGGGCACATGATGCGCGCGAACGACTGGCAGCTCGACCTGACCGCCCCACCGGCGGCGGGCTGACGCCGGCGGGGCGGTCACCGCGAAGGCGCGGTCACCAGGTGGTGTCGAGCCGGTGCCGCTGCTCGGCGGTCAACTCCAGGTCCACCGCCGACAGGCTCTCGTCGAGCTGAGCGACCGAGGAGGCGCCCACCAGCGGGATCGACGGCAGGTCGCCGCCCAGCAACCAGGCCAGCACCACCTGGTTGACCGTCGCACCGGTCTCACCGGCCACCTCGCGCAGCGCGGCCAACCGGCGCGGCGCGCTCGGCAGGTCGTACGCCGCACTGAGCGGCTTGTCCGCCCGGGTGAACGCCCCCTTGAGCAGCGGCGAGTACGCCACCAGGGTCAGCTCCGGCTCGGCACGCAGGTAACTGAGCAGGTCGCCGCTGACGCCGCCCGGCTCGCCATCCGGGTCCAGCGCGCTGGCCAGGTCAGTCCGGTTCGGCAGGTAGCTGCGGTGGTACTGGAGCACCTCGTACCCCGGCAGGCCGGCCGCGGCGGCCAGCGACCGGGCCCGCTCGACCCGCCAGGCCCGGTGGTTGCTCGCCCCCAGCAGGCCCACCGTCCCCTCAGCGACCAGCTCGGCGAAGCCCTCCACGGTCTCCGCCAGCGGCACCGTGCGGTCCTCGATGTGCGCGTAGAGCAGGTCCAGCCGATCCACGCCGAGCCGCTCCCGGCTGCGCTCGGCGGACTCGCGGATCACCTTGGCGGACAGGCCCTCGGCGTTGTCCAGGTAGCTGGTCCCCGGTGCCAGCGGGCGGGCGCCCAGCTTGGTGGCGATGACGATCTCGGCGCCGACGCCCCGGCTGCGCCGCCACCGGCCGAGCAGCTCCTCGCTCTGCCCGCCCTGACCGCCGTCCACCCAGAACGCGTAGTTGTCCGACGTGTCGATGAAGGTGCCGCCGGCCTCGACGTACCGGTCGAGGATCGCGTACGAGGTGGCCTCGTCGGTGGCGCTGCCGAACAGCATCGCGCCGAGGCTGAGCACGCTGACCTCGCGCCGGGTCGCCGGGTCGGTGCCGATCGTGCGGTACCGCATGGTGGTTCTCCTCTCGTGCGCCCTACCGGTGGGCGCCCGCGTGCCACCCTGCCGGCTGGAGCGCACTCCAGGTCAAGCGTTCACCAGGGCAGCACCCCGTACCCGCCGCCGGCGTCCATCTGGAAGCCCCAGAGCAGCCCGCTCGGCCCGTCCGCGGGCAGCGTCGCCAGGTGCACGCTCACCTCGGCGCCCTGATCCGGGGTGCGGAAGCCGCTGTTGCCGTTGAGGTCGGTGGCGCAGTAGCCCGGGTTCGCGGCGTTCACCTTGATCGGGGTGTCCCGCAGTTCCTTGGCGTACATCGCGGTGAGCATGTTCAGCGCCGACTTCGACGACGGGTACGGCACCGAGGTCAACGCGAACAGCGCGCTCGCCGGGTCGGTCATCACCGCGATCGAGCCGACCTCGCTGGAGACGTTGACGATCCGGGCCGCCGGTGCCCGGCGCAGCAGCGGCAGCAGCGCGTTGGTCACCGCCACCGGCCCGAACACGTTCGTCTCGTACACCTGGCGCAGCGTCGCCGTGGTGGTGTCGCTGGGCAGCGCCAGCAGGCCGTCGCCGAGCGCGATGCCGGCGTTGTTGACCAGCACGTCCAGCCGGCCGTACTCCTGCTCGACCAGCTTCGCGGCGGCCGCCACCGACTCGGCGTCGGTGACGTCCAGCGGCACGAACCGGGCGTCCGCGCCGCCGGCGCGCAGCTTCTCCTGCGCTGCCCGGCCCCGCTCGGCGTCCCGGGCGCCCACCAGCACCGTCATGCCCCGCGCGCCGAGCTGTTCGGCTGTCGCCAGCCCGATTCCCTTGTTGGCCCCGGTGATCAGGGCGATCGTGTTCGTCATGCCGTCGAGCCTGTCCCCGTCAGCGGCGACAGGGGAGAGACCGGCCGAGGCTGGGATCGGTGGTACCACCCTCGCCGGCTCCGGCGGGGGCATGCTGGAGGCATGACGAGCAGCGGCCTGCGCCGTGACGAACTGGCGGCGTTCCTGCGCGCCCGCCGCGCCCGGCTGCGCCCCGCCGAGGTCGGGCTTCCCGAGGGCGAACGCCGGCGCACCCCCGGACTGCGCCGGCAGGAGGTGGCCCAGCTCGCCGGGATGTCGATCGACTACTACATCCGCCTGGAGCAGGGCCGCGGGCCGCACCCGTCGCGGCAGGTGCTCGCCGCGATGGCCCGGGCGCTGCTGCTCAGTCGGGACGAGCGCGAGTACCTGTTCCGGATCGCCGGGGAGAATCCGCTGCCGGCCGGCGGGCCGAGCCGGGAGGTGGCACCCGGGCTGCGGCACCTGATCGACGCGATGACCGAGACCCCGGCGTACCTCGTCGACGCCGCGTACCAGGTGCTGGCCTGGAACCGGCTGGCCACGTACTTCATGGGCGACCTGTCGGCCGTGCCGGACGCGGACCGCAACATGATCCGCTGGACCTTCCGGCGCCCGGTGACCGACAGCCACTGGACCGACGCCGAGACCATCTGCTTCGTGCGCAGCACCGTGGCGGACCTGCGGGCCGCCTACGGCCGTTACCCGGCCGACCCGGCGATCCGCGAGCTGGTCACCGAGCTGCTCGGCACCTCGCCCCGGTTCGCGCGGCTCTGGGCGGAGCACGACGTCGAGGAACGCCGCCCCATCGTCAAGCGGGTGCCGCACCCCGAGTTGGGGTCGTTGGAGTTCGAGTGCCGGGTGCTGCACGTGCCGGAGACCGACCAGCGGATGATCGTCTACGTCCCGGAGCCCGGCTCACCCACTCACGTGGTGTTCCGCCGGCTCGCCGAGCGCGTCGCGCCCTGACCTGCCCGGCAGCCGACCAGCCCGTCCCCGTGGTCGGACCGCCGGTAGAGCACGCTGTGCCGCTCCCGGGTACGCACCACCAGGCCGGAGCGCAGCAGCACCCCCAGGTGATACGAGACGGTGGCCGGGGCCAGCCGGTGTCGGTCGCTGAGCTGCCCGGTGGACCGGGGCACGTCCAGGTCCGCCAGGATCGCCGCCCGGCTCGCACCGAGCAGGTCACCGAGCCGGCCCGCCCGGCGTTGGTCCGCCGGGCCGGCGCCGATCGGGTAGACCAGCACCGCGTTGCCCTCGTCGCAGAGCTGGGTCGACAGCTGCGGCCAGGCCAGGGCCGACGGTGCGAGCACCAACTCCGCGCCGGTCAGCGCCGTGGTGATCCGGTACGAGCTGTCGATGGTCAACGACCTGCCGGTCCAGCCGACCTTCGGGTGCAGGCTGTTCAGCATGCTGCCCACCCCGGCGGTGGCCATCGCGGTGGCCCGCACCGCCAGTTCGGCCTCCAGCGTGGCCCGCACCGCCGGCCACTGCTCGACGAGCGCGGCCTGCCAGAAGTGTCGCAGCCCGTCGGTGACCCGCCGGGCGAGGGTGCCGTCCTCGACCGCCGCGCGGACCCGCACCGGCATCCCGCCCGTCGGGAACCGCTCGTTCACCTGCGTCGCCACCTCGTCGGCCGGGATCGCCGCCATGGCCGCCAACTGCTGGTCGAAGACCGTGTCGAGCGGGCCCAGGGGTGGCTTCGGCGTGAGCAGGTCCGGTGTGTAGCCGAGCCGGCCGGGCGGGGTCACCAGCTCCGCGACCAGGGCCACGTCGGGGTGCCGCAGCGCGGCGCGGGCGGCCGGACCGGGATCGCCGTGCACCGGATGCCCGAACCGCGAGAGCGCGGCCCGCAGCCAGGACGTCACCTCCGAGGCCGGCGAGATCGCCAACCGGAGCCGGGCGAGGCTCGGGCCGTCCAGATGCGCGACCATCACAGCGCGGATCGTACAAGCGGTGGCATCGATGTGGCGTCCGCATTCGAGCTGGTTCGAATCACTGGCCGGCGGCGCGGCGGGCCGGGTTGGCTGCGACGGCACAGCCACTCGTCCGAAGGAGAACCCGATGCGCCCACCTGCCTTCGCCCGCCCCGCCGGCCGGCTCGGCCGCACGATCGCCCTGCTCGGGCTCACGGCCGGCCTGCTGGCCGCGGCGCCCGTCGCGGTGTCGGCCGCGACCCGCGGCCCGGCCGACACGACAACCGGCGACGCTGCCGCCCGGGGCTGCGAGCGGGCCTTCGACCGCGCCGTCCGGGCGTACGTGGAGACCACCGCCCGGCGCGACCTGGACGGCTTCGCCGCGCTGCTGCACCCCGACGTCACCTCGGTCTTCGCTTCCGACGGGGAGGTGCTCGACGGCAAACGGGCCACCGTGGACTGGCTGCGCGGGTTCTTCGCCGACGACTCCTGGACCCAGTCGTTCAGTGTGGCCAAGCAGACCGTGGTGGGCTGCCGGACGGGGTTCGTGCTGTTCGACTCCGTCTACGCGGTGCCGGCCACCGGCACCAGGGTGCCGCTGCTGATCGGGGTCAGCTACACCTACCAGCACGGCCGGTGGCTGGTGCTGCAGAACCAGGATTCCGTGGGCCGGATCTGACCACGGAGGCTGGCAAGGGGTCGCCAGCCGGGGGGAGGGGCGGGCGCGGCAGCAGCGGCGCCCGCCCCGCGGCAGCGTTCAGACGGCCTTCTCGAAGGCGGCCACCGCCAGCGGCGCGATCTTCGCGATCAGCGCGGTGCCGGCCGCCAGGTCACCGTTGCTCGCCGAGGCGTCGACCTCCATGACGAAGTTTCCGCGCACCAGGATCAGCGTGCACTGGTGCCGGGTCGCCTTCCCCTTCAGCCGCTCGCAGAAGGTGATCACGTCAGGGCCGTTCGGCACCGGCGGGGGCGACGGCCGCACGATCGTCGACGTGCGCCCGTCGTCGGGCACCTCGTACTCCTTGCACGTCGACAGGACGGACCGCAGCTCGTCGGCGAGCTTGCGGCCGGGCACCTTCAGGTAGCCGACCACGTACTGCCGAACCCACACGCTCTCGCCGTCCCAGAGCCGCTCCCGGTACGCGGTGCGTTTGATGTCCGACGGCAGGCTCGCCCTGCACAGGGAGATCAGCTTCCACGCCTCGGTGTTCTCGTCGGTGTACTGGGCGGTCTCCGGGTGGAAATCCGCGTCCAGGTTCAACATGGCCCCGGTGACGCGGCCGCGGACCTCGGCGGTGGAGGTTGGCTCCGGACGTGGCTTCGGCGGGGTCGGCGAGGCCGACACCGCGGGCGCGGACCAGCGGGGAGCCTCGGCGGCCTGGCTCGGCGCGCAGGCCGCCGGCACGAGCAGGAACAACGACAGCAGAGCCAGGGTGGTACGGCGGAGCGACATCGCCGGGGGCGGTCCTTTCACACGCGAAGAGGGGGCCCGACCGGGCCCCCTCTTCTCAGTGCGCCGCCGCCGGCCGTCGCGTTACGCCGGCACGTAGGCGAAGGTGTCCGGGTTCGGGCCCTGCCGCCCGGCCTCGCCCTTGTCCAACCCGGTGATCCGCTCCATCGCCGTGTCGTCCAGCTCGAAGTCGAAGATCCGGGTGTTCTCCTCGATCCGCTTCGGGGTCGTCGACTTCGGGAAGATGATGTCGCCGCGCTGCACGTGCCAGCGGAGCACCACCTGCGCCGGAGTCCGGCCGAGCTGCTCGGCGATGTCGATCACCGTCGGGTCGCCCAGCACCTTGCCCTGCGCGATCGGCGACCACGCCTCGGTGAGGATGTTGTGCTCGCGGTCGTAGGCGCGGACCTCCTCGTTGCCGAAGTACGGGTGCGCCTCGATCTGGTTGACCGCCGGCACCACGTCCGCCTCGGCGGCCAGCCGCTGCAGGTGCGACACCTGGAAGTTCGACACGCCGATCGAGCGGGCCCGGCCGTCGCGCTGGAACTCCTCCAGCACCTTCCAGGTGGAGACGAAGTCGCCGTCGTACAGGGTCGGCAGCGGCCAGTGGATCAGGAACAGGTCGATGTAGTCCATCTTCAGCGCCGACAGCGTCGAGTCGAACGCCTTGCGGGCGTCGTCCGGGCGGTGGAAGGCGTTGTTCAGCTTGCTGGTCACGTAGACCGCGTCCCGGTCCAGGCCGGACACGCGTACGGCCTCGCCCACTTCGGCCTCGTTGCCGTACATCTCCGCGGTGTCGATGTGCCGGTAGCCCACCTCCAGCGCCGTGGTCACCGCCGCGACGGTGTCCTTCGGCTCGATCTGGAACACCCCGAAGCCGAGCTGCGGAATGGTCGTGCCGTCGTTCAGGCTGATGTCGGGAATCGTGTTGGCCACTGCGGCTCCTTCGCGTCTTCGTCCGAGGCACCCGGGCGCGGAATCACGTCCACCGGTGCCACCTGTTATCCCTACCCGAGCGGGAGGTGGATTCACCGCCGTTCCCAGGGTGACGAGCACAACGTGGCGCGCGGCCCGCTCACCCGGTCGTGTCGAAGAGCACCGGCCAGGGGCGTGCCGCGGGCACCGACGGGGTGCCCGGCGTGGGCGGCGCGGGCTCGGCGCCGGCCAGCACCTCGGCGGCCGTCGACGCAGCTCAGCCCCGTGAAGGGTGGGGAGGTGCTGGACTTCGGCGACCACACCGTCGAGGTGGTCGGCTCGCTGCACAGCCGCAACCCCTCGTACTCCCTGGCCTTTCCCGGGGTGCGGGTGAACCAACCCGCGCAGCCGGCGACCATCGCGGACCTGCCGGAGGGCGACACGCTGGGCTACCTGCTGCGGGTCGACGGCGGCCCGTCGGTGTACTTCACCGGGGCCAGTGACGTCGCCGAGCGCAACCTCACCGGTCTGGCGCCGGACGTGGCCATGGTGGCCATGCAGAGCGCCACCACCACCGGCGACTACCTGCCCCGGCTGCTGGCCGGCCTGGACCACCCGAAGGTCGTGGTGCCGGTGCACTGGGACAACTTCGAGACGCGGCTGGAGAACCCGCCACCTGTCGCGCCGGCCGACCGCCTCCGGCTGGACGACCTGATCGCCGCGGTGCGCCGGATCTCGCCGCGCAGCCGGGTGCTGGTGCCCGAGTACGAGACGACGTACCACTTTTGACCGGCCCGGGTGGGGGACGCGCCGGACCGGCGCGACCCCCGCCGGGTCAGCCGGCGGCCAGCTCGGCGAGAGCGCGCACCGACTTCCAGTTCCGGGTCGTGGCCGCCACGGCCAGCTTCTTCTCCAGGTACGCGTTGGTGAACGTCGACCGCCCGTAGCCACCGTCGGGGTAGTGCAGGTAGACCTCCCGGCCGGTCACCGTGAACGCCACGTTCTCGCCGCCGGGCACGGTCAGCGCGTCCACGGTGGACCGCTTCGGGGCGGTGGCGAGGAAGGCCACCAGCAGCCTCGTCGGGTCGTCCTCGCGCTCGGCGTACGGGTTGCCGCCGGCCACCGCCGCCAGCTCCCGGGCGCTGCGCACCAGCACCGGCACGGTCAGCCCCAGCTCGTCGGCGAGCGCCCGCTCGATCCCGGCGGACAGCCGCCCGGCGTCGCGCACGCTGCTGCCGAACACCACGTTGCCGCTCTGCAGGTACGTCTTGGCGTCGTCGTGCCCGAGGTCGGTGACGAGCCGGCGCAGGTCGGCCATCGCGAGCCGGGTGGAGCCGACGTTGACCCCGCGCAGCAGGGCGACGTACCGGGTCATGCGGTCCTCCTCCGTTGCCGGGCCGACCTGGTCAGCGTAGGCCGGCCGGCCCCAGACCGCCGGGACCCACCAGGCCCGTCTCGTAGGCGACGATGACGAGTTGCGCGCGGTCGCGCACCGCCAGCTTGGTCAGCAGCCGCCCGACGTGTGTCTTCACGGTGGCCGGGCTGAGGTTGAGGTGCGCGGCCAGTTCGGCGTTGGACAGGCCCCGGGCGATCAGCGCGAGCACCTCCCGTTCCCGTTCGGTCACCCCGTCCAGCCGGCGCGGCAGCGGCCGGGCCGGCTCCGGGCGTCGGGCGAACTCGTCGATCAGCCGGCGGGTCACCGTCGGCGCGAGCAGCCCCTCACCGGCGGCCACCACCCGGATACCGGTCAGCAGCTCCGCCGGTGGGGTGTCCTTGAGCAGGAAGCCGCTGGCCCCGGCCCGGATCGCGCCGTAGACGTACTCGTCGAGGTCGAAGGTGGTCAGGATGAGCACCCGGGTGGCCGCCGTCGCCGGGTCGGCGCAGATCCGTCGGGTCGCCTCGATGCCGTCCATCTCCGGCATGCGTACGTCCATCAGCACCACGTCCGGCCGATGCTCGGCGGTCAGCGCGACGGCTTCCACGCCGGTGCCCGCCTCACCGACCGTGGTGCAGTCGGGGGCCAGGTCGACCAGCAGCCGGAAGCTGCCGCGCAGCAGCGCCTGGTCGTCGGCGATCAGGACCCGGATCACGCGGTGACCCGGTACGGCAGGCGCGCCGCCACCGCGAAACCCCCGCCGGCGCGTGGCCCGGCGCGGAAGTCCCCACCGTGCACCGCCACCCGCTCGCGCATGCCGACGAGGCCGTGACCCTCCCCGATCACCTCGACCGGGCGCTGGCCGTCGTCGATCACCTCCACCCGTACCTCACCGGAGGTGACGGTCACCGTCGCCCGGCAGGCGGCGGGTGCCGCGTGCTTCACCACGTTGGTCACCGCCTCCTGCACGATCCGGTACACGGTGAGGCCCACCGACTCCGGCACCGCGCCGTCCGGTGCCTCGCGCCGGATGTCGAGCCGGACGTCGACGCCGCCGATGGTCGCCCGCTCGGCGAGGCCGCGCAGCTCGTCCAACCCGGGCGCCGGCGCGTACGGGGCTTCCTCGCGCAGCACGCCGAGCACCCGGCGGATGTCGGTCAGCGCGGTCCGGCCGGTCTCCTCGATCACCCGCAGCGCGGCGCCGGCCTCGCGCGGGTCCGCCTCGGCGACGTGGTTGGCGACGGCCGCCTTCACCACGATGAGACTCAACGTGTGCGCCACCACGTCGTGCAGCTCCCGGGCCACCCGCAGCCGCTCCTCGGTGGCGGCCTGGCGGATCAGGTGCTCGCCCTGCCGGGCGGCGAGAGCGCGTCGCTCCCGGATCGACCAGCCGAGCACCCAGGCCGGCGCGATCATGACGGCGGCGTAGCCGACCGCGCCGGTCCGCGACCAGAGGTCACCGGCGGTCATCGCCAGCCCGACGCTGACCACGGCGAGACAACCGCCGGCGCAGAGCACCGACCGCCGCACGGGAATCGACACGGCCACCGTGTAGAAGGACAGCCCGATGGCGACCGCCGGCGCGGCGGCGGCGAAGTTGGGGATCACCCCGGTGACCAGCGTGGCGGTGGTGACGCAACTGATCACGACGGCCACCGCGACCGGCCACCGTCGGCGAACCGCCAACGGCAGCCCGATGGCCAGCCCAACCAGCACGGACACCCAGGCCGGTTCGCGTACGCCTCCGTGCAGCGGCGACTCCAGCGCCGCGTACGCGCAGAGCATCGCGCCGACCACCAGGGCCAGCACGACGTCCACGATGTACAGATCCAGCGGCCGCAGCCGCCGGGTCAGCAGGAGAGCGGTCACCTGACAGACGGTATCGGCTGGCCGGGGCCTGCGCGTCCACCCGTGGGCCGTCATCCTCGGGAACGACGCCCGGTCCCCTTCCGAGTCACGGCTCCGCCCGGAGCAGGGCCGGAAAGTGACCGCGCCGGTACGACGCGCGGCAGGCCCTGCGACCGGCACCGTGGCGGTCATGACCACAGACACGGTGACCCTGACAGGGCTGCGCGCGGTGTACGGCACCGGAACCCGCCGGGTGACGGCGCTCGACGGTGTGACGACCAGCTTCGCGGGCGGCACGTTCACGGCCGTGATGGGCCCGTCGGGCTCCGGGAAGTCGACGCTGCTGCACTGCGCGGCGGGGCTGGACCGCCCGGCCGGGGGGACCGTCACGATCGACGGCAACCGCCTCGACGATCTGGGCGAGGACGAGCTGACCCGCCTGCGGCGCGACCGGATCGGTTTCGTCTTCCAGGCGTTCAACCTGGTGTCCACGCTGACCGCGGCGCAGAATGTCGAGCTGCCGCTGCGCCTCGCCGGCCGCCGCCCACCGGCCTCCGACGTCGCCGCCGCGCTGGCCGCCGTCGGGCTGGCCGACCGGGCTCGGCACCGGCCGAGTGAACTGTCCGGCGGCGAGCAGCAGCGGGTCGCCCTGGCCCGGGCGTTGATTACCCGGCCGGCGGTGGTCTTCGCCGACGAGCCGACCGGCGCGCTGGACAGCGCCGCGTCCCGGCAGGTGCTGCGGCTGCTGCGGGCGCTCGTCGACGACCACGGCCAGACGGTCGTGATGGTGACCCACGATCCCACCGCCGCCGCGTACGCCGATCGGGTCCTCCTGCTCGCCGACGGCCGCCTGGCGGACGAGTTCACCGACGGGATCACCCCCGCGGCCATCGCCGCGCGGATCGCCGAGCAGGCGACGGATCCGGCGGGCGGGTCCCGCCCGCCGGCGCACGTGGCGGGGGAGTCGTCGTGCTGAGCGTGCGGCGATCCGCCGGCGCGTTCGTGGCCGTCGCCATCGGGGTCGCGCTGGTCACGGCGGCCACCCTGCTGCTGGTTTCTGGGCGACCACAGGTGCCGGACCGGCTGGCGCAGGCGACAGTCGTGGTGCAGAGCCCCGAGGCGGGTGCGGCCGACTCGTTCGCGCCGACCCGGCCCTGGTCGGCCATTAGGGCGGCGGAACTCGTCGAGCGGTTGGCCGGCCTGCCCGGCGTCGATGCGGCGGTGCCGGACCGCGCCTTCTACGCCCAGCCGCTCGTCGACGGCCGACCACGGGCCGCCGACGGCCAACGGGAGGACGCCCACCAGGGGCACGGGTGGGCCAGCGCCCGGCTGGGTGGACTGCGCCTGACGGCCGGCGAGCCACCCCGTCGTGCGGGTGAGGCGGTCGTCGACCGCGTGCTCGGGCTGCGTCCCGGCGCGCCGGTCACCGTGCTGACGGCGGCGGGCCCGGAGCCGTACACGGTCACCGGTCTGGTGGACGCGCCGGGCGTCCACGTCGCCGACGAGGTCGCCGCCGCGCTCGCGCCGGGTGTCCGGGCCATCGGTCTGGTGCTCGACCCGGGCGCCGATCCGGAGCGGGTGGCCGCAGCGGCGCGCGGCGTCGTCGGCGGCGACGGAAGGGTGCACACCGGCGACGGACGGGGCGCGTTGGAGCCCCGGGGCGATGCGCGCACACGCTGGATCGGGATGCAGGTGCTGACCGCCACGGCCGCCCTCGCCGGGTTCGTCACGGTCTTCGTGGTCGCCTCCACCTTCGCGTTCACCGTCGCGCAGCGTCGGCGTGAGCTGGGTCTGCTGCGCGCCGTCGGCGCCACCCCCCGCCAGGTGCGCCGCATGGTGTACGCGGAGGCGCTCGCCGTCGGCTTCGCCGCAGGGCTCGTCGGCCTGCTGGTCGGCGCGGCGCTCGCCCCGGCGTTGGGCCGGCTGCTGGTCGACGTCGGGTTCGAGCCGGCGACCTTCCGGGTCCGGTACGCCCTCTGGCCGCTCGTCGTCGCGCTCGCCGCCGGGCCGGTGATCGCGCTGCTGGCCGTCTGGTCGGCGTCGCGGCGGGCGGCGCGGGTCCGGCCGCTGGAGGCGTTGCGCGAGGCGGTGGTGGAGCAGCGCCCGATCGGGCGGCTGCGCGCCGTCACCGGGACGCTCCTCGTGGCGGCCGGGGCGGCCCTCGGCCTCGCCACCGCGACCTCCGACGACGCCCGGGACGGCGCCACGTTCGCCCTCTACGCGGTGATGGCCCTGGTCGCCGGCGCCACCGTGCTCGCCCCGGCGGTCGTCGGGCCGGTGGTGCGGCTGCTGCGTTCCCCGGTGCGTCGGCGCGGCGGAGCGATCGGGCTGCTGGTCCGGTCCGGGGCGCTGACCGCGACCCGGCGAACCGCGTCGATCGCCGCGCCGGTGCTGCTCACGGTCGCCTTCGCGGTGCTGGTGGCCGGGATGGTGCAAACCTCCACCGCGGCGTACGCGGTGGGACGGGCGGACCGGGTGAACGCCGGCTGGGTCGTCGCACCCGACGGGGCGCCCGGCCTGTCGGACCGGGCCGTCGCGGCGACACCCGGCACGGCACTCCTGCCGACCACGGTGTTCGTTCCCGAATCCGCCCCGGCGGCGGCGATCCGGCCACTGACCGCGCTCGGCGTCGACCCGGTGGCCTTCGCCGCGGCGAACCGGGTGCTCACCGTCGTCGCCGGCTCGCTGGACGACCTGGTCGGCGACGACACGGTGGTGCTCACCGCCTCGGCGGTGCCAACGGCCGGATTGCCGTCGCAGCCGTACCCGGTGGTCTTCGCCGACGGGGAGCGGGTATCGCTGCGCGTCGTCGCCGTCGTCACCGACGGCTCGATCCCCGGCGACCTGCTCCTGCCCCGGGCCGCGGTCCGGGCGCACGATCCCTCGGCGTTGACCTCCGCGGTGTACGTCCGGGACCGGATCGATCCGCCGGTCGGGGCGCGGGTCGTCGACGTCACCGCCTGGGGGGCGGAGGCGGACCGCGCCGAGGACCGCCTGGTCTGGCTGTGCACGCTGCTGCTGATCGTGGTGTCGGCCGGCTACGGGGCCATCGCGGTGGTCAACACGCTGCTGCTGGCTGCCGCCGGACGGGCCGCCGACCTGCGGCTGATCCGGCTGGCCGGCGCGACCCGGCGGCAGGTCCTCTGGCTGGTCACGGCCGAGTCCGCCCTGGTGGTGCTGATCGGCGCGGCGCTCGGCGGGAGCGTGGCGTTCGCCGGTCTGCTGAGCATCCGCGCCGGCCTCGCCGAGCAGGTCGGCGCGCCGGTCGACCTCGTCGTGCCGTGGACGGTGGTCAGCGGCGTCGTGGGCCTCTGCCTGCTGCTCGCGGTGGTGGCGAGCGTGGTGCCGACGTGGCGGTTGCTGCGCCACCGTCCCGGCCGGTCGCCGGTCGGCACCGCCGCCGGGTGACCCCGTCCCGGGCCGGGGGGCGTCGAGGTGGGCGCCGGGCCGCTACCCTCCGCGGATGCGATCCGCGCGCCCGGTCGGGCTGCTCCTCTCCGCCGCCGCCGCCGTGCTGCTCTGGGCGATCGGCATGACGGTGCTGCAACCGCTCACCGAGCCGGTCGGCCCCTGGTCCGAACGGCTGCCGGGCAACAACGCCTACTGGGCACGGGACCTGCGGTTCGCGGCGATCGTCGCGGTGGTGCTCGGGCTGGTGCTGGCCGGCCGCGGTCGCCTGCGGTGGACCGGACCGGCGGTGCTGCTCGGCGGTCTCTGGACCGCCGCCGACGTGGCGATCGACCGGGCCGACCCGACCGGTACCGGGTGGACCGTGCTGCTCACCGCCGGCGGGTGCGCGACGCTCGGCGTGCTGGTGGCTGCCCTGTGGTGGCGGGAGCGCGGCGCACCCCCGGCCGGTACGGACCGGTGGGCGCTGACCGGCGCGGCCTGCGTGGCCGGGGTGCTGACGATGGTGGCCACCGGCATCGAGTCACCGACCGACCGGGAGCCGGAGCTGAACCCGGCGGCCTTCGCCACCGGCGTGCTGCTGGTCGCCCTGACCATCGGCGCCGCCCTGGCGGCGGCCCCGTCCCGCACCCGGGCCCGTTGCGTGCTGGCGGCCGGGCTCGGCGTGGCGGCCGTGTCCGGCGTCGGACTGATCCGGACGATCCCGCCCGGCCCGCGGGCCCTGCCGGAGCTGGCCCTCGGGGCGGTGCTGCTCACCGGGGTCACCCTGTTGGCGTGGGACTGGCCGGGTGGGCGGCCGGCGTGGCGGCGTCACGCGGTGGCCGCCCTCGCCGCGCTGGTGGGGCCGACGGTGTTGGTGCTGGTGGTGGCCATCGTCATGATCGTGCTGCTGCCGATCGGCGCGATGTTCACGGCGCTGGCCGGCAACAGCCCGATCAACGCGGCCGACTCCGACGTGCTGGTATCGCTGATCGGGTTGCTCGCCGGGCTCGGGATGGGGTTGCTGCTGGCGTGGCCGCCCGCGCTCGGCTACCGTCCTGACCCGTCGTCCCCGCCCGGGCCGGTCGCTCCGGAGGGGCCGGACGGGCCCGCCGGTCGGCGGCCGGCGAGCGCGGAGCGCCGGTAACCGTAGAAGGCGTAGATGAGCACGCCGATCACGAACCAGACGGCGAAGCGCAGCCAGGTCTCCGGTGCCAGGTAGGTGATCAGCCAGACCGAGAAGAGCGCGCCGATCGCCGGCACCACCGGCATACCCGGCAGCCGGAACGTGCGCGGCGCGTCCGGGCGGCGGTAGCGCAGCACGATCACCGCGATGCAGACCACCACGAAGGCGAGCAGGATGCCGATGTTGGTCAGCTCCGCCGCCTCCCGGATCGGCAGGAAGCCGGCGATCAGCGCGGAGGCGCCCCCGACGATCCAGGTGACCCGGGTGGGCACCCGGCGGACCGGATGCAGCTTGCCGAACCACGCCGGCAGCAGCCCGTCGCGGCTCATCGAGAACCAGACCCGGGTCACGCCCAGCATGAAGGTGAACATGACGGTCAGGATGCCGATGATGGCGCCGACCGCGATCACGCTGGCCAGTCCGGACAGGCCGACCGACTCGAACGCCGAGGAGAAGCCGCTCTCCGCGTCGATGTTCCGGTAGTTCTGCATCCCGGTCAGCACCAGGGTCGCCAGCACGTACAGCACCATCGAGATGACCAGCGACCAGATGATCGCCTTCGGCATGTGCCGGCGGGCGTCCCGGGACTCCTCGGCGGCGGTGCTCATCGCGTCGTAGCCGAAGACGGCGAAGAAGACGGTCGCCGCGCCGGTGAACGCCCCGCTCAACCCGAACGGGAAGAACGGCGAGTAGTTGGCCGTCCGGATGTGGAAGAAGCCGACCACGATCACCAACAGCACGACGGCCACCTTCAGCCCGACCACGAACGTCTCGAACCGGGCGGCCGTCTTGATGCCCTGATTGAGCAGGAACGCGATGAACAGGCAGAGCACCACCGCGAAGAGGTCGACCACGTGCCCGTCCCCGGTGCCCGGGGCGCCGAGCATCCAGGCCGGCAACTCCGCGCCCAGCTCGCCGATGAGGAAGCCGAAGTAGCCGGAGATCCCGATCGCCACCACCGCGACGATCGCGGTGTACTCCAGCAACAGGTCCCAGCCGATGAACCAGCCGACCGCCTCGCCGAGCACGGCGTACCCGTAGGTGTAGGCCGACCCGGCCTTGGGGATCATGCCGGCGAACTCGGCGTAGGACAGCGCGGCGGCGGCGCTGGCCAGGCCGGCGATCAGGAACGACACCAGCACCGCCGGGCCGGCGGTCTCGTTGGCCACCGCGCCCGCCAGCGCGAAGATGCCGGCGCCGATGATCCCGCCCACCCCGATGGCGGTGAGCTGCCACAGCCCGAGCGAGCGGGACAGCCCTTCGGTGCTCTCGTCCGCGATGTCCTCGACCGGCTTGCGGCGGAACACCCCGCTGCCGCCGGGACTGGCACCCGTGGAGGTCATCGTCGTCCTCCTTTCCGCCGCGCCCCGCGCGCGGCGCGTGCCGTCACTGTTACCCCCGACAGCGGCGAAGGTCAATCAATTGCTTTCCTGGCCGCCTCACTCCACGACCGGCAGCACGACCTCGTTGCGGCGCAGGAACCACGGCTTCCACGGCGGGTCGAACCGGGCGTACCGGATGGCGCCGGTCGGTTGCAGCCCGGCCGCGGTGACCGACCGGCCGAGCATGGTGGCCCGCTGGCTGAACGCCTTCTCCGTCCACCGCCCGGAGAAGCGCATCGCCGCCGCGAGCTGCGCCGGGACCTCCCGGATCCGCACCCGGGGGTCCACCGGCTCGGGCAGGGTGGCGGCGGTGAAGCTGGCCGGCATGACGAACTGGACCAGGTACGCGTCCGGCTGCTCGCCCTCCTCCTGGACCACCGGCGCGGTCATCGCGATCTTCTCCGTGCCGGTGGCCTCCTGCATCACCGGCGCGGTCATCCCGATCGGGTGCCGGGCCCGGTTGGCGCCCCCGATGTAGGCGGCCAGCGGCCGGAACGCCTCCATCGGGGCTCGGGTGAACGACGCCTGGATCTGCATCTCGGCCACCAGGTGGGCCGGGTACCGGCGCAGCTCGAAGCCGGGGTGTCGGGACACCACCCGGTACGGCTGCTGCTCGGTCATCGCGCGCTCCCAGGATCTCCTGGGACAGACGCTACCGCCCGTCCGGCCCCCGCTCGGCCGAAGTCGGCTCCTGCGCCCCGGGGGTGACCGCCCGCCCGGTCAGCCGCCAGTACTGCCGCTTGCCGTCGTCGCGCAGCACCACCCCGATCCGGCCCAGCTCCCGGCGCAGCTCCCGGGCGTCGTCGCGCCGGTCCCGCTGGATCGCCCGCTCGCGGGCCCGCAGCAGGGCGTCCGCCCCGGCGGGCAGCCCGGGCAGGTCAGGCACCCAGAGCCGGTACGCCGACCGGTTCGGGTCGCCGTCCGCCCACCCCCAGCCGTGCGTGCGGAACGCCGCCGCCAGCCGGGTGCCCGGCAGGTCCGTCGACTCCCGGACCAGCTCCGCGCCGTCGGCGTCGAGCAGCACCAGGTCTCCGCTGTCGACGAAGACCACCCGGGTCTCGGCCCGCGTGACGTGCCGGTCCTCGCCGGCGCGGCGCAGCCGGACCTGCGCCGCGTCGACGGTGACAGCCAACCGTTCGGCGGTGCCGACCCCGGCGAGGACCAGACCGGCCAGCGCGCCCACCGCTGCCGTGCCGGCGATCGCCTGGTGCTCGGGCAGCCGGTCCAGCAGGTTGAACAGCCACTGCACGGGCGCCCAGGGCAGCCCGGCGACCCAACCCGCCACCAGTGCCAGCAGGCCGCCGGCGCCCGCACCGAGCAGCGGGCAGCCGGCCCAGAGCACGACCAGCTCGACCGGCCCGCCGGTGACGGCGGTACGCGGGCCGTAGCCGTCGCCGGCCATGCTCAGGACACCTCGCGGCGCAGCGTCCGGACCAGGCCGGCGGCCAGCGGCAGGACCATCCAGACCAGCAGGGACACCGCCATCCGCCCCCACTGCTCGCCGGTGACGGCGTCGCTGCTGAACAGCGGTTCCATGGTCTTGCTGGTGTCCAGCCATTCGGACGGGCCGCGCAGCGGCCGGACCACCTCGCCGAGCACCCCCCAGAGGGTGGGCAGCAGCAGGTAGCCGACGATCGCCAGCGGCGGGTTGAGCAGCAGCAGACCGAAGGCGGCACCCATCAGCACGCCCGTGACCTGGAGGATCACCGCGTTCAGGATCAGCGACGCGTCGATCTGCCAGGTGCCCGCGCCGCCGGTGGCGGACGCCACCAGCGTCCCGGCGGCGGCGACGGCCAGGCTGGCCAGCACCGAGGCGAGCGAGGTGAGCACCACGGCGATCAGCTTCGCGACCACGACCCGCTCCCGGCGGGGCACCAGGGCGTACGTGGTGAGGGCGGTCCGCTGTGACCACTCGCTGGTGATCGACAGGATGCCGAGCACCGGCAGCAGCACCCCGATCGGCAGCAGCGACGGGGTGAAGAAGTTGACGAAGGTCTGCTCGGCGTCCCTGGCGTAGATCAATTGCAGGGTGACGATCACGGCGGTGATCAGGCCGATGGTGATCAGCAGCCAGCGGCCGGCCCGGGTGTCGACGAGCTTGCGCAGCTCCACGGCGGTGAGTCGGAGCAGCGATGGGCGGCGTACCGGCGCGTGTTGCCGGGGTGCGACGGCGCCGGCGGCGGGCGCGGTGGTGGTGGTCATCGGACGGCCTCCTTGGTGGATTCGCCAGCGGTCAGGGTGAGGAAGAGCTGTTCCAGGCCACCGCCGTCGGCGGGGCGCAGCTCGGCGAGCGCGACGCCGGCATCGGCCGCGGCCTGGCCGACCGCCTCGGCGTCGGCCTGCACCAGCAGGCCGTCGGGGCTGTCGGCGGCGGTCAGGCCGGCCGCGTCCAGCGCCCGGCGCAGCGCCGCGCCGTCGCGGGCCCGGACCAGCGTGCCGCCGCCGGCGAGCAGCTCGTCCTTGTTGCCCTGGGCCACGATCCGGCCGCCCCCGATCACCACCAGCCGGTCCGCGACCGCCTCCACCTCGCGCAGCAGGTGGGAGGAGAGCAGCACGGTGCCGCCCCGGTCGGCGAAGTCGCGCAGCAGGCCGCGCATCCAGAAGATCCCTTCCGGGTCCAGGCCGTTCGCCGGCTCGTCGAGGATCAGCACCCGGGGGTCGCCCAGCAGCGCCTGTGCCAGGCCGAGCCGCTGGCGCATGCCCAACGAGTACGCCCGTACCCGCCGCTTGGCGGCCACCGCGTTCAGCCCGACCAGGTCGAGCTTCGCGGCGACCTCCCGCCGGTCCAACCCCATGGTGTACGCGGACAGTGTCAGCGCCTCGCGGCCCGTGCGCCCGGCGTGCTGGGCGGAGGCGTCCAGCAGCACCCCGACCTCCCGCCCAGGGTTGGGCAGCTCCCGGTACGCGTGCCCCGATACGGTGGCGCGGCCGGCGGTCGGCGCGGTGAGCCCGCAGATCATCCGCATGGTGGTGGACTTGCCGGCGCCGTTCGGGCCGAGGAAGCCGGTGACGGTGCCCGGCTCGCACTGGAACGACACGTCGTCCACCGCCGGGTGTGGCCCGTATCGTTTGGTGAGGTTCTGCACGGTGATCATGTCGTCGAGCGTGCCCGCGCCGCCCGGCCATCCGCTGCGGCCACCGGTCGGCGCCGCACCGACCTTGGTCGACGCGAGGGTCTCGACTTTGGTAGCTGGTCGCGGCGGCGATCGGCTGCCTAGCATGGCGTCGTGACCAGCCTCGCCGTGCCGGAACACCCCTGGCTGCTGCCCGGGGCGCTGGCCGACGCGGCCAACCCGGACGCGGCGACCCGGCGGCCTCGCCGCACCACCCGGGACTGGGCGGTCGACACCCTGGCCTTCCTGTTCTCCCTGCTCTGGGTGCTGTTCGTCACCGCGGATGCCCTGTCGCCCGACCCGGCCGTCACGCCCCCGCTGCCGCACGACTGGATGATCGGCGCGGACGCGCTGCTCGGGCTGGCCTGCTGCGGGCTGCTCTGGCTGCGCCGGCGGTGGCCGCTCGGGCTGTTGGTGGCCACGACACCGCTGACGCTGTTCTCGATGGCCTCGGCCATCCCGTTGGTGATCCTCTACTTCACCGTGGTGGTGCACCGGCGCACCGCCGTCGCGGTGGCGATGACCGGCGTCGGTCTGGTGACCAACATGGTCTTCAGTTGGCTGCGCCCGGACCCGGGCATGCCGTACTGGGCCACCGCGACGTGGGGCGTGGTGATCAGCTTCGCCGTGCTGGCCTGGGGGATGTTCGTACGGGCCCGGCGGCAGTTGATCGTGTCGCTGCGTGATCGGGCCGAGCGGGCCGAGGCGGAGCAGCAGCTGCGGGTCGCCCAGGCCCGCCACCTCGAGCGCACCCGGATCGCCCGGGAGATGCACGACGTGCTGGCCCACCGGATCTCGCTGCTCAGCCTGCACGCGGGCGCGCTGGAGTTCCGCCCGGACGCGCCCGCGGACGAGGTGGCCCGGGCGGCCGGGGTGATCCGGGGCAGCGCACATGCCGCTCTCCAGGACCTGCGCGAGGTGATCGGTGTGCTCCGGGCGGAGGGCGACGGCGACGCCCCGGAGCCCCCGCAGCCCACCCTCGCCGACCTGCCCGCCCTGATCGCCGAGTCACGGGCGGCCGGGGTACGGGTGAACGTCACCGACAGCGTCGTCGCAGCGGGGGACGTGCCGGCGGCGCTGGGGCGGGCCGCGTACCGGATCGTGCAGGAGGGGCTGACCAACGCCCGCAAGCACGCCGCCGGCGCAGCCGTCACCGTGGAACTCGCCGGCGGGCCCGGCACCGGATTGACCGTGGCGATCAGCAACCGGTGGCCGGTGGGCACCCCGACCGGGGGTGAGCTACCGGGCGCCGGCACCGGCCTGGTCGGCATCACCGAGCGGGTCACCCTCGCCGGCGGGCGGTTGGCGTACGGCCGGGACGACGCGGGCGACTTCCGGTTGGCCGCCTGGCTGCCGTGGCCGGCGTGACCGGGATCCCCGGCGAGACCGGGGCCGGTGCGGGTGTCACCCCGGTCCGGGTGCTGATCGTGGACGACGACGCCCTGGTCCGGGCCGGGCTCTCGATGATCCTCGGCGGCCTGCCGGACCTGATCGTCGTCGGTGAGGCGGCCGACGGCGGCGAGGTGCCGGCCGCGGTCGCCGCGTACGCCCCGGACGTGGTGCTGATGGACATCCGGATGCCGCGGGTGGACGGGCTGACCGCCACCGAGACGCTGCGCGCCCAGCCGCACCCGCCGGAGGTGCTGGTGCTGACCACCTTCGACGCCGACGAGCAGGTGCTGCGGGCGCTGCGCGCCGGAGCGGCCGGATTCCTGCTCAAGGACACCCCACCGGTGGACATCGTCCGCGCGGTGCGCCGGGTGGCGGCCGGCGAGGCGACGCTCTCCCCGACGGTGACCCGGACGCTGATCGCCCACGTGACCGCCGCCGCCCCGGGGCCGGCCGGCCCCGACCCGCGCCGGGAGCGGGCACTGCGGCTGCTCACCGGGCTCAGCGAGCGGGAGCGGCAGGTGGCGGTCGCGCTGGGCCGGGGCTGCACCAACGCGGAGATCGCGGGGGAGTTGTTCATGAGCGTGGCGACGGTGAAGGCGTACGTCTCCCGGCTGCTGACCCGGCTCGACCTCAACAACCGGGTCCAGGTGGCCCTGCTGGTGCACGACGCCGGCCTGGTCTGACGTTACACTCATTGTTGAGTGTTCCAGCGTTGGAAGTATCAGGGGTGACGGCATGGACGGCTTTGTGGGGCGAGATCATGAGCTTTCTCTGCTGAACGGCATGCTCTCCCGGGTGGAACGCGGTGGTCGGGCTGGTCGGCCGGGTCGCGCCCTCCTGATGCGCGGTCGCCGACGCGTGGGCAAGTCCCGACTGGTGGAGGAGTTCGTCGAGCTGGCAGACGTGCCGCACCTCTTCTTCACCGCCTCGGCGCAGCCGACCGTCGCCGCCGATCTCGCGCTGTTCGTGGAGGCTGCGGCCACCTCGACGCTGCCGGGCGCCCAGATGCTGCGCGAGCAGCAACCACGGACCTGGGACGCGGCCCTCACCCTGTTGGCCGCCGCGCTGCCGACCGACCGGCCCAGCGTCGTCGTCCTGGACGAGATGCCGTACCTCATCGCGAGCGACCCGGGCTTCGAGGGAACGCTGCAGAAGGTGTTCGATCGCGAGCTGTCCCGGCGGCCGGTCCTGCTGGTCTGCGTCGGATCGGACCTGGCGATGATGGAGGCGTTGAACGACTACGGCCGGCCGTTTCACCAACGAGCCACGGAGATGGTCATCCCGCCGCTGAGCCCGGCCGACGTCCGCGACATGCTCGACCTTCCCGCCGCCGACGCGTTCGACGCCTACCTGGTGTCGGGCGGTCTCCCGTTGATCCTCGACGAGTGGCCGCGTGGCGCACCGGTTAACGAGTATCTGACCGGCGCGGTACGGGATCCGACCTCAGCCCTGCTGGTCAGCGGCGAGCGCGCGCTGGCGGCCGAGTTCCCGCCCCAGTCGCAGGCGGGACTGGTGCTGCGGGCCATCGGATCCGGCGAGCGAACCTTCTCGCTGATCTCCCGGGCGGCCGGAGATCTTCCACAGGCATCGCTGACTCGGGCGCTGCGCCTGCTGACCCAGAAGCGCACGGTGGAGGTCAGCGTTCCTTTGTCGACGAAGCCGTCCCGGGAGACCCGGTACGCGGTGGCCGATCCGTACCTGCGCTTCTGGCTGTCGTTCCTGGGGCCTCATCTCTCCGAGATCGAGCGAGGCCGGGGTGACCTGACCTTCAACCGGATCGTCACGTCGTGGGCATCCTGGCGGGGGCGGGTGATCGAGCCGGTCGTCCGGGAGGCGCTGCGCCGGCTACCCGGCGACCTTCTGCCGGCGGAGGCGGCGGTGATCGGTGGCTACTGGACCAGGACCAACGACCCGGAGATCGACGTGGTCGGCGCCGATCGTGGGCCCGTGGCCAGTCGTATCCGCTTCGTCGGCTCCATCAAATGGCAGGAGAAGCGGCCCTTCGACGCGCACGACCTTGGCCGACTGCTCCTGCACCGGTCCCGGTTGCCCGGCGCCGACGAGACGGTGCCGGCCCTGGCCGTGTCGCGTAGCGGCGCCGCCGTCGAGGGGATACCCGTGTTGTCCCCGGAGGATCTGCTTACCGCGTACGGATTTTGAACTTTCGTCCGGTGTCGGCCGTACCACTGCCCGAGGATGTCGGTGCGGCTGGTCCGCCGTATCGCTGCCGAGCTGCGGGAGGCCTGCCGTGCGTGTTGGTGAGCAGTCGACGGATCCCATCGATCAGGTACTGGGTGAGGTGCCGGTGCCGGCACCGCTGACACCCGAGGACGTCCGGCTCGCGGTCCGGGCGGTGGTCGTGCACACCGCTGAGGAGTGGCCCACCGGGCCGCTGTGCCGCAACGACGGTGCCTCCTACCCCTGCCGTCTGCACCGCTGGGGGCGGCGGGTACTCGAGACACACGGGCTCAACGAGCGACAGATCGAGGCGTTGATCCGGCACGGCAACCCCTTCGTGCACGTGCCCTTCCCGTTCACCGCGACCGGGCCGTCCTCCGCCCGTCCCGCCGGCTACTCGGCCCAGACCGCGCGCACCAACGGGCTGACGGTGCGACACCCGGCCGCGCGGGTCGTCCCACCCGGGGTACGGCCCACCGCTCCCGGCCGGCCGGTGACTCCCCCCGTCACCGCGCCGCGCTGGCCCCGGGCGAGCTGAGCGCGCCACCCCCCGCCAGCCCGTCCCGGGGCGACACGACGCCGGCCCGACGCGGAGGTTCCCCACCCGCGCCGGGCCGGCGTCGTGCTGTCCGAGCCTCAGTCGTTGCCGGCCCCGATCCCGCAGTCCGGCGCGGACCAGCTCGTCGTGTTCGAGCTGCTGTCGCTGTTGTTCTCCCGCCGCGAGTCGACGTGCACGTGGTCGTCGTGGTCCGGGTAGCCCGGCCCGTAGAGACCACTGAAGCCGTTGTTTCGCGCGCTGCGGGCGACCTGGCACAGCGACGACGTCCGCGAGGTGACGTCGGCCGCGTTGCCGTACAGGTGCTGGCTGTCCGACGCGCCACCGACCTGGTTGTTGCAGGCCCGGCTGCGGAAGCCGCTCGAGACGTAGAGCGGCTTGTCGCCGAGGCCCTTGCGCAGCGCCTCCAGCTTCCACATGGTGCGCAGCGCGTTCTGCTTGGTCTGGCTCGCCGACAGCGGGCCGCCGCTCCACCCGCCCCGGCCGCACCCGTCGTCCAGCTCGCTGTAGCTGAAGTGCGCGGGCGTGCAGTCGTCGTCCTGGAGCTGGTACAGCTTGGCGAAGGTCTGCGGGCCGGCGATCCCGTCGGCACGCAGCCCGTACGCCTGCTGGAACCGCTTGACCGCGGCGGCGGTCTTCGGCCCGTAGATCCCGTCGATCTCGACGATGTCGCGGTACCCGGCCCAACCGGCCACCCGGATTTGCAACTGTCGGACGTCGCTTCCCGAGCGCCCCTGGGACAGGGTGCGATCCCAGGTGTAGCAGCCGTCCGCGTGCGCCGCGGGCGCGGCGACCACTGAGGCGATCGCGGCCCCGGGCAGCGCCAGAGCGAATGCGACGGCAGCTCGCTTCAAGGTGTTTACGCGCACAGAAGTCCTCCCGATAGGAGAGCGAATGGGGTGGCCTCCGGGACATCGACCGGGACGTCCCGTGATTTCCACCCTCGCACTGATCAGTGCGGTTGGCGGCAATTAACGAGAATTGTCCTCACGATTGGCCTTCCCTGGGTATCGCCCGGGAATTCGGATGATTTGTGAAACAGCCATTCACCCCCGATCACCCCGCCGACGGGCAACCGCACCGAACGTCGCAATCAGTCACACCGAGGGTGATGTTCCTCGGTCAGTGGCGGCCGGTAACGTCAGCCTCGGGCGGCGGACTGGCGGAGGTGCGGGTGGCACGCGGTGGCGTCTTCTGTGTCGAGGGCCAGTGGCACCGAGACCTCAACGAGCGGGGTTCCGTGCTGCCCACCCTCGAGTTGCTGGAACGGCTCGGCAAGATCCGCTTCATCCACAAGGACGCGGCCACCCGCGACGAGCTCTTCTACTTCCTGGACCGCTGGCTGCTCAAGCAGTACGCCGACCACCGGGTCGGCTTCTTCGCCATGCACGGCGAGCCGAGCCGTCTCTGCCTCACCGACTGGCAGTCCGTGGAGTTGAACGAGGTGGCCGAGTTGATGGCCGGCCGCTGCGAGGGGCGCCGGCTCTATTTCGGCAGTTGCTCCGTGCTGCGCGCGTCGGACGCGGTGCTGCGCGAGTTCCTGGAAGTCACCGGAGCCGCGCTGATCTGCGGTTTCACCCGGGAAGTCGACTGGGTCGAATCGGCAGCTTTCGAAACCGTCCTGCTCGACGTGCTGGCCAATGGTCAGCGGCACAATGCGGCCGAGCTGCGGATGGGCTCGGCGCACTGGGCGCCGCTCGCCTCGTACCTCGGGTTCCGGGTGATCTACGCCAACGGCCGGGCCTGGCGCCCCGCCGGTCGACCCCGGGTGCCGGCCCAGGCGGTGCACCGCGCGGCCCGGCCGGACTGACCCGCCGCCGCCGCGTCGCGGTCGCCCTGGTAGGAACGGATGATGGCGCGCAGCATCGCGAAGAACACCCGGGTCGACCGGGACACCCTGCTCGACTTCCTCCGGCCGCGACACCGCGTCGTGCTGATGACCACCCGGGCAGACGGTCGCCCGCAGTCCTCCCCGGTCTCCGCCGGCGTGGACGGCCAGGGCCGGCTGGTCGTCTCCACCTACCCGGAGCGGGCCAAGGTGACCAACATCCGCCGCGACCCCCGGGTCTCGGCCTGCGTGCTCTCCGACGACTGGGACGGGCCCTGGGTACAGCTCGACGGCACCGCCGAGGTGCTGGACCTGCCCGAGGCGCTGGAGCCGTTGGTCGAGTACTTCCGCAGCATCTCCGGCGAACACCCGGACTGGGACGACTACCGGGCGGCGATGATGCGCCAGGGCAAGTCGCTGATCCGGGTCACCATCGACGCCTGGGGCCCGATCGCCACCGGCGGCTTCCCCGCCCGGCTCGCCGACTGACCGCGGCCGACCCGCCGGAGTCAGTACGCGGCGGTGAAGCGGGCGTTCTGGTGCCGCGGCTGCTCGATCTCGTCGACGATCGCCACCGCCAGGTCCTCGTACGTCAGCACCGACCGGCCCTGGTCGTCGGTGACCGGCTGGTCGGTGCCGGTGCGGTAGTGCCCGGTGCGCTCGCCGGGGTGGAACTCCAGCGGGGGCGGCGAGACGTACGTCCAGCTCACCCCGTCGGCGGCGGTGCGGTAGTAGTCCAGGGCGTCAGCCTGGCCCAGCGACGAGTCCCGGTACTGCGCCGGGAAGTCCGGCTCGTCCAGGATGCGGGTGCCACGTGGGGTGAGCAGGGTCGACCCGCCGCCCAGGTGGATGATCCGCGGCGCGGCCGGCATCGGGCGCAGCGTGGTCACCAGGTTCTCCGCCGCGTTGCGCCACAGCTCGCGCCCGCCGCCGCCGATCGCCACGATCAGCGCGTCCGCGTCCGGCGCCAGCTCCCGGACGCTCCGCTCGCTGGTCGCGTCGCCGGTGACCGTCCGCACCCCGGCCGGCAGGTACGAGGTGGCCTCCGGGCGGCGGACGGCGGCGATCACCCGGTGCCCCCGGTCGACCGCCTCGGCGGTGATCCGCGACCCGGCGGTGCCGCCCGCGCCAAACACGACGATGGTGCTCACCAGCCCAGGCTAGGGACTGGGCCAGCCGCCCGTCGGTGGAACGACGATCCCGTCAGTCGACCAGGGCGGCGTAGACGAGCTGGCGCAGCTGGGAGCGCAGCGGGTACGTGCTCGACGGCATCAGCTGGGTGAAGAGCAGTGCGGTGATCTCCTCGGCCGGGTCCACCCAGAACGCGGTGCTGGCCACCCCGCCCCAGTAGTACTCGCCGACACTGCTCGGCACCCGGCTGGGAATCGGGTCGTCGACCACCGCGAAGCCGAGGCCGAAGCCGATCCCGTCGAGGGTGGTCTCGGCGAAGCCGCCGGTGGACAGGGTGCCCAGGTCCTGGCCCTCGGGCAGATGGTTGCGGGTCATGAAACGCACCGTGCGCGGCCCGAGCAGGCGTACCCCGTCCAGCTCGCCGCCGCGCAGCAGCAGCTGGGTGAAGCGGTGGTAGTCGGCGGCGCTGGAGATCAGGCCGCCACCGCCGGAGATCAGGGCTGGCTTGCTGTGGGCGAGCGAGCCGAGACCGTCGTAGCGGACCGCCCGGCCGCTGCGCGGGTCCGGCACGTAGAGCGCGGCCAGCCGCTCGGCCTCGTCGCCCTCGACCCACCATCGGGTGTCGGTCATGCCCAGCGGGCCGAAGATCCGGTCGGCGAAGAACGCGTCGAGGCTCTGCCCGGAGACCACCTCGACCAGCCGGCCGAGCACGTCGGTGGCGACCGAGTAACCCCAGGCGGTGCCGGGCTGGAACAGCAGCGGCAGCTCGCCGAAGGCCGCGCAGGCGCCGGCCAGGTCGACGTCCACCGGCGGGTACAGGTCGTAACCGGCCGCCCGGTAGAGCCCGTCGACCACGGAGGTCTGCATGAAGCCGTACGTCAGGCCGGCGGTGTGGGTGAGCAAATGCCAGACCCGGATCGGCTCGATCGCCGGCACGGTGTACGGCTTGAGCGCCGATCCCTTCGAGTAGACCCGCAGGTCGGCGAACTCCGGCAGCCAGCGGCTGATCTCGTCGGTCAGCTCGAAGCGGCCCTCCTCCCACAGCATCATCGCCGCGACCGAGGTGACCGGCTTGGTCATCGAGTAGATCCGCCAGAGCGTGTCGGCCTCGACCGGAGCGCCCGACTCCCGGTCCCGCAGGCCGTACGTCGAGGAGTGCGCCACCTCGCCGCGGCGGGTGACCACCACCTGCCAGCCTGCCAGCCGGCCGTCGTCGACGTACCGGCCGAAGTGCTCGTCGATCCGGGCCAGCCGCGCCGGGTCGAAGCCGATCTGATCCGGGTCCCTGCTCCGCGCCACACTCACGCCGCCGAACCTACTAGCCGGTACGCCGGTACCGGAAGGGGCCGCCGCCGACCGGCCCGGCCGGCTGTCGGTGGCCGGCACTAGCCTGGCCGGATGCCGGAGCTGACCGAGGACGCGACCTTCCGCCACGAGGACTGGTACGGCGAGGAGCTGACCGACCGGCACTTCGTGGGCTGCGAGTTCTTCCACGTGGACCTGACCGAGGCGGTGAGCCGCGGCGCGGTCTTCACCGGCTGCACGTTCGGCAACGTCCTGTTCAACGCCTCCCGGCACGTCGACTCCGCCTTCACCCGTTGCGTCTTCAAGCGGTGCAACTTCTTCGAGGTCGAGTTCACCGGCTGCAAGCTGGTCGGCAGCACCTTCACCCAGTGCGACCTGCGCCCGTTGACGGTGGCCGGCGGCGACTGGTCCTTCGTCGCGCTGCCCGGCGCGGACCTGCGCGGCGTCCGGCTGACCGACGTGCGGATGCGCGAGGTCGACCTGACCGGCGCCAACCTGACCGGCGCCACGGTGACCGGCGTCGACCTCTCCGGCGCGCAGCTGCACAGCTCCCGGCTCGGCGACGCCGACCTGCGCGGCAGTGACCTGACCGCGCTCGACCCGACGGTCGTCGAGCGGGCCGGCGCCATCGTCGACGCCGAGCAGACCGTGGTCATCGCGCAGGCGCTCGGCTTCCGGATCGGCTGACGCGAGGGCGCTCCCGATCGACCGACGTCCCCGTCCGGCGGGACCTGGCTGTCCGATACCGTCCGGTTCCGGACTGGACACACCGGCCCGTCCAGATCTAGCGTGTCGTCCACGCCGGATGCGAGCGCAAAACGGCCCACAGTGGACGGTGCGATCCGCGACGCTCGATGGCGGCCGGGCGGTGGAGGTGGAGGGGTCGGTGGCGGACGAAGACCGCACGCGGGCGGATTCGCGGGCCGGGGACGAGCCGCCCGACGGACCAACGAAGCACCGACCACGCTCCCGCATCGCCGGGCATACCCGCAGCACGCTGCGCCGACTCACCCGCGCCCGGAAGCGGCGGCGCTGGGCGGTGGAAGGGCTCGCCGCGCTCGTCTGCCTGGTGGCGCTCGCCTCGTACCTCGGCAACCGGTCCGGCCCGGAGTCCGCCGACGATCAGGCGGGCCTCCCGGGCGGCGTGCCCGCCGGGGCAGCCCGCCCCACCGGCTTCCCGGGCGCGGAGCGACGTACCAGCGAGGCCGGGCCGGCGACGCCCAATCTGCGTCCTCGGCAGCGTCCGCCCTCGCCCGACCCGACGCCGTCGGTCAGCGCGCCGGCCCCGCCGCCGCCGTCCCCAACGGCGGCGGTGCTGTCGGTGAGCCGGGCGGAGGTGCCCGCCGAGGTCGACCTCACCGCCGTGGGCACCCGGGACTGGATGCACTGGGGGCTGCACGGCAGCAACTCGACGGTCCGCAAGCGCGCCGGCTCCGGAGAGATCATCGACGGGGGTGGCACCGGCACCCGGGTCGGCTGGGACGGCAACCAGGAGGTCGTCAGCTGGCGGGACGGCACATCGGAGCGCTCGGTGAGCGGCAGCCCGAACGGCGTCTACACCTGCGGCCCCGGCAGCGGGTTCAGCCTCACCGTCGCCGGCAGCGGCGAGCCCCGCGTCGTCCAGCTCTACGCCGGTACCTGGATGGCACGCGGCCGGCTGGAGGCCCGGCTGTCCGCCGGTGGACCGGTCAGCACCGCGCGGCTGGAGGACCCGTACACCGGCCAGAGTGCCCAGTTCACCATCCGGTTCAAGCTGCCGAAGGGTGCCCGACTGGTGCTGACCTGGACCGTCGAGAAGGTCTTCACCGAGCGCTGCGGCAACGTCGGCCTCCAGGCCGTGGCGGTGCGCTGACCGGCGGCCGTCGCCACGTGTTCGGGCCGTCCGCCACCGGTGGCGGCAGTAGCCTGGGCGCGAGAGCCGCCGACCCGTGAGGAGTGCCGATGACGTCCAGCGAGCAGGTGGTGGACAGCCCCGAGGGCTGGGTCGCCGAGCACATCCAGCGGTACGTCGAGACCGGCGGCGCCGAGGGGCACGAGTGGCGGCCCGGGGTCTACACGCTCCTGCTGACCACCCGGGGCCGGCACAGCGGCAAGCGACGCCGCACCGCCCTGATCTACGGCCGGGACGGCGACGACCACCTGGTGGTCGGCTCGCAGGGCGGCGCCCCGAAACACCCGGCCTGGGTCCTCAACCTGCTGGCCGAGCCGCAGGTCGAGGTGCAGGTCGGCCCGGAGACGTTCCCCGCGCGGGCGCGCGTCGCCAGGCCCGAGGAGAAGCCGCGGATGTGGTCCACGATGGCCGCCATCTGGCCGGCGTACGACGACTACCAGGCCAGGACCGACCGGGAGATCCCGGTGGTGGTGCTGGAACGGATCTGACCTGGCGTCCGCGTGCACCGCTGGGCGCCGGGACAGTTTGTCCGTCGCGCACCGTCGATGGCGACGTAACTTTCTGCTGTCCCCGTCTGACCATCCAGTGTGGAGGCACCGCAGATGAGCAGCAGTACCGCCCACCGCGTCCGTCCGGCCGCTTCGTCCCGTGCCGGTGAAGCCCCGGGGGAGGTGCTCCGCGACATCCCCCTGCCGCCGTACGTGACGGGCGAGGACACCCAGTTCGCGGTGCGGGCGGTGGTGGTGCACGCCCCCCGCCGGTGGTCCGGCGGCATGGTCTGCCGTAACGACGCCAGCCCGCACCCGTGCCGGCTGCACCGCTGGGGCACCCGGGTGCTGGCGCTGCGCGGGCTGCGGGCCACCGAGATCGCCGCGCTCATCGAGCGGGGTGACCCGACCGCGGTGGTTCCCTCACCGGACCGCCCGGCCTGACCCGGCCGGGGGCGCGGTGACACCCCCGGCCGCCGGTCAGCAGGTGATCGGCTTGACCCAGGAGCACTCCACGCCCTCCGGGGTCCGTGGCGTCTCCGGCACCGCCGGCGGTGCCACCCGTGCCGTGGCCGCGCCGTCCTCGCGGTAGCCGGCCAACGCCACGGCGATCTGGTCCTCGAGCGCCTTGACGGACGCGGTGAGGTAGTTGTTCAGCAGGATGGAGAACGCCAGCAGCCGGCCGTCGGCGCTGGTCACATAGCCGGACAGCCCGGAGACCCCGGTCAGGCTGCCGGTCTTCGCGTGCACGTTGCCCGCCGCCGGGGTGCCGGCCATCCGGCTGCGAAGCGTGCCGCCGACGAACCGGTCGGGTTGCCCGGCGATCGGCAGCGCCGCGTACCAGGTGGCGAACCAGGGTTCGGCCCGGACGGCGGCCAGCAGGTCGACGAACTCCGTCGCCGGGACCAGGTTGCGCCGGGACAGCCCGGAACCGTCGCGCTGGCGCAGCGTGCCGGTGTCCATCCCGGTGTCGGCGACGTACTCGCTGATCGCGGTCAGCCCGGCCGACCAGGTGCCCGAGCCGGAGAGCACCCGGCCGATCTCCTTGGTCAACACCTCGGCGTGCCCGTTGTTGGAGAGCTTGAGGAACGGCGTCATCAACTCACCCAGGCTCATCGAGTCGTGCCGGGCCACCGGGTGGGCGGCCTCCGGGGTGGGCTGCCCGAGCACGGTCCGACCGAGCACCCGCACGCCGTGCCGGTGCAGCGCCGCCCGGAACACGTCGGCGGCGTAGCCGGTGGGCTCCCAGACGCTCACCCAGTCGCTGGCCGGCTCGTCGCCGACCGCGATCTGCCCGCTCACCACGATGGTGTTGCCGCCGTGCTCGCGTTCGATCGAGATCGAGGTCTCACCCGTGGCGACCGTCTCGGCGCGGTTGTCGATCCGGACGTACCCGGTGGGCGGGGTGGTGTTGACCACCGGCGGGGCGCCGGCCCGGTCGGCCGGGGCGGCGTGCACGATCACGGTGCCGGCGTCGTAGTCGGTGTCCGGCGCGACGGTCAGCGCGGAGACCTGGGCCGCGTAGTAGTAGGGCTCGTCGTCCCAGGTCCAGTCGGGGCCGAGCCGGGTGCGGTCGTAACGGGTGTCGTCGGCGATCAGGTTGCCGGTCACCACCCGGACACCGTCGGCCGCGACCTGCGCGGCGAGCGCGTCGTAGTCGGCCGCGAGCATGGTCGGGTCGCCGCCGCCGCGCAGGTACAGATTGCCGGAGAGCAACCCGCCGCGACGCTTGCCGGTCGTGCGTACGTCGGTGCCGAAGCGGTGCCCCGCGCCGAGCAGCTCCAGAGCGGCGGTGGAGGTCAGCAGCTTGGTGTTGGAGGCCGGGATCAGCCGCCGGTCCCCGTTGCGGTCGTAGAGGGTCTGTCCCGTGCTGGTGTCGACCACGACCACCGACGCCTGCGCGCCGGTCAGCCGTGAGTCGGCGAGGACCGTGTCGATGGCCGCGCGTAGGCGGGTCGTCGCGGGGGTGGGCGACTCGGCGGTGGCGGGCGCGCCGGCGGTGGCCGCGGTGGCGACCAGCGCGACCAGCGCGAGGACCCGGGGAAAGAGACGGCGATGCATGCGCTGATGCTGCCACGAAGATTTCCGCCGGAGAAGAGCTGGGACCGAAGGATATTGCCGTTCAAGCTGTGATCGGTGCGACGGCCAGGGCGGGCAGAGCGGCGGGACGTTCGGCGTTGTACCCCCCGTGGACACCCACTCCGTCGACGTCGTGGTGATCGGGGCCGGCCAGGCCGGCCTGAGCGCCGGCTACCACCTACGTCGTACCGGCTTCGCCCCGGGCGCCGGCTTCGTCATCCTCGACGGTGACGACGGCCCCGGCGGAGCCTGGCAGCACCGGTGGCCGACCCTGCTGCTGGAGCGGGTGCACGGCATTCACGACCTACCCGGGTGGGCCTTCCCGCCCGGCGACCCGCAGCGCCCGGCGGCCGAGCAGGTCAGCGCGTACTTCGCGGGGTACGAGCGAGCCTTCGAGCTGCCCGTACGGCGGCCGGTGCGGGTCCGCGCGGTGCGGTCCCGTCCGGACGGTCGGCTGGACGTGCACACCGACGGCGACCAGTGGACCGCGCGGGCCCTCATCAACGCGACCGGCACCTGGACCCGGCCGTTCTGGCCGCACTACCCGGGTCGGTCCTCCTTCCGCGGCCGGCAGCTGCACACCGCCGACTACCAGGGCCCGGACGAGTTCGCCGGCCGCCGGGTGGTGGTGGTCGGCGGCGGCACCTCCGCGGTGCAACTGCTCGCCGAGGTCTCCACCGTCGCGGCCGCGACCACCTGGGTGACCCGCCGGCCACCCCACTTCCGCGACGAGGAGTTCGGCGCCGAGCTGGGTCGGGCCGCGGTGGCCCGGGTGGACGCGGCGGTACGCGCCGGGCGTCCGCCCGGCAGCGTGGTGGGCGTGACCGGGTTGCCGGTCACCCCGGAGATACGACGGCTGCGCGAGCGCGGCGTCCTCGACCGGCTACCCGTCTTCGACCGGATCACGCCCGACGGGGTGGCCTGGGCGGACGGGCGGTTCGTGCCGGCGGACGTGATTCTCTGGTGCACCGGCTTCCGCGCCGCGCTCGACCACCTCGCCCCGCTGGGGCTGCGCGGGCCGGGCGGCGGTATCACGATGGACGGCACCCGGGTGGTCGCCGACGAGCGGATTCACCTGGTCGGGTACGGCCCGTCGGCGAGCACCATCGGAGCGAACCGTGCCGGCCGCGCGGCGGTCAACGAGATCCGTGCGTTGCTCGCCCCGGCCCACGCTCTCGACTGATCCGGCTCTATTTGACGGATCGCCCGGCAGCGGGCACCGTAGGCGAGGACGGGGCCCGTCAGCTGCCCCGACGTGATGCGACGGCGACGACCGTTCGCCCCTCCTGTCGCCTCCCACGTGTGCTCGTACGCGGACCGTTTGTCCGGTCTGTGCGGTAACCGACCGCGAGCCGAGAATCCACGAGGAGTTCCGCCAATGCTCACCATGACCGACAATGCCGTGCTCGTCATCCGTGACCTCGCCAACCAGCAGGACGTCGCCGAGGACGGCGGGGTGCGTATCGCCGCCGACGCCGAGGCCGGGTCGCTCACCGTGGAACTGGTGCCCGAACCGGTGCAGGGCGACCACGTGGTCGACAACCAGGGCGCCCGGATCTTCCTCGACGAGGACGCCGTCGAACTGCTCGGTGACGCCTCGGTGGATGCCACCGTCGACGACGAGGGCATCATCCAGTTCGGCTTCACCGAAAAGGCGTAGCAGGGGCTCAGCCGGCCCGGCGGGTCTCACCGCCGCGCGACTGCCGCAGCGACCGCCCCCGCTGCGGCGGCTCCGGCTGGGAGTGCCACCCCGGGGCGGCGTCGCTGCCCGGATGCAGCAGCGCGGTCAGCACGTGCGCCAGGTGGTGCGACGTGCTCCAGGCCGCCCAGTTGGCGGCCGAGCCGGCGCCGGCGCCCCTTCGGGCCCGGCGCAGCAGCTCGTGGTCACCCCAGGAGAAGGCCGCGCCGGTGCGCGGCCAGTGCGGTGCCGAGACCAACGTGCGGCACAGGTCAGCGAACCGGTCGTCGCCCCGTCCGCCCCGCCGCGACCAGCGGTAGACCCACCAGCCGCCGTCGGCCGTGTATCGCACCGTGGGCAACCGGTCGCCCGGGTCGCCGGTGCCGGGTACGGCCGGGCCGACGCCGTAGTCGCCGTAGCCGACCCCGGCGTCGGCCAGTCGCCGCCAGAGCTGCCAGTCCCAGCGGTCCAGCCGGACCGGCTCGTCGGTGGGCAGCCGGGACAGCGTCGGCGGCATACCGCCGGCCGCCACCGTCACCGACCGCCAGGCGTGCCGACGGGCCCAGTCCAGCAGCCGGCGTACCCGCGGCTCGGCCAGCCGCACGTCCGCCGGGCAGCACACGTCCCCCGCGTCCACCAGCAGGTCGCACTCCTCCGGCGCCAGGCCGGTGAACCGCCAGATCCGCTCGACGGCGGCGGTGCTCTCGTCCGGCCCGGCCCGGTCCTGACCGGCCCGCAGCCGGACCAGCGCCCGCCTGGCGTACGCCCGAGCTGCCGCGCCGTGCGCGACCAGCCGGCGGTCGCTCTCCGCGAGCCCGATCACCGGCACCAGCGGTACGCCCCAGCGGGCCAGCTCCGCGTCGGGGGCAGCGGGCAGAGTGCTGACGTCGACGGCTGGCAGCATCCCGACCGGCAGTCGGCGCAGGACGTCGATCGTCGCGCGATCGACCGCGCCGACCTCCAGGATCGGGGCGAGCATCGGGGCGGCCGCCGGATCGAGGTGACTCAAGGCGTCCAGCTCGCCGCGCCGACTGGCGAGGATGGGACGGTAGACCGGTTCCGCCGCCGGGCTCCCGTGGGCGGGCTCCATACTTCAATCTAGCCAGGTATGCGCATATGTCACAGGCTGTCGAGCCGGAATTCGGCTGCCCGGCTGTCGGCTCGGCGACTACGCTCGCCCGATGCTCGCGCCAGCTCGCCGCTACCGGTCCGACGACGAGGACAGCGCCCGCTGGGCCGGCTTCCCGTTCCGGGACGGCGACATCGTGATCAGCACCCGATCCAAGAGCGGCACCACCTGGATGCAGATGATCTGTGCGCTGCTCGTGCTGCGTACGCCGGAGCTGCCGGCGCCGCTGACCGAGCTGTCACCGTGGCTGGACTGGCTGGTCGAGCCACAGGACGCGGTGTACCGCCGGCTGGCCGCGCAGCCGCACCGGCGGTTCGTCAAGACGCACACGCCACTGGACGGCGTGCCGCTCGACCCCCGGGTGCACTACGTGGTGGTGGCCCGGCACCCGCTGGACATGGCGGTCTCCCTGTACCACCAGGCCGGCAATCTGGACCGGACGCGGCTCAGCGAGCTGACCGGCCAGCCCGCCCCGGTGGGACCACCGCGAGCACGCAGGCCGGTGGGGCAGTGGCTGTCGAGCTGGGTCGACCGGGAGGTGGACCCACGCGCCGAGCTGGATTCGCTGCCCGGGGTGCTCCTGCACCTGAGTGACGCCTGGGCCCGCCGGCACGAGCCGAACGTCGAGCTGGTGCACTATGACGACCTGCGGGCCGACCTGGGCGGCCAGATGCGCCGGCTCGCCGACCGGTGGGGTCTCGCGGTGTCTCCCGAGCGCTGGCCCGACCTGGTGGACGCGGCGACCTTCGGTCGGATGCGGGAGCGCGCCGACCGGCTCGCACCGGACACGCTCGGTGTGCTGCGCGACCGCCGGGCCTTCTTTCGACATGGCGGCTCGGGGCAGGGACGGGACCTGTTGGACGCCGCCGCGCTGGCCCGCTACCGGGCGCGAACGGCGGCGCTAGCGCCACCCGACCTGCTCGCCTGGCTGCACCACGAAGCCTGACCCCGAAGGAAGGGCACCTTCTTAACGCCTCCGGTTGTACAGGGGGACCTTGTTAACACTGAGCGGCCCGCGTGACACCGCGGCGGGGTCCGCAGACGAGCGCACGGCGCCGCTTCGACCGTGGTCGGAACGTCGCCGCGCTCTGGCCGTCTCCCACCACCGCAGCCGTTCGGCGGTACGCCGGCGGGGACCTGGCTCGACCGGCCGCTCGCACCGGTCAGGCATGTCGATCCCCGGCCGGCGTCAATCCAAACCTGCCAACCGTGGGGAATTCCACCATCTGCGAGTCCCGGCGTGACGCGCCGCCGAACGGGGTATGAGCCCGGCATGGAGCATTTCACGATCGCGACCGTCGCTGAGAAGAGCCCGGACTTCCGGCGGGTGCTGTGGACGGGTCAGCACACCCAGTTGGTCATCATGACCATCCCGCCGGGCGGGGAGATCGGCGAGGAGGTCCACGAGGGCATCGACCAGATCCTGACCTTCGTCAGCGGCACCGGCGAGGCCCGGGTCGCCGGAGAGAAGCGGGAGGTCGTCTCCGGCGACCTCGTCGTGGTGCCGGCCGGCACCAGGCACAACTTCGTCAACACCGGCCCCAACCCGTTGGTGCTCTACACCGTCTACGGGCCGCCGGAGCACGCCGACCAGGCCGTACACCGGACCAAGGAGGAGGCCGACGCGGCCGAGGAGGCCGGCGAGGACGAGCCGCCCACGGCGTGACGCTGCCGACGGCGGTCTGATCCGGGCCGATCCGGGTACCCGCGACGGGTGGAGCAGCAGCCGGCGATCTCCGACTACGGATTCCTGTCCGACTCCCGCTCCGGTGCGCTGGTCGGCAAGGACGGTTCGATCGACTGGTGGTGTCCGCACCGATTCGACGGCGCCTCCGTGTTCGGGCGGCTGCTCGACCCGCGCGCCGGACACTTCCGGTTGGCGCCGGTTGGCGTGGGCGGGCCGGGGTTCCGGGTGGAGCGCTCGTACCAGCCGGACACGCTGGTGTTGCGCACGGTGCATCACACCCCGCAGGGCAGCGTGGCGGTCACCGACGCCCTCGCCGCCGAGTTCGGCGCCCGCGCGCACGAACTCGGCATCAACTCACCCGCCGTGCTGATCCGGGTGGTCGAGGGGCTGTCGGGTCGGGTCCGGATGGCGCTGGACTTCGCACCCCGCCCGGAGTACGGCCTGCTCACCCCGTACCTGCACGAGCAGCCCGACGGCGGGGTGGTGGCCGCGGCGGGCCCGGTGACACTGTTGCTGCGCTCCGCGGAGCTGCCGCTGCGGGCCGGCCGGGACCGGGTGACCCACGAGTTCGAGGTCTCCGCGGGCCAGGTGATCGGGGTGGACGTGGCGTACGGCGCGACGTACGGCGCCTCGCCGGTCCGGCTGGACCCGGTGGCCGCGCTCGCCGAGACGGTACGGGCGTGGGAGGCGTACCGGGAGCCGCACCAGTACCCGGGCCGGTACCCCGCGCTGGTCCGGCACAGCGCGACCGTGCTGACCGGTCTCACGTACGCCCGCAGTGGCGCGATCACCGCCGCGCTGACCACGTCCCTGCCGGAGCGGATCGGCGGCGACCGCAACTACGACTACCGCTTCTCCTGGCTGCGCGACTTCTCGATGACCATGCGCGCGCTCTGGGTGGCGGCCTGCCCGCACGAGGCGTCGCGGCTGTTCGCCTGGGTGTCCCGATCGATCGGCCGCATCGGCGACGAGCCGGTGCCGGTGCTGTTCGGGTTGGAGGGGGAGCGCGACCTCACCGAGCACGGCTGCGCGCAGCTGCGCGGCTACGCCGGCAGCGGGCCGGTCCGGATCGGCAACGACGCCTGGCAGCAGCGGCAGCTCGACGTGCCGGGGGAGGTGATGTCGGCGGTCTGGCGGATGCGCGACTACCTGGGCGGGACGTTCGACGGGGAGCTGCGCGAGATGGTGCTCGGGCTGACCGAACAGGTGGCGAGCACCTGGCACCTGCCCGACCAGGGCATGTGGGAGGCCCGCGGCCCGGAGAGGCACTACCTCTCCTCCAAGGTGCTCTGCTGGCTGACGATGGACCGGGCGGTGCGGCTCGCCGACCGGCTCGGCGAGCGGGCCGAACCGGACCGCTGGGCCAGGATCCGCGACGAGATCCGCGGTGAGGTGCTGCGGCAGGGCTGGAACGAGCGGATGGGCGCGTTCACCGGCGTGTTCGGCTCGGCCGAGCTGGACGCCTCGGCGCTCTTCCTGCCTGTGGTGCACTTCCTGCCGGCCACCGATCCGCGGATGCGCTCCACCATGGAGGTGGTGGAGCGGGAGTTGGGCACCGACGACGGGCTGGTCCGGCGCTGGTCGACCGACCCGGCGGGTTTCGTGCTCTGCTCGTTCTGGTTGGTGGAGTGCCTGGCGCTGGCGGGCGAGCGACGCCGCGCCGAGGAGCTGTTCGAACGGGTGATCGGGCAGGCCAACGACGTGGGCCTGTTCAGCGAGCAGATCGACCTGAGCACCGGGGTGCAGCTCGGCAACACCCCGCAGGCGCTGTCGCACATCGGCCTGATCAACGCGGCCTGGCGGCTGACCGACCCGTACAGCTTCTGACCGGTCGCCCGCCGGTCGGCTGTTAAGAAGGGCCCCTTCCTCTACCGGAGGCGTTAATAAGGGCACCTTCCTTGTGGTGAATCCTGCAACAGACCTGCAAGCGCCAGGCATTGACGGTGATGCGTACGCAGTCCTAGCCTCGAAGAGACGGGAAAGCCCTTTCCCCAGGGCTTTGACCCCGCTTCACCCCGCTCCGGACACCGGGCATCCGACGGGGGCGCATCGATCCCAGGTCATGGCAGCGCGCCGTGCCGGCACGTCCTCGTACGGACGGTCGTGGGATCGCCACCACACGCGTCAAGGAGGACAACTGTGCACAAGAGACGACTCCCCGGCCGACGACCACTGCTGCTCGCGGTGGGCGCCGGCGCGACCGTGGCGGCCCTCGCGGCCGGCATGACCTCGGCTTTCGCGGCCACCGTCTTCACCGACGACTTCAACGACGGCAACACCTCCGGCTGGTCCAAGTCCGGCGGTACCTGGACCGTCGACGGCTCGGGCGTGCTCAACCAGTCCAACGCCGGCAGCTCTCTGGCCCGGCAGTTCGCCGGCCAGACGAGCTGGACCAACTACACGGTGCAGGCCCGGGTCAGGCCGGTCAGCTTCGGCTCGTCCAGCGCCCTGGTCGGGCTGGCAGCCCGGTCCAGCAGCAGCACCAAGATGTACCGGCTGGCCCTGCTCGGCTCCGGCCGGGCCGAACTCCAGGCCGTCAACGGCAGCAGCATCACCGCGATCGGCTCCGCGTCGCTGGGCATCGGCACCGGCAGCTGGTACACCCTGCGCATCGAGACCAGTGGCAGCACCATCCGCGGCTTCGTCAACGGCACCCAGATCGCCGCCGGCAGCAACAGCCTGGTCGGCGCCGGCCGGATCGGCCTGGTCACCGCGTACGCCAGCGGCGGCTTCGACGACGTCGCCGTCGACTCCTCCGGTAGCGGCACCCCGACCACGCCGCCACCCACCACGCCCGGCCCGACCAATCCGCCGCCGGCGGGCTGGCCGACGCCCACCAGCAGCCAGAAGGTGGATGCGACGATCCCGGTCTCCGGCACCTTCGACGGCGGGCTCAAGCGCTACTACGGCATCGGCGACGGCGGGCAGAGCGAGAGCCAGGACCCGATGTTCGAGCTAGCCGCCGGGGCGACCCTGCGCAACGTGATCATCGGAGCGCCGGCCGGTGACGGCGTGCACTGCGAGGGCAACTGCACCCTGATCAACGTCTGGTGGGAGGACGTGGGCGAGGACGCCGCCACCTTCCGCGGCGGCACCACATACACGGTCGACGGCGGCGGCGCCCGCTCGGCCAGCGACAAGGTCTTCCAGCACAACGGCTCCGGCACCGTCCACATCAAGAACTTCCGGGTGGAGAACGCCGGCAAGCTCTACCGTGCCTGCGGCAACTGCTCCACCTCGTACCAGCGGCACGTGGTGATCGACAACGTGGTCGTCCGGGACACCGACGCGATCGCCGGCATCAACACGAACTGGGGCGACACCGCCCGGTTCAGCCGGATCACCATCGTCGGCGACCCCGACCGGGACACCTCGATCTGCGTCAAGTACCGCGGCGTGCCGAAGGGCAGTGAGCCGGTCGAGATCGGGGAGGGCGCCGACGGCATCAACTGCCTCTACGCACCGTCCGACATCACCTACCAGTAGGCCGGCACGACGGCGCCCCGCGGACCGCACGGTCCGCAGGGCGCCCGCCGGCTCAGCTCAGCACGGGTACGCCGGAGACGTCCACGGTTTCCGGATACTTCAGCCCGGCGCCGGTGTTGAGCACCACCACCCGCTCACCGGCCCGGATCCAACCGCCGGCGCGCAACTGCCGCGCCGCGGTCAGGCAGGCGGCACCCTCCGGGCAGAGCAGCAGCCCCTCCCGGCCGGCGAAGTCCCGCAGATCGGCCAGGATGTCCGCGTCGTCGACGGCGACGGCGGTGCCGGCGGAGGCCCGCAGCGCGGCCAGGATCAACTCGTCGCCCAGCGGCGCCGGCACGGTGATGCCGAAGGCCACGGTCTGGGCGTCGGCCCACGGCCGGGCCCGCTCCTCGCCGGCGGCGAAGGCCCGCACGATCGGCGCGCAGCCGGTCGACTGCACCGCCACCAGCCGGGGCAGCTTGTCGCCGATCCAGCCCAGCTCGCGCAGCTCGTGCAGCGCCTTGTGGATGCCGATCAGCCCGACACCGCCACCCGTCGGGTAGATGATCACATCGGGCGGCTGCCAGCCGAGCTGCTCGACAATTTCGTACCCCATCGTCTTCTTGCCCTCGAGCCGGTAGGGCTCGCGCAGCGTGCCGGCGTCGAAGATCGCCCCGGCGGACTCCGCGACCAGCTCGGCCACCCGCCGGCCCGCGTCGCCGATCAGCCCGTCGATCAGGCGCAGGTCGGCGCCGGCTGCGACGCACTCACGCCGGCAGATGCCCGGCGCCGCCAACGGCATGACGATGGTGGCTCCCATCCCGGCCCGTGCCGCGTACGTCGCCCAGGCCGATCCGGCATTGCCGTTGGTGGGCATCGCGATCCGCTGGACACCCAGCTCGCGGGCCCGGCTCACGCCGACCGCGGCGCCGCGCGCCTTGAACGAGCCGGTCGGGATCAACCCCTCGTCCTTGACCATCAGGTCCTCGATGCCGATCTCGGCGCCGTACGTCGGGACGCGCAGCAGTGGCGTCCAGCCCTCGCCGAGCGTAGTGACGTGTCGGGGGTCGGCGACCGGCAGCAGCTCCCGGTAGCGCCACAGGTCGGCCGGGCGCAGCGGAAAGTGCTCCGGAGTGACCGCCTTGGCCACCGCCGGCAGGTCGTAGCGGGCCAGCAGCGGGGAGCCGCACTCGCAGAGGTTGTGCAACTGGTCGGCGGCGTGCTCCCGGCCGCAGCGCGGGCAGTCCAGGTGGGTCAGGTACACGTCGCTCCTCGCCCTCAGACCGCATCGATGCTGAGCCAGCGCCGGCTGCGCCTGCCCGGCTCGTAGACAGAGTCCAGCCGCTTGGCGACCACGCCGGGCAGGCCCTGCTCCCGCCCGGTGCGCAGCGCCTCGTCGCCGACGCCGGGGAACCACGGCGGAGTCTGCCAGTGCGTACCGGTCAGCGCCAGCCCGTCCAGCAGCTCGCGGCGTTGCGCGTACGGCACGTCCACGCTGCTCACGCCCTCGAGCCAGAGCAGGTCGACGAGCAGGTACTGGGCACCCGTCGGGACCCGGCCACCGCTGGACGGGCGCGCCGGGCGAACCCGGCCGGCACCGTCGATGCGGACCAGCACACCGTCCAGCACCGCCTCGGTCGGTGCCAGCGCCTCGGCCAGCGCGCGCAGCCACGGGTAACCGCCGGTGATCTCCTCGTCGGTCTCCGAGAGCAGCCGCAGCCGCCCGCCGGAGACGTACGCCATCGCCCGGACCCCGTCCCAGCGCAGCTTTGATCGCCCCAGGAGGCGACCCATGGGAACACTACCGTTCACCCTGCCCACCTGCGAGCAGCCGGCCACCGTCCGGATGCCGGTCTACACCCCCGCCAACGACGGCAGCGGCAGCAGCCTCGACGCCATCGCCTACGCCTGCACCGAACACGCCGGCCAGGCCGTCACCGCCCTCCGGGCCGCCGACCTGAGCACCTACCCGGAGCCGATCGACCCCGACGTCACCCGCACCTGCGGGCACGTGCACATCTTCCCCACCGGCGGCCTCGCCGACCCTGCCGACGTCGCCCCGGACGCCGCACCACCCGCCCACCCGGAACACCCGCGCTGGTGCGACCGTGACGACTGCGAGCGCCGCGGCGAGCGCCGCTCCCGGGCGCTGGAGACCGACACCAACCGGCCCGAGGCCGTCATCGTCGCCGTGGCCCTGGTCCAGTCGCTGCACCCGGCCGCCGCGCCGATGGTGAGCCTCACCGCCGTCGACGGGCCGACCGCCGGGCGGGTGGTCATGTCGATCGGGCAGGCGCGGGTGCTGCGGTACCGCCTGGCCACGCTGATCGACGTGGCGAAGGGTGGCCGGCGGTGAGCCGGGCACGGCGGGAGCACCTGCTCCGCGCTCTGCTCCGCATGGTCGCCCTGTACGGCGAGGCCGAGCGTACGTTCGCGCGGCTGCCGCTGGCCTCGCTGGAGGGCCGCCGGGCCGCGCCGCCGCCCGCCGGTTCGCCGCTGTCGAGCGGATCGCCCATGCCCTCGCCAACCAGGGCGGTGCGCGGTGAGCCGCGCCGTGAAGGAGGCGATGCTGGCCTCCCACGACCTGCCCAAGACTGAGCGCCTGGTCCTCATCGCCATCGCCGCCCACGCCAACAGCGACGGTGACGCGTGGCCGTCGGTCGCCACGATCGCCGACTACGTGGGCTGCTCGGCCCGGACTGTGCAACGGTGCCTCGCCAAGCTGGTCCAGATGGGCCGTCTGGTGGTCGCGAGGGTCGCGCACGTCGCGACCCGGGTCTACCGGCTGGTGACCGGGCAGGCGGTGACATCGCCGGCTGCGGGGGTGACAGATTCGCCGGCCGGGGCGGCAGATCAGCTGCCCGGGGGTGACACGCCTTGGGTGTCACCCGAAGTTGAAGATCATGGGAAGTTGAAGCGCGCTGGCGCGCGGGACTGGCGTCGCTGGATTCCGAAGAGCAAGAACACCCCGGGCGGCTGGCCGGAGCGGCGGGGCGCGGCTCTGCCGGTCGCCAGCCGCAGCGGCTAGTGCCCCCGGCATCGGGGATGCCCGGCGGGGAACTGCGGTCCGTGCCGCAGCGAGGCGCTCGCTGGTGGTGTGCGGTGAGCCGGGCGGATCGGTGGTGGCGGCCAGCACCGCGGCGCAACGTGCGCCCCGCGGTCCGGGCCAACCGCCGGGGTCTGCCGACCAGCGGCCGGGTCTCCGAGGTGTGGGAGGCCGGTTACCGGGTGGGTCGCGCTGACGACACGACCGACGACCAGCGCGACCAGTACGAGCAGCTGCGCCGCCTGGTCGACGCCGCCGAGGACGGGGACATGTCGCTGCTCGACGCGTTCCTTGAGGACGGCGGCCAGGCCGCCGGTGACGACCTGCTCGACGTCGCCGACGCCGCCGGCGTCACCCCCGCCCGGCGAGGTCGACGGCGGGCAGCTCGTCGACGAGCTGGAGGCGTGGCTACGCGACCGGAACGGCAACGGGTGAAGGTCAAGCGCGGGGACCGGCTGGTCTGGGAACACCCAGACTGGCCGGTCCCGCTCTACATCGCAGTGGTGCGGGTCGCCCGGGACGGCACGTGGGCGGACATCGACGTGCGCATGTTGACGTCGCAGTGGTCTCGGTGCACGCCACTTCCACTGTCGAGTCGATGCCGGCCGGACAACTCGACAGTCGAGCAGGGCTGAACCCACGCGCGGGGGGCGCCGGAGTGCCCGTCGGCGATCTAGCCCGCCGGCGGTCGTCGCCCGACTGCTGCAGGGCGCCGGCGGGCGAGCTCGGCACGGCGCTGCTCGTAGTTGACCACCCGGTCGCGCCGCAACCAGTAGACGTTGGGCTGACGCGCTGACGCCAGCGCGCAGATTGCGCCGAGGTTCGCCTGCACCAAGTCGATGATCTCCTGCCGCAGCACGTCCCCCGGAAACAGGAACATGTGGACCTTGGCGTCGAGCAGTGCCCGCAGCTCGACCTCCCGCCGGAGGATGTTCTGATCGCGGCCGAACACCACCCAGCCGCGACTGCCGATCACCGGCAGCCAGTCCTCATCCCTCACGCCCTGCTCCAGGCGGTCCCGCCCGAACACCGACGCTGGGCTGTGCACGCGGTAGCCGAGATCAGCGATGAACCGGCGCAGAGTCCGGCCATGCATGTTCTCGTCGATGTAGAACTCAGGCGGCGCGGCCCAGGAGGATGCGCGCGGCGGTGCGGACGTCGTGGATGTCGAGGCCGAACTCGTCCGCGACTGTCTCAGCGCTTTCACCCGCCTTCATCATGCCGGCGACGTCGGCCACCCGGGCGCCCGTGCCCGCGAAGATCGGCTGCCCGAAGGACCGCCGCATGTTCACGATCACCTTGGAGGGCTGCCAGTTGGTCAGCGTCAGCTGCTCGGGGAGGTTGTTGCGGTCGAACGCGATGTACTCCATGTGATCGGCGACGATCTCCTTGATCACATGCTGGTTGGTGCCGCCGACGATCAGGCCCTCGCCGGCGCGGCTCTTGCTGAAGTCCCAGAGCACGTCAATGCCGTCGGTGGCCAGCTCCGGCGCCACCAGCACGTACTCCCGGCCGAACTCGCGCTGGAGCTCGTTGAGCGCCGGCCGGATCTTCTGCGGAACGACGCCGGCGGTCCGCAGCGCCTCCAGGACGTGTGCTTCCGCCAGCGCGATGAACGTGACCGGCAGTGCCGCCCGCTCGTCAACGACGTGCAGCAGCGGGCCGCCTCGCGGGTATCCGCGTGCCCACCGGTGGAACGTCTGCCGTGGCACCCGGAGATGGCGTGCGGCTTGGGCCAAATTCAGAATTCCTTCCGTAAAACGGATGTCGTCCATTTCGCCCCCTTTCCGAACGCCATTTCGTCGTCCCGAGCATTGCATATCCAGTCCGCTCGGCGCACCACCGTCAGGGGTGTTGCGTGCGACGGACGGATGTGCTCTGCCGTCACTCGCTCGGCAGGGATGCTGTCCGGCTCGTCTCGTGCCGCGCGGCGCCGCCATACCGCCACCGTGATCTCGGCGAGGGCCTGCGACAGAGCCTCAGCCGCGGCACGGCCACCCGGGCTGTCCGGGTCAATCGGATCGATCTTCTTCGCACTCATGCCCGGCAGCGTGCCGGGCCGAGACGAGCGGAGGGGAGACACCCGGCCCGTCGGATGCCTCCCCCCTTTCCCGTCCTACCGCGGCCGCGGCCCCGACGGTCCGACCGGCCCGGGTGGACCACCCGGCCGCGGCTGCCCCGGCATTAGAGCAGCACCGCCGTGATGACCCGGTTGTCGAAGTCGACCTGCTGGCCGAAGTTACTGCGATACCGCATCGTGAACGTCGTCGCGCCGGGGTTCAGGCCCGTGAGCATCTTCTGTGAGCCGACGCCGAAAATGCCGACGTTGCTGGGCGCGCCGCCGGCCTCGATGTGGGCGCGGATACGCCGGTCACCACTCGGCGGCAGGGTGTTCGCTCCGCTGATGTCGATACCGGCGTCACCGGAGACGGCCCCGGGGGCGAGGACAGACCAGCCGATCTGCGCGGAGAAGATGAGCAGGACGCGGCCGGACGGCCGCACGTCAACGGTGACGGACGGGCCGCCGTCGAGGTCGACGTAGCTGGTGCTGGTGGTGGAGTGCTGGGCGAGCTGCTCGCCGGTGACGGTGTCGATGGCGGACAGGGCCGACGCCGCCTCGGGGGTGCCGGGCACTTTCTCACCCTCGACGACGTAGACGGTCGCCCCGGCGGCGGCTGCATCGAGTACCCGGGGCAGCCGATAGAGCACCCGGCGGGTGTCGCCGAGCTTCTACCGGCGGCCGCTCTTCGCGGTCGGGTCGGGCCGCCACTGCACGAAGTCCTTCTCCGGGCAGCGCACCACCATGAAGAGCAGCTCGCCGGCCTCGTCGACGTATCGGTACTCGGCGGCGATGCCGTGTCCGCACGGCGTCCAGTCGTCCCGCCCGCCGCTGCTGGTCTTCGGGGTGTCGAACAGGTCGGCGGCGGACATGTCCAGGGCGGACAGCATGGCGTCGGTGTCGCAGCCGGCCTGGCACTTGACCAGCGCCCGGTCGGGCGTGCCGGTGACGGACAGGCTCGGGTTGCGGTCTTCGTGGGCGGGGCAGTTGGCGCTGGCCCGCTGGCCGGACTGCTCCACCACCTTGCAGCCGTGGGCGCGCAGGGCATCGGTGATCCGCTCGTATGCCGTCTCGGTCACCGGCTGCACCCGTCATGCGTTGCTACGCTGCGGGGGACAGCTTCGCCGGCCGTCGTGAGGGCCGTCCCGTTCCCGTCGGGGCGGCCGTTCTTGTGGCTCATGCCGCCTCACCGACCTGGCCGCCGCCGGCAGACTTCAGTAGCCCGGCGAGGCGGGCGCGCTGCTCGTCGGTCAGCGGCGGGGCAGCGTCGACCAGACGCGAGATGTGCCGGGCCAGCGCGGCCTCACGCATTTCCTGCGAAGCGGCCTGGGTGGTGGGGTGGTCCGCGCCGTGGTGGCGCTTGCGCGAGGCGTACGCAGCTCGCTTGGACCGGAAGGAAGCGTCGACCGAGCCTCTGGGCATGGGGACCAGAGCACCTATCTCGACGTCCTAACCAGCCTAGCAGAGGAAGATCCACTACGCCGAAGGGCCCGCCTCAGCCCAGATGTCGGCCCACGTCCGGGTGTCGTTCACCCACTGCGAGGCGCCCATGAACTTGGTGGCGTCCCACGCGGCCCGGCCGCGGATCGGCTCACCGAGGCGGACAACCATCAGCGACCGCAGCACGGCCTGGCGCAGACTCACGTCCGTGATGGCCCGGTAGGCCGCAACGGGATCACTGGCCGCGAGCAGCGCGGCGGTGGCGTCGACCCGGCCGGCGGCAGTGATCACAGCCTGGATTTCGTCGAGCCGGGCCTGGCCGCGGTCCATCCCCGTCTTGAGCGCCGCCTTGACCGCGCCGCGCGCCAGTACGAACTCCGTGGCCAGTTCTCCCAGGTTGTTCTGGATGGCGGCGGCCTCCGCCCACAGCTCCTGAAGGTCGACGCCCTTGGTCGGCTCGGGCAGCAGCCGCTGGCGGGCGTCCTCTCGGGACAGGAGGGCCTCCACGGTGTCATCGAGCCAGCGGTGGATCGGGTCCGCCCGCCAGGATCGGAAGCAGTTCAGGCACCGGTACAGCAGGTTCCCCCCGCTCCGGGCGTAGCTGGCGTTCACGGTGTGCGGGTCGCAGCGCTCACAGATGAACAGGCCTGTGCCGACGTGCCGGCGCGCGGTCCCGGCGTGGTTGGCGAGTCGGCCGGGCTCCTCGAGGAGCTGCTTCACGGCGCGCCAGGTGGCCTCCGAGACGATCGCCGGGTTGGGCGCCGCGTACTCGATCCCGTCGAGGATCCGCAGGCCGGCGTTCCGCGGCTTGAGCAGGATCTTCCGGATCACCGGGGCCCGCCACGCCTTCCCAGTTGCGCTCGGTACGCCTCGACGGTTCAGGTCGGCTTGCAACCCGGCCAGGGACCCGCCGGCGAGGATGTGCGAATACCAGCGCTTGATCTCCTCCGCCTCGTCCTCGACCAGGTCCCGGCCGTTCGGGGCCAGCCCGTAGCTTCGCGGTCCACCGTGGTACTCGCCCCGCTCGGCGCGGTCGCGGACCTCGGCGGCGACCCGCTCGGCGATCTCCTCAGCCTCGCCCGCGTCCCGGGCGGCCATGGTGCGCGCGATCTCGCGCCCCTGCGCGGTGTTGAGGTCGAAGTTGGGCGAGCGGACGTAGCGGTAGCTGATGCCGTAGCCGGTGGCGAGGTCGATCAGGTCTTCGCTCTCCCGCGGCCGCCGGGTGAGTCGCCCGCTCGTGTAGGCCACGATGACCGAGAACTTGCCGGCCTTGGCGTCGGCGACCAGCCGGTCGTACTCCGGCCGGGGCTTGCGGGAGTTGGTGCTGGCACTGATGTCGTTGTCGCGGTAGACGTCGAAGACGGTCAGCCCCTCCCGCCGGGCCAGTCCCTGGCAGTCCTTGTCCTGCCGATCGACGCCGAGCTCTCGCCCCTCGCGGTCGTCACTGATGCGTTCGTAGATTGCCGCCAGCTTCATAAGGCGGTAGCGTACGCCCCATCGGGTGGTCCTCGGTGTGCACCGCGAGGTGGTTGCGGCCGGGGTCGCGGGGCAGGCCGCGCGGCACCGCCCAGGACGCCAGCACCCCCTCGTGCTCCAGGCGCAGGTCCCAGTGCAGGCTGCGGGCGTGGTGCTGCTGGATGACGAAGCGGGCGACGCCGTCGCCGGGGCCGGCCGCCGTCGGGCTCCGGGCCGGCACCGGCTCGGGTGTGCGGGCCGCGTCCCGCCGACGCCGGTACTCCTCCAGCCGGTCCGTCACACCCGCATTCTCCGGCAAACCGGACCGTCGCGCTGGACACCCGAGTGTCCGGTTCGCTCAGCGGCCGGGTGCGGGGCGGGGTAGAACGGTCCATATGGACAACACGGATCAGCCCACCGTCCTGCTCCCCGGCGATGTGCGGATGCCCCTGCTCGGTTTCGGCACCTGGAAGGCCACCGGCCAGGCCGGTTACGACGCGGTGCTGGCCGCGCTCGACACCGGCTACCGGCACCTCGACACCGCCACCCTGTACGGCAACGAGCGGGAGGTCGGCCGGGCGGTGAAGGAGAGCGGACTGCGCCGCGAGGACGTCTTCATCACCACCAAGGTGCCGCCGGACCGGGTGGGCCGGGAGCGGGAGACGCTGGAGGCCAGTCTGGAGGCGCTCGGCGTCGACCAGGTGGATCTCTGGTTGATCCACTGGCCACCGTCCGCCACCGACAGCATCCCGATGTGGCGGGAGCTGCTGGCCGCCCGCGACGAGAACCTGACCCGGGCGGTGGGGGTCAGCAACTACAGCACGGCGCAGATCGACGAGCTGATCCAGTCGACCGAGGAGAATCCCACGGTCAACCAGATCCGGTGGGGCCCGATGCTGTACGACCGGCAGCGGCACGCCGAGCACCGGGACCGGGGCGTGGTGCTGGAGGGGTACAGCCCCTTCAAGACCACCGACCTGAGCAATCCGGTGCTCACCGGGATCGCCGGCACGCACGGCGTCTCGCCGGCGCAGGTGGTGCTGCGCTGGCACATCGACCACGAGATCGTGGTGATCCCGAAGTCGGTGACCCCGGAGCGCATCAGCGCCAACTTCGACGTCTTCCACTTCTCGCTGACCGCGGAGGAGATGCGCGAGATCGACGCGCTCGGCAACGCCTGACACGGCGAATTCCTTCAATACGCGGCTCGGCGATGAAGGGTATCGACATCGACGCTCATGACGGTATAACGTGCCCGTCATCACGTTCGTCGATGCGTTCGAACCCGCCGTCGCTGGAGGATCGCCATGGCCCGGTCACCATCCATCCGTCTGCGCCGCCGAGGGATGCTCGCCATCCCCGCCCTGGTGGCCGCCGCGCTGACCACCGTCGTCCGGCCGACCGCGGCGAGCGCCGCGCCGAAGGCCGAGTGCCTGGCCGACCTGCTCGGGGACTCCTGATGGCCACCATCCCCTGGCTCGTGGACGTGCTGCGCGCCGCCGGGGTCCAGGTCGTCGTCGAGGGGGACTGGCTCAACCGGATGCGCCCCGGCTCCTTCGACCCGATCGGGGTGCTCTGGCACCACACGGCCTCGACCTCCAGCGCCAGCAACCCGCACCCGGCGCTCGGCATCTGCATCAACGGCCGGCCGGACCTGGCCGGCCCGCTCTGCCAGGCGCTGGTCGACTACAACGGGGTGTTCCACGTCATCTCGGCGGGCCGGTGCAACCACGCCGGGGTCAGCGGCGGCAGCGGGCCGATCCCGTCGGGGGACGGCAACACGCTGATGATCGGGTGGGAGATCGACTACAACGGCGTCAACCAGGAGATGACCGCCGCGCAGTACAACGCGTCGATCGCCGCCACCGCCGCCGTGCTCACCCGGCTGGGCAGGAACAGCAGCTACGCCCGGGGGCACCGGGAGACCAGCACCACCGGCAAGATCGACCCGTCCTTCATCGACCTGAACGTGATGCGGGCCGACGTGGCGGCGAAGATGACCGGAGGCGGCACCGCCTGGTCCTCCACCGTGGACAACACGACCGCCGGCCGGTTCACCGCCAGCGCCAACTGGGGCGTGTCGTCGTACTCCGGGCAGCGGCACGGCGCCGACTACCGGTACGCGGACCCCGTCGCGGCCAGCGACGTCGCGTGGTATCGGTTCGCCGTCCCGGCCACCGCCAGTTACCGCGTCGAGGCCTGGTGGCCGGCGAACTCCGGCTACAACAGCGCCGCGCCATACATCGTCGCGACCACCACCGGCAACCAGACGGTCCGCGTCGACCAACGGATCACCGGCGGGCAGTGGCGGGTTCTCGGCACGTTCACGCTGCCGGCCGGGGACGCCAACCGGGTGGGCGTGAGCCGGTGGAGCAGCGCCACCGGCCTGGTCATCGCCGACGCCGTCCGGCTCACCCGGGTCTGACGAGGGCTGTCAGCGACGGGTCGCCCACCGGACGTCGTGCTCAGGTGCGGGAGCAGGTGGCCCCGTTGAGCGAGAAGCTGGTCGGCGACGAGTACGCGCCGCTCAGCGTCCCCTGATAGCCGAAGCTGGCCGTGCCGCCCGGCGCGAGCGTGCCGTTCCAGTTCAGGTTCCGCGCGGTAACCGTTGACCCGCTCTGGCTCACGGTGGCGTTCCACGAGCTGGTGACCTGCTGCCCGCTGGGCAGGTTGTAGGTCAGCGTCCAACCGTTGACCGGGCTGGACCCGGTGTTGGTGATCTGCACGTCGGCGGTGAAGCCGTTGTTCCACGAGTTCGGCGTGTACTTCACCGCGCACCCGGCGCCGCCCGGCGGTGGCGTGGTGGGCGGCGGCGTGGTCGGTGGCGGAGTCGCCGGGGGCGGCGTGGTGGGCGGCGTTCCGCCGCCGTTGACCGCGGCGGAGAAGGAGGTCACCGCCAGGCCCGCACCGCCCTGCCAGGGCTCGAAGCCGGCCTGGATGCTGGTCAGGTACCAGGAGTTGGTGATCGCGCCCCGGTTGCGGACGTCGGCGATGAAGTCCAGCACGCTGAAGTTCAGGCTGGTGATCGGTGACGGCGCGACGTACGAGACGACGTTGTTGGACCCGTTGCTGCCCCGCCAGACCTCCCACGTCCGGCCGGCCAGGGTGGCCGTGCCGACCGGTGAACCGATGGGCTGGATCGAGCCCTGCCGGTTGAGCCAGATCATGATCTCCATCTGGTTCACCCCGTCCCGCCTGGGCGTCGGGTCCAGCCAGATGTCGTACGACGCGTTGTAGGTGGCGCCGCTGACGTACCGGTAGTTGATGCTGCTGGTGGCGCTGCTGATCTGGCTCACCTGGATCGGCAGGTTCGTGCCGGGGGAGCAGTTGGTGTAGTGGCAACCGAAGAACACCGAGGGGTACGCCGTCGGCGCGCCGTTGGTGGGGTTGCTGCCGTTCTGGGTCGTGATCTCGAAGCCGGTGCCGGTGACGTTGATGCACTGCGCGGCGCTGGTGCCCCAGCGGTTGTTCTGCACCACGTACCGGCTCTGGATGACGGTCGAGCCGTACTGCTCGCAGATCTGGGTGTCGGCGGAGGCGTTGCCGCCGAGTGCCACGGCGACGATCGAGCCGCCGAGCAGCAGGCCGGCGGCGACCAATGCCCGAAGTGGACGTTTCATGACGCTCCTTGACTGCGGCGCGTGCCGGGCGCCGGACGGGTCGGGGCGAGTACGGGAGCGCTCCCACGCTCAATGACACATTTACATGTCTGAAACTCGTGCGCAACCGTACGCGTCAAACTGGTGAAATGTGAGGATTGCCACGCCCGCGCCGGACGGCCGTCGGCGGACGTCCAGCTAACCGGTGCGGGCCGCCCAACGATCGTCTCCGGGCGGGCCGATCGGGCCCTGGTGTGCGCCGATAGCGCCGAGTAGCGTGTTGCCTCCAACGCGTGCCGTATCCCCTCCGGAGGCGTACACCACCATGGGTGGCTCCCCCCTGCGCATCCTCGTCGTCGGCGCGGGCATTGCCGGCCTGGCCGTGGCCCGGGCGCTGCGCCTGGCGGGCTTCCGGCCGGACGTCACGGACAAGCTGCCACCGGGGGAGTCCACCGAGACCGGCCTCTACCTGCCGGGCAACGCCGCCCGTGCGCTGCACCGGCTGGGCCTGCACGACCCGGTCCGCCCGCTCGGGCAGGTGATCCACCGGCAGCGCTTCTTCGACGCCGCGGGCGCGCCGCTCTGCGAGGTCGACCTCGACACCCTCTGGGCCGGCGTCGGCGAATGCCGGGCGCTGCCCCGGGCCGATCTGCACCGGGTGCTGCTCAGCGGAGCCGGCGGCGCCGTCCGCCACGGCGCCGAGGTCCGCACCCTGGACCTGCTCCCGGGCCGTGTCGGGGTCACCTTCACCGACGGCACCAGCACCGAGTACGACCTGGTCATCGGTGCCGACGGTCCGCGATCCTCGGTCCGCGCCCTGGCCTCCCTCGGCGGGCCGCCCCGCCCGGTCGGTCAGGTGGTCTACCGGACCGTGCTCCGCGACGGCCCTCCGGTCACCGAGTGGACCGCCCTGCTCGGCCAGCGCTGCGGAATGCTGATGGTGCCGATCGGCGCCGGTCGGCTGCACTGCTACGCCGACGAGGCCGGCACCGAGCCGCCCATCGACCCCCTGGCCCGCCTGCGCGAACTCTTCGCCGACTACCGCGGCCCGGTGCCCGAGGTGCTGGCGGCGCTCGACCGGGTGCACGTCGGGATCACCGACGAGGTGGAGCTGGGCCGCTGGCACCGCGGACGGGTGCTGCTGGTCGGCGACGCCGCGCACGCCACCGCGCCGACGCTGTCCCAGGGTGCGGCGATGGCGCTGGAGGACGCCGTGGTGCTGGCCGAGTCGCTGCGCGCCGCCGGCAGCGTGGAGGCGGCGCTGGTGGCGTACGAGAGCCGACGCCGTCCGCGTACCCGATGGGTGCGGGACCGGACCCGGGACCGCAACCGGACCCGGGACGTGCCGCCGGCGCTGCGCGACCCGCTGCTGCGCGGGCGCGGTGGCCGGATCTTCGGGGAGCACTACCGGTTGCTGGTCGGCCCGCTGTAGATCGTGTCCCGCCACCCCACGCGGCGCTGCGACCTGCCGGGGACTATCCTCCTTGCGGATGACGGCCCGCAGATAACCAGCGTGTGCCGAGCGGGACAACCGAGAACCGGAGGCCACTCGTGACCACCGTCGCACCCAAGCCGGTCGTGACCCGGCCCTGGCCGGTCCGGGAGCCGGTCAAGGGGTCGGCCATCGCGCGGCTGCTGCGTACCACGGACGCGAAGCAGATCGGGATCATGTACATGGTCACCGCGTTCGTGTTCTTCATGATCGGTGGCCTGATGGCCCTGATCATGCGGGCTGAGCTGGCCCGACCCGGGCTGCAGTTCCTGTCGCCCGAGCAGTACAACCAGCTCTTCACCATGCACGGCACGATCATGCTGCTGTTCTTCGCGACGCCGATCGTGTTCGCCTTCGCGAACTACATCGTGCCGATGCAGATCGGCGCACCCGACGTCTCCTTCCCGCGGCTGAACAGCTTCGCCTACTGGCTGTTCTTCTTCGGCGGGTCGATCGCGATCGCCGGCTTCATGACCCCCGGCGGCGCCGCCGAGTTCGGCTGGACCGCCTACGCCCCGTTGAGCACCGCGGAGCACTCGCCGGGCGTCGGCGGGAACCTGTGGGTGGTGGGCCTGGCCGTCTCCGGCCTGGGCACCATCCTCGGCGCGGTGAACATGATCACCACGATCCTGACCCTGCGCGCGCCCGGCATGACCATGTTCCGGATGCCGATCTTCACGTGGAACATCCTGGTCACCAGCCTGCTGGTGATCCTGGTCTTCCCGCTGCTGGCCGCCGCCCTCTTCGCGCTCGCCGCGGACCGCATCATCGGGGCCCACGTGTACGACCCGGCCACCGGTGGGCCGATGCTCTGGCAGCACCTGTTCTGGTTCTTCGGGCACCCCGAGGTGTACATCATCGCGCTGCCGTTCTTCGGCATCATCTCGGAGATCATTCCGGTCTTCTCCCGCAAGCCGATCTTCGGCTACAAGGGTCTGGTCGCCGCGACCATCGCGATCGCCGCGCTCTCGATGAGCGTCTGGGCGCACCACATGTTCGCCACGGGTCAGGTGCTGCTGCCGTTCTTCAGCTTCCTGAGCTACCTGATCGCGGTGCCGACCGGTATGAAGTTCTTCAACTGGATCGGCACCATGTGGCGGGGCCAGATCAGCTTCGAGACGCCCATGCTGTGGGCGGTCGGCTTCCTGGTCACCTTCCTCTTCGGTGGTCTCACCGGTGTGCTGCTGGCCAGCCCGCCGATCGACTTCCACGTGTCGGACTCGTACTTCGTGGTGGCGCACTTCCACTACGTGCTCTTCGGCACCATCGTGTTCGCCGTCTTCGGTGGCATCTACTTCTGGTTCCCGAAGATGTTCGGCCGGATGCTCGACGAGCGCCTGGGCAAGGCGCATTTCTGGCTCACCATGATCGGCTTCCACACCACGTTCCTGGTGCAGCACTGGCTGGGCAACGAGGGCATGCCGCGCCGGTACGCCGACTACCTGCCCGGCGACGGCTTCACCACGCTGAACATGATCTCCACGATCGGCGCGTTCATCACCGGTATCTCGACGCTGCCGTTCATCTACAACTGCTGGAAGTCGTACAGGACCGGCCCGGTGGTCGAGGTGAACGACCCCTGGGGTCACGGCAACTCGTTGGAGTGGGCGACGAGCAGCCCGCCGCCGCTGCGCAACTTCGACCGGATGCCCCGGATCCGCTCCGAGCGGCCGGCGTTCGACGCGAAGTTCCCGGAGCTGGCCGCCGGCGGCCAGAGCCTGGCCGGCCCGCCGGAGGGTGGCTCCAAGCCGCTCACCAGCGAGTCGGACGGCGGGGCCAGCTACCGCGAGGACACCGCCAGCGACGTCGACCGGAACTGACAACCAGCTCCGCAGCTGTACGACGGGCGCCGCCACCGGGACCACCGGGAGCGGCGCCCGTCGCCATGCCCGGCCCGTTACCGCCCGGCTCCGCCCGCCAATCGTCCGGCTCGGCTCGCCACGGTGGGCCCCACCCCCCGTCCCGGCCTGTCACCGCCCGTCCCGGCCTGTCACCGCCCGTCCCGGCCCGGCCTGTACCGCCCGGCCCGGCCTGTACCGCCCGGCCCGGCCTGTACCGCCCGGCCCGGCGCCTGACCGGTCCGCCGGGACACCTGTTCCCTGATCAGCCTTATACCTGTGAGGCATATTTATGACTCACAGGTATAACCCCTTTTCCGGCACATGCCGGCCGGGCAGTGGCATCGACGGCATGACGATCGCCGTCGTCTCGGCGCACGCGAGCACGAACAGACTCGGCCCGACGGTGGCTGGGCGCGGCCCGCACCGTCGCAGCGTGCGCAGGTCGCGAAGGCTCGTGCCCGCCTGGGCCGGGAGGCCCTTCCCGGCGCAGGCATTGGGCTCTTTTCGCCCAGGCCGGGCTCTCCCCGATCAGGCCGGGGGCTCCTCTCGGCCACGTCGAGGGCTCCTTCCGACCAGGTCGGGAGGCACGTTCCCGCCCAGGCGGTGACGTGCCAGCCTCAGCGGGCGGCGGTGGGGGTGAGGTCGGCCTCGACGGGCGGTGGCAGGGCGGTCGCGTCCGCGTTGCGGCGGCGACGCAGCTCGATCGGGAGCACCACCAGGGTCACCAGCGCGCCCAGCGCACCGGTCACCACGAAGCCCCAGAGCGGGGCGCTGGCGTCGATCACCGCACCGGCGAGCGGCGCGCCGACCGCGATGCCGACGGTGACCGCGGATCCGTGCAGGCCCATCGCCTCACCGCGCACCTCGGCCGGGGCCAGCCGGCTGACCGCGTCGGAGGAGGCGGCGATGGTCGGCGCGCAGAGCGCCCCGGCCGGGATCAGCGCCAGACAGAGTAGCCACCAGTGCGAGCCGCCCAGCCCGACCGGGATGGTGAAGAGGCCGAGCGCCGCGGTCAGCGCCAGCGGGGAGAGCGAGCGGTGCACGGCACCGTAGGCGAAGCCACCGAGCAGCGAGGCGACCGCCCAGGCGGCCAGCACCGCGCCGGTCCAACCGACCTCACCGCTCTCCCGCAGCACGGCGACCACCGCCACGTCGGTCCCTCCGAGCACGAGGGTCGCGGCGGCGCTGACGGCGAGCACGGCGAGCAGCCGGGGGGTCAGCCACTCCCGGCGCGGCACCTTGCGCCGCGGGCCGGTGGGCTCCGCGGCGCTGCGGATCGGCGGATTGAGCAGCCACAGGGCGATCCCGGCGGCAACGATGCCGGCGCCGACCAGGTAGAGGGTGGTCCGCGCGGAGATCGCGGTGACCAGGGCCACCGCCAGTGCCGGGCCGATCATGAAGGACAGTTCCACCGACATCGAGTCCAGCGCGTACGCCGGGCGGCGCCGGTCCTCCGGGACCAGCGCGGCGATGGACTGCCGGACCACCGAGAAGATCGGCAGGGCGAGCGAGCCGGCGACGAAGGCGGCCGGCAGGAGCAGCGGGTACGGCAGCGAGGGCGCGGTGGCCCAGAACACCGCCTCGGCGATCCCGGTGAGCACCAGGACCGGGCGCAGGCCACGCCGGTCCACCAGCCGGCCGAGCAGCGGGCCGCCGATCGCCGCGCCCACCGTGATGGCTGCGCCGACCAGGCCGGCCGCCCCGTAGCCCCGATCGAGGTCGAGCACCACGTGGAAGGTCAGCGTCACCCCGGTCGCGGTGAGCGGAATCCGGGCGAGGACGGCTACCAGCAGCAGCGACCGCAGGCCGGGCAGAGCGAGCGCTTCCCGGTAAGGCTTCATGTTCACGTGGGTCCGTACCTCCGGCGACATCCTCGACCGGTGGCGGGCCGATGACCAATCAATTACCGCATCATGCGGTCCTGATCACAGGCTGACCGTGCAGGGTCACGCCCTCGCCGTCCATCGCCCGCAGCGCCACGTCGGTGGTGTCCGGAGCGACCGCCGCCGTCAGCTCGAGCAGCACGGTGGTGGCGAAACCCTCCCGGGCGGCGTCCACCGCGGTCGCCCGGACGCAGTGGTCGGTGGCGATGCCGACCAGGTCGACCCGGTCCACGTCGTGCCGGCGCAGCCAGTCGGCCAGGCACTCGCCGTCGTCGGCGTGCCCCTCGAACCCGGAGTACGCCGCCGCGTGCTCGCCCTTGTGGAAGATCGCCTCGACCCGCTCGGTGTCCAGGTCGGGGTGGAACTCCGAGCCGCTGGTGCCGACCACGCAGTGCCGGGGCCAGGACTCCACGAAGTCCGGCGGATCGCCGAAGTGCGCGCCCGGGTCGATGTGGTAGTCCTTGGTCGCGACCACGTGCGCCCACCGGTCCGGCTCGGCTGCGAGCAGCCGGGAGATGCCGGCGGCCACCCCCGCCCCGCCCCCGACGGCCAGCGAGCCGCCCTCGCAGAAGTCGTTCTGCACGTCCACGATGATCAGCGCGTTGCGCACCGGGCGCTCCTCTCGTCACGGCCAGGGCCCTGTGGCGGGCCCCGGGTGGTCTCAGTCGGCGGGTACGACGGTGACCGGCACGGCCGGGTCGCCGGCGGAGAGCTTCAGCCCCTCCCAGGGGATGGAGATCAGGCCCTCCCGCAGGTGCTCTCGCGACTCGTCAAGGGTGGGCAGCGCCACCGGTTCGCCGTCGACCACGAACGAGCGCTGGAGCAACCGGTCGTTGGACTGCCGGTCCGGGACGCCCTGCGGGCAGATGACCTCCTCGGTGGCGGTCCCGGTGGGCTTGTGCCGGCGGACCGCCACCTTCCGGCCGCCGATGGTCGCCTTGTGCTCGGAGCGCTTCACCACCGGCCGTCCCTCGACCTCGACGAGCTTGTAGACCAGCCCGGCGGTGGGCGCTCCGGAGCCGGTGACCACGGCTGTGCCGGCGCCGTACATGTCCACCGGCTCGGCGGCCAGCGAAGCGATCGAGTGCTCGTCCAGGTCGCCGGAGACAATGATCTTGGTCTCGGTGGCGCCCAGTGAATCCAGCAGTTCCCGGGACTGCTGGGCGATCACCGCCAGGTCGCCCGAGTCGATTCGCACCGCCCGCAGCCCCGGCCCGGCCACCGCGATCGCGTTGCGGATGCCCTGGCTGATGTCGTACGTGTCGACCAGGAGCGTCGTGTCCTTGCCCAGCGTGGCCACCTGCGAAGCGAACGCGGCCCGCTCGTCGTCGTGCAGCAGCGTGAACGCGTGCGCCGCCGTGCCCGCCGTGGGGATGCCGTAGCGCGCGCCGGCGGCGAGGTTGGAGGTGAACCGGAAACCGGCCAGGTACGCGGCGCGCGCGGCGGCCACCGCGGCCTCCTCGTGCGCCCGCCGCGATCCCATCTCGATGAGCGCCCGGCCGCGTGCCGCGGTCACCATCCGGGCCGCCGCGGCCGCCACCGCGCTGTCATGGTTGAGCACCGAGAGCGCGAGCGTCTCCAGCACCACGCACTCGGCGAATCCGCCGGAGACGGTGAGGATCGGCGAACTGGGGAAGAACAACTCACCCTCGGCGTACCCGTCGATGTCGCCGGTGAAGCGGTAGTCCGCGAGCCAGGCCGCTGCCGCCTCGTCGACCACCCCGGTCCGGCGCAGGAAGTCGATCTCCGCCGGGTCGAACCGGAAGTCGCGGATCAGCTCGATCAGCCGGGTTGTGCCGGCGACCACGCCGTACCGGCGCCCGGTCGGCAGCCGGCGGCTGAACACCTCGAAGACGCAGCGGCGGTCGGCGGTGCCGTCCTTGAGGGCCGCGCTGACCATGGTCAGCTCGTAGTGGTCGGTCAGCAGCGCGGGGCGGAGGGTGCTCACCGCCCCAGCCTAAGGTTCAGCTCGCGTCGCCGCCCTCGTGGCCCGGGATGGATCGGAGCGCCGCCCACAGCTCGGCCCTGCCGGTCACGCCGAGCTTGGTGTAGATCCGCTGGAGATGGTTCTCCACCGTTCGTGCGGAGAGGTAGAGCCGCTCGGCGATCGCCCGGCTGGTCGCACCGTGCGCGGCGAGCCGAGCCACCTGCCACTCCCGCTCGGTCAGCACCGGCGCCCCGGCGTGCAGCGCCGGCGTGCGGATCAGGTCGCAGCGGCCGAGCAGCCCGGCAAGGCGCTCCCGGGCGTCGCCGGCCGCCGCCGAGTGCTGCAGGCGGAGCCGGTGCAGGGCCTGGGCGGTGGCCTCGGCGGCGTACACGTGCAGCTCCAGCGCAACGTAGTCGTCGGCGACCGCGAGCAGATCCGTGGCGGAGTCGGTCACCGCGGCCCGGGCGTGCCGGGCCAGCAGTGGCGGGAGCACGCCGTCGACCTGCTCGGAGAGCTCGGCGAGGCGCTGCGCGACGGTGCGCCGGCCGCCGTCGGAGCAGGTGGGCCCGACCGGCGCGCCGGCCTGATCCAGCCGGGCCAGGTCGTGCAGGACGTGCACTTCGTGCCCGGCGAAGCCGTCCGCGCGCAGACGGTCCACCAGGTCGTTGAGCTGTTTGATCGCGCCCGGCAGGTCGCCCGACGCGGCGAGCACCGCGCCGCGGGCCTGCTCCAGCCACGGGTAGAGCACCGCCATGCCGGGTGCGTGGGTGCGGTCCGCCTCGGCCATCGCCTCGATGGCCTGCGCCGCGTCGCCGCGCAGTGCCGCCGCCTGCGCCCGCTCGGCCTGTGCCAGACCGGCGTAGACCCGGCTGGTGGCCAGCACCGCGCAGGCGCCCAGCGACGTCCGCATCGCCGCGTCGCTCTGCCCGCGCAGTCGGGCCGCGTACGCCTGGAGGATGGCCAGGTATCCGGTGCCGAGCCGGAAGTCTCCCGCACCGGCCAGGTCGGCGAACTCGTCGGCCACGATCGCGTCGATGCCGACCAGGTCACCGGTGAGCATGAGCCGGGTGCCCCGGGCCAACTCCAGGGCCAGCTGCAGGTACGGCATGTCGGTACGCCAGCTGGCCGCCGCGGAGTGGACCTGCGCGATGGCCGTACCGCTGCGGGTCAGCTGGCCCTGCGCGGCCTGGACGTACGCGATGGTGCTGCGCGCCAGCTCGCGCGCGGCGACGCTGGCCGCCGGTCGGTCCAGCACCCGCTGGCTGAGCCGCACGGCGGTGGTCGTGTCCAGGCGGTGCAGTCGCATGATCGCCTCGAAGGCGTGCACCCGGGCCCGGTCGGCGGAATCGCCGAGCTGTTCGACACGGGACGCGATCTCCTCGACCGTGGACTCCTGGCTCAGCCCCCAGTAGCTGACCATCCCGCGTACGGTCAGCCACCGGCAGAGTCGCCGCTCGTCGTCGGGGTCGGGGCTCACCGCGTCCAGGACCTCGATCGCCTCGTCCGGTCGGTCGGCGAACATCAGGATGGTGGCCAGCAGCTCCGCCGCGTCCGAGCCGCCGTCGGCGTTCAGCGCGGCGCGGGCCAGCCGGGTCGCCAGCGGCACGTCGTAGCGGGTGAACGCCTGCACCGCGGCGTCCACCAGCAGGGCCGGGTCCTGCGCGGTGCCCGAGTCGAGCCGCCACACCGCCACCCGCAACAGGTCGTCGCGGCGGCGCTTGCCGACCCGCTCGAGCAGCTCCGCGAGGCTTGCCTGGAGGCGCCGGGTGCGACTGACCGGGCAGCGGCGGCGCATCACCTCGCCGTAGAGCGGGTGGGCCAGCCGGACGTTGGTCCGCCGGTCGTGCTGCACCACGCTGATCAGCCCACGTTCCTCGGCGGTCTCCACGTCGGTCGGGTCGGCGGCCTGGTTGAGCAGGTGCAGGCCCAGGGGCTCGCCGAAGGCGACCAGCTCGACGACCGCGCGGACGCCGTCGGTGAGCTGCCCGACCCGGGTGTCGATCAGGTCGGTCAGGTTGGGCGCCAGCTCCAGCCGCCCGGTCCACTTCCAGATGCCGTAGGTGCGCTTGAGCTCCGCGCTGCCGTTGGCGGCGTGCACCAGCTCACGCAGCAGCAGCGGGTTGCCGGCGGACAGCCGGCCGAGCCGGTCGGCGGAGCCGGCGTCGACCGGGCCGCCCAGGATCGCCGCCAGCAGCCCGGCGGTCTCCGCCGGTGGCATCGGGGTCAGCTCGACGTGCTCGACCAGGTCGTCGGTCCAGAGTGCGCGGATCGGCAGCGGGATCTGCTCGCCGTCGCGCAGGGTGCCGAGCACGGTGGCGTTCTCCGCGCGGGCAACGAGGTGCACGAGCGCCGCGGACGGCGGGTCGAGCAGGTGCGCGTCGTCGATGGCGAGCACGATCCGCCGGCCGGCGGCCTGCTGTTGCAGCACGCCCAGCGCCCAGCGCAGGATGCCGGCGGGAGAGAGGCCCTGCGGCTGCTCGGCGGGGAGGACCTGCACCAGCCCGCCGAACGGCAGCGCCGCTGTGGTGGCGCTGGCCGCGATGGACCAGATGGCGTACCGGTCGGTGGGCAGCGCGCTCACGCCCTCGCGCAGCAGCCGGCTCTTGCCGATGCCCGCGCTGCCGCTGAAGAAGAGCCCTCGGCCGGCCTCCCCGGTCACTGCCGCCAGCAGGCGGTTGAGCTCACCGGTGCGGCCGACGAACTGCCATCGACTCATCCGGGCAGCATATCCATCGAAACCTGTCCGCGCCCGCACCGTCACGCACCGAAGTTGAGTAATCTCGCGATTACCGGTGAGTATTCGAAGTGTTCCGCCCGGTCACCGGCCCGCCCGTAGTCTTCCGGCATCCGGGTACCGTCACCGGAATTTCCACGCGACCGGACGCCCGGTCGCCCGCAACGGGAGGCCACCCGATGAAGCAGGGCCCTCTCCCCTCGGTCGACTCGCCGGGCGACATGGCCGGCCCAGCCAACCTGCCGCGCTGCGGCCCGCTACCCACCCGGATCGGGGTCACCGGCCCCGGTCCGGAGGAGCCGCTCGGCGTGGTCGCCGTCGGCCCCGCCGGTGCCGAGCGTCGCGGGGTGCTCGCCACCCTGCTCGGGCTCGACCCGGTCATGCTCACCGTGCCGGCGGGCAGCTGGCTGGTGGTGCGACACGCCAAGGCGCCCACCCGGGCGGCGTACGTGCCGGGCTACCGTCAACCGCACTCCTACGGCGCGGACCGGGACGCCGCCGGCCCGGCGCTGGCCCGCCCGCCCCGGCGGGTCGAGCTGAGCGTGCCAGAGCCCCTGCTGCGGCACTTCACCCTGGTCGACACCCCGGACACCGGCACGCTCGGCGTCGCCGGCGGCCGGGTGCTGCTCGACGCGGTCGGCCGGGCCGGCGCGCTGCTCTTCGTGATCGCCGCCGATCAGGCGTTCACCGCCGCGGAGCTGAACCTGCTCGCCGAGGTGGCCCCGGCCCCGGTGAAGGTCGTCTTCGCGGTCACCCCCGGCGCGGCGGGCTGGGCCCCGCTGGCCGACGGCGCGGCGACGACGGAGGACGCGGGGGCGTCCGTCCCGCCGGCACACGGCGTGCCGGGCAAGGTTGACCCGGTCGCGGTGACCGTGGCGGCGCACCGTGCGGCGCTGCTGGCCGCCGTGCCCTCGCTGGCCGGCGCACGGTGGTTCCCGGTCGACGACGCCGAGTCCGCTGCCGACCTGCGCCGGGCACTGGTGGGTTGGGCGGCGCACGAGGGGTTGCAGCGGGCCAGCGCAGATCCGCCGGTACTACCGGGCCAGCACGGCCGGGTGTCCGTGGTGTCCGACCCGGGGGACTGGTCCGAGCAGCTCGACCGGCAGACCCGCTCCTGTGCCCAGCGGATCCGCCAGCACCTCGCGCTGGAGTTGGCGAACGCCCACCTGCGGGTGGTGCAGGAGATCGTCTTCGGGGTCGGCTGCGCCGGCCTGCCGGAGTTGCTGGACCGGGAGATGGCGGCGTTGTCGCTGCTGGCCACCGCGCAGTGCGACCACGCTGTGCGGGGCATCGTGACGGACGCCGCGGCCCGGGTGCTCGGCGCGCCACCGGCCGAGGGCGTGCGCCGCCGGATCGCCACCGCCGTGCAGTACGGGCTGACCGATCACCGGCCCGGCCGCGACCTGGACCGGGTGCTGCTGATCACCAGCACGGCCGGGGTGGCCTCGCTGACCGGTCCGGAGGCGATCGACGCGCTCGACGGCTACCCGAGGACGTTCCGCGGCGAGGTGCTCCCGCCGGTCGCGGTGGCGCTGTCCGGCGGATGCTGGCAGCAGTGGCGTACACCCGGCAATGATGACCACAACGCCGCCCGGGCGTGGTCCCAGCGGGCGCTGCGGGAGGTCGAGCTGGGGCTGTCCCGGGAGATCTCCCGACGGTTCGAGGTGATCCGCCTCTCGCTGGGCGCGGTGCTCTCCGATGCAGTCGATCACGGCATCCTGCTCGCCTGACGGCGTGGCTGCGACCTGCTCCGGCCCCGTGCGACACCTCGCGTCCACCGGCCTCGGGGGCGAGGCCGGGGAGGCCGGGTTGGGTGATCCTCGCCGGGCCGGCGTTCCGGTTCCTCGGTTCCGGGAAACCGGTGGCACGATGGGGGGCATGGCGGCTCCGCAGGTTGCACCGGTCGAGACGCCGGACACTCACGAGGTGCCGGCGTCCGAGCGGCAATGGGTGACGATCGTGTGGGACGACCCGGTCAACCTGATGACGTACGTGACCTGGGTTTTTCAGAAGCTCTTCGGTTACAGCCGGGAGAGGGCCGAGCAGCTCATGCTGGACGTGCACCACAAGGGTCGCGCCGTGGTCTCCACCGGCGCCCGGGAACGGATGGAGCACGACGCGTCGCAGCTGCACGCGTACGGGCTGTGGGCGACGGTGGACCGCTCGTGAGCGCGAGGAGTGAGCCGGTTCTGCGAGCCCCGCAGTCGGGAACAGGGTGGGCCTCGTGAGCATGTTCCGTCGCCAGGCCGGCCGCTACGTCGCCACCTTCGCCGTCGACGAGGTGCGGGTGCTGCGCAAGGTCGCCTCCGAGGTGGTCGGTCTGCTCACCGACGGCTTCGACCACACCGACCCGGTCGTCGGCCGGCTCTTCCCGGCGGTCTACCCCGAGGACGCGGCCGGCTCCGCCGAGTTCCGCCGCTACACCGAGGGCGACCTGAAGACCGCGAAGATCGATCAGGCGGGGGCCATCCTGGCCGCTCTGCCCGACGAGGCGGGCGGTGAGGTGCGGCTGGACGCCGAGGCGGCCGAGGCGTGGCTGCGGGCGCTGAACGACGCCCGGTTGGCGATGGGCGTCCGGCTGGAGATCAAGGACGGCACTGACCTGGGCGAGGAGCTGGACGACGCGGTCGCCGAGGACCCGGCCTCCAGCCGGGTGTTCCAGCTGTCGGTCTACGCGTACCTCGGATATCTACAGGAGTCGCTGCTCAACGCCTTGATCGATTAGGCGTGACCGGCACCACTTCAGGCCGGTACCCGGCAGGCGTTAGGCTGGTGCACGTGCTGAGCATCGACCGGTCGATCATCGACGCGATCGTCGCCCACGCGCGCCGGGACCACCCGGACGAGGCGTGCGGCGTGGTCGCCGGTCCCCTCGGCAGCGACACCCCGACCCGGCACATCCCGATGGACAACGCCGCCCGGTCGATGACGTTCTACGAGTTCGACTCGATGGAGCACCTGCGGATCTGGCGGGAGATGGACGACCGGGACGAGGAGCCCGTGGTCATCTACCACTCGCACACCGCCACCGAGGCGTACCCCTCGCGGACCGACGTCTCCTTCGCCGGCGAGCCGGGCGCGCACTACCTGCTCGTCTCGACCCGTGAGCCCGACTCGGAGGAGATCCGGTCGTTCCGGATCGTCGACGGCGTGGTCACCGAGGAGCCGGTCCAGGTGGTGGAGGCCGGGGTCGACCCGCACGCCGTCCAGTCCTACATGTTCGGGCAGAGCCCGGCGACGGTCGACTACGAGTGTTCCGGCCGCTGATCCGTCAGCGTCCCCACCCGTTCCGTCCCGTCACCCTGGCACACCCGAATGAGGAGCACGACATCATGGCCATCGAGGTTCGCATCCCCACCATCCTGCGCAGCTACACCGGCGGCGCCAAGGTCGTCGAAGGTTCCGGCGACACCCTGACCGACCTGCTCGCCGACCTGGACTCCCGGCACGCCGGGCTGCGGGGCCGGCTGGTCACCGAGGCCGGCGCGCTGCACCGTTTCGTCAACGTCTACGTCAACGACGAGGACGTCCGCTTCCTCGGCGCGCTGGACGCCAAGCTCTCCGACGGCGACAGCATCACCATCCTGCCCGCCGTGGCCGGCGGCGCGTTCGGCTTCGCGGCGGCAGCGGCGATCAGCCAGCACAGTGCCGCGGCGGTCCGCCAGCAGAGCGCGACGGCGGTAGCCCGCGACAGCCGTCGCGGCGCCGTCGCCGCCCGCTGAGGGCGGTCGCCATGGCGCGGTACGACAGCCTGCTCGACGCCTGCGGGGGCACGCCGCTGGTCGGCCTGCCCCGGCTCTCCCCGACGGTGCCCGAGGGCGCCCCGCCGGTGCGGCTCTGGGCCAAGCTGGAGGACCGGAACCCGACCGGCAGCATCAAGGACCGGGCGGCCCTGTTCATGGTCCGCGCGGCGGAGGAGGCCGGCCGGCTCCGGACGGGTGACACCATCCTGGAGCCGACCAGCGGCAACACCGGCATCTCGCTGGCCATGGTGGCCAAGCTGCGCGGCTACCGGCTGGTCTGCGTGATGCCCGAGAACGTCTCCACCGAGCGGATCCAGCTGCTCCGGATGTACGGTGCCGAGATCATCTTCTCGCCGGCGGCGGGTGGTTCCAATCAGGCCGTCGCCACCGCCAAGCAGATCGCCGCCGAGCACCCCGACTGGGTGATGCTCTACCAGTACGGCAACGAGGCCAACGCCCGGGCGCACTACGAGACGACCGGTCCGGAGCTGCTGCACGACCTGCCCACCATCACGCACTTCGTGGCCGGGCTCGGCACCACCGGCACCCTGATGGGCACTGGGCGCTACCTGCGGGAGAAGGCCGACGGCATCCAGGTGGTGGCCGCCGAGCCGCGCTACGGCGAGGTGGTCTACGGCCTGCGCAACATCGACGAGGGGTACGTGCCGGAGCTGTACGACGCCTCGGTGCTCTCCCGGCGCTTCTCGGTCGGCACGCGGGACGCGGTGCTGCGCACCCGGCAGCTCGTCGACGTGGAGGGCATCTTCGCCGGCCTCTCCACCGGCGCCATCCTGCACGCCGCCCTCGCGGTGGCGCACGAGGCGGTCCGCGACGGCCGCCGCGCCGACGTGGCGTTCGTGGTGTGCGACGGCGGCTGGAAGTACCTGTCCACCGGCGCGTACGGCGGCACGCTGGCCGACGCCGAGGACGCCCTGGAGGGGCAGCTCTGGGCCTGACCGACAGGGTCTTCACGTACGGGCCGTCGATGCGCACGTCGACGGCCCGTACGCTGCCCGCCGCGCCGTGAGCAGGTGTCACGTTCGTGACAAGTTCCATCGGATGATTCTTGCTGCCGCGTACCCCAGCGTAGGCTGCGCAGCGTGGCGTACGCGTCGGTAGAGATCATGGCTGGGACGACGGCCGGCACGGATGCTACTGACAGTGACAGCGAGACGACTCGATGCGACTGACTGTCCTGGGTTGCGCCGGCAGCTTTCCCGGCCCCGAGTCGCCGTGTTCGGCGTACCTCGTCGAGGCCGACGGCTTCCGGCTCCTGGTCGACTTCGGCTCGGGTTCGCTGTCCAGCCTCCAGCGGTACGCGGGGCTGCACGCCCCGGACGCGATCCTCCTGACCCACCTGCACTGTGACCACATCCTCGACGCCGTGTCGTACGTGGTGGTCCGCCGGTACGCCCCGGACGGCCCCTACCCGGCGCTGCCGGTGTACGCGCCCTCCGGCGCACCGGACCGGCTCAGCGCCGCCTACGGCGAAGACGGCACCGTCGAGGACGTCTACCAGTTCTACGCCCTCCAACCGGGCACCTTCCCGATCGGCCCGTTCACGGTCACCGTCGACCGGGTCAACCACCCCGTCGAGACGTACGGCGTGCGGCTGGAGCACGGTGGCCGGTCCCTCTGCTACTCCTCGGACACCGCGCCCTGCGACGCGCTGCTGCGGCTGGCCCAGAACGCCGACGTCTTCCTCTGTGAGGCCAGCTACCTCGACGGCGCGGACAATCCACCGGACCTGCACCTCACCGGCCGGGAGGCCGGTGAGACGGCGACCAAGGCCGTGGTGGGCCGGTTGCTGCTCACCCACCTGGTGGCCGCCTGGGGCAGCGAGGCGCACACGCTGGAGTCGGCCGCCGCCGCGTACACCGGGCCGCTCGAGGTGGTTCGGGCCGGCGCCAGCTACGACGTCTGACCCACCCGGTGGTTGGTCGATGCGGCCAGCGCGCTGCCCGAGGTGGCGCGGCGGCCGGGCGGGCCCGGGCCGAGCAGTTCGGATGCCGGCAGCGGTCGGCGGATTCCTCGGGGATGCACGACGCGGAATCCGGTCGGGGCACCCCAGGGCAGGTGCGGCACCGCACCGCATAGGGTGCAGGCATGGCGCGACCTGACGGGCGAGGGCCCGATCAACTTCGACCGGTGACCCTGACCCGAGGCTGGAGCACCCATCCGGAGGGCTCGGTGCTCGTCGAGTTCGGCGGCACCCGGGTGCTCTGCACGGCAAGCGTCACCGAGGGGGTGCCCCGCTGGCGCAAGGGCTCCGGGCTCGGCTGGGTGACCGCCGAGTACGCGATGCTGCCCCGGGCCACCAACACCCGCTCCGACCGGGAGAGCGTCAAGGGTCGGGTCGGTGGCCGGACCCACGAGATCTCCCGGCTGATCGGCCGCAGCCTGCGCGCCTGCATCGACCTGAAGGCGCTCGGCGAGAACTCGGTGGTGCTCGACTGCGACGTGCTCCAGGCCGACGGTGGCACCCGGACCGCCGCGATCACCGGCGCGTACGTGGCGCTGCACGACGCGGTGGACTGGCTGGCCGGCCGTAAGGCGTTGGCCGGGAAGCCGGAGAACGTGATGCACCGTTCGGTGGCCGCGGTCAGCGTGGGGATCATCGCCGGCGAGGCGCGGCTCGACCTCTGCTACGAGGAGGACGTGGCCGCCGAGGTGGACATGAACGTGGTCTGCACGGGTGCGGGCGACTTCGTCGAGGTGCAGGGCACCGGTGAGGCGGGCGTGTTCGCCCGGGACCAGCTCGACACCCTGCTCGACCTGGCCGTCGCGGGCTGCGCGGAGCTGGCCGAAGCCCAGCGGAAGGCTCTCTCATGAACAAGGCCCTGCTCGCGACCCGCAACCGTAAGAAGCTGGTCGAACTCCAGCGGATCCTGGACGGCGCGCTCGGCGCGCACCGGATCGCCCTGCTGGGGCTGGACGACGTCGAGCAGTACCCGGAACTGCCGGAGACCGGCCTGACCTTCGGCGAGAACGCGTTGATCAAGGCCCGGGAGGGCTGCCGGCGTACCGGCTTACCGACCATCGCCGACGACTCCGGGCTCGCGGTGGACGCCCTCAACGGGATGCCGGGGGTGTTCAGCGCCCGCTGGTCCGGGCAGCACGGCGACGACCGGGCCAACCTCCAGCTGGTGCTGGACCAGATCGCCGACGTGCCCGACGAGCAGCGGGCCGCCTCGTTCGTCTGCACGGTGGCGCTGGTGCTGCCCGAAGGCAAGGAGCACCTGGTCGACGGCCGGCAGTCGGGGCAGGTGCTGCGTGCTCCGCGCGGCGACGGTGGGTTCGGCTACGACCCGATCTTCCTGGGCGACGGTCAGGACCGGACCAACGCCGAGCTGACCCCGACCGAGAAGGACGCGATCAGCCATCGCGGCAAGGCGCTGCGTGAGTTGGCCAAGCTGATCGCGAAAGTGCTGCCGCCCACCGCCGTCTGACGCGTACGCCGTCCGCCGACGGGGCAACAGCCGAAGCGGCAGGGCGGATCGGAGGACCAGGGCGTGCCACTCTTGGAAGAGTTTTTCCGCACGCCCTGTTCGCTGGACTGTTTGGGGAGACGGGATGGCATGGGCGGGTATCCGCGCCGGTATCGCGGCGCTGGCCGGTGCGGTGGCGCTTGTGGTCACCGCCGGCTTCCTGGTCGCCTCGTCCAAGACGACACGCTCGGAGGGTGAATCCGCGGGCCTGTGGTCAGCGCAGTCCCTCGCCCCCGTGCCGTATCTGAGCCCTTCCCGCAACAGCGAGAGCGGCTTCGTCCACCCCGGGGTGCTGGTGCAGAGCGATCAGCTCGACTTCGCGCTCGGCAAGGTCAGAGCAGGCGAGGAGCCCTGGCATTCGGCGTGGCTCACCCTGCAACGTACCCGGTACGGGCAGTTGTCCTGGCAGGCGAGGCCGATCGCCAGCGTCGACTGTGGCTTCTACTCAAGGCCCGACACGGGATGCACCCAACAGACCGAGGACGCCGTTGCCGCTTACGCACACGCCTTGCTGTGGTTCTTCACCCGCGATCGTCGCTACGCCGAGAAGTCCATCGAGATCATTGACGCCTGGTCGGGTGTGCTGAAGCGGCAGACCAACACCAACGCCCCCTTGCAGGCAGGATGGTCGGGTGCCTCGTTCGTGCGGGCGGCGGAGCTGATCAAGCACACGTACCCGGCGTGGCGGCCAGATCGGCTCGCCCGTGCGGAGCGCATGTTCCGTGACATCTACCTGCCGCTGGTGATGGGTGGAATCAACCGCTACCGGGCGGGCAACTGGGAGCTGATCATGCTGGACGCGGCGGTCAGCATCGCGGTCTTCCTCGACGACCGTGCCGTCTTCACGAAGGCGGTCGATATGTGGCGGAAGCGGCTGCGGGCGTACGTCTATCTGACGACCGACGGCCCGGTCCCCAAAGCGCCTGCCGGCGACTCGTTCAGCAGATCGCAGATCATCGAGTACTGGGGCGGGCAGACCAGGTTCGTGGACGGGCTCGCTCAGGAGACCTGTCGCGATTTCCTCCACACCGGCTGGGGCCTCGCGGCGGCTGCGCACGTCGCGGAGACCGCATGGATCCAGGGCCTGGATCTCTACGCCGAGGCGCGGCAGCGGCTCACCCGGGCGGTCGAGCTGCACTCCAGGTACGAGCTCGGCGAGCCGGTACCGCCGTGGTTGTGCGGTGGCCGCCTCCAGACCGGGTTGGATCCGTTACCCGAGGTCGCCTACAACCACTATTCGACAAGAATGGGGTTCAGCCTGCCCAGGACCAGGGAACTCCTCCTGGCCGACCGCCCGGCCGGCGCCAACTTCTTCTACGCGGCGGAAACGTTGACACACGCGGGAAATCCCCGCTGACAGCCTGACACCGCCCGTCTCCCGCGCAGGCGTGCGTCGATGCCTGTGCTCATCGCCAGCGCGCTGGGGCGCCCTCGTCTTGCTGCCCTCGATCCGCTGTCCGCGGATCCTCCGGGAGATCGCGGCCGGGCCGACGCCGGACACCGGACCATGGGTCCCGCCAGCGGCGTCTACGCTACCGAAACACGAGCAACTCTCGGACCGCGGCTGCCCTTCCGGCCTCGCGTGCCGTGCGATTCGAAGGAACAGGACACATGGTCGAACTGGCCTCCGCGGACAGGCCGCTCGGCGGGCCCGCGGGCAAGTTAACGGAGCCCTCGGAAGACCCCGCGCCGGAGAGTTCCGCGGGTCGGTTGACGCGCTGGTCCGTGCCGGCTGTACCCGCCCTCGCCGCAGTCCTCGTCGCGCTCTACGGTCTCGACCGTCGCCAGCTCTGGCGCGACGAGATCGCAACCTGGGTGGCGTCGACGAAGTCGCTACGGGGGCTGCAGGACCTGGTGGAGGGCACGGACGCCGTCATTGCCCCCTACTACCTGTTCATGCACGGCTGGATCGCGGTGTTCGGCGACTCCGAGGTGTCCATCCGGATGCCGTCCCTGCTCGCGATCGCTCTCGCCGCCGCGCTGACCGCAGCCATTGGCAGGAAGCTGTTCGACCCGGCGACCGGCCTGTTCGCCGGTCTGCTCGTCGCCGTCGTGCCGACCATCTCGCGGTACGCCCAGGAGGCGCGACCCTACGCGCTCGCCGCCGCCGCCACCGTGCTCGGGACCCTGCTGCTCCTGCGCGCGGCGGAGCGGCCGTCGTGGCTGCGGTGGCTCGCCTATGCCGGCGTCGTCACCGTGGCCGGATTGATGCACCTGGTCGCACTGCTGCTGTTGCTCGCACATCTCGTGTACGTGGTGAGCCTTCGTGAAACCAAGGTGACCGTGCGCTGGTTCGCGGCGGCGGCCACGGGCGTCCTCCCCGTCCTTCCCGTCGCCTGGGTCGGGATCGACCAGGCCGGCCAGGTGGGGTGGATCCCGGAGGCCACCTGGGACAGCACCATCAACGAGATGGCACGGGTTACGGGCAGCATCCCCGTCGGCGCCATGATCGTCGGGCTGGCCGTCCTTGGTGCCTGCACGCTGGGACGCCGTGGGAGCCTGCTCGGCACCTGGGCGATCGGGCCGTTCTTCGTACTGCTTCTCATCTCGCCGGTGGCGGCGCTGCTCATCCACCGCTACGTGTTGTTCACCGTACCGGCGTGGTGCCTGTTGGCCGTCGCGACGGTGGCCCGCCAAGCGGGAACGCAGCGGAACACCGCGGCACCGAGGTGGAGGCAGCAAATGCTGCCGGCGATGCTGGTCCTGCTCTGCGTCGCCCTTGGACTTCCGGCACACGCGTCGAACCGGGAGATCGTCGCCTCGGGCGAACCCGATCTGCGGGGAGCGGTCGCGGTGATCACGGCGGAGGCCGCCGCCAACGATGCGATCGCCTTCCACGCAAAGTATCCAACCCGGCTGCGGGATGGCGTGGACTACTACCTGGGCCGGGCCGGTAGGCGGAGTCTGCCGACCGTCTTCACGGCCTGGCCCGGCGGCGCTCCAGCCTTCCCACGGCACTGCAAGGGCGGGGCGAAATGCGTCAGCTCCGCGGAGCGGTTGTGGCTGATCAGCACGTCGACTGCTGATGATCAACGTTCCGGCGTGCACCCGTCGCTGGAAAAACCCCTCGGCGCACTCGAACCGGTCCGTGTGGTCAAGCTCACCGGTGTCACGCTGTCGTTGTGGCGCTCCGCCCCGGCTGCCTGACCAGAAGCGGAGCGCCGCCGAAGAAGCCGGTGACGGGGCTGGAGCGGGGTGCCGCGGAAGTGGTGACCTGAGCGACGGCCGCCCCGGCGTCCGAGGTGCCGGAAACCCGCTGACCGGGGCGATTGCTGGCGCGGTCCGCCCCGCATCAGCCTGTCCCGGGTGCGATCCGAGGTCGCGTATAGTGCCCCCGGACAGAAGCTGCGGGGAGGATCGGGACGTGGACAGCTACCTCGGGCATGCGCGGTCCGCGCCGCGACCGCTGGCCGCGTCCGGATGAGCGGCCCGGCGTCGCTGCGCGCCGAGCCGGACCCGACCCGTATCCCCGAACGGCGACGCCGCCTGGAGTTGCCGACGTGGTTCCTGGTCGCCACCGCGCTGGCCCTCATCGGCCTGAAGCCCCTGTTCGACATTCCCGGCGAGAAGACCGCGCACGACACCGTCGACCTGGGCTTCGTGGCGAGCACGGCGGGTGCCGTGCTCATGGTCGCCGCCTTTGTCCTCGTCGTCGCGATGACCCGCAGGCTCCCGGGGAAGGTGACCCCCGCGCTGGTCGCGTTACTGACCCTGGGCCTGCTCTCGGTGGTCAGTCTGCTCGCAGTTCCCGCCCGGGAAGCGTTCATCGACCAGTTCGCGGTGACCGGCCTGCGGGACATCTTCGGCCCCTACGTCCCGCCGGCCAGGGGAACCCTGACCCAGGCGGCGCAGCTGGCCGTCGGCTTCGCGCCGATCACCCTGATCGCGGTCATGTACGCCAAGCCGGAGTGGTTCACCATGGACCGGATCCGCTGGGTGCTGCAACTGGTGCTGCTCGGTGCCGTGGCGCACTCCGTGATCGCCTGGCTCCAGGTCGCCGGCGTCGTGGACTACACCTTCTTCTTCAAGCTGCCCGGCGGCAACATCGGTCGCGCCTCGGGTGGTTACTTCCACCCGGCCTCACTCGGCCGACTGCTGATCTTCGCGGTCTTCATCCTGTACGTCGCCGGCGACCGGTTGCGACTCAAGCCGGTGTTCCGCTTCGGTCTCCTCGCGCTCATGGTCGGCACCACGGTGGTCACCACGCACCGGCTGACCATTCTCTGCGTGGGGATCCTCGTCGCGGCCATGGAGCTGCGACGCCTTCCCGCGCTGCTGCGGTGGATTCGCCGGCTGCCCCTGCGGCTCACCGCCCCGGCCGTGCTGCTGCTGGTCGTGGGGCTGGTTGTCCTGCTGATTCGATGGGGTCCGTTCCTGTGGGCCCGGGCCCGGTTCCTGGTCACCCAGATCGGCTCGCTCAACCCCGACTCCAAGGACTTCATGCGCGGCCGGGGCGAGATCTGGGTCGAGCTCTCCCAGGCGTGGCGGGACGCGCCGCTGGACGTCTGGCTTTTCGGGCTGGGCTACGAGCCGTGGAACACCCACAGCGATCCGATCCGCGTGTTCGTGGTGTGGGGCGTGCTCGGCCTGGCGTGCATGGCGGTGATCTGCACCGTCCTGTGGCGTACGACCGGTGAACTGCTCACCTTCGAGGGGCAGTGGGCGCTCGTCGTGCTCTATTTCACCGCGGCCGTCTTCGCGGTGACCCAGAAGCCGACCTCCTATTCGTACTTCATGTGGCTGTTCCTGTTCTCGCACATCCTGGTTGTCGCGGTGTATCCACGCGCGGCTCTGACATCCGGTGCAGTCAGAAATGGTGACCATCCATGAATCCCCCCTTGTTCATTTCCTGGAAGCGTTATCAACGGCGTTCCGACGTGCTCGCCGAGGCGCTCGGCGCCGAGTTGGTGTGGCGTCCGCACCGGGCGACGTCGAAGGTGTTGCGCCCCTCTGACTACCTGGCCCACAGCCGCGAGGACCTGGCCCTGATCCGGTCCCGGCGGCCGTCCTTCGTCGTCGCGCAGGCCCAGCCGCACCTGTCCGCGCTGGCTCCGCACCGGGCCAAGGTGCCGTACGTTGTGGACGCGCACAACGGGCAGTTCCAGTCGTGGTGGCGCAAGGTGCCCGGCACCGAGCGGATCCTGCGGGGTGCGCGGCTCGTGCTGACCCACAACCGCGAAGCCGACGTCCTCGCCCGTGAGGCGTTTCCCGGTCTGCGGACCCTGGTTGTGCACGACCCGCTGCGGCCCATCGCGCCCGCCGCGCCGCGCGACTGGGTCTTCGTGGTGGCCTCCGCGGCCGCCGACGAACCGATGGATGTGCTCTTCGACGCGATCGAGGAGGCAGCCGAGATCACCTTCGCCACGACCGCGCCCCTGCACCGCCTGCCCGAGCCGCTGCGTCAGCGCGCGGCGGCCCTGCCCAACCTGATCGGCCTGGGCTTCCTGGACCTCCCCGATTACGAGGCGGCGCTCGCCGGAGCCCGCGCCGTGGTCGTGCTGACCGACCGGGACGCCTGTCAGCCAAGTGGCGCGTGCGAGGCGTTGAGCGCCGGCAGGCCACTGGTGCTGTCCCGTACCAACACCACCACGAACCTCTTCGGCGGTTTCGCCACGCTGGTCGCCAACGAGTCCGCCGCGCTGGCCGACGGGGTACGGGCGGCCGTCCGGCCGGACCCGACCATCCCTGACCGGATCGCCGCGGTGCGAGAGGCGTGGATCCGGCGCACCGCGCTGGAGCTGGAGCAGGTGCGGTCGGCCGTCGCGGCCGAGGTGGCCCGATGAGAGCCTCCCACCTCTTACAGCGGCGGGCCGCCGACCGATGACCCTGCTCGAGACCAGGTCCGCGCCTCGTGGCCGCTCGCGCGGCCTCGCCCGTCGGCTGCGGCAACTTGGTCTGCTCGGGATCAGCCAGGTCGGGCTCACCCTGATCGCGTTCGTGACGCAGGTGCTGCTTGCCCGCAGCCTGGACCAGGCCCAGTTCGGCGCCTTCATGTCCGTCCTGTCGCTGATGACCCTCGCCGGCCCCGTCGCGCTCTTCGGCATCGCCGAGTTCTGGTTGCAGCGGTTCGGACGCGAGGGACCGCGGGCGGTGCGTTGGGTGCGGCCGTCGATCGCGCTGGTGCTCGCCTGTTCCGGTCTCCAGATCGCGGTGATGGTGACCTGGGCCCTGCTGGACGGGGGCGACCAGACCCTCAGCGGCCTGCGGATCCTCCTGGCGCCGGTCATCCTCGCGCAGGCCGGCATGGCGTTGTCGGTCTCGGTGCTCCAGTTGCGCGGTGCCTACGGCCCGCTGTCCGTGTTGCAACTCGTCCCGCACGCCGGACGGCTCCTCGTCGCGGTGCTCACCGTGGTCGCCGGTCTCTCGGCGCTGGCCGCAGCGACCGGGTACGGCCTCGTGGCTGCGGTGACGGTCGTGCTCAGCGCAGTGGTGATCGCGCCGTTCGCTCGCGGACGTGGGCCGTTGGAGGGCTACCCGTCAGGCGACATGCGACCGGGGCGTCCGCCCCGGCTGCGCCACCTGCTCGGCGGTGCCGCGCCCTTCATGCTCGGCAGTCTCTTCTACCTGCTCGGCATGAACCTGGGTGTCGTCGTCAGCGCCGAGTTCCTCAGTGCCCGGGCCGCTGCGGTCTTCGCCGTGCCGATGACGTTGCTGACGGCGATCTACCTGCTGCCCCGCGTGGTCTACCAGCAGTACTTCCTGGCGAAGCTGCACCGGTGGTCACGCTCCGACCGGGAGGCCGTCCTCATCGCCTACCGCGCCGGCACGGTGGGGATGATCGCGCTCGGTCTGCTGATCGGTGTCATCGTCGCCGTCGGCGGCCGGTACGCCATCCCGCTGCTCTTCGGCGCCGCGTACCACGAGTCCGTCCCGGTGATGGCGCTGCTCGCGCTCGCGATCCCGCTCCGTTTCGGCTCGGCCAGTGTCGCGTCCCTGCTGACCAGCGGTGGGCTGCTCCGCAAGAAGGTTCTCTACCAGGGCCTGGGCTCGGTCGTCTTCCTTGGCACGCTGGCCCTCGCGATCCCGCCGTTCGGCGTGGTCGGCGCGGCCCTGGCCACGGTCCTGTCGGAGGCGATCCTCCTCGTCCTGTTCTGGTCGTCCGTGAAGCGCAATGTGGTGGCGGAAGCTCCGCTCCCGTCCTGGGCCGAGATTCGTCGGCGTCTGACGAAGGGATGACACGGTGAGTGTGGACCGAAGGTCGGGCGCAGCCCGCCGGCCCCTGGTGGTGGGGTATTACGGCATGCAGAACGTGGGGGACAACGCGTTCTGCGTCATCGTCGACTGGGCCCTGGCCCGCTACTGGGGCACGGAGGCGCCGACGTTCGCCGCGCCACCGCTGGTGGACCTGCCGGCGGACCGTGCCGGGATGAGTCAGGCCCTCTTCGAGTCGCTCGACCCGGTACGCCGGGCCGGGAAGCTGCTCAACAAGGCCAGCCTGCTCGGCGGCGCGACCATGCTGCTCTTCGGCGGCGGCTCGGTGTTCCGCGACATGGGGCCGTTCAGTGAGAAGAAGGTCTTCGCCGCCTGGTCGAGGGTTTCCAAGCGTCCCATCGCGGCGGTCGGGGTGTCCGTCGGGCCGTTCGTCTCGTCGGCTGCTCAGCAGCGGCTCGCGGAGGTGTTCCGGCATGTCGACTATGTCGGGGTGCGCGACACCGCGTCCGTGGACCGGCTCCGCGACATCGGCTATCCGGGCCTGGTCGTTCCCGCCGGTGACCTCGCCGGCCTCCTGCCCGAGGCGCTCGGCGACGTCGCGCCCGCGCCGGTGCCGAGGGTGCCGGGCCGGGCTCGGCTCGGCGTGACGCTGCTCGGGTCCGACACCGACCTGCCCGAGCCGGAGCAGCGGCGGCGGGAGCAGGCACTGATCTCGGGCATCCGCTCGTTCGTCGACGCCGAGCCCGTCGACGTGACGATCTTCGTCTTCAACACCCACCCGGTCCGCGGCGACGTCGGGCCCAGCGAGCGGCTCCGGGCCGCCCTGGGGGGACGCTGCGACGTGCGTACCGTCACCGCCGACGACGGCGTCCGGGCGGTCTGGAGCGAGATGCGGACGTGCGACATCGGCCTACACATGCGGATGCACGGCGGCATCTTCTCCTATGTCGCGGACGTTCCGTTCGCCCTCGTGCCGTACCACCGCAAGTGCGCGGACTTTCTGGACGAGATCGGCCAGCCGGCTAACCGGCGGCTTCCGGCGCAGCCGGAGGAGCCGGCGGAGGTCCACAAGGTCCTCGCCAACCTCCTCGCCACCGGCGAACGGCCCCGGCTGGACCTGACGGAGTTCGCCCACCGGGCCAGGCTGAACTTCACCCGAGCCCCCTGGGCCATGTCCGGCTGAACGCTGTGGCCGGCCGGGCCGACCGAGGTGCTGCCGTCCGCCGCCTGACCCGCGGCGGCGGCAGCACCCCCCGGGAGCTCAGGCCAGCGGACCGATCTCCCGTTCGATGGCGGTACGCAGGTCGCGGTCGGACACCGTGCGGCGGGCCGCCTCCATCGCCGGAGCGAGGAAGATGTCCGGACCGGGCTCGCCGGCGAACGCCTGTACCGCCTCGACCGCGGCCCGGCCGGCCGGCGACGGCACCAGCGGAGCGCGCAGCTGAAGGCCGCGCACCGCGGCCAGCAGCTCGACCGCGAGCACGCTGGACAGGTTGTCCAGCACGGTGCGCAGCTTCTTGGCCGCCGCCCAGCCCATCGAGACGTGGTCCTCCTGCATGCCGCTGGTGGGCAGGGAGTCCACCGAGGCGGGCGCGGCCAGCCGGCGGTTCTCCGCGACGATCCCGGCCGCCGTGTACTGGGCGATCATCAGCCCGGAGTTGACCCCGGCGTCGGGGGAGAGGAACGCCGGCAGCTCCCGGGACCGGGTGACGTCCAGCAGACGGTCCACCCGCCGCTCGGCGATCGCCCCCACCTCGGCGGCGGCGATGGCCAGGAAGTCCGCGGCGAAGCCGAGCGGAGCGCCGTGGAAGTTCCCGGTCGACTCGACCCGGCCGTCCGGCAGCACCACCGGGTTGTCCACCACCGAGACCAGCTCGCGGTCGGCCACCGTCCGCGCGAAATCCAGCGTGTCCCGGGCAGCCCCGGCCACCTGCGGCGCGCAGCGCATCGAGTACGCGTCCTGCACCGCGTGCGCCAGGTCGTCCCGGTGCGAGTCCATCACCCGGGAGTCCTGGAGCAGCCGGTGGATGTTCGCCGCCGAGGCCGCCTGCCCAGGGTGCGGACGGATGGCGTGCAGCTCGGGCAGGAACGGCCGCTCGGAACCGAGCATCGCCTCGATGCCCAGCGCGGCCGTCACGTCGGCCATGGTGAACAGGTGCGCGGCGTCGTGGATGGCCATCAACAGCATGCCGAGCATGCCGTCGGTGCCGTTGATCAGTGCCAGCCCCTCCTTTGCGGCCAGCTCGATCGGCTTGAGCCCGGCGCCGGTCAGCACGTCGGCCGCGTCCTGCCGCTCGCCGCTCGGACCGAGCACCCAGCCCTCGCCGAGCAGCACCAGCGCGCAGTGCGCCAGCGGCGCCAGGTCACCCGAGGCGCCCAGCGAACCGTGCTCCGGCACCCACGGGGTGATGTCATGGTTGAGCAGGTCGAGCAGCGCCTCGGCGACCAGCGGGCGGACCCCGGAGTGGCCGAGCGCGAGCGAGCGGACCCGCAGCAGCATCATCGCCCGGACCACCTCGCGCGGCATCGGCGCGCCCACCCCGGCGGCGTGCGAGCGGATCAGCGCGTGCTGGAGTTCGGCCCGGCGCTCCGGGGCGACGAACGTGTTGGCGAGCGCCCCGAAACCGGTGGAGACCCCGTAGACGGGGCGGCCGGACGACTCGATGCCGTCCACGATGGCCCGGCTGGTCGCCATCGCGTCGACGGTGGCCGGGTCGAGGACGACCTTGGCGGTGCCGCGGGCCACCGCGAGCACGTCGGCGGGGGAGACCCCGGTGGGCTGGATGGTCACGGTCGTCATTGCGGCACTCCGTTGAGCAGGACCTGGTGGATCAGTGGAACACCGGGCCGGTAGGCCAGGTGCAGGTACGACGGCGCTTCGAGCACGACCAGGTCGGCCCAGGCGCCGGGGGTGAGCACGCCGATGTCGTCGCGGCGCAGCGCCCGCGCGCCGCCCAGCGTCGCGGCCCGGACCGCCTCCGCCGGGGTCATCCGCATCTCGCGGACCGCCAGCGCCACACAGAACGGCATCGACGAGGTGTACGACGAGCCGGGGTTGCAGTCGGTGGCGAGCGCGACGGTGATGCCGGCGTCGAGCAGGCGGCGGGCATCCGGGTACGGCGAGCGGGTAGAGAACTCGGCGCCGGGCAGCAGGGTCGCCACCGTGCGGGTCCCCGACCCGTCGGTGTGGGCGGTGCCGGCCAGCGCGGCCACGTCGGCGTCGCTGAGGTGGGTGCAGTGGTCGACGCTGGCCGCGTCCAGCTCCACGCCGAGCAGCACACCGGGGCCGGGGCCGAGCTGGTTGGCATGCACCCGCACGCCCAGCCCGGCGGCCTGCCCGCAGGCCAGGATCGCCCGGGCGTGGTCGACGTCGAAGGCGCCCCGCTCGCAGAACACGTCGATCCACTTCGCGTGCGGTGCGGCGGCGGCCAGCATCGGCCCGCAGACCAGCCCGACGTAGTCGTCGGGGCGGTCGGCGTACTCGGCCGGAACCACGTGCGCGCCGAGGAAGGTGGTCTCGGCGCTGTTCTCGGCGGCGATCCGCAGCGAACGGGCCTCGTCGGCGACGGTCAGCCCGTACCCGCTCTTGATCTCCATCGTGGTCGTGCCCTGCCGCAGCGCCTCCCCGCGCAGCCGGCGCACGGTGGTGCGCAGCTCGTCGTCGGACGCGGCCCGGGTCGCGCCGACCGTGGTCCGGATGCCGCCCCCGGTGTACGGCTGGCCGGCCATCCGGGCGGCGAACTCGGCGGCCCGGTCACCGGCGAAGACCAGGTGTGCGTGGCTGTCCACGAAGCCGGGCAGCACGGCGGCCCCACCGGCGTCGACCCGCCGGTCGGCGGCGGGCGCGTATGCCGCCGGCCCGACCCAGGCCACCCGGCCCTCCTCGATGAGCACGGCGGCGTCGCGGCGGATGCCCAGCGGGCCCTCGCCGACGCCGTTGGTGACCAGCTCCCCGATGTTGTCCACCAGCAGACTGCTCACGTGCGAGTCACCGCCTCGATCGAGGCCGACAGCTCGGCCGGCACGTCCACGGTCATGTGCCGGCCCTCCGCCACCACCACCCGGCCGTCCACCACGACCTGCGCGACGTCCGCCGCGCCGGCCGCGAAGAACGCGCCCACCGGCGGAACCCCAGCGGTGCGGGCACTGTCCAGCCGTACCGTGACCAGGTCGGCACGGGCGCCGCGAGCGATCCGGCCGGCGTCGGCCCAGCCCAGCGCGGCGTGCCCGGCCGAGGTGGCGGCGATCAGCAGCTCGGCGGGGGTGAAGTGACCGCGACGCCGGGTGCGCAGCCGCTCGTCCAGCTCCACCGCCCGGGCCTCCTCGAAGAGGTCGATCACCGCGTGGCTGTCGCTGCCCAGGCTCAGCCGGATCCCCGCGTCGGCCATCTGCCGGCCCGGACCGATCCCGTCGGCGAGGTCTCGTTCCGTGGTCGGGCAGAGGCACACCCCGGTCCGGCTCTCCCCGAGCAGTGCCAGGTCACCGCTGGTCGGATGGGTGGCGTGCACGGCGGTGGTGTCCGGCCCGAGCACGCCATGCTCGGCGAGCAGCGCGGTCGGCGTACGCCCGTGCACCGCCCGGCACTCGTCGTTCTCGGCGGGCTGCTCGGAGAGGTGCACGTGCAGCGGCGCCCGCCGGTCCCGCGCCCAGTCGGCCACCGTGCCGAGCTGGTCGGCGGGGACCGCCCGCACCGAGTGCACGGCCGCGCCGACCCGGGCGTGCCCGTCCGTCGGCTGGAACGCCGACGCCCGCTGCGCCCACCGGGCCGCGTCGCCGTCGCCGAAGCGTCGCTGCGGTCCGGCCAGGGCCCGACCGTCCACGCCGGCGGTCAGGTAGCAGGCGTCCAGCAGGGTGAGCCGGATCCCGGCGTGAGCGGCGGCCTCGACCAGCGCCACGCTCATCGCGTTCGGGTCGTCGTACGCGCCGCCGTCGGGCCGGTGGTGCAGGTAGTGGAACTCGCCGACGCAGGTGATCCCGGCCAGCGCCATCTCGGCGTAAACGGCCCGGGCGAGGGCGAGGTAGGTGTCCGGGTCCAGGCGGTCCGCGACGGCGTACATCCGGTCCCGCCAGCTCCAGAAGTCGCCCCGGCCGCCGTGGGTGCGCCCACGCAGCGCCCGGTGGAACGCGTGCGAGTGCACGTTGGACAGGCCGGGCAGGGTCAGCCCGGGCAGCGGCACGGCGTCGGCGAACACCTCGACACCGGCGGGCGGCCGACTCCCGGCGGTCAGCGGCGTCACACCGGTGATCCGCTTCCCGTCGGTCTCGATCAGCACGTCCGGCGTGGGCTCGGCGTACTCGGGCAGCCAGGCGTACTCGGCGAGCCAGCGGGTCGGGGTCACCGGCATGTCAGCTCCTCCAGGACCCGGGCCAGCGCCCGTACGCCGGCAGCGCAGTCAGCGTCGGTGGCCGCCTCGGCGGGGGAGTGCGACACCCCGGTCGGGTTACGCACGAAGAGCATCGCGGTGGGCAGGTGCGCGGCCAGCACCCCGGCGTCGTGCCCCGCGCCCGTCGGCAGCACCGGCGCCCCGAGCAGCGTGGCCAGCCGACCGGCCAGCGCGCCGTCGAAGGCGACCAGCGGGGTCACCGACTCCTCGGTCACCGTCACCGCCGTACCGTCGCGGCGGGCCCGCTCGGCGAGCTTGCCCCGCACCGCGTCGACAAGCCCGGCGAGGGTCTCCGGGTCGGCGGCCCGGGCGTCCAGCCAACCGGTCACCTTCGACGGGATGGCGTTCGTGGCGTTCGGCTCGACGGCGACCCGACCCACGGTGGCGTGCGCGCCGCGCAGCCGGGCCTCCTTGTTGGCCGCCAGCACGGTGAACGCGTAGGTGAGCATCGGGTCGCGGCGGTCCGCCATCCGGGTCGTACCCGCGTGGTTGCCCTCGCCGACGACGTCGAAGCGCCACCGGCCGTGCGGCCAGATCGCGCTGGCCACCGCGACCGGCTCGTCCGCCTCGACCAGCGCGCGGCCCTGCTCGACGTGCAGCTCCACGAAGGCGCCGAACCGGCCCAGCAGGTCCGGGCGGGCGCCCGCCGGCTGGTCGCCGAGCGCCTCGGCGAAGCTCACCCCGGCCGCGTCGCGCAGCCCGGCCGCGCGTTCGGCCGGCAGCGCCCCGCTGAGCAGCCGTGACCCCAGGCACGGTACGCCGAAGCGGGCACCCTCCTCCTCGACGAACGCGGCCAGCACCAGCGGCCGGCTCGGTGCGACGCCGGCGGCCCGCAGCTCGTCCACGGCGAGGAACGCGCTGACGATGCCGAGCGGCCCGTCGTACGCCCCGCCGTGCGGCACCGAGTCGAAGTGGCTGCCGGTCAGCACCGCGTCCCCGGTCTCCGGGTCGCCCCAGTGGGCGAACAGGTTGCCGTTGCCGTCCTCGGTGACCGGCAGGCCGCGCCGGTCAGCCTGGGACCGGAACCAGGTCCGCAGCTCCAACTCGGGCTCGGTCAACGCGTAGCGCAGGTAGCCACCGCTGCCCGCGTCCCGCCCGACCGGCGCGATCTCGTCCCACAGCTCCCGAAACCTGTTAGGAAGGGACCCTTCTACAACAAAATCCGATAACAAGGGGCCCTTCCTCACTGCTCGGTCATCGGGACGCGGACGTCGGTGCGGTCGGCGACCTCGCGGGCGATGTCGTAGCCGGCGTCGACGTGCCGGATCACGCCCATCGCCGGGTCGTTGGTGAGCACCCGTTCGATCTTCTGCCCGGCCAGCGCGGTGCCGTCGGCCACGCAGACCTGCCCGGCGTGGATCGACCGGCCGATGCCCACCCCGCCACCGTGGTGGATGGACACCCAGGAGGCGCCGCTGGCCGTGTTGACCAGCGCGTTGAGCAGCGGCCAGTCGGCGATCGCGTCAGAACCGTCGGCCATCGCCTCGGTCTCCCGGTACGGGCTGGCCACGCTGCCGGCGTCCAGGTGGTCCCGGCCGATGACGAGCGGGGCGGAGAGTTCTCCGGAGGCGACCATCTCGTTGAACCGCACGCCCGCCTTGTCCCGTTCGCCGTAACCGAGCCAGCAGATCCGGGCCGGTAGGCCCTGGAACGCGACCCGCTCGCCGGCCAGCCGGATCCACCGGGCCAGCGACTCGTTCTCCGGGAACAACTCCAGGATGGCCCGGTCGGTGGCGGCGATGTCCTTCGGGTCGCCGGAGAGTGCCGCCCACCGGAACGGGCCCTTGCCCTCGGAGAACAGCGGCCGGATGTACGCCGGCACGAAGCCGGGAAAGTCGAAGGCGCGCTGGTAGCCGGCGAGCTGCGCCTCGCCCCGGATCGAGTTGCCATAGTCGAAGACCTCCGCGCCCGCGTCGAGGAAGCCGACCATCGCCGCCACGTGCCGGGCCATCGATGCGCGGGCCCGGTCGGTGAACTCGGCCGGCTTCGCCGCCGCGTAGTCCCGGGCGTCGGCCAGCTCCACCCCCACCGGCAGGTACGACAGCGGGTCGTGCGCGCTGGTCTGATCGGTCACGATGTCGATCTCCACGCCCCTCACCAGCAGCTCGGGGAAGACCACCGCCGCGTTGCCGACCACGCCGACGGAGAGCGCCCGCCGGTCCCGCTTCGCGGCGAGCACCCGCTGCACCGCGTCGTCCAGCGAGTCGGCCACCTCGTCCAGGTAGCGGTCGTGCACCCGGCGGTCGAGGCGGGTCCGGTCCACGTCCACGATCAGGCAGACACCGCCGTTCATGGTGACGGCGAGCGGCTGCGCACCGCCCATTCCGCCGCAGCCGGCGGTCAGCGTCAGCGTGCCCGCGAGGGTGTCCCCGAACCGCTTCGCGGCGACCGCGGCGAACGTCTCGTAGGTGCCCTGGAGGATGCCCTGTGTGCCAATGTAGATCCACGAGCCGGCCGTCATCTGGCCGTACATCGTCAGACCGAGCTGCTCCAGCCGGCGGAACTCCGGCCAGGTCGCCCAGTCGCCGACCAGGTTGGAGTTGGCCAGCAGCACCCGGGGCGCCCACTCGTGCGTACGCAGCACGCCGACCGGTCGGCCGGACTGCACCAGCATCGTCTCGTCCTCGCGCAGGTCGGTCAGCGTGCGGACCAGCGCGTGGTACGACGGCCAGTCCCGCGCCGCCTTGCCGGTGCCGCCGTAGACGACCAGGTCGTCGGGGCGTTCGGCCACCTCGGGGTCGAGGTTGTTCATGAGCATCCGCAGGGCGGCCTCCTGCGGCCAACCGCGGGCGGTGAGCTCGCTGCCCCGTGCGGCACGTATGGGCTGGGTCATCTCTGATCTCCTCCGGGTCATCCGAGGAACAACTGTCGGCGGGCCGCGGAGGCTTCGAACGCCTCCAGCCGGCGCTGGGTGTCGGCCGGCGCGGCGTCGCAGATTGCCTGCAACAGCACCATGGCCAGGGTCATCGGGGCGGTGTGCAGGTCGAAGACGAGCTGGGCGCCGACCGCGGCGGGCAGCACCACGTCGGCGTGCTCGGTGGCCGGGCTGACCGGCGAGTCGGTGATCGCCACCACGGTCAACCCGGCGGACCGCGCGTCGCGCAGCGCGTCCAGGGTCTCCCGGGGGTAGCGGGGCAGCACGAAGGCCAGGACCGCCGAGGCGCCAGCCTCGGCGGCCTGCTCCAGGCGGTCGGCGAGCAGGCTGCCACCGTCGTCGAGCACCCGCACGTCCGGGTGCACCTTGGCGGCGAAGTAGGCGAAGTACGCGGCCAGCGGCGCGGCGGCGCGCAGGCCGAGCACCGGCAGCGGGCGGCTGGCGGCGAGCAGCCGACCGGTCTCGGCAATCCGGTCCCGGTCGGCGAGCTGACCGGCGAGCCGGTCCAGGTTGCCCATCTCGGCGCGGACCGCCTGCTGGAGTTCGTTGCCGGCGTCCGCCGGTCCGCCGGGCGCCGCGGTGGTGAGGTCGCGCAACCGACGGCGCAGCGCCGGGTAACCGTCGTGGCCGAGCGCGACGGCGAACCGGGTGACCGACGGCTGGCTGACCCCGGCCAGTTCGGCCACCTCGGCCGCGGACAGGTACGCCACGGCGGGGGCGTGCTGCACCAGGCAGTGCGCGATCCGACGCTGGGTCGGGGTGAGCCGCACGCCGTGGAACAGGTCGAGCACCCGCTCGGTGGGCGCGGCGACAACTCCTTCATTCACGCTGTGACTCTATGCATGAAAACTTTCATAGGGCAAGCGCCCTGATCGGTGCCTCAGGACGGGAAAGCCGCTGCGCCGGCCTGCCGAACCGCCCAGAAAGGAGCGCCAGCGGCTGTCGATCGTACGACCGTCGGGCGGCTGTGGTCGCAGCTTCTCTGTACTATCCGCACGGCGGTTGAGTAGAGGAGTGCGCATGCAGTCGGTCGGCCCCTACAGGTTCACCCACATGCTGGGCACCTGCCCCGCCGGAAAGGCGTGGGCCGCCGTCGACGGGCAGGGCCGATTCGTCACGATCGCTGTGCTGGACGCCGCCGCCGTGAACACTCCGGGCTGGCGGGAAGCCTTCGCGGGCACCGCCACCGGCTTGTCCCAGGCGCCGGACGGCCTCGCCTTCGAGTACGCCGATTTCTCCGCCGCGGAACCGTGGGTGGCCTATCCGGCGGAGGCTGGTCCGGGCGCGGAGCGGCTGTTCCGTGCGCTCGGCCAGGAATACCAACCCGTACCCACGAATCCCGGGCCCGTCCCGCCGCGGCCCGTCTCGTCGGTCCCGTCGTCGGCGCCGCCGGTCTCTGCCGTCCCGCACCCGGTCTCCGGCGTGCCGGACGCGGTCTCCGGCCCGCCCGCGCCGACCTCGGGGGTGCCGGTTTCCGCGGTGCCTCAACCGACGTCCGGTGTCCCGCACGCGCCGTGGGCGTTGTACGGCGATCCTGTCGTGCTACCTCCGGTCGCCGCGGACCCCGGTCTCGACCAGGATGCCGAGCCGGCCGACGGGGCCGCCCGCGAGCCAGACCCCGTTCCCGTGCCGCAGCCGGCCCCCGTGACGGCGCCGACGTTGGCGCCCGATCCGTTCGCCGCCCCGGTACGCCGAATTCAGCCCTCGCCGCCGTCGAAGCGCCGTACCGGTTCGTGGGTCCTCGTGGTCGCGCTCGTCCTGGTGCTCGTCGGCGCCGGTGGGGGCGTCGCGGCCTGGACGATGTCGGGAGGCGACGACCCCTCGCGGGCCCCGTCGCCCACCATCGGGGACGGCGCCGGGTTCCCGACGGCGTCGCCATCGAACCCGGTGTTCAGGCCGTGGACGCAGTTCGCGCCGTACAGTCCGCAGGAGCGCGCACTGGCGGTGGCCTCGCCCTCGCTGGTATTCCTGGAGGCGGTCTTCACCGGCTACCTACGGGACAGCGCCACCAACAAGCCCCTACGGTCGAGGCCGATCAGCTTCAACCGCCGGTGCAGCGGATTCCTGGTCACCTCGACGGGGCACGTGCTCACCAGCGCCTCCTGCGTCAAGCCGACCGAGGAGAGCGCCCGCCAGGTCGCCCTGGACGCCGTCGCCCGGATGCTCGTGCGGGAGAAGAAACTGACGGCCGCGCAGGTGCAGGGCTACGTCACGACCAACCTGGGGAAGACCCGGTTCACCGGCGTCGATTCGGGTACGGAACCGGGTGTCCAGCTGTTCGGGCAGCTGAACACGGCGCGTAGCAACGCCCCCGAGGGGCCGGCCATCCCGGGTCAGGTGGTGGCGGCCTCGGCTGCCGACGGGAGCAACGTAGCGCTGGTGAAACTGTCCCGGGACAAGCTTCCCGCGGCGGAACTCGGTCCGGGCGAACTGGCGACCGGCTCGTCGCTGTTGGTGGTGGGGTTCAGCACCGACGACGTCGACACCCGCACCGCCACCTACGTGCCGCGCGCGAAGGCGGTGGCCATCACGGACGCCGGTCGACGGGGGCCGGCGACCATCTACCGGATCAATGGTGACGTGGGCCGGGTCTCGCACGGGGGGGTCGTGCTCGATCCGGGTGGCCGGGTGGTCGGCATGGTCGACCAGGACCAGGCCCGACCGGACCGGGCGAACCGGGTGGTCGTGCCGTCCGCCGCGCTGTCGACCCTGCTCGCCGACGCTGGGGTCCGCAACGAGCTCAGTGACACCGACCGGCTGTACCGCAGCGGGCTCGACGCGTACTTCGCGGGGGATCCGTCGACAGCGGTCACCCGACTCGACGCGGTGGCAGGCGCGGTGCCGGCCAACCTCCTCGCCCAGGTGTACCGCCAGAACGCCGCCGAACGCCAGCGACTGGAGGGCACGCCGCAGAAGCGGTCGGCGGAGGTCACCCCGTTGCTCGCGGGGTCACTCGGTGCGTTGCTGGTCGGCCTCGTCGTCCTGACGTTCGTGCTCGTTCGTCGTCGGCGCGGTTGACCGGCGGCTCGGCGGGCGGCTGGACGGCATGTTGCCCGGACAACTCCACGTCTTGCCGCGTTAATGGTCATTTCGCTGTTACTGCACTGATAAAACAACCATGTCGCCGAAAAGATCCAACGTTCGGCCAAAGTAGATTCGACCGGAAGGCGGCCCGGCGGCCCGCTGGCTTGGCGGAGTGTCCAATCCATTCCCGATCGGCGGCCTGAGCAGCGGAATCTCTACAGGAGTATCGCTTTGTGACCATCAACGTGGTGGTCTGACAGATGGTGGTGTGCCGGTTCGGCGATCGCTATACTCCGACTTGTTGCGCGATGGATCTTCATTGTTGTCGATCAGGGGAAGGGTCCTACGAACGCGTCGCCGACAAATGTCGCTGCAGATGGTGACTTTCATGGGGGTGGCGAAGGTATGGACGTGTGGGAGCAAGCTGCTGCGTCGACTGGTGCGGCTGTTGAGCCAGGTCGCCCTGGTGGCCGAGGTGGGCTGCGAAACGGCTTCCGTCCGTGACGAGCCACCCTCCCTTCCCGATTTCTTCCTTGCGCGATCCTGCCGGCAGCCCCGCTCCGTCCGGCTACGGCCCACGACTGTCGAACATCGACGCGCCGACCGAGCCGATGATGCCGGCCGTCATGTCGCCGAACCTCTCGGCGACGCCGAACATCGACGCGCCCACCCTCCCGTCGATGCGTGCGGTGGAACCGGTGACCCCCGCGTTCTCCGTGTGCATCGCCGTTCGTGACCGGCCGCAGCTGCTGGTGAAATCCATCCAGAGCGTGCTCGCCGGCAGCTTCGGCGACTTCGAGATCGTCGTCGTGGACGACGGTTCCGCCGTACCCGTCCGCGAGGGTCTGGCCGAGGCGCGCCTGCTGGACGACCGGCGGATCCGCGTCGTCCGGCAGCAGCCCACCGGAATCAGCGCGGCACGCAACGCGGCGCTCCGCGTCGCGCGCGGCAGGTTCGTCACCGTCCTCGATTCGGACGACGAGCTGAGCCCGGACGGTCTGGCCCGGATCCACGGCTTTCTCGCCCGTACCGGCGCGCGCTGGGTCTACACGGACTACGAGGAGCGTGTCGGAGGGTCAGCGAAGGTCATCAGGCTTCCCTCCTACCCGACCCCGCGCCGGATGCTCTGGTCTGTGCTGACCCGACCGCGGCTGCCCTTCAAGCACTCGGGCATGTCCATCGATCGGCAACTGCTTGTGCAGCTCGGCGGGTATGACGAGCGGATGCCGATCAAGGTGGATGTCGAGCTGGTGCTGCGCGCGCTCAGCAACGGCGTGCACCTGCAGCGCCTCGACCACCCGGTGGTCGTGTTCCACCGGCACGGCGGCAGCATCAGCCGGCGTCGCCTCGCCGGCCTCGCCGCCTGGCACAGAATGATCAGGAGATACAGCAGACCGCGCGTTCCGGGTCTCGCCCTGACCGTCGTTGGGGTGCGTGCGGTCAGCGAGCTCGGCAAGTGGTTGGTCACGGCCATCGGAAAGTGAGACGGCCACCTCGAGTGGTGACCGTCGACGGATGACAGATCGGCTGCCAATCATTCAGGCACCGCTCTTCCAGCACGTCCGCAGGGCGCGCCAGTGCCTCGGGCCGAAGCCGGTCCATGAGGCGCTGATGCAGGAACTGCGAGCCAACCGTCAACAGTCGACGGTTTGATCAGGCACTGCAGGTGCGACCGAACCGCCACTAGGCAGGACGCCTTCTGACGCATAGGGTGCACGACGCGATCTCCCGACGGGGGCGATGTGGGAAAGGAAGGTCGTGTCCGCGCACACTCAGTTCCTCACGGCTGTCACGTCACAGCAGACACCGAGGTTCGACCCTGACCTGGGGGTGATCACACCCCCGTCCAACGGCATGGCCCGGTCGGTGTTCGCGCGTCCGGTCGCACCACGGGCCAACTGGCGCCGGCGCTACGTGGCCTGGCTGGTCCTGCTCGATGCCCTCGCCGCCCTGGCCGCCAGCCGGACGGTCGTCGCCCTGCTGGATGAGGCCGACGCCGGCTTCTGGGACCAGCGGGTGCTCGGGAACGTCAGCTCCTTCACCCTCGTGGCGAACATCGGCGTCCCCCTGGGTTGGCTGCTCCTGCTCGTCGCCGCTGGGGCGTACGACCAGCGTGCGCTCGGGCTGGGCACCGAGGAGCTCAAGCGGGTGGCCCGGGCCAACCTCGCGATGGCCGCCACGGTCTCGTTCCTGGCGCTGGGCTTCAAGAAGGACCTGTCCCGGGCGACGGTCGCCGCCATCATCATCTGCCTGCTGCTCTACACCCTGGTGGCTCGCTTCGCCGCTCGGGTGGTGCTGCGCCGGATCCGGCGCACCGGGCGGGCGTCGCAGAAGGTGCTGCTGGTCGGCCGGCTCTCCGACGCGCTGGCGCTGCACGAGGTGGTGACCCGCAACTACGGAGCCGGGCTGCACCCGATCGCCATCCACCTGCCACACCACCCCCGGCCGGGTGAGCGGGTGAACGCCCCGGTGCCGGTCTACGTGGGCTGGGACCTGGTGCCGCTGGTCCAGCAGCTCGGCGCGGACACCATCGCGGTCTGCGGCCCCGCCAGCCTGGAGTCGTACGAGCTGCGCAAGCTCGCCTGGCAGTTGGAGGGCACCGGCCTGAACCTGGTGGTGGTCCCCCAGGTCACCGACGTCACCGGTCCGCGTATCCACGTCCGGCCGATCGAGGGCCTTCCCCTGCTCAACGTGGACGAGCCCACCATCTCCGGCCTGTCGCTGCTGGCCAAGACCGTGCTCGACCGGGTCACCGCACTGGTCGGGCTGGTGCTGCTGAGCCCGGTGCTGCTCGGGATCGCGATCGCCATCAAGGCCAGCGGCCCGGGGCCGGTGATGTTCCGGCAGACCCGGATCGGCCATGAGGGTCGGGCGTTCAAGGTCTGGAAGTTCCGGACCATGTACATCGACGCCGAGGAGCGGCTGGCCGCGCTGCAGCATCGGAACGAGAGTGACGGCCTGCTCTTCAAGATGAAGGACGACCCGCGGGTCACCCGGATCGGCCGGCACCTGCGGGCACTCTCCCTGGACGAGCTGCCCCAGCTGATCAACGTGCTGCGCGGTCAGATGTCGCTGGTCGGCCCGCGCCCACTGCCCACCGAGGACGACGACTACCGCGGTGACGTCCGTCGGCGGCTGCTGGTGCGACCGGGCATCACCGGCCTCTGGCAGATCTCCGGCCGCTCCGACCTGACTTGGGACGACGCTGTCCGGCTGGACCTGCACTACGTGGACAACTGGTCGCTGGTGTACGACCTCGCCATCCTGTGGAAGACGGCCAGCGTCGTGCTGGCCCGGCGGGGTGCGTACTGATCCCGGAACCCTGGAACGCCGACGGGCGGTGGCCTTCTGGCCACCGCCCGTCCCTTGTTCGTGGTGCCGCCTCCCGCGGCCGATCCCCGGCCCCTGGTCGCCCGCCAGGGCGACCAGGGACAGCGCCCTGGCGGGCGAGGGGCCTACTGCTTCTTCGCGCCGGCGATGATGTCCGGGACCGCATCCCGGCGCACCGCGTCGTAGAACGACTTGACCCGGTTCGCGTCGGCCAGGACGACACTCTCCGAACCGATCCGGCCGGTGCCCTTGGTGGGGCTGGTGACGAAGGTCAGGTTGCTGCCCCGGACGCCGCGCATCTGGTTGGCCGTCTCCAGCAGGGACAGCTCCTTGTCCACCGAGACCGAGTTCGAGGTGGCCTTGAGGAACGAGTTCAGCTTGCCGGGGTTGGTGAGGAGGCCACCGGAGGAGGCCTTGTCGATGATCGCCTTGATCACCTGCTGCTGGTGCCGGATCCGGGCGAAGTCACCGTCGGCGAACTGCTTGCGCTGGCGTGCGTAGTCGAGCGCCGCCTCGCCGTCCATCTGCTGCATTCCCTTGCTGAACTTGCGGAACGGCTCGTGGATCGAGGTGAACTGCTTCTCCGAGTTGACCTCGATGCCGCCCAACGCGTCGATGATTTCCTTGAACCCGGCGAAGTCGATCAGCGCGACGTGGTCGACCCGTACATTGGTGAACGACTCCACCGTCTGCACCATGAGCGGCACGCCACCCCAGGAGTACGCGGCATTGATCTTGGCGTCCCGGCCGCCGTTGTTGCCGTCCGCGGATCGGGGCACCGATACCCAGGTGTCCCGGGGGATCGAGATCAGTTGGGCGCTGGACCGGTCCTTCGGCAGGTGCGCGAGGATGATCGTGTCGGTCCGCGAGCCGGAGGTCTTCTCCGGGTCACGCGAGTCGCTGCCCAGGATCATGATGTTCATCGCGCCCTCGACCGACGCCTGCGGGCGACCCTCCTCGGGCACGCCCTGGAACGCGTCCACGCGCTCGATGTCCCCCTCGACGGAACGCAGGTAGAGGCCACCGGCGATCACCGCTCCGCCCCCAACCAGCGTCACCACCAGCAGGCTGATCAGCAGGATCCGCCGCCATCGGCGTCGTTGGGGTGGCTGCGGGCCGACCGACTCGCCGTCGTCCACCCGCTGTGGCTGGCCGGCGGTCCCGGTCGAGTAGTACTCGCCGGGTTGCGCGGTCTCATTGTGACGTGGCATGGCGCGATGCTACTGACTCGGCTTCGGGCCCGAGTACCCTCGTCCGGCCGGCACCGTCCGCCGTCGGGCTTTTGTCGACCAAACTCAATGGCAACTTCCTCTGCCGTAACGCGCGTCGGCCTGATAAGAAGCTCCGGTGGACGCAACGAAGCTCCGACGGGCCATCGCCCGCACCCCGCTCGCGCCCGTGGCCGCCTTCCCGAAGCGGCTGGCCCGCGTCGCCCGGCATGACGCCAAGGTGCTGCGCACCTCGGCCCGCTGGCTGGTCACCTCCCGGGAGCACCACAACTACACCTACGACCTGACCAAACTCAGCCGCCACCACCTGGCCTGGTTCGTCAGCGTGGTCTGCGACAGCCCCGTCAAGCAGGTCCGCGGCTGGTTCGACGAGGTCGAGTCCGACCAGTCGCTGCGGCAGCACATCGAGCGAACCACCGCGGGCTCCGCCCGGCGGGGGCTGGCCGACCGGCAGGTCCGCTACGCCCGCCGGATCGGCTGGTACGCGATGGTCCGCGCCACCCGCCCCGCGCACGTGGTGGAGACCGGTGTCGACAAGGGACTGGGCAGCTGCGTCCTGGCCGCGGCACTGCTGCGCAACGCGCAGGAGGGCCACCCGGGTCGGGTCACCTCGCTGGACATCAATCCCGAGGCCGGCTACCTGGCCCGCACCGCCCCCTGGTCGGAGGTGGTCGACCTGGTGATCGGCGACTCGATCGCCTCGATCGGCGCTCTGGACCGCCCGGTCAACCTGTTCCTGCACGACAGCGACCACAGCCGGGAACACGAGAAGCGCGAATTCGACGCGGTCGAGCCCAAGCTCGCCCCCGGCGCGATCCTGCTCACCGACAACGTCACCAGCACCAACGTGCTCGCCGAACACGCCGAGCGCACCGGCCGGCGGTTCCTCGCCTACCGGGAGAGCCCCGCCAACCACTGGTACCCCGGCGACGGCATCGGCGTGGCATGGTAAGCGGGTGCGGCTGACCTCGATCCACACGTACCCCGTCAAGGGTTGCCACCGGCTCGACCACGACGACGCGCTCGTGCAGCCGTGGGGCCTGGCGGGCGACCGGCGCTGGATGGTGGTGGACGCCGACGGGGTCGGCGTCACCCAGCGGGAGACCACCCGGCTGGTCGGCCTGCGCGCCACGGTTCACCCGGGCGGCCTCTCACTGCGCGCCGACGGGCAGCCCGACCTCGACGTGCCCGAGCCGGCCGGCGGGGACCCGGTCGCCGTGCGCACCTTCCGCAGTCGGAGGATTCCAGTCCCCGCGCTATCCGCCGGGCCGGCGGCCGACGTCTGGCTCGGCGCGCTGCTCGGCCGGCCGGTCCGCCTGGTCTGGCTGAGCCGGCCGACCCGACACCTCGCCGCCGGGGATCGCGAGCACGACACCGGCGACCAGGTCAGCTTCGCGGACGCCTACCCGTTGCTGCTGGCGAACGCCGCCTCCCTCGACGCGCTCAACGGCTGGCTCGCCGAGGCCGGAGAGGAGCCGGTGCCGATGACCCGGTTCCGGCCCAACCTGGTGGTCGACGGGGCACCCGCGTGGGCGGAGGACGGTTGGGTCGGCCGGTCGCTGCGCATCGGCGACCTGCGGTTCCGTGCCGCCGGGCCGTGCGACCGCTGCGTGGTGACCACGACCGACCAGGAGACCGGGGCACGCACGAAGGAGCCGCTGCGCACGCTCGGCCGATACCGCAACATCCAACAGAAACTCCTGTTCGGGCTGCATCTGGTGCCCGTCGACAGTGGACCCCTGGCCGCGGGCGCCCCGGTCGTCCTCGAGGCGTGACCGGTCGCGGGCCCGCCCGGAGCCGACCGCGCCGGCTGCCGGGCCGGATCGAGGTGACCGCAGGTCTGTTGCGGGAGCGCACCGGTCACCGTCCGTCGACACTGTCTTAGCTTTGGCTTAGCCGGCTTGTCCGGCCGACGACGGTTCGGGCAGCATCGCGGCGTGACGGACGGAAGCGCTCCCGGTGGCGTCGACATCGACCTCGACCTGGACCGGGCCCCGGACGACCGGACCACTCCCTCGTCCGGTCCAACCCCCTGGCTGGTCGCCACCGGCGTCACCGTCCTCGCGGCGGTGCTCGGGCTGACCCTCGCGCTGCGCTCCGGCTCCGCCCCCGCCTGCGCCGCCACCCCCGCGCTCGCCGCGCCGCCCACCGGCACCGCCACGCACAGCGGCAAGGCGACCTTCTACGACTCGAACGGCGCCGGCGGCAACTGCTCGAACCTGGCCGCCCCGGCCAACCGGCTCTACGTCGCGCTCGGTCCCACGGAGTACGCCGCCGGCGCCGCCTGCGGCGGCTTCCTCGACGTGACCGGCCCGAACGGCAGCGTCCGCGTCCTGATCATGGACCAGTGCCCGGAGTGCGCGCCCGGGCATCTCGACCTGTCCCGCGAGGCGTTCGCCCGGATCGCCGACCCGGTCCAGGGCCTCGTCCCGATCACCTACCGCGCGGTGGTCAACCCGCCACTACCCGGACCGCTCACCTTCCGGATCAAGGAGGGCGCATCGCAGTTCTGGTTCGCCGTCCGGGTCGGCAACCACGGCAACCCACTGCGCGCCGTCGAGGTCCGGCAGCGTGACAGCGGCCCGTGGCGGTCGACCGCCCGGCAGGACTACAACTACTGGCTGATCGCCTCCGGCGCCGGTGCCGGCCCGTACACAATCCGGGTGACCGACGTGTACGGGAACCGGGTCACCGTCGCCGGCATCCGGATGGCGCCCGGCCAGGTGCAGACCAGCGCGGTCCGCATGTACGGGCGCGGCGCCGTCGCCGCCACCTCGCGTCCGTCCGCGTCGGCCCGGCCTTCCACCAACCGACCAGCGGGTACGCCGACGCCCGCCCGCCGCCCGGCCGAGGTGGCGAAGGCGAGCGCGCCGGCCACGGCGGTGGCCAACCCGCAGGCCACCCGGCCGGCCGGGGCCACGGCCCGCTGGTGCGCGAGCTGACCGCTCAGTCGGTCGGCGTCAGGTCGAGCCACATCAGGACCTCGTCCCGGTCGTCACCGGGCGCCACCCGCAGCGCGCCCGGCAGGCGACCGATCTCCCGGTACCCCAGCCGGCGGTAGAACCCGTCCAACCCCAGCCCGTCCCGCACCGTCACGTGCAGCGCCTCGTAGCCCAGCTCCCGGCCCAGCCGGGCGGCCTCGCGCATCAACGCCGAGCCGTAACCGGTGCCCTGGGTGTCCGGGTGGACCATCACCCGCTTCAGGACGCACCAGTGCGCCTTGAGCGGGAACCGGTTGTCGCAGAAGATCAGCACGGCCACCAGCCGGTCGCTGTCGTACCCGACCAGCAGCCGGTCCGGTCCGTCGGCGATGCCGGCGAACGTCGGGCCGGCGGTGGCGCGGACGTCGGCCGCGGTCACCGGGGGCACGAAGCCGACAGCGCCGCCGGCGTTGCTGACGTCCACCCAGAGGGCGACGATCTCGGCGCGCAGCTGCGGGGTGAGGTCGGGATCGAGGACGAGGCGCAGACTCACGGCGCCCATCCTGACCGTTCGCGCACCCGGTCGGCCCGAGGTGTGATCGATTCGACCGACAGCGCGCACGCCGAGGATTCACGTGCGACTCATTTGTGCGGGAGAGGGGATTCGAACCCCCACGTCCAATAGGACAATAGGACCTAAACCTACCGCGGCTGCCGTTACGCCACTCCCGCCAACTTGCTGATTCTAGAGTGTCGGGCCGCCGGGGTGCACAGGCCGGCCGACCGGAGTATTGCCGACACGGCGTGGCCGCCGAGGGCGCACTCGCCCGCGGTCATGTCTGCCAAGCCCTGCGCAACCCGGTGCGCTCCCCACTCGGGATGGGCAAGAGCGAAGCCGATCACGAGGTCTGTGAAACGCTGCTGCATAGCACGGGTGCGAGCGCGCGAGGGAGGATCTATATAGTCCCGGTGGCCCTCAAGCGCCCGACCAGGGTACTGACATGACGCCGCGAGCACTTGATAAGCCGAGCAGCCTCAACCGCCGTAACCGCGCCTTTCTCCCTGACGAAGCAGCGTGTAAATGTCGTCGTCTGCGAGTGGTGTCGGAGGTCGCTCAGCGTCGGTGGCGGGTTGGCTGCCGCTTGCTCGGCCGTTGACCGCGTCGGCACGCGGTTTCCGGCCCGCATAGGTGTTCGTTTGGCTGTGGCAGTTAGGGCACAGCAATCGCAGGTTGGGCGGACGGTTGTCGAGGAAGTCCCCGTTGATGTGATCAACATGTAGGACTAGTGATTTCCCTTGCCAGACCGTACCCACGCCGCAGGCCTCGCACTCGACCGGTAACCCAAGGAACAGGAGCGCCCGCTTCAGCCTGGTGCCAGGAGTGCGCCGAGCGTTCCGGGGCAGTTTGATGAGCACCTGATGCGCGGGGACGCGCGGCGCCGAACTGCCGCGGTTGTGGGTGCTGCCAGTGAAATGGGAGGTGTCAATCCCGAACTTCTTGAGTTGCCGACTGATGTGCGCATGGGAGCCGCCGCTGACGCGTATGCCGAGCAGCCGCATCACTTCGGTGATGTGGCGAGCGGCGGCGGCCGCCGTGGCCAACGCCTCGGGCGTGTACTTGTATCGGACCACCCACACATGGTGACGTCCCGGTACGACAGTCAGTCCAGGCCGAGGTCGCGGCGGAGCTTGGCGACGTGTCCGGTGGCCTTGACGTTGTAGAGCGCCCGTTCGATCTTGCCGTCGGCGTCGATGACGAAGGTCGAGCGGATCACGCCGGTCACGGTCTTTCCGTACATCTGCTTCTCGCCGTACGCGCCGTAGGCGGTCAGCACCGCCTTGTCCACGTCCGACACCAGCGGGAAGGTGATCGCGTCGCGGTCGCGGAACTTCGCCAGCTTCTCGGGCTTGTCCGGGGAGATGCCGACCACCTCGTAGCCGGCGGTCTGGAGGGAGGCGAGCGAGTCACGGAAGTCGCAGGCCTGCTTGGTGCAGCCGGGGGTCATCGCCGCCGGGTAGGCGTAGAGGACCACCTTGCGGCCTCGCAGGTCGGCCAGGGCGAGCTGGTCACCGGTGTCGGTGGGGAGGGTGAACTCGGGTGCGGGGTCACCGGGGGAGAGGCGGTCGGGCGCGGTCATGGCCCGACGATACCGCCGGGCCGGCCGGTGCCGCCGCAGACGACGCGCCGAGCGGTCGCGGCGGCTGGTCGGCGGCACCCGGTCCGGGGATGGTGATCAAGAACATGCGTTGTTGCCAAGGTATGGCAACAACAGTGATGGGGAAATAGGCTGACTCCCGCCGGCCCGGACGGGTCCGCTGACGCGTGGGAGGTCGCGTGGAAACCCTGGCGATGCACATCTCGAACGGGATCATCGATGGTCCCGTCGCAGCGGTCTTCGCGGCGCTCGCCCTCGCCGCACTCACCGGCTGCGTCCTGCGCGGCCGGCGCGACCTGGACGACCGTCTGGCCCCGATGGCCGGCCTGGTGGCCGCGTTCATCTTCGCCGTCCAGATGCTCAACTTTCCGATCTTCACGGCGGGGGTGAGTGGGCACCTGCTCGGTGGTGCGCTCGCCGCGATGCTGGTCGGCCCGTGGGTCGGCGCGCTCTGCGTGTCGGTGGTGCTGGTCGTGCAGGCGCTGGTCTTCGGCGACGGGGGCGTGGCGATGCTCGGCCTCAACATCACCAACATGGCGCTGCTCGGCACCGCCGCGGCGTACGTGCTGATCGCGGTGCTGCTGCGGGTGCTGCCCCGCACGCCCGCCGGCCTGGCGGTCACCGGGTTCGTCGCCGCGATGCTCAGCGTGGTGGTCGCGTCCCAGGGCTTCGTCCTGCAGTACTGGCTGGGCGGCACCACCGACCTGGGCGGCAACCTGGCCGGGCTGGCCGGCACGATGGCCGGGGTCCACCTGCTGATCGGCATCGGCGAGGGCCTGATCACCGCCACCACCGTGGTCACGGTGGCGAAGGTGCGTCCCGATCTCGTCTACGCGCTGCGCGGGCTGCGGCCCGCCACCGTACCCACCGTTCCTGCCGTCGGAGGTGTCCGATGAAGAACCGCTCCTGGGCCTTCCTGGCCGGTGGCCTGCTGGTCGCCCTGCTGCTGGCGGGGGTGGTGAGCAACTACGCCTCGTCCCACCCGGACGGGCTGGACTCGTCGTTGCTGAAGGGGTGCACCGTCGACGCCGATGACAACATCGTCGGCGGAAGCTGCCCGGCACAGCAGGCCCGGGAGCACGAGCTGGGGGACAGCCCGCTCGCCGACTACGGGGTGCGGGGCGTGGAGAACGGCTTCCTCTCCACCGGTCTCTCCGGGGTGCTCGGCGTGCTGCTCACCTTCGCGGTCGGCGCTGGCGGCTTCTGGCTGCTGCGCCGCCGTGGCGCCACGTCGACCCCGAGCGACACGGCGACGCCCGTCGAGGGCGGGTCGCCGACCGACGCTGACGCGGCGACGTCCGGCGACGCCCGGCGCCGCGCCGGCGCGGCCGGCTGAGTCAGGGGTACGCGGATGGGGGCCGGTCACGGGCACGTGCTGTACCGGGAGTCCGACTCGCCGGTGCACCGGCTTCCGCCCGAGGTCAAGATCGTGGCGATGGTGGTCTTCACGGTCGCCGTGGTGGCCACCCCGCGCGCCGCGTTCTGGGCCTTCGGCGCGTACGCCCTGCTGGTGGCGGCGGTGGCGGCGCTGGCCCGGGTGGGGCCGCGGTGGCTGCTCAGCCGGGCGCTGATCGAGCTGCCGTTCGTGCTGTTCGCCGTCGCGCTGCCGTTCCTCGGTGCCGGCGAGCGGGTCGACGTGCTGGGCCTGCGGCTGTCCGAGGACGGGCTGCACGGCGCGTGGAACATCGTGGCCAAGGGCACCCTGGGCGTCCTCGCCTCGCTGCTGCTCGCCGCGACCACCACCACCCGGGATCTGATCGTCGGGCTGGACCGGTTGCACTGCCCGCAGGTGCTCACCCAGATCGCCACGTTCATGCTGCGCTACCTCGACGTGCTGGTCGGCGAGGCGCGACGGATGCGGGTGGCCCGGATCTCCCGGGGTGACGATCCGCGTTTCCTGTGGCAGCTGCGGGGCTTCGCCGCCGGGATCGGGGCGCTGTTCCTGCGGGCCTTCGAACGCGGCGAGCGGGTCTACCTGGCGATGCTGTCCAGGGGCTACTCGGGGCGGATGCCCGAGGTGTGGCAGGGTGACGGCGCGGCGACCGCCGGCCAGTGGCTGGTCGCGGCGACCGTGCCGGTGGTGGCGGCCTCCATCGCCGCCACCGCCGTCGTGCTGACATGATCGGTGTCGTGCAGACCGCTGTCTCGCTGGACGTTCGTGGCGTTCGGTACGCGTACCCGGACGGGCATGTCGCCCTGCACGGGGTGGACCTGACGGTGCCGCGCGGGGACCGGGTGGCGCTGCTCGGGCCCAATGGCGCCGGTAAGACCACGCTGGTGCTGCACCTCAACGGCATCCTCACCCCGACCGGGGGCAGCGTGAGCGTCGGCGGCCTGACCGTGACGCCGGACCGGGCCACCCTGTCCGAGGTGCGTCGCCGGGTGGGCATCGTCTTTCAGGACCCCGACGACCAGCTCTTCCTGCCCACCGTGGCGGAGGACGTCGCGTTCGGGCCGGCCAACCTGGGCCTGCGCGGGGCGGAGTTGGCCGCCCGGGTGGACGAGGCGCTCGCCGCGGTGGGGATGAGCGAGCACCGGGACCGGGCGCCGCAGCACCTTTCCTTCGGTCAGCGCCGCCGGGTGGCGGTGGCCACCGTGCTCGCCATGCACCCGGAGATCCTGGTGCTGGACGAGCCGTCGTCGAACCTGGACCCGGCGGCACGGCGTGAGCTGGCCGAGATTCTGCGGGAGCTGCCGGTGACGCTGCTGATGGTCACGCACGACCTGCCGTACGCGGCGGAGCTGTGTCAGCGCTCGGTGATCCTGGACGGTGGCCGGATCGTCGCCGATGCCCCCACCCTGGACCTGCTGGCCGACTCCACGCTCCTCGCCCGCCACCGCCTGGAACTCCCGTACGGCTTCGCCCCGCGCCACTGACCGGCGCGGGTCAGGTCCCGGCGGGGGTGGGGGTTCGGGAGGCGGCGTGCAGGCGGAGGACGCCGGCGGCGGTCGCGCCGGCGCCGGTGATCAGCACCAGAGCCACCATGACCCGGGCGACCTCGGCCGGCCAGGGCACTGGCGCGACGGACCGGGCGAACACCGCGGCGTTCGCCACCCCGGCGAAGAGCGCCAGGCAGGCCCCGGCCAGCGCCACCGCGAAGTCGGCGGCCGGGCGGCGGGCCAGCGCGTAGCAACCGGCGGCGATCGCGCCGAGGCCGGTGAGCAGCGACCAGACCTGCCCGGACAGCAGCCCGACCAGCACCCCACCCAGTCCCTGGGCGCCGGCGTCCAGTTCCCGGCCCACCGGGTAGAGCACGGCGACGGCGCCGCCGGCGATCAGCAGCACGCCCAACGCGGTCAGCGCGCGGGCGCCGGCCGGCGCGGCGGCGGCGAGCAGGCCGAGCGCGCCCACCGCGAGCAGGCCCACGATGGTCACCGCCCACCAGGTGTACGCGTCGGGTGGCGGCAGCCAGTCCAGCGTGCCGCGGATCTGTACCGGGTCGGCGCCGTCGTGCAGCGGGATCGTCCAGTCCCGGACGCGGTGCTCGCGGTCCGGCGCGGCGCGTACCGCGTCCGGCGGCGTCGGCTCCCGCCACAGCGCGCGCTGGTCGTGCCAGCGCACCGTGGTCCCGTCGGCGATCCGCCGCCAGGACGGGGCGGCCGCCGGGTCGGCCTCGGCGGGCAGCGCGGTGTCCCCGGCGATGGTGCGGTTCAGGTACGTGGCGGGGGAGCGGGTGTTCTCGAAGACCCCGTCCGGGCCGACCCGCAGGTACGGCTCACCGGAGTAGCCGATCACCTCGATCGGGCGGCCGGTGCGGTTGGTCAGCTCCAGCCGGGCGCCCGCCTCGACCACCCGTACCTCCAGCCCGGGCCGGGCCGGGGTGACGCCGGTGGTCCGGGTGCGGTAGTCGGTGCCGTCCGGGGCGTCGGCGCCGTGCGCGGCGGCGGGTGCCGCGGTGAGCAGGGTGGCCGCGCAGGCGGCGGTGGCGACCAGGCCGGCGCGGGCCAGCAGGGTACGGATCACTTGCCGGCCGCCGCCACGGCCGCGGTGAGGCCCTGCGGGCTGCGGTCGGCGAGCGGCTGACCGTTGACCAGGATGGTCGGTGTGCCGGTGACGTCGCTGCGGCTCGCCTCGTCGGTGACGTGCTCGGTCCACGTCTGGTACGTGCGGTCCTTGACGCAGACACCGAACGAACCCCGGTCGAGCCCCACCCCGGCGCCGATGTCGATCAACTCGTCGTCGGTGAGCCCGGCGCTGCCTTCCGGCGGCTGCCTGTCGAAGAGCGCCTTGGCGTACTCGCGGAACTTGCCGCCGGCCGCGGCGCAGCCGGAGGCGGCCGAGGAGCGGGTGGAGTACTCGGTGGTGGAGAAGCGGTTGAGGTACGCCACCGGGTGGTAGACGACCTTCGCCTTGTTCTCGGCCACCAACTGCTCCAGGGTCGTCCCGCTGGTCTGCTCGAACTGTTTGCAGGCCGGGCAGAGGAAGTCCTCGTAGACGTCGACGGTGACCGGTCCGCCGCCGGTGACGATGCCGGTGCCGTCCGCGTTGGCTCCCGGCGGCGTGGTGAAGTCGTCCGAGCGCTGGCTGGACCAGACGCTCCAGCCGATCAGGCCGGCGATGACCAGCACGGCGACCGCGGCGGCGGAGACCCAGATGGTGCGGCGGCGACGCCGTTCGCGGGCCAGCTGCTGGCGGACCACCCGGGCCGCGTCCCGCTGCCCCTTGCGACTACTCATCCTCGTCCTCCACGGCGGGTTCACCGGACAACCACCCGTCCACCGAGACGGGCGTACGCGGCCAGATCAGTAGAAAACCGGCCAGCACCAAGAATCCCAGGTCGCGCAGGATCTCCGGGAGGTAACTGGGTGCCTGCCCCTCGGCGAGCTGCCCACCGCTGCCGAAGCAGCCGCAGTCGATGGCCAGGCCACGCGCCCAGGCCGAGGCGATCCCCGCGATGAAGACCACCAGCAGCGCGGCCGAGACTCCCGCGCTGAGCCGGGTGGCCAGGCCGAGCAACAGCAGCACGCCCAGCGCCAACTCGACGAAGGGCAGCGCGGCACCGACCACGGTCGCCACGTCGTACGGCAGCACCTGGTAGGCGTTCACGGCCCGGCCGGAGGCGGCCAGGTCGCCGACCTTCGACGCGCCGGCGACCAGCCAGACGGCGGCGAGGCCGAGTCGGGCCGCGACGCCGAGCCAGGGCCGGCCGGCGGCCCAGCGACCGGCGTGGGTGGAAGGTGCTGTCACGGTCATTGGTCGTCCCGTCTCCACCGGAAGTTCCCGGCTCAGCCGGTCAGGGCGTCGCCGACCGCCTCGACCAGCTCGTCGCGGGCCCGGGCGACCCGGGATCGGATGGTGCCCACCGGCACCCCCTCGACGGCGGCGGCCTCGGCGTACGACAGGCCGAGCAGCTGCGTGAGCACGAACGCGGCCCGCCGCTCGGCGCTCAACCGGCGAACCAGGTCGGCGGCGCCGAGCTGCCCGGCCGGGTCCGGGTGCGGCCGGTCGGTGTACGCGTTCGCCGCGAGCCGGTCGTCCAGCCGGCGGCGGCGGATCACCGTGCGCAGGTGGTCGGCGCAGGCCCGCCGGGCGATGCCGAGCAGCCAGGTACGGGCGCTGGAGCGACCCTCGAACGCCGGCAGCGACCGGAACGCCCGCAGGTACGTCTCCTGCGTCAGATCGTCGGCGCTGTCCGGGTCGACCAGGGCGGCGACGAAGCGCCAGACCTCGACCTGGGTCAGCCGGACGAACGCGGCCTGGGCGGTCGGGTCGCCGTCGCGCGCGGTCAACGCCCACTCGGTGGCCGGATCCCGGGCGACGCCACCGGCCGGGTCGGCCGGACCGGCGGCACCGGTGTCACGCGGGACGGGGATCACGACAAACCAGGTTACGCGGCGCCCGGCGCGCCGGCAGAGTCCTTCGACCCCTGGATGTTCTGCGCCACGTCGGGAACTTTTCCCCGCCATGGGCCGACTACCCCGTCATGATTTGCGACCACGTACGCGCGGCGCTGTCGGCGCGCCTGGACGGGGAGGACCCGCAGGCGTCCCCGGCGGCGCTGGACGCGCACACCGCCACCTGCGCCGGCTGCCGCGCCTGGCTGGCCCGCGCCGAGCAGGTGACCCGGCTGGTCCGGGTGCAGCCGGTGGAGGTGCCCGACCTCACCGCGGCGGTGCTGGCCGCGGTCGCCGCCGATCCCGCCCACCGAAGCCCGGCCGCCGTCCGGCGGGCCCGCCGACAGGTGCTGCGGATCGCGGTGGCGGTTGCCGCGGTGGCGCAGTTGGCCATCGCGCTGCCGATCCTGTTCGCCGGGCTCGGCGTGTCGGTGGACCCGCACACCAGCCGGGAGATGGCCTCGTTCGACGTGGCGCTGGCGGTGGGTTTCGCACTGGCCGCCTGGCGGCCCGAGCGGGCCCGGGCCTTCCTTCCGGTGGCCCTGGTGCTGGCGGTCTGCCTGGCCGGCACGAGTGTGGTGGACATCGCCAACTCGACCACCGCGCTGGTGCACGAGGTCGGCCACCTTGCCGCCGTGGTCCAGGCGGGGCTGTTGTGGGCGCTGGGTCGCAGCGGCGGAGAAGACCGGCCGCTCACTCCGACGCTGGCGGCAGGGCGCGGGTGAGCCGCCCGACCGACTCGGGTCGCCGGGATCCACTCCGGTCGGCGAGCATGGCGGGCATGATTGTCGCCCCCCGCCGCTGGCTCGCCCGACTGGCCGCCGTCGCCGGCCTCCTGGTCACCGTCGTCGCCCTGCTGATCGCCCCGGCCACCCCGGCCAGCGCGCACGCCGTGCTGCAGAGCAGCAGCCCGGCCGCCTCGTCGGTGGTGCCGAGCGGGCCGGCCGAGGTGGTCCTCACGTTCAGTGAGTCGGTCCGCAAGGTTCCCGGCAAGATCCGCGTCATCGCACCGGACGGCTCCCGGGCCGACCGGGGTGAGCCGAGCTTCGACGGCGCCGCCGTGACCATCCCGGTCGATCCGGCCGGTGAGCGCGGCACCTACCTGGTCAGCTTCCGGGTGATCTCCGCCGACAGCCACCCGGTCTCCGGCGCGTTCACCTACTCGGTCGGCGCGCCCTCGACACCGCCGGTCGACTCCGGTGACGACAGCCGGGCCAACCCGGTGGTCGGCAACGGGGTGAAGGTGGCCCGTTTCCTCGGGTACGCCGGCCTGGTGCTGCTGGTCGGGCCGGCGCTGGTGCTCGCCGCGCTGTGGCCACGACGGCTGTCCCGGCGGGGACCGGCCCGCCTGGCCTGGACCGGCCTCGGTCTGGTGGCGGTCGCCACCCTCGCCGACCTGTGGCTGCAGGTGCCCTACACCGCTGGCGGCGGCCTCTTCGAGGTGACCGGCGAGGGGTTCGGCAGCGTGTTCGGCAGCGCCTTCGGCGCCGCCCACCTGGTCCGGCTCGGCCTGCTGGCGGCCGCGGCGTTCCTGCTCCGGCCGCTGCTGACCCGGCCGTCCGGGCGCACCGACGGCATCATGCTGGCCGTGCTCGGCGGGGCGGCCCTGCTGACCTGGCCGCTGGCCGGGCACCCGGCGGCCTCCCCGGCCCCGGCGGTCTCCGTGGTGGTCGACGCGGTCCACCTGGGCAGCATGGCCGTCTGGCTGGGTGGCCTGCTGATGCTCGCGGGCTTCCTGCTGCGCCAGGCCGACGAGCGGGAGTTGGGCGCGATCCTGCCGATCTGGTCGCGCTGGGCGGCGCTCGCCGTCTCGGCGTTGCTGTTGGCCGGCACCGTCCAGGCGCTGATCGAGGTGGCCACCTTCGACGCCCTGGTCAACACCACGTACGGGCGGCTGCTGTTGGCCAAGATCGGGCTGTTCGCGCTGGTGATCGCCGTGGCCGCGTACTCCCGGCAGTTGGTGCGCCGGCGCACCGCGGCGCAGCGGCCCGTGCCGGTGCGCCGGGCGGTCCTGGTGGAGCTGGCCGTCACCGTCGTGGTGCTGGGCCTGTCCGCGACCCTGGTGCAGACCACGCCCGCCCGGACCGCCGTGGCCGAGCCGTCCGGCACCCAGGCCGGTCTCTTCTCCACCACCCTGACCAGCCCGCTCTTCACCCTCCAGGTCGAACTGGACCCGGCCGAGCGGGGCAACAACTCGATGCACCTGTACGCGTACGGCAAGGACGACAACCAGCCGCTGCCGGTGGCGGAGTGGCGGGCGACCGCCGCGCTGCCCTCGGCCGGGATCGAGCCGATCGAGGTCCCGTTGCTGCCGCTGACCGACAACCACGCCTACGGGGACGTCAGCCTGCCGGCCGCCGGCGACTGGCAACTGAAGATCACCGTTCGCACGTCCGACATCGACCAGGCCACGGTGACCGCCACCGTGCCCATCCGTTAGAGAGGTTCCCGAAACCCATGACCCGTCTCCGGCGTACCGCCACCGCCGCCACCGCCCTGGCGTTCACCGCCGTCGCGACCGCCGTGCTCGGCTTCGCCGGGCCGGCCTCCGCCCACGTCACGGTGAACCCGAAGGAAGCGACCCAGGGCGGCTACGCCCGGGTGGCCTTCCGCGTGCCCAACGAGAGCGACACCGCGTCGACCACCAAGCTGGAGGTGGTGCTGCCGGAGAACGCTCCGATCGGCTCGGTGTCGACCATGCCGGTGCCCGGCTGGACCCTGGCGGTGGAGAAGCGCAAGGTCGACCCGCCGATCGAGGTGCACGGCAGCCCGATCACCGAGGCGGTGGCCAAGCTCACCTGGACGGCCACCGGCGACGCGGCGGTGAAGCCCGGCCAGTTCCAGGAATTCCCCGTCTCGATGGGTCCGTTGCCGAAGGTCGACTCGATGGTCTTCAAGACCCTGCAGACCTACTCGGACGGCAACGTGGTGCGCTGGATCGACGAGCCGACCCCGGGCGGCGAGGAGCCGGAGCACCCGGCGCCGGTGCTCGCCCTGACCGCCGCGGCGCCCTCGGCGTCCGCCGCGCCGGCCGCGGCAGCCGTCGCGACGACCGACGATGACGACGATGAGGGCGAGGGCACCGCGGTCGGCCTCGGCGTCGCCGGTCTGGTCGCCGGCCTCGCCGGTCTGGTGCTGGGCGGGCTGGCGTTCGCCCGGACCCGTCGGGAGCCGGTCACCAAGTCCTGACCCCACCGCACACCCGCTGGCTCGCCGGGAAATCCGGCGAGCCAGCGTGCTTTACGGGGCCCGGACCGACCGTGCTGCGGATATCCCCTGATCAGACGGTGTACGTCGGTAAGGTCGGCCGGGTATCTGGCTACGGAGGGGGACGGTGCGAATGCGTTTCGTGCGGGGGATCGCCGGAGTGCTGCTGTTGGTCATCGGGATTCCGGCGCTGTTCGCCGGTGGCGCGCTCTGGCTCGTGACCCGGCACGCCGACCCCGGTGGGACCTTCGCCGCCCGGTTCGAGACGGTCCGCACGCCCGGCCACGCGGTCGTGGTCACCGACCTCGACCGGCTGCTGCGTCAGGAGGCGCCGTTCGCGCGTACCGCGCAGACCCGGCTGCAGTTGGACGCCCGCACGCCGGACGGCCCGGCCTTCCTGGGGCTGGCGCCCACCGCCGAGGTACGCCGCTGGCTGGAGCCGGTGCCGCACGCCTCGGTCCGGCGGGTGGCGCTGGCGCGGGGTCCGCTGCCCGTCCGGCTCGACCCGGCCGGCCCGGCCGCCGACACCCCGAGCACCGCCGTGCCGGTCACCCCCCTTGGTCGCCCGTTCTGGGTCCGGGAGGGGATCGGCTCGCTGGAGTGGAGTGCCGACGACCTGGCGGGCGAGCCGATGAGCCTGGTGGTGATGCGGCCGGACGGCGGTCGCGACCTGGCCCTGGATCTGCGCGCCGAGTTGCGGGCCGGCTGGACCACCCCGGCCACGTTGGGACTGCTGGCGGTCGGGGTGCTGCTGGTGGTGGGCGCGGCGGTGCTCCTGCTGCGCACGCCGCGCCCGCGTGAGGTGGTCTTCGTGGTCGAGCCGGACCAGGTGCCGGTGCTCGCCGGCCGGCTCGGAGTCAGTTCGTTGAGTGGGCTGGGCGCCCCGTCCGTCGGGGACGCCGGAGGGGCGCGGTCGCTGCCGGCCGGACGGCAGCTCACCCCGGTCGGCTCCGGTGCGGGTGAGCGGCCCCGGCCGGCGATCGGCGCCGAACCGGCCCGGCCGAGCACCCTCGCCGACCTGGAGGCGCCGGCCCGGCTGCCCCGTCCGCCGGAGGTGGCGTTGAGCCTGGCCTGGCCACCGGCCACGCCGGGGCCGACGGCCCGGCCGGTGGCGGTGGACGAAACGGCGAGTGGCCCACCGCGCTGCCGACGCGGAGGGCCACCCTCACCGGGGGATCGGTGCTACCCGAGCGACGCTTGAGGTAGGTGAGACCAGATTAGCGCCGATCGTCGCTACTGGGGAGATCCGTCCATTTGGTGCGACTTTTCCACCTGGCGCCTCGGCCGGACCGGCAGGGTCGCCAGCAACAGCAGACTGAGCAGCACATAGCCGTTGCGCAGCAGGAAGTCCACCGGGTCGTCGGTGCGGACCGGAGCCACGCCCCAGTCGTGGAACGACACCACGCCGTAGATGATCACGGCCGTGGTGCCCACCGCGAACCCGGCCAGCCACCGTCGCCGGCGCACCTCGTCCGACCGGTCCGCGCGCAGCGCCGCGTCCGCGAGCAGAACCACCGCCGGCACGAACCAGTAGATGTGGTGGGTCCAGGTGATCGGGCTGACCAGTGCGCCGACCAGGCCGGTCAGGGTGAGGCCGGTCAACACGTCGCCCGCCCGGGCGGCACGGACCGCCCGCCACAGCCCGTAGCCGGCCACCACGGCGACCACCAGCAGCCAGAGCAGCCGGTCCGGCTTCTCCGGAGCGCTGAACCGGCTGAGCAGGCCGAACAGCGACTGGTTACCCGTGTAGTCGGTACGGCCGACCCGGTCGTTGTCCCACAGCTCCTGCGTCCAGAAACGCCACGAGTCGCCGGGCGCGATCGCCGCCGCGAGCAGGGTCGCCGCCGCCGCGGTCGCGCTCGCCACCGCCGCGGCCCGCCACCGCCGGGTGGCCAGCAGGTACACGATGAAGATGCCCGGGAAGAGCTTGAGCGCCGTCGCCAGCCCGATGCCGACCCCGGCCCAGCGCCGCGCCTGCGGCACGGCGAACAGCAGGTCGGTGAGGATCAGCACGACCAGCAGCATGTTGATCTGCCCGAAGGTGATCGTCTCGCGGGTGCTCTCCACCGCCAGCACCAGGAGCACGGCGACGGTCAGCGTGAAGGTCCGGGGCAGGTTGTGCCGGGCGATCACCGGCGTCATCAGCCACCGGGTGGTCACCACCACGGCCAGCAGGGTGAGCACCGTGAAGATCGTCACGGTGGCGCCCAGCCGGATCAGGCCGAACGGCCAGAGCAGCAGCGCGCTGAACGGCGGGTAGGTGAAGTACAGCTCGCCCTGCACCCGGTCCGGCTGGACGTAGTCGTAGAGCGGGTTGCCCGCGGTCCACCAGTCCATAGCGGACATGTAGATCTTGAGGTCGAAGAAGTTGTGCACCAGGCCGGGCAGGTAGAGCGCCGGAAGTACGGCGACCAGCGCCACCACCGCGACGAGTCGGCGGACCGTCCGGCCGCCGGGGTCCTCGTCGGTGACGGCGGGCGGTGCGACGGGTTCGGCTGGCACCCCGAAACCCTAGCGGGCTGCTCGGTCGAGAGCGCGCAGCCGCGGGTCGTGGGCGGCGCGTAGGCTGTCCCGGTGGCTGATCTCCTCGTCTGGATCGACTGTGAGATGACCGGTTTGGACCTCGGCAGGGACAAGCTGATCGAGGTTGCGGCACTGGTCACCGATCCTGACCTCAATGTGCTGGGTGACGGCGTCGACGTGGTGATCCACGCCGATGAGGCCGCGCTGGAGGCGATGCCGGAGATCGTCCGGACGATGCACGCCAAGTCGGGCCTCACCGAGGAGGTGCGCCGATCGGCGGTGACCCTGGCCGAGGCCGAGGACCGGGTGCTCGAGTACGTCAGCGGCTTCGTCAAGGATCCGCGTACCGCGCCGCTCTGTGGCAACTCGATCGCCACCGACCGGGGCTTCATCGCGCGGGACATGCCTCGCCTCGACTCGCACCTGCACTATCGGATGATCGACGTGTCGTCGATCAAGGAGCTGTGCCGCCGCTGGTACCCCCGCGTGTACTTCGGTCAGCCGCAGAAGGGCCTGGCGCACCGCGCGCTGGCCGACATCCGGGAGAGCATCCGGGAGTTGGAGTACTACCGGCGGACCATCTTCGTCCCGCTGCCCGGTCCGGACGTGGAGACCGCCAAAGGCATCGCCGCCGACCTCTGACCCACCGCGAAGGAAGGGCACCTTGTTAACGCCTGGTGCATAGGAAGGGGCCCTTCCTGACCTCGGGAGCGGCGTTGGCGGGTGTCGCCGGGCGGAGCCGGCAACCCGCTGGACGGCGTCCGCCGTGGTGTGGCTATTATTGGTCCGCACCCCGCCCGGAGCGATCGACCGGGCGATGGCGGCATGGTGGCTGTAGCTCAGTTGGCAGAGCACCGGGTTGTGGTCCCGGTTGTCGTGGGTTCAATTCCCATCAGTCACCCAGCTAGTGGATCTCAGGCCCCCTCCGGCGAGGGGGCCTGAGCCGTTTGCGGGATCGAAGATCACAGGGTCGCGGGTGGAGTGACCACACACGAAAGCCCCCTCCGCGGAGGGGGCTTTCGTCGTTTCGGCTGCCTCAGGCGGTCGGCGTCGGCGTCGGGGTGCCGGCGTCCGGGGTCGGCGAGGTGTCCGGGTCGGCGGGCGGCTCGTACGGCAGCGCGCTGCCCTTGACGTACTCGTCCCAGCTCATGTTCCAGTCGGTCCAGCCGTTGCCGTTCTGGAGCTTGCGTTCGGTGCCCTTGACGGTGATCGGATCGCCGATCTGGGTGTTCTTGAACAGCCACTCGCCGTTGGCCATCGACACGTTCACGCAGCCGTGTGACACGTTCGTGCTGCCCTGCTGGCCTTCGGACCAGGGTGCGGCGTGGATGAACTCCCCGCCCCAGGTGAGCCGCTGGGCGAAGTCAATCTTGGTGCGGTAGCCCTCCTCGGGGCCCAGCTCCTCCATGGTGTCGAAGACCGTCTTGCGCAGCTTCTCGATCACCACCATGGTGCCGCTGGACGACGGGGTGCTCTTCTTACCCAGGCTCACCGGGATGGTCTTCACCGCGGCACCGTTCCGGGTCACCGTCATCCGCTTGGTCTTGTTGTCCACCGTCATGACCACCGCTGCGCCGATCTTGATGTCCACGGTGAGGTCGGCGCGGCCGTACCAGCCGTCACCCATCGGCAGGCCGCCGGCCTGGACCCGGTAGGAGACCTTGCTGTTGGCCTTCCAGAACTCCTTCGGCCGGTACCGGATCTCGGTGGGGCTGACCCAGTGCCAGATGCCCCCCTGCGCGGGCGTCGAGGTCACCGTCATCCGGCGCTGCACGTCGTCGCGGTAGTCCTCCGGGATGGCCCGGCTGAACTTCACGATCAGCGGCATCCCGACCCCGACCACCTGGTTGTCGCCGAGGAAGCTGCTCACCCGCACCTGATTGCCCGGCTTCGCCATGGTGGTAAAGGTGCTGGTGGCGGTGGCCGGACGGCCGTCGTCACCGGTGGCGGTCACCGTGGCGGTGTAGCGGGTGCCGTACTCCAGCGCCCCGGCCGGCAGCCAGGTCTTGCCGTCCGCGGTGAGGGTGCCCTCGACCGCCTTGTCGGCCGCGTCCTTGAGCTCGACGGCGGTCTCGACGGCGTCCTTCGTGGTGAAGGTGATGCCGGTGGATGCTGGCACGTCCTTGGCGTCGGTCGCCGGTTCGCTGATGGTCGCCGTCGCCTTCGGCGCCGGACTCTCGCTGCCGCCCTGCCACGAGGACGGCTTACCGCCGTCGCCGTCCGTGCAGGCGGAGGTGAAGGCCAGCGCCACGGCGAGAAGCGCCGCCGCGAACACGCGGCGTCGCCCACCGGGCCGGATCAGCTGGTCCTGGCTAGCTCGCATGATTCCCTCACAGTCGTGGTCCCTGACCCATCGTCTCCTACTGACGCACCAGGACTGGCCCCGGTTGCAGAGGGTGAACCGGAACACGCCGAGGATGATGCCGGATTTTTGTTAAGATCCGGCGTTTCGTGAGCCTGACTCGTCTCCGTGCCGGGACTGAGGGGTCGCCGCGGGCGCCGTCGCGTCGCGGGCAGTGCAAAGGGTACGCGCCGGCCCGTGCGGTCGCACGGGCCGGCGTCAGACGGGAGTACGGCTCAGAGCGCCGGGCCGGACCCACCCGCGGGCACCGGCAGCGCACTGCCCTTGACGAATTCCGACCAGCTCAGGCTCCACGCCGTCCAGCCGTTGCCGGCGGCGAGCCTGCGCTCGGTCCCCTTCACCGTGATCGGGTCACCGATCCGCGTCTTGTTGAACAGCCACCTGGCGTTCGCCATGGACACGTTCACGCAGCCGTGCGAGACGTTCCGCCGCCCCTGCACGTGCTCCGACCAGGGCGCGGCGTGGATGTACTCGCCACCCCAGGTGATTCGCTGGGCGAACTCGATGTCGGTGACGTAGCGGTTGGCCGGGTCCGGGTCGTCGCGGGTGTCGAAGGTCGTGGCCTCCTTCTTCTCCATCACGACCATCGTGCCGCTGGACGACGGGGTGCTTTTTTTGCCCAGGCTCACCGGCACGGTGCGGACCAGCGCGCCGTTCTCGTACACCGTCATCTTCTTGGTGGCGTTGTCGACCTTCATCACGAACGACCGGCCGATCTTGGCGGTGGCCTTGCGGTCGACGTCGCCGTAGCGGCCGTTGCTCAACGGCACCCCGGCCAGGGCGATCCGTACGGTGAGGGTGGTGCCCGGCTGCCAGTACTCCGGCGCCCGGTAGTAGGCCTGCGTGCCGTTGTCGACCCAGTGCCACGCGCCCGGCTGCGGCGGGTCGGTGCGGACGAACATCCGCTTCTGCACCGCCGCCCGGTCCTTTTTCGGGATGCCCGGGTGGAACTCGGTGACCACCGGCATGGCCACCCCGTAGCTCTTGTCGTCGAAGAGGTAGAGGCCGGACCCGATGGTCGACCTGGGCTTGGCCATCGTGGTGAAGCTGCTCGTGCCCTGGCTGCTCGTCCCGTCGGCTCCGGTCGCCGTCACCGTGGCGGTGTAGCGGGTGCCGTACTTCAGCGGGGCGGACGGCACCCAGGCGGAGCCGTCGGTGCGCAGCGTGCCCGCGACCGCGCCGCCGCCCGCGGCGGTCAGGGTGACCGTGGACACCTTCGCGCCGTCCGGGAGCTTCGCGCTGATCTCCGTACTCACGGGCTTGTTCTTCGTGCCGTCGCCCGGGCTCAGCGTGAACGCGGGCACGCTCGGCGCGGCCGACGTCGTCGGCTCCGCCGTGCCAGGCTCGGCACTCGCGCTCGGCCCGGTCCCGCCGACGAATTCCGGCTTCTTCTGCTCGTCGCCGCATGCGGTCAGTGCCAGCGACGCCACCAGGGTCAGAGCGCCCACCACCGCCCCGGCTCGCGTGAACCGTGCCATCCCCACCTCTGTTCTCGCGTACCTGGCGGACATCGTGCCGTATCACCACGTCGACGCACGCCCCCGTCGCGGACGGGGTGGCCGATTTGAACCCTTCTGCCCGGTAAGCTCGACCGAAGGGGGGACCCGGGTAACCGGATTGGAGCCCGGCTCGGCGGGGTGCTAATGTTCTCTCCGTTGCCGACGAGCGCCGCTAGCTCAACTGGCAGAGCAGCGGACTCTTAATCCGCGGGTTCGGGGTTCGAGTCCCTGGCGGCGCACCAACGATCAAGGTCCTGACCTGGTGGTTCACACTGGGGCAGGGCCTTTTTCGTGTCTGCTGGCGGGCGGCGGTGGCTCGGTGGGTGCTCGGGAGCCGATGGACCGGGGCGGCGTCGGTGGGACGCGGCGGGGTGCTCCGGGACGCCGGTTGGTGGCTGCCGGCGGGGGATGGTCGGGCGGCCTGGGGTTGCGGCTGTCGGTGGTTCCGGATCGGTTCGGTGGGCGGTTCTCGCATGGGCTCGGAGCCGAGGCCCGGTTATCTTGGCGGAACGCGGTATGCCGGTTCTGTGGCTTCCGTCGTCAACTTTTCGGCTGATTCAGTGAACAGTGATCATGGAAAACGTCTCACAAACCCCGTTTTGAGGGTGCGGGAGTTCCCTCGGGGGTCACCGCGGCACCCGGATCGCCGGGATGGTGCGGCGTCGACGGGGTGGGGGATCATCGATGGGTGGCCGGAGGTCGTGAGCTAACCCCGCGCCGGTGGCGGATCCTGTCGTTCCTGGCATTGCACGGCTGGGCCACCACGAGCGACATCGCGGTGGCGGCGGGGGTGCCGCGGTTGACCGCGCACCGGGACCTCACCTGGTTGCACACCGTGGGCCTGGTGGGCCGGGAGCGGTCGGCGGAGGACCGGGCGCACGCCTGGTGGTACAGGATCACCGGGGAGGGGACCGAACTGCTGGATCGTGAACTCGTCTTGTCGGGGCGGCCGGTGCCGTTACGTCTGGGCCAGCGGGACTGGGGTGCGGCGCACTACCTGCTGTTCCTGCCGCTGCTCGCGGTGTCACGCCAGGATCCCGCCCGGTGTGGGCTGTTCCAGTGGTTGACGACGTTGGACACGTCGGTGTGGCTGCGGGAGCGGGGCCTGGCACATCTGCGTGCTGACGGGTACGGCGTGTGGCTGCAGGACGGCCGTTGTCTGCGATTCCTGGTGCACGTCGATCCCGGCCCGATTGGTGAGGTGATCGCCGAACGAGAGCGGTCAACTGTCGGGCTCGGTGCTGTTCTGGCTGGCTATCGGCGCACCGACCCGGTCTTGCCGGTCGGCGTAGTGCTGGTCATCGCTCGGACGCGGCCCGGGAGGCCAACCTGGTCGCTGATCTGGTGAGCCGGCCGTTGCGGGCGCCGATCGCGAGCGCCACCGTCGACCTACTGCACTACCATGGGCCGCACGAGCAGGTGTGGAGGATCCCGGCGGCGGGCACCGCACGCCATCGACTGATCGACTTCCCTCCTTCAGCCGGAGCGATCCCCGATGATTCGAAGGTAGCCGGGCCGTAGTAAGCGAATGCGTGGGAGCCGCCATGGGTCGGGCATCCTGAGGAGCAAGCAACGGCCGTACGGAGTATCGCCTCTGGCGATGAGAGTTCAGCCTTCTCATACCGGATAATGGGCTCGTTGCTAGCGGTAATTCGGTGGATCCGCACAGACATGGACTTCCCTAAGGTGCGCCTATGGCTCGCGACTACACGTCCGACGGCACCTACTGGACCGTCCGCAAGGTCGGCAAGGTCTACTGGGTCGTCCGCATCGACAACAACAACAGCGACTACCGCTGGGCCGAGATCTGGGGCGGCTACTACCGCGCCGGTGCAGCTGGCGGCGCTGCAGCCGAACTTGCCTACAACCAGGGCAAGCGGGATGTGGCGCAGCAGCTGAGGGAAAGCCTGCACGGGGCGCTCGACTCGGTCGGCCTGGGAGCGCCGAAACCGGCACCGGTACAGCCGGATGCAGCGAAGATTGTGGCCGGTGACGATGAGGACCCGGACGAAGAGTAGGCAGCTCCGCCTGGTTCCAAGCTGTGGGTGCAAAACCGTGAGGTAACGACCCATCCTGCGTGTCGTTGTCTTGATGGTCGATGCCGTGGCGCTATGGTCTGTGCGCCCGAATGGTGTCGCGTGCCGCCCCAATCCAGCCCGCAAGTCCGACGGCGGAAGGCTGCTGACCTGCGGAACTTCATTCGGGCGATGTTGTAAGTGGCCCCTGATGCTGGATAGCGGCAGGGCATCCGGAACAGCAGGGGGTAGCCCGGTGACGGAGGAAGCTGTGGACGTGCTCGCGCTCGCGTACGCCCAACGGCAGCTGATCGTCGTGCAGCGTGACGAGGAGATCCTGGCTCACCGCCAGCGGCCTGACGCTGCCTCCGGACCGGACCAGACCGCCGTCGAGACCAGCGGCAGGAATTCAAAGACGGACTTCTTTCCTCTTCACCTCTTCCTGACCCGCCCGGCGGTAGCTCTGGCGGTCGCCGGTGCAGCGGTCGCGGTTGGTGCAGCGGTGGCGTTGAAGCAGTCGTCGTCGCCAGGTCCCCGTGCGGGGCAAGTGCTTCGGCTGCGCACAGCAGAGATCGCTGGCCTGCAACTGCCGCTCGGGCATCCGCTGTTCGACACGGTCTACGTCGGGCACCCGGCCCGGCCTGCTGCCTATTACCCGCTCGCTGATTTTCACCGGCGGGCCTTTGAACACAAGTTCAGTGAGGCTTTGCGGCTGGTGACCAGCCTTGGTGCGACCTCCATCAAAGTTTCCGCAGTGCAGGGATGGGGACGAGAGTTCTCCGCCGGCCTTCGCCTGGGTTTGCCGGCTGCGGACGGCGTCGATGCCAAGGTAGCGAACCAGGAGTCTCGCAATCGCGAGTTCCTGTACTCGGCCGAGCTCGACGGGTCCGCCGAACCAGTCATCCCGCCGGATCTGGTCTGGTTCCCGCACGAGGACGCCTGGCAGGAGATCGCCCGGCAGCGGATCAAGCACGGGCTGCGGTCGTTCGAGCTGCAGGTGACCTATAAGGACGACTTCTCGGTGACCAGCGAGCTGGCCGCTGACGTGTCGAAGGCGAACTTCAAGCTCGGCGGCGAGTTTCAGCGACAGCAGTCAACCATCTGGGCGATCAACGGGACGTTCGCGCATTGAGTGGGTGTCTTAGAGGGTGTACTTCGGGCTTGTCATCGTTGCTGGCGGCGGGGCTAGTTCACCACGGGTGGGACGGCGCAGCATCTGATGCTGGGCGGTCGCTCTCGTTCGGGCGCGCAGGCCACCACCTCGTCTGGAGTGATTGCGAAGTCGACGCTGAAGTCATGGCCCGCGCGGGGTAGCTTCTCGTCAAGAAGCTGGGTCTGGTGGATCGTGGTGGCGATGGCGGTGTGCGTGGTGACGAGTCCAGCCTCGGCGAGGAGGGCGATCTCCAGGTCGGAGTAGCCGGCGCCCTTGCCGACTCGTACGCCGCCCCGCCGGCTGACAGCGACGCTGCCGCACACGATCAGGTCAACCGGTCGCATCTCGTCGGGGCCGACTGTCGGGGCGATCTCCAGCGCGCCGGTGCTCGTGGCGGCAGTCTCAAACGAGACCGTCAGAACCGTCGGGTCGAGCAGGTAGAAGGGTTTGGGTGTGGCGAGTCGCGGTACCGCCATGTAGAGCAGCTTGCCCTCTTGAAGGGCGCGTACCCGGACGGGCAGTTGGGCGCGGTCGGGGTTGCACTTGATGACCCGCGCCTGCTTCCAGACATCCAACTCGGCGAGTCGGGCTGCGGCATCTTCCTTGCCGGCGAAGTCGGGGATGTGGCCGTGGACGCCAGGTGGAGCGGCGCCTTCGCGTTCGAGTAGGTCCCAGACGTGTTGCCGAACGGCGTGCTTGGCCTGGCCGATGTCATCGAGTCTGGTCACGTTGGTGCTCCTACGGGGCCATGAGGGTGAGGAGTCGGTCGTCGACGGCCTGGACCAGGGGTTCATCGCGCCAGGGGCGCAGATGCCGGGCGGCGGCGAAGGCGAGGGTGAGACCCCCGCCAGCCCGGGTCCTCTCGATGACATCGACGGCCTGGTGCAGGTAAGACGTGGCGGCCTCGACGTCGCGCTGGAGGATGCTTGCGAGAGCGAGGTTGCCGAGGACGACGGCGGTGGACTTGTGGCTCGTGGCGACCAGATGTCGAGCGGTCTCCAACGCGGAGATGGCCGCATCCGGCTTGCCTAGGAACAGCCAGCAGGAGCCGGCGAGCCGCGCGTGATGGCTGGGGCAGAAGAGGGCGACGGCCGGGTCGTCTGCGTCCACGCTGGCAAAGTGAGCCTCGGCCCGGCCGAGTGCGTCGGAGCAGTCGCGGGCCTGGTCGAGCATAGCGTGCGCCTCCGCGCGGTGCAGCTGGGCGAGGCCGGCGACGACATGGCTGTCCCGGTGACTGGTGGCCGCGGCGCGCGTGGTCAGGGCGAGGCCGACGGTCGGCTGCCTCGTGCCGTAGAGGGCGAGGTAGCTCTTGCGGAGCAGCGCGTTGGCCTCGGTGACGACGTCGCGTGTTTCCCGGGCGGCGCTGATCGCCTGGTCGAAGTACGTGACGCTGGTGGCATGGTCGCGGCGCTGGGAAGCGTCCCAGACGAGCTGGCCCATCAGCGTCGCGGACTCGGCGACGGCTGCCGCCAGTTCACGCCGGACCTGCCCGCTGCTGTTGCTCTCCAGGAAGGTCGCCTGACCGTGCAACTGCCCGGCCTCGGCGAGCAGGAGTGTCGAGGGTGTGCGGTCGTAGCGCTCGTCGAGGTGGCGCACGCGTTCCCGCAGGTACGCGACGGCGACCAGGTCGACATGGCCGGGATGGCGCAGGACGTAGCCGAGTCGCTCGTCCGGCGGTGACGGCGGCTGGCCCGTGTCGGTCAGGAGGTCAGCCAGTTCCTCGATCGACAGACTGAGGGCCGCGGCGAGGTGCGGTCGGTGCCAGGGCTGCGGGTCGGTTTCTGCCCGTTCCCACCGGACGACGGTGGAGCGGTCGACGCCGAGGGCTTCGGCGAGGCGTTCCTGGCTCAGACCGACTGCCTTGCGGCGCTGGGCCAGCCGGTGCCGGCGCTTGCCCGCCACGTGCCCGCTCCCTCCGCCGCCGGTCATTACGGACCCATTCATCCAGCTCACGCCCGTCGGCGCAATGGGGATGCGTCAGTTCTGCGCCGTTGCCGCGCTGGGAACCGGCTGCCCCCGGCGGTTGTCTGGACGCATGCGCGGCCACTCCAGGCACGAACCAGCGAGCGGGGGTACGAGGTGAGCATCGACAAGCGCGATCGCACCGGGACATTTGCGGAGAAGGTTGGTCTGGATCATTGGTTGCTATCGCCGCACTGCACTTCCTCTCGCGTGCGGGTGACTCCCCGTTTGCGTACCGCCATGAGGGCTGCGTGGGCGGGTGACCGGCGGTCTGCTCCCGACCGCCGCCGTGTGGCGGTGGGCTCGCCTATCCCCCGGCGGGCCCACCGCTCCCTGGGACGAGTCCCGGTGGGGAAGCGGGCATGACGGTGTACGTCTCGCGTAACGCGACGACCGGTCGGCCGTGGCATCCCGGCCCGCCGGCACCTGCGGCTTCGCAAGCGCACACGCGGGTGGCGGATCCGCCGCTGCTCACCCACGTGTGGCGTCAACTGTTCGAGCAGCGGGCCCGAGAGAGCAACCACCCATGACCGACGAGCAGCCGCGCCGCGTCCCGGCGCACCGCCTCACCTCCGGGCAGAGGGAGCACCTGTCGCTGCGTCCGCTGTGGCTGTGCCGCACCTGTGGGCAGCCGTGGCCCTGCGGTCGCGCCAAGCTCAATCTCCTGGCCGAGTACGACGGCAGCCCGGTCAGCCTGTTCCTCTACCTGGCCGGCTGTCTCCACGACGCCATCGACGACCTGCACAAGCTCAATCCCACCACGACGGGCACCGCCGCCGACATGTTCGACCGCTTCCTCGGCTGGCCCGCCCGCCACACCCGCTCCTACCAGATCACCACGACCGACCTCGCGCAGACCGAGGAGACAAGACCGTGAGCGGCATCGGTGTCATCAGTGCCGTAGGGCGGCCGGCGACCACCGGTACGTTCCTTACCCTCGTCCTGCAGCCCACCGCCTTCTGCAACCTGGACTGCACCTACTGCTACCTGCCCGACCGGAGGTCCCGCTCATGACAATTCCGGTCGCGGAAGCGTGCGCCGCGTCGATCGAGCAACTGAACTGCGAGCGCACCCGCTGAGCGCTGGCCAGTTCGGCACGACCTCCGCGTCCTCGTGACGAGGCGAAACCGTCAAACAGCCGCGGGGTGGCGTGCCTATCCCGCGCCCACGCAGGTTGAGGACACATGCGCACCACCACGATCGGCGACGTGAAGGTTCTTCTGCCGGACCTCGAACCGGGCGACCTCGACACCACGACGGACCTGGCCGGCGGCCTCACCGAGGCCCTCGTCGAGGGCGCAGCGTGGCACGGCTCGCACCTTGAGGACGTCAGCATCCGCAGCAGCCTGATCACCGGCGTGGACCTGAGCGAGAGCACCTGGGAAGCGGGCAGCCTCTACGGCTGCGAGATCACCCGCACCGACTTCTCCGGCGCGACCCTGACCGGCATCACCATCGAACGCTGCGCCATCACCGGCTCCCGGTTCACCGGCACCAGACTCACCGACGTACGCCTCAAGGACGTCCTGTTCGACGGCTGCCGCTTCGACTACGCCACCTTCCAACGCGTCACCGCCGCCGGCTCGGTTGCCTTCACCGACTGCACTCTCACCAACGGAGCGTGGTCCTCCTGCCGACTACCTCGCATCGCGCTGCGGTCATGTGACCTCGCCGGACTGGAATTGGGCTCCTGCCACCTCGACGGCACAGACCTGCGGGGCAACCGGCTCCAGGGCCTCAAGACGCCGCTGGACAACCTGTGCGGCGTCACCCTCGGCGAGGACCAACTTCCTGACCTCACCCAGCTGACCGTCGCCGCCCTCAAACTCACCGTGCGCAACGACTGAAGCCGAGGAAGCGTCGTGCTCGCTCAACCCACTGGCAGCCCGGACACGATCCTCGTCTGCGTCCGGGGCAACTCCGGCTCCGGCAAGAGCAGCATCGCCCGGGAGCTACGACGCCGCCACGGCCGGGGCTGCGCCCTGGTCGAGCAGGACTACCTGCGCCGCATCCTGCTGCGCGAGCGGGACAAGCCCGGCGGCGCGGCACCGGCGTTGATAGGGCAGACCGTTCGGTTCACGCTTGACCACGGCTATCACGTCGTGCTGGAGGGCATCATGCACAGCAGCCGCTACCGAAGCATGCTGACCCTTCTACGGGACGACCACCGCGGCCGGTCGCTGTTCTGCTATCTCGACGTGCCCCTGGCCGAGACCCTGCGCCGGCACCTCACTCGCCCGCAGGCCGATGAGTTTACCGCCGAGCACATGAGCGGCTGGTACGCCGCCCATGACGTCCTGGACTGGCCCGACGAACTCGTCCTACCCGAGACCACCGGACTGAACGAGGCCGTCAAGACCATCGCCGCTGTGGCTGGGCTACCCCAGACCGGACGCGATGCACGACTTGCCTGCGAGCGTTCCGTCCCCGTAGAGCAGCTCAGCCGGCCACCGGTGCCGTTCCGGCGCACCGTTCGCCAACATCAGCCCTGAGTGGCCAGACAGCCCGCCAAGTACGGCGACTGCGATGGCATGGAGCTCGCCCTACCGCGCCCGCCTGAGCCAGTTCTCGACGACAGTGAAGTCATGCTCGGTCAGCCCGCGACGTGGGTCGACTCGATGTAACAGGGTCGGGCTGTGGTGATGAGTCGACACCCACTGCTGATCGGCGTGGGAGATCTCGTCGTCGACCCAGACGAAGGGGCGTCCCTGCGCCCACTCGACCAGTCCACGGGTCTTCCAGTGCAGGACGCTTGCGTCGTCGGAGTCGGGCCATTCCACGACGGGCAGGGTCGGCAGCCCGAGCAGCGGCGTGAGCACGTCGTTCGCGTCGCTCATCCAGGTCGTCGCCCACACCAGATCACATGGCAGGGCCTTCAGCCGGCGGCCGTGTTCTGGATCGACCTTGTGCAGCAGGGGATGGGCGTCGGCCGATAGGACCGTTCCCTGGGTGTGGCCATGCGGCATGCCCGGCTGAGCCGCCCTGGGTGTGCCGAACGGGATGAGGGTGCCGTCCACGTCAAGGAACAGCAATGGACGCGACGCAGGGGCGGACATGACATGACCCGGGAGGCTAGCCCTCACCCCGCCAACGGCTACCTCCGCGCTCGGTGAAAAGGCGCCCGCACCGCCTTGAGGCCATTCTTCTCGCTGCTGCTCCGTGCCGGCAGGCGTGCGCCACCGACGGCGACCACGGCAGGGGCGGTGCCGGGGTGCATCTCACCGAATCCTTTCCGCTCCGGCGGCGCCGGTGACCCGACCACACAGCAACACCACAATTCACACCCTCAAACAAGGAGTTCTCGTGCTTTCGCCGACACCTTCACCTACTGCCATAGGCATTGGCAGCGACGAGTTCCGGCTTGATCCCCGTTCGGGAGTCGGGCTTGACGTCAGCGTTGACGTCAGTCTTCAGCCGGACCCCCGAACCGACCCCCTGTTCCTCTCACACCGCAGGCCAGCCCGGCTGTCAGCGCCGTCGGCTTGTCCTGCGACAGACCCTGCCTGGTCTCGGGTCTCTCCCCTGGGGCTGGCATCCCCTACCCGGAGAGGAGGTGACAGCCGGTGGATGGTCCAATCCTTCGGGTCCAGTCCCAGCTGACCGGCCGTGACCGTGTGCTGCTGGGCTGGTTGTACGACCACGGCGTGTTGACGTCGTTCCAGCTCGCGAACGCCTTGTTCCCATCGTTGGACTTCTGCCAGCGGCGGCTGCGGACCCTGTACCGGTTGCGGTTGGTGGCCCGGTTCCGGCCGCAGCGGGCCGACCGCGGCTCGTACCGTGTCCGGTCCCCGTCCCGATGGTTGTCCGACGCCGGGTCGGTCCGCCATCCGGTCCGGCCTCTTGTAGGACGCGGAAAGACGCGCGCGTCCGTTCCAGCTGCTGCTGTACGGCTGGCCTGGACGGATGACACTCGACCCACGGTAGGTAACCCTCGACGGCCCAGCACGCGTCGGCCCATGCCCCGTTGGGGCAGGGCGTTCCGCGGCCTCGACAGGAGCCCGCGGGTCAGCTGTAGGACCGCCTGGCGGCTGACCCGCTCCAAGAAGTGGTCGCCTCTGCGTAGCTGCGCACCTGGAGACGATCTTCATCAGTGCGGACACGGCCGACCTCAGCTGTGCCTTCGATGCCTGGTGTTCGGTGACTCGATCGGGCTGTTGATCATCGGTCGACTCCCGGGTGACCAGCTGGTTCAGCCCTCGCTCTGGCGCGTTCCGGCGACGACACCGGCGCCACTGGCGGGTAACGTGCCGGGTTCCAGCATCTCGTCGGTGTGGCACCGGGGATCGTGGGCCGCGTAGAGCAGGGACAACTGTTGGTGAAGCCGGCGCCGTTCGTCCTCGCGGAGGGCAGCGAGAAAGTCGTCCTCGGTGCGGCGCACTGCCTTGAGGGCTTCTGACAGGGTGGCGCTGCCGTCTGCGGTGACGCTGATGGCCTGTTTGCGGCGGTCGCTGGGGCTGCGGTCCCGCCGGACGTACCCGTTGCGCTCGAGTTCGTCGATGACCGCGACCATCGTGGTGCGGTCGAGTCCTGTCTGCCGGCACAGGTCGCGCTGGGACAGTTCCCCGTCCTGGACGAACGCCAGTACCCGCAGGTCGCGACCGCGTATACGGAAGGGCAGGAGCGCCTGTTCCATCCTGGCGCCAGCGAGGTCGGCCAACTTCAGCAGGAGGTACCCGGTGGTGGAGGAGATGGCTTCGGATGAGCGCATCCCCCGAGCTTAATCATCCGTCCGGCTGATTATCAGCTAGGCTGACGATCAGCCCAGCCGACCCCACTTTGGAGAGTCGCATGAAGACGCGCGTCATCCTCGTCATCGTCGGCGCGATCACCGCAACGCCCGCACTTGCCTTGTTCTGGCCGCGGCTACTGGCGAGCAGTTACGGATTGGCTGATCCCGACCGCATGACCACCGCGCTGCTCCAGCACAGGGGTGTACTGCAGGCGGCTCTTGGCGCGGCCATCATCTGGGGAGCCTTCTACCTGCCGGCCAGAGTGCCGGCGGCGGCGACCGCCATCATCACCAAGACGGCGTTTCTCGCCCTGACCGTCGTCGATGTCGGGATGCGAGCCGACATGAACCTCATCTCGCTGGTGTTCGACCCGCTCGCCATCGTCATCCTGGGCGTCGTGATCGTGCTCCACTTCCGCGAATCGTCACCCGCCGCTGCACCAGCCTGAATCCCGGTATCTGTGCGACCCCACCGCACGCGCTCGTCCCGACCTGAGAGTTCCCCGCTGTGGTGCCTGAACCCATTCCTACCGGTACCCCGGAGACGATCCTCGTCTGTGTCCGCGGTAATTCCGGCTCGGACAAGAGCAGCAACGCCCGGGAGCTGCGGCGCCGGCACGGCCGGGGCTGCGCCCTGGTCGAGCAGGACCATCTGCGGCGCATCGTGCTCCGCGAGCGGGGCCGGCCCGGTGGCGCGGCGCCGGCGTTGATCGAGCAGACGGTCCGGTTCGCGCTCGACCACGGCTACCACGTGGTGCTGGAGGGCATCATGTTCTCCCGCCACTACCGACGGATGTTGACGGCGCTTCGCGACGGCCACCGGGGACGGTCGCTGTTCTGCTACCTGGACGTGTCGTTGCCGGAGACTCTGCGTCGGCACCTCACGCGTCCGCAGGCCACCGAGTTCACCGCCGAGGAAATGGGCAGTTGGTACGCCGCACACGACGTGCTGGGCTGGCGCGACGAACTCGTCATTCCGGAGACCACCGTCCTGGAGGACGCCGTAGTGGTCATCGCCGCAGCGGTCGGGCTGCCCAGGCCGGCCGCGACGACGACGCGCTTCCGACAGTCCCGTGACTCGTCGGAGACTCTTCAGGGGAACGGCCGTCGGAGTCCGGTTACGTCTGCTCAAGCCAGGGAAGTGCGCCAGCCGGGAGCAGTTTCAACGTAGCCAGCGGACGCGTTCTTCGATTCCGCCGATCGCTTTCCGCCACACACCGCTGAACAGCCCGCCCTGGAGGGACGCAAGTTGGCGACGGGCACCCCAGCCGGCGATCGGCCTGTCGACGATCCGAAAAAGATCATCGAGGTGATCCAGGGGCGAACCCACGGTCAGCAGCTTCAGCACATCGGCAAGCTCGAACGCCTCTGAGATCTCGCGAATGAGATCGCGGTGGGCGATGAACAGGGTCGGAACCCATTGCGCCGGCGGAAATCTCAGGCTGTATGCGATGAGGTCGAAGTCGAAGCTGTGGTCGTCGTCAGGCTCCTTCGCCGTGCTGCCCATCCGGTCCATGAAACCTTCCCATCCCGCGATGGTGGCCAATTCATGGGCTTCGGTCCTGGCCACATACTTGCGCAGGGATTCCGCGGATCTGAATACGAGCAGACGACTCTGGGCGCCGAGGAAAGCCGCTTCGGTCCGTTGGTCGTCGAGGTGCGCTCGAAGCGTGTACCCCCTTTCACCCGATCGAAGTGAGATGGCAATCGGGTGAATTGCTGAAGGCGAATCCGCTGAGGTGCCCTCGGGGCTCGCGCCTGGGAATCCCGGGTGCGTCCACCGAGCTCTGGGGTGCTCGCGTTCGCGGGTCTCGCGCTCGCGTGTCTGGCGTTCGCGGTCCTGGCGTTCGCGCGTCTGGCGTTCGCGGGTCTCGCGTTCGCGGTCCTGGCGTTCCCGGGTCTGACGCTCGCGGTCCTGACGTGCGCGGGTGTGGACATCTGTCAGATGCTTGTACGCCGCGTTGATCTGCTGCATTTGCCGGGTGACTTCCTCCCGGACCTTTGCCGGACTCGACTGATGCCGGTCGGGATGCCAGATCTGCGTGAGAAGGAGGTAGCGCTCCCGAATCTCCGCGACCGACGATTCGCGTGTCACGCCGAGAAGCGTGTACGGATCCTGCCCGTCAGGAAACATGATATCCACCGGATCTTATGAACAATCGGGGCGCGTGCCCGGTGATCATAACAGCAATTGTCGATACGTACGCGCCCTGGGCCGCCGCAGTGAGCCGCCGCACGCGTCCATTCGTGGGTGACCGTACGGTGCGGGCTGGTGGCGGGCCAGGCAGCGGCCGAGTTGGTACCGACCCTCAGGCGCGGAGGTGTCGGCGGATGTCCCGTGCCAGGGCCGCCTGCGCCTCCTCGTCGGTCGGGAGGACGCCGTTCTCGGCCATGAGGTCGTGGAACTGCTGCTGCTGGTGGTGGTGGTACGGCGCGGGGGTAGCGGCGCGAGGTGCCAGTGCAGGTGCGCGTTGCCCTGCTGGCTGGGAGTACATCCGTTCCGTCGGCAGGGCCGCAGCGAGCGCCGTTGCGACTGCGTACACGATGTCCTGGAAGCGGAGGAAGTCGTGCTGCCGCATGGCCCGCACCCAGCTTTCGATGTGCTGCTTCGGCTGGGCCTCCATCCGGGCAGCCCAAGATCCGGCGCGCGTACCGGGAAGGCGTCGCAGGACCACACCGGGCCCGGCCCGGTGCGCCGGATAGGTTCGCGTGCGGTGGGTAGACGGCGCGCGTGCCCGCGAACCAGGAGCCGACAGCCGAAACCGACCCGGCACCGCACGGGCGGACTCGGGCTGGCCGGACGTTCGCTGCCCTGCGGGAGCGGGGGCGGCACGTGGTACGCGCCCGTGCCTGGCGGTTACGCCTGTTCGGCCTGCTCGCCGTGCAGGCCGGCATCGCGGCGGCGCTCGCCTGGTTCGTGGGGTACCAGTTCCTGGACAATCCATCCCCGGTCCTGGCGCCGACCACCGCGGTCGGCACCGCGGTCGGCATCGTGGCCGCCTCGATGGGATCCCGCCTACGGCGCACCGTCGAGCTGCTGGCCGGGGTGGTCCTCGGGCTCGCAGTCGCTGACACGCTCGTGCCGCTGTTCGGCATCGGGGCCTGGCAGACCGGCGCGGTCGTCGTGCTGGCGATCGTCGTCGCCATCCTGCTCAAGGGCGGCGGGTCACTGCTCACCCAGGCCGGCGGTACCGCGGTGCTCATCGCCACGCTGGAGCCGCCGGTGCGTGAACTGTCCGTCCCCCGCTTCGTCGACGCCGCGGTCGGGGGGCTGATCGGGCTGGCAGTCGGCCTGCTGTTGGTGCCCATCCACCCGCAACGACGGTGCAGCGGCTGGCCGAACCCGTTCTCGACCCGGGGATGGCGGCCATGCACGATCTGGCCACGGCGTTGCGTGCCCGCGATCTTGATGAGGCCCAGCGGAGCCTGCGCCGGTTGCGCAGCCTCGACAGCCGGCTGACCGCGCTGGAGGAGGGGCTCAGCGCCGCCCAGGATGTGGTGCGATTAGCCCCGCTCCGCTGGCGAACGCACCTCCCTGGCCTTCTACACCGAGGCCGTCCGGCATCTGGAGCGCAGCCTGCACAGCTGCCGGTCCATCGCGCGGCGACTCACGACAGCCCTCAAGGACGACGAACCGATACCGGAGGAGCTGCCCGCCGCCATCGACCTGCTGGCCGACGGCGTGCAGACCCTGAGGTGCACGATTCGCACCGGCGGGGAGCCCCACGAGGCGCGCGAGCAGATCCTGGCGGCCGTCGAGATGGTCGGACGGGCGCGGGGAGAAGATGTGCCGGACCCCACGCGCCCGCACACCCACCGTCTGGGCTACTCGGGGCTGATCGCCGTGGGTGAGTTCCGGACGGCCGCGCACGATCTGCTCACCGCCAGCGGGTTGGACCCCGGCAGAGCGGCAGCGCTGGTAAGACGGGCGGTGGACAGCGACGATCGGGACTAAGCGGCAGGGACTGCCCCGAACAGGCCCGCGGGCGGTGCGTGGTGGCCCTCCTTGACGTGCGAGTAGTCGCGAGCCTCCGCCACGAGGCCAGCTTCGTCGAAGCGCACCAACGTGCAGCCGGAGATGGTCGTCGGTTGGCCCTTGACGTAGATCACCGACCAGTACTCCACGGCAGCCGCATCGCCGTCGACCTGCGGCTCGGCGAACCACACCTCCGCAGGGCGGGACTCCTCGCCGAAGCACTCCTGCAGATAGACCCGAAGCCCGGAACGCCCGCGGTACCGGCGGAACATCGAGGCCCAGTGGTCGCCGTCCTCGCTCTGCAGGGCGGCGATCGCCTCAACGTCCCTGACCGGCCAGGCTTCGGTCCATGTCCTGGCCCACCTCTGGGCCAACTTCCGAGTGTCCACGACCGTCTCCTCCGCCAACCGATAGCCCATGTCACCGCAGGTGGTATCAGGGACCCCTGACATCCCCGGGGGAGGACCCACGCCCTACTCCTGAGCCGCCAGCCGCGCGACCGCCTGGGCCAGGACCTTCGCCCGCGTTTCCGGGGTGCGAGCCTTGAGGAGCGGCAGGATCACGGCGTACCGGGCGGAGCGGCCGAGCCGCTCGAAGGCGGCGGTCGCGCGGGGTTCGCCGACCAGCGCGGCCGTCAGATCGGGCGGGACGGCGGCGGTGCGCTGCGACTCGTACGCCGCCTCCCACCGCCCGTCCGCCTTGGCGGCCGCGACCTCCGCGAACCCTGCGGGCCGCATCCGCCCGGCCGCCGTCAGTGCCTCGACCTTCGCCACGTTGACCTGCGACCACGAACTCCGTGGCCGGCGGCGCGAGTACCGCTGGAGGAACGACACGTCGTCGAGGCCCTTGCGCTGACCGTCGATCCAGCCGTAGCAGAGCGCCACGTCGAGCGCGTCCACGATCGTGATCGAGGCGAGCCCCGAGTGTCGCTTGGCGATCCGCAGCCACGCCTCGCCCCGCACCTCGTGCTGCGCGGCGAGCCAGGTCTCCCATGCCGTGGCGTCGGCAAAGTCGTGCACGTCCACGTCACGCCGGTTTCACGGACGAGAGGACGTCGAGGTAGTGCGGGTTGTTCATGACACCCAGCACGTTGCCGAACGGGTCGACCACGGCGGCCGTGATGAACCCCTCGTCCCCGTGCGGTGTGATCGGCTGGTACTCCGTGGCGCCCATCGCCAGCAGCCGCTCGACGGTGGCGTTGAGGTCGTCGACGTGCCAGTGCATGACGGCGCCGCCGGGCCCGGTCGCGCCGGGCGGCGCGTACCTGCGGTCGATGATGCCCAGCTCTGCCTGGTAGTCGCCGATGCGGAACTCGGTGTAGGCGGGGCGCCCGTCGGGTCCGGCCCGCAGGAAGTAGGCCTCCATGCCCAGGAAATCCGCGTACCAGGCCGTCGCCGCTGCCACGTCGTCCGCCCAGATGTTGAGTGTGGCGAATCCTCGCAGGCTCATCACGTGTCCCCTCGTCGATGGGTTCCGCGGCCACGCTATCGGCTATTGCGGAAGCTGCTGTTCCTCAATGACGGGCAACCGCGGAGTTGTGGCAAGTGCTTGCGGTAGCAACGAATCGCGACAACGATGTCTCAATAGCCGTCGATGCATTGGAGTAGCGCATGCGAGCAGGAGCAGCCAGGACCGTCGCCGTGCTGACCATGTCCGCGATCATGACCGTCGGGCTCGGTGTCCTGGCGTCACCCGCCTCAGCGCAGGATTCCGGCCTGACCTTCTACAGCGGGACCTTCACCACGAAGGTCGCGAACGTCCCCGCTCCGACCGGAGAATGCACGGCGCTACCCGCGACCGCGGACAGCCACGTCGGTTGGAGCGGCTTCCGGGACGTCACGTTCTATCAGACGCCGGACTGCTCCGGACCGGCGACGGGTGTGGGCACCCTCCGCACCTATCCGGCCGGCCGCTGGACGAGTTTCCGCGCTTTCTGACCCGCAGGCCGAGGCGGGCGGGAGCCCGCCCGGCCGGCCTGTGCGTCGATGACGGGTCAGAAGAGGGTCAGGGGCTCGACCGGTATCGGCTCGGGTAGCGCTTCGAGCTCCGGTACGCGTGCTCGTACCTCATCGTGGAAGCGACGGGCGAGCACGGGCGCGTCGGCGTTGTCCGGGGTGTGGATGAACATCGTCGGCGAGCGTCCCTCGCGCAGCCACCCGGCGACGACGTCGACCCAGCGCTGCCACCCTTCGACCGTCCGCGTGGTGTCGTCGCGGCCGAGGTAGCGGACGATCGGCCGGTCCGTCAGAGCGAGCGAGCGGAGTGGCACGCGCGGCTTTTTGGTCCAGGCGTCCCGCTCCGCGTCGCTGGTCGGCGGGCTGGTGAAGAACGCGGTGGTGTCGAAGGGAATCCACTCCGCGGCCGCGGCGGTGAGGGTCTCCGCCAGGAGTCGGGTCGCGCGGGGTTCGGTGAAGAACGCGGGATGGCGGACCTCGACGGCGTACCGGTGGGAGCGGGGGAGCCGGCTCAGGAAGCCGCTCAGGGTTGGGACGTCAACGGGCGAGAACGACCCTGGCAACTGGATCCAGAGCGCATAAGCGCGTGGGCCGAGCGGCTCGATCGCGTGCAGGAACGCGCGCAGCGGCTCGTCGGCGTCGGTGAGCCGGCGTTCGTGGGTGACGATCTTGGGAAGCTTGAGGACGAACCGGAAGTCGGGATCGGTCTGCGCGGCCCAGGACGCCACGGTGTCCCGGGCCGGAGTCGCGTAGAACGTCGTGTTTCCCTCGACGGCGTCGCACCAGCTGGCGTAGTGCCGTAGGCGCTCCTGCGGCGGAAGGGGATGCGCCAGCAGGCGGCCCTGCCACGACCTGTGGGTCCACATCGCGCATCCCACATGAAGACGCATGACCGATCCCTCCCCAGGTGAACCGCCTGACCGGAGCCCACGCTATACGCGCCGCCCACCTGTTGCGGCTCCGCCTATCCGACGATCAGGTCGAGCGTCGCGAGCTGCGCGGGGTCGGCCACCACCTCGATGCCGATGATCCGGTCGGTGACGATGAAGCTGAGCGCGAGCCGGGCATCCCCGCCGAGCTCCACGACCGCCCCCGGCATCCCATCGACGTACGCCGGCGACGCCCCCTGGGCGCGGCCGTTGAAGAAGCCGGCGATGGTGGCCGAGCCGCGTGTCTCGGCGGCCGACCCCAGGCCTGCGGCCACCGGATCGGCGCGCATGACGACGTGCGGGTCGAGCAGGTTGACCAGGTCGTCGAACCGGCCCTCGCGCGAGGCGGCGAGGAACGCCTCGACCACTCGCCGCTGCCGGGCCGGGTCCGTCTCCCGGACGGTCCCGCTCTGGTGCACCCTGCGGCGGGCGCGGCTGGCGATCTGGCGGACGGCGGCGGGACTGCGGTCGACCACCGCGGCGATCTCCTCGAACGAGACCGCGAACATGTCGTGCAGTACGAACACGAACCGTTCGGTCGGCGCGAGGGTGTCCAGGACTACCAGGAGCGCCCGGCCGACCGACTCGGTCAGCACGGCCTCACGCTCGGGGTCGACCGGGGCGCCGTCGGTCGGGTCGGGCTCCGGTGCGGCGGTGCCCCACGGCTGCTCCGGGCGGGCGGTACGCGTTCGCAGCCGGTCCAGGCAGACCCGGCCGACCGTGGTCGTCAACCACCCGGGGAGGTTGTCGATGCCCGCGACATCCGCTCGACTGAGCCGCAACCAGGTGTCCTGGACGGCATCCTCGGCCTCGGTGCCGGAGCCCAGCATCCGGTGGGCGACCGCCCGTAGCCGTGACCGGTTCTCCTCGAAGCGCCGGGCCAGCAGATCCGCCTCGATCATGACCTCACCACCCCCGGGCGCACCTGAGCTTTTGTGACCGCCGCCACATCTGTCACGCCGTCCGTCTGCCGGCCGACATTCCAGTGACAACCGGGGACGTCGTACCACGACGCGCGCCGGGCAGCCTAACAAGACGGGACGACCGACATGATCATCGAACCGCGCATCCAGAACCCCGCCAGCCTGCTGCCGGACACGGTGAAGGCGATCAACCTGCTCTACAAGGCCGCGCACTCGGCCGGGGTGCCGGGCAGCACGCTGGAGCTGGTGCACCTGCGGGTCAGCCAGATCAACGGGTGTGGGGCCTGCGTCGACTCGGGTGCTCGGGGCGCCCGGAAGGGGGGCGAGACCGAGGAGCGGCTGTTCGCGGTGGCCGCCTGGCGGGATACCCCGTACTTCACCGAGGCGGAGCGGGCCGCGCTGGCGCTCGCGGAGGCCGCCACCCGGCTCGCCGATCGGGCCGACGCGGTGCCGGACGACGTCTGGGCGGAGGCGGCCCGGCACTTCGGCGAGAAGGAGCTCGGCGCGATTGTGCTCTGGGTGGCCACCAGCAACTTCTTCAACCGGCTCAATGTCACCACCCGGCAGCCGGCCCCGCAGGCATGGGGCTGACAGCCCGCTGGGTCTGATCGCCTGATGCTCAGCAGCTGCCCCGAATGGACGACTGCTGAGCATCAGGTGATCGAGGGCGTGCTGATCGTCAACTTGAGGTTGACGGCGGAGGCGCGTCAACCTATGGTTGACGTATGACGGATCCTATCCAGATGAGCAATCCCGTTCGCCTCGACGACCTGATCCAGGCGATCAAGAAGGCACACAGCGACGCCCTCGACCAGCTCACCGACGCGGTGATCGCCGCCGACCACCTGGGTGACGTCGCCGACCACCTGATCGGTCACTTCGTCGACCAGGCCCGGCGCTCGGGCGCCTCCTGGACCGACATCGGCCGCAGCATGGGGGTCAGCAAGCAGGCCGCGCAGAAGCGCTTCGTGCCGAAGGCCTCGACCGAGGCGGCAGCCCTCGACCCGAACGCCGGCTTCGGTCGGTTCACGCCCCGCGCCCGCAACGTGGTGATGGCCTCGCAGGAGGAGGCGCGCGCCGGCGGGCACGCCGAGATCGGCCCCGGGCACCTGGTGCTGGGCCTGCTCGCCGAGCCGGAGGGGCTGGCCGCCAAGGTGATGGCTGGTCGGGGCGCCTCGCCGGAGGCGGTGCGCGAGGCGGTGGGCGCAGCCCTGCCGCCGCCGGCCGACCAGGTCCCGGACCTCATCCCGTACGACGCGCGCGGCAAGAAGGCGCTGGAGCTGACCTTCCGGGAGGCGCTGCGGCTCGGGCACAACTACATCGGCACCGAGCACATCCTGCTCGCCCTGCTGGAGCAGGAGGATGGCGCCGGCGTGCTCACCAACCTCGGCCTGGAGAAGTCGACCGTCGAGGCCGACCTGGCCGCCGCCCTCGCCGCGGCAGTCGGGCAGAAGTGACCTTCCGGGATCAGGGCGCCGGGAAGCCGTAACGCAGGGCGTGCTCCGGATCGGCGGGGTCGATCTGGCGCACGCCCTGGTCGGCGAGGCGCTTGTTGACCTCGTCGAGCTGCTCACGCACCAGTCGGGCCTCCTCCTCGGTGACCCGTCCCCGGTGCGGCTTGCCGGCGTGGTCCAGCGTGCCGTAGTCGATCTTCTCAGCGCTCTTGCGGGCCTTCGGCGGGCGAACCCGCTCGGCCGTCTTCAGCAGCTGCGCCATCGGCACGTCGGTGGCCATCGCGTCGAACTCGCTGGCCGTCAGCACCACCCGGCGCGGCTCGCCGCCGCCGTGCCGGTCGTGGATCTCGACCACCGCCACGTCCAGCGCGGCGTCGTCGATGTTCTCCACCTCGGCCGGGGTGGCGTCCAGCTGCACGGGCCCGGCGACCAGGTCCGGGTGCTCCAGGACGACGATGCGGACCACCTCGTCGTCGTCCTGCAGGACCGTGCCGGTGAAGTCGGAGACGTGGATCGTCTTCTTGCCCATGCGCGGAGCTTCTCCTGTCGTAGGCCGGATTTCAGACCAGAAGAAGTTACCCGACAGGTGTGCGAAAGCCGGTGTTGGACAGCCCGGGTGTGTCGCCGGCCGCTGCCCGGGTCAGCGGGTGTTGAGACCCCGCCGTGCGGAACTGCCGGCCGGCAGCTTGTTCAGCTCCGCCCAGCACAGGGCGTCCGCGCCTCCCGTCGTGCGGGTTCCCCGGTATCGCGGCTGGGCCGGAAAGCGGTCAGCAGGCTCCGTTGCCCGCCAGAGTCGCTCGGGGTCCTGCTGGTAGCGGTCGTTCGGCTGAATCGGCATGACCATACCGTCCCAAACAAAGGTGTCCATGTATGGAAATACCTATGACGGTCGATCGGTGCGCCTGGTTCCCGGTCGCGACGGTGAAGTGATCCGCATCTCTGGAGTTGATACCCCCGGGGGGTATATGCTGCCGGGCATGGAGAACATGGGTCCCACCCGACTGGCCGTCGCCGCAACCCTGCACTGCCTCACCGGCTGCGCCATCGGCGAGGTGCTCGGCATGGTCATCGGCACCGCGCTCGGCTGGTCCGACCTGGCCACCATCGCCCTCGCCGTCGCGCTGGCGTTCGTCTTCGGCTACGCGTTGACGGTCCGCCCGGTGCTCCGTTCCGGCCTGCCGCTGGCGCGGGCGATCCGGGTGGCCCTGGTCGCCGACACGGTCAGCATCGCCGTCATGGAGCTGGTGGACAACGGCGTGATGCTCGCCGTGCCGGGCGCCATGCGGGCCGGCCTCACCGACCCGCTGTTCTGGGGCAGCCTGGCCGGCGCGTTGGCGGTGGCCTTCGTGGTCACGGTGCCGGTGAACCGGGCGCTGATCGTCCGCGGGCGGGGGCACGCGGCGGTGCACCAGCACCACCACCGTGGGCACCACCCCGACGTTCCGGCGGCCTCGTAGCCCGGCCCGGCCCTTGACGGATCGTCCGCCCGTCGGGGCCGCCCGGCGTACGGTGATCAACGACGGGCCGGCTGACGGGGAGGTGCGCATGCTCGACCGGCGGCTCCAACTGCACCTGGCCACCTGGCTCGGCCAGTGGCCGGCCCCGCCGGGGCTGCACGTCGTCGCCTCGCACCGGCGGGCCAAACCGGCCTGGGACGGCCGGCTGCGTCCGGCGCTCGCCGTGGACACCGGACAGAGCGCCGTGCTCTCCGTGCCACCGGACCGGGTGGCGGCGGTCCGCGCTCTGGCCCGGCGTGCGCCGGACCGGCTGCTCCCGGCGCTGCCGGAGACTGTCGGGCTGCCCGACTGGTGCGTGCACGACGGCCCCTTCCGGTGGAGCCTGGCTCCCGCGCCGCTGCCCGACGTGGGGGAGTGGACCGAGTCGACGGCGCCCGGGCTGCCGCCCTGGCTGCGGCTGTTCGACCGGCCGGTGCTGGTGGTCCGCGACCCGGACGGCAACTACCTGGCCGGGGCCGGGATCAAGCGGCACGACGCGTACGGGCGCGAACTGGCTGTCGGCACCGTGCCCGAGGCTCGCGGTCGCGGTCTCGCCCGCCGGCTCGTGGCGCAGGCGGCCCGGCGTGTGCTCGACGAGGGCGCGGTGCCCACCTACCTGCACGAACGGGACAATCACGCCTCGGCCCGCGTCGCGGGGGCGGCCGGCTTCCCGGACCGGGGCTGGCGTGCGTACGGGGTCTATCCACGCTGAGGCTGCGTCGCGGGGCGCGGACCGTGGATCCCGGGCCGGATCCACGGTCCGCAACCTTCCCCCAGGTCCCGGTTTCGGGTGACCGGCCGCGTGGTGGACGGGCCGGTACGTGTCGATCACGCTACGTATCGAGCAGGCTCGGTGCAAGGTGCGAGCTGTCGGTTCGGAGTGTCGAATAGCGGACTTGACCTGGGGCTGAGCTGGTCGAGGGTGCCGGCCAGCTCAGTGACGTAGCGTGCGGATGAGGTCGAGAACCTGCCGAGTCACGGGGCGGAGGACCCGCAGTCGGGACAGCGCCACGAGCCGGTCGATCAGCGGTACGACACCGTCGATCAGCTGCCGGGTCTTGGTCTGCCCGGAAGACCTGTCGTGCACCCAGTAGAGGACCACACCCATGTACGCCAGCCAGAGCAGCTCGGGCAGTTGGGGGCGTAGTTCGGCGTCGACCTTGGCGGTCGAGCCCGTCAACACCTCGGCGAAGAGGTCGATTGCCGCCTGCCGGGGGCCGGACGACTCGGCGGAGAAGGGGCTGAGCGGGGAGGTGGGCTCCGCCGCGGTCTTGAAGAAGGTGGCCGCGAAACCATGCGATGGGGTCAGCACGTCGATGCCGGCGTGCAACACCCCGGCGAGCCGGGCGGCGAACTCATCCTCCCGGTCGAGCACCGGTTGGGCGGCGGCCCGGTGCTCGATCTGCGATTGAGCGTAGAACTCCTGTATCAGGTGGTCCTTGGACCCGAAGTAGTAATAGGCGTTGCCGACCGCGACGCCAGCCTCCTGCGCGATCGCCCGCATGGTGGTCTGGGCGTAACCGCGCTCGCGGAAGAGCCGCATCGCGGTGTCCCGGATCAGCTGCCGTGTCTGCTCGCCTCGGGCGGTCGCAGGCTCACCCGCAGCGGTCGTCGGCGCAGTCTGCTCGGTCATCGAGGTCACCGTATCCCGCCATTTCGTCAGCCGGCTCAGCCCGCGCATCGCGAACCCGCTCCCGTATCGCCGAGGCGGTGGTCACCAGGTGCCGGGCGAGCGGCAACAGGCGCGGTCGGGCCAGCCGCTCAGCCGTCGACCGGTGGTCGGCCAATGCCCAGAGGCAGGCGAACCAGGCGCCGTCGCCCGCGTACACCTCGCCGCTGTCGGCCACCACGGTCAGGTCGAGCAGTGTCGCGTCGTGGTCCAGGCCGGGAAAGCGCCGCCGGGCCTCGGCCGAACCGGCCGGCACGAACTCCAGGGGTACGAGCTGGGCCCGGGAAGCCAGCCATCGGCGGGCGGCACGGCAGAGCGGGCAGTTCGCGTCGAATAGGACGATGAACTCCCGGATCCCACCGCCCCCGTATGCGGTGGGATCCGGGAGCCGGCCGTGGCTGTCGGCCGGTGAGGCAGTCATCGCGGCGGCGGTGGATTGTTCACCGACCCGCCGCCCGGCTGCGAGGTCGGCTCGGCGGCTGTCTGCGTGCCGGTCGGCAGGAGTGGGCTGGTCGGATGCGAGCCGTGCGGTGTGGACGGCATGGGCAGCCGGCCGACCGGTGCGAGAGGCGGATGAGTGGCGAGCTGGCGGAGTCGACCCCGGCGGTAGCGGCCGAGCGCGAAGACGTTGAAGAAGTGCAGCGCGCCGAGCACCAGCAGCACCAAGCCGATCTTGAGGGACAGCTCCTCCATCGCCTGGCTGGTCGAACCCACCGGGTCGGGGTGTTTCATCGCCACCGTCACGTAGCCGAGGTTGAGCAGGTAGAAGCCGACCACCAGGAGGCTGTTCACCGCTTGGGCCAGCCGCTCGTCGGCGAACACCTCCTCGAGGAAGATCTGCCCGTTGCGGGACAGAGCCCGGGCCACCCAGATGGTCAGGCCGATGCTGACTACGAGGTAGATCACGTACATCCAGACCTTGATGTCCATGCGGACGCCCTTCTTGAACGTGTTCAACTATCGACGGCGTTAGCTTAGGACAGATATTGAACATGTTCAAGAGAGGATGATCGGCCCTGGGCCCGACCGGTTCGACCGCTCAGCCGGCCAGGCCGAGCGCCTCCGCCGCCGCCCGACCGTTGGCGTGGCTGGCGCCGTACGTGGTGACGAAGGCGCGTACGCCGGTCGGACGCCACTGCGCCGGCCAGCCCATCTCCACCACGGTGACCGGGTGCTCCGCGGCCAGGCCGGCGATCAGGTCCGGGCCGCCGGGCAGCCGGTGCAGGTGCCGTCCGACCAGCACGATCGGTCGGTCGCCGGCCAGCTCACGCAGCGTCGCCTTGTCGGTTTCGGCGGCGATCACCCGGATCTCCTGCACACCGTCCAGGTGTGGGCCGAGGCCCCAGGGCACCCGCCCCTCGGCGATGGTGGACTCGGTGTGCAGCTGCACCACCAGCGGCCGACCCAGGCCGGTGAGGATCCCGTCCACCTGGACCGCCCGGCGCGCCGCCGCGTACCCCAGGTTGGTTTCGGGGGTGGCCGGCGATTCGCCCGCGATCCGGGTCCAGGTCGCGAGCGCGGCGGCGCGGCCGGCCGCCTCCTCGACGCGGGAGGTCGCCAGCCGGCCGTCGGTGAGCGCGTCGACGATCTCGGCGGCCACCCGCTCGACCAGCTCGGCGTCGACCTTCGCGCCGATGCAGAGCAGGTCGGCGCCGGCGGCCAGGGCCCGCACCGCGGCGGGCCCCACGCCGCCGGCCGCGACTGCCGCACCCTTCATCTCCAGCGCGTCGGTGATGACGGTGCCGGTGAAGCCGTACTCGGTGCGCAGCAGGTCGACGAGGACGGCCCGGCTGAAGGTGGCCGGACCGGTGCCGGTCAGCGCCGGCACGCGGATGTGCGCGGTCATCACCGCGCGCGCCCCGGCGGCGACGACCGCCGCGAACGGCGGCAGGTCCCGCTGGCGCAGCAGGGCCAGTGGAACGTCCACGGTGGGCAGCTCGTGGTGGGAGTCGGTGACGGTGGCGCCGTGGCCGGGGAAGTGCTTGGCGCAGGCGGCGACGCCGGCGGCCTGCAGGCCGGTCACGGCGGCGGCCGAGTGGGCCGCCACCCGCACCGGGTCCGCGCCGAACGACCGCGTGCCGATCACCGGGTTGTCGTCGGCGGTGTTCACGTCCACCGTCGGAGCGAGGTTGACGGTGATGCCGAGGGCGGCCAGCTCGGCGCCGATCGCCTGGTAGACCCGTCGGGTGAGCGCCACGTCGCCGATCGCGCCGAGGGCGGCGTTGCCGGGGTACGGGCTGCCGGTGGCGTGGGCCAGCCGGGTCACGTCGCCACCCTCCTCGTCGATGGCGATCAGCACGTCGGCCCGGCCGACTCGCAGCGCGGCGGTGCTGGCCGCCACCTGGGACGGGTCGTGGACGTTGGTGCCGAACAGGGTGTGCCCGGCCAGCCCGTCTGCTACCAGGTCGACGGCCCAGTCCGGGGGGACCGGTCCCGGGTACGCGGCGAGCAGCGTGCCGAGCGCGAGCCGGCGCAGTCCTGGATCGAGCCCCACGTGATCTTCCCCCTTCGGTACCCACGGGCACGAATGTCGTACCGGCGGTGGTCATCGCCCTGCCGGGTCGGCCGAGCGCTCCGCCTCCGGGTGGCCGATACGCTACGGCTACCCGTTCGCAGGTCGGTTTACAGTTAGCAAAGTTTACTAAAACTAGAGGACGTGGCATGAGTGCGACCCGGCTGCCCGGCACCCCCCGCCTGTTGCGGGCGCTCAACGACCGTGCCGCGCTGGAACTGCTGCTCGAACGGGGCCCGCTGACCCGCGCCCGGCTCGGCGAGCTGACCGGGCTGTCCAAGGTCACCGCCTCCCAGTTGGTCGAGCGCCTGGAGGAGCGTGGTCTGGTCGCCCGGGTCGGCGAGCAGGCCGGCGGGCGCGGCCCGAACGCCCAGCTCTACGCGGTACGCCCCGGCAGCGCCCACGTGGTCGGTGTGGACGTCGGGCCGGACCGGGTGGTGGCCGCGTGCGCCGACATCACCGGCGCCGTGATCGGCCGGGTCGAACAGTCCACCCGGGACACGGACGACCCGGTGGGCGTGGTGCACAACGCCGTGGTGCAGGCCGCGAGCAGCGCCCAGGCGCAGCTCAGCAGCGTACGGCGGATCGTGCTCGGCACGCCCGGTCTGGTCGACCCGCACACCGGCGACATCACCTTCGCCTTCAACCTGCCGCGCTGGCACAGCGGCCTGCTCGCCGCGCTGCGCGACGACCTGCACACCCCGGTGGTCTTCGAGAACGACGTCAACCTGGCCGCGGTGGCCGAAGCGCAGTCCGGGGCCGCGCAGGGGCTGGCCGACTTCGTGCTGGTCTGGGTGGGCGCCGGCGTGGGTCTGGCGATCATGCTGGGTGGGCGGCTGCACCACGGCAGCAGCGGCGCGGCCGGTGAGATCGGCTACCTGCCGGTGCCCGGTGCGCCCATCCCGCGTGACGTCTCCCGTCGCGCGAAGCCGGCGTTCCAGCAGTTGATCGGCGCGGATTCGGTGCGCGCGGTGGCCCGCGAGCACGGCTACCCGGACACCGACGCCGCCGAGGCCGTGCGCGCCGCCGTCGCCGACGGCGACGCTGGCGCCCCGATGCTCGACGAGTTGGCCCGCCGGCTCGCGCTCGGCGTGGCCAGCACCTGCGTGGTGCTCGACCCGCCGCTGGTGGTGCTCGCCGGGGAGGTCGGCCAGGCCGGCGGCGCCGCGCTCGCCGACCGGGTGCAGCAGGAGGTGGCGGCGATCACCCTGGTGCGGCCCCGGGTGGTGCCCACCGGGCTGACCGAGGAGCCGATCCTGCGCGGTGCGCTGCGCACCGCACTGGACGCCGTCCGCGACGAGGTGTTCGGCTCCACCATCGGCTGAGCCCGCTGGGGCGGTCATGTGAAGGAATATTTCACCGCTGGTCGGCATGCTGCAAGCTCTTGCCGCGACCGCTGCGGCGGGCCGGGCCACCCGCACCAGGGCGGGCGGCCCGGGCCGCGACTCAGATCAGGTCGCGGCGACGGAACACGGCGAACGCCGCCGCGGTCAGCGCGCCGGTGAGCACGAGCAGCACCACCAGTGACGGCGCCCAGGTCAGCGAGTAGAACCCCTCGCAGTACATGCCCGTTTCGGTGCCGGTGCAGAGCCGGCTGTCGTAGAACCGCGCCTCACCGCTGAGCCACGCCCCGATGTAACTGGAGAGCATCAGCTGGTCCGGGCGGCGGGCGTCGACGATCTCCAACACCAGCCGGGCGCCCAGCTCCCAGACCACCGCGTACGCGGCGACCGCGCCGAGCGCCGCCGAGGTGTGCCGACCCAGCGTGGCGATGGCGAAGCCCAACGCGCTGGCCAGCAGCACCAGCACCAGGCCACGGCCGTGCACGGCGCCGAGGGAGCGCCAGAAGTCACCGCCCAGCGGGCCGCCCAGCCCGGCGGTCTGCCCGATCACCCAGAACGTGGCCAGATAGACCACCGAGGCCACCACGGCCAGCCCCAGGACCGCGCCGAGCAGGGTGCCCAGCTTCGCGCCGAGCACCGTCATCCGGCGCGGTCGCCAGAGCAGCAGGTTCACCACACCACCGGAGTTCAGGTCCGCGCCGATGTACGAGGCGCCGACCAGGAACCCGAACAGCACCAGGAAAGCGATGAGGAAGTAGAGCAGCGGGCGTGCCTGCTGGGCGAAGCTGAACACCCCGGGCAGGAAGTCGGCGGCGATCGGCAGCCGGTCCCGCAGGGTCGGGTCGATCTCCGAGCAGTCGGAGGGGAAGTACTGCTCGCTGTCGGTCGGCGGGAGCGCGCCGTTCTGTCGGGCCAGGCACTGCTGGAAGGTGTTCTCCATGCTCTGCCGCGCCTCGGCGGCCTGGCTCCGCGCAGAGCTGAGCTCCTCCGCGCTCGGCTTGTGCGAGCCGGCCAGGGTGGTCGCTGCGGTGACGCCGAACGCCAGCACCAGCAGGACGACCATGAGCTGCACGAAGCGACGCGCGGACAGCCGCTCCACCTCGGCACGGACCAGGTTCACGCGTCCACTCCCCGTACGTCGAGATCGATCTCAGCATCACCGGCACCAGGCAGAGGCCCCGAGTCGTCCACCTGCCGGGGCACCGACGGATGCCCGCCAGCGCCGGTCAGCTCCAAAAAGACGCTCTCCAGATCCGGCCGCAGCGGGGTCAGCTCGCCCACCCACAGCCCCTGTTCACCGAGCACCCGGCTGATCACCGTCGGGTCGGTCACTCCGCCCACCACCAGCGCCTCGCCGTCCACGCTGGCCGTCAGCTCGGCCTCGTGCAGCAGCTCCACGGCCCGCTCCGGCTCGGCCACCCGGACCAGGAACTCGTGCCGGTCGTAGCCGGCCAGCACCTCGTCCACCCGGCCGGTCGCCACCCGCCGGCCCCGCGAGATGATCGTGACGTGGTCGCAGATCAGCTGGATCTCGCCCAGGATGTGACTGGACACCAGCACGGTCACCCCGGCCGCCGCCAACGACCGCATCAGGTCCCGCATCTCCCGGATGCCGGCCGGGTCCAGCCCGTTCGCCGGCTCGTCAAGGATGAGCAGCTGCGGGTCCTTCAACAGTGCGGACGCCACCGCGAGGCGCTGCTTCATGCCCAGCGAGTAGCCCTTCACCCGCTCGTCGCCCCGGTCGCGCAGGCCCACCGTGTCCAGCACCTCGTCCACCCGCGCGATCGGAACCCCGCCGGCCCGGGCCAGCAGCCGCAGTGTGCGGTACCCGGTGAAGTTGCCGAAGAACTGCGGGCTCTCCACGATGGCGCCGATCCGGCCGGCCACCCGGGGCAGGAGCTGTGGCGACGGCTCACCGAGCACGCTCATCCGGCCGCTGTCGGCCCGGACCAGCCCGAGCAGGGCACGCAGCGTGGTGGTCTTGCCGGAGCCGTTCGGGCCCAGGAACCCGTGGATCTGACCCGCCTCGACCAGTAGGTCGAACCCGTCGACCGCCACCCGTCGGCCGTTCCGCAGGCTGTGGAAGGTCTTGCGAAGACCCTCGATCTCGATGACCGCGCTCATCCGCGCGGCTCCGTACCTTGACGGGGCATGGGCCGTCCTCCGGGTGTGGTGATCAACGACACGGCGCCTCACCCTATGACCGGGACGCCGCCCGTGGGGGGCAACGCGGCGCTGCGTGGTTGGATGGTCCGGTGACTGGTGACCTGATCCCCGGCGCTGCCGGCGCCGCGCCTGCCGCCGCACCCGTGGACCCGGATCTGGTGGTCAGCCTCGACGGCGTCGGTGTGCGCCGGTCCGGCACCGCCCTGCTGCAGGATCTGACCTGGCGGGTCGAGCTGGACGAGCGCTGGGTGGTGCTCGGCCCAAACGGGGCTGGCAAGACGACCCTGCTCAACCTCGCCGCCGGCCGGCTGCACCCCACCACCGGTGTCGCCCACGTGCTCGGCGAGCGGATCGGCCGCACCGACGTCAACGAGCTGCGTACCCGGATCGGGCTGTCCACCGCCGCGCTCGCCGAACGGCTGCCCGCCGAGGAGCGGGTCAGCGACGTGGTGGTGACCGCCGCCTGGTCGGTGGTCGGCCGCTGGCGGGAGAGCTACGACCGCGGCGACGAGGCGCGGGCGCGGGCGCTGCTGAGCCAGCTCGGCATCGGCGGCCTCGCCGAGCGCCGCTACGGCACCCTGTCCGAGGGTGAGCGCAAGCGGGTGCAGATCGCCCGCGCGCTGATGACCGACCCGGAGCTGCTGCTGCTCGACGAGCCCGCCGCCGGGCTCGACCTGGGTGGGCGCGAGGACCTCGTGGCCCGGCTGGCCGAGCTGGCGTACGACCCGGACGCCCCGGCCCTGGTCCTGGTAACCCACCACGTCGAGGAGATCCCACCGGGGTTCACCCACGCGCTGCTGCTTCGCGAGGGCGGGGTGGTCGCGCAGGGCCTGCTCGCCGAGACGCTGACCGGCGACAACCTCTCCAAGACCTTCGGCCTGCCCCTGGTGGTCGAACGGTCGGGCGACCGCTACACCGCCCGCGCCGCCTGAGCGCGCGACAGGGCGGGAGGTGACCGTGCCGCGGACCCGGGTGGTCGTGGTGGGCAGCGCCAACATGGACCTGGTCGCGATGGCGCCCGCGCTGCCCCGGCCGGGCGAGACGATGCTCGGCACCGACTTCGTGATGGTGCCCGGCGGCAAGGGCGCCAACCAGGCGGTCGCCGCGCTGGCCGTCGGCTGGGGCGAGGGACGGGACCTGATCGACGCGGTGCGCTGGGCGTCGGCGGCCGGCGCGGCCTGCGTCCGTCGGCTCGGCGCCTCGGTGGCGTTGCCCCGCCGCGCCGAGATCGACGAGCTGTACGCGCCGGGCTGATCCCAGTGCCCCACGCCGGCCGGCGAGGGCTCAGCCGACCAGATCGTCGCCGAGCTTCTCGCCCCGCCTGCGCAGCATGCCCAGGCCCGGGATGCCGGCGACGGCGAGCTTGAGGTCGCGGGTGACGTCGAGCAGGTCGTGCAGGTCGGGCCCGACCCGGTCCAGGGTGGCCAGGATCGGCAGGATGTCCGCCGTCAGGTGCTGCTTGAGCTTGGGCAGCTCGTCGATCAGGCGGATCGCCGCGGTGACCTCCTCATGGCTCAGCTCCCCGACGAACCGCCCCGCCATCGGCGCGGCCCGCCGCAGTGCCGGCTCGTACGCCGCCAGCAGCTCGGCCGCGGTGGCCGCCGCCTCGGCGGCGGTGCCCACGGTGACCGCGGCCCGGCCGGCCACCGTGTCGGCCTCGGCGACCACCGTGCCGGCCAGGCGGGCGACCTGGTCGGCCTCCCGGACCACCACGGCTGCGGCCGTCGCCACCTCGGTGGCGGTGTCGATGGCGGTGGTAGCGGCAGCGCTGATCACCGCCACCTCGCGGACCGCCGTCTCGGCGTCGGTGAGCACCTGGTCGGTCCGGTCCAGCGTCGTCTCGATCCGATCCACCACGCCGTTGATCCGGGCCAGCAGCGCCTCCACCCCGTCCAGCACCGCGAACGCGCGGGCGGGCACGGCGGCGAACGAGGCGGCCGAGCCGAACGCCTGGTCGAGAGCGGAGCGGGTCAGGCCGACCATAACGGTGGGTGTGGGGAGAGGAATCGCCATGGGATCAAGTGTGCGCCGGCCGCACCACAACCGCCCGACGCCGGCCGGTCATCGATGGTCGCCCTGCTGCTCGACGGCGCGCTGCACGGCCCGGTAGATCTGCCCGAACCGGAGCGCGTCCGGGGTGCGCAGCAGCAGCTGCTCCCGACCGTGGTGCTGCACCCACAGCTCGTGCACGTGGCTGCCGCGCTCGTAGGAGCGGTCCAGCCAGCCGAGGGGGATCTCGAGAAACGGGGTCAGCGCCAACGCCCCCACCGCGCAGGCGGCGAGGACGATCAGCGCCATCTTCCAGTTGCCCCGGTCCTGTGCCGTGTAGGCCAGCGAGAGCACGCAGACCAGCGCCACCAGCGGCGGCAGCGAGAGCAGGAGGACCAGGACACCGCGACCGAGCACCCGGCCGCGTACCGCGAGCGTCTTCGGGCCGCGCGCGTGCCAGACGTACGTCACGTCGGAGAGGGAGACCAGATGACCGCCCACCCGGATCGACTCGGAGGTCACCTGCACCGCGTCGTCCCGGTAATAGAGGGTCATCAGCAAGCCTAACCATCCGCCGGCAACCCGCGCCTCGCCCGGCTCTCGTCGCACCGACCGTGACGAAGGTCGGGTCGGGGGATGGGGATGGTGGCGCGCACGCTCCTTTGGAGCTGAATCGTCTACGACATCGCGCGTTCTCATCAGCCCCGGTCCGTCTGCGGCATCGCGGGTTCTCATGCGCCCGGTCCGTCTACGGCATTGCGGGTTCTCATGCGCCCGGTCCGTCTACGGCATCGAGGGCTCTCGCCCGATTCGTTTACGACATCAGCTCCAAAGGCGCTGCCAGGGACATAGTTCCGCCCGTGCTGAGCGCGAGCTCGGGTCGTTTCCGTGGTCCGGCGGGCCGTGGCCGGTCACGTGGGTCGGACCGGTGACCGAGCCGGAGCGCACCGTCGTGCTCGTCCGCCGCCATCCGCGCACGTTCGTCATGCTGCCGGCCGAGCCGATCATGTTTTGACCGTTGCGGGCTAGCGGCGGGTGACCGGGCGGGCCGGGTGGCTGTGCTCGGCCGCGCGCTGCACCGCCCGGTAGATCTGACCGAAGCGCAGCGCGTCGCCGGTGCGCAGCAGCCGCACCGGCTGGCCGCGCCAGCGCGCCCAGATCTCCAGTTGCCGGCTGCCCCGGGCGTACGAGCGGTCCAGGTGTTCGAAGAGGAAGTCGGCGATGGGGCCGACGGCGAGCCCCACCAGCACCGAGGCGCCGACGATCGCGATCGTCACGGTGGGCGAGCGGTGCAGCCAGACGGCCACGCCGATGCCGAGCACGGCCGCGACCAGCGGACCGGCCAGCGCGGCGCCGATCGCACCACGCCCGACGAGCACCCGCCAGGAGCGGCTGCCCCGGCGGTGCCAGATCATGGTGATGTCGGCCAGCGCGTAGCTGCGACCGTCCACTCGGACGGCGGTGGAGGTGACCTGCACCGACCTGTCGTCGTAATAGGTGATCATGGCTGGACTCCCGCCCGCGGGGCTGACACCAGACTACTTACCCCAACGAGCCGGGTCGTAAGGTTGGCACGCGACTTCGACGAGGAAGTGAGGGCAGCGTGGGCGAGTTCGTTCGGCTGGAGACCAAGGACGGCATCGGCACCATCCGGCTGGAGCGGCCGCCGATGAACGCGCTCAACACCCAGGTGCAGGAGGAGTTGCGCACCGCCGCGACTGCGGCCACCGCAGACCCGGAGGTCCGCGCCGTCATCGTGTACGGCGGGGAGAAGGTCTTCGCCGCCGGCGCGGACATCAAGCAGATGGCCGAGATGTCCTACGTGGACATGGCCGACCGGGCCGCGAACCTGTCCAGCGCGCTCGGCGCGATCGCCCGGATCCCCAAGCCGGTGGTCGCCGCGATCACCGGCTACGCCCTCGGTGGCGGCTGCGAGCTGGCGCTGGCCTGCGACTGGCGGGTGGTGGCCGAGGACGCCAAGCTGGGCCAGCCGGAGATCAAGCTGGGCATCATCCCCGGCGCTGGCGGCACCCAGCGGCTGGCCCGGCTGGTCGGCCCGGCCCGCGCCAAGGATCTGATCATGTCCGGGCGGATGGTGGACGCGCAGGAGGCGTTGCGGATCGGCCTGGCCGACCGGGTCGTTCCGGCCGCCGAGGTGTACGAGGCGGCGGTCGCGCTGGTGACGCCGTACCTGACCGGACCGGTGCAGGCGCTGCGCGCGGCGAAGCTGGCGGTCGACGGCGGCCTGGACATGGACCTGAACTCGGGCCTGGCCTGGGAGAGTCAGCTCTTCGCGGCGCTGTTCGCCACCGACGACCGGCGCGAGGGCATGGCGGCATTCGTCGAGAAGCGCAAGCCGGGCTTCACGGGCCGCTGAGCGGCCGGGGCCGGCGGCCCGCGCCGCCGGCCCGACGGCGAGCCGAGAACGGTTCACATTCTGCCTACCGGCCAGTAGCGTGGGCCTCCGGTCAGAAGCGACGAAGGGGAGCGGCATGACGGAGCGGGTCGAAGGTCACGGCGGGGAGTTGGCGCTCGCGGCGCTGCGGGCGCACGGCGTACGCGAGATGTTCACCCTCTCGGGCGGGCACGTCTTCCCGCTCTACGACGCCGCGCACAAGACCGGCTTCCCGATCTACGACGTCCGGCACGAGCAGTCCGCCGTCTTCGCCGCCGAGGCGGTGGCCAAGCTTCAGCGTCGTCCCGGCCTCGCCGTGCTCACCGCCGGGCCCGGCGTCACCAACGGCATGTCGGGCATGACCAGCGCCTTCTTCAACGCCTCCCCGGTGCTGGTGCTCGGCGGCAGGGCGCCCGCGTTCCGCTGGGGCTCGGGCAGCCTCCAGGAGATGGACCACCTGCCGCTGGTCGCCCCGGTCACCAAGCACGCCGAGACGGTTTTCAGCACCGACGACATCCCGCGCGCGGTGGGTGCGGCGCTCACCGCGGCGCTCACCCCACACCGCGGCCCGGCGTTCCTCGACTTCCCGCTGGAGACGGTCTTCTCGGTCGCCGAGGCCGACGTGCCCGCCCCGACCGGCGTCGACCCGGTCGAGCCGGACCCGGACGAGGTCGCCCGGGCCGCGACGCTGATCGCCGCCGCGCAGCGGCCGGTCATCATCGCCGGCTCCGACGTGTACGCCGGCGACGCGGTCGCCGCGCTGCGTGAGGCGGCCGAGGCGTTGCAGGTGCCGGTCTTCACCAACGGGATGGGCCGTGGCTCGCTCCCGCCGGAACACCCGCTCGCCTTCGCCAAGGCACGCCGGGCCGCGCTCTCCGGCGCCGATGTGGTCGTGGTGGTCGGCACCCCGCTGGACTTCCGGCTCAGCTTCGGCGACTTCGGTGACGCCAAGGTGGTGCACATCGTCGACGCCCCCAGCCAGCGCGCCGGGCACGTGCAGCCGGCCGCCGCACCCGCCGGCGACCTGCGCCTGATCCTCTCCGCGCTCGCCGACCACGCGGGCGACCGGGCCGACCACAGCGGCTGGATCGCCGACCTGCGCACCGCCGAGGACGCGGCCCGGGCCCGCGACGCGGCCGAGATGGCCGCCGAGACCGACCCGATCCGGCCGGCGCGGATCTACGGCGAGCTGCGCCGGGTGCTCGCCCGTGACGCGATCACCATCGGCGATGGCGGTGACTTCGTCTCGTACGCCGGGCGGTACCTGGAGCCGGCCCAGCCCGGCACCTGGCTGGACCCGGGCCCGTACGGCTGCCTGGGCACCGGCATGGGCTACGCGATGGGTGCCCGGGTCAGTCACCCGGACCGGCAGATCTGCGTGCTGATGGGCGACGGGGCCGCCGGCTTCTCGCTGATGGACGTCGAGTCGCTGGTCCGCCAGAAGCTGCCCGTGGTGATCGTCGTCGGCAACAACGGCATCTGGGGTCTGGAGAAGCACCCGATGCGGGCCATGTACGGCTACGACGTCGCCGCCGATCTCCAGCCGGAGCTGCGCTACGACACGGTGGTCAGCGCGCTCGGCGGCGCGGGGGAGACGGTCGCCAAGGCCGCCGACCTGGGGCCGGCCCTGCAACGGGCGTTCGACGCCGGAGTGCCGTACCTGGTCAACGTGCTCACCGACCCGACCGACGCGTACCCCCGGTCGTCGAACCTGGCCTGAGTCGCACCCACCGCCGCGCCGTCGCCCCTCAGCGGGCGGCGGCGCGGCGTCGTCCCGCAGCTAAATCAGCGGAATGTCAGCGCCGGTCGTCGTAACGTGAGCCGGGGACCGGCGGGATGTCAGCCCTGTCGCCCATGGTGGTGTCACCACCGAAGACGACAGGGAGTTGCGATGGACTACGCGATCCGCGCCGAGGGCCTGGTGCGCCGTTTCGGCGCCACCACCGCCCTCGCCGGAGTTGATCTGGCGGTCCCGACCGGGACCGTCTTCGGCCTGCTCGGGCCGAACGGCGCCGGCAAGACCACGGCGGTGCGGGTGCTCGCCACCCTGCTGCGCGCCGACGAGGGCCACGCCACGGTCGGCGGGTTCGACGTCGTGCGCGACGCCCACCGGGTGCGTCAACTGATCGGCCTGACCGGCCAGTACGCCTCGGTCGACGAGACCCTTACCGGCGCGGAGAACCTGCTGCTGATCGGCCGGCTGCTCGGGCTGAGCCGGGCCGACGCCAAGCAGCGCGCTCGCCAACTGCTCGCCGACTTCCAGCTCAGCGACGCCGCCGACCGGGCCGCCAAGACCTTTTCCGGCGGTATGCGGCGCCGGCTGGATCTCGCCGCCAGCCTGGTCGGCCGGCCGCAGGTGCTCTTTCTCGACGAGCCGACCACCGGCCTGGACCCGCGCAGCCGCAACGACCTGTGGGACATCGTCCGCGCGCTGGTCTCCGACGGGGTGACGGTGCTGCTCACCACGCAGTACCTGGAGGAGGCCGACCAGCTCGCCGGTGAGATCGCCGTGGTCGACCACGGCCGGGTGATCGCGCAGGGCACGCCGGAGGAGCTGAAGGCCAAGACCGGCGGTCAGACGCTCACCGTGCGGCCATCCGACCTCGCCGACCTGGGCACCGTCACCGCCATCGCCGGCGAGGTGTCCGGCGCGACTCCCGAGGTGGCCCAGAACGCGGTCACCGTCGCGGTGAACGACCCCGGTGTGCTGCCCGCGGTGGTGAGCCGCCTCGACGCGGCCGAGATCGCGGTCGCCGAACTGGCGCTGCGCGGCGCCAGCCTGGACGAGGTCTTCCTCTCCCTCACCGGCCACCGGGCCGAGGACGCCGAGGCCGGCACCGACCTGGAAAGGACTTCGGCATGATCGCCGCCACTCTTGCCCCTGCGCTGACGCCGGCCCGCCGGCTCAGTCCCGCCGCCGGGCTGCGGCACACCTTCACGCTGGCCTGGCGCAGCCTGGTGCAGATCAAGCACAACCCGATGGAGCTGCTCGACCTGAGCATCCAGCCGGTGATGTTCGTGCTGCTGTTCACCTACGTCTTCGGCACCGCCATCGCCGGGTCCTCCGGCGAGTACCTCACCTTCATGCTGCCCGGCATCATGGTGCAGAACGCGCTCTTCGCCACCATGACGACCGGGTTCGGGCTGAACAACGACCTCACCAAGGGCGTCTTCGACCGGCTCCGGGCGCTGCCCATCGCCCGGTGGGCGCCGCTGGCCGGGCGGATCCTCGCCGACACCGTCAAGCAGGCCTGGTCGATCGCGCTGCTGCTCGGCGTCGGGGCGATCCTGGGGTTCCGGGTCGGCAACGGCCTGCTCGGGGTGGTCGGGGCGTTCGCGCTGCTGCTGGCGTTCACGCTGGCCGCGTCCTGGATCTCGGTGCTGGTCGGGGTGCTGGTGAGCGAGCCGGACAAGGTGCAGATCTTCGGCTTCATGGTGATCTTCCCGCTGACCTTCACCAGCAACATCTTCGTGCCCACCGACCGGATGCCGGGCTGGCTGCAGAACTGGGTGGAGGTCAACCCGGTGACCGTGGTGGCCGACGCGCTGCGCGGGCTCCTGGTCGGCGGTCCGGTCGCCGGCCCGGTGCTCCAGACGCTGCTCTGGGGCGCCGGCATCGCGGTGATCTTCGCACCGCTGGCGGTGCGGGGGCTCAAGCGCCGAGTGTGACCCGCAGCGGGTCGCCTGGGCCGCCGTGACCCGCCGGAGTGCGACGGCCAGGCGCGGCTGGTCTCACACCTCCGGCCGGTCACCCTCGCGCGGCGGCTCGCCGTCGTGGCGGCGCAGGTCGTCCTCGCGCCGGCGCAGGTCTTCCTCCCAGCGGCGGAAGAGCTCCTGGTCCTGCTGCTGGGCGCGGTCCTGCACGGAGCGGAGGAACTCCGGGTCGTCGTCGGGGGCGACCGGGCGGCGGCGCGGCCGCTCGGTGGAGCCGGTGCCGGCCGGCCAGGGCTTGCGGGTGCCGGAGCCGGGCTCCCGGCCGGCGACGAACCAGGCGATCGAACCGACCAGCGGGAAGAACAGGATGATCAGCACCCAGGCGATCCGGGGCAGGGCGCGGATCTGGCCCTCCTCGGCGGAGAGACAACTGATCAGCGCGCAGACCGCCAGGACGATCTGCACCAGGAAGAGGAGTACGTAGAGCCGGGCCATACGCCTATCATGGCGCACCCGGTCCCGTCACCACAGTCCGCGAACAACCAGCAGCGCACCCAGCAGCGCGAGCCCGAGGGTGGCCGACGCGGCCAGGGGCAGCCTCGGGCCGCCGGTGCGCACCGGCCCGCTGCCGCTGCCCCAGGGCCAGCAGAGCATGAGCACGGCCCCCCAGAGCAGCGCGGCGATGCCGGCGATCCACGCATCGGTCGGGTCGCCGGTCGAGCCCAGGCGGACGGCGAGCGCGGTCACCACCGTCAGCGTCAGCATGGTGCGCCGCCAGGCCAGCCGGGTCCGCTCCGGTTGCAGCCCCGGGTCGCGCCCGGCGCTCACCCCTCGCCGATCGTCCGGGCGAGCACAGCGACCACCAGCAGCACCGCGCCGACACCGACGGCGAGAGCGAGGATGGCGGGGAAACGGGAGGCGGGCAGCTCCTGCCCGAGTCGGATGGCCCGTTCGGTGCGCGCCCAGTGATCCACCGAGCGGACGGCGACGGCGCCGCCGAGCAGCAGCAGCGCGACGGAGATCACCTCCCGCAGGTGGGTCAGCGGCAGCGGCGGCAGGAACTGCGCGGTGGCCAGCCCGCCGCCGACCAGCGCCAGGCCGGTGCGCAGCCAGGCCAGGAAGGTGCGCTCGTTGGCCAGGGAGAAGCGGTAGTCGGGTGCCTCGCCGACCGAGCGTAGGTCCGCCGGGTCGAACCATCGCCTGATCGCTTCCCACACGCTGCCGATTATCCGCTTGTCCTGCCGCTTAACCTGAGCCGGTGACCGACCTTGACGTGATGACGTTGCGCGCCGCCTACGACAACCAGCTCCGCCCGGAGATCCCGGACCCGGTCCCGGCCGGGGTGACGGTGGAGCGGGACGGGCCGCTGGTCCGGATCATCGGGCTCGACGCCGGCGGATTCCTCACCTACCGCGACCTGAGCGGGTTGACCGGCGACGCGCTGGATGAGCTGATCGCCCGTCAGGTGGAGCTGTTCCGTCAGCGCGGCCAGTCGGTGGAGTGGAAGCTCAACGAGCACGACGAGCCGGCGGATCTGGCGGACCGGTTGCGCGCCGCCGGCTTCGTGGCGCAGGAGCGGGAGACCGTGGTGGTCGGGCCGGTCGCGGCGCTGGCGGCCGCGCTGCCGGTCACCCCCGAGGGGGTACGCCTGCGTGAGGTGACCTCCCGGGCCGACCTGGAGCGGATCGCCGTCATGGAGGAGGAGGTCTGGCAGGAGGACCGCTCGCACCTCGTCCGGGGGCTGGCCAAGGAGATCGACGCCGACCCGCACTCGATCACCGTGGTGGTGGCCGAGGCGGGCGGCACGGTGGTGAGCGCCGGGTGGGTGCGCTTCCCGGCGAACACCGGCTTCGGCACCCTCTGGGGCGGCTCCACCCTGCCGCAGTGGCGTCGCAAGGGCATCTACCGGGCGCTGGTCACCTACCGGGCGCGGCTGGCCGACCAGCGGGGCCGGACGATGCTGCAGGTCGACGCGTCCGAGGACAGCCGACCGATCCTGCAGCGGCTCGGTCTCGTCCCGGTCACCACCACCACTCCGTACGTCTACACTCCGTGATCATGGAGCAGCGGTTGACGGACGAGGAGCGGCTGACCCTCAAGACGGGCGCGTTCGGGGCCGTCTTCCTGGTCTCCAACGCCGATCCGGGCATGTTGGGCGTGATCCGGGAGAGCGTCGCCGCCTCCGGCGCGCTGGCCGACGCCAGCGGGGTGGTCAAGGAGGCGTTGACCAGCGGTCCGCTGCCCCGGCTGCCCCGGGACTCCCAGTTGGAGATCGAGTCGGTGGTGCTGCCGGCTCTCGACCGGGCGATGCGGATCCTGCGGGAGAAGTCACCGGCGGACGTGGACGCGTACCGCGCGGTGGTGTTGGCCGCGGCGGACCGGGTGGCCCGGGCGCACGACGGGGTGGCACCGGCGGAGGCGGCGGTCATCGACCGGATCCGGGAGGCGCTGGCCGGGCCGGCCTGACCGGCCTGTGCTGCTGCCGGCTTCAGTGAGCTGTGTCACTCTGAGTGCCCCGGGGCCCGCAACTTACTGGCAGGTAACATTGCGCCGTGGGCAACCGCACAGCAGCTCGCGGTTGACCGGGCGTCGACCGACGCGCGAGGCTGCGCCCGAGACCGGGCGAGCGAATCGCAACACCACACAGGAGGGTCGTCGAAGCGCGATGAATATCGTCGTACTCGTCAAGCAGGTGCCTGATTCGGGCGCGGACCGCAACCTGCGCAATGACGACAACACCGTCGACCGCGGTTCGGCGAACAACGTGATCAATGAGATGGACGAGTACGCCATCGAGGAGGCGCTGAAGATCAAGGAGGCGCACGGTGGCGAGGTCACCATCCTGATCATGGGTCCGGACCGGGCGACCGAGTCGATCCGCAAGGCGCTCTCCATGGGCCCGGACAAGGCCGTGCACGTGGTGGACGACGCCCTGCACGGTTCCTGCGCGGTGGCCACCTCGAAGGTGCTCGCCGCCGCGCTCGGTCAGCTCAACGCCGACCTGGTGATCTGCGGCGCCGAGTCCACCGACGGCCGGGTCCAGGTCATGCCGCACATGATCGCCGAGCGGCTCGGGGTCGCGGCGCTGACCGGCGCCCGCAAGCTCACCGTCGACGGCGGCACGCTGACCGTCGAGCGGCAGACCGAGGAGGGCTACGAGGTGGTCACCGCCGCCACCCCGGCCGTGGTCTCCGTCTGGGACACCATCAACGAGCCGCGCTACCCCTCCTTCAAGGGCATCATGGCCGCCAAGAAGAAGCCGGTGCAGACGCTCTCCCTGGTCGACCTCGGCGTCGCGCCGACCGAGGTTGGCTTCGACGGCGCCACCAGCGCCGTGGTGGAGCACACCAAGCGCCCGCCGCGCTCCGGCGGCGCCAAGATCACCGACGAGGGCGAGGGCGGCGTCAAGCTGGTCGAGTTCCTCGCTACCGAGAAGTTCGTGTGAGAGCGGGGTCTGGACATGTCTGAGGTTCTCGTCGTCGTCGAAGCCACCAAGGAATTCGGCGTCAAGAAGGTCACCCTGGAGATGCTCACCCTCGCCCGCGAGCTGGGCACCCCGAGCGCGGTGGTGCTCGGCGGCGCTGGCGCCGCGGAGGCGCTGAGCGCCAAGCTGGGCGAGTACGGCGCGGAGAAGATCTACGCCGCCGAGGGTGACGAGATCGACGGCTACCTGGTGGCTCCCAAGGCCACCGTGCTGGCCGAGCTGGTCAAGCGGGTGCAGCCGGCCGCCGTGCTGCTGGCGTCGGCGCAGGAGGGCAAGGAGATCGCGGCCCGGCTCGCCGTCAAACTGGACAACGGCATCCTGACCGACGTTGTCGGCCTGGACGCCGACGGCACCGCCACGCAGGTCGCCTTCGCCGGCTCCGCCATCGTCAAGTCCAAGGTCACCAGGGGCCTGCCGCTGGTCACCGTCCGGCCCAACTCGGTCAACCCGACCCCGGCCGCGGCCACCCCGGCGATCGAGCAGCTCACCGTGTCGGTCACCGACACCGACAAGCTGGCCAAGGTCGTCGACCGGATCGCCGAGCAGAAGGGCTCCCGCCCCGAGCTGACCGAGGCCGGCGTGGTCGTCTCCGGCGGTCGCGGCGTCGGCAACGCCGACAACTTCAAGCTGGTCGAGGAGCTGGCCGACCTGCTCGGCGGCGCCGTCGGCGCTTCCCGCGCCGCGGTCGACTCCGGCTTCTACCCCCACCAGTTCCAGGTGGGCCAGACCGGCAAGACGGTTTCTCCGCAGCTCTACGTCGCGCTCGGCATCTCCGGTGCCATCCAGCACCGCGCCGGCATGCAGACCTCGAAGACCATCGTCGCGGTCAACAAGGACGGCGAGGCGCCGATCTTCGAGCTGGCCGACTTCGGCGTGGTGGGCGACCTGTTCAAGGTCGTCCCGCAGGCCGCCGAGGAGATCCGCAAGCGCAAGTGACGATTCCGGGGGCGTAGCCCCGGACCGGTACGACGAGAAGTGGCCGCCCGGCATCGTCGCCTTCGCGGTCGCCGTCGAGGCGGCGGTGTCCAGGGGCCCCCCACTTCTCGCTTTGCGGTGGAAGGGAGCTGATCGGCGGGCCGGGGAGCTGAGCCGGCCCGCCGATCAGCCCGTCAGGGTGCCCCTCAGCAGGCTGTCGCCGGAGTGGGCGGGCTTGTTGTCGTACCGCTCGGCGGAGATGTCGACCACCGAGTAGCTGTCCAGGTCGACGTTGGGGGGCAGTGGTAGCAGGGCGTCCGAGCCGCCACCGAGGGTGCCGACCGAGAACATCTGCATCGTCGTCGGGTTGATGAGCCAGACTTCGTAGTACCCCGGCACGCGCGGGAGATTCGCCACGTGCAGATGTAGTTGGCCGTTCTGGAAGATGCGAGCGTCGCCCTTGGCGTCCGGCGGCGTCGATCCGTACGCCGCCAGCGGCGCACTGGCCACCACCGGCTGCGTCGGTGCGGACGTCGGGTGGTGAGAGGAACCCTCCTACCGCCCCGGCCCTACCGCGTCGGGCGGGGGGCCGCGGGTCTGGAGTCCCCTCCGCCATCCGGTCTCCGACCTGTCGGCCGTAGGCTGAACGGTGATGGCTTATCTGGATCACGCGGCGACCACTCCGATGCTCGACGAGGCACTGGAGTCGTACGTCGCCACCGCCCGCGAGGTCGGCAACGCGTCCTCCCTGCACGCGGCGGGTCGCCGTGCCCGCCGCCGGGTCGAGGAGTCGCGCGAGCGGGTGGCCGCCGTGCTGGGCGCCCGGCCATCCGAGGTGATTTTCACTGGTGGCGGTACGGAGAGCGACAACCTCGCGGTCAAGGGCATCTTCTGGGCCCGGCGTGGAGCCGGCCCCGACCGCCGGCGAGTGGTCTCCAGCGCCGTCGAGCACCACGCCGTGCTGGACGCGGTCGACTGGCTGGCCGAGCACGAGGGAGCCGAGGTCGGCTGGCTGCCGGTGGACGCAGCCGGTCGGCTCGACCCGGACGACCTGCGCGCCGAGCTGGCGGCGCACGCCGACCAGGTGGCCGTGGTCACCGCGATGTGGGCGAACAACGAGGTCGGCACCGTCCAGCCGGTGGCCGAGCTGGCCACCGTCGCCGCCGAGCACGGCGTGCCGTTCCACACCGACGCCATCCAGGCCGTCGGGCAGGTGCCGGTCGACTTCGCCGCGAGCGGGGTCGCCGCGCTGACCGTCACCGGGCACAAGCTGGGTGGCCCGACCGGGGTGGGCGCGCTGCTGCTCGCCCGGGACGTGGCGGCCACACCACTGCTGCACGGCGGCGGGCAGGAACGCGACGTCCGCTCCGGCACCCTGGACACCGCCGGCATCGTCGCCTTCGCGGTCGCCGTCGAGGCGGCGGTGAAGGGCCAGCAGGAGTACGCGGCCCGGGTGGCCGCGCTCCGCGACGACCTGATCGAGCGGCTCCGCCGGGCGGTGCCCGAGGTGGTCTACAACGGCGACCCGGTCGACCGGCTGCCCGGCAACGCGCACTTCTCCTTCCCCGGCTGCGAGGGCGACGCCCTGCTGCTCCTGCTCGACGCCCAGGGCATCGCCTGCTCAACCGGTTCGGCCTGCTCGGCCGGGGTGGCCCAGCCCTCGCACGTACTGCTGGCGATGGGCGCCGACGACGACCGTGCCCGCTCCTCGCTGCGCTTCTCTCTCGGCCACACCAGCACGCAGGACGAGATCGACGCCCTCATCGCGGCCCTCCCCGCCGCCGTCGACCGCGCCCGCCGAGCCGCCGCCCCCCGTACCCCCCGCTGACAGCACCCAGCCCCCGCCCAGCCCCGCCCCCGCCCCGCGGCCCCGCCCTGCGGCCCCGCCCGCCCTGCGGCCCCGTCGATCTAGGGCAAACCGTCGTGGAGTGATCTCTAATCACGACGATTCGCCCTAGATCGGCGCGGGATCCGCGCGGTCGGCGCGGCCGATGCGGGATCGGCGAGGCCGGCGCGCGGTCGGCGCAGGGTCGGCGGGAGGTGGCGGTGGGTAGCGGCGGGCGGCCGGGGGTGCGGGCGCGGGGGGTCGCGGGACGGGGTGGATAGGCTGGAGGAGGGAAGGGAGTCAGCTGGTGAGGGTGTTGGCGGCAATGTCGGGCGGGGTTGACTCGGCCGTGGCGGCGGCGCGGGCGGTGGCGGCCGGGCACGACGTGACCGGGGTGCATTTGGCGCTGGCCCGCAATCCGCAGACCTACCGGACCGGGGCGCGCGGCTGCTGCACGCTGGAGGACTCTCGGGACGCCCGGCGGGCCGCCGACGTGATCGGCATCCCGTTCTACGTCTGGGACATGGCCGACCGGTTCCACGAGGACGTGGTGGACGACTTCGTCGCCGAGTACGCGGCCGGTCGTACACCGAATCCCTGCCTGCGTTGCAACGAGAAGATCAAGTTCGCCGCGGTGCTGGACCGGGCGGTGGCCCTGGGCTTCGACGCGGTGGTCACCGGCCACCACGCCCGCGTCGGACCGGACGGGCTGCTCCGCCGCAGCGTCGACGTGGCCAAGGACCAGTCGTACGTGCTGGCCGTGCTCACCCGCGAGCAGCTGGACCGGTCGATCTTCCCGCTCGGCGACTCGACCAAGGCGCAGGTCCGCGCGGAGGCTGCCGAGCGTGGCCTGGCGGTGGCCGACAAGCCGGACTCGCACGACATCTGCTTCATCGCCGACGGCGACACCCGCGGCTTCCTGGCCGGCCGGCTCGGCGAGGCGCCCGGCGACGTGGTGGACGCGAGCACCGGCGCGGTGGTCGGCAGCCACACCGGCGCGTACGCGTACACGGTGGGCCAGCGTCGCGGGCTCCACCTGGACCGGCCCGCCCCGGACGGCCGGCCGCGCTACGTGCTTTCCATCACCCCCAAGACCAACACGGTGACGGTCGGCCCGGCCGAGGCGCTGGAGGTGTCCGAGGTGCGTGCCGCACGGCCGGTCTGGACCGGTGGCCCGCGCCCGGATGCGCCGGTCGAGTGCGAGGTGCAGCTGCGCGCGCACGGCGACGTCGTGCCGGCCACCGTGGCCCTCGACGGCGCCACCCTCCACGCCGAGCTGCGCCGGCCGGTACGCGGCGTCGCCGCCGGCCAGGCCGTGGTGGCGTACCGGCCGGACCCGGCCGGCGACGTGGTCCTCGGCTCCGCCACCATCACCGGCTGACCCGGCACACCACCGTCGTGGCCGTCGCGGCCCGGCCGACCGGGCGTACCGGATACCCTTCCGCCGTGACAGATCAGGTGTGGCCCTGGCCGGCCGGCGCCGCGACCGGCATCGGTTCGCTGCCCGGCACCGACATCGCCGAGGCCCAGCGGGTGGTCCTCGGCGAGCTTCCCGCGCTGCCCCACCTTCCCGAGCTGCCGGCCCGTGGTCCCGGCGCCGACCTGATCGGTCGCAGTGCCGGGCTGCTGGTCGAGCTGCCCGTCGAGCTGTACACCGGGCGCTGGCGGGTCGCCCCGCGTCCGGGCCGCGACCTGCGCCGGGCCCGCGACCTGATGGAACGCGACCTGGACCAGCTCGCCGAGCAGGCCGAGGGTTATGCCGGGCCGATCAAGGTGCAGGCGGCCGGCCCCCTCACTCTGGCCGCCGCCCTGGAGCTGCCGATCGGCGGCCGGCTGCTGCGCGACCCCGGCGCGGTCCGCGACCTGACCGGCTCCCTCGCCGAGGGGCTGCGCGCGCACGTGGCGGCGGTCGCCCGGCGACTGCCCCGCGCCTCGGTGCTGCTCCAGCTGGACGAGCCGTCGCTGCCGACCGTGCTGGCCGGGCGGGTGCCCACCGAGAGCGGACTGGGCGCGTACCGGGCGGTGGAGTCGCCGGACGCGGCGGCGCTGCTGCGCACCGTCGTCGAGGCGGCCGGCGTGCCGACCGTGGTGCACTGCTGCGCCCCGGACGTGCCGCTGGAGTTGATCCGTTCGACGGGTGCCGCCGGGGTGGCACTCGACCTGGACCTGCTCACGGAGCTGGACCCGCTGGGCGAGGCGATCGACGCCGGCCTCGGGTTGCTGGCCGGGGCCGTGCCGACCCGGCCGCCGTCGACCGGCCAGGCGCCGACCTCCGCGCAGGTGGCCGACCGGGTGCGCCAGCTCTGGGACCGGCTCGGCTTCCCTCGCCGGCAGCTCGCCCAGCAGGTGGTGGTCACCCCGGCCTGCGGGCTGGCCGGGGCCGGCCCGGAGTACACCCGGGTGGTGCTGGCCGCGTGCCGGGACGCCGGCCGGCGGCTCGCCGAGGACTGAGGTTTCCTGTCGTACCCGGTGGGCAGGATGACGGTCATGATTGGACAGCTACGTACAGTGGTGATCGACTGCCCGGATCCGCAGGCGTTGGCGGCGTTCTACGCGGAGCTGCTCGGTGTGCCCCTGGTCGAGGGCGACTCCGATGACGAGTGGGTGGTGCTGGGCGGCCCGCCCGGCCACCAGCCGCGCCTGGCGTTCCAGCGGGCGCTCAACCTGCGTCCGCCGGCGTGGCCCGATCCGGAGCGCCCGCAGCAGTTCCACCTGGACGTGACGGTGGACGACATCGAGGCCGCCGAGAAGGCGGCGCTCGCGCTGGGCGCCCGCCGGCTGCCCGGCGAGGGCGAGGGCTTCCGGGTCTACGCCGACCCTGCCGGCCACCCGTTCTGCCTCTGCTGGGACTGACCCCGGCGTGGGTCACGGTGGCCCGGCATCATGGTCGCCGTGGCCCACGACCCTCCGCTGCGCGCGTCTGGCTCGCTGTTCGGCCTTGCCTACGGTCAGTCGCGGGCGGAGGACGGTCAGCGGGTGGGCAGGTGGTGCAGGCTGCGGACCGACCGCCACAGGTCGGCGTCGCAGTTGCCGGCGCGGTCGGCGAAGGCGGCCGAGCTGATCCGGGTCGGCTCGGTGAGGCTCAGGTAGCTGTCGTGCTCGGCGCCGGGGTCCCAGTCCCGGGTGGGAATGCGGACGTGGTCGTCCCGGTCGCTCTTGTCCTGGCTGGTGATCTTCAGTACGTCGACGCCCCGGGAGTCGGCGCGCAGCACCAGACACGGCCGCACCTTCGACCCGCTGCCGTCGGCGTACGGCACGTCGGCCCACCAGATCTCGCCCGGCGCCGGCGTGCCCGCCCCCGGGTCGGCGTCGCGCGACCGGGGCCCGGTGGCCGTTCGGCCGGCGGCGCGGGGTCGCGGCGGCGCGGGGCGACGTCCGACGGTGCGGGTCGAGCCCGGCCGGTTGCCCGAGCGCCGGTTCGCCGCCCGGTGCCGCCAGCCGTTCCACGCCCAGCCGGCCGCCACCGCCAGCAGGATCGCCACCGCCCAGAGCAGGGCCTCGGGCATCGGTACCTCCGCCGTCGTCCGGCGGCCCGCCCGCCCCCGTCGTCCGGCGATCCTCGCACGCCGGTCACCTCGCCGCCCGCCAACCACACACCACCGGTCGTGATCACGGGAACGCGGGGCGCGGGTGGGCGACCGTTTGTCCCACCGGGCCGATACGGTGCCGGAGTAGCGTGATCAGGGAGGTCGCAGGCGTGTCCGAAGGTGGCGGTGTGTCCGAGGAGCAGATCGGTCAGCAGGTCAGCCCGGCGCAGGAGGCGGCGGCCGGCGCCGAGCCGACGCCCCAGGCTCGGGAGCGGCACGCCACGCTCAGCCGCGAGCTGACCGAGCATCAGTACCGCTACTACGTGCTGGACGCGCCGACCATCGCCGACGCCGAGTTCGACCAGCAGCTGCGCGAGCTGGAAGCGCTGGAGGATGAGTTCCCGGCGCTGCGCACGCCGGATTCACCGACCCAACGGGTGGGCGGCACCTTCTCCACCGACTTCACCCCGGTCACCCACGCCGAGCGGATGCTCTCGCTGGACAATGCCTTCGCCGACGAGGAACTGGCCGCCTGGGCTGAGCGGGTCGAGCGGGACGCGGGAGGCCCGGCGCCCTACCTCTGCGAGCTGAAGGTCGACGGGTTGGCGATCAACCTGACGTACGAGGATGGCCGGCTGGTCCGGGCGGCCACCCGGGGTGACGGCCGCACCGGCGAGGACGTCACCGCCAACGTGCGCAGCATCCGGGACGTGCCCAGCCAGCTCACCCCGTCCGCCGAGTTCCCCGACATTCCCGGGCTGCTGGAGGTCCGGGGCGAGATCTACTTCCCGATCGCCGCGTTCGCCGACCTCAACGCGGGTCTGGTGGAGCAGGGCAAGGCGCCCTTCGCCAATCCCCGCAACGCCGCCGCCGGCAGCCTGCGGCAGAAGGACCCACGGATCACCGCCTCCCGGCCGCTGCGTCTGGTGGTGCACGGCATCGGCGCCCGCCGCGGCTTCCAGCCCACCGCCCAGTCGGAGTCGTACGCGGCGCTGAAGGCGTGGGGCCTGCCGACGAGTGACCGGTGGCGGGTGGTGCCGGATCTGGCCGGCGTGGCCGAGTACATCGCCTACTACGCCGAGCACCGGCACGACGTCGAGCACGAGATCGACGGCGTGGTGGTCAAGGTCGACCCGGTGTCCATCCAGGGCCGGCTCGGGTCGACCAGCCGCGCCCCACGCTGGGCGATCGCCTTCAAGTACCCGCCGGAGGAGGTCACCACCAAGCTGCTCGACATCGACGTCAACGTCGGGCGCACCGGGCGGGTCACCCCGTTTGCCGTGCTCGAACCGGTGCGGGTGGCCGGCTCCACCGTCGCGCTCGCCACCCTGCACAACGCCCGTGAGGTGGAGCGCAAGGGTGTGCTGATCGGCGACACGGTGGTGCTGCGCAAGGCCGGCGACGTGATTCCCGAGGTGCTCGGCCCGGTGGTCGACCTGCGCCCAGCCGACGCCCGGCCGTTCGTCATGCCGACCACCTGCCCGGCCTGCGGCACCCCGCTCGCACCGGCCAAGGAGGGCGACGTCGACATTCGTTGCCCCAACACCCGCAGCTGCCCCGCCCAGCTCCGCGAACGGGTGTTCCACCTCGCCGGCCGCGGCGCGTTCGACATCGAGGTGCTCGGCTACAAGGGCGCGGCGGCACTACTGGACGCGGAGATCATCACCGACGAGGGGGACCTCTTCCAGCTCGACGCCGAGCAGCTGTCCCGGTCCCCGTTCTTCGTCAACAAGGACGGCAGCCTCGGCAGCAACGCGGTCAAGCTGCTGGACAATCTGGCGGTGGCCCGGGAGCGCGACCTGTGGCGGGTGCTGGTGGCGCTCTCCATCCGGCACGTCGGCCCGACCGCGGCCCAGGCGCTGGCCCGGCACTTCCGCTCCATGGAGGCCATCGACGCGGCCAGCGAGGAGGAGCTCTCCTCGGTCGACGGGGTCGGTCCGACGATCGCGGCCAGCATCCGGGAGTGGTTCGCCGTGGACTGGCACCGCGACGTGGTCCGCAAGTGGGCCGAGGCGGGCGTACGGATGGCCGAGGAGGCCGTCGACGAGGGGCCGCGCCCGCTGGAGGGGCTGACCGTGGTGGTGACCGGCACGCTCGCCGGCTTCTCGCGGGACCAGGCCGCCGAGGCCGTGCAGAGCCGCGGGGGCAAGGTCAGCGGGTCGGTCTCCAAGAAGACGAGCTTCGTGGTGGTGGGGGACAACCCGGGGTCCAAGGCCGACAAGGCGGCCAGCCTCAAGGTGCCGGTGCTCGACGAGGACGGGTTCCGGGTGCTGCTGGACGCGGGTCCGGATGCCGCGCGGGACGTCGCCCGGCTGGAGGGCTGACCGGCTCCGGCGGCCGCTGGCCGCGCATACCAACTTAATTACGACTACGACCGATTCGTGACTGTCATACCGGGAAACCCGGGGCTGAGGGCGTTTCATTGGGTCACGGCGTGCACACGGGCACGCCGACCGTCGGTCGGGAGGTGTGATGGAGGTCGCCGACCCGCGCAACTCCGTCCCGCCCGGACAGGTGGCGCCATTCACCGCCTTCATCGTCAGCATCCTGGCGGTCGCCGCGTTGACCGCTGCCGGTCCACTCGCGACACTCCCGGACGAGCTGTCCCGGCTGCCGGTGGCGTTCTGGACGATGGCCGCGCTCGCGCTGGTCTGCGACGCCCGCCCGTTCGTGCCTCCGGGGCGCCGGCAGTCCTCCGCGGTCTTCCCGTCCACCTGCTTCACCTTCGCGATCCTGCTCGGCTGGGGGCTCGGCCCGGCGGTGGCGGTGCAGGCGGTGGGCGTCGTCGTCTCGGGCTGGCGGATGCGGCACGCGGCGTGGCGGACGGCGTTCAACGTCGGCCAGTACGCCTGCGCCCTCGCCGCGGCGTACGGGATCCTCCAGCTCGGGCCGGGCATCGTCTTCTCCGGCGGTCGGTTGCACTGGACGGACGTGGTCGCCGTCGGCGGCGCCACGGTGGCCTGGTTCGTGGTCAACTACGGGCTGGTCAGCTGGGCGGTACGACTGCGCTTCGGCGACCGGTGGTGGCCCACCGTACGGCAGGGCCTCGGTTTCGAACTGCTCTCCACCGGCTCGCTGCTGCTGCTCTCCCCGGTGCTGGTCGCCGCCGCGCGGGTCAGCGCGGCGCTGATCCCGCTGGTGCTGGTGCCCCTCTTCGCCGTGTATCGGATGGCGCGGCTGACCGTCGAGCAGCAGCACCTCGCCGCCGCGGACCCGCTCACCGGGCTGCCCAACCGCAAGGCCCTGCTGGCCGAGGTGGCGGAGCAGGTGCACCTGCACGCCGAGCGGACCGCTCGCGGCGAACCCGACGGGCACCTGGCGCTGCTGCTGATCGACCTGGACCGCTTCAAGAACGTCAACGACGCGCTCGGGCACGCCGTGGGCGACCGGCTGCTCGTCGAGGTCAGCGCCAGACTCACCGACGTGGAGCCCCGCCCGCAGATGATCGCCCGGCTCGGCGGGGACGAGTTCGCCATCGTGATGACCGGGCTGACCGACGCGAGTCAGGCGCGGGACCTGGCCGACTGGGTGGTCGCGGCGCTGGCCGAGCCGGTGCCGCTGGACGGGCTACCGCTGGACGTTGGCGGCTCGATCGGGATCGCCCTCTTCCCGGAGCACGGCGAGGACTTCGCCACCCTGATGCGCCACGCCGACGTGGCGATGTACGACGCCAAGCACCGCAACGACACGGTCGCCGTCTACGCGCCGGAATCCGATCACAACTCCGCCGAGCGGCTCGGCCTCCTCGCCGATCTGCGCCGGGTGCTGGAGTCCGGCCCGTCAGTCGACGACCCGCTGGACGCCGAACCGGCGGGACAGGCCCGGTCGACGGGACCGGCCGACGGGGACGGGCACGCCGGGACGGCCGAGCCGGGTGGCGCCGAGCGGGCGGCCGACGTACCCCTCGGCGCGGCGGCGGAGGTGCGCGGCGGGGATGGTGCGGCGCTGCCCAGCGGTGACCTGCGCGCCACCGAGGCCGCGCCGCACGCGGGCGCGTCGCCGGCGGTCGCCGCGCTCCCGCCGTCCGGCGGCAGCTGGTGGGGTCGCCGCCGCCGGCCGGGCACCGAGCTGGTGCACGCCGACGAGTTGATCAACCGGATCGCCACCGGCGCCGACCCGATCCGTGGCCGGAACACCCGTTCCACGGTCACCGGCGCCCACCCGCGTCCGGGCCGGGACCGGCGCGCCGGGGGCGGGAACGGACGGCGATCGCCGAACGGAGGCGCCGTGCCCGCGCTGGCCGGCGGCGGCACCGGTCCGGGACGCGACGTCGGGCCGGGCATCCCGGACGAGGCGCTCGGGCCGACCGGGTGGGCACAGTCCGGCGATGAGCCGGCCGACGACGCCGGCGAGATCACCATGTACTACCAGCCGCAGATCGCCATCGCGACCGGCGAGGTGGTCGGCGTCGAGGCGCTGCTGCGCTGGCGGCACCCGCGGCGCGGGATGGTCGACCCGGAGGAGCTGATCCGGGTCGCCGAGCAGAGCGCGGTGATGCGACTGCTCACCCGGCGGGTGGTCGACGACGTGGTGGAGCAGCTCGCCAAGTGGTCGGCGGCCGGCATCGGGCTGCGGGCGGCACTGAACGTCAGTGTGCGTGACCTGCACACCGGCGAGATCGCCGACCAGATCGCCGACCGGCTGACCCGATACGGGGTTCCGGCCGAGCGGCTGCAACTGGAGATCACCGAGGGTGCCCTGATGGCCGACCCTCGCCGGGTGCTGGCCACGATCTCCCGGCTGCACCGGATCGGGGTGGCCATCGCGCTGGACGACTTCGGCACCGGATATTCCTCGCTGCAACACCTGCGCCGGCTACCGCTGTCCGAGGTGAAGGTGGATCGATCGTTCGTGCTCGGCATGGCCGACGACGCAGACGACGCGGCGATCGTCCGGTCGATGATCGAGCTGGCCGGCGCGCTGGGGCTGCGGGTGGTCGCCGAGGGCGTGGAGGACGAGCGGACCTGGCGGATGCTGCACGCCGCCGGCTGCGACGCCGCGCAGGGCTGGTTCTACGCCCGACCGATGCCCGCCGAGGAGCTGGTCACCTGGCTGGCCCGGTACCGGCCGGTCCGCCCGACCGGCGGCCCGGAGCCGGACGGCGGGCGTCGTCCCACCCGCTGACCCGCCCGCCGACGCGGCACACGGGCCGGCGGAGGGGGAGTCGGGGACGCGGCACCGGAGCGGAACAATAGACTCGCTGCGGTCACCGCGCGTCACGCTCCATCCGTCGCGCGGCCGGCACACCGCCCGACCAGCAGGACATCAGAAGGGGGCACGGATGGCCGCCATCTCCCGCGAGGAGGTCGCGCACCTGGCGCGCCTGTCGCGGCTCGCCGTCACCGAGGAGGAGCTGGACACGTTCGCCGGCCAGCTCGACGTGATCCTCCAGGCGGTCGCTCAGGTCGGCGAGGTCGCCGCGGCGGACATCCCGCCGACCTCGCACTCGGTGCCGCTGACCAACATCTTCCGCGAGGACGTGGTCACGCCGTGCCTGACCCCGCAGGAGGCGCTGTCGGGCGCACCCGACGTCGAGGACCAGCGGTTCCGCGTACCGCGGATCCTGACCGAGGATGTGGCCTCATGAGCGACCTGACCAGAATGACCGCGACGGAGATCGCTGCCCTGGTCGCCGGCGGCGAGACCTCCGCCGTCGAGGTGACCCGCGCCCACCTGGACCGGATCGCCGCGGTCGACGACCGGGTACACGCCTTCCTGCACGTGGACACCGACGGCGCGCTGGCCGCCGCCCGCGCCGTCGACGAGCGCCGGGCCGCCGGCGAGGAGCTGGGCCCGCTGGCCGGCGTGCCGGTCGCGGTGAAGGACGTGCTCGCCACCAAGGGCGTGCCGACCACCGTGGGGTCGAAGATCCTGGAGGGCTGGCGCCCGCCGTACGACGCGACGATCGTGCAGCGGCTGCGCGAGGCCGGCACGGTGATGCTCGGCAAGACGAACATGGACGAGTTCGCGATGGGCTCCTCCACCGAATACTCGGCGTACGGCGCGACGCACAACCCGTGGGACCTGAGCCGGATCCCGGGCGGCTCGGGTGGCGGCAGCGCCGCCGCGCTGGCCGCGTACGAGGCGCCGCTGGCGATCGGTTCGGACACCGGCGGCTCGATCCGCCAGCCCGGCGCGGTCACCGGCACCGTCGGAGCGAAGCCCACCTACGGCGGCACCTCCCGCTACGGGCTGGTCGCGTTCTCCTCGTCGCTGGACACCCCCGGCCCGTGCGCCCGTACGGTGCTCGACGCGGCCCTGCTGCACCAGGTGATCGGCGGGCACGACCCGCGCGACTCGACCTCGATCCCGCAGCCGATGCCGGACGTGGTGGCCGCGGCGAAGCTCGGCGCGACCGGTGACCTGACCGGCGTGCGGCTCGGCATCGTCAGCGAGTTCGTCGGCGAGGGCGCCGAGCCGGGCGTGATGGCCGCGTTCCGCGAGGCGGTGGACGCCCTGGCCAAGCTGGGTGCGGAGATCGTCGAGGTGTCCTGCCCGACCTTCGCCTACGCGCTGCCCGCGTACTACCTGATCGCGCCGAGCGAGTGCTCCTCCAACCTGGCCCGGTTCGACGGCGTCCGGTTCGGCCTGCGGGTCGGCGACGACGGCAACCGGTCACTGGAGGAGGTCATGTCGCTCACCCGGGAGGCCGGCTTCGGCCCGGAGGTCAAGCGCCGGATCATGATCGGTACGTACGCGCTGTCGTCGGGTTACTACGACGCGTACTACGGGCAGGCGCAGAAGGTCCGGACGCTGATCACGCGGGACTTCACCGCCGCGTTCGAGCGGGTCGACGCGCTGATCTCGCCGACCACCCCGTCCGTGGCGTTCCCGATGGGCGCGCGCACCGCCGACCCGTACCAGATGTACCTGGCCGACCTGTTCACCATCCCGACCAACCTGTACGGCGGGCCGGGCATCTCGGTGCCCTGCGGCCTCTCCGAGGGGCTGCCCGTCGGCCTGCAGGTGATGGCCCCGACGATGGCCGACGACCGGATGTACCGGGTCGCCGCCGCGCTGGAGTCCGCGGTCGGCACGTTCACCCCACCGGCACTGTGAGGCAGGAGCCCAGATGACGACGACGCTGCCCGCGTACGACGAGGTCGTCGCGCGCTACGAACCGGTGATCGGCCTGGAGACCCACGTCGAGCTGGGCACGAACACCAAGATGTTCTGCGGCTGCCCCACCGACTTCGGTGGCGAGCCGAACACCCGGGTCTGCCCGGTCTGCCTGGGCCTGCCCGGGTCGCTGCCAGTGGCCAACAAGGCGGCCATCGAGGCGATCATCCGGATCGGCCTGGCGCTGAACTGCTCCATTGCCGAGTGGTGCCGGTTCGCCCGGAAGAACTACTTCTACCCGGACATGCCGAAGAACTTCCAGATCAGCCAGTACGACGAGCCGATCTGCGTCGACGGCTACCTGGACGTCGAGGTCAACGGCGAGACGGTGCGGATCGAGATCGAGCGGGTGCACCTGGAGGAGGACACCGGCAAGACGCTGCACGTCGGTGGCGCCACCGGCCGCATCCACGGCGCGACCAAGTCGCTGGTCGACTACAACCGGGCCGGCATTCCGCTGGTCGAGATCGTCACCAGGCCCATTCCGGGCACCGGCGCGCTCGCCCCCGACGTGGCCCGGGCGTACGTCACCGAGCTGCGGGACGTGATCCGCACCCTCGGTGTCTCGGACGTGCGGATGGAGGAGGGTTCGCTGCGTTGCGACGTGAACACCTCGCTCAACCTGCCGGGGCAGGAGTGGGGCACCCGCACCGAGACCAAGAACGTCAACTCGCTGCGCTCGGTGGAGCGGGCGGTCCGCTCGGAGATGCTGCGGCAGGCCTCGGTGCTGGACGCCGGCGTCCGGATCACGCAGGAGACCCGGCACTTCCACGAGGACACCGGCGACACCACGCCGGGGCGCTCCAAGGAGACCGCGACCGACTACCGGTACTTCCCGGAGCCGGACCTGGTGCCGATCGCCCCGGACCCGGCCTGGGTCGCCGAGCTGAAGGCCGCCCTGCCGGAGCTGCCCCGGGTGCACCGGCGCCGGCTCCAGCAGCAGTGGGGGCTGTCCGACCTGGACATGCAGTCGGTGCTGAACGCCGGTGCGGTCGAGCTGATCGAGGCGACCGTCGCCGCCGGCACCACGCCGGCCGCCGCCCGTAAGTGGTGGCTCGGCGAGCTGTCCCGCCGGGCCAACGAGAGCGGCGTGGAGCTGGCCGACATCGGCGCCACCCCTGGGCAGGTCGCCGAGTTGCAGGGCCTGGTCGACGCCGGAAAGCTCAACGACAAGATGGCCCGCACGGTGCTGGAAGGCGTGGTCGACGGCGAGGGCTCGCCCACCGAGATCATGACCAACCGCGGCCTGGAGGTCGTGTCGGACACCGGCGCGCTCACCGCCGCGGTGGACGAGGCGATCGCCGCCAACCCCGGCATCGCCGACAAGATCCGTAGCGGCAAGGTCGCGGCGGCCGGCGCGCTGGTCGGCGCGGTCATGAAGACCACGCGCGGCCAGGCCGACGCGAAGACCGTCCGCGAGCTGGTTCTGGAGCGCCTCGGCGTCCAGGGCTGAGCGGTTGGGAAGGGCCCCTTCTTATGCACCAGGCGATAAGAAGGGGCCCTTCCTAACACCCACTGCCGCCTCGAGCGGAGCGATCCACACCCCTCGCGAGGGCGTCAACGGCGACGCCCGGATGGAGTCACCGTGAACGACCACGACCTCGATGTCCTCGACGAGATCCAGCGGCGGGTGCTCTGGCTCGCCACCCGGATCGTGGACGCCGCCAACCACGACCGGGTCACCGGCGACGGGGTGAAGGTCGGCGGGCACCAGGCGTCCAGCGCCTCACTGGTCACCGCGATGACCGCGCTCTGGTTCGCGCACCTGGACGCCGAGGACCGGGTGGCGGTCAAGCCGCACGCCTCCCCGGTGTTCCACGCCATCCAGTACCTGCTCGGCAACCTGGATCGCTCGTACCTGCCGCGGCTGCGGGCCCGGGGCGGCCTCCAGTCGTACCCGTCGCGCACCAAGGACCCCGACGAGGTGGATTTCTCCACCGGCTCGGTCGGTCTCGGCGCGGCGGCGCCGCTCTTCGCCGCCGCCACCCGGCGTTACGTCGACGCGCACTTCGGCGCCCGCCCGCACTCCCGGTTCGTCGCGCTGATCGGCGACGCCGAGCTGGACGAGGGCAACATCTGGGAGGCGGTCGCCGACCCGGCCACCACCGGCCTGGGCAACGTCATGTGGCTGGTCGACTTCAACCGTCAGTCGCTGGACCGGGTGGTGCCCGGCATCCGGATCAACCAGTGGCGCGGCCAGTTCGAGGCGGCCGGCTGGCACGTGGTGGAGGTCAAGTACGGCCGTCGGCTCGCCGAGGCGTACGCCCGGCCGGGCGGCGAGGCGCTGCGCGACTGGATCGACGCGATGCCCAACGAGCAGTACCAGTCGCTGTTCGGGTTGGCCGGCCCGGTGCTGCGCAAGCAGTTCCTGGACGGTGCACCGTCCGGCATCGCCGAGTTGATCGCCGACATCGAAGACGAGGAGCTGGGCCCGCTCGTCACCGACCTCGGCGGGCACGACCTCCAGGCGATGCTCGACGCGTACGCCCAGTGCGACGCGGTCACCGACCGGCCCAGCGTCGTCTTCGCGTACACGGTCAAGGGGTGGGGGTTGCCCATCGCCGGCAACCCGCGTAACCATTCGGCGCTGCTCAGCACCGAGCAGGTCGACGTGTTGCGCGCCGCGCAGGGGCTGACCCGGGAGACCGAGTGGGACCGGCTCGACCCGGCGTCACCCGCCGGCATCCGGGCCGGCGCCCGCCGGGAGACGCTGTCCCGCGCGCCCCGCGAGCGGGCGCTGGGGGTCACCGTCCCGGAGAGCACGGTCGTACGCGCCAACAAGCCGATCTCCACGCAGGAGGTCTTCGGCCGGGTGCTGGTGGATCTGGCCCGGGACCGGGAGGTCGGCCGCTACCTGGTGACGACGGCACCGGACGTGGCCACCTCCACCAACCTCGCCGGGTTCATCAACAAGACCGGGGTGTTCGCCCCCACCGAGCAGCGCTCCTGGACCGAGGACCGGATGCTGCGCTGGACGGAGAGTCCCGCGGGGCAGCACATCGAGCTGGGCATCTCGGAGATGAACCTGTTCCTGCTGCTCGGCCAGCTCGGCCTGTCCTGGGACCTGTCCGGGCAGCCGCTGCTGCCGGTGGGCACGGTCTACGACCCGTTCGTGCTGCGGGGCCTGGACGCGTTCCTGTACGGCACCTACTCCGGCTCCCGGTTCGTGGTGGCCGGTACCCCGTCGGGCATCACCCTGGCCCCGGAGGGCGGCGCGCACCAGTCCACCATCACCGCCTCCGTCGGGCTGGAGCTGCCCGGGGTGACCTTCGTCGAGCCCGCGTACGCGACCAGCCTGGACTGGCTGCTCTGCGACGCGCTCGGGCAGATCGCCGGCGGGTCGGCCCCGGCCGCCACCGCCGCGCCGGCCGAGGACGGGGCGTACTACTTCCGGCTGAGCACCCGGCCGCTGGACCAGGCGCCGTTCGAGGCGGCCCGGGCGCGGCTCGGCGACGCGGTGCTGCGCCGGCAGGTGGTGGCCGGGGCGTACCGGCTGGTCGACGCGCACCAGGCGTACCCGCACCTGGCCGACGCCCCGGTGGTGCAGCTGGCCGCCTCCGGCGCGGTGCTGCCCGAGGTGCTGGCCGCCGCCGCGGAGCTGGCCGAGGAGGGCATCGCCGCGCACGTGGTGGACGTGACCTCGCTGGACCGGCTCTACCGGGCCTGGCAGCGCACCCTGCGCCAGGGCGTACGGACGGCGACGGTGCCGAGTGTGCCGGGTGCGCTGCGGTCCGCGTTCGCCGACCGGGTTCCGGTGGTGACCGTGCACGACGCCGCGTCGCACGCGATGGCCTGGCTCGGATCGGCGCTCGGCGCGCCGGCGGTGCCCCTCGGGGTGGACGAGTTCGGTCAGTCCGGCACGGTGGCCGAGCTGTACGAGCTGCACGACCTGCTGCCCGGCAGCATCGTCAACGCCGCCCTGGCCGCCCTCGCCCTGCGCTGACCCCCGATTCCCCGACGGTGCGGCCCCCGGCCCGCATTCAGCGGGTCGGGGTGGGAGTGACCGAGGGGGACGGCCCGGCGGTCGGACCGTCCACCACGTGCCGTTCCAGGTTCACCTGGGCCTGCCCGGTGCCGCCGACGGTGATGTCGTCGTACGCCTGGAGCATCTTCTGCTGGTCGAAGTAGAGCACGCTCATCGACAGCGGCGTCGGCTTCTCACCCTCCAGGCCGCGCAGCCCGGCGCCGCCGGTGGAGCCCTCCACCATCAGCGCGGTGGGCTGCTGCCCGAGTGCCTGGGGCAGCTTGGAGACCTGCCGGGCGTGGGTGTGCCCAGCCAGCACCAGCGGGCAGGTGCCGGCGAGCGGCCCGGCCGACGCCGGGTCGTGCACCAGCGCGATGTTCACCGGCCGCGGTGAGCGGCGCACTGTGGCGGCCAGCTTCTCGCCGGCTCCGATGACCTGGTCGGCCACCTGCTGGGTCAGCCCGCTGCCGGCCGGGGACGTGTTCTTGTCCGGGGTGAAGCGCGGGTCGCCGATGCCGGCGATGGTCAGCCCGGCGACCGTGGTCGTCGAGTTGTTCAGCACGATCGCGTTCGGTTGGCGGGCCACCGCGGCCCCGGTGCGGCCGGAGTCGTGGTTGCCCCGGATGAAGACGTACGGCTTCTTCAGCAGGCCGATCGAGCCGACGAAGGACGCCTCCGGCTCGCTGCCCCAGTCGGTGATGTCCCCGGTGTCGATCACCACGTCGATGTCGAACTGCTCCACCACCGTCCGGATCAGCTGCCAGCCGGTCGGGTTGAGGTGCATGTCGGAGACGTGCAGCACCCGGGTGGTGCCCGGGGCCGGCTCGTACACCGGCAGCGCCGACACCGTGGTGTAGAGCTGGCTGACGTTGCCGACGATGCGTTGCAGCTGCTCGGCGTACTTGGTGTAGTCGTTGGCGATCCGGCGGGCGTCACCGACGATGGCCGGCGCGTTGACCAGCAGGCCCTCGTAGCGTGGCTCCTCGATCGCCTGCGGGCGCAGGGTGGCTGCGGCTGTGCCGAGGCTGCCGGCGGTGACCAGGAGGGCCAGCCCGCCCGCCCAGGCGGTGCGCCGCACGTCGCGGAAGGCCAGCCCGGCCAGGATCAGGGTGACCAGCACCGCCGAGGCGAGGGTTCGCAGGCCGAGCCGCATCACCCCGGACCGGACGTCCTCGACGGCGCTTTGGCTGGCCCGGCTGATGCTGGCCGGGTCGTCGATCAGCGCCTCGGTGCGCCCCTGGTCCAGTGCGCCGAGTCGCACGGTGAGGTGCGTCGGCCCGTCGTGGCTGTCGAGCAGGAGCGCGCCGAGTGGCGGCACGTCGACGGTGGTGCCGCCGGCGCTGGCTGGGGTGAGGGTGAGGTTGGCCCGGAACGGCCCGATGTCGGTGTCCACCCGGCCGCCGGCGAGCACCCCGAGCACCGCTCCGGCCAGGGCCACGGCGAGCACGGCGAGGATGACTCCGGTGCGGCGCAGGGGACCGGGACGGCCGGCCGGCCGTCCCGCCGACCGACGCGGCGCAGCGCCGGTCACCGGCTCGTCCCGGTCACCGGCGTCGTCGTGCTGCTCGTCGTGCTGCCCGTCCATGCTGAGAGTCTGACCTGCCCGTCGGAGGATCTTGGCAAACCTGAACGGATGGTGACGTGAATCAGCTGCGACCGCCGTCGCCACCGGCGAAGACCACCCGCAGGAGACGGTCGTCGTCGGCCGCCGGGTCGCCCCGCCCGTCGTGGTTGGAGGTGCTCACCCAGAGGGACCCGTCCGGTGCGGCGGCCACCGCTCGCAGCCGGCCGTACCGGTTGGTGAGCAGCTCGCTCGGCTGCCCGAGCAACGTGCCGGTGTCGGTCAGCTCCATCACCCAGAGCCGCTTGCCGCGCAGGCAGCCGGTGACCAGCAGCCGATCCGTGGCGGCCAGGCCGGAGCAGGACGCGTCCGAGGTCGCCCACTGGGTGATCGGGTCCGTGTACCGCCTGTCGCCGGCCCGCCCCTCGACCTCCGGCCAGCCGTAGTTGCCACCCTTGGTGATCTGGTTGATCTCATCCCAGGTGTTCTGGCCGAACTCGACGGCGTACATCCGTTTGGCGGCGTCCCAGGCGAAGCCCTGCACGTTGCGATGCCCCAGGGACCAGACCGGGGAGCCGGGGTACGGATTGCCCGTCGCGGGCTTGCCGTCCGGGGTGACCCGCAGGATCTTGCCGCCGAGGCTCTTCACGTCCTGGGAATTCGGGCGCTGCCCGGCGTCCCCCGTGCTGACGTAGAGCTGCCCGTCGGGGCCGAAACCCAGCCCGCCGCCGTTGTGCACGTTGGCTTTCGGGATGCCGGTGAGGATCGGGGTGGGCTGCCCGCCGAGTTGCAACCGGACGACCCGGTTGTCCTGCTCGGTGGTGTAGTAGACGAAGAGCGTCCGGTCCCGGTCGTAGCCGGGGGAGACGGCGATGCCGAGGAGGCCACCCTCGCCCGCCGCCGCCACGTCGGTGATCGTCTGCACCACGCGGATCCGGAGCCCGTCCGGCCCGGACTCGGGGCCGACCTGGAGGATCCGGCCGGTGTCCCGCTCGGTGACCAGCGCCCCGCCGTCCGGCAGGAAGGCGATGGCCCAGGGCACCCGCAGGCCCTTGGCGAGCACGGTCGCCACCGCCTGCTGGCCGGCGCCGCCAGGGCTGGCCGACGCCGACGGGGTCGGCAGGTTGGGCGGCTCACCGGCAGGGTCCGGCTCCGGCTCGCCGAAACTGCAACCGGCGGTGAGGAGCAGGGCCGCGCAGGACGCCGCGACGGCCGCGCGGAGGCGGCGGATGCGAGAGTACGGGGGACGGGCGCTCACCCGGCCCAGCGTAGCCCGCCGGCCGCCTCGGCCGGGCCCGACGGGATCCGACCGGCCGCCGGTGGTGGGACCGGTGATCCCGGGTGGACCGTTCAGCGGGCCCGTACGGCCAGCAGCGCGGTGTCGTCCTCACGGTGCCGGATCGAGCTGAGCAGCAGGTCGCACAGCTTGTCGAGGGGCAGCGTGTCGGTGCCGGCCAGCCGGGTCACCAGCTCGGCCAGCCCGTCGTCGATGGACCGGTCCCGCCGTTCGATCAGCCCGTCGGTGTAGAGCAGCAGGGTGTCGCCGGCGGCCAGGCTGGTCGACCGGCTGGTTCGCCGCGACGGGCGAGCCAGGCCGAGCAGCGGCTCCGGTGGCGCTTCGAGGATCTCCACCGCCCCGCCGGCGCGGACCAGCAGGGCCGGCGGGTGCCCGGCGTTGCACCACGTCATCTCCCGGGTGCCGGAGCGCTCGGGACAGATCCGGACCAGCGTCGCGGTGGCCGGGATCGGCAGCCGCAGGCCGCGCATCGCGCCGTCCAGGTGGGTCATCAGCTCGCCGACCGTGTCGGGCCGGCCGAACGCGTTGCCGCGCACCAGGTTGCGCAGCTGACCCATGGTCGCCGCGGCCTCGATGTCGTGCCCGGCGACGTCCCCGATCGCGGCGATCAGATCCCCGTCGGGTTGGACGAAGGCGTCGTACCAGTCGCCGCCCACGGCCACCCGATCGGCCGCCGGCTGGTAGCGGGCCGCCAGCTCCAGCTCCGGTACGACCGGCAGCCGCGGCAGCATGCTGTGCTGCAGGACCTCGGCGACGTGCCGCTGCTCGCCGTACATCGAGCTGTTGCCGATCGCCTGTCCGGCCCGGCGGCCGATGTCCACCGCGGTGAGCAGGTCGCGGTCGTCGAACTGCTGGCGTCGGGAATCGTTCACGAGGGTGATCGCGCCCAGCACGGTGCCGCCGACGGCCCGCACCGGCACGCTCAGGTAGGAGGCGATGCCCAGACGGGCGGCGATCGACGCCATCTCCGGGTTCGTGGTCCCCCGCGTCACGTCGGCCAGCGACGCCACGCCGCCGAGCCGGGGCTGGCCGGTCCGCAGCACCGCCCGGATGATCGACTCCGGGCTCAGCCCGGTACGTAGCAGCTTGGCGAAGCGGTCGACGTCCTCCGTCCGGGCCGGATCGCGGTGCACCGCGACCACCTCGCGGGGCAGGCCGGTCGGCCCGACCAGGGTGAGCAGGCACCAGTCGGCGAGCAGCGGCACCATGGTGGCCGCGAGCCGGCGTAGCGCCGTGCCCACGTCCAGCGTGCCGGCCAGCGTCTCGCTCACCCCGGCGAGCAGTTCCAGCCGTTCGTGCGCCTGCACGACCCGCCGGCGGTCCTCCTGCGCGCCGTCCAGCGCGATCCGCAGCCGCAGCTCCGACGAGCAGGCGGCAGCCAGGTCGGCAAGCGTCTGCAACTGCCGGGCGGTCCAGACCCGCGGTTTGCTGTCGATGGCGCAGAGCGAGCCGAGCACCCGGCCGGCGAGGTCGGTCAGCGGCATCCCCGCGTACGCGACCACGCCGAGGTCGTCGATGGCCAGGTTGTCGCGTACCCGGGGATAGAGCCGGGCGTCCGGCAGCACCATGGGCACCTCGATGTCCACCACGTGCTGGCAGAACGAGTGGCTCAACGGGGTGTGCCGGCGCTCCGCCCAGGGCTCGGGCAACCCGACCGCGCCCGGGAAGAACTGCCGGTCGGCGGAGACCAGGGAGACCAGCGCGACCGGAACGTCCAGCAGGTCACTGACCAGCCGGGCGAACCGCTCGAACGCCTCGTCCGGGGTGGCGTTCAGCCCGGTTTCGGCGAGCGCCCGCAGCCGTGCCAGGTCGCTGAGCGCCGGGGGTGGGGCGATCGCGCGCCGGGGGCGGGCGGGGGAGCCGTCGGTCATCGCGAACCTGTCTGCCGGGGTGGAGGCCGAACTGCGCTCCGACCCCTCGTTATACCTCGCCCGCGCCCGGTCTGAACATCGGTGTGCCGAGGCTCGCTCGCCGCCGGCGTCGCCACCTCCGATCCCCGTTTGCCGCCGTGCCCGCACCGTCCACCGCGCCGGAGGCTATCGTCGGCGGACGTGAAGGTATGGATCCCGCACCAGGCCGGCCTGAACCTCGTGGGCGAGCTGCCCCCGGACGTGGCGGTGGAGGTCGTCGAGCACGCCGACCGGCTGCCCTCGGCAGTGGCCGACGTGCGGTTCTGGGTGCCGCCGTTCCTGGCCGGCTCGGACGCGACCGCCCTGCTGCACGAGCTGCCCGATCTGGCGGCGGTGCAGCTGCTCTCCGCCGGGGCGGACGCCTGGGCCGGTCGGATGCCGGCGGGGGTCACGCTGTGCGACGCCCGGGGCGTGCACGACCCGTCCACCGCCGAGTGGGTCGTCACCGCGATCCTGGCCCAGCTGCGGGCGTTCCCGGCCTTCGTCCGGGCGCAGGCCGACCGGCGGTGGGCGTTCCACGAGATGGCCCCGACCGACGAGCTGACCGGCAAGCGGGTGCTCATCGTCGGGGCCGGGTCGATCGGCACCGCGGTGCGGGACCGGCTCGCCCCGTTCCAGGTCAGCTTCACCCTGGTCGCGCGGACCGCCCGGCCCGAGCAGGGGGTGCACGGCGTCGACGAGCTGCCCCGGCTGCTGCCCGAGGCCGACGTGGTGGTGGTGCTGGTGCCGCTCACCGACCAGACCCGTGGCCTGATCGACAAGGAGTTCCTCGCCGCGATGCCGGACGGGGCGCTGCTGGTCAACGCGGCCCGGGGGCCGGTGGCCCGTACCGAGGCGCTCGTCGCCGAACTGGGCACCGGCCGGATCGCGGCGGCGCTGGACGTCACCGACCCGGAGCCGCTGCCCGCCGACTCTCCGCTCTGGACGATGCCGAACGTGCTGCTCACCCCGCACGTGGCGGGGTCGGTGCGGGGGCTGCTGCCGCGGGCCTACCGGCTGGTCGGCGATCAGGTGCGGCGGTTCGCCACCGGTCAGCCGCTGATCAACACGGTGGTCGACGGGTACTGACGGGGTCGGGTCTCAGCCGGCCGCGTCGGGAAGCTCCTGGCCGGTGGCGGAGACCAGCCGGGGCAGGTCCGCGCCGCGTACCGCCGGCAGGAGGACCTGCTGGCCGTCGTCGAGTCGGGCGACCGCCCGCCCGCGCGGGTCGGTGGCCAGCTCGACGACCCGGTCCCAGCCGATCCGGCGCTGCCCCGTCAGCGCCCGCAGGCGCAGCTCCCGGGCGTCGGCGTCGGTGCCGGCCCGCCAGGCCCACACCCCGACGGCGAGCGGGACGAGCAGCACCGGCAGCAGGTACGCCCGGGCGTTGGCCAGCGGCAGGGCGCCGATGAAGGCGATGACCGCGGCCACCAGGATGGCTTGGTTGTACCGGAAACGGACGGTGTCGGGCGTACTCACCCTCTGATGATCCCACCACCGGCCAGTCCGGCTCGCGGCGGGCGGTGCCCGGGCGGGCCGCAGGCCGTACAGTGACACGGGTCACTGGCTCCTCCGGGTGACCGACGCGTAACCGATCTGGCCGCCGTTCGTTCTCGATTGTTGGGCAGCGGACCCGCAACGTCCGGTGGCCCTCACCGCCGCACCGCCCCCGTGCCCCCTCACGAAGGCGACCGCCGTGCTCCTCGCGTACCCGTTCCGCCTCCTCGTGCCCCGCCGGGCGGCACCGGAGGCCGCCGTGTCCGCGGCGGTGGCGCTGCTCGTCCTCGCCGGTGCCGCTGACCTGGTCCCGACCTCGGTGGTGATCGCGCTGGCCGGTGGTGCGGGCGCCACGCTCGCCGGGGTGCGGCTCTCCCGGCTGGCGACCCGCCGCCCCACCGATGCGTCGCCCACCGATGCGTCGCCCACCGATGCGTCGCCCAGCGAGGTGACGCCCACCGACCCGTCGACTGCCGAACCCTGGCGCACCGATCCACCGCCCGGTGGGCCGATCGCGGTCGGTTCGGCCGCCACGATGCCGTCGGTGCCCACGCCGCCCGTGTCGGACGTGGATGCGACCGGCGGGATGCCAGCGGCACGTCCGGCCGGGCGAGCCGCCCGGCGGCGCGCGGCCCGGCGTGCGGCGGGCGTGCTGCTCGACGCGGCGGTGGTCGCGGCCGGCCTCACCGCCGCCGTGCTGCCGCTGGCCGACACCGGGCACCGGACCGCCGCGCTGATCGGGCTGCTGGTCGCGACAGCCCTGTCCGCGTCCGGACTGCGCCGGCTCCCCGGCCGGACACGGCCATCGGCCCGGGTCCGGCTGCGTCACCTGATCGAGGCGACCGGCCCGGCCGTGGGGCTGGCCCTGGCCGCCTGGCTGCTGTTGCCCCGCGACCTCCTGCCGGGGCCCGCCCGGCTGGTCGCGGCGCTGGGGCTCGGCGGGCTGGGCATGGCCGCGCTCAGTGCGTTCACCGGCCCGCATCGCCGCTCGGGCGCCGCGATCTGCCGGGGTGGAGTGCTGCTCACCCTGGTCGGGCTGGCGCTGCTGGCCACCCTGCCGCCCGCGCCGGCCGGTCGGGCGGCCCTGCTGGCCGTACCGCCGCTGGTGTTCGGGATGCTGCTCACCGCGCTCGGCGCGGGTGACGCGATGGATGCCGTCGGCGTGGAGGCGGCGGGTGAGCCCGCCGCCTGGCCCCGCTCGGTGCTCCCGGCGGCGTTGCTGCTGCTGGCGGCGGGCCTGCACCTGGGCGCCGGCCGTTCGCCGGACCGGATGAGCGTGCTGCTGGCCGTGGCCGCGGTGCCACCACTGGTGCTGCGCGAGCTGCTCCGCGCCGGTGACACGGCAAGCCCCGACCGCCGTGCCGCACACCGTCGGCGTGCCGGCCGGGCCGTCCGGCACCGCCGCGCGACCCAGTCACGCTGGCTCGGCGCGCCGGACCGTCGGGCGGGTGCGCCCGACGACGGGCCGGCCGGCTCGAACGGCATCGGCTCGACCTGGCCGCCCGACGGCGAGGTGTCGTGGTCGGCGCTCAGCCCGCGGTCCGTGCCGGCGGGCGGCGGCGGTCCGGGCGACCGCGCTGCCCTGCTGGATGCCCTCGCCGCGATCGGCGACGTGCCGGCGCCGGCCGGCGCGCTGCTGCTGGTCGAACTGCACGGCGCGGACGGGATCGGCCCGGCGGCCAGGGAGGACGTGCTGGCCGAGGCGGTCCGCCGGGCCCGCGCGGTCGTCGCCCCCGGCGACCTGGTCACCGGTTGCGCGGGTGCCGGCTTCGCGGTGGTCACCGCCGTCGGCCCGGTGCTGGCGTACGCGTTGGGCACCCGGCTGCTGACGGCGCTCGCCCCGCCCTACCGGCTGGCCGGGTCGGTGCTGCGGGTGCAGGCGAGCATCGGGCTGGCCGAGGTGAGCGGCGCCGGGCCGGCGGACGTGCTCCGCCAGGCCGAGCTGGCCCGCCGGCGGGCCGTGCAGCTGGGCCGGGACCGGGTCGAGTGGTACGACGCGTTCCTCGAGGAGCAGCTGGTCCGCCGGCTCGACCTGGAACGGGAGCTGCCGGGTGCGGTGGCGCGTGGCGAGCTGGATCTGGTCTACCAGCCCGTGCTCGACCTGGGCGGCCGGCAGCCGGTGGGCGCCGAGGCGCTGCTGCGGTGGCGCAGCCCGGTGCTCGGCACGGTGCTCCCGGCCGAGCTGCTGCCGGTCGCTGAGGACCTGGACCTGGTCGGCGAGCTGGAGTGGTGGGTGCTGGACCGGGCCTGCCGCCAGTTGGCCGACTGGTCGGCGGGCACCCGGGAGCTGTGGATGGCGGTCAACGTCACCACCCGGGAGTTGACCACGCCCGACTTCGTGCAGCGTGCCGCGGCCGTGCTGGCCGCGTACGGGGTGTCGCCGGAGCGGCTGGTGGTGGAGGTGGCCGAGCCGAGGATCGGCGGCGACCTACCCACCGTGGTGGCCCGGCTGGCCGGCCTTCGGTCGCTGGGTGTCCGCACCGCGCTGGACGACTTCCGGGCCGAACACGCCTCGCTGGCCCAGCTGCGCCGCCTGCCGATCGACCTGCTCAAGGTGGGCCCGGAGCTGGTGGGCGCCCGACCGGACGGGCAGCCGCCGCTGATCGACGTGGTGGTCAACGTCGGCGAGCGGCTGGGGGTGGAGATCGTCGCCGAGGAGCTGGAGTCACCGAGCCAGGTCGAGGGGGCGCACCGGGCCGGCTGCCGGTACGGGCAGGGCTTCGCGCTGGCCCGGCCGGCGACCGCCGAGCGGGTCGAGGCGTACTTCGAGGAGTTTCCCTCGACGTCCCGCTGACCACTCACCTCGGGTGAACCGGTTCACCTGTCCCGCGGCGGCGCGGTGCTGCCACGCGGGGTGAGGTGCGGCGTCTCGTCCTGGACCCGGGTCGTGGGCTGCCCGGCGATGACCGCGAGGAGCTGCCGGGCGGCGTGCGCGCCGTACGCGGGGATGTCGCGGCCCAACGCGGTCAGCGGCGGGTGCACCAGCCGGCAGAGCGGCGAGTCGTCCCAGGCCACGATGGACAGATCACCCGGCACGGTGAGCCCCATCTCCTGCGCCACGGAGAGCCCGGCGATGGCCATCACGTCGTTGTCGTAGATGACCGCGGTGGGCCGTTGCGCGGAGCTGAGCAGGCGGCGGGTGGCCCGGCCGCCCTCCTCGCCGGTGTAGTCGGACCAGACGGTTACCGCGTCGACCAGGCCGAGCCGCCGGCACACCGCCGCGAAGGCCTCGGTACGGATCTCGGTGTGCCGCAGGTCGGGCAGCCCACCGACCCGGGCGATGCGACGGTGCCCGAGCGCGACCAGGTACTCCGCCGCCTCGGTCAGCGCGGCCGCGTCGTCGGACCAGACGCTGGCCAGGTCGCCGGTGCCGCCCGGCCCGCCGATCACCACCGCAGGTAGCTGGAGCTGTTCGAGAGCGGGGATGCGGCGGTCCTCGGTGCGCAGGTCGCAGACGAGCACGCCGTCCACCCGGCGCTCGCCCCACCAGCGCCGGTAGACCGCGATCTCGGCGTCCTGGTCGACCACCACCTGAAGGGTCAGCGCGTACGAGCGCGCGGAGAGTTCGGCCTCGACGCCGCTGATCAGCTCCATGAAGAACGGCTCGATGCCCAGTATCCGGGCCGGCCGGCACAGGGCCAGGCCGACCGCCTCGGCCGTGGCGCCGGAGAGTGCCCGGGCGGCGCTGCTCGGGCTGAACCCGATCTCGGCGGCGATGGCCAGGATGCGCTGCCGGGTGGCCTCGGAGACGCCGGGCTGCCCGTTCAGCGCGTACGACACGGCGCCCTTGGACACCCCGGCGCGTCGGGCGACGTCGGCGATGGTCGGCCGCTTCACCGGCGTGCTCCTTCACTCTCCGCCCCCAGGGGCCGGGATTCTGGCTGCCGGCACGACCACTCGGCCGGTCAGTGTGCCGCAGGGTGTGTCGGCGGCCTCAACCTAGCGCAACCGGTGCCGGCGGAAGACGACCGAACGTCCACGATCGAATCGGCCGCCGGATGCGGCGTGCTTGCACGGTTCAGCGTGCTCGAGCGCGCCGCAGCAAGCCGTTGACACCCCTGGAACCGGCCCGTACGGTGGCCTCACTTATCCGGTTCAGTCAACGCTTCTCGATGCCGACGAGTGTTCCCACCTGCTCGGTGGACGCCAGATCGTCCGCGGAATCATGGAAGGTGCGGTGAAATCTTGAGCCGACAGGCACTCCACGACGGCTGGACCCTGCGGGCGGCACCCGGAGCGCAGGTCCCGGCGGAGATCGCCGACCGGTCCGTGCCGGCCACCGTGCCCGGCTGCGTGCACACCGACCTGCTCGACGCCGGCCTGATCCCCGACCCCTACCTTGACGACAACGAGGTGGCGCTGGCCTGGATCGGGCGCACCGACTGGAGCTACCGGACGAGCTTTCGCCGCCCGCCGGGCGACCACGACCGGGTCGACCTGGTCTGCGCCGGCCTGGACACCGTCGCCACCCTCACCGTCAACGGTGTCGAGGTCGGCCGTACCGAGAACATGCACCGGGGCTACCGGTTCGACGTCCGCCCGCTGCTGCGGGACGGCGACAACGACCTGGTGGTCACGTTCGACTCCGCCTACCGGTACGCCGAGGCGCAGCAGAAGCGGCTCGGCGACCGGCCCAACGCCTACCCGGAGCCGTTCCACTTCATCCGCAAGATGGCCTGCAACTTCGGCTGGGACTGGGGCCCGACCCTGGTCACCGCCGGCATCTGGCAGGAGATCGGCCTGCACGCCTGGTCGACCGCCCGGCTGGCCACCGTCCGCCCGCTGGTCACCGTGGACGGTCGTGACGGCCGGGTCGAGGTGCACGTCGAGGTCGAGCGGGTCGCGGACGTCCCGCTGACCGTCCGCGCCGCCGTGGCCGGCGTCCGCGCCGAGGTGGTCGTCCCGGCCGGGCAGCGCACGGCCGTGCTGACCCTCGCCGTCCGCGAGCCCGCGCTGTGGTGGCCCCGGGGGTACGGCGAGCAGGCGCGCCACCCGCTGGAGGTGACCCTGCACGCGCCGGACGGCGACACCCTGGACACCTGGTCCCGGCGGATCGGCTTCCGCTCGGTCCGGCTGGACACCAGCCCCGACGAGCACGGCACCTCGTTCGCGCTGTCGGTCAACGACGTGCCGGTCTTCGTACGCGGCGTCAACTGGATCCCGGACGACGCGTTCCCCAACCGGGTCACCCGGGAACGGCTGGCCGGGCGCTTCGACCAGGCCGCCGCGGCCAACATCAACCTGCTGCGGGTCTGGGGCGGAGGCCGGTACGAGTCGGCGGACTTCTACGACCTCGCCGACGAGCGGGGGCTGCTGGTCCAGCAGGACTTCCTGTTCGCCTGCGCCGCGTACCCGGAGGAGGAGCCGTTCGGCAGCGAGGTGGCCGCCGAGGCCGCCGAACAGGTCACCCGGCTGGCGCCCCACCCGTCGCTGGTGCTCTGGACCGGCAACAACGAGAACATCTGGGGCTGGCACGACTGGGACTGGCAGGAGCCGCTGGCCGGGCGCACCTGGGGGCGTGGCTACTACCTGGACGTACTGCCCCGCATCGTCGGTGAACTGGACCCGACCCGCCCGTACTGGCCGGGCAGCCCCTGGTCGGGTACCGAGGAGATCCACCCCAACGATCCGGCGCACGGCACCACGCACATCTGGGACGTGTGGAACACCGACGACTACACGAAGTACCGGGAGTACGTGCCGCGCTTCGTCGCCGAGTTCGGCTACCAGGGCCCGCCGGCGTACGCCACGCTGCGCCGGGCACTGAGCGACGAGCCCCTCGCCCACGACTCACCGGGCATGGCGCACCACCAGAAGGCCGCCGGCGGGGACGCCAAACTCCAGCGAGGCCTGGACGCGCACCTGCCCGCTCCGGCGGACTTCGACGACTGGCACTACCTGACCCAGCTCAACCAGGCCCGGGCGATCCAGCTCGGGGTGGAGCACTTCCGCTCCCACCGGAACGTCTGCGCCGGCACCATCGTCTGGCAGCTCAACGACTGCTGGCCGGTAACCTCCTGGTCGGCCGTCGACGGCGACGGCCGGCGCAAACCCCTGTGGTACGCGCTACGCCGCGCGTACGCCGACCGGCTGCTCACCGTCCAGCCCCGCGACGGCGGCCTGGCGCTGGTCGCGGTGAACGACGGTGGCACGCCCTGGCGGGCGTCGGCGTCGGTGACCCGGCTGACCCTCGCTGGCGAGCCCCGGGCGAAGACCACGATGGAGCTGGACGTCCCCGCGTACTCGGCGGTGACGCTGGCGCTGTCGGCGGAGCTGGCCCGGCCGGAAGAGGCCCGGCGGGAGTTGCTGGTCGCCGAGGCGGGGGAGAGCGCCGAACGGGCGCTCTGGTTCTTCGCCGAGGACCGGGACGTCGACTGGCCGGCGGCGGCGTGGGACGCGACGGTCGAGCCGGTCGACGGCGGGCAGCGGGTCCGGGTCACCGCCCGTACGGTGCTGCGCGACCTGACCCTCTTCCCGGACCGACTGGACCCGTCGGCGTCCGTGGACGAGGCGCTGGTCACCCTGCTGCCAGGCGAGTCGGTCACCCTCACGGTGCGTGCCGACGCCCCTCTGGACGAGAATGCGCTGACCGCTCGCCCGGTGCTGCGCTGCGTCAACGACATCTGAAAACAAGGGCCCCTTCTCGACGCCTCCGTGGAGGAGGGGCTCCTTGTTGACGACGACGTGGGCGGACTGCCGCGCGCTCGCGCCCAGCGATTGAAGACTTCTTCAAGTGCTAAAGTCTTCGTATCAATCGGGGAGGGTGTTCATGTCGGTCCCGCTGTACCAGGCGAAGGCGGAACTCTTCCGCACCCTCGGGCACCCGGTGCGCATCCGGGTCCTCGAACTGCTCCAGGACGGCCCGAAGCCGGTCCGCGACCTGCTCGCCGTGATCGAGGTCGAGGCGTCCAACCTCTCCCAGCAGCTCGCCGTGCTGCGCCGCGCCGGGATGGTCACCTCACACCGGGACGGTCCCCTCGTCATGTACGCGCTCAGCACCCCGGACGTCGCCGACCTGCTGGCCGCCGGGCGGCGGATCCTCGGCGCGGTCCTCACCGACCGGGACGGCCTCCTCGACGAACTGCGCGCCACCGGCGAGCACGGGTGAGCGGCGTCATTCCAATCGCCCGCGAGCGGCTCCTCGGGCTGCTGCCGGGCCGAGCCGACTGGGCGGCCGTCCACCGTTCACCGCGCCGGGACCTGCTGGCCGGGCTCACCGTTGCGGTGGTGGCGCTGCCGCTGGCGCTGGCGTTCGGGGTCACCTCCGGGCTGGGCGCCCAGGCCGGGCTGATCACCGCCGTGATCGCCGGCGCGGTGGCCGCCGTCTTCGGCGGCTCCAACCTCCAGGTCTCCGGGCCGACCGGGGCGATGACCGTGGTGCTGGTGCCGGTGGTGCAGCAGTTCGGCGCCACCGGGGTGCTCATGGTCGGGGCGATGGCCGGCCTGGTGCTGATCGCGCTCGCCGTGGCCCGCCTGGGCCGGTACGTCCGCTACCTGCCCACCCCCGTGCTGGAGGGTTTCACCGCCGGCATCGCCGTGGTCATCGCCCTGCAACAGGTGCCAGCAGCGCTCGGCGTCACCGACGCGCACGGCGAGAAGGTCTGGGCCGTCGCCGCCGACGCGGTCGCCCGTTTCGTCGTACACCCACGGCCGGCCGCGCTCGCGGTGGCCCTCGCCGTCGCGGCGCTGATGCTGCTGGGCGCCCGGTGGCGGCCCGGCCTGCCGTTCTCGTTGCTCGGCGTGGGGGCCGCCACCGTCCTCGTCGAGGTCCTCCCGGTCGACCTGGTCCGGATCGGCGCGCTGCCCCAAGGCCTGCCCGCGCCCTCGCTCGGCTTCCTCGACCTCGACGCGTTCGGCGTGCTGCTGCCCAGCGCGCTCGCGGTCGCCGCGCTCGCCGCGCTGGAGAGCCTGCTCTCCGCCACCGTCGCCGACGGCATGACCGTCGGTGAACGGCACGACCCGGACCGGGAACTGTTCGGTCAGGGGCTGGCCAACCTCGCCGCCCCGCTCTTCGGCGGCATCCCGGCGACCGCCGCCATCGCCCGTACGGCGGTCAACGTCCGCGCCGGTGCGGCCTCGAAGCTGGCGGCCCTCACCCATGCCGTCGCCCTCGCGGCGATCGTGCTGGCCGCCGCGCCGCTGGTCGGCCGGATCCCGCTCGCCGCCCTGGCCGGGGTGCTGCTGGCCACCACGGTCCGCATGGTGGAGGCTGGCTCGCTGTGGGCGTTGGCCCGGGCCACCCGGGGCGATGCGGTCGTGCTGGTGCTCACCTTCGCCGTCACCGTGATCTGGGACCTGGTCACCGCCGTCGCGGTCGGCGTCGGCGTCGCCGTGGTGCTCGCCCTGCGCGCGGTGGCCCGCAGCGCCCGGCTGGAACAGGTGCCCCTCGACCACGGGGAACACAGCGCCGAGGAGTACGCGCTGCTCACCGAGCACATCGTCGCGTACCGGCTGGACGGGCCGCTCTTCTTCGCTGCGGCCCACACCTTCCTGCTCGAACTCTCCGAGGTCGCCGACGTCCGCGTCGTCATCCTGCGGATGTCCCGGGTGACCACCATGGACGCCACCGGCGCGCAGGTCCTCGGCGACGCGATCCGACGACTACGCGGACGCGGGATCACCGTGCTGCTCTCCGGCATCACCCCCGCCCACGACCAGGTCCTCGCCACCCTCGGAGTGGCCGACGACCTACGCCGCGAGGGGCTGGTCTTCCCGGACACCCCGGCCGCGATCCGGCACGCCCGCGCGGCTGCGCTCTCCGCGGCGGACGACCCGCGCATCCCGGGGAGCAGGAAATGATCACCGAACATGTCCGAGACGCGGCGGCGACGGCGTTCGTCTTCGGCTTCTTCGCCTCCAGCTGGTTCGGCTGGGCGCAGGAGGCGCCCCTGAAGCCGTGGCGGCCGGTGCTCATCGTCGGTTCGGTTCTCTCGCTGCTCACGGCCGCCGCCGGGGCCCTGCTCGCCTGGAGTCACTGGTCGGACGGTACGGCGTTCGACGCCGACACCAGCCCCACCTTCGGCCTCGTCGTCGGCGTCGAGTTCGGCGTCGCCGCGGTCGGCGCCGGGCTGCTCGCCCTGCTGGGGCGCCGGAAGCTGATCGCCGCCTGGGTCGCCCTCGTCGTGGGCGTGCACCTTTTCCCGGTGGCGGCGCTGATCGAGTACCCGTTGATCCATCTGGTCGCAGCCCTGGTCACCGTGACGGCGGTCGCGGCGGTCCCGGTCGCCCGCGCCCGCGCCGTGGCGGTGAGTGCGATGGTCGGGCTCGGCACCGGCGGCGTGCTCCTGGTCGCCGCGGTGTCCTCCCTGCTCATCGCCCTGGTGGGCTACTGACGCCGGCTGTCGTCGGGCCGGGTCACGGCACGGCGTGGCCCATCCGCTGACGGGGGGCGAGCGGTGGGTCCGAAGGAGTCTCCTCCAGACCCGCCGCTCAACAGAGGGTCAGGCCCGCGCGGCGGCGAGCACCTGGCCGACCAGGGCCCCCGACGTGCCCGACCGCTCGTACTCGGGCCGGTTGAGGGTGCCACCCATCAGTGGCGCCGGGTTGCGGTGCACCGCCGGGCTGTCCGAGCTGACCAGGGCCGCGAAGTGGTACTCGTCGGCGCCGGTCGCCTCGACGATCCGGGCGATGTTGCGCGGGGTGATCCCGCCGCCCGGCATGATGACGATCCGCCCGGCGGCCCGGCGCACCAGGTCGGCGATGAGCGGAGCACCCTCCAGCACGCTGACCTCCTGACCCGAGGTGAGCACCCGGTGCACTCCCAGCTCGACCAGCTGCTCCAGGGCCGCGTACGGGTTGCGGGTCATGTCGAACGCGCGGTGGAAGGTGATGCTGGCGCCACCGGCGGCGGCGATCAGCCGACGGGTCGTCGGCACGTCGACGTCACCCTCGGCGGTCAGCGCACCGATCACGATGCCGTGCGCGCCGGCCGCCACCGCGGCCCGCACGTCCCGCTCCATCGCCTCGATTTCCAGCGGCGAGTAGATGAAGTCGCCCGCCCGCGGCCGGACGATCACGTGCACCCGGATTCGGGTGACGCTGCGCAGGGTCGTCTCGATCGTGCCCAGGCTGGGCGTCAACCCGCCGTCGAAGAGCGCGGAGCACAGCTCCACCCGGTCGGCGCCGGCCTCCTCGGCGGCGACCGCCCCCTCGACGCTGTCGATGCAGATCTCGAATGTGCTCATGACTCTTCCTTTTCGGTGCGAGAGGGTGCCCGGGTCCAATCGATGACGGCGGTGACGGCGCCGACCGGTTCGCCGCCGCCGAGCACCGGCACCCGGCGCAGCGCGTCGGCCCCGCCGACCGGTACACCCACGGCGTCCAGGGCGGCGAGGACGATGGCGGTGGTGGCTCGGGGTGAGCCGTCGACCACCTTCACCGCCACCGCGTGGCCATCCGGAGCGGCCACCGCGAGCACGCCCTCGGCCCCACCCTTGGCGAGAACGCCGGGCAGCGCCCGCATCAGGTCGGTGTTGGGGTGCCCGTGCCAGCCGCCCACATACTCCGGGTGCTGGCGCATGGCCTGGGCGACCCGCGCCTCGTGACTGCCGGCGGGCGCGGTGACCAGCGCCTGGAACGTGCGGGCCAGGCCGGTCAGCGGCAGGCCGAACAGCGGAGCGCCGCAGCCGTCGACGGCGCGGTGCGCGATCGGAGTGTGGGCGAGCCGGGCGATGGTGGCTGCCGTCTCCCGCTGGAGCGGGTGGTCGGGATCGAGGTAGTCGTGCGTGCTCCAGGACCGGGCGACGCAGGCGACGAGCATCGCGGCGTGCTTGCCCGAACAGTTCATCCGGATCCGCTCACGCTGTCCGCCGGCACGGATCAGCCGCTCCCGGGTTGGCTCGTCCTCCGGCCAGTCCACCGGGCAGCCGAGCGCGTCCTCGTTCAGGCCCGCGTCGGCGAGCATCGTCCGGACCACCTCGACGTGCCGGTCGTCGCCGGTGTGGCTGCCGGCGGCGAGGGCCAGTGCCGGACCGGTCAGCGGGTCGGCATCGCCCGTCCCGGCGGTCGCCGCGACGCGGCACGCCAGCGCCTGCACCGGCTTGAGGGTGGAGCGGGGGAGCACCGGTTCGTCGGGCACGCCGGCTTCGAGGGCGACCGCCCCGTCCGGGTCGAGCACCACGACGCTGCCGTGGTGCCGGCTCTCGACGAAGCCGTTGCGGACGACCCGGGCCAGTTCGGCGTAGCGGGGAATGGTCACCGGGGCGTGTTCCCTTCGATGAGCGGTGGCGGCAGGTCCGCGGTACGTCGTCCGCGCCGGCCGCTGAGGCGGCCGTTGCGGGCCTGGAGCACGCGGGCGAACTTCGACAGCGAGGCGTTGACCACCAGGTAGATCAGCGCCACCACCAGGAACGTCTGGATCAGCAGGTGGGTGTACGACGAGAGCACCTGCCCGCTGTAGAGCAGCTCGGTGTAGCTGACCACGAAGCCGAGCGAGGTGTCCTTGAGCAGCCCGACCAGTTGGCTGACCAGGGAAGGGGCGAGCTGGACCAGCGCCTGTGGCAGCACCACCAGCGCCATGACCTGCCCCCGGCGCAGCCCGACCGCGAGGCCGGCCTCGGTCTGCCCCCGGTCCAGGGCCAGGATGCCGGCCCGGAAGATCTCCGCGAACGCCGCCGAGTTGGAGACCACCAGCGGCACCACGAGCTTCCAGAACAGCGGGAAGTTCAGCCCGTACTGCGGCAGGGCGAACAGCGTCACGTAGATCAGCAGCAGCGCGGGCACGGTCCGGAAGATCTCCACGTACGCGCCGGCCGCCCAGCGGAGCGGCCGACGCGTCGACAGCCGACCGAGCGCCAGCAGCAGCCCGAGCGCGGCGCTGAGCACGGCGGTCGCGGCGGCGGCGCGCAGGGTGGCCCAGAGGCCGGTGAGCAGGTACCGCCAGATCGGCCAGGTGGTGAACGGCTGCCAACGCTCAGCGGCGAGTTCGCCGTGGCTGGCGAACTGGTGCACCGCGGCGACGACGGCGCCGGCCAGGACGACCGCGCCGAGCACGGTGGCGATCCTGATCCGCCTTCGGGCGCGGGGGCCGGGCTCGTCGAAGAGGATCTGTCTGGTCTGGTTCATCGGACGATCGCCAGCCTTCGCTCGAGCAGGCCGGTGACCTGACCGATGATCAGCGCCAGCAGCATGTAGGCGAGGCCCGCGCCGGTGAACACGGCGATCGGCTGGGCCTCGACGAGGTTCACGTTGTTGGCCGCCTGGGTCAGCTCGACCACCCCGACGGCTGCGGCCAGCGAGGTGTTCATCAGCAGCGCGATGCAGATGTTGCCGATCGGCTGGATCACCGCCCTCAGTCCCTGCGGCAGGATCACGTGCCGCAGGGACTGGCCGAAGGTGAGCCCGATCGCGCGGGCGGCCTCGGCCTGACCGACGCCGACCGTGTTGATCCCGGCCCGGATCGCCTCGGCCAGGTACGCCCCCTCGTAGGCGGCGATGACGATGGCGGCGGACGTGAACAGCGGGAACGAGATGCCGATGGTCGGCAGCGCGAAGACGAAGAGCACCAGCAGCGCCAGCAGCGGCAGGTTCTGGAGCACCTCGACGTACGCCGTGCCGATGGCGCGTAGCAGCGCGACGGGTGCGATTCGCAGGGTGGCCACGACGATGCCCAGCAGCATCGCCCCGACGGTGGTCACGACGGTCAGTTCGACCGTCGTGACCAGGCCGTGGCCGAGTTGGCTCAGGTGGGCGGTGAGGGCGTCCATCGGCGCGGGAGGCTGCTCAGGAACCGTCGGCGGAACCGATGACCGGCGGGGTGGGCGCCCCGCCCTCGACCACCGAGCCGAGCGTGCCCTCCCAGACCTTCGCCCAGGTGCCGTCGGCCTGGATCTTCTTCAGCCAGTTGTTGACGAACTCCTTGAACTGCGCGTCTTCCCGGTTCAGTCCGATGCCGTACGCCTCGGTGGTGAACGGCTCGCCGACCACCTTCATGCCGGGGTTTGCCTTGGCGTTCGAGGCGAGCAGGGTGAAGTCCTGCACGTACGCCTCGCCGCGGTTCTGCAGCAGCGCCTGCACCGCCTGCGGGTCGGTGCCGAACGCGACCTGCTTGGAACCGGGGGCGGCGCTGGGCAGCGCGGTGACCGCGGGGGTGTTCGCCCCGACGATGACGGTCTTTCCGGCGAGGTCCTTGACGCTCTTGATCGAGGTGTCGTCCTTGCGGACCCCGACCGCCAGGCCGGAGGTGAGGTACGGCCCGGCGAAGGCGACCTGGGTGGCCCGCTGCGGGGTGATGGTGTACGTCTGGAAGACCGCGTCCACCGACTTGGCCTGGAGCATCGCCTCCCGGGTCTGGGTGCCGATGGTCGTGGTCTTCACCTCGGGCTTGCCGATGATGTACTTCGCCAGCAGCTTGGCCATGTCTGCGTCGAAGCCTTCGATGGTGCCGCTGACCGGGTTCTGCTGGGAGAGCAGCGGGGCGTCCAGGGAGCCGCCGACGATCAGGTGGCCGCGCTTGCGGATCGCGTCCATGGTGGAGCCCGCCGGGATGTCCGCGTCGGTGGCCACCGGGGCGGCGTCGTACACCGACTGGGCGACCACGCCATCGCCGCCCAGGCCGGGGTTGCCGGGCAGGGCCGGTGGCGTGTTGCCACCGTCGCCGCCGCAGCCCGCGGCGGCGAGGGCCACCGCCACCGCCGTGGCGGTGAGGCCGAGCGAGCGCCGCCTGGTGTGGCTCATCTTGAGAATTGACATGACACCCTCCCGTTGGGGGCTAGTGCTGGAGGATCTTGGACAGGAAGTCGCGGGCCCGCTCGGTGCGCGGGGCTGCGAAGAAGTCGTCGGGGGCGCCGGACTCGACGATCCGGCCGTCGTCCATGAAGACGACGCGGTCGGCGGCACGGCGGGCGAAACCCATCTCGTGGGTCACCACGATCATGGTCATGCCCTCGGCGGCGAGGGAGACCATCACGTCGAGCACCTCGTTGACCATCTCCGGGTCGAGGGCCGAGGTCGGTTCGTCGAAGAGCAGCACCTTCGGCCGCATGGCCAGTGCCCGGGCGATGGCGGCGCGCTGCTGCTGCCCGCCGGAGAGCTGGGCCGGGAAGTGGTCCGCCTTGTCGGCGATGCCCACCCGCTCCAGCAGCGCCATCGCCTGCTGGCGCGCCTCGGGCCGGGGGACGCGGCGCACCCGGGTCGGGCCGAGGGTGACGTTGTCCAGCACCGTCCTGTGCCCGAAGAGGTTGAAGGACTGAAAGACCATGCCGACGTCGGCGCGCAGCCGGGCGAGCGCGCGGCCCTCGGCGGGCAGCGGCTCTCCGTCGACCTCGATGCTGCCCTGCCCGGCCGTCTCCAGCCGGTTGAGGCAGCGGCACAGGGTCGACTTGCCGGAGCCGGACGGCCCCACCACGACGACCACCTCGCCGGCGGCCACCGTGAGGTCGATGTCCTTGAGCACGTGCAGCGGACCGAACCACTTGTGCAGGCCACGGACCGACACCATCGGCCGGTCCGGCCCTGTCGTCCCGGGCCGGCCGGCGAGGTCGGACGCCGTCGTCGGTGCCACCACACGCCTACTTTCTTCGAGAGCAAAACCAAGTTTGCTTCAGATCGAAGCAACAGCGTCATCTAAAGGTAGACAGCAAACGAAGTCAACAGGTTGCCGGAACAAACTTCGGGTGCTATGAACCTGACGTGACGATTGACGACGCGCCGCGCGACGCTCTCCGGAGCGGCCCCCGGGAGCTGCTGCGGTGGGTGGCCAGTGGTGCGGCCGTCAGTCGGGCCGACCTGGCCCGGCTCTCCGGGCTGTCTCCGTCGACGGTCTCCCAGCGGGTGGAGGCGCTGATCAACCAGGGGCTGCTGGAGGAGACCGGCGCCGGCCGGTCCCGGGGTGGCCGACGGCCGCGCCAGCTCGCCGTGCCCACCGGCGGCGCCGTGGTCGGCGCCATCGACCTGGGCGCACACCACGCGCGCCTCGGCACGCTGGATCTCTCCGGCCGGGTCGTCCAGGCGCGCACCCGATCGGTGTCCATCGAGGACGGTCCGGAGGCCGTGCTCGGCGGGTTGCTGGCCGAGGTCTCCGCGCTGGCGGCCGCGCCGGAAAAGACCGGCGGCGCGTCGGCGGCGAGTGTGCTGCGAGGCATCGGCATCGGCATCCCCGGCCCGGTGCAGCACGCCACCGGGCGGATCGTCAGCCCGTCGCGGATGCCGGGCTGGAACGGCTTCGACGTCGCCGCCTTCTGCGCCGACCGGGTCGAGGTGCCGGTCATCGTCGACAATGACGCCAACCTGATGGCGCTCGGTGCGCACCGCACGGCCCACCCCGAGCTGGACCACGCCGTCTACATCAAGGCCGGCACCGGGATCGGCTCCGGAGTGATCTCCAGTGGACGGCTGCACCGGGGCGCGCAGGGATCGGCCGGGGACATCAGCCACTGCCGGGTGGTCGCCGATCCCGCACCGCCGTGCACCTGCGGCAACGCCGGTTGCCTGGAGGCGGTGGCCAGCGGCGCCGCCCTGGTCACCGCGCTACGCGACCAGGGCGTGCCCGTCTCGGACCTGACCGGCGTGATCCGCCTGATCGACGACGGCGACCGGCATGCCACCGCCCTGGCCCGGCAGGCCGGCCGGGCCATCGGCGAGATCCTGGCCGTGGTGGTCAACTTCTTCAACCCGCAGGTGGTGGCCATCGGCGGCCGGCTCGCCGACTGCGAACCACTGCTGGCCAGCGTGCGGGCCACCCTCTACGAGCGGTGCCTGCCGCTGGCCACCCAGACCCTGCTCATCGAGCGGGTCACCACCGGCCAGGACGTCGGCATCACGGGCGCCGCCCACCTGGTGATCGACCACGTCGTGGCGACCAGCTGACCCACCTGTCCGGCTCCTGGAACGGCACTGCCCGGCCGGTGAGTCTCCTCGCCGGCCGGGCAGCAACCTGGCTCTGGTCAGCTACCGGCGGTCAGGCCCTTCAGCATCTCGGCGAAGTCGGCGGTCTCCGCCGGCGGCGGCGTCTCGATGGTCACCGCCTTGCCGTAGTCGGTGTAGTCGACCGTCATGTCGCCCATCGTGCCCATGAGCATGCCCACGCGGCGCGGCCGGTACTGCTCGTCGACCCAGAGGTCGACCTTGATCTCCTTGACGCCCAGCTTGGCGTACTGCTTCTCGACACCCGCCCGCAGCTCGGCGTCGACCTGCCCCAGGTAGGTGGCGACAGGGGCGGTGACGGTGTAGTGGACGGTAGCCGCCCCGTTCACCGTCTCCTGGCCGACGACCGTCGCACCCTCCGTGGCGAGCAGGGTCTTGACCTGCTTGGTCGGGTCAACGTCCTCGAACTGCTTGGAGAGGTCCATCCCCGCCTGCTCGCCCACGGCGGCCAGGTCCATCTTCATCCAGCGCTTCCCGCCCGTGTTCTCGCGGTCTTTCGCCGGAATCTCGACGTACATCACGGCACCGATCATCCGGACGGTGGTCGGAGTGCCGTCCGGGCCCGCCGTCGTCATCTCGGCCTTGAGCGGGTCACCCAGGTCCAGGACACCCTGCATCGAGATCTTCTGGCCGCCCGCCGTGCCCTTCATCGTCACGGTCATCGACTCGGTCTTGTCCGTGGCGTCGATCGTCTTCTGCAACGACCCCTTGAGATCGCTGGCGAGCAGCTCCAGGACGCTGGGCTGCTTCGGCGCCTCGGACGAGCCGGACGTAGCGCCGCAGGCGGAGACAGCGAGCGCGGTGACCGCCGAGACCGCCACAACCGCGGTCTTCTTCCAAAGTGACACGTGAAGGCTTCTTTCCCCCGAAGGATTTTGGGGATCTCCCCAATAGACCGACGACACGCTAGCCCACGCGGTCAGCCTCGGGGTAACACCTTTCCGCCGTTGGCGCGGTGATCGACACGGGATCGCTGATATCGCGGTGTCCAGGCAGGCGGGACGCCCCGATATCGCTGATCTCGTGTTGATCACGCGGGCGAGCTGCGTGGCAGCTCAGTCACCGGCAGGCTGCGACTCACTCCGGGACGCGGCGGTAGGCGCCGTCGCTGGCCGAGGTGGCCATCGAGGCGTACGCGCGCAGCGCCGCCGACACCGGCCGCTGCCGGTCGGTCGGGGTGTACGGCTTGTCGCGCTTCTCCTCGGCCACCCGTCGCGCCTGCAGCTCCTCGGCGGGCACGTTCAGCTCGATCGACCGACTGGGGATGTCGATGACGACCTCGTCGCCGTCGCGGACCAGGGCGATCAGCCCGCCGGAGGCCGCCTCGGGGGAGACGTGCCCGATGGAGAGGCCGGAGGTGCCACCGGAGAAACGGCCGTCGGTGAGCAGCGCACAGGAGCGGCCCAGCCCGCGGCCCTTGAGGAACGAGGTGGGGTAGAGCATCTCCTGCATGCCGGGGCCGCCCTTGGGCCCCTCGTACCGGATCACCACGACGTCCCCGGCGACCACCTGCTTGGCGAGGATCGCGGTCACCGCGTCGTCCTGCGACTCGTAGACCTTCGCCGGGCCACGGAAGGTCAGGCAGTCGTCCGGCACTCCGGCGGTCTTCACCACGCTGCCCTCGGGCGCCAGGTTGCCGTGCAGGATGGCCAGCCCGCCGTCGGCGGAGTACGCGTGCCCGCGGTCCCGGATGCAGCCGCCAGCCGCGTCGGTGTCCAGCGACGACCACCGGTTGGTGGTGGAGAACGGCTCGGTGGTGCGCACCCCGCCCGGCGCGGCGTGGAACAACTCGACCGCCGTCGGCGTCGGCGAGCCGCCGCGCACGTCCCAGTCGGTGAGCCACTGCGCCAGCGAGGGGGAGTGCACGGCGTGCACGTCCCGGTTGAGCTGCCCGGCACGATCCAGTTCGCCGAGGATCGCCGGGATTCCGCCGGCCCGGTGCACGTCCTCCATGTGGTACATCGGCGAGTTCGGTGCGACCTTGGCCAGGCAGGGCACCCGCCGGGAGATCGCGTCGATGTCGGCGACGCCGAAGTCCATCTCGGCCTCGCGCGCGGCGGCGAGCAGGTGCAGCACCGTGTTGGTGGAGCCACCCATCGCCACGTCCAGGGCGACCGCGTTCTCGAACGCGGCCTTGGAGGCGACCGTGCGGGGCAGCACCGAGTCGTCGTCGCCGTCGTACCAGCGCTTGGCGATCCCCACGACGGTGCGGCCGGCCTCGACGAAGAGCGACCGGCGCGCGGCGTGGGTGGCCAGCGTCGAGCCGTTGCCGGGCAGCGCCAGCCCGATCGCCTCGGTGAGGCAGTTCATCGAGTTGGCGGTGAACATCCCGGAGCACGAGCCGCAGGTGGGGCAGGCGGAGCGCTCGATCTCGCCGAGCTGCTCGTCGGTCACCGCCTCGTTCGAGGAGGCGATCATCGCGTCGATCAGGTCGATCTTGCTGTGCACGACGCCTTCGATCGCCATCGTCTTGCCGGCCTCCATCGGGCCACCGGAGACGAAGACGGTCGGGATGTTGAGCCGCAGCGCGGCCAGCAGCATGCCGGGAGTGATCTTGTCGCAGTTCGAGATGCAGACCAGGGCGTCCGCGCAGTGCGCGTTGACCATGTACTCCACCGCGTCGGCGATCAGCTCTCGGCTGGGCAGCGAGTAGAGCATCCCGCCGTGGCCCATCGCGATGCCGTCGTCGACCGCGATGGTGTTGAACTCCCGCCCCACCCCGCCGGCCTCGGCCACCGCGTCGGCGACGAGGCCGCCCATGTCCTTGAGGTGCACGTGACCCGGCACGAACTGGGTGAAACTGTTGGCGATGGCGACGATCGGCTTGCCGAAATCGTCGTCGGTCATCCCGGTGGCCCGCCACAGGGCCCGGGCGCCGGCCATCGTCCGACCGTGTGTGGAGGTCCTCGACCGCAGCTCAGGCATGCGTACCAGCATGACACCGCCAGCGCGCCGGCTGTCCCGAGCGGGCGCCGTGTCCCAACAGATGCACACCCGGTCCCCACGACGAGCGCTCATCCGGCACTCTTGAGTGCGTGCACTTCCCCCCGGGCATGGTCGCTGTGGCGGCGCTGAGCGGGCTCGTCGCCGCTGCCGCCGCCGCACTGCTGACCGTGGTCGCCCGGCGGCGCACCGGGCCCCGCCGCCCGGCGCACGTACTGCTCGCGGTTGCCGCCGGCGCCGCCCTGTTCAGCCTCCTGGTCGGGGTGGCGACCGTGCTCGCCACCGGCGAGCACTGGGCGTACGAGCAGGGGCAGCGCACCGGGTGGGCCACGGCGGTGGCGATCGGCACGGCGGTGAGTGGGCTTGCCTTCGCCGCCGGCCTGCTCCGGCTGCCCGGTGTGGCCGCCACCGCGGCGGGAACCGCCCGGCTCGCCCTGGACGGGTTGATCATGGCCGCCGCGCTCTGGTTCGTCGGTTGGGTGCTCTTCTCCGAGCCCACCCGGCTGCTCGGCGCCGCCACCCCGATGGCGTGCCCGGCGATCCTGCTGGCCACGGTGAGCGCCGCGCTCGGCGCCGGGCTCTGCGTGATCGTCGTCTTCCGCGCCGCCGCCCCGCGTCGGCGGCTGGCCGCACTCGGCGCGGGCATCAGCGCCGTGACATGCGGCGGGTTGGGTCTCGCCGCCGGGCTCTGTCAGGCCGGGCCGAGCATGGCGCTGACCGGCGCGGCGGTGCTCGCCGCCGGTCTGCTGACCGTCGCGCTCGCGGTGCACCGCGCCGACCGGCCGGGTCAGGTCGACCTGGACCTGATCGGTCGCGACGGCGAGTACGCGATCGCCCCGATGCTGGCGATGGCCGCCTCGGCGATGTACCACCTCCTTCAGGACGGCCGGTTCACCGCGGCGGGCATCGTCGCCGGCAGCGTGGAGGGCTTCGCCCTGGTGGCCCGGCAGTACCTCACCCTCAATGACGTCCGGAACTACGCCGGCCGGCTGGCCGAGCGGGAGGCCCACTTCCGCGAGCTGGCGCACACCGATCCGCTGACCGCGCTGGCCAACCGGCGCGGGTTGCTGCGCGCGCTGCACGACAGCGCCGCGGCGGGCACCCCGTGCGTGCTGCTCGGTCTGGACCTGGACGGCTTCAAGAACGTCAACGACATGCGCGGCCACGACGTGGGCGACGCCGTGCTGGCCGAGGTGGGCCGGCGGCTGCGCGGCAACCTGCGCCCCGGCGACGTGGCGGCCCGGCTCGGCGGCGACGAGTTCGCCGTGCTCATGGCGGGTCGGCCCGCCGACGCGGATCGGGTCGCCGAGCGGCTGCTCGGGGTGCTCAACCGGCCGTACGACCAGCCGGAAGGGCCCGTCTTCCTGTCGGTGAGCATCGGGGTGGCCGGGTGGGCCGGCGAGCCGGACGTGGAGTTGCTGCTGCGCCATGCCGACCTGGCGCTGCGCTACGCCAAGCAGCGCGGCAAGAACCGGATCGAGCGCTACGACGCCACGTACGACCAGTTGCTGCGCCGGCGTACGACACTGGAGCACGAGCTGCGCGGCGCGATCGACCGCGACGAGCTGCGGCTGGCCTTCCAGCCGGTGGCCTCGCTGCCGTCGGTGCGGCCGGTCGGCGCCGAGGCGCTGCTCCGCTGGCACCACCCCGAGCTGGGCAACGTCCGCCCGGACGAGTTCATCCCGCTGGCCGAGGAGTGCGGCATGATCGCCACCCTCGGCGCCTGGGTGCTGCACCAGGCCTGCTATCAGCTCTCCCGCTGGCTGGCCGACGGGCACGACGTCTGGGTCTCGGTGAACGTCTCCCCGCGCGAGCTGCACGCCCCGGAGTACGTGGTACAGGTCGCCGAGGCGCTGCGCGCCCACCACGTGCCGCCGCAGCGGCTGGTGCTGGAGGTCACCGAGCACGCGGTCGCCACCGACCTCGACGAGCTGATCCGGCGGCTGACCGCGCTGCGGCTGACCGGTGTCCGGATCGCGTTGGACGACTTCGGCGCCGGCTACTCCTCGCTGGGGCAGCTGCGCCGGCTGCCGATCGACATCCTGAAGATCGACCACAGCCTGGTCGCCGAGCACGAGCCGGTCCGCCCGGTCGGCGCGGACGGTCCGGCGTTCGCGCCGATGGTCGACATCGTCATGCGACTGGGCCACCAGCTGGGGCTGGAGGTGATCGCCGAGGGGGTGACCACCCCCACCGAGCTGGCCGCGGTGGTGGCCGCCGGCTGCCGGTTCGGCCAGGGCGCGCTCTTCGGCTGGGGCGTGCCGGCCGAGCACCTGGAGGCGATGTTGGAGGCGGCCACCTCGCCGGGTGCGCGGCCCGCCCCGCTGCCCGCGCCACGCCGGGTTCCGCGCGGGTCCGGGCAGGTCATCCCGGTCGCCGAGGGCGCGTCGCCGCCCAACGCGCCGCGCTCCGTTAACCAACATGTGGGATCAGTTGACTCATCGCGTGAGATGCGTCAGGCTTAGCCACATGTCGTCGTACCGGTCGCTGCGAGTACTTACCTGAGCGCACTCTCCCTCATCGAGAGTGCGCTGGCCCCGTGCATCTGCACGAGGGCCGTTTTTATTGCCATCGGAACCTGTCGGGGCGGGCCCCGCCCGCGTCGCATCGCTTGACAAGCCCCAGCCATTCCAGCCGAAGGCCAGAACCGCCATGACGAGACCCACGCCCGAGACCCTCGCCCACACCGCCCGGCGCTCCCGTGCGGCCGCCGAGCCGGCCGGCGACGTCGACCCCGCCGCCGCCGCGCGCGCCGCGGCCACCCCGGCCGTCCCGGCGGTACGGACACCCGCTCCGGCGCAGGTCTCCGGTGCCGGCTCGCTCGTGCGGTCCCTTGAGGCGCTCGACGTCGACGTCGTCTTCGGCATTCCGGGCGGCGCGATCCTGCCGGCGTACGACCCGCTCTACGACTCCACCGTCCGGCACATCCTGGTCCGCCACGAGCAGGGCGCCGGTCACGCGGCGACCGGGTACGCGCAGGCCACCGGCAAGGTGGGCGTCTGTATCGCCACCTCCGGCCCGGGCGCGACCAACCTGGTCACCCCGATCGCCGACGCGTACATGGACTCCGTGGCGATGGTGGCGATCACCGGCCAGGTGGCCCGCCCGTCGATCGGCACCGACGCCTTCCAGGAGGCGGACATCCAGGGCATCACCCTGCCGATCACCAAGCACAACTTCCTCGTGCAGACCCCCGAGGAGATCCCGCAGGTGCTGGCCGAGGCGTTCCACCTGGCCAGCACCGGCCGGCCCGGCCCGGTGCTGGTCGACATCCCCAAGGACGTGCTCCAGGCGTCGACCACCTTCGCCTGGCCGCCCACCCTGGACCTGCCCGGCTACCGGCCCACCCTGCACCCGCACGGCAAGCAGATCCGGGAGGCGGCCCGGCTGATGGCCGGCGCCCGCCGGCCGGTGCTCTACGTGGGTGGCGGCGTGCTCAAGGCCGGTGCCACGGACGGGCTGCGCCGGCTGGCCGAGCTGACCGGCATCCCGGTGGTCACCACGCTGATGGCGCTCGGCGCGTTCCCCGACTCGCATCCGCAGCACCTGGGGATGCCCGGCATGCACGGCACCGTGGCCGCGGTCTACGGCCTGCAGAAGGCGGATCTGATCGTCGCGCTGGGTGCGCGGTTCGACGACCGGGTCACCGGCAAGCTCGACTCGTTCGCCCCGGACGCGATGGTGGTGCACGCCGACATCGACCCCGCGGAAATCGGCAAGAACCGGCACGCGGACGTGCCGATCGTCGGCGACGCCCGGCACGTCATCGACGAGCTGATCGCGGCGGTGACCGTCGAGCGGTCGGCCGGGCACGGCAGTGACCTGGGCGACTGGTGGACCCAGCTCGACGACCTGCGCAACCGCTACCCGCTGGGCTACGACGAGCCGGCCGACGGCACGCTGTCCCCGCAGTACGTGATCAAGCGGCTGGGCGAGATCGTCGGGCCGGACGCGATCTACGTGGCCGGGGTGGGCCAGCACCAGATGTGGGCCTCGCAGTTCATCTCCTACGAGAAGCCGCACACGTGGTTGAACTCCGGTGGCCTCGGCACGATGGGCTACGCGGTGCCGGCGGCGATGGGCGCCAAGGTCGGCAAGCCGGACACGGTGGTCTGGGCGGTGGATGGTGACGGCTGCTTCCAGATGACCAACCAGGAGCTGGCCACCTGCGCGCTGGAGGGCATCCCGGTCAAGATCGCCGTGATCAACAACGGCAACCTCGGCATGGTCCGGCAGTGGCAGACGCTGTTCTACAACGAGCGTTACTCCAACACCGACCTCGGCACCCACAAGCACCGCATCCCCGACTTCGTGAAGCTCGCCGAGGCGCTGGGCTGCATCGGGCTGCGCTGCGAGAACGCCGACGACGTGGACAAGACCATCGCCGCCGCCATGGAGATCAACGACGCCCCGGTGGTGATCGACTTCGTGGTCGGCAAGGACGCCATGGTCTGGCCGATGGTCGCCGCCGGCACCAGCAACGACGAGATCATGTTCGCCCGCGGCGTCCGCCCGGTCTTCGACGAGGATGACATCTGATGACCATGCACACCCTGTCCGTCCTCGTGGAGAACAAGCCCGGCGTGCTCGCCCGGGTCTCCGGCCTGTTCTCCCGGCGCGGATTCAACATCGACAGCCTCGCCGTCGGTGAGACCGAGAACCCGGACGTCTCCCGGATCACCATCGTGGTCAACGCGGAGTCGTCCCCGCTGGAACAGGTCACCAAGCAGCTCAACAAGCTGGTGAACGTGCTCAAGATCGTCGAGCTGGACCCGCAGGTCTCGGTCGCCCGGGAGCTGCTGCTGGTGAAGGTTCGGGCCGACCGGTCCGCGCGTACCCAGGTGCTGGAGACGGTCAACCTGTTCCGTGCCCGGGTGGTCGACGTGGCACCGGACACGCTGACGATCGAGGCCACCGGCACCCCGGACAAGCTCGACGCGCTGCTGCGCGACCTCGAGCCCTTCGGCATCAAGGAAATGGTCCAGTCCGGGCTCGTGGCGATCGGTCGCGGCTCGCGTTCGATCACCGCCGGTCCCGCGCTGCGGGCCGCCTGACCCATCCGCACAGACCACGACGGGCCGCCCCGGCCGTCGTACGAAAGGGAAGTCTCATGAGCGTTGAGGTGTACTACGACGACGATGCCGACCTCGGCCTGATCCAGGCCAAGAAGGTCGCGGTGATCGGCTACGGCAGCCAGGGCCACGCCCACGCGCTGTCGCTGCGCGACTCCGGCGTCGACGTGGTGATCGGTCTGCCGGAAGGCTCGAAGAGTCGCCCCAAGGCCGAGGAGCAGGGCCTGCGGGTCGTCACGCCGGCGCAGGCCGCCGCCGAGGCTGATGTGATCATGGTGCTCGCGCCGGACACTGCCCAGCGTGCCCTGTACACCGAGTCGATCGCCCCGAACCTCGTCCCGGGCAAGGCGATCTTGTTCGGCCACGGCTTCAACATCCGGTACGGGCTGATCAAGCCGCCGGCCGAGGTGGACGTGGCGATGGTCGCCCCGAAGGGCCCCGGCCACCTGGTCCGTCGCCAGTACGCCGACGGCAAGGGCGTGCCCTGTCTGGTCGCCGTCGAGCAGGACGCCAGCGGTAACGCGCTCGCGCTCGCCCTCGCGTACGCCAAGGGGATCGGCGGCACCCGCGCCGGCGCGATCCGGACCACCTTCACCGAGGAGACCGAGACCGACCTCTTCGGTGAGCAGGCGGTGCTGTGCGGCGGCGCGGCGGCGCTGGTGCAGACCGGTTTCGAGGTGCTCACCGAGGCGGGCTACGCCCCCGAGGTGGCCTACTTCGAGTGCCTGCACGAGCTGAAGCTGATCGTCGACCTGATGTACGAGGGCGGCATCGCGAAGATGCGGTACAGCATCTCCGACACCGCCGAGTACGGCGACCTCTCCCGCGGCCCGCGGGTCATCGACTCCCGGGTCAAGGACGAGATGCGCAAGATCCTCGGGGAGATCCAGTCCGGCGAGTTCGCCCGCGAGTGGGTTGCCGAGGACGAGGCGGGCCGGCCCAACTTCACCAAGTGGCAGGCCGAGGGGGCGGCGCACCCGATCGAGGAGACCGGCCGGAAGCTGCGCGGGATGATGAGCTGGGTCGACCGCCCGATCACCGAGACCGCCTGACGTCGCCGCGGGGGACCGTCCGGCCGTCCAGAAACGGCCGGACGGTCCCCCGCGTGTCCATATCGTCGGTGCTCACTTGCTGGGACCGGGTGACCAACGCCTCGGCCAGCTTCCGCCGATCCCGCAGAGATCGACTTGCGTCAGCCGCGCCAGGGTGTCCTCGCCAACCTGCGCTGAGCACCGAGCCGGTGTCGTCGGCCGCCGTGACATGTCTGTTGAGGCGATATACCTGTGGGTCATATCTATGACTCACAGGTATATCGGTCAAGAGTGTGCGACCCGCCCGGCCCGCCCGGCCCGGCGGATGGGCGGCCGGCGGCGCGACGCCGCGAGACCAGCGGCCCGGAGCGGCACCTCCCGGAGGGCCGCTGCCCTCGTTCGTCGTCGGCCGCGCAACCGTGACGACCGGGCGAACGGACGATGTCCGGCGTCCGACCCGGCGTGTGAGGGCCCTCACCCCAGAGACCGGAACATGCCGACCAGCGGGGCCCCTACGATCGCGGGTAGGTGCGCAGCAGGCACCTGACGGCCACGGCACGGATCAGCGCAGGGCGCAGTGCGGCGCCTTGCCGCCCCGGCCGATCGTAAACACGACCTCTACGAGGACCGATGAATCCTGTCGTACTGATCGCCGAAGAACTCGCCCCCGCCGCCATCGAGGTGCTCGCCCACGACTTCGACGTCCGTCACGTCGACGGCACCGACCGTCCGGCCCTGCTCTCGGCGCTCTCCGAGGCCGACGCCGTCATCGTGCGCAGCGCGACCCAGATCGACGCCGAGGCGATCGCCGCCGCGCCGCGCCTCAAGGTGGTCGCCCGGGCGGGCGTCGGGCTGGACAACGTCGAGGTGCCGGCCGCCACCGCGCGGGGCGTCATGGTCGTCAACGCGCCCACCTCGAACATCGTCTCCGCCGCGGAGCAGGCTGTCGCGCTGCTCCTCGCCGTGGCCCGCAACACCGCGAGCGCCAGCGCCGCGCTCAAGGTGGGGGAGTGGAAGCGGTCGAAGTACACCGGCGTCGAGGTGCAGGGCAAGACGGTCGGCGTGGTCGGGCTGGGCCGCATCGGGGTGCTCTTCGCGCAGCGTATCGCCGCGTTCGGCACCCGGCTGATCGCGTACGACCCGTACATCCAGCCGGCCCGGGCGGCGCAGCTCGGCGTGCGCCTGGTCGGGCTGGAGGAGCTGCTGCGGGAGAGCGACTTCATCTCCATCCACCTGCCGAAGACCCCCGAGACGGTGGGCCTGATCGGTGAGAAGGAGCTGGCGATCGTCAAGCCGGGCGTGCGCATCGTCAACGCCGCCCGCGGTGGTCTGGTCGACGAGCAGGCGCTCGCGGACGCCATCGCCGAGGGCCGCGTCGCCGGCGCCGGCGTTGACGTGTACTCCAAGGAGCCCTGCACCTCCTCGCCGCTGTTCGCCTTCGACAACGTGGTGGCCACCCCGCACCTGGGTGCCTCCACGCACGAGGCGCAGGACAAGGCCGGCCTGGCGGTGGCCAGGAGCGTGAAGCTGGCGTTGCAGGGCGAGTTCGTCCCGGACGCGGTCAACGTGCAGGCCGGTGGCGTGGTCGCCGAGGACGTGCGGCCGCTGCTCCCGCTGGCCGAGAAGCTCGGCCGCGCGTTCACCGCAGTCGCCGGCGGGGTCGCCGCCAACGTCACGGTCGAGGTCCGCGGCGAGATCGTCAGTCACGACGTGTCGGTGCTCAAGCTCGCCGCCACCAAGGGCCTGTTCAGCTCGGTCGTTGAGGAGCAGGTCACCTACGTCAACGCCCCGCACCTGGCCGCCGAGCGCGGTGTCGAGGTCACCCTGGCCAGCCTGGCCGAGACGGCGGAGCAGCCCACCCTGGTCACGGTGCGTGGCGCGCTGCCGGACGGCCGGACGGTCAGCGTCTCCGGCACGGTCACCCATTCGGGAGTTCGCGACGTCCTGAAGCTGACCGAGGTGGACGGCTTCGACGTGGAGATCGGCGCGGAGGGCATCCTGCTCTTCCTGCGCTACGCCGACCGGCCCGGCGTCGTCGGCACCGTCGGCACCCTGCTCGGCGAGTCGGGCATCAACATCGCCGCGATGCAGGTGGCCCGGCGCGAGGCGGGTGGCGAGACGCTGATGACGCTCACCGTCGACCAGGCGCTCGGCGCGGACCTGCTCACCTCGGCGGCCGACTCGATCGGCGCGACGGCGGCCAGCGCCGCGGACCTGCGCGACGAGTAGTCACGGCAGCACCACGGGGGGCCCGGCGATCCGCTGGGCCCCTTGTCGTACCCCGGGTGGGGTGTCCTGCCGCCCGGCCGGATCAGCCGGGCAGCCGGGCCGGGGGCGGGTAGACCGAGCCGTCCTGCGGGTCGAAGAGCATCAGCCCGTGCTCGCCGGCCAGCCGCTCGATGTCCAGCAGCACCTGGTCCGCGCAGGTCGGATGCAGGTTCAGCTCGACATGGTCGTGGGCGGCATGCAGTGGCGCCACCGCCCACGGGCTGTCCGGGCCGGGGTGCCGGTCCGGGTAGGAGGCGATGACCGCCCGGTAGAAGGCCACCACTCGAGGGTCCGGGTAACGGTCCACGTGCCGCCCCTGCCGGCAACCCTCGACCGCGGCCCGCACGTCCTCGGGCGTCGCCCCGTCCTCCAGGGCCCACACGCTCAGATCGAAACTCACGGCGGACAGCGTGCCATCCGTTGTTCACCATGTCGAAACTGCCTCGCCGCAGGCCAATCGCTGATCTGCCACGCTCCGCCCGCGACGGTCCGCTGTGGAGACTCTTGCGTCGAGTTGCGTCGATTCGCTAGCGTACCGACTGCGGTCACTGGCCGAGTTCGCGGCGTCGGCCCGTCTTCGGGTGGCGCGGTCGACGTCCGGCCCCGACCGGTCCGCACCCCTCGATTGTGCGAGCCACGCGCACTCGTCGCTGACCGGCCCCCACGGCCGTTGCCGAGACCGTGGGGGCCGATCGCAGGCGATGTCCCGTTCAGCGCCGGTGGGCGAAGAGCGCGCGATAGTCGGAGCCGCCGCGGAACCAGGCCAGGCCGGTGGGTCCAGCGGCGTAGAGCGCCGTGGCGTAGGCGTCGGCGATCGTCAGGTCGGGGCCGACGACCGTGGCGGCGACGAGCTGGTTTGCCGGCTCGCCGGTGTGCGGGTCCACCACGTGCCCCTTTCGTCCGGTCACCCCCGAGGTGCCGACCGCGCCGGCGGTCATCTCCAGCACCAGCGGCGCGCGTTCGGGTGCGGTCGGGTGGTGCACCGCCACCCGCCACGGCCCACCGTGCGGCGCGCGGCCGCGGACCACCAGGTCGGCGCCGGTGAGCACGGCGTAGTCGTCGACGCCCGCGGCGCGCAGGCGGGCTGCCGCGCGCTCCACCGCCCAGCCGCCGAGCAGGCCGCCCGGGTCGAAGCCGCCGGGCACCGCCCAGGCGTCGAACCACCCGTCGGTGGCGGCGCGCATCGCCGTGCAGCGGTCCACCAGGTCGGCCAGCGGAGGATACGAGTCGGGACTGATCTCTCCCCGGCGCAGCCTGGAGACCAGGCTCTCCGGTCGGTTCGGGCCGTAGGTGAGGTCGATGGCGCGTAGCTCCGCGATGCTGTCCCGCAGCGCCTCGCCGACGCCCCGGCGGCCGAGCCACTCGGGAGCGTTGAGCAGCAGGGTGTACTCGGCGGTCGGGGTGCGTACGGTGTGCCGCACCGCGATCCGGCCCTGACTGGCGGCCGCCGGGTCGACCCGCTGCCGCCGGCTGCCGAGCCGGAGATCCGGCCGGCGGTTCCGGAACGTCGACGGCTCCGGCCAGCGGGTCCGCGGCTGCTCGTCGATGCGCATCTCACTGCCCCCTCGCAGTTGGGCTCGCGTCGTCGGCGACCCCCGGTCGCGGGCCCCGTGACCCGCTGACCCCACGCTAGGCAGCGGAGATGACCGCCACATGAGTCCCGCCTGAGAGGGTGCTGTGTATCCGTGCGTCCCACATCATGGAAGCTCCGTACCGGGAGGCGGGACGGAGACGTACCGTTGCGGCGACGGTGCAGTCGAACAGAGGAGTGCGGGCATGGCGCGGATCGCGGTGGTGGCCGGGGACGGCATCGGGCCCGAGGTGGTCGCACAGGCCCGCAAGGTCCTCGACGCCGTGCTGCCCGGCGTGCAGGCCACCGAATACGACCTCGGCGCGGCCCGCTGGCACCGTACCGGAGAGGTGCTGCCCGACTCGGTGCTGGCGGAGCTGGCCGGCCACGACGCGATCCTGCTCGGCGCGGTCGGTGACCCGACGGTCCCGCCCGGTGTGCTGGAGCGAGGGCTGCTGCTCAAGCTCCGGTTCGCCTTCGACCAGTACGTCAACCTGCGCCCGTCCCGGCTCTGGCCCGGGGTCGCCGGCCCGTTGGGCAACGTGAAGCCGGGCGAGGTCGACCTCGTGGTGGTGCGTGAGGGCACCGAGGGGCTCTACGCCGGCGCCGGCGGCTCGCTGCACCGCGACACGCCCGCCGAGGTCGCCACCGAGGAGAGCCTGAACACCCGGCACGGCGTGGAGCGGGTGATCCGCGACGCGTTCGCCCGGGCCGGCCGCCGGGAGCGGCGCAAGGTCACCCTGGTGCACAAGACCAACGTGCTCACCCACGCCGGGTCGCTCTGGGCGCGGGCCTTCGACGCGGTCGCCGCCGAGCACCCCGACGTCGCCACCGAGTACCAGCACGTCGACGCGGCCGCGATGTTCCTGGTCACCCAGCCGCAGCGCTACGACGTGGTGGTCACCGACAACCTGTTCGGCGACATCCTCACCGACATCGCCGCCGCGGTCACCGGTGGGATCGGCTTGGCCGCGAGCGGCTGCATCAACCCCGAGGGGGCGTACCCCTCGATGTTCGAGCCGGTGCACGGTTCGGCGCCGGACATTGCCGGGCAGGGCGTCGCCGACCCGGTCGCCGCGGTGCTCTCCGCCGCGCTGCTGCTGGAGCAGCTCGGGCACACCGAGGCCGCGGCCCGGGTCAACGCGGCGGTCGCCGCCGAACTGGCCGGCCGGACGCCGGGCGTGGCGCTGCGTACCGCCGAGGTCGGCGACCGGCTCGCCGCCCACGCCGTAGCCTGACCCGCCCCGGAGCGACGGCCGCACGCCGGTCGGTCAGCGAGGGACCATCCGGGGTTTTCCATGCCCCGGGCGGCGCTACCCGCTGAACGACCGTTCGGGGTAAGTTTCTGGCACAGCCATGTCGGTGTGCGATCCCGCATGCCGTTGTCCCGCAGGGAGGTCAGCGCGATGAGCGGTGGTGACAAGCTCGACTTCGAGATCCGTCCGAATCCCGCGCCGGTATCCGCCACCGACCGGGCCGCCCTGCTGGTCAACCCCGGGTTCGGCCGGGTGTTCACCGACCACATGGTCACCGTCCGGTACGCCGACGGCAAGGGCTGGTACGACGCCCGGGTGGAGGCGCGCGCGCCGATCCCGATGGACCCGGCCAGCGCGGTGCTGCACTACGCGCAGGAGATCTTCGAGGGTCTGAAGGCGTACCGGACCGCCGACGGCGGCGTGACCATGTTCCGGCCGGACGCCAACGCCGCCCGGTTCGTCGCCTCCGCGCAGCGGATGGCGATGCCGGCGCTGCCGCCCGAGGTCTTCATCGACTCGCTGCACAAGCTCATCGAGGTCGACCGGGAGTGGATCCCGACCGGTGCGGACGGCAGTCTCTACCTGCGGCCGTTCATGTTCGCCAGCGAGGTCTTCCTCGGAGTCCGTCCGGCCAACGAGTACCTCTACATGGTGATCGCCTCGCCGGTCGGGGCGTACTTCAGCGGCGGGGTCAAGCCGGTCACCGTCTGGGTTTCGCCGGACTACACCCGGGCTGCGCCGGGCGGCACCGGCGCCGCCAAGTGCGGCGGCAACTACGCCGCGTCGTTGGCGGCCCAGGCCGAGGCCATCGAGGCCGGCTGCGACCAGGTGGTCTTCCTGGACGCGGTGGAGCGCCGCTTCGTCGACGAGCTGGGCGGCATGAACGTCTTCTTCGTCTACGACGACGACACGGTGGTCACCCCGCCGTTGACCGGCACGATCCTGCCGGGCATCACCCGGGACGCGGTCCTCACGCTGGCCGGCGCGGCCGGGCACCGGGTCGAGGAGCGGCCGGTCACCTTCGCCGACTGGCAGGCCGACGCGGCCAGCGGCCGGCTCCGCGAGGTCTTCGCCTGCGGCACCGCCGCGGTGATCACCCCGATCGGCGGGGTCCGCTTCCCCGACGGCGAGTTCCTGATCGGTGGCGGCGAGCCGGGTCGGGTCACCATGGCGCTGCGTCAGCAGCTCGTCGACATCCAGCGTGGCAAGGCCGACGACCCGCAAGGCTGGGTGCGCCGGGTCCTCTGACGCCCACCGCTTCCCCGCGCCGCCCGCCCGCGCCGCCCGCCTGCCCGCGCCGCCCGCCCACCGCCGTCGATCTAGGGCATATCGTCGTCTATGGAGATCCACTGACAGCGATCTGCCCTAGATCGACGAGGTCAGGGGCGGGGAGGGACGAGGCCGGAGGCGGGGAGGGACGGCGGCGGGGGCGGGGGCTAGTCGAGCAGGTGGTGGCGGAGGGCGGCGAGCTGCGCTTCGGTCACCCCGGCGTGGCGTAGGTACCCCTCGACCGAGCCGTGCCCCGCGCGCAGTTCGGCGAGGAACAGCTCCATCGCCTCGGCGGGCGAGGCCAGGAACGGCGCCGGCACGTCGTCCACCCCGCCCGGGGTGGTGGCGGCCAGCCAGGCGCCGAACCGGGCCGACGCCTCGGCGCTGAGTGCGTAGTCGGCGACGATGTCGGCGTCGTCGACGCCCAGGACGGCGAGGGTCAACGCGCAGACGATGCCGGTGCGGTCCTTGCCCGCCACGCAGTGCACCACGATGGGGGCGTTCGCGGAGTCCGCGATCAGCCCGACCGCCTCGGCCAGCCCGGCCGTGCCGGTCTGCGCCAGGTCGGCGTAGCGGTCCGCGAGATAGCGGGCCAGGCTGACACCCTCCTCGTGCGGTCGCTCGGCCCAGTCCGCGTGCTCCGGGTGGATGTGCCGGTAGGTCAGCCCCTGGTAGGCAGGCACCCGGCCGTCCCTGGCCACCTCGGTCGGGCGGCGCAGGTCGATGACGGTGCGGATGCCGATCGCGGCGAACGCGTCCTGATCCTGCTCGTCCAATCGGTGCAGTGAGTCGGAGCGGTAGAGCCGCCCCCGGCGTACGGTGCGGCCGTCGTGGCCGGGGTAGCCGCCGACGTCGCGGAAGTTGAAGGTCACGGGCAGCGAGATGTGTCGGTTGTCCTCGATGGCGTCCACGCTGACACGGTAACGGCCGGTGGGACAGAGCCCCACCGGCCGTCGGGTCCGATCGGCTACCGCCCGGTGCCGGGCGGGAGCGCGCCGTACGTCTCGTCGTAGTAGCCACCCAGCTGGTTCCGGTAGTTCGGGTCGCTGTGGCTGGTCTCGTCGTACTCCGGGGCGGCCTTGATCTGGTCGCGGGTCCGGTCCACGGAGACGATGCGCTGGTCGTGGTCGACCTGGTTGACCGTGCCGGCCGGCAGCATCACCTTCTTGCCGAAGATCCACGGGCCGGTGTCGACCACCAGGTAGCTGCCGTCAACCTCGTGGCTGGCGCTGTCGATCTTTCCGATCCCACCGTCGGTGGCCTCGACCTTGTAGCCGACCAGGTCGGCGTCGGTCACCCCGGCCTGGTCCCGGTAGCGCCAGGGGTCGAAGGCGCCGGCCGGGGCGCCGCCGGGCACGGTGCCCTGGTCGCCTCCGCGCAGCGGCTCCGGCGCGGCGTGCGTCGCGTGCGGGTCGATCCTGTCCATGCCGTTCACTCCTGACTGTCGCCGATGCTCGCGGCGTAGGTGAGTGCGTCCCCGCAGGAGCTACCCGGCCGCCGGGGGCCGGAAACGGCGACGGGCCGACGCCGCAGTGCGGCGTCGGCCCGTCGGGGCGTACCTGCTCAGGCCAGCGCGGCCTCGGCGTCCAGGGTGACCGCCGCAGCGTGCACCACGGCGGAGATCCGCAGCGCCTCGTGCACCTGCTCCCGGGTGTAGCCGCTGCCGCGCAGCGCCTTCTCGTGCGACTCGAGGCACACTCCGCAGCCGGTGATCGCCGACACGGCGAGGCACCAGAGTTCGAAGTCGCCCTTGTCCACCCCCGGGCGGGCGATGATCTGCATCCGCAGTCGGGCCGGCATCGAGGCGTACTGCTCGTCGCCGATGAGGTGCTTGGCCCGGTAGTAGATGTTGTTCATCGCCATGATGGCCGCGGCGCCCTTGGCCGCCTCGACGCCCTCCGGCGTGAGGTGTCCGAGCGCCTCGGCGGCGATCTCGCGCAGCACCACCGGGTTGCGGGCGGTCACCGCGCAGGCCAGCGCGGTGCCCCAGGCCTGGACCGGGGTCAGCGTCGAGGTGCCGACGGTGGAGCCAAGGTTGAGCTTGATGTCCTTGGCGTACTCGGGCAGGGCCGCCTTGATCGCGTCCAGACCCATGGTCAGGCTCCGGCGCCGGCGAGGAGCGCGTTGGCGTCGAGGGTCTCGCCGCCCTTGTTCCAGTTGCACGGGCACAGCTCGTCGGTCTGCAGCGCGTCCAGCACCCGCAGCACCTCGGAGACGTTGCGGCCGACCGAACCGGCGGTGACCATGGCGAACTGGATCTCGTTGTTGGGGTCGATGATGAACGTGGCGCGCTGGGCCACGCCGTCCTCGCCGAGCACGCCGCAGGCGGCGGCCAGTTCGCGCTTGATGTCGCTGAGCATCGGGAAGGGCAGGTCCCGCAGGTCGGGGTGGTCCTTGCGCCACGCGTAGTGGACGTACTCGTTGTCCACCGACGCTCCCAGGACCTGCGCGTCCCGGTCGGCGAACTCGCCGTTGAGCCGGCCGAACTCGGCGATCTCCGTCGGGCAGATGAAGGTGAAGTCCTTCGGCCAGAAGAAGACGACCCGCCACTTGCCCTCGTGGGACTTGTGGTTGAGCGTCTCGAACGCCTTGTCGGCGTCCAGTGACACGCAGGCGGTGAGTTCGTACTCGGGGAAGCGGTCACCGACAGTGAGCAAGGGTCCTCCTTGGGAGCGGCACAGTGGCCGGTAACTGGATCGGTTCCAGATGCTTCCGTAGGCGAGTTTTCGCCGCTGAGCGGGCAGGTGACTTGTGAAGCCGATCACGAGCGGCGGGTTGTGCCCGAGACTGGACGAGGGCTGGCGTATGCAACAGTGAGTCACCGTCCCGCCATGTGGATTGTTCCTCCCAAAACCAGGGGAGCGGTGGCAGAGTAGCGATCGTGACCAGCACCGCCCTGATTATTGCGACCTAGCGCGCCGGCCCTCCCTCCGCCGAGCGCGCAGACCTCCCGCATCCGCGGGGGGTCTTTTTGTTGCTCCGAGAAAGGATCCTGATGACGTTCCAGGTCTACGACACGACGTTGCGCGACGGTGCCCAGCGCGAGGGGCTCACCTACTCGGTGGTCGACAAGCTGGCGGTGGCCCGGCTGCTCGACGAGTTCGGCGTCGGCTTCATCGAGGGCGGCTGGCCGGGCGCGGTGCCCAAGGACACCGAGTTCTTCCGCCGGGCACGCACCGAACTGGACCTGCGGCACGGCGTGCTGGTCGCGTTCGGCGCGACCCGCAAGGCCGGCGTGGCGGTCGCCGACGACCCCCAGGTACGCGGCCTGCTGGACGCGCAGACCCCGGCGGTGGCGCTGGTCGCGAAGGCCGACACCCGGCACGTCGAGCGCGCGTTGCGCACCACCGGCGCGGAGAACCTGGCGATGATCCACGACACCGTGAGCCACCTCGTCGGCGAGGGCCGTCGGGTCTTCGTCGACGGCGAGCACTTCTTCGACGGCTACCGGCACGACCCGGCTCACGGCGCGGCCGTGGTGCAGACCGCGTTGGCCGCCGGCGCCGAGCGGATGGTGCTCTGCGACACCAACGGCGGCATGCTGCCGTCCCAGGTGACCGCCGTGATCGCCGACCTGACCGACCGGCTGGGAATCGACGCGGGCCTGCTCGGCATGCACGCGCAGAACGACACCGCCTGCGCGGTGGCCAACACGGTCGCCGCGGTCGAGGCGGGCGTCCGCCACGTTCAGGGCACCGCCAACGGGTACGGCGAGCGCCCCGGCAACGCCGACCTCTTCGCGGTGGTCGCGAACCTTGAACTCAAGCTGGGCATGCCCGTCCTACCGGAGGGCTGCCTGGCGCAGATGGTGCGGGCCTCGCACGCCATCGCCGAGATCGCCAACATCGCCCCCGACACCCACCAGGCCTATGTCGGTGCCGCCGCCTTCGCCCACAAGGCGGGGCTGCACGCGAGTGCGATCAAGGTCGACCCGTTGCTCTACAACCACGTGGACCCGTCGGTGGTGGGCAACGACATGCGGATCCTGGTAACGGAGATGGCCGGCCGGGCCAGCGTCGAGCTCAAGAGTCGTGAGCTCGGCCTGGACCTGGCCGGCCGGCCGGAGGCGCTGACCCGGGTCACCAACCGGGTCAAGGAGTTGGAGGCCGGCGGCTGGTCCTTCGAGGCCGCGGACGCCTCCTTCGAGCTGCTGGTCCGCTCCGAGTTGCCGGAGGGCGGCCCGGCCCGTCCGTTCACTCTGGAGTCGTACCGGGTGCTGGTCGAGCACCGCGAGGACGGCGCGGTCGTCTCCGAGGCGACCGTCAAGATCCGGGTACGGGGTGAGCGGGTGATCGCCACCGCCGAGGGCAACGGTCCGGTCAACGCGCTGGACGAGGCACTGCGGGTGGGGCTGGCCCGGCACTACCCGCAGCTGCGCGACTTCGAGCTGGCCGACTACAAGGTGCGCATCCTGGAGGGCAGCCACGGCACCGGCGCGGTCACCCGGGTGCTGCTGGAGACCGCCGACGGCGGCGGCCGGGACTGGACCACCGTGGGCGTGCACCCCAACGTGGTCGAGGCCAGCTGGCACGCCCTAGTCGACGCCCTCACCTACGGCCTGGGCGTAAGGAAGGGCACCTTGTCAACGCCTCCGGTAGAGGAAGGGCCCCCTGCTGACACTCCGGCCGGCGCGCACGGGACGCCGGGCGGGCGCTGAGGATCGGCGCGGCGCTCGGTGGCGGGGTCAGGCGGCGGGGAGGCGGAGGGTGGCCAGTACGGGACGGTGATCGGTGCCGGGTAGGTCGTGCACGGTCACGGCCTGGGCGGCGATCCGACGATCGACCAGCACGTGGTCGATGGTGACCGGCGGGATCAGGTCGCCGTCGTACGGGCCCCAGGTGCCGGTCAGCCCCGCCCCGGTGGCGTCGGCGGCGTCGACGTAGCCGGTGCCCAGCAGGGCCCGCAGCGGGCCGTGGTCGAGGGTGGCGTTGAAGTCCCCGGCGAGGATCCGCAGGCCACCGTCCGGAGTGGCCGGTGGCTGGGCGGTCAGGTCGCCACGCCAGGCGTCGACCTGGTCCAGCGCGTACGGCGCCGAGGGATGGGCCGACTCGACGCGGACCGGGGGCGCGCCGGGGACGGCGAGTGTGCCGTACGCCTGGCTGAAGCCCCAACCGCCGCGGTTGTGCCGGATGCCGGCGTCGGTGATCGGCCAGCGCGAGTAGAGCCCGGAGCCGGGCGTGCCGATCTGCGCGTTGAGCTGCCGGTGGGGCAGCAGCCGGTCGAGACCGAGCCGGTCCAGGGCGGCCTGCGCGTCGGGGGTGAACTCCTGCACGGTGAGCACGTCCACCCGGTGCCGCCGGACCAGCTCGACCAGTGTCGGCGCGTCGGCGGAGCCGGCGAGCAGGTTGGCGGTGAGCAGCCGTACGGTGGGCCCGCCTGCCGCCGGTTGCGGAGAGGCCAGAGCCCGGGGTGCGACCACGCCGAGCAGCGCCACCGCGGCCAGCGCCGCGACCGCCGCGGGCCACCAGCGCCGTAGGGCGAGTGCGAGGGTCAGGGCCAGCACGCTCCAGCCCGCGACGTACGGGGTGAAGGCGAGCGCCTGCACCAGCGGCCCCCGGTCCAGGCCGGCCAGCCGGGCGGCGGCCCAGGCGGTCGTCGGTACGACCGTCAGCCAGCAGAGCGCCGTGCCGATCCGGTCGGCGCGGCGTCGGGGCGGCGCGGGCGCGGCGTCGACGATCATGGCGGCCAGCTTAACGGAAACTCCCCGATCCGATTTCGTGAATGGTGATGCGCTCACATTTCACAATTATCTGACGGTTGGCCGACAGCCCGATAAAGCGAGATCAACTATTGACGTTCGGCTTTTTCCGGTGCTACGTTCCATCTGGCCTAAACGACGCAACTCTGAGTAGTAATCCCAGCTCAGGCCGGACGTGGATCGTTGAGAAATCAACCTCACCAGGTGCGCGTGAGAATGCTTCCTCCGGTCTCATTGTCGTCGTCCACCTATTACAGGCAGTCATCCGTCCCGCCCCGCGGGTCGGCCGAATTCGCACGGTCACACAAGGGGGACCTGTCATGAGCACATCTTTCCGACGTAAGGCGGCGGCGATCACCTTCGCTGTCCTGGGGCTGAGCCTGGCCGGGGGCGGGATCGCCGTCGCCCAGCCGACCGCGAAGGCGCCGGCGGAGACCGTCCAGCCGGCGGCGCGCGGCACGAACGCCCAGCCGCCGGTGACGGCGGAGTCCGCACGCAAGGCGAAGGCCGCGCTGAAGTCAGGTGCGACAACACTCGTCGCCCGCACCACCATCGTGGTCGTCAACGCCAACGGCACCAGGGCGCGCGGCACCGGCACCGTGATCAAGTACGGCGCCGGCCAGTACGAGGTCCAGTTCGCCTACACCGTGACGAACGCCGTCTTCGTGGCCACCATCGGGCGGGCTGACGCCTGCTGCGTCCCGCCGCCCGGCGAGATCTCGGTCGCAGCTCGGCTGGGCACGCCGAACGCGGTCTTCGTGCAGACCCGCAACTCGGCGGGTACTCCGATCGACCTGGGCTTCCACCTGGTCGTCCACACCTCCTGACGGTCCGGGGGCCGGCCCTGGTCAAGGGCCGGCGCCCCGGTTGTCCCGACGAAGCCGCCGGATCCCCCGGCGGCTTCGCCATGCACCCGTTCTGCCGCCGTACGCGTGGGTCGTGCCGTCGAGGGTGCTTGTCACCCGACCGGACAGTTCATCCCCGGCGGGGGCGCCATCGGGCACTTCGGCGCTGATAATCCGACGTTTGCCGGGCCGTCGCCCCGGGAAGCAAGCACCGTGACGGACATCTCGGACACCCTGGCCAGCATGCCCAGCCCGGTCGAACCCGAGCCGACCGGCGTCGAGCTGGAACAGACCCTCTTCGAGGTCAAACGCGTGATCGTCGGGCAGGATCGGCTCGTCGAACGCCTGCTCATCGCTCTGGTCGCCAACGGGCACTGCCTCCTCGAGGGGGTCCCCGGCGTGGCCAAGACGCTGGCCGCGCAGACCCTCGCCACCGTGGTTGGCGGCTCCTTCTCCCGCATCCAGTTCACACCGGACCTGGTCCCCTCCGACATCGTCGGCACCCGGATCTACCGGGCCTCCAAGGAGACCTTCGACATCGAGCTGGGCCCGATCATGGCCAACCTCGTGCTGGCCGACGAGATCAACCGGGCCCCCGCCAAGGTCCAGTCGGCGCTGCTGGAGGCGATGGCGGAGCGGCAGGTCTCCATCGGTGGGCGCAGCTGGCCGGTCCCGACGCCGTTCCTGGTGCTCGCCACCCAGAACCCGATCGAGTCCGAGGGGGTCTACCAGCTCCCGGAGGCGCAGCGCGACCGGTTCCTGATGAAAGTGGTGGTGGACTACCCGAGCGACGCCGACGAGCTGGCGATCCTCTACCGGATGAGCACCGACCGGCCGAGCCCGCGTCAGGTGCTCGACGCGGAACGGCTGCGGGATCTCCAGGCCCACGCCGAGCGGGTCTTCGTCCACCACGCGTTGGCCGAGTACGTGGTCCGGCTCATCCTCGCCACCCGCGACCCGGGCCGGTTCGGGCTACCCGAGATCGCGCCGCTGCTGGCGTACGGGGCCAGCCCGCGGGCGACCCTCGGCCTGGTCGCGGCCGCCCGAGCCCGGGCTCTGCTGCGCGGGCGGGAGTACGTGCTGCCCGAGGACGTCCGGGAGTTGGCGGTGGACGTCCTCGCCCACCGGCTGGTGCTCTCCTTCGACGCGGTGGCCGACGGGGTCTCGGCCGAGGGGGTGGTTCGCCGGCTGGTGGAGGCCGTGCCACCGCCCCGACTGGCCAACGCTCACCCGCAGCAGGCCCCCGACCTGGCGGCGGCATGAGGCGCGTCGTCGCCGCGCCGGCCGATCCCGGCCTCGCCGAGCTGGCTCCGGACCGGCGGCTGCGCCGCCTGGAGCTGACCGTCACCCGCCGGCTGAACGGCCTGCTGCACGGCCAGTACCGCGGCCTGCTGCCCGGGCCGGGCAGCGAACCCGCCGGTAGTCGCGAGTACCGGCCGGGCGAGGACGAGGTCCGCCGGATGGACTGGGCGGTGACCGCCCGCACCGCCGTGCCGCACGTCCGGCAGGTCGACGCCGATCGGGAACTGACCACCTGGCTGCTGGTCGACGCCAGCGCCAGCATGGAGTTCGGCACCGCCGAGCTGGACAAGCGGGAGCTGGCGGTGGCCGCGGTCGCCGCGATCGGCTTCCTGACCGCCGGCGTCGGCAACCGCATCGGGGCCCAGGTGCTGCGCGCCGACGGGGTCCGGCGCTTCCCGGCCCGCAGCGGGCGTACCCATCTGCTCGGTCTCCTCCGCGCCTTGCTGGCCGCTCCCCGCGCCACCGCACCCGACGACCGGCCCGGGCCGTCGGTCGGGGTGTCGGTGCCGGTCGGGCCGCCGGAGCTGGTGGACGGGCTCGACGCCCTGCACCGGGCCGCCAACCGGCGCGGTCTGGTCGTGGTGGTCTCCGATTTCCTCGACGGCCTACCCGACGACCCCGACGAACCACCGCCCTGGGAGCGGACCCTGCGTCGGCTGGCCGTCCGGCACCAGGTGCTGGCGATCGAGGTGACCGACCCGCGTGAGCTGGAGCTGCCGGACGTCGGCCTGATCACGCTGGTCGACCCGGAGACCGGCCGCCGGCGCGAGGTGTGCACATCGGACCGTCGGCTGCGGGAGCGGTACGCCGCGGCCGCCACCGCCCAGCGTGACCAGGTCCACCAGGCGCTGCGGCGCAGCGGGGCCACCCACCTGGCGCTGCGCACCGACCGCGACTGGAGCGTGGACATCGTCCGGCACGTGCACGCCCAGCGCCGGATGGCCGCCGCGCCGGCCGGAGTCGTCCGGGGAGGTGCCGCGTGATCTGGCAGTCGCCACTGCGACTCTGGCTGCTGCTCGGCGTGCTCGCCCTGGTCGTCGCGTACCTGGTGATGCAGCGCCGACGCAGCCGGTACGCGGTCCGCTTCACCAACCTGCGACTGCTGGACCGGGTGGCGCCGGAGCGGCCGGCGTGGCGCCGGCACGTCCCCGCCGGCCTGTTCCTGGCCATGCTGGCGCTGCTCGTGGTCGGCTTCGCCCGGCCCACCGCCGAGGTCCAGGTGCCCCGGGAACGCGCCACGGTGATGGTGGCGGTGGACGTGTCCACCTCCATGCTCGCCACCGACGTCGACCCGGACCGGCTGGCCGCGGCGAAGCAGGCGGCGCGGCGCTTCGTCGACGGCCTGCCCGACGAGTTCAACGTCGGTCTGGTCGCGTTCGCCGGCAGCGCGGCCGTGCTGGTGCCGCCCGGCACCGACCGGGAGGCTCTGGAGGACGGGATCGGCCGGCTCGCCGAGGGGGTGACCGGCGTGCAGGGCACCGCTATCGGCGAGGCCATCAACACCTCGCTCGGCGCGGTCAAGGGCCTGGACAGCCAGGCCGCCACGGAGACCCCGCCGGCCCGGATCATCCTGCTCTCCGACGGGGCGAACACCTCCGGGATGGACCCGATGGAGGCGGCGGCGGACGCGGTGGCGGCGGAGGTGCCGGTGCACGCCATCTCCTTCGGCACCCCGTCCGGCTTCGTGGACCGGGGCGGGCGGCCGATCCAGGTGCCGGTCGACGGGCAGACCCTCAAAGCGGTCGCCGACGAGACCGGCGGGATGTTCCACGAGGCCAGCACCACCGAGGAGTTGCGGGCCGTCTACGACGACATCGGCAGCTCGGTCGGCTACCGCACCGAACGGCAGGACGTCTCGGCCCGGTTCATCGGCCTCGGCCTGGTCTTCGCGATGGGTGCCGCCGCAGGCTCGATGCGCTGGTTCTCCCGCCTTCCCTGACCCGCCGCGCGCAACGGACTTCGACCGTGAGGAGTACGCATGGCAGTGCAGACCGGACTGGGCGAACCGCGCGGTCCCTGGTTCATCTCGCCGGAACTCGACCCGGACGGCCGCGGGATCTGGGACGCGCCCGGTACCGGGCGGGACCCCGGCGGGCGGCGACCGGGCCGACTGCTCGCGGCGCTGGCGGTGGTGGTGCTCTCCGCCGTCTCGGGTGCCGTGGCCGGTGGCGTGGTGGCCGGCCGGGACGGCGCTCCGGGCGAGGCCGCGGCGTCCGCCGCCCCGGTGCCGGCGGAGCTGGTCACCGCCGCCGAGCGGACCGTGCCCGGAGTGGTGTCGGTGCTCGCCGGCGGCGCGAACGGCTCGTCCGCGACCGGTTCGGGTTTCGCGGTCGACGACCAGCAGCACCTCATCACCAACGACCACATCCTGGCGAAGGGGGGCGGCGGACCGGTGACGGTGGAGCTTCCCGACGGTCGCCGGTACGCCGCCGAGGTGGTCGGCCGCGAGCCGCGCAGCGACCTGGCGGTGCTGAAGGTGCCCGCGTCGGCCGGGCTCGCCCCGTTGCCGCTGGCCAAGCCGGGTGCCACCCGGGTCGGTGAGCCGGTGCTCGCGGTGGGCTCGCCGCTCGGCCTGTCCGGGACGGTCACCGCGGGCATCGTCAGCGCGTTGGACCGTCAGGTGCGGTTGGGCAACAACCGGCACAGCGCGGTGCAGACCGACGCGTCGATCAACCCCGGCAACTCGGGCGGGCCGTTGGTCAACGCCCGTGGAGAGGTGGTCGGGGTGAACACCGCGATCGCCACCATCGATGGCAATGGCTCGATCGGCATCGGCTTCGCCATCCCGATCGAGCAGGTGCAGCAGACCGCCGACACGATCATCGGCAAGGGCGGCTGAGCTGCCCGGACAGCCCGGCGGCGGCCCGTGGGATCGCCGCCACTGTCGGATATCCGGCCCGAGAGCATCGGGCCATGGAAATATCACGCTCGGTATGGATACTGGCGGAGGTGGAGCGTCCTCTTCTCGTGGTCCTCCTGCTGGTGGGCCTGGTCATAGGAATTGCAGTGGGGTCGGCGTACACCCGCGCGCGGCGCGGGTGGAGTGACTACCAGACCGTCAAGAAGTCGGTGCCGGGTGCCCGCCGCAGCGCGTGGCTGCTGATCCGGGCGGTCGCCACCAAGGCCGGGGTGATCGCGCTGCTGCTGATCGGCGCGGCGGCGTACGCAGCGGTCGGCTCGGACGATGAGACCGCGGGCCCGGCGCCCAGCCCGTCGGCGACGCAGAGTGAACCGCCGCACCGGTGACCCCAGGAGCGGCGGTGCGGGTTAGCCTCGGGGCGTGGACGACGGACTGCGGGTGACCGACCGGTGGGTCGTCCCCGCCGGGGAGCTGCGGGAGCGCTTCTCCCGCTCGTCCGGGCCCGGTGGGCAGGGCGTGAACACCGCCGACTCCCGGGTCGAGCTGAGCTATGACCTGGCCAACTCGCCGGCGGTGCCCGAGTCGGTCCGGTCCCGGGCGCTGGCCCGGCTGGCCAACCGCCTGGTCGACGGGGTGCTGACGATCGCGGCCAGTGAGCACCGGGCGCAGCTGGCCAACCGGGAAGCGGCCCGTGAGCGGATGGCCGCGCTGCTGCGCGAGGCCGCGGCGCCTCCGCCTCCGCCGCGCCGCGCGACGCGCCCGTCCCGGGGGGCCAAGGAGCGCCGGCTGGCCGAGAAGAAGCGCCAGTCCCAGCGCAAGCGCGACCGCCGCGTCGACGGCGAGTAGCCGATGGTGCGTTTTCGGCCGGTACTGGCCTGCGAGCACTGGGTCACGTGTGGGGACGGGTGGTGAAGCCGTCCAAGATGGTGATCAGGTTGTGGTGGAAGGTCTCCTCGGCGTTGAGGTGGGCGCCGTCGATGACGAGCCGGGCAACCGTGGGGTAGCGGCCTGTTTCGAGCATGCGTGTCAGGTAGGGCCCGAGGGCGGCCTGCCAGGCGGACACGTCGGTGCCGGTGGAGCGGGCGGTGCGTCGCTCGGTGATCTCTCTGCGGAGCGCTCCGACGATGAACGCGTTGAGGGCGCCCAAGGCCCGCTGAAGATCGTCGATACCGCGCACGCCGGGGGCCTGGCTGAGCGCCGCCGCGGTCGATTCGCCCACGGCGAGCGCGTGCGGTCCCAGGTGTGGCCTTCCGCCGAGCAGGTCGGCGAACCATTCATGATCAAGAGCGGCATCGCGGGTCCGGTGAACGATGGCCAGTAGCGTGGAGCGCCACTCGGATTGCTGGCCGGCCTTGGCGATCTGGGCATACACGGCGTCGACCATCAGATCAAGCAGCTCGGATCTGTTGATCACGTAGTCGTAGAGCCGCATCGGACCGACACCGAGCTCTTTGGCGATCTTGCGTACCGATAGCCCGTCGAGGCCGTGTGCGTCGGCGATCCGGATCGCCGTGGCGGCGATCTTCGCGCGGCTCAGCGGCACCGGCGCCGCCCGCGGCTGAGGCTCGGGCCGTTCCCAGACGGGCAGTGGTGCGTTACCGTACGGCGTATCCATATGAGACAGCGTACGGTAACGGAGATGATGTTGCGAATTGCGATCGCCGGTGGTGGCCTCGGCGGCCTGACGCTGGCCCAAATCCTGCACCGGCACGACATCGACGCGGTCGTGTACGAACGCGAGGCGAGCCGATCCGCGCGATCACAGGGCGGAATGCTCGACCTGCACCCGGAGTCCGGGCAGCAGGCCCTGGCCGATGCGGGCCTCACCGGCCGGTTCCGGTCCGAGGCGCGGCCGGAGGGCGAGGAACATCGCATCCTCGACCCGGCCGGACGCACCCTCGTGCACCACAAGCCACAACCCGGCTCATTCTCCGGACGCCCCGAGATCGACCGCAGCGCACTGCGTGACCTTCTGCTTGATTCGCTCCCCGGCGACGCGGTCGCGTGGCATCACCGGCTCGTCGCGGCGACGCCACGACCCGACGGAGGGTTCGGGCTGACGTTCGACGGCGGCCACAGCGCCGACTGCGACGTCCTCATCGGCGCGGACGGCGCACGCTCGGTCGTCCGGTCGCTGCTGACCGACACGAGACTCTCGCACGTGGCCACCTTGGTGGAGCTGAGCATCAGCGACGCGGACCGGCGTCACCCGGATCTCGCCGAGCTGGTCGGCCCCGGGAACCTCTGGTGCATCGGCGTGAACCAGGTCCTGGCAGCGCAACGCCTCGGCGACGGCAGCATCCGGGTTGGGATCTCCCTACCCCCGGACGATCGCAACATGGACGCCTACCGCAGCAAGCGCGCTCTGCTCGACATGTTCGACGGCTGGGACCCCAGCCTTACCGCGCTCATCGAAGCCGGCAGTCCGCCGACCCCACGCAGGATCGAGGCGATGCCCACCGGTACACGCTGGGCCCACCAACCGGGCATCACCCTCATCGGTGACGCCGCGCACCTCATGCCGCCGGTCGGCGAGGGCGCCAACCAAGCCATGCTCGACGCCGCCGAACTCGCCGCCGAACTCGCCGCCGGCCCCGCCGACCCCGACTCGGCGATCCAGACCTACGAGGAGGCGATGTTCACCAGAATCCACCCGATCGCCGAGATGTCCGCACGGGTCCAGGCAATGATGCTGTCCGCCACCGCAGCCGACCAGGTCGTCCGCTTCTTCACCCCACGGCCCACCGAGCCGGCATCCGCGGACTGACAACAGGCGACGTGCCCATCCTTTGACTGACAGAATCTGGAATCTGTCAGTCAAAGGATGTACGCTCAACGGGTCACCCCAGGAGAGGAAGACCCATGGACACCCGCACCCTTGGCACCACCGGCCCCACCGTCTCCGCACTCGGGCTCGGCCTGATGGGCATGTCCGACCTCTACGGCGCCGCCGACGAGGCCGAGAGCATCGCCACCATCCACGCCGCGCTCGACGCCGGCGTCACCCTGCTCGACACCGGCGACTTCTACGGCATGGGGCACAACGAGCTGCTGCTGCGCGAGGCGCTGCGCGGCCGCAACCGGGACGACGCCCTCATCAGCGTCAAGTTCGGCGCCCTGCGCGACATCGAGGGTGGCTGGAACGGCATCGACGTCCGACCCGCCGCGATCAAGAACTTCCTCGCGTACACCCTGCGCCGGCTCGGCACCGACCACGTCGACATCTACCGCCCCGCCCGACTTTCGCCGGACGTGCCGGTGGAGGACGTGGTGGGCACCCTGGCCGAGCTGGTCAAGGCCGGCCACGTCCGGCACATCGGCCTGTCCGAGGTGAGCGCCGAGACGCTGCGCCGGGCGCACGCCGTGCACCCCATCACCGACCTCCAGATCGAGTACTCGCTGATCAGCCGCGACCCCGAGGCCGAGATCCTGCCGACGGCCCGCGAGCTGGGCGTCGGGATCACCGCCTACGGGGTGCTCTCCCGCGGCCTGATCAGCGGCCACTGGACGGCGCGACGAGAGACCGCCGGCACCGACTTCCGCAGCCACCTGCCCCGGTTCGCCGGCGCCAACCTGGACCGCAACCTCGCCCTGGTGGACGCGCTGCGCGCCATCGCCGAGGCCCGCAGCGTCACGGTGGCGCAGATCGCCATCGCCTGGGTGCTCGCCCAGGGCGAGACCATCGTGCCCCTGATCGGCGCCCGCCGCCGGGACCGGCTGACCGAGGCGCTGGGCGCCGCGGCGATCAGCCTGACCGAGGCGGACCTGGCCGCGATCGAGGCCGCGGTCCCGGCCGGCGCGGCCGCCGGCAGCCGCTACGACGAGGCGCAGATGGCGCACCTGGACAGCGAGCGGGAATGATCACCGCGCCGTGGCGCGACCACCGCCCGGGGGCCGCGCCACGGCCGTCCGCACGGTCAGGGAGGCTGGAGGAATGAGCGACGCCACCGCCCTGACGGCCGACCGCATCCTCGACACCGCCGAGGAGGTCCTGCGCCGGTACGGGCCGGCCAAGGCCACCGTGCTGGACGTCGCCCGCGCGCTGGGCGTCAGCCACGGCAGCGTCTACCGGCACTTCGCCAGCAAGGCCGCGCTGCGCGAGGCCGTCGCCGAACGCTGGCTGGCCCGGGTCTCCACCCCGCTGATCGAGGTGGCCACCGGTCCCGGCCCGGCCCCGCAGCGGCTACGCCGTTGGCTGGCCGAGCTGAGCGGCACCAAGCGCCGGATGGCCCGCGAGGACCCGGAGCTGTTCGACAACTTCCATCAGCTCGCCACGCTCTCCGAGGGCGCGGTCGCCAATCACCTGGAGGTCCTCGCCGGCCAGCTCAGCCTGATCGTCGCGGACGGGGTGGCGGCCGGCGAGTTCAGCGTGCCCGACCCGGCGGTGGCCGGCCGGGCGCTGTTGCAGGCCACCGCCCGGTTCCACCACCCGTCCCACCGCACCGAGTGGAGCGAGCCGGGCCTCGACGACGACATGGCAGCGGTGGTCGCGCTGCTCATCGACGGCCTGCGTACCCGCCCGGCGAGCTGAGTCGGTCGCCCGCCGGTCAGGCTGGCACGGTGGCGAGCAGGTCACGCTGACACGGCGGCGAGCAGCCGGTCGCGGAGCACGGCGGCCCGGTCGGCGAAGCCGCGTTGCGCGGCGGCGTACTCCGCCCGGCCCTCCGGCGTCTCCACCCGTACCGGCGGGTGACCGAGCGCCGCCAGGTCGTACGGGGAGGCCCGCATGTCCAGGGTGCGGATCTCCCGGGCCAGCTCGAAGCAGTCCGCGACGAGCTCCGAGGGCAGCAACGGCGACAGCTTGTACGCCCACTTGTAGAGGTCCATGTTGGCGTGCAAGCAGCCCGGTTGCTCGTGCGCATGCTGTGTCTCCCGGGTCGGGCTGAGCACATTCAACGGCCGGGCCGGCGGCGTGAAGAACCGGAACGCGTCGAAGTGACTGCACCGCACCCCCCGCTCCTCGACGATCGCGGCGGTCCGCTCCGGGTCCAGACGCAACGGCCAGGCGTTGTGCCGCAGCTCCTCGCGGGTCTGCCGGTAGACCATCGCCCACTCGTGCATTCCGAAGCAGCCGAACTGCGGCGTCCGCCCGGCGGTGGCCGTCAGCAGCGAGCGGATCCAGCCGATCGAGTCGCCTCGTCGTGCGCGTACCGCCTCGGTGTCGAGGGTGACCCCGACGTCGGTGGCGCGGTAGTCCCGGCCGAACTCGGCCGGATCCGCGCCACGCAGGTCGACCCCGGCGCCCGGGTGCCAGCGGCGCAGCTGGGCCGGACGGTGCGAGTAGTAGGTGAACAGGAAGTCCGCCACCGGGTGCCGCTCGCCGCGGCGTCGGCGGGCCAGGTGCGGGGTCAGCCAGGCATCCACCCGCTCCTCGTGGGCCCGGCGGCGGGCCTGCCAGGCCGCCACGTCGAGCACGGCGGGGGCGAGGGCGGCGGTCACGGACCCCAGGGTACGACCGCCGCCCGCCCGCCGGTCAGGGCATGTCCACCCGCACCCCGGCGGAGAACACCCCGCTGCGCAGCTCCAGCTGCCGGGGCGGGTCCCGCCCGTCGACCGTGAAGACCAGCGGGAGCACCACCCGACTGCCCGCCGCCACGGGATCGGCGAAGACGTCCCGACCCAGGTTGGCCGCCCGGGTCGCCGGCTCGTCGGTGCTCACCCAGCGCCCGCCGGACAGGTAGGCCCGTTGCAGCTGGCCGTGCCAGGGCTGCTGATCGCCGGTGACGTTGCGCACACCGACGGTGGCCTGGCAGCGCCGTCCGCCGGCCGGTGCCGTGCCGCCGCCGTCGGCCGGCCGAGCGGCGCCGGCCGTACCGCAGGACATCCGGTACACGGTGAACTCGAACGCCGACTCGCGCAGCGGCACGCCGACCGGGCCGGAGACCGCCGTGCCCATCCACGCGCCGCTGGTCGGCTGCTTCTGGGTGTCGATCGCCGCGACCCGACGGGTCGCCGTCCAGCCGGCGGCGCCGAGCACGCCGGCCAGCACGACCACCGCCGCGCCGACCAGCAACCAGACCGGCGGAGTACGCCGCCGCGTCGCCGGACTGGGGGCGGACGGACGCGGATAGACCGTCCCGCGTCCGTCGTCGGGCGCGCCGCTCGTGGCCAGGGCGGCGGCCGTCACCCGACGCCGACGCTGGCGACGCCACACCCAGAACGCGCCGGCGCAGAGCAGCAGCAGGACGGCCAGCCCGGCCAGCAGCACCGGGATCTGCCGCCAGGGCGGCGCCTCGGTGACCTGGGCCGCCGGTGTCGCCGCCGCCTGCCAGGTGGCTGTGGCGCAGTCGTACGGCCGGCTGCCGTCGCTGGTGAACGCGCAGGCCGGCGCGGTCAACGGTTGGCCCGGCGCGGTCGCCGCGAGCGCCGTCCCCAGCGTGGTGGTGCTGTGCGCGGGCAGCCTCAACCGCCAGGTCACCTCGGCGGCGGACCCGCCGGCGCGGGTGGCCCGCCCGCCGGAGCTGATCGAGGTGGCCGAGGCGCCGGGTGGCAGCTCCTGTCGCACCGTGGTGTCGACCGGCGAGTTGCCCACGTTGCGGACGTGGATCCGGTACCGCGGCGCGGGGCTGCTCTCCGGCGCGACGGCCACCGTGACCGGTGGCGGGATGGCCTTGGCCGGTGTCCGCGAGGGTGGCGCCACCGCTGGCGGAGCCGATGGTGGGGTGGGCTCCGGGCTCGCCGCGGCGGGTGCCCGCGCGGCCACCGCCACCGTCGGTGGCGTGCCGGTGACCGGTGCCGGCGTGGCCGCCGCCGGTCGTGGTGTGGCCGCCGTTGGTTGTGGTGTGACGGCCGGTGGTCGTGGCGTGGCCGCCGCCTCCGGGTCCGCCGCCGGCAGGGCCGGTACGGCGGCGAGGATGCCGAGGCAGTGCACGAGCACTGCGAGGGCTCTGTGGTGTCGTGTCGATGCAGGCATACGAACGAACCTCCGGAGCCGACGCTAGGGGCGGGCCGCCTCCGTGCGGGTACGAAGTCGGGAAGCCGGCCCGGGCCGTCGTCGCCTCGGGTAAGGTGCCGCGCTCTGACGGTTTGAGCACACCCGGCAGCCGGTCCTGGCCGGTAAACCCGTCGCCGGGGCTAGATTGGCCAGGTGCGTATCGCTCGTTTCGCTCATGCCAAGGGAATGTCGTTCGGGGTCGTCGAGGGCGAGGCGGAGGCTGGGCCGCAGGCCCTGACCATCGCCGAGATCGAAGGCCACCCGTTCGGCAAGCTCTCCTTCAGTGGGGCCCGCTGGGCCCTCTCCGACGTCCGTCTGCTCTCGCCGATCCTGCCCAGCAAGGTGGTCTGCGTGGGTCGCAACTACGCCGACCACGCCGCCGAGCACGGCACCGAGGTGCCCAAGGAGCCGTTGCTCTTCCTCAAGCCGTCCACCTCGGTGATCGGTCCCCGGGACGCGATCCGGCTGCCGATCTTCTCCAAGCAGGTGGAGCACGAGGCGGAGCTGGCGGTGGTGATCGGGGCGCCGGGGGCGCGCCGGGCCGACCGGGCCGCCGCCGAACGCGCCATCTTCGGCTACACCTGCGCCAACGACGTCACCGCCCGTGACCTCCAGCGCTCGGACGGGCAGTGGACCCGGGCCAAGGGCTTCGACTCGTTCTGCCCGATCGGTCCGTGGATCACCACCGGGCTGGACGTCTCCGACCTGGAGATCCGGTGTGAGGTGGGCCGTAACCCGGAGGAGATGGAGGTACGCCAGCTCGGCCGGACGAAGGACATGGTCTTCGACGTGCCCGGCCTGGTGTCGTACATCTCGCACGTGATGACGCTGCTGCCCGGCGACGTGGTGCTCACCGGCACGCCGGCAGGGGTTAGCCCGCTCGTCGAGGGGGATACGGTCACCGTGCGGATCGAGGGCATCGGCGAGCTCACCAACTCGGTGATCCCCGTCGCCTGATCCGTCCGATGCCCCTGTTTCCGCAGCTCACGAGCGGTTCGGGGGGATCGGATTTGGCCTGCCGGCACCGGGAGGGTAATGTTCACTCCCGGCGCCGCAAGGGGCCAATGGGGTATGGGGTAATTGGCAGCCCGACTGATTCTGGTTCAGTTAGTCTAGGTTCGAGTCCTGGTACCCCAGCGCAGCTGGGATTCGCGAGAATCCCGGACGCTGGATTCTGACGGAGTTCGGCTCCGTCCCTCGCGGGGCGGAGAGTGGTCTCTGGTAGAGTGCAGCTCCTCCGCCCGCCAGGGTGGAGGAGCAGAAGTGGTTCTGGCCCCGTCGTCTAGTGGCCCAGGACGCCGCCCTCTCAAGGCGGTAGCGCCGGTTCGAATCCGGTCGGGGCTACAACAGCGCACAGCCCGTCTCACCTGGTGAGGCGGGCTGTTTCGTGTCCGCCTCGCGTGCCCCGTGGGGCCCGCACCCCGTGCTGCCCCCGGGGTACGGTGCCGCTAGACTACAGCCGCACCGCTCGCCAGGGCGGTGAAGCAGGAAAGTTCTGGCCCCGTCGTCTAGCGGCCCAGGACGCCGCCCTCTCAAGGCGGTAGCGCCGGTTCGAATCCGGTCGGGGCTACAACCAAGGCCCGTCTCGCACAGCGAGACGGGCCTTTCCCATGTCCCAACCCGGATTCCCCAGGCGACCCCGCCGACTTCCGGTGATCATGAAGTTGGCGGCGCGACACGCCGGTGCCGGTGACGCTAACTTCATGATCACTAGGGCCGGGGCCGGGGCCGGCCGGCGAAGGGTGTTGGGCGATCAGAGGCCGGAGAGGCGTTGGCCCGCTCGCACGACGGCCATGGCGTGGCGTTCGCCGGGGCGGCGGCCGAGGCGCTCGATCGGGCCGGAGATGCTGACGGCGGCGATCACCCGACCGGTGCGGTCCCGGATCGGGGCGGAGACGCTCGCCACACCGGCCTCCCGCTCGGCGACGCTCTGCGCCCAGCCACGGCGCCGTACCTCGGCCAGGGTGCGGCCGGTGAACTTGCTGCGCGGCAGCAGTGGCATCACCGCCTCCGGTGGCTCCCAGGCGAGCAGGATCTGGGCCGCGGAACCGGCGGTCATCGGCAGCACCGACCCGACCGGAACGGTGTCCCGCAGGCCGCTGGCACGCTCCGCCGCCGCCACGCAGATCCGCTCGTCGGCGCGGCGCAGGTAGAGCTGTGCGCTCTCGCCGGTGGCGTCGCGCAGCGCGGCCAGCAGCGGTTCGGCGGCGGTCAGCAGGACGTCCGGCGCGGCGTTGGCCAGCTCGCCCAGCCGCGGGCCTGGGCGCCAGCGGCCCTGGGTGTCCCGGACCAGCATCCGGTGAATCTCCAGGGCCTGCGCCAGCCGGTGCGCGGTGGCCCGGGGCAGCTTCGTGCGCTCAACGAGTTCGGCCAGGCTGGCGCCGTCGACACAGGCGGCCAGGATGACCACCGCCTTGTCGAGAACGCCGACACCGCTCATACTGTGTCCCACAAGCCGAAACTTACCTCCCAGAATTTAGGATGTCCAGATGGTGGGAGTCACTCCTGAGCCGAGGACCCTGGCCGAGAAGGTCTGGGACGCGCACGTCGTACGGTCCGCCGCTGGTGAGCCGGACCTGCTCTTCATCGACCTGCACCTGCTGCACGAGGTGACCAGCCCGCAGGCGTTCGACGGGCTGCGGCTCGCCGGGCGCCGGGTGCGCCGTACCGACCTGACGCTCGCGACCGAGGATCACAACACCCCGACCGGGTACGCCGATCCGGCGTTCCGGTCCCGCCGCGGTGACCTGCTCACCATCGCGGACCCGACGTCGCGGACGCAGATCGAGACGCTGCGCCGCAACTGCGCCGAGTTCGGCGTGCGGCTGCACCCGCTCGGCGACGACAACCAGGGCATCGTGCACGTGATCGGCCCGCAGCTCGGGCTCACCCAGCCGGGCATGACCATCGTCTGCGGCGACTCGCACACCGCCACCCACGGCGCGTTCGGCGCGCTCGCCTTCGGCATCGGCACCAGCGAGGTGGAGCACGTGCTGGCCACCCAGACGCTGCCGCAGAGCCGGCCGAAGACCATGGCCGTGAACGTCACCGGCCGGCTCGCGCCCGGCGTGACCGCCAAGGACCTGGTGCTCGCGCTGATCGCCCAGGTCGGCACCGGCGGTGGTCGCGGGCACATCGTCGAGTACCGCGGCGAGGCCATCCGCGCCCTCTCGATGGAGGGGCGGATGACCATCGCCAACATGTCCATCGAGTGGGGCGCCAAGGCCGGCATGATCGCGCCGGACGAGACCACCTTCGCGTACCTCAAGGGTCGGCCGAACGCGCCGCAGGGCGCCGACTGGGACGCGGCGGTCAAGTGGTGGCGGACGCTGCCCACCGACGAGGGCGCGCGCTTCGACGCCGAGGTGACCCTGGACGCCAGCCAGATCACCCCGTTCGTCACCTGGGGCACCAACCCCGGTCAGGGCGCGCCGCTGAGCGCGCCGGTGCCGGACCCGGCGGAGTTCGCCACCGACTCCGAGCGTGCCGCGGCCCGCCGCGCGCTGGAGTACATGGACCTGCGCCCCGGCACCCCGCTGCGTGAGCTGCCCATCGACGTGGTCTTCGTGGGCTCCTGCACCAACGGCCGGCTGGAGGACCTGCGGGCCGCCGCGGACGTGCTGCGCGGCCACACGGTCGCCGACGGCGTCCGGATGCTCGTGGTGCCCGGCTCCGCCGCCGTGCGCGAGGCCGCCGAGGTCGAGGGGCTGGACAAGGTCTTCGTCGACGCCGGCGCCGAGTGGCGGTTCGCCGGCTGCTCGATGTGCCTGGGGATGAACCCCGACACGCTGAAGCCGGGCGAGCGCTCCGCCTCCACCTCCAACCGCAACTTCGAGGGCCGTCAGGGCCGGGGCGGTCGTACCCACCTGGTCTCCCCGCCGGTCGCCGCCGCCACCGCCGTGGTCGGTCGGCTGGCCGCCCCCGCAGACCTGTAGAAGGGACCGACGAGATGGACAGGTTCACCACCCACACCGGCACCGCCGTGCCGCTGCGGCGCTCCAACGTGGACACCGATCAGATCATCCCGGCCGTGTACCTCAAGCGGGTGACTCGCACGGGCTTCGCCGACGGTCTGTTCAGTGCCTGGCGGGAAGATCCGGCATTCGTGCTCAACGATCAATCGTATTCCGGGGCGTCGATCCTCATCGCCGGTCCGGAGTTCGGCACCGGGTCCTCCCGCGAGCACGCCGTCTGGGCGCTGCGGGACTGGGGCTTTCGCGCTGTCGTGGCCCCGCGCTTCGGCGACATCTTCCGCGGCAACGCACTCAAGGAGGGTCTGCTGCCGGTCGAGTTGGAATTGAGAGCCGTCGAAGCATTGTGGGACCTGGTCGAGGCGGATCCAGGCACCCCGGTGACCGTCGACCTGACGGCCCGCCAGCTCCGCGCCGGGGACACCAGCTGGCCGTTTCCGCTGGATGACTTCAGCAGGTGGCGGTTGCTGGAGGGCCTGGACGACATTGGACTCACCCTCCGGCACGCCGCCGACATCGACGCCTACGAGGCGGGCCGACTGTCGTTCCTGCCCTCGGTGGCATAGCCGTACGCCCGATCGCACACCGGATTCCGCCCCCATCGGTCCAACCGGTGGGGGTGAATCCGTTACGACACAAGGGCTTTTTTCTACCGAATGTTTGTGTCCCGGCAGCACAGGGCATACCGTGCGCGCAGAATGGCTCGCGTCGAGTCAGTTGCACAATCGGGAGGAAGTCGTGAACAAGGCCGAGCTCATCGAGGCGCTCGCCGTTCGCCTGGGGGACCGGAAAACGGCGACGGCCGCGCTCGACGCGGTCCTCACTGAGGTCCAGGCGGCGGTTACCAAGGGCGAGAAGGTGGCGATCACCGGATTCGGAGCCTTCGAAAAGCGTGTGCGTGGCGCCCGAACAGCGCGCAACCCGCGTACCGGCGAGGCGGTGAAGGTCAAGAAGACATCTGTCCCCACCTTCCGTGCCGGCGCCGGGTTCAAGGAGATGGTGGCCAGCGGCAAGGTGCCGAAGGCCACGGCGGCGGCGAAGAAGGCCGCCGCCACCGCCGCCAAGGCGGCGGGCACCAAGGCGGCGGGCACCAAGGCGGCGGGCACCAAGGCGGCGGGCACCAAGGCGGCGGGCACCAGGGCCACCGCGGCCACCAAGGCGGCCGGCAAGAAGACCGCCCCGGCCAAGGCGGGCAAGACCGCCGCGGCCACCAAGGCGGCCGGCAAGAAGGCCGCCCCGGCCAAGGCGGGCAAGAGCACGACGGCGACCAAGACGGCCGCCAGCAAGAAGACCGCTCCGGCGAAGAAGAGCGCCGCGGCGACCAGGTCCACCGCGGCGAAGAAGACCACCACGGCGGCGAGCAAGAGCGCGGCGGCCAAGAAGGCCCCGGCGAAGAAGGCCCCGGCCAAGAAGGCGGCCAGCAAGCGCTGACCGACCTGCACGAAAGGGCGTCCACCCGTGTGGTGGGCGCCCTTTCGGCGTAGCCGGACCGTTGACCGGGCCGGCCGGCACGCGCAGAATCGCCGTGCCGGCCCCCCTTGCCGGCCCGCCGACGGGAAGAGGGCGCCGGTGCGCTACCGCCAGCTCACCACCGGATGGCTCGCGCTGGGCGTCATCCTGCTCATCGACGTGCTGCGGGTCTGGCTGCCCGGCATCATCACCATCTTCGGCCAGGCCGCGTCCACCCCGGCCGAGCTGATGGGCGCGTTCGCCCTCGGCTGGTTCGTGCTCGCGCTGGCCGCACCAGCGCTGGTCCGCAGGGTGGGCGCCCGCCCGGTCACCGTCGCCGCCGCCGTTGTGCTGGCCGCCGCCCGGCTCGCGCTCACCGCCGCCCCGAGCGGGCGTACGCAGCTCTGGCTGGCCACCGCCGGGCTGTTGGCCGGGTTGGTCTGGCTGGTCAGCGTTGCCGCGGACACCGACCGACCGGTGCCGGGGCTGGCGCTGGGGTTGGCGGCCAACGCGGCCGTACACGCGGTGCTGGACACGTACGACCTGATCTGGCGGGGCGACTGGGTGGCCTGGCTGCTCAGCGCCGTGGCGGTGACACTGTTCCTGCTCGGCACGGCGCTGCCGACCCTGCCTGCCGGTCCCGGGGGCGCCCACGCCTGGCTGCTGGCCGGGCCGGCACTGCTGCTGGCCGGGATGGTGGCGCTCGCACCGGCCCTGGCGCTGAGCGGAACCTCGTACCTCGTCGCCGGGGACGGCGTGGCCCGCTCGCCGCTGTTCGGGCTGGCACCGGTGCCGGTGGCGGTCGCCGGATTCCTGTTGGCCGCGCTGACCGGTCCGCCCCGGCGGTGGGGCCGGGCGCTCGGGCCGGCGGCGTTGCTGGCCGGTGCGCTGCTGTTCGCCCTCGACCGGGGCGACCTGCTGCTCCCGGCCGTCCTGCTCGCCGCCGTCGGTCTCGGCGCCTGCCTCGCCCTCGCCGACGACGCCGGCGACCGGCCCGACACCGGCGACGACGCCGGCCGTGTCGAAGGCGTGGGCGGCGCCCAGGACAGCGCGCGCACGGCGGGCCGCCGGGGGTACGCGACCGCCGGCGGCATGCTCGTCTTCGCGTTGGGCGCCGTCGGCTACTACTCCGCCTACGACCTCGGCTACCCCAACGGTGCGGTGCCGGTGGTGGTCGCCGGGCTGGTCGCCGTCGTGGCCCTGGCCGCCCGTCCCGCCGGCCGCCCGATCCGGGCGCCGTTGCCGCCGCTGCGGACCACGGCCGCTGTCACCGCGCTGGCCCTGCTGGCGCCGCTGCTGGCCGACGAGGTGCCGGCCACCAGCAACCGCAACGGCCCACCGGACCGGCTGACCGTGGTGGCGTACAACATCCGGATGGGCTTCGGGCTGGACGGCCGGTTCGACCTGGCCGCGCTGGCCGACGTGATCGACCGGCAGCGGCCGGACGTGGTGCTGCTCAGCGAGGTGGACCGGGGCTGGCTGCTCAACGGCGGTCACGACACGCTGGACCTGCTGTCCGACCGGCTCGGCATGCCGTACGTCTTCGGGCCGGCCGCCGACCCCGTCTGGGGCGACGCGGTGCTCAGCCGTTGGCCGGTGACCGATCCGCGGACCCTGCCGCTGCCCGCCGTCGGGGCACCCACCGGTGCGCAGGCCCTCGCCGTCACCCTGGACCTCGGCGAGGGCGTACGCACCGCCGTGGTCAGCACCCATCTGCAACCGCCGCCCGGTCGGGGGCCGGTGGTCCAGGCTCGCGCGGTCGCCGACTTCGCCACCGGGTACGCGGCCGGCCGACCGCTGGTGGTGGCCGGCGACCTGAACACAGAGCCCGGTGACGAGGCGTTCGGGCAGTTCACCGCCACCGGTCTGGTCGACGCGCTGGCGGCCGCCCGCCCGCTCGCGACCAGCCCCGCCGACGACCCGCGCCAGCAGATCGACCACGTCTTCGTCTCGCCCGGCCTGACCCCCACCGACCCGGTCGCGCCGCCCGGCACGGCCAGCGACCACCTGCCCGTGGCGGTCACCCTCACCCTTCCGCGCCGATGACCGCTTGCGGCGGCTACAGGCGGTCGGCGGCGAGCAGCCGGTCGGCGGTGAAGGCGAGCAGCCAGCCGCTGCCCTTCGGGGTGATGAAGTCCTCGTCGGCGCGGCCGGTCAGCTGTGCCAACGCCCCCGGCAGCACCTTGCCCTGGCTGCACACCGCCGCCTGCCCGCCGGCGCTGGCCAGCTCCAGTAGCCGGGCGGCGGTGGCCAGGACCTGCTCGTCGAGCTGCTGGCCCGGCTGCGGCTCGTCCAGATCGCCGCAGATCTCGATCGGCAGGTCGAGTAGCGCGGCAGCCGGGTCCAGGGTCTGCACGCAGCGGCGCGGCGAGGCCGACACCAGACGGGCCGGCCGGACCAGGGCGATCAGCCCGGCCAGCGCGTACGCCTGGGCCCATCCCTCGGCGTCCAGCGGCCGGCCGGTGTCCGGGCCCGTCCAGGTGGCCCGTTTGCCGGCGTGCCCGTGCCGTAGCACCGCGACCGTCCCGGTCACCGGCGGCAGCGCGGCGAACGCGCCCAGCACCTCGGCGTCGTGCGGGTAGCTGACCAACCGGATCGCGTCGTCCACGGCGAGCCAGCGCACGTCGTCCACCTCGGTGCCGGGCTGGAAGCCGCCGACGCCCACCGCGAGCATCGACCAGTAGTCGACCAGCTTCGGCTGGCCCTCGCTGCGGTAACGGACCGACGGCAGCCGCACCTGCGGCACGCCCTGCACGTCGGACTCCTCGGCCACCTCGCGTACCGCCGCGACCAACGGGTGCTCGCCCGGCTCCAGCTTGCCCTTCGGCAGCGTCCAGTCCCCGTAGCGTGGACGGTGCACGACGCAGACCTGCACACCGTCGGCGGACGGTCGCCACGCCACCCCACCGGCCGCCCGGATGCCGGTCACGGCAGCCATCGGGTCCGCCGTCGCCGGGTGGCCCGGTGCCAGGCGGCGGGGAAGCGGGCACGCATTCGGCGTACCGTCTCGCGTTCCCGTTCGGCCAGCCGACCGGCGGTGACCGCCAGCTCGTGGTCGTCCGGGCGGCCGGCGGCGAGGGCCAGCCAGGTGTCCGCGGCGACGGCGGCGTCCTGGTGCTCGCCCAGCACGTCCTGTACCCCGGCCAGCGCGCGGGACAGCCGGCGCGGAGCCCTGCCGAGGGCCGGGGCCACCGCGTTGACCGCGTACCGGGCCTGCTTGCCGTCCCTGCGCACGGCGTGCCAGCGGTCGTCCGGCGCCAGCGGGTCGAGGGCGTCGACGCCGTCCGGCCCGGTCAGTTGTCGCCAGGGGCGCGCCACCAGCCCGGGCAGCGCCCGCTCCGACGGGGCGGCCGCCCGGCGGGTGAGCCGGGGGGCGCGGGCGGCCAGCACCAGGGCGTCCACCAGCGCCAGGTAGCGCGCGGAGCGCAGCGCCTCGTGGACCGCGGCGAGCGCCAGCCGTTGCTGTTCGGCGAGCGCCTCGTCCAGCCGGTCCACCGCGCCCGGGTCGAGCGGGCTGAGCGGGTCGGCGGTCGCGGTGCGCCGCAGCCGGTTGCGCAGCACCTCGGCGTCGCGGGCCGCGCCGAGCACCGCGGCCAGCCAGCGCAGCTCGGCCCGCAGTGGGCGGGACCAGCTCCGGCGTACCAGCGGCGCGAAGGTGCGCAGGTCGGTGCGGAGCCGCCGGCAGGCGACCCGCATCTGGTGGACGGCGCTGTCACCGTCGCCGCCCGGTGCGTGCAGCCGCACCAGCGGGTCGTGTGCCAGCAGGCGGCGTACCTCCTTGCGGATCGCCTCGGTCACCACGTCTCCGGCGCTCGGGTCGGCCGGCAGCCCGGCCGGCGCGACCAGATCCGGCTCGGCCCGCGCCGCCGCGTCCAGCGCCCGCACGTGCTTCGGAACGAACGCTCCGCCCCGCGCGCCGGCCTTTCGCAGCACCGCGCCGATCCGGTCCAGCAGTTTGCGGTCGCCGGCCTTGAGCTCCACCTCCAGCTCGCGGAAGGTGCCGGTGGTGGCGCCGGCGTCGTCGAGCACGGTCACCCGGTCGTCCACCACCTCGGCGAGCACCGTGCCGGCGCTGTCGCACACCTCGTGGGCGTGCCGGACGGTCCGCAGCACCGTCACCGGCGCCAGCGGCGCGCCCCGGTGCAGGGCGGTGACCAGCTCCACCAGCTCCGGCGGCGGCTGCCCGACCGGCCCCGGGCGGGAGATCTCGTGCCGGACGCCGGGCGTCGACGTGGGCAGCTTCACCGTCCAGGGCAGATCGTCGCCCCGGCGGTGGCGCAGTGAGGCGCCGGCCCGGGCAAGCCGCAGGTCGACGGTGTCGAGGTAGCGGGCGACCAACGTCACCGGCGGCAGCGCGCGGACCCGGCCACCGGCCGGGGAGGTGGTGGACAGGTCCGGCAGCACGTAGGCGTCGTCCACCTCGTGCTTCTGCTCCTCCTCCACCATCAGGTCAGCCTATGCCGCGACCCGGTCAGCCGGCGGTGCCACCGACGCGGCGCAGCAGCAGTTCCTGGAGATGCTGCCGGGACGCCTCGTCGCCGCCGGAACGCCGGCTCCAACAGCCGTCCCCGGCCAGTTCGAACGCGTCCACATCGGGGCTCATCGCCAGGTTCAGCACCTGGTCCAGCTCGGCTCGGGCCACCGGGTCGCTCACCTGCACCAGCGCCTCCACCCGCCGGTCCAGGTTGCGGTGCATCAGGTCCGCCGAGCCCATCCAGAACTCGGCGTTGCCGTTGTTGCCGAACCGGAAGATGCGGGAGTGCTCCAGGAACCGGCCGAGGATCGAACGGACGCGGATGTTCTCCGACAGCCCCGGCACCCCCGGGCGCAGCGTGCACATGCCCCGGATGAGCAGGTCGACGTGTACGCCGGCCTGGGAGGCCCGGTACAGCGCGTCGGTCACCCCCTCGTCGACCAGCGAGTTGACCTTGAACTGGACGAGGCCGGGCATGCCCAGCCGGACATGCGAGATCTCCCGCTCGATCCGCTCGATCAGGCCGCTGCGAATGCCCTGCGGGGCGACCAGCAGCCGCCGGTACGCGGTCTGCCGGCTGTAGCCGGTGAGCACGTTGAACAGGTCGGTGAGATCGGCGCCGATCTCCGGGTCGGCGGTGAGCATGCCGAAGTCCTCGTACAGCCGCGCGGTCTTCGGGTGGTAGTTGCCGGTGCCGATGTGGCAGTAGCGGCGGATCTGGTTGCCCTCCTGCCGGACCACCAGCGCGGTCTTGCAGTGCGTCTTCAGGCCGACCAGGCCGTACACGACGTGGCAGCCGGCGCGTTCCAGGGTGCGGGCCCAGCCGATGTTGGCCACCTCGTCGAAGCGGGCCTTCACCTCCACCAGCACCACCACCTGCTTGCCGGCTGCGGCCGCGTCGACCAGCGCGTCGACGATCGGCGAGTCGCCGCTGGTGCGGTAGAGGGTCTGCTTGATGGCCAGCACGTCCGGGTCGGCGGCGGCCTGCTCGATGAAGCGCTGCACGCTGGTGGCGAACGAGTGGTACGGGTGGTGCACCAGGATGTCCCCGTCGCGCAGGGTGGAGAAGACGCTGCGTGGCACCTCACCCTCGGCGAGCCGGGGGTGGGTGGCCGGCACGAACGGCGGGTCCTTGAGGTCCGGCCGGTCCGCCTCGCCGTAGACCTGCCAGAGCGCGGAGAGGTCCAGCAGCCCGGGCACCCGCAGCACGTCCTGGTCGTCCATGTCCAGTTCCCGGACGAGCAGGTCCAGCATGTGATCGGAGATGGACGCGGCCACCTCCAGCCGGACCGGTGGCCCGAACCGGCGCCGCGCCAGCTCCCGTTCCAGGGCCTGGAGCAGGTCCTCGTCGCGGTCCTCGTCGACCTCCACCTCGGCGTTACGGGTGACCCGGAAGAGATGGCACTCGACCACCTGCATGCCGCTGAACAGCTGCCCCAGGTGCACCGAGATCAGGTCCTCCACCGGCACCATCCGCACGCCCGGCTGGTCCCGGTCCACCCGTACGAAGCGGGGAACGTTGTTGGGCACCTTCACCCGGGCGAACAGCTCGGAACCGCCGTCCGGGTCGCGGACCGCCACCGCCAGGTTCAGTGACCGCCCGGAGATGTACGGGAACGGGTGCGCAGGGTCCACGGCGAGCGGGGTCAGCACCGGGAAGATGTGCTCCCGGAAGTAGGTGCGCAGCCGCTCCCGCTCGACGTCGCCCAGCTCGCCCCAGCGCAGTATGCGGATGCCCTCGTCGGCCAGCTTGGGCAGCACGTCGTCGACGAAGCAGGCGGCGTGCCGGGCGACCAGCTCGGCGGTCCGCTCGGCGATCAGCTCCAGCTGGGTACGCAGGGGCAGCCGGTCGCCGCCGCGTACCGGAAGGCCGGCGGAGAGCCGTCGCTTCAGTCCCGCGATCCGCACCATGTAGAACTCGTCGAGGTTGCTGGCGAAGATGGCGAGGAACTTGGCCCGTTCCAGCAGTGGGGTGCGCTGGTCCTCGGCGAGCGTGAGCACCCGGGCGTTGAAGTCGAGCCAGGACAGCTCCCGGTTGAGGAACCGGTCCTCCGGCAGCGGCGTGGGAGCGGGCGGCTCGTCGCCGGGCGCGGCGTCCGCCGCCGGGATCGGCCCGGCTCCGCCGGCCCGGTCCTCGGCCGGGGCGGACGGGACGACGGGGTCGATGACCTCGTCCAGCCCGGAGGAGGCCGCGGCCGGATCGTCGGCGAGCGTGTCGGCGCGGGCGGCGCCGGCGCGTTCGGCCCGAGAAGGGCGGAACCGGCCGTCGGCGCCACGGGTGGGGGCGCCGTTGCGGGGCGTGGCGGGGTCGGTGGCGGGCGGGCTGGCCGGGTGCTCGCGAGGGGTGCTCACCCGCTCATAATCACCCGATCCCGGTTAACGCAAAATGAACTTGGCTCCGTCGGGTCAGTTCATCGTCGGTAATGTCACCCGGACGACCTCGCCGTCGGGATCGGTGTCGATGCGGACCCGCTGGCCGAGCCGGAGCAGCCGCAGCCCGGAGGCGTCGAAGGCCCGGGCGGGGAAGCGCAGCTCGGTGCCGTCGTCGAGCAGCAGAACGCCGCTGCGCGTCGCCGCGTCGTAGCTGGCCACCGTGCCTTGCATGCTGGCACCGTACACCGGCGGGTCAGCCCGCGGAGCGGGCCGGGCAGCCGGCGGCGAGCAGCGCGGCGGTGTGCGGCCCCAGCCCGAGCCGGGCTGCGGCGGCCAGGTCCGCGGCGGTGTCCACGTCCCGGCGCAGGCTGGGCCAGTCCCCGGTCAGGGGCAGCGCCCCGCTCGCCGCGTGCGCCGCCGCCGAGCCCACTCCGAAGCGTGGGTCCAGGGGGATGCCCGGCGGCGCCGTGAGCAGCACCGTGCCGCCGCCCGGTGCGTCCGGCACGAACCGGCGTACCCCCGCTCGGCCGGTCTGCGCCGCGAGCAGCGCGCCGGCCAGCTCGGCCGGGCGCAGCGCCGGCAGGTCGGCGGTGAGCCCGCCCACCCACCCCGCGGGCACGCCCGCCGCGCCGTGCCGGAAGGCGGCGTTCAGACCGGCGTCCGGCTCGTCAGGTAGCACCCGTGCGCCGGCGGCCCGCGCCGCAGCCGCCACCCGGGCGTCGTCGGTCACCACCAGAACCTCGGCGACCGTCGGGCAGGCCAGCACCGCGCGGAGCGTGTCCGCCGCCAGCGCCAGCGCCAGCTCCTCGTGCGGTACGCCGGGCAGCGCGCCCCGCAGCCGGCTCTTCGCTGCGGTCAGACGCTTCACCGGCACCACCACGGCCCACCCCGACTGACTCACGTCGGCAATCCTGCCAGCCGGACGGCGGGACCCTCGCTGGCCGTACCGGGGGCGAGCAGGCATGATTTCCGCTGCGGGTGTCGCGGACGGGGTTCGCGGCGGGGTCGGGGCGCGACGAGGAGGCACAGTGGTACGGCGGAGGCTGGGGTTCTGGCAACGGTTCGCCGTGGCGCTGGTCAAGCCGGTGATGACCGTCTGGACCCGGCGCACCTGGCGCGGCATGGAGCACCTCGGCCGGGACGGCGGCGTCATCATCGTCGCGAACCACATCTCGCACGCCGACCCGCTGGTCTCCGCGCACTTCATCTTCGACTCCGGGCGGTGGCCGCGGTACCTGGGCAAGGCCAGCGTGTTCCGGGTGCCGGTGATCGGCTGGATCCTGCACCGGTGCCGGCAGATCCCGGTCGAGCGGAACACCGTGGACGCGGTCCGCTCGCTGGACGCGCTGGTCGCGGCGCTCGACGAGGGCGGCGCGGTGGTGATCTACCCGGAGGGCACCACCACCCGGCAGCCGGAGTTGTGGCCGATGAAGGCCAAGACCGGCGCCGCCCGGCTGGCGCTGGCCACCGGTGCTCCCGTGGTGCCGCTGGTCATGTGGGGGCCGGAGCGGATCTTCGACCCGCGGACCACCCGGATCAACCTGCGTCCGCGGATCCCGGTGACCGTGGTCGCCGGCGAACCGGTCGACCTGAGCCGGTGGGCGGACGCCCAGCCGACCCGAGCCACCCTGGAAGAGATGACGGACGCCATCATGCTGCGGCTGCGCGACATGCTCGCCGAGATCCGTGGCGGCACGCCGCCGCCGCTCTGGGAACGACCGGCCCGACCGTCCGCCGAGCGTCAGCAGGGTGGTGTCGCGTGAGCGAGCGAACCGGCGGGCACGTCGCGGTGCTCGGCGCCGGTTCCTGGGGCACCGCGTTCGCCAAGATCCTGGCCGACGCGGGGCGGGACGTGACGGTGTGGGCGCGCCGCGCGTCGGTGGCGGAGAGCATCCGCACCGAGCGGCGCAACCCGGAGTACCTGCCGGACCTGTTGCTGCCGGCCCGGGTCACCGCCACCCACGACGCGGTCGAGGCGATCACCGGCGCCGAGGTGGTGGTGCTGGCCGTGCCGTCGCAGACCCTGCGCGGCAACCTCGCCGAGTGGGCCGGGCACCTGCACCCGGACGCCACCCTGGTGTCGCTGATGAAGGGCATCGAGCTCGGCACCACCAGGCGGATGAGCGAGGTCATCGTGGAGACCGCCGGCGTGGCCGCGGACCGCGTGGTCGTGGTCTCCGGCCCGAACCTGGCCCCGGAGATCGCCGCCGAGCAGCCGGCCGCCACCGTGGTCGCCGGGACGAACAGCCACCGCACCGCGCTCGTGCAGGCGTCGATCCGGACGCCCTACCTGCGCCCGTACACCAACGACGACGTGATCGGCTGCGAGCTGGGCGGGGCGGTCAAGAACGTGATCGCCCTGTCGTACGGCATCGCCACCGCGATGGGCTTCGGCGACAACACCCGGGCCATGTTGATGACCCGCGGGCTGGCCGAGACGGCCCGCCTGGGTGTGGCGCTCGGCGCGGATCCGATCACCTTCGCGGGCCTGGCGGGCATGGGCGACCTGGTCGCCTCCTGCTCGTCCCCGCTGGCCCGGAACCGCACCTTCGGTGAGCATCTGGGCCGGGGCGAGACGCTGGAGCAGGCCCAGGCCGCGACCCGGCAGACCGCCGAGGGCGTGAAGAGCTGCCTGGCGATCCGTGACCTGGCGCGGGCGCACGGTGTCGAGATGCCGATCACCGAGCAGGTCGAGCGGATCTGCCACGAGGGGATGGATCCCCGCCTCGCCGTGGACACCCTGATGAGCCGGACAGCCAAACCCGAGTCGTACGAGTGAGGACCCGATGAGCGATCTGGGAGACGGCACCCGCTGCGTGCACGCCGGGCTGCCCGAGCCGGCGCCAGGTGATCCCTTCCTGCCCGGGCCGGTCTTCGCCGCGCCGTACCACCTCGACCCGTGGCAGGGCCCGGCCGGCTCGCCGAACGGCTACGGTCGCCCCGACAACCCCACGCGGCGGCTGCTGGAGGCGGCCGTGGGTGAACTGGAGGGCGGCGACTGCCGGGTCTTCGCCACCGGTCAGGCGGCCATCACGGGCATGCTGCTCACCCTGCTGCGCCCGGGGGACACCGTGGTGCTGCCCACCGACGGATACTTCCCGGTCCGGGCGTTCGCCACCGATGTGCTGGAGGCGATCGGCGTCCGCGTGCTCCTCGTCCCGACCGTCGGGCCGTACCCGTCGCTGGAGGGCGTTCGGCTGGTGCTGGTGGAGACCCCGGCCAACCCGGGCCTGGACGTGGTCGACGTGGCCGCCCTGGCGGAACGGGCGCACGCCGCCGGCGCGCTGCTCGCGGTGGACAACACCACGGCGACCCCGCTCGGCCAGCGTCCGCTGGATCTCGGCGCCGACCTGGTGGTCGCCTCGGGCACGAAGGCGCTCACCGGCCACTCCGACCTGCTGCTGGGCTACCTGGCCAGCCGGTCCGCCGAGCTGATCGAGGCGGTGACGCGCTGGCGTACCACCACCGGCTCGGTGCCGGGCGCGTTCGATGCCTGGTTGGCCCACCGCTCGCTGGGCACGCTCGACCTGCGGCTGGCCCGGCAGAGCGCGAACGCCGCCGCGGTCGCCGATCTGCTCGCCGGCCGGCCGGACGTGACCGGCCTGCGCTGGCCGGGGCGCACCGACGACGCCGCGTACCCGGTGGCCTCGGCCCAGATGCGCCGGATGCCCGGGGTGCTCTCGTTCGACCTGGGCGACGCCGACCGGGTGAGTCGCTTCGTTGAGGCCGCCCGGCTGGTGGTGGCGGCCACCTCCTTCGGCGGCCTGCACACCACGGCGGACCGGCGGGCGCAGTGGGGCGACGACACCGCCCCCGGCTTCGTTCGGCTCTCCTGCGGGGTGGAGGACACGGCCGACCTGGTGGCCGACATCGCCGCCGCGCTGGACGCCGCCGGGCCGGCCTGAGCTAGCCCATGGCAGCATCGTTCCCCACCGACCGGCCGGCCCTCGTGCACCGGCTGCGGACCGCCGGCTGCGTCTACGCCGAGGACGAGGCCGACCTGCTGCTGGCCGCCGCCGACACCCCGGCGGCGCTGGCCGACCTGACCGAGCGCCGGGTGGCCGGTGAACCGCTGGAGCACCTGCTCGGCTGGGCGGAGTTCTGCGGTCTGCGGATCGCCGTCGCCGCGGGCGTCTTCGTGCCGCGGGGCCGGACCGCCCTGCTGGTCGAGGCGGCGGCCGCGCTGACCGGCCCGGCGCCGGCCGTGGTCGACCTCTGCTGCGGCTCCGGGGCCACCACCGTCGCGTTGGCGCACCGGCTCGCGCCGCGCTGGCTGGCCGCCGCCGACATCGACCCGGCGGCCGTGGCGTGCGCCCGCGGCAACCTCACCGGGCTGTCCGCCGAGGTGTTCGAGGGTGACCTGTTCGCGCCGTTGCCCCCGCACTGGCGGGGCCGGCTGAACCTGGTCGTCGCCAACGCCCCGTACGTGCCGACCGCCGCGGTGGCGTTGATGCCCGCCGAGGCGCGGCTGCACGAGGCCCCGGTGGCCCTCGACGGCGGACCGGACGGGCTCACCGTGCTGCGCCGGGTGGGTGTCGACGCCGCCATCTGGCTGGCCCCCGGTGGACACCTGGTGGTCGAGGCCGGCGTCACTCAGGTGGACGCGCTCTGCGACGCGTTCAGTGCCGCCGGGCTGGTGCCGAGCGTGCGGCACGACGAGGACCTGGACGCCACGGCCGTGACCGCCCGCCGCCCCGCCTGAACCCCCTCGCCACGGGCCCACTGACCGCCGCCGCGCCCCGGGCACGCCGCGTCGCGCAGCCCATCGCACCGGCCAGCCCTCACCGAGGTCCATGGGCTGGCCGTACCACTTGTTTGTCCTTTGCTCTGCTTCAACGGGCGCAACAGAAAGATGCCGTCGGTGTCGCGCCGGTTGAAGCAGAGCAAAGGCCGCGCGACAGCAACTCGCGGGTACCGGGACGGCAACCCGGGCATCAAGGAAACCTGGCGGCGGAGGCGGGCGTGGCGGGGAAGAGGTGTTGGCACTAGCCTCGGCTCACACTCATGACGGCGAGAGGCGGTTTCGGTGGGCAGCGCAGGGGTGCCGGTGGTCGTCGGGCTGGACAACGGCGGGACCAGCAACAACGCCACCGTGCTGACGGTGGGCGGCCGGTTCCTGGTGGATGGTCTGCTGGAGATCCCCAGCGAGGTGCGGGCCGGGCCGGACGCCGCCATCGAGGCGCTGGCCCGGGCGCTGGACGGGGCCCTGGCGCAGACCGGCGTGCCACGTGAGCTGGTCCGGGCGGTCGGGCTGGACACTCCGGGCCCGGCGAGCGCCGCCGGCGTCATCTCGTCGCGCGGCTCGACCAACTTCTCCCAGCCGGCCTGGCGTGGCTTCGACGTGCGGGGCGCGCTGGAGCGGCGGCTGGGCCTGCCGGTGGTCTACCACAACGACGGCAACGCGGCCGCGCTCTACGCACACCACGTGTACTTCGGCGCCGAGGCGATGAACCGGTCGTCGGTCTCCGCGATCGTCGGCACCGGCCTCGGCGGCGGTGTGGTCGAGGGCGGCCGTGTGATCGCCGGCGCGGCCGGGATGGCCGGGGAGCTGGGTCACGTGCACATCCCGCTGACCGGGCTGCTCGGCCCGAAGCAGCCGGAGCCCACCTGCGCGTGCGGCTTCACCGGGGACGTCGAGAGCGTCGCCTCGCTGACCGGCATCGAACGCAACCTGCTGCCGTACTGGCTGACCCGGTACCCCGACCACCCGCTCGCCGCCGAGCCGGTCGCCCGCGCGGCGAAGCTGGTCCGCGGCTACGGCGAGCGGGGGGACGCGCTGGCCCGGGACCTCTTCACCCAGCAGGCGGTGGCGCTGGGCCGGCTGTTCACCGTGGCGGCCAACTTCACCGACCCGCACGCGTACTTCGTCGGCGGCGGGGTGGTGGAGGCGGCGCCGGAGTTCCGCGACTGGTTCCTGGCGACGGTGCGCGAGCACACCGTGCTCCGCGAGGAGCAGGCGGCGGTGGCCACCTTCGCCCTGGTGCCGGAGCGGGACATGGCCGGCGCGCGGGGCGTGGCGATCGCGGCCCTGGAGGCACTGCGCGCCGTGCCGGAGCCCGGCCCGCTGGTCGCCTGAGCCGCCGAGCCTGGGCTCTCTGCGCGAGCCTGAGCCCGCGCCGGTCCGCCTCGTCCGCTCAGCGGCGCGGCGGGGCCTGGGCGAAGGCGGTCCAGGCGGCCGGCGGGAACAGCAGGGCCGGGCCGGCCGGGTCCTTGGAGTCGCGGACGGCGACCAGTCGGGGGATCGCGGCCACCTCCACACAGGCACCCTGGTCGCCGCTGCGGCTGCTCTTGCGCCATGCCGCCGCGGCCAGCGCCGCCGTGATCGTCGGTGTCATCGGTCCTACCGTCCCTTCAGGAGTGACAGGAGCTGCTTGCGGCTGTCGGCCGGGCTGAGCGCCACGCTCCGCAGATGCTCCATGATCTTGGTGCAGGTACGCGTCTCGCCGGCCCGGTCGAGGATCATCTGGCCGGCGACGGTCTCCACCGAGGCGATGATCGGGTCCTCCGGGTCGGCGAACTCCAGGATGTGCAGCGAGCCCCGGGTGCCCCGGTGGTAGCCGGCGGAGAGCGGGATCACCTGGACGGAGATGTTCGGTAGCTCGGCCATCTTGACCAGATGGCGCAGTTGCCCGTCCATCACCGATTGGTCGCCGACCGGGCGTAGCAGCGCGCCCTCGTCGATGATCGCGTCGAGGATGGGCGGGTCGTCGCCGGTGAGCCGCTGTTGCCGGTCGAGGCGAACCTTGACCCGTTGCTCCACCAGGTCGTCGCCGAGCGTGTGCGGGCCGCCGCGCATCACGCCGCGGATGTAGTCGGCGGTCTGCAGCAGGCCGGGCACCACCGAGGGCTCGAAGTTGGCGATGGCGGTGGCCTCGGCCTCCAGGGCGATGAAATCGATGGTGCGTGGGTCCAGCAGGTACGAGTACGACACCCACCAGCCTGGCTTGCGGGCGTCCTTGGCGAGCTGCACCGCCGCGGCCACCTCGTCGGCGCCCACCCCGTACGAGGTGAGCAGGGCGCGCACGGTGGCCGGGCTGATCAGTGTCTGCGCGTTCTCGTACCGGGAGAGCGTGCTGCGGGTGCTGTTGATCTCATCCGCGGCGGTCTCGAGCGTCAGCCCGCAGGCTTCCCGATGGTGGCGCAGGGCGATACCGAGCCGGCGGGCGCGGGCGGTCTTCGGGGCCATGCATCGATGGTCGCACACATTTGTGGGAACGTCTGCATGAGAGAACGTCGATGAGAGTTGCATTCACGCCTGTACACGTGTCAATCTGTTATCGCGTCCTCACTGCCGGTTGTCGTGGCGACGGTGGTGGTGAGCGACCGGAGGGGATGGGGCGCGCGGCGATCGGGTTTCTCCCCCGTACCCGATCGTCGCGTGCCGCCGCCATCCCGGCCCGCCGGAAGGAGACGACGTGCGCACCGGTCCGGAGCCCCCCGCCGTACACCCGGACGGCCGACGATGACCCGCTTCCTGGTGGTGCTCACCGACGTGCGTGCCGTGGAGGGCGTCGAGCGCAACGAGCGGACCGCGCCCGAGCGACGCCGGCAGGTGGTCGGCGCCAGCAGCCGGGAGGCCGCCGACCGGATCGCCGGGGCGTTCATGGCCCTGGGCATGGTGCGGGCCGGCCGCCAGCGGGTGAAGGTGATCGCGGTCGGTCGCCGGCACGCCCGGGACTGACGCACCAGCACCGGCCGGCACCCCGCCCGCCGAACAACATCCCGTCACGCACCGTATATCCTCTGCTGACCGAATGCCGTGTCGTGCCGCGGCTCACCGGGTATCGCTTCGCCCTACCGCCACGCACAGTAAGGTCAACCGGGTGAGCGCCACCGGCGAGCACGACCAGCCGCAGTCGCGTACGAAGAGGTGACCGGAGTGACCACCCCAGGCAAGACCCGCGTGGCGATCGTCTTCGGCGGCCGCAGCCCGGAGCACGGCATCTCCTGCGTCAGCGCCGGCAGCGTGTTCGGCGCGCTCGACCCCGACGAGTACGAGGTGGTGCCGGTGGGCATCACCCGGGCCGGCCAGTGGGTGCTGACCAGTGGTGACCCCGCGCAGCTCGCGATCAACGCCCGCCAGCTGCCCGAGATCACCGCGGAGTCCGGCGCGGACATCGTGCTGCGTGCCGACCCGACCGGCAACGGGCTGATGGTGCTCGACCCGACCGAGGGCCCCCGCGCGCTGGCCGACGTGGACGTGGTCTTCCCGGTGCTGCACGGCACGTACGGCGAGGACGGCACCATCCAGGGAATGCTGGAGATGGCCGGCATCCCCTACGTCGGGGCGAACGTGTTCGCCTCCGCCGCCGCCATGGACAAGGAGTTCACCAAGAAGCTCTGCGCGGTCGAGGGCATCCCGGTCGGCCCGTACGCGGTGCTGCGCAACGGGATGACGCTCAGCGACCAGGACAAGGAGCGGCTCGGCCTGCCGGTCTTCGTGAAGCCGTCCCGGGCCGGCTCGTCGTTCGGCATCACCCGGGTCACCGACTGGGCGCAGCTGGACGCGGCGGTCGTCACCGCCCGGCAGTTCGACCCGAAGGTCATCATCGAGGCCGCGGTCGTCGGCCGCGAGATCGAGTGCGGTGTGCTGGAGGGGGAGGCCGGTGGCGCGCCCGAGGCGTCCGTGCTGGCCGAGGTGCGCGTCGTCGCCGACCACGACTTCTACGACTTCGAGGCGAAGTACCTCGACGACTCCTGCGAGTACGACATTCCGGCCGGGCTGCCGGAGAAGGTGACCCGCCAGGTGCAGGAGTACGCCGTCCGCGCGTTCACCGCGCTGGACTGCGCCGGTCTGGCCCGTGCCGACTTCTTCGTCACCCCCGAGCTGGACGTCTACCTCAACGAGATCAACACCATGCCCGGGTTCACGCCGACGTCGATGTTCCCGCGCATGTGGGCGGCCTCCGGCCTGGAGTATCCGAAGCTGGTCAACCGCCTGATCCGCACCGCCCAGCGGCGCGGCGTCGGCCTGCACTGAGCCACCCGACGCCGGCCCGCGGCACCACGCCCAGCGGAACGCGGGTCGGGTCAGGCCCGGCAGCCGGCGGGAACGGCGCCGCCGGAGGGCACCGAGGCGACGACCGCGCTGGAGACCGGTGCCACCCACTGCAACGGCTGCTCGTAGGAGCGTGGGATGCGCACCGTCACCGGCGTCTCCCGGTCGACCGTGGTGAGCACGGTCGCGTCGCCCTGCTCGACCGAGTGCCAGCAGACCCGGTTGACCGTCCAGACCTCGTCGGTGGCCGGGACGGTCGGCTCGGTGCCGCCGCAGGCCACGGTGAGGGCGGGGTCGCCGTACGCGGCGTTTTGCTCCGGACCGGCGGTGACCGGGCGCTGGGCCAGGTCGCGGATGGTCGGCGGCAGCTGGGAGAGCAGGGCACGGCAGACCGTGGCCGGGCGGGCGGCCAGCGCCGGGGCGGCCATCTCGACCGGAGCGGTGGACTGCACCCGGGCGGCGGTGGGGCTCGGCGTGGCGGCCGGCTCCGCCGGGGAGAGCTTGGTGAAGGCCAGCACGGCCACCAGCAGCGTGACCGGCAACGCGATCAACGTGGCCAGCAGGGCCGCGCCGCGGAGCGTCCGGTCCCGGCCAGCCGGCGCGTCGGCGGCCGGGTCGGCCGGCTCACGGATACCGTCAGCCGGCTCGGGCGCACCGTCGCGCGTCCCGGCGAGCTGGTCGTCGTTCCGAGCGGCGGAGGAGGTAGCCATCTCGTCCACTTACAGCCGCACCACCGAACACGTGAGGGTGCGAGTGATGCCAGGCACCATCTGCACCTTGCTGACGATGAGTTTGCCGAGCTCGTCGACGGTGTTCGCCTCGGTGAGGACGACCACGTCGTACGGCCCGGTGACGGCGTCGACGCGTACCACGCCGGCAAGGTCCGCGATGAGACCGGCCACGTCACGTGCGCGGCCGACCTCGGTCTGGATGAGGATGTACGCCTGTACCACGACTCGACCTCCGTCCGTCGCCGCCCAGGGGCGGCCCGAAGGGTGAAACTACCTTACGGACCAGGTCTGATCCCTATCGGTGGTCAAGGAGCAGCAGTGAGCGAGCGCGGCGGTGCCGGGCAGAACGGACGGAACGCCGGCGGTGTCGCCAGCGTGGGCGGGATCGGCGAGTTCGGGTTGATCGGGCGGATCACCGCCCGCCTGCCGCTCGGACCGACGACCCTGCTCGGCCCAGGGGACGACGCGGCGGTGGTGGCCGCCCCGGACGCCCGGGTCGCCGCCTCCACCGACGTGCTGGTCGACGGGCGGCACTTCCGGCGGGACTGGTGCTCGGCCCGGGACGTCGGGCATCGGGCCGCGGCGGCCAACCTGGCCGACATCGCGGCGATGGGCGCCACCCCGACCGCCCTGCTGGTCGCCCTCTGCATGCCGGCGGACCTGGAGACCAGCTGGGCCGAGGAGTTGGCCGACGGGCTGGCCGCGGAGGCGGCCACGGTCGGCGCGAGCGTGGTCGGCGGGGACATGTCGTCCAGCCCCACCCTGACCATCGCGGTCACCGCGCTGGGCGACCTCGGCGGCCGCCCGCCCGTGGTGCGCTCCGGCGCCCGCCCCGGTGACGTGCTGGCCCTGGCCGGCCGCACCGGGTACGCGGCAGCCGGCCTGACCGTGCTCACCCGCGGCTTCCGCACCCCCCGGCTGCTGGTCGACGCGTACCGACGGCCGCAGGTGCCGTACCCGGCCGGACCGCAGGCCGCCCGTCTCGGCGCCACCTCGATGATCGACGTGTCGGATGGGCTGCTCGCCGACCTCGGGCACGTGGCGGCGGCCAGCGGGGTGGCGATCGACGTGCGCCGGGACGCGTTCGAGGTGCCCCGGCAGATGGCCGACGCCGCACAGGCGCTCGGCGTCGACCCGTACACCTGGCTCCTGGCCGGTGGCGAGGACCACGCGTTGGCCGCGACCTTCCCCCCGGCGGTGGCGTTGCCGGCGGACTGGCTGCCGATCGGCCTGGTCACGGCCGGTACCGGGGTCACCGTCGACGGCGCGCCCTACGAAGGGCCGCGCGGCTGGGACCACTTCCGGTGAGGCCTCGCGCCGGCCGTACCCTGGATGCCGTGAGTGAGATCGAGATCCGGGTGGCGCGGTTCGACGCGCCGGTGGCGCAGCAGTTGATCCGCGACGCGCTGGCCGACCTCGGCGCACGCTACGGCGGCACCGGCGACGACACCCCGGTGGACGTGGCCGAGTTCGAGCCGCCGGACGGCGCGTTCCTCGTCGCCTACCTGGCCGGCGACCCGGTCGGCTGTGGCGGTTGGCGCAGCCACGGCGCGGACACCGCGGAGCTGAAGCGGATGTACACCGCCCCGGCGGCCCGTGGGCGGGGCGTGGCCCGGACGGTGCTGGCGGCCGTCGAGCGCTCGGCCCGTGAGCGGGGCCGCAAGCGGATGGTCCTGGAGTGCGGGGACAGGCAGCCCGAGGCGATCGCCATGTACACCTCCGCCGGCTATGAGCAGATCCCGAACTTCGGCTTCTACAAGGACGAGGAGGGCTGCGTCTCCTTCGGCCGCACCCTCTGAAGCCGGGCAGTCGCCGACCGCCGGTGGCCGGCGTTCAGGCCGTGGTGATCCGGATCTGCGCGGCGGCTCGGGCGACCGCCCCGGTCGCCTCCGCCGGGTCGGCGCCCCAGGCCAGCACCTGGCCGCTGCGCCGCACCGACGAGGTGACCTCGGCGACCCGGTCGCCCACCGCCACGCCCACCCCGACGTCCAGCACGCCGGGTACCTGGCTGGCCGCTCGTACCCCCTCCACGGCGGTGACGGTGCCGGGCGGAGCGAGCAGGAACTCCACCGCCGCCGCGCCGCTCGGCCCGGCCGGCAGCGCCGGGCGTTCCCCCCGGAGCGTGCGCAGGTACGCGGCGACGAACCCGCACTCGTAGGCGACCGAGATCAGTACGGTGATGAGGTCGCCGGGGAGCCGGGCGGCGCATTCCACCAGCGCCGGGCCGTCGACGGTGCGGATCCACTCGCTGTGCAGCACGCCGGTACGGAAGCCGGCGGCGCCGGCCAGCCGGGTGGCCACGTCGAGCAGCTCCCGTCGGGCGTCCTCGGGCAGGGCGGACGGCACGGTGTGCCCGGTCTCCACCGGCCGCCCACCGGTCAGCACCCGCTTGTCGGTGACGTTGCCGAAGCGCACCTCGCCGTCGGCGATCAGCAGCTCCACGCTGTGCTCGGTGCCGATCAGCACCTGCTCGGCGAGGACCGCGGTGGGTAGGCCGTGGGCGATGGCGTCGGGAGGCGTCTCCGGATCGGCGCTGGCGGCCCAGGCGGCGGCGACCAGCGCCGGGTCGGTGACGATCTGCACGCCGAGGCTGCCGGCGCGGCGGGTGGGCTTCAGCACGCAGCGCCCGCCCTGCCGGTGGGCGAACTCGGTCGCTTCGGCGGCCGTGGCGACCACCGTGAACGCCGGGTTGGTCAGGCCGGCCGCCGCGGCGAGCAACCGCATCCGGTGCTTGTCGGTGAAGATCTCGGCGGCCTTCACGCCGGCGCCGGGCAGGCCGAGCGCTTCGGCCAGCCGGGCCGCGGCGAGCACGCCGTACTCCTGGCCGGGCACCACCAGCCGCGCGGCGGCCAGCCCCGGTTCCCGGGCCAGCAGCGCCGCCGGGTCCAGGCCGGTCTGGTACTCGGCCGCCACCAGCCGGGAGACGAACGGCAGCGCGGCGCAGCGCCGCTCAAGGTCGCGGCGGCGGATGAGGTCGGGTTCCTCGACCACGACCACGCTGCCGGCGGGCAGCAGATCGCCGAGCCCGCGCAGCAGATCCAGCGCGGAGCCCATCATGACCATCTCGTCCCGGCTCAGGTCCAGCTGCACCCGTCACCCCTTCGCCCGGGCCGGACCGGACGTCCGGCGCAGCGAGACCTTAACCGGGCGGGCGGCCGGGCAGGCGGCCGCGTCGCGTAGCCGTCAGCGACCTGGCGCGGACACGACAGAGCCGGCGGACCGCAGGGGTCCGCCGGCTGAGCCGTACGAGAAGGTGGGTGCTACCGCGTCAGGCGCGGGTGACCTTGCCGGCCTTGATGCACGAGGTGCAGACCTGCAACTTCTTGGTGTTGCCGCCACCGGCCGGGGTACGCACCGACTGGATGTTCGGGTTCCAGCGGCGGTTGGTCCGCCGGTGCGAGTGGGACACGTTGTGGCCGAAGCCCGGTCCCTTGCCACAGACGTCGCACACGCTAGCCACGGGATACTCCTGGGATTGAAACGTTCATGAGGTCGCCGGCAGGCGCTGCCCGGGCAACCTGGTCAGGTTACCCGATGACCCGCCGACCCGGCCAACCGGCCCGGTCGGGCGACCGCCCGTGGCCCGGCCGGCAGGTGCTGGTGCGCCCGTCCGCCGGGTGGTGGGCCGGTCCGGCGGCAACGATACCCGAGGTCCCCGTCCCGGCCGCCCGAGCCGGGTTCAGCGCCGGAGCCGGGGCGAACGGACACGCCGGACGAGTCCGACGGCTGTCGGCGTGCGCCAGTAGGCTTCTGGCCGTGCTGGACACCCTCGACGCCGCCGCGGTCCGCCGGTGGTGTGCGACCGGGTTGACCGCGCTGAAGCGCCACCAGGGCGAGATCGACGAGCTCAACGTCTATCCGGTGCCCGACGGCGACACCGGCACCAACCTGGTGCTCACCCTCACCTCGGCCCAGCAGGCCCTGGCCATGAACCTGGACACGCTCCCGGACAGCGGGCCGACCGCGCACGGGCACGCGTTGCGGCTGATGGCCCAGGGCGCTCTGCTCGGCGCGCGCGGCAACTCCGGTGTGATCCTCTCGCAGATCCTGCGCGGCTTCGCCGACGCGGCCGCCACGGTGCCGGCCGTACGCGGCCGGGAGCTGGCCGCCGCGCTGCGGGGCGCCACCGTTGCCGCGTACACCGCGGTCGCCCGGCCGGTGGAGGGCACCCTGCTCACCGTGGTCGGCGCGGCCGCCGCCGCAGCCGAGCGGGCGGACAGCGACGACCTGCCGTCGGTGGCCCGGGCCGCCGCGCGGGCGGCGGCCGAGGCGCTGGCCCACACCCCGGAGCAGCTGCCGGCCCTGGCCCGCGCCGGTGTGGTCGACGCGGGCGGCCGGGGCCTCTGCGTGCTGCTCGACGCCCTGGTCGAGGTGCTCACGGGGGAGATCGCCGTGCGCGCCGCGCCGGCGCCGCGCGCCGCCCGGCCGGCCGCCACGATCGCCCGGGAGACCGGCTCCGAGGAGTACGCCTACGAGGTGCAGTTCCTGCTCGACGCCCCGGCCGAGGCGGTGACCGGGATGCGCCGGGCGCTGGAGGCGCTGGGGGATTCCCTGGTCGTCGTCGGCGACGGCCGTGAGCCGGAGAGCACCTGGAACGTGCACGTCCACGTCAACGACGTCGGCGCGGCGGTCGAGGCGGGGGTCGCCGCCGGCCGCCCGTACCGGATCTCGGTGACCCGCTTCGCCGACCAACCGGAGCCGTCCCCCGGCCCGGCGGCGGACGGCCGTGCCGCCGTGGTGGTGGCCACCGGCGTCGGGATCGCCGGGCTGTTCGCCGCGGAGGGAGCCACCGTGGTGCCGGGCAACCCGTCCACCGGGGAGCTGCTCGACGCGGTGCGCAGCACCGGCGCGGCACGGGTGGTGGTGCTGCCAAACGACCCCGACACCGAGGCGGTGGCGAGCGCGGCGGCCCGTGAGGCACACCGCTACGGCATCAAGGTGAGCGTGGTGCCGACACGCTCGCCGGTGCAGGCGCTGGCCGCCCTCGCGGTCCGCGACGGCACCCGCCGCTTCGAGGACGACGTGATCGCGATGGCCGAGGCCGCGGGTGCCTGCCGCTACGCCGAGGTCTGCCACGCCAGCCGGGAGGCGCTGACCGTCGCCGGGCCGTGCCGTCCCGGTGACGTGCTGGCGCTGGTCGAGGGGGAGGTGCACCTGATCGGCGCCGACCTGACCGACACCTGCGCGGCGGTGGTCGACCGCATGCTCGGCGGGGGTGGGGAGCTGGTCACCCTGCTGGCCGGGGTGGACGCGCCGGCCGGGCTCACCGATGCCGTCCGCGCGCACGTCGCGCGGCGCTGGCCGTTCGTCGAGGTGCAGGCGTACCCGGGCGGCCAGCCGAATTATCCGCTCCTGGTGGGAGTCGAATGAGCGAACCGGCCACGGTGGACACCCCGCTGAAGAAGCTGGTGGGGGACAAGACGGCCAAGGCGCTGGCCGCCCACCTCGACCTGCACACCGCGGGTGATCTCGTCTACCACTTCCCGCGCCGCTACGACGAGCGTGGCGAGCACACCGACATCCGCTCGCTGGACGTCGGCGAGCAGGTCACCGTGCTGGCGCAGGTGCAGCGCACCGCGGTGCGCCCGATGCGCCAACGCCGGGGCAACCTGCTGGAGGTGACCGTCGGCGACGGCTCCGGGGGGCTGCTGACGCTGACGTTCTTCGGCAACCAGGCGTGGCGCGAGCGGGAGCTGCGTCCGGGCCGGTGGGGTTTGTTCGCCGGGAAGGTCACCGAGTTCCGGGGCAAGCGTCAGCTCAACGGCCCGGAGTACGTCCTGCTCGGCGAGGGCGGCGACGGCGAGGCGGCGGTCAGCGACGAGATCGAGGAGTTCGCCGGCGCGCTGATCCCCGTCTACCCGGCCGCGGCGGCGGTGCCGACCTGGGTGATCGCCCGCTGCGTGCGGGTGGTGCTGGACACCTTCACCCCGCCGGAGGATCCGGTGCCGGCCACGGTGCGGGCCAGCCGCAACCTGGTCGGGCTGGGCACCGCGCTGCGGGAGATCCACCGGCCGGGCAGCAAGGAGGACCTCTACCGGGCGCGACATCGGCTCAAGTGGGACGAGGCGTTCGCCGTCCAGCTGACCCTGGTGCAGCGCAAGCACCGGGCCGCCGACTGGCCGGCCCGCCCCCGCCCGGCGCGTCCCGGCGGGCTGCTGGACGCCTTCGACGCGCGGCTGCCGTACGAGCTGACCGCAGGTCAGCTTGACGTCGGCGTGGAGATCGCCACCGACCTGTCCGCCCCGCACCCGATGCACCGGTTGTTGCAGGGCGAGGTGGGCTCGGGCAAGACGGTGGTGGCGCTGCGGGCGATGCTCCAGGTGGTGGACGCGGGCGGCCAGGCGGCGCTGCTGGCGCCCACCGAGGTGCTGGCCGCACAGCACCACCGCGGCATGCTCGACCTGCTCGGCCCGCTGGGGCGGGCCGGCGAGCTGGATTCCGCCGAGCATGCCACTCGCGTGGAGCTGGTCACCGGCTCGCTGGGCGCGGCCGCTCGCCGCCGGGCGCTCGGCGAGGTGGCCTCCGGCGCCGCCGGCATCGTGCTCGGCACCCACGCGCTGCTCTACGAGGGAGTGGACTTCGCCGACCTCGGCCTGGTGGTGGTCGACGAGCAGCACCGCTTCGGGGTGGAGCAGCGCGACGCGCTGCGGGCCAAGGCCGAGCAGCCGCCGCACGTGCTGGTGATGACGGCCACCCCGATCCCGCGCACGGTGGCGATGACCGTCTACGGCGACCTGGAGGTCTCCACCCTCTCCCAGCTGCCCCGGGGGCGCTCGCCGATCGCCTCGCACGTGGTGCCGGCCGCGGAGAAGCCGGCCTTCCTGGACCGGGCCTGGCGCCGGCTGCGTGAGGAGGTGGCCGCCGGCCACCAGGCGTACGTGGTCTGCCCAAGAATTGGCGAGGGGCCGGTCAGCGACGAGGAGCCGCCGCCGGTGGACGACAACGGCCGCCGGCCGCCGCTGGCCGTGACCGAGGTGGCCCCGCTGCTGGCGGAGGGGCCGCTGCACGGGCTGCGGATCGGGGTGCTGCACGGCCGGCTGCCGGCCGACGAGAAGGACGCGGTGATGCGCTCCTTCGCCGCCGGCGACCTGGACGTGCTGGTGGCCACCACCGTCGTCGAGGTCGGCGTGGACGTGCCCAACGCGACCGTGATGATCGTGCTGGACGCCGACCGCTTCGGTGTCTCCCAACTGCACCAGCTGCGCGGTCGGGTCGGCCGGGGGGCTGCGGCAGGGCTCTGCCTGCTGGTCAGCGAGGCGGCCGAGGGGTCGCCGGCGCGGGAACGGCTGGACGCGGTCGCCTCCACGGGCGACGGCTTCAAGCTCGCCGAGCTGGATCTGGAGCAGCGCCGCGAGGGCGACGTGCTGGGTGCCACCCAGTCCGGGCACCGCTCACACCTGCGGCTGCTGTCCCTGCTGCGCGACGCCGACCTGATCCGCGACGCGCGCGCCGAGGCGATCGCCCTGGTCGAGAAGGACCCGGAGCTGACCCGGCATCCGGCGCTTGCCGCGTCGGTCACCGCCCTGGTCGACGAGGACCGCGCCGAGTACCTGGAAAAGGGCTGACGTTTCATTCGACCCTGATCACTTGATGCTCAGCAGACGGCGGTTCGAGCTGCATGGGGTCGACCGCCATGCGGGCGCCAGTCGGGCCGGTTCACTCACTGACGGTAATGGCGGCAATGCGGTGGGGTTGTCCCGAGTGGCGGAACCATTCGAGGCCGAAACCAGAACGTGATGGGCTCGGTTCAGGTCTCGGTGCGCGTGGGCGCGGGCGGAAACGCCCGAGGGCGCGTCGACCGGATGGTCGACGCGCCCTCGGGTTCAGCGCGGTTCGGTTCAGGCGGTGAACCGGAGCCGGCGACGGCGGGCCATCATGAAGAGGCCCGCGCCGGCGGCCAGCAGGACGACGGCGCCACCCGCGATCATGGTGGTGTTCGCGCCGGTGAGCGGCAGGCCGCCGCCCTCGCCCTCGCCACAGTCGGCCGGCTTGGCCCACTTCACGGCGTCGGCCGGGTCGGCCTCCTCACCGTCGATGCTCGGGGTGACGGTCAGCCCCTCGTACGCGTCGAAGGAGACCTCGGTCTTCTTGCCCGGGGTCAGCTCCAGCTTCTTGCTCACGCCCTTCTCGGTGGTGAGCACGATGGTCGCGGCGACGCCGTCCGCCGGGTTGTCGGCGGAGATGACCAGGGCGTCACAGTCGAAGATGATTTCGAAGACCGGGGCGTTGGGCTCCTCCGGCACCAGCGGGCCGGTGGGCTCGCTCGGCTGCGGGGTCGGCACCGCAGTGGTGGGGGCCGGGGTGGTGGGAGCCGGGGTCGTCGGGGCCGGGCTGGAGGGCCCGGCGCTCGGCGTCACGGTCGGCGTCGGCGTCGGCGCCCCCGGCGTCGGGGTGGCGGTCGGCGGTTCCGCGGCGCAGGTCTCGTCCAGCACGGCGGTGCCGGTGGCCGTGTTGGTGTGCAGTCGACCGTCGCGCGTCCACTCGGCGGTGATCTTCAGGTCGAGCGCCGCACCCTTGGCGGTGTACTGCACGCCGACGACCTTGCCGTCCGTCGACTTCGGCAGCTCGCGGCCGGCCGGGATACCGTTGACGTAGGTGTTGGACGGGGTCCACACCTCGGTGATCGTGGCGTCGAGGTCGTCCTCGCTGTTCACCACGGTCCACTGGACGCGGTACACGCCGTCCTCGTTCGTCTCACAGGCGGTGCCGGAGATGGTCGAGTGGTGGGCGAAGGCCGGGGTGGCGACCGTCGCGACGCCAGCGATGCCGATCAGCGCACCGGCGGCGATGGCCGCCACGCGCCGGAACGGAGACTTGGGAGGGTTCACGCCTGCTCCTGGTGAGGGGTTACGGGTCACGTGGCGAGAGGCCGGGAGGCGGCGCGACCGAGGGGTCGCCTACTCACCGGCGTCGCGCGACGTGGGGGTGTGCCCGCGGCGAAGCGGGGACAGAGGGTGACTGTACTGACGGGTCATGGATGTGAGGCGTTCAGATCATTGCCATCAGGCAATGTCGTCGACTTGTGATCATTGATGGTCGCACGGTAGCGGACCGCTCACCTGCGGCCCTGGCCCGGACGTCGCTCCGCAATGGACCCGGACAGACGCCAAGGGCGCGCCGACCGGATGGTCGACGCGCCCGTGAGCTGTTCAGGTCAGGCGGTGAAGGTCACCCGACGCCGCCGTGCGATGACGAAGAGCACCGCGCCCGCGATCAGCAGGGCGACCGCGCCGGCGGCGATGCCGCCCGCCGCCGCGCCGGTGACCGGGAGGCCCGGCTCCTCGCCGCCGGCACCCCCGCCGCCGCAGTCCTGCTCCGGCGTGTATACCGCCTCCATCTCGAGGTCCAGTTCAGGCAGCGAGACGAGCGCCGACTCGGCCTTACTGGCCTTGAAGGTCACCTTCTCCGACTCGCCGGCCGCGACCGTCCGGGTCTCGGTCTTGTCGCCGTAGGTGAACATGGCCTTGACCGGGAGCCCGCCCTTGGGGTTGGTCACGGTGAGCGTGAAGTTCTTGCAGTCGGCCTCGGTGGTCACGGCCGGCAGGGGGCAGTCCTCGGGACGCTGCCACGAGTACGTGCCGTTCTCGATCACCTTGCCGTCGACCAGCACCTCGATCTTGCCGGCGTCGGCGGCGGGCACCACGATGCTGGTGTCGGCCTTACCGGCCTCGACGGAGACCTTCTTGGACCAGCCGTTCTCGCCCTTGACCTCGAACTCGACCGGGTACTTGCTGGTCTTGCCGTCGTTGCTCAGCGAGACGGCCACCGTGCCGTCGCACTTGGAGGCGAAGGTCGCGGCCGGGGTGGTGCAGCTCTTGTCGCCGCCGTTGTACCAGCCCTGCGGCCCGCTGGACCGGTTGCCCGGCGCGCCCGCGGAGCCCAGCTTCTTGTCGCCGTACCGCTTGCCGCCCTCGACCAGCGGGTCGATGACCTGCTCGCCGTCGCCCCAGATCAGGTCGACCTGGGTGTGGCAGTCCGGGATCTCGACGTTCAGCTTGATCTCGGTCTGGGTGCCGCCGACCCAGTCGCTGTCCGGCGTGCCGTAGACGTACTGCGGGGTGGCGAACTGCGGCCGCGGCGCGAAGTACGACACCAGCGTGAACCACTGCTTGCTCTCGCCGCAGAGCGGCAGCTCACCGTCGAGCTTGACGGTGGCGGTGCCCTTCGGACCGTCGAAGGTGTGGCTGTACTTGGCCTGGTCGGCGTCGACGCACTTCGGAGCCGGGGCGCAGGACTTGTCGGCGGCGAGGTTGATGCCGCCGTCGTTGGTGGCCTCCTGCCCGTTCTTCTTCCACTTGCCGAACACGATGAGCTTGGCGCTGGCGGTGTCGCCGGGCACCCGCTGGACGGCCGTCACGGAATCGCCCTTGGGGATGACGGAACCCTCCAGCGACACCGCGGTGGCGCCCTCAACGGGCACGGTCACCGGGGTGCCCGGCTCGGCGGTCACCTTCTTGAGCGTCACGGCCTTGTCGCGCTCGCTGTTCTCGACCTTCCACGTGATCACTCGCTCGCCGGTGAGCTGGTCGCAGTCGGCGGTTGCGGTGATCGTGGTGTGGTGTGCGCTGGCTGGGGTGGCCACCGCGACGACCCCGGTGACGCCGATGAGGGCGGCTCCCAGGACGGCCAGCGGTCGCCGTAGCGACAGCTTGGGACGGATCACGGGTACTCCTGGAGTGCTGAAGCGTTAGGGGCGTGGCACGGAAGCGACAGTGGACGGTCACTGCACGTCCGGATGCGGGGGCGCGCTCCCGAGCCGTGGGCCGGCGGGTTGCCGTCGGCACCGGGCAGACCCTAGCGAGATCGCCGCGAGTGATACAGCGCTCAGGATTCGCTAAGACTGATGTTATGAACATGAGATCATCGATATACGAGCCGTGATCATGTGGTTGCCCGGTTGATACGGGCGGTGTCGGTCGCGGCCTTCGTCGGCTCGCGTAGCGTCGGGGTCATGAGCAGGAGGAGACGGTGACCCGGATCGTGGCCGGGACGCTCGGCGGCCGGCGGATCGCCGCGCCCCCCGGCGCCGGCACCCGACCCACCTCCGACCGGGTCCGGGAGGCGCTGTTCAGCGCAGTCCAAGCCGAGGCCGATCTCGACGGTGCCCGCTTCGCCGACCTGTACGCCGGCTCCGGCGCGGTCGGGCTGGAGGCGCTCTCCCGGGGTGCCCGGCACGTTCTGCTGGTCGAGTCCGACGCTCGGGCTGCACGGGTGATCCGCGAGAACGTGGCGGCACTGCGGGCCGGCCCCGCCGTCCGCCTGGTGACCGGGAAGGTGGCGACCGTGCTCGCCGCCGGCCCGGACGGCGGGCCGTACGACGTCGTCTTCGCCGACCCGCCGTACGCGGTGCCGGACGCGGAGATCACCGCGCTGCTGACCACGCTGGTCGACGGCGGCTGGCTGGCGAGCGACGCCCTGGTGGTGGTGGAGCGGTCCAGCCGCACCGGGCCGGTCGAGTGGGTGGACGGGATCACGGCCGAGCGCAGTCGCCGTTACGGCGAGACCACGCTTTGGTACGGTCGCCGATCATGAGACGTGCGGTGTGCCCCGGCTCGTTCGATCCGGTCACCAACGGACACCTCGACATCATCGGCCGAGCCAGTCGGCTCTTCGACGAGGTGATCGTCGGCGTGCTGATAAACCAGTCGAAGAGTGGTCTCTTCACCGTCGAGGAGCGGATCGACATGCTCCGCGAGGTGACCGCCTCGTACGGCAACGTGCGGGTCGAGTCGTTCCGGGGGCTGCTGGTCGACTTCTGCCGGGCCCAGCAGGCGAGCGTGTTGATCAAGGGCCTGCGGGCGGTCAGCGACTTCGACTACGAGCTGCAGATGGCCCAGATGAACATCGGGCTGGCCGGCGTCGAGACGCTGTTCATGCCGACCAACCCGCTCTACTCGTTCCTCTCCTCCAGTCTGGTCAAGGACGTGGCCAAGTGGGGCGGCGACATCTCCGCCCACGTCCCCGACCTGGTCCGCGAAGCCCTCCAGTCCCGCCTCGGCCCCCGCCCCTGACGCTCCGGCGTCGCCGCGGTCCCAAGATCGTGGCCTTTGTGACAGTTGCCGGACGGCACGTGCAAGATCATTGAGGCCCTTCGCCGGCTCGGTCGCGCCGTGTGACGGTGCCGCGACGCGCCGGGTCGGGGTGGATCGGGCAGGTGTGGGGCGGGCACGACATGATTGGTAGAGCGGGGAACCGGCCGTAGCCCGCATCATGGAGGTCGGCCGACGAACGACAGGAGTGAGGTACCGGTGGACCCGCTCGATCGCATCGACGAACTGATCGCCATGGTGGAGCAGGCCCGCTCCGTCCCGATGTCGCGCAACAACTGCATGGTCGACCGGGGTGAGATGATCGCGGCGCTCGACGAGATGCGCGCCGACCTCCCCGCCGACCTGCGTCGCGCCGCCGCGCTGCTCGACGAGCGCGACAAAATCATGGAAGCCGGCAAGCGCGAGGCGGACCGGATCATCAGCGAGGGTGAGGCGGAACACGCCCGCCTCGTCTCGGTGAACGAGATCACCGTCTCGGCCGAGCACGAGGGGGCCCGGATCATCGCCGAGGCCCGGGCCGAGGCACAGCGCCTGCGTGAGGAGGTCGACGACTACGTCGACACCGCGCTGGCCAACTTCGAGCAGTTCCTGACCAGGGCGCTCGCCTCGATAGAGCGCGGCCGCGACAAGATGCACGCGCTGCGGGAGATCGGCACCTTCGGTGGGGATGAGGCCGAACGCCCGCTACCCTTCTGAGCGGCACCTCATCAGCCGACATTCTTAGGCGGGCGTCGCCCCCGGTTCGACGGTCCGGCGGTCACCCAGGTAACCTTTTTTGTCGGCCTCACACCGGCCGGAGTCTGACTATGCCCAAACACTCGCCATCGACACTCGACCCCAGGTCGCCGCTGGTCCTCGACACGAGGGACCTGCCGCGCCGGCCTGGCGCGTTGCGTACCGTCCAGCGGGTCGTGCCGGCACCGGCGGACCTCGGTGTGGAGTTGATCGGCGTTCCGGAGGGCGCGGACCTCGACCTCGACCTGAGGCTGGAGTCGGTGTCCGAGGGCGTGCTCGTCTCCGGGACCATCACCGGTCCCGTCCGGGGCGAGTGCGGGCGCTGCCTGCGCGAGATCAACGACTCGATGGCCGTGACGATCCAGGAGCTGTACGCGTACGAGAACAGCACCACGGACGCCACGACCGAAGAGGACGAGGTGGGCCGGATGCAGGGCGATCTGATCGACCTGGAGCCGGCGCTGCGGGACGCGTTGGTGCTCACGCTGCCGACCAACCCGCTCTGCCGGGAGGACTGCCCAGGACTGTGCCCCGAATGCGGGACGCACTGGGACGATCTGCCGGCCGACCACAGTCACCAGCAGATCGACCCGCGTTGGGTGGGCCTGTCGCAACTGACCCGTACAGAGGAGTAAGAACCGTGGCCGTCCCGAAGCGCAAGATGTCGCGCAGCAACACCCGGTCCCGCCGGGCGAACTGGAAGGCGACCGTGGTCGCGACCGTCGCGTGCCCGCAGTGCAAGTCCCCGAAGCTGCCGCACGCCGCCTGCTCCGTCTGCGGCACCTACAACGGCCGCCAGGTCATCGAGGTCTGACCTGGACGCCGAGTGACGCCCCCGACCCCGGGTCGGGCGGCGCGCGCACCCTGGCATTCGCCCGGTGCCCCGGCTCCCTCCGATGCCGGCCGGCCCACTCCGGTCGACGTTCCGGTGGAGCCGGGCACCGCGCGGATCGCCGTTGACCTCCTCGGCGGGGACGACGCTCCCGCCGTCGTGGTTGACGGCGCTCTGCGGGCCGTGCGCGCCGACCCTGACCTGCATCTCCTTCTCGTCGGCCCGGCCGAGGTCGCCGACGGGCTGATCGCTGCCCTCGATCCGGCCCAACGCGCCCGGATCACGGTACGGCCGGTCCGCGACGCCGTCGGCATGGCCGACCATCCCAGTGCCGCCCGCGCGGAGAGCACCGTGCGGGCCGCTGTCACCGCCGTCCGCGACGGCACCGCCGACGCCCTCGTCTCCGCCGGCGCCACCGGCGCCACCGTCACCGCTGCGGTGCTCGGCCTCGGCCGCTGGCCCGAGATCCGTCAACCCGCCCTCGTCGCCACCCTGCCCGCGGTCGCCGGGCTGGTCGTGCTGCTCGACGTCGGCGGCTCGCTGGAGCCCCGCCCGGCCACCCTCGCCCGGCACGCCGTGCTCGGCGCCGCGTACGCCGCGGTGGCACACTCGATCGCCGAGCCCCGTGTCGGCCTGCTCTCGGTCGGCACCGAGGCCGGTAAGGGCGACCGGGTCCGTCGGGCCACCGATCCGCTGCTCGCCGTCGAGCCGCTGCCTCCAGGGGCGCGCTACGTCGGGCTGGTCGAGGGGTACGACGTGGCCTTCGGCGCGCGCGCCGATGTGGTGGTCACCGACGGCTTCACCGGTAACGTGCTGCTCAAGGCGATCGAGGGCGCGTACGCGATGGCCGGCGGCCCGCCCGTCGGTGGTGGCGCCCCCCGTGCCGCCGCCCTGCTCGGCGTAGCCGGGACGGTGGTCGTCTGCCACGGCTCCGCTCGCGCCGCCGACGTCGCCTCCGGCATCGCCCTCGCCGCCCACCTGTGGCGGCGGCGTGCCACCGACCTGGTCTCCGCGTTGCTCGACGGCGACGCCGCGACGCACCGCACCGACCGCTCCACCGACACCGAGGTACGCACATCATGAGCAACGACAAGCGGCGGCGGGCGTCCGTCGGTCACCTGGAAGCCGCGTTCGGCGTGAGCCTGGACCCGGACCTGCTGCAACGCGCGCTGACGCACCGCTCGTACGCGTACGAGAACGGCGGTCTGCCCACCAACGAGCGGCTGGAGTTCCTCGGTGACTCGGTGCTCGGCGTGGTGATCACCACGGCGCTCTTCCACAACCACCCGGACCTGCCCGAGGGGCAGCTGGCCAAGCTGCGGGCCAGCGTGGTCAACATGCGCGCCCTCGCCGACGTGGCCCGTGGTCTGGGCCCGGACGGCCTCGGCGCGTACCTGCTGCTCGGCAAGGGCGAGGAGACCACCGGCGGTCGGGACAAGGCGAGCATCCTCGCCGACACCCTGGAGGCGCTGCTCGGCGCGATCTACCTCCAGTACGGGCTGGACACCGCCGGGATCGTCATCCACCGGCTCTTCGATCCGCTGATGGCGGAGTCGGCCGGCCGGGGCGCGGCCCTGGACTGGAAGACCAGCCTCCAGGAGTTGACCGCGGCGCAGGGGCTCGGTGTGCCGGAATACCGGATCGAGGGAACCGGCCCGGACCACCTCAAGACGTTCACCGCCTGGGTGGTGGTGGCCGGCAACCGGTACGGCGGCGCCGAGGGGCGCAGCAAGAAGGAGGCCGAGCAGCGCGCCGCCGAGGCGGCCTGGCGCACGCTCGCCGATCAGGACGGCCAGGACGGCCAGGGCGGCCAGGCTGGTCAGGGCGGCCAGGCTGGTCAGGGCGGCCAGGCTGGCGCGAACGGGCGGACCGACCGGGGCGGCTCGGCCGACCTGGATGAGCCGGTCGGGCCGATGGAACGGGCCGAGCGGGCGGCCCAGACCGAGCAGGCCGACCACCTGGCGCAGGCCATGCCGGCCGACGTCGCCGAGAAGGAGGCCCCGACCGGGGTCGAGCAGGCCCCGGTTAACGGCGCTCGTCCGACCGCCGGCGGCGCCAACGGCACCCGGGCCGCCGCCGACTCGGCCACGGCTGACGCGACCGGCGCCGCCGCCGGTGACCGCGGGACGGGCCTGCGACGTGCCTGAGCTGCCCGAGGTGGAGACCGTCCGGCAGGGGCTGGCCCAGTGGGTCATCGGCCGCCGGATCGCCTCGGTGGAGGTCCGCCACCCCCGCGCGGTCCGCCGGCACGTCCCCGGCGGCGCGCACTTCGCCGACGTGCTCGCCGGCCGGACCGTGCTGGACGTCCGCCGCCGCGGCAAGTACCTGTGGCTGCCCCTGGACAGCGGCGACGCGGTGATCGGGCACCTCGGCATGTCCGGCCAGCTGCTGCTCCAGCCGCCCGGCACGCCCGACGAGACCCACCTGCGGGTGCGGTTCCGGTTCGCCGACGACGGGCCGGAGCTGCGCTTCGTCGACCAGCGCACGTTCGGCGGGCTCTCGGTCAGCGAGGGTGGCGCCGACCTGCCCGCGGAGATCGCGCACATCGCCCGCGACCCGATGGACCCGGAGTTCTCCGACGCGGCGTTCGTCGCCGCGCTGCGCCGCCGCCGCACCGAGGTGAAACGGGCCCTGCTCGACCAGACCCTGATCTCGGGTGTGGGCAACATCTACGCCGACGAGGCGCTCTGGCGCGCCGGGCTGCACGGCACCCGTCCGACCGACGCGCTGACCGGCCCGGCGGCGCTGCGCCTGCTCGGCCACGTCCGCGACGTGCTCGCTGAGGCGATCAAGGAAGGGGGCACCAGCTTCGACGCCCTCTACGTCAACGTCAACGGTGAGAGCGGCTACTTCGACCGGGCGCTGAACGTCTACGGCCGCGAGGGTGAGCCGTGCCGGCGGTGTGGTGCGCCGGTCCGCCGGGAGGCGTTCATGAACCGCTCCTCGTACAGCTGCCCACGCTGCCAGCCCCGGCCCCGGGGTTCCCTTCAGGGATGACCCGGAGGTGGTTCGGGGTCGGTGCCGACGGGTCGTGGCCGACCTCTCCGGGCTGGACCCGGGCGGTTGTCCGAATCGCGGGATGATGCCCGCCGCACCGCCCGAGCGGTCCCGCCGACCTCTGTGGACCGGCTCCGGGGACGGCCGGGGCAGACCCCCGATGTGACCGCCTCGTCACGCCCCTAGCGTCAGCACCGTTGACAGGGGGTTGACGTGACAGGGGGACCCGAGATGGGGACAAGACCGGTGACGGTGCGGATGGCGCGGTGGAGCGCCGAGCACCCGTGGCGGGCGATAGCGCTGTGGGCCGTGTTCGTGGCGGTGTGCTTCCTCGGTGGCAACGCCGCCGGCCTCAACGAGGCCACCAGCAACGACCAGGCGATCGGCGAGGCGGGACGCGCCAGCCTGATCGTGGATGCCGGCGCCTTCGACGACGCGGCCGTGGAGAACGTCCTGATCACGTCGCGGGGTGGCGCGCTGGACGCGGCGGCGGCGAAGGCGGCGGCGGACGACGCGGCGGTCCGGCTGCGCACGGTCACCGGCGTCGCTGAGATCGGCCCGCCGGTCGCCGCGCGGGACGGCTCGGCGCTGCTGCTGCCGATCACCATGTCCGGCGACGCGGGTACCGCGTCCGACCGGGTGCAGCCGCTTCGTGACGCCACCGCCACCGTTCAGGAGGGGCACCCGCAGCTACGCGTCGAGCAGGTCGGCGGGCCGTCCATCGGGCAGGCCCTCGACGAGACCCTGGGCAAGGACTTCAAGCGCGCCGAGCTGCTCAGCCTGCCGGTCACCCTGGCGATCCTGATCGTCGCGTTCGGCGCGCTGATCGCGGCCAGCGTGCCGGTGTTGCTGGCGCTCTCCTCGGTCGCCGCCGCGATGGGTCTGTCCACCCTCGCCTCGCACCTCGTGCCGGCCACCGACACCACAGCCCCCGTGATCCTGCTGATCGGCATGGCGGTCGGGGTCGACTACTCGCTGTTCTACGTCCGTCGGGAGCGGGAGGAACGCGCCAAGGGCCGCTCCGGGCTGGACGCGGTGGAGATCGCGGCGGAGACCTCCGGGCACGCCGTGGTGGTCTCCGGCTTCGCCGTGATCATCTCCATGGCCGGCCTGCTGCTCGCTGGCGACGTGGTCTTCTCGTCGCTGGCCGTCGGCTCGATCCTGGTGGTCGCGGTCGCGGTGGTCGGCTCGCTGACCGTGCTGCCCGCCCTGCTGGCCAAGCTCGGTCGTTGGGTCGACCGGCCCCGGGTGCCGCTGCTCTGGCGACTGACCGCACCGCGCGCCGGCCGGCACGGCGAGCCCCGCTCGCCCCGGCTCTGGCCAGCGGTGCTCCGGCCCGCGCTGCGCGCCCCGGTGCCGACCCTGGTCATCTCCGTCGGGCTGCTGCTCGCGCTGGCCGCGCCGGCACTCGGCATGAAGCTGAAGTTTCCCGGCATGGAGGACCTGCCGCGCACCACCCCGGCGATGCAGGCGTACGACCGCCTCACCGCCGCCTTCCCGAGCACCGGCACCAACCACGTGGTGGCCGTCCGGGCGCCGGCCGAGCAGGCCGACCGGGTCCGCGCGGCGCTCACCGACCTGGCCACCCAGGCGGCCGGCGATCCGCTGTTCGCCCCCACCGAGGCCGACGGCCCGAAGATCGAGGTGTCGGCCGACCGGCGGGTGTCGGTGCTGGACGTCGCCACCCCGTACGCCAGCCGGGACGACCGGTCGGTGCGGTCGCTGGAGAAGCTGCGCGAGGACCTGGTCCCGGCCGAGCTGCGGGGCATCCCCGGCATCGAGTACGCGGTCGGCGGCAGCGTGGCCGACAGCGAGGACTACGCGCAGCACGTCCGGGACAAGCTGCCGCTGGTGATGGGCTTCGTCCTGGTGCTCACCTTCCTGGTCATGGTGCTCACCTTCCGGTCGGTGGTGGTGGCGGCCAGCGCGATCGCGCTGAACCTGCTCTCCGCCGGCGCCGCGTACGGGCTGCTGGTGCTGGTCTTCCAGGGCGACTGGGCGGCGAGGCCGCTCGGCTTCACCTCGATGGGCGCGATCGTGTCCTGGCTGCCGCTGTTCCTCTTCGTGGTGCTCTTCGGCCTCTCCATGGACTACCACGTCTTCGTGGTCAGCCGGATCCGCGAGGGGATCCGGGCCGGGATGCCCAACCGGGACGCGGTGGCGTACGGGATCACGTCGTCGGCCGGCGTGGTGACCAGTGCGGCGATCGTGATGGTCGGGGTGTTCTCGATCTTCGCCACGCTGAGCACGATCGACATGAAGCAGCTCGGCATCGGTCTGGCGGCGGCGATCCTGCTGGACGCCACGATCATCCGGGGCGTGGTGCTGCCGGCGCTGATGACCATGCTCGGCGACGCCAACTGGTGGGCCCCCCGCTTCCTGCGCCCGCGTTCGGCGCCCGCCCCCACCGAGCCACCGGCCCCCACCCCGGAACTGGTGCCGGTGTCCTGACCATTCCCTCCCCGGGCCCCAAGACCGCGCCCGCCCGCCGACCCACACCGTCCGCGTCGACCCGCACCCTCCGCGTCGATCTAGGGAGAATTGTCGCTAGTGGATCTCCGTCCACGGCGATTTCCCCTAGATCGACGCGGGCGGGGGAGACGGCGGCGGGCCGGCGGGCGCGGAGGGGGAGGGGTCAGGGTAGGGCGCAGGCTTCGCGCCACGCGTCCAGCGTCCGCTGCTTGCGGATGGACGCGAAGCCGTAGCCGACGGTGGTGACGCAGAAGTCGTCGGTCGAGCCGGTGTACTCGACGTGGAAGACCGGCTTGTCGGCGTCGGCGAAGGGCAGCAGCTTGGCGCACTGATCCAGCCGGACGCACTCCTCGTTGACCGCGAAGTCGAAGTCCGGAGCCAGCGCGGCGAGCTGCGGCACGTCGTTGACCAGCCCGGGGGAGAGGTCCAGCGACCGGGCCAGCTCGGCCAGCCGGCGGTTGAACAGCAGTTGGTCGTCGAAGTCGAGTGGGAAGCCGCTGCGCTGCGCGTAGCCGTCGGCGTCGGCCAGCGCCACCGCGCCGAAGCCCTTGCCCCGGCAGAGCCGGAACCGGTCGGCCAGCACCGGCTCGAGTGTGTCCCACCGCCGGACATCCAGCCACCGGCTGCCGGGTTGGCGGCCGGGCGAGCCCTGTACGGCGGCCGGTAGCCGGCTGGCGTCCGGGTCGGCCGAGCGGACCGAGCCGACGTGCACCTGGCAGATCAGCCGGCGGTCCCGGGAGCGCAGCTCGGCGGTCTGGGCGGCGGTGGTGGCCACCGGGTCGAGGAGGAAGACGTCGGCGTCCACCGCCGGGTCGAGCGGGCCATGGAGCTGCCACTGCCACTGCCAGTGGCGGGCCTGGTCGGCCGGCCACCGGGTGGGCGCACCGGGCGGGGTGAACTCGGTCCGGCAGCCGTACACCGGCGCCACCAGGACGAGGGCGACGCAGGCCGACACGATTCGGCGCAGCGGGCATACGACGGCGCGTCGCCGCGGCCGGATCCGCATCGGCAGCTCCCGGGTCCCGGGCGGCCCGTCGCCGCCCTCACCGGCACGCCGCCCCCACGCTCCGGCCCGGCGTACCTCACCGGGTCAAACGAGCGCGGGGGCGCGGACGACGCGCGGTCAGCGCGGCGCCGCGAAGACCTGGGTCCAGTACGGCCCGTTGCTGTTGGCGATGCCGACGCCGATCTCCGTGAACGCGCAGTTCAGGATGTTCGCCCGGTGGCCGGAGCTGTTCATCCAGGCGTCCATCACGGCGGCGGGGGTCTTCTGGTTCCATGCCACGTTCTCGCCGTAGGTGCGCCAGCTGTAGCCCACCCGGTCCAGCCGGACGCCGGCGTTGCTGCCGTCGCTGCCGGTGTGCGACATGTTCTGGTGATCGGCCTGATCCTGGCTGTGCCGCTGGGCGGCGGTCATCAGCTTGTCGTCGATGCTCAGCGCCTTGCAGCCGGCCTTGGCCCGTTCGGCGTTGACCAGGTCCACCACCTCGCGAGCCTGGGCGCTGACGTTGCCGCTGCCGCTGGAGCCCGTGCTGGTGGTGGTGCTCGGCGCGCTGCTGCGCGCGACGCTGCGCCGCGAGGCGGCGGTGGTGCGCGACGACGCCGGGGTGGGCTTGACGGCCTTGCTCGGCGTCGGGCTCGGCCGGGCCGAGCTGGGCGCGGCGGTCGGGGAGGGCGCGACCAGGGTGTCGCCCGCCGGCTGCTCGGTCGGCACCGCCGGCGCGGCGGCGATGGTGTCGTCGACGGCGGTCGGCTCGGTGGCCGTGTCGTCCCCGCCGGGCATCGCGAGCGCGCCGACGCCGAGGCTCACCACGAGGGTGGCCGCCGCGGCGGCGCCGCCGATCATCAGGGGTCGGCGCCAGCGCCGCGGGGAGCGGTGCCGTCCCTCGCCCGACCGGTCGGCGCCGGTCGGAGCGGCTCGCCAGCCGCCGGTGGTCTCCTCGACGGGGGCGTTGGCGCGCCAGCCGCCGGTGGGCTCGTCGTCCTGTTGGTAGGCGGGCTCGTACGCCGGCCAGGCGGCGGTGGCGTCATCGGCGGGCCCGGTGGGGGCCGCTGGTTCCGACTGCCAACGAGCGGTGGGCTGCGTGCGGTCCCACTCGTCGCCGGGCCGGTCGGGGTCGTCGTCACCGAACAGGTAGGCCGAGCGGGGTTCCGGGCGGTCCCTCAGCCAGTCCGGCTCGTCGGTCGGCCGCTCGGCGCGCCGGGGGGCGCCGTTCGGGTCCATCGGGTCGGTCCAGCCGTACACGGCACTGCCTCCACGGGGTCGGTTGCGGGCCGGGGTGACGCTACGACTCGCCCACGACCTGCGGCAACGTGGCTAAGGAAGAGTTAAGGGGAAGTCGGACGCCAGGGTGCGGACTTCCCGGAATTGAGGCGTACAGTAAAGGTGTCCGGACAGAGAGTGTCCGTGCCTTGAGGCAGCCCCCCGACAAGTGGACAGGTCGACGTAGAGATGATCTACGGCCTGCGAGAACTTGACGAAGGAGGGGTTTGCGGCTCAATATATAGGTGTCGCCAGTCGCGCCCGGTCATGCCCAGATACAGCTGGAATGACAGTCGCGTATGAATGGGCGCGCGTTGGCCGGCCTTTCCGGCAGCGCATATCAAGGAGTCAGCATGGCGAAGGCCCTCTACGGCCACGTAGGTGCAGCGCCCGACCGGCGTCTGCTCGACGAGGTCACCCGACTGCGTGCCAGGGTTCAGGCACTGGAGTTCGAGATCACGCGTCTGCGCGCCGACAATGATCGGCTCGCGGCGGCTGCGGCGGAGGCGGACGACCTGCTTCGTCTGGCCGAGCCCGCGCTGACCTGATCTTCGGGGTCGGAAAACTGAATCGCACCATCGCAAAAATGCGCGCCGTCACCTCTGTGCCGGCGCGCAACGCTGTCCGGCCCCTTTCCCGGCCGACGATTAATGATCTTGCGCCGGACGGCGCTGGAACCGCGCCAGTTGATTCCGGAATCGCGTCGTTCGGCGTACCGATCATGAACGGTGTTTGTCTTTCTCGCCGCCTGCCGAACAACAGCGAAGTCGGCTCGCGCTCACGTCCCGCGCTCTCGACCCGCGCGCTTCGGAGCGGGTCGCGTGCCCGACCGCTCCCGTCACCGGGTTAGTCTGCGGGTTCACCAGGTCCGCGCAGCCGGCGACGGTACGGCGGCCACCGGACGAGGATCGAGAAGGTGTATCTCAAGAGCCTGACGGTGAAGGGCTTCAAGTCCTTCGCCTCCGCCACGACGTTGAAGCTGGAGCCCGGGATCACCTGCGTGGTGGGCCCGAACGGCTCCGGCAAGTCCAACGTCGTCGACGCCATCGCCTGGGTGCTCGGCGAGCAGGGCGCCAAGGCGCTGCGCGGCGGCAAGATGGAGGACGTCATCTTCGCCGGCACCGCCGGCCGGGCGCCGCTGGGTCGCGCGGAGGTCACCCTCACCATCGACAACACCGATGGCGCACTGCCGATCGAGTACACCGAGGTCTCCATCACCCGCCGGATGTTCCGCTCCGGCGAGAGCGAGTACGAGATCAACGGCAACTCGTGCCGGTTGCTCGACATCCAGGAACTGCTGTCGGACTCGGGCATCGGCCGGGAGATGCACATCATCGTCGGCCAGGGCCGGCTCGACGGCATGCTGCACGCCAAGCCGGAGGATCGCCGGGCGTTCATCGAGGAGGCGGCCGGCGTCCTCAAGCACCGCAAGCGCAAGGAAAAGGCGCTGCGCAAGCTCGACGCGATGCAGGTGAATCTCAACCGGCTCACCGACCTCACCGCCGAGCTGCGCCGCCAACTCAAGCCGCTGGGCCGGCAGGCGGAGGTGGCCCGGCGGGCCGCCGCCATCCAGGCGAACCTGCGCGATGCCCGGCTGCGGCTGCTCGCCGACGACCTGGCCACCCTGCGCACGACCCTCGACCGGGAGATCGCCGACGAGACCGCGTTGCGGGAGCGGCGCGAGCAGGTCGAGGCCGAGCACGCCGAGGTGCAGGGCCGGCTCGGTGAGCTGGAGGCCGCGCTGGCCGAGGACGCTCCGCTGCTCGCCGCCGCCCAGGACACCTGGTACAAACTCTCCGCCCTGCAGGAACGCTTCCGGTCGATCGAACAGCTCGCCCGGGAACGGCTGCGGCACCTGAGCGCCTCCGGCGACGACGAGCGGCCCGGTCGCGACCCGGACCAGCTGGAGGCCGAGGCCGAGCGGGTCCGCGAGCAGGAGGACGAGCTGCGCGCGGCGCTCACCGACGACCAGATCCGGCTGGCCGAGGCGGTGGAGCACCGCCAGGAGCTGGAACGTCAGCTCGCCGCCGCCGAACGGGAACTGGTCGCCGCGGCCAAGGCCATCGCCGACCGGCGTGAGGGGATGGCGAGACTCACCGGCCAGGTCAACTCGGCCCGGGCCCGGACCACCAGCGCCGGCGAGGAGATCGAACGCCTCGCCGTGGCGCACGCCGACGCGCTGGGTCGCGCCGAGCAGGCCCAGGCCGACCTGGACGCGGTGGCCGCGCAGTCGACCGAGGCCGACCGGGACAACGCCGACCTCGACGCCCGGCACGCCGAGGCGGTCGCCGGGCAGGACCGGGCGCAGGCCACCGTCCGGTCGCTGGCCGACGCCGAGCGGGCGGCAGAGAAGGACGCGGCCACCTGGAAGGCCCGCGAGGAAGCGCTCTCCCTCGGCCTGCGGCGCAAGGACGGTGGAGGCGCGCTGCTTGCCCGCGCCGGCGAGGTGCCCGGCCTGCTCGGCAGCCTCGCCGGCCTGCTCACCGTCGCCCCGGGGCACGAGGCCGCGCTGGCCGCCGCACTCGGCGGCCTCGCCGACGCGGTCGCGGTCAGCGGGGTGGACGAGGCCGTCGAGGCCATGCGGCTGCTCAAGATCTCCGACGCCGGCCGGGCCGGGCTGCTGGTGGGCAGCCCGGCCGGCCCCGGCATGACCGGCTCCGCCGACGCGCTGCGCCCGAAGGTGCCCGACGGCGCCCGGTGGGCGCCCGACCTGGTGGAATGCTCCGCCGAGCTGCGGCCCGCGGTGCACCGGGCGCTGCGCGACGTGGTGCTCGTCGATGACCTGGCCGCCGCGGCCGACCTCGTCGCGGGCAACCCCGAGCTGCGCGCGGTCACCCCCGACGGCGACGTGGTCGGGGCGTACGCGGCGGCCGGCGGGTCGGCCAAGGCGCCCAGCTACATCGAGGTGCAGGCGGCCGTCGAGGAGGCCCGCACCAACCGGCTCGCCGCCGAGCGCGCCGGCGCGGAGCTGCGCGAGCAACTCGTCGAGGCACGCGCCGAGGTGGCCGCCGCCAAGGAGGCGGTGCAGCACGCCGCCGCCGAGAAGCGCGAGGCGGAGAGCCACCGGAACGCCGCCGCCCGTCGACTGGCCGAGCTGGGCGCGGCGGCCCGCTCGGCGAAGGCGGAGACCGACCGCCTCGGCGAGTCCCGGGCCCGCGCCGAGGCGGCCCGGCAGCGGGACCTCACCGCGCTGGCCGAGCTGGAGGAGCGACTGCGGCTGGCCGAGGAGACCCCGGTCGACGCCGAGCCCTCCACCGAGGAGCGGGACCAGCTCGCCGCGATGGTGCCGCAGGCGCGGCAGAACGAGATGGAGGTCCGGCTCGCGGTGCGTACCGCCGAGGAGCGGGTCTCCTCGATCGCCGGCCGGGCCGACTCGCTGGCCCGGCAGGCCACGGCGGAGCGGGCCGCCCGGGAGCGTGCCGCGGCCCGGCGGGCCGCCCGCACCCGGGGCGCGGGCATCGCCCGGGCCGTCGCCGGCGGCGCCCGGGAGGCGCTCACCCGGCTCACCACCTCGATCGCGGCGGCAGAGGAGCACCGCGACGCGGTGGCCCGGGAACGCGCCGCCCGCGAGGCCGAACTCCAGGAGGTACGCGGGGCCGCCAAGCGGTTCGGTGCGGAGCTGGAGCGGCTGACCAGCCAGGTGCACCGGGACGAGGTGGCCCGTGCCGAGCAGCGGCTGCGCATCGAGCAGCTGGAGGCGAAGGCCGCTGAGGACTTCGGGCTGGACGTGGAGACCCTGGTCGCCGAGTACGGGCCCAGCCAGCCCGTCCCCCCCACCCAGGCCGACGTCGCGGCGGCCGAACGCGACGGGCTCCCGGTGCCCGAGCCGGTCCGCTACGAGCGGCCCGTGCAGGAGAAGCGGGCCGCGAAGGCGGAACGCGAACTGGCCCTGCTCGGCAAGGTCAACCCGCTCGCGCTGGAGGAGTTCGCCGCGCTGGAGGAGCGTTACAAGTTCCTCTCCGAGCAGCTGGAGGACCTCAAGGCCACCCGGCGGGACCTGCTCACCGTGGTCAAGGACGTGGACGAGCGGATCCTGGAGGTCTTCGCCAGCGCGTTCGAGGACACCGCGCGGGAGTTCGAGCAGGTGTTCACCGTGCTCTTCCCCGGGGGCGAGGGCCGGCTGATCCTCACCGACCCCGAGGACCTGCTCACCACCGGCGTCGAGGTGGAGGCCCGCCCGCCGGGCAAGAAGATCAAACGGCTGTCCCTGCTCTCCGGTGGCGAGCGGTCCCTGACCGCGGTGGCCATGCTGGTGGCGATCTTCCGCGCCCGGCCCAGCCCGTTCTACATCATGGACGAGGTCGAGGCGGCCCTGGACGACGTGAACCTGGGCCGGCTGATCACGCTGCTGGCACAGTTGCGGGAGAAGAGCCAGTTGATCGTCATCACGCACCAGAAGCGGACGATGGAGATCGCGGACGCGCTCTACGGAGTGACCATGCGCAGCGGGGTCACCCAGGTGATCAGTCAGCGGCTCAACCGGGCCGACGAGGACGACCAGCGGCGCAGCCGCGGCGAGGAGAACGGGTAGTGGCTCGGGAACGCGCGACGGCGCTCCTGCTGGATCTGGACGGCGTACTGCGCCGGTTCGACCCGGCGGTTGCCGCTGGAGTGGAGCGGGAGTACGGCCTCGCCGACGGGGTGCTCACCGAGATCGCCATGCAGTGGGGCCGGCTCCAGCCCGTGCTCACCGGCCAGGTCAGCCACGCCGACTGGGTGAGCAGCGTGGCGGACGCGCTGGCCGAGCCGGCCGGCGGCCCGGACCAGGCCCGGGCGGCGGTGGAGCAGTGGCAGCGCTACCGGGGCGAGGTGGACACCACAGTGCTCGACTTCGTCCGGGAGGTACGCGGCGCCGGGATCAAGGTGGGCCTGGCCACCAACGCCACCGACCTGCTCGACGCCGACCTGGCCACGCTCGGCCTGACCGGCGAGCTGGACGTGGTGGTGAACTCCTCGACACTCGGGGTGCACAAGCCGGCCCCGGAGTACTTCCAGGCCGCCTGCGTGGCACTGGCCACCCCGCCGGCCCGGGTGCTCTTCGTCGACGACGAGGACTGGGCCGTCCGGGGCGCCCGGGCCGCCGGGCTGTCGGCGCACCGCTGGGGCGGCCACACCGACCTGCGCTACCTGCGGGCCGCGCTGAACTACTGAGCAGACCGCCCTCCGTCGCCGTATCGCCGATGTGGCGGCATCCGACCGACCTGATGCCGCCACATCGCCGACCTGCGGTGGACCAATCCGGTCAGTCGCCGGTGACGCCGTCGATCCGCTCGCGGATCAGGTCGGCGTGGCCGTTGTGCCGGGCGTACTCCTCGATCATGTGCACGTAGACCCAACGGACGTTCATCTCGTCGGCGCCGCCGTCGCGGCGGCGACGCACGAAGGTGTGGTCCAGGGAGAGTGCGGTCGCTCGGGCCGCCGTGACTTCGGCAGCGTAGACGGCGAAATCACGCTCGGCGTCGGCGTCGGCGACGTCGTCCAGGTCGCCGTCGGGGCTGTCCTCGGTGCAGTAGAGGTCGCCCAGGTCCTCGCCGGCGGCGCGGATCCGGAACCACCAGCGCTCCACCTCGGCCAGGTGCCGGACCAGGCCGAGCAGGGTCAGCCCGGAAGGCTGCACGCTCGGGATCTTCAGTTGCTCGGCGGTGAGCCCGGCGCACTTGAGCAGCAGGGTCTCGCGTTGGTAGTCGAGCCAGCCGTCGAGCATGGTGCGCTCGTCACCGAGGTGGGGCTCGGGCTTGCGGTCGATCTCAGGTGCTCTCCAGGTCATCGGGCCATCCTGACGGTCCCCACCGACAACCGGCGAGCGCATTACCGTCGGCGCGTTGAGAAGGGGCCCCTGTACCACTCCAGGCGTTGACAAGGTGCCCTTCCTTCGGGCCTCGGGCCTAGGGGACGACGACGACGGGCCAGCGGCCGGTGCGGACCAGGCGGGTGGCGACCGAGCCGACCAGCCGGTGACCCGCCTGCTCGGAAGCGCCGACCACCACCATGTCGGCCTGGAACTCGTCGGCCGCCGCGCACAGTTCGCCGTACGCGTCGCCGCGCCGGCACAGGAAGGTCACCGGCAGGCCGAGCTCCTCGGCGCCGCGGCGGCACTCCCGGCGCAGCTCGTCGGCCAGCTCGTCGTGGGTGCGCTGCACGGCGCCGGCGTCCATCCCCGGCACCAGGGCGGTCAGCCCGCTCGCCGAGCTGACGAAGAGCACCACCAGCGCGGCGCCCTGCCGGCGGGCCAGGCCGGCGGCGTAGGAGCCGGCCCGCTCGGAGGTGCGGGTGCCGTCCACGCCCACCATGATCACCCGGGGCCCGTCCGTCCCTCGTTCGAAGGGCAGCGGGCGGGTCCGGGGCCCGTACTCCTCGCGGTCACGTGCTCCCACGCTCATGGCTGCCTACCTCACCTCTGCTCGCCGGTACGGATGACGGCGGCACCAGCGCCGGCCGCGATGGTCGATTCTTGCTCGACTTCGGCGCCGACCGGGGAGCCGTTGTGCTGCCGCAGCGGCACCTCCTTGATGAAGATCACAGCGATCAGCGCGATCAGCGCGAAGGGGGCCGCGGTCAGGAAGATGTCGCCGGCGCCGTGGCCGTACGCGCTCACCACCACGGCGCGCAGCGGGCCGGGCAGGGTGTGCACGTCGGGGAGGATCGCGCCGCTGCCCGAGCTGGACGCGGGGATGCCGAGTTGGGCCAGCCCCTCGGCCAGGTAGTCCTTGACCTTGTGGGCGAGCACCGCGCCGAGGGCGGCGACCCCGATCGCGCCGCCCAGGCTGCGGAAGAACGCGACCACCGAGCTGGCCGCGCCGAGCTCGTGCGGGCCGACGGTGTTCTGCACGGCGAGGACCAGGTTCTGCATGGTCATGCCCAGGCCGACGCCGATCAGGGCCATGTAGAGGCTGAGCAGGGTGAAGCTGGTGTCCGCCCGGAGCGTGCCCATCAGTGCGAAGCCGACGGTGAGCAGCGCCGAACCCAGCACCAGGAACCGCTTCCAGCGGCCGGTACGGGTGATGATCCGGCCGCTCAGCGTGGAAGAGACCAGCAGACCGAGGATCATCGGCAGGGTCATCAGGCCGGACATGGTGGGGCTCTGGCCACGGCTGATCTGGAAGTACTGGCCGAGGAAGACCGACGCGCCGAACAGGCCCACGCCGACCGCGATGCTGGCGACGACGGCCAGGGTGATGGTGCGGTTGCGGAACAGCCGTGGCGGGATCATCGGCTCGGCGGCCCGGGTCTCCACCCGGATCGCCAGCGCGCCGAGCACCAGGGCGCCGACCACCATGACGGCGCTCTGCCAGGACGTCCAGGCGAACTGGTCGCCGGCGAGCGAGACCCAGATCAGCAGCACCGAGACGGCCGCGGTGATCAGCGTGGCGCCCCACCAGTCGATCTGCGCCTTCCGCTTCACGACCGGCAGGTGCAGGGTCTTCTGGAGCACGACCAGCGCGGCGATGGCGAACGGCACGCCGACGTAGAAGCACCAGCGCCAGCCGAGCCAGGAGGTGTCGACGATCACGCCGCCGATCAGCGGGCCGCCGATGGTGCCGACGGCCATCACGGCGCCGAGGTAGCCGCTGTAGCGGCCCCGCTCGCGCGGCGCGATCATGGTCGCCATGATCACCTGGGCCAGCGCGGTGAGGCCGCCGGCGCCGATGCCCTGGACCACCCGGCAGGCGATCAGCTCACCGGTGCCCTGGGCGGCGCCGGCCAGCACCGAGCCCAGCACGTAGATCCCCAGGGAGAGCTGGACCAGGACCTTCTTGCTGGTCAGGTCGGCGAGCTTGCCCCAGATGGGGGTGGTCGCGGTGGTCGCGAGCAGGGCGGAGGTGACCACCCAGGTGTACGCGGACTGACCGCCGTGCAGCTCGGTGATGATCCGCGGCAGCGCGTTCGAGACGACCGTGGAGGAGAGGATCGCGACGAACATGCCCAGCAGCAGACCGGAGAGGGCCTCCAGGATCTGCCGGTGGGTCATGTCGACGCCGGTCGCCCGGGTGGGCGCTGTCGCGTGGCTCATCGTTGCTGCCTCCGCGTGGAATCGAGGTGGAGCGGCGGCGCTGGCGTACGGCGACCGCCTGAGAGTTGCCTGGAGCAACCGCATGTTTTAGTTGCCTAGAGCAACAACATGTCGGAGGGGAGCGACATTCCCCCGTCGTCGGCGTCAGATCCAGGAGTCGTTGAATCGACCGAGCAGCCGGGCGAACTCCTCGACGTCCCGGGCCGGCCAGCCGTCCAGGGCACGCAGGAACTCACCCAGCCGGGCGGACCGGGCGACATCGAACCGGCGCTGACCCTCCTCGGTGAGGCTGATCTGCGCGGCCCGCCGATCGCTGGGATCGGGGTCGCGGTTGACCAGGCCGAGCGCTTCCAGCCCGTTGATCTGCCGGCTCAGCGTCCCCTTGCCCACCCCGAGCAGTCCCGCCAACTCGGTCAACCGGATCGAGCCACTCCGGCGCAGCCAGAGCAGCAGCCCGTAGGTGTTCGGTTCGAGGTTCGGGTGCACCTCCCGGGCGATCTCCCAGGAGACCGCCCGACCACGACGCAGCAGGGCCGTCAGTTCGTGCTCGACCGCCCGGATCGGCTCCGGCAGGTGCTCGTCGTCCACGGCGTAGAGCCTACGGCGGGCCGGCTCAGCCGTTGCCGGAGAGCTGGCGGTGCATCACCGGGCGTAGCCGCCCGTCCGTCGTGGTGCCCTCGATGGTCACCTCAGCCGCGCGCCCCCGATGGGTCAGCGTGGCCACCGCGTTGCCGAAGTAGGGGCCGGCCAGCTTGCGCCAGCGCACCCCCGGGCGGCGGACACCGGCCGAGCGGGCCAGCGCCCGCGTCGCCCCCGCCGGGCCCGCCGACCAGCCGAGCCGCATCAGCGGACGGATACCGGCCGGCACCTGGTTGTGGATCGGCGAACAGGTGAGCTGGTGCACCGGAGTGACCACCGCCCGGTCGGCGAACCGGGCCCGGGCCACGTACGAGTGGTGCACATCCCCGGACAGCACGCTGATCGACGCCGGCGGGGCGTACGCCGGGCCGGCGCCGACCCGGGCGCCGGACCGGCTCGGGGTGCCGGTGCCGATCCGGGCGAAGGTCTCCGCGAGCGCCTCGAAGGAGCGCCGGAAGGCCGCCCAGTGCTCCAGGTCCAGAGCCCGGCGCAGCTTCTCCGCCCCGCTCGCCACCCAGGGCCGGCGCGAGTCGGCGAGCTTCTCGTTCCACGCCTCGATGTGGTGGATGCCCTGCGGCAGCAGCCAGGGCAGCGAGGCGCCAACCACCAGGTGGTCGTAGACCCCGTGCGCCTGGTCGAGGAACCAGGACCACTCACCCGGCGGCAGCATCGCCCGGTTGCCCCGGTCGAGCACCCGGCTGCCCCGGTTGTCCAGCATCACTAGCCGGGTCCGGCCCAGGTCCAGCGCGTAACTCCACTGGTACTGCACCGCGCGCCAACGCTCGGTGTCGTGCGCCAGGTCGGACTCCTGGTCGACCCGGTGCCCGAACTCGCGCAGCACGCCGGTGGCGTCCTCGGCGGCGGCGACCTTCGCGAAGACCGGGTCGGCGGCGATGTCGTCCGGGGAGAGGTTGCCCAGGTGCTGGTAGACCCAGTAGGAGGCGAGCCCGCTGCCGATCCGCTCGGACCACCACGGCTGCTCGCGGACCTCGGCCCGCCAGCCCGCCGAGGTGTTCCAGTCGTCGATGATCTCGTGGTCGTCGAAGATCATCACGCTCGGCACGGTGGAGAGCAGCCAGCGGATCTCCGGATCCCGCCAGGACTCCAGGTAGAGCTTCGTGTACTCGTCGAAGCTCACCACCTGGTCGGCCGGGGCGCCCTTCGGCCGCCGCCGGCGCCGGCGCAACAGCCGGCGCACCGTCGGCGAGGTGACATCGGCGTAGACCTGGTCGCCGAGCAGCACCAGGAGGTCGGGCAACTCGCTCGCCTCGGGGTCGGCCATCAACCGCCGGGCGTACGCATCCAGCGCGTCCGGCGGGAGCTTGCGGGTGGTGGCGTGCTGGGTGGTCTCCCGGCACGAGCCGAAGAGCAGACTGACCGGCTGGTCCAGGTCGTCGGCCGCCCGGGTGCGGATCACACTCGGCGGGAAGCCGCTGCTCGGCACCGGCCAGACCACCTCGTCGTCGACCAGCACCTCGTACGTGGTCGCGCTGTCCGGGGTGAGCCCCTGCACCACCACGAGCGCGTAGTGGTGGTCGTACGCCGAGAAGGTCGGTGCGGTGCCGGTGGCGCCGTCCGCGGTGCGGACGGTGACCACAGCGGGCGCCGCCGTCTCCACCCAGATGGTCGCCCGGGTGCCCACCACGCGCCGCAGGAGGGGGCCGATGAGCAGGTGTGCGGCGGGCATGCGGCCGAGCCTACCGCCGGTTCCCGGCACCGGCCGGGTGCGGTGGCTGGGACGCCGCGGCCGGCATCTGACAGGATTCCGGCATGGCCGAATATCTCGTCCTCGCTCTGGTCCTGCTCGGTGTGCTGATCGCCGGCACAGTCGGGCTGGTCGTGCCGCGATTGCGGCGGCGGCCCGAGCCCCCGCTGCCGCGCACCGAGGTCGACACCCGGGCCGAAGAGGACCTCGCCGGCCCGCCGGTCGAAGCACCGGAGTCCGATCTGTCCACCGGTGTCCTGGTCGAACCGCCGCCGGTGATCGAGGCGCCCGCGCCGGCCGTCGAGGTGCCCGAGCCGACCGCCGGGCGACTGGTCCGGCTCCGCTCGCGGCTGTCCCGCTCGCAGAACGTCTTCGGCAAGGGGCTGCTCGGCCTGCTCGCCCGCGACCACCTCGACGAGGACGTCTGGGAGGAGATCGAGGACAGCCTGATCACCGCCGACGTCGGCGTCGACGCCACCCGCGAGATCGTCGACCGGCTGCGCGAGCGCACCCGCGTGCTGGGCACCCGCTCGGCCTTCGAGCTGCGCGCACTGCTCGCCGCCGAGCTGGTCAACGCGCTCGACCCGAGCCTGGACCGGTCACTGCGGACCGCCCCGAAGGACGGCGTCCCGGCGGTGCTGCTGGTGGTCGGCGTCAACGGCGCCGGCAAGACCACCACCTGCGGCAAGATCGCGCGGGTGCTGGTGGCCGACGGCCGCACCGTGCTGCTCGGCGCCGCGGACACCTTCCGGGCCGCCGCCGCCGACCAGCTCGAGACCTGGGGGTCACGGGTCGGCGCGGAGACCGTCCGCGGTCCGGAGGCCGCGGACCCGGCCAGCGTCGCCTTCGACGCGGTCAAGCGCGGCATCGACACCGGCGTGGACACCGTGCTCATCGACACCGCCGGGCGGCTCCAGAACAAGGTCGGCCTGATGGACGAGCTGGGCAAGGTCAAGCGGGTGGTGGAGAAACAGGGCCCGATCGACGAGACGATCCTGATCCTCGACGCCACCACCGGCCAGAACGGCCTGGAGCAGGCCCGGGTGTTCACCGAGGTGGTCAACGTGACCGGCGTGGTGCTGACCAAGCTCGACGGCACCGCCAAGGGTGGCATCGTGATCGCCGTGCAGCGCAAGCTCGGCATCCCGGTGAAGCTCGTCGGCCTCGGTGAGGGCAAGGACGATCTGGCCCCGTTCGACCCGGCGCAGTTCGTCGACGCGTTGCTGGGCACCGAGGCCGCCGGACGGGACGCGTAGTCTCGGGTGACCACTGACGATCGCGCGTACGCGGGCTGGCGCGACCCCGGCCACCCCTCGCAGCGCCTCGGGAGACCGTACGTGACTTCGCAGGAGATCCCGCTGCACGGCGGCAACGTGAGCACCGTGGTCCGGGTCGGTGACACGGTCCGCCGCAACGCCGGGCCGTGGACCCCGTCCGTGCACGCCCTGCTGAGGCACCTGGAGTACGTCGGGTTCACCGGCGCCCCCCGGGCGCTCGGCATGGACGAGCGCAACCGCGAGGTGCTGTCGTACCTGGAGGGGGAGTGCGGGGAGTACCCGCTCGCCCCGCACTGGGTGACCGACGAGGCGCTGGTCACCGTGGCCACCATGCTGCGGATGTTCCACGACGCGCAGTACGGCTTCACCCCACCGCCCGGGGCGGTCTGGCGCTCGTTCGGGCCCCCGCCTCCGGACACGGAGGTGATCTGCCACCACGACGCGGCGCCGCACAACGTGATCTGGCGGCCGGACGGCACGCTCGGGCTGATCGACTTCGACCTGGCCTCGCCGGGCTCCCGGATCTACGACGTGGCGTACGCGGCCTGGACCTGGGTGCCGATCTTCGCCGACCGCGACTCGATCACGCTGGGCTGGAAGCGCCCGGACCGGCCGCGCCGGCTGCGGCTCTTCGCCGACGCGTACGGGCTGATTCCCCGGGACCGGCACCGGCTGATCCGGACCATCCGCAAGCGCATCGTCGACCACGTCGAGGGGATCCGTCGGATGGCCGCCGCCGGGGAGCCGGCGTTCGTCCGGATCGTGCACAAGGGGCACCTGCGCCGGCCGATGCGTGATCTGCGGCTGCTCGACTACGAGCGGCACGCCCTGGAGAACGCCCTCCGCTGAGCGCGGGGCCGGTCGGCTCCGGTCCAATCCGCGGGCGGGTCGATCGATGGGTCGGGCCGGACGGCGGACTTCGTGACACGTACGAAACAACCCGTCACGAAACGGAAACCGGCCCGGGACCCTGGGTGAAACAGCCGGCCGCGAAGCTTCCGCCCAACCGGCCTACGGGCGACGCTGCCCCGGAAAGCCGCGAAGGAGGGAACTTCACCTTTAGGAGGCCAGCGTGCCTGAAGCACCGACGATCGACGGCGCCAATACCGTTTGGCTGCTGGTTTCGACCGCGCTCGTGCTGCTCATGACCCCCGGACTGGCGCTGTTCTACGGCGGTCTCAACCGGGCCAAGGGCGTACTCAACATGATGATGATGAGCTTCTCCGCCATCGGGCTCATCTCTGTTCTGTGGTGGTTCTACGGCTTCAGCGTCGCCTTCGGGACCGACGTGAACGGCTTCTGGGGCGACCCGGGCGCGTACCTCGGCACCAAGACCTTCCTCGCCGAGACCGACCTCTGGGGCGCCACGGCGGAGAACCCCAGCGGCATCGGGGTTCCGCTCTACGTGTTCATGGCGTTCCAGATGGTCTTCGCGGTGATCACCGTCGCGCTGATCAGCGGTGCCATCGCCGACCGGGCCAAGTTCGCCGGCTGGCTGCTGTTCGCCTTCGGCTGGGCCACCCTGGTCTACTTCCCGGTCGCGCACTGGGTCTGGGGCGGCGGGATCATCGGCGGCGACATCCACGCGCTGGACTTCGCCGGTGGCACCGCGGTGCACATCAACGCCGGTGCGGCCGCCCTGGCCGTGGCGCTGGTGCTCGGCAAGCGGCTCGGCTGGCCGCGTGAGGGCATGAAGCCGCACAACATCCCGCTGGTCGCGCTCGGCGCCGGCCTGCTGTGGTTCGGGTGGTTCGGGTTCAACGCCGGCTCGGAGCTGACCGTCGACTCGGTCGCCGGGCTCGCCTTCATCAACACCCAGCTCGCCACGGCGGCCGCGGTGCTCGGCTGGATCGCGGTCGAATGGATCAAGGACCGGAAGCCGACCATGGTCGGTGCCTCGTCCGGCGCGGTCGCCGGCCTGGTCGCCATCACCCCGGCCTGTGGTTTCATCGCCCCCTGGGCGGCCGTCCTGCTCGGCATCGTCGCCGGGGTCGTGTGTGCGCTCGCCGTCAGCCTCAAGTACAAGCTGGGCTACGACGACTCCCTCGACGTGGTCGGCGTGCACTTCGTCGGCGGCTGGATCGGCTCGCTCTGGCTCGGCCTCTTCGCCACCAACTCGGTCAACGCCGCGATCAGCGATGTGGTGGGCGCCTCCGACGGCCTCTTCTACGGTGGCGGCGTCACCCAGCTCGGACGGCAGGCGCTCGCCGGTCTGATCGTCTCGGTCTGGTCGTTCGCCATCGCCTGGGCGCTCGCCTTCGTCATCGAGAAGACGATCGGCTTCCGCGTGAAGGGTGAGGCCGAGGTGGAGGGCATCGACATCGCCGAGCACGCCGAGAGCAGCTACGACCTGTCCCCGGCGGGCGGCGGCACGGGCAGCGCGTTCGCGATGGCCGGCATCGGCACCCCCGGTGGCGGCGCGACGAGCGATGCCAAGCCGGAGGCGGATTCCGCCGAGCCGGTCAGCGCGAAGGTCGCCGGTTAACGTTCCTGGGATGGAGGGGTTGGACATGAAGCTGGTGACCGCGGTCATCAAGCCGTACCAGCTGGACGCGGTGAAGGAGGCTCTGCACGCCCTCGGGGTGGCCGGGCTGACCGTCAGCGAGGTCCAGGGGTACGGGCGGCAGAAGGGGCACACCGAGGTCTACCGGGGTGCCGAGTACACGGTCGAGTTCCTGCCCAAGATCCGGGTCGAGGTGCTCACCGACGAGATCGACGTGGACAAGATCGTAGACGCCATCGTCGGGGCCGCCCGCACGGGCAAGATCGGCGACGGCAAGGTCTGGGTCACCGGTGTCGAGGAGGTCGTCCGGGTGCGTACCGGCGAACGCGGCCTCGACGCGCTCTGACCGGGCCACGACCGACATGACCTCGTTGATCAGGCGGAACGCGTTGGGGCACGCCGGCGACGGCGACGCGGGCCGCCTGATCAACGAGGTCGTCGGCGTACCCGGGGGGATCGGCGAGCCGGCCCGCCTGGCCCGTGCGGCGGCGTACGACGATTTCCTGCGCGGGTTGCTGCCGGCCCGTGAGGGCGTGGCGCTGCTCGCCGTCGGTGGGCTGGGCCGGCGACAGTGCGCCCCCTACGGTGACCTCGACCTGGTGCTGCTGCACGCCGGAGTGTCCGGGACGGACGAGCTGGCCGCCGCGCTCTGGTACCCGATCTGGGACGCCGGCCTGCGGCTGGATCACTCGGTGCGGACCGTCGCCGAGGCGCTGTCGGTGGCCCAGGACGACGTCAAGGTCGCCCTCGGGCTGCTCGACGCCCGGCTGGTGGCCGGCGACCGCGCGCTGGCCGACGCGCTGATCCGTACCGCCGCCGACCACTGGCGCCGGACCGCCGTCCGCCAGCTGCCCGGTCTGCGGGAGGTCACCGCCGCCCGCTGGCAGGCTCACGGCGAGCTGGCCTTCCTGCTGGAGGGCGACCTCAAGGAGGCCGCCGGCGGGCTGCGCGACGTGGGGCTGTTGCGGGCGATCTCCGCCGCGGGGATCACCGACGCGCTGCGTCCCGCCGTACGCGCCGCTCACCTGCGTCTGCTGGACACCCGGGACGCCCTGCACCAGCAGGTCGGTCGCCGGGTTGACCGGCTGGTCGCCCAGGAGCGCGACGGGGTGGCCGCGCTCCTCGCCCTGGAGGACGGCGACGCCCTCCTGCGCCGGGTCGCCGGGGACGCCCGCACGGTCAGCCACGCCCTGGACGACGCCTTCCGGGCCGCCGACCGGCTGCGCTCCGGCCGCTTCCGGGGCGGGAACGGCCGCCCGGTGCGCCGCCCGGTGGCCCGGGACGTGGTCGAGCACGACGGCGAGCTGGTGCTCGCCCGTACGGCGATCGGAGCGCGCCCCGACCCGAGCCTGTCGCTACGGGTGGCCGCCGCCGCGGCCGCCACCCGGCTACCGATCGCCCGCGCGACCTGCGAGTGGCTGGCGGCGTACTGCCCGCCGCTGCGCGCGCCCTGGCCGGCCGAGGCCCGGGCCGCGCTGATCACCCTGCTCGGCGCCGGTCCAGGCCTGGTGCCGGCCTGGGAAACCTGCGACCGGTACGGGCTGGTCGACGGCTGGCTGCCCGAGTGGGCCCGGCTGCGGAGCCTGCCGCAGCACAACCCGGTGCACCGGTACACCCTCGACCGGCACCTGGTGCAGGCCGCTCACGAGGCCAGCCGGCACTCCCGCGAGGTGGATCGTCCGGACCTGCTGCTCCTCGGCGCACTGCTGCACGACATCGGCAAGGGACTACCCGGGGATCACAGCGCGGTCGGTGTGCCGCTGGCCGAGGCGGTGGCGACCCGGATCGGTCTGCCCGCCGGGGAGGTCGAGCTGATCGGCACGCTGGTCCGGCTGCACCTGCTGCTGCCCGACGTGGCCACCCGCCGGGACCTGACCGACCCGGTGACCATCACAGCGGTGGCCGAGGCGGTCGGCGACACCGGCACACTCGACCTGCTGCACGCGCTGGTCCGCGCGGACGCGGCGGCCACCGGGCCGGCGGCCTGGTCGGACTGGAAGGGCCGACTGGTCGCCGAGCTGGTCGCCCGGGTCCGCACCGCGCTGGACACCGGCGTGCTGCCCGAACCGCCGGCCCCCGACCCGGCGCTGTTGGCCGGGCCTCTGCCGGTCGTCCACCTGACCGGGGACCGGGTGGCGGTGGCCGCGGCGGACCGGCGGGGCCTGCTCGCCACCGTGGCCGGCTGCCTGGCCCTGCACCGGCTGGAAGTGATCTCCGCAGATGCCTCCGCGGTCGACGGCCGGGCCCTGGTCGAGTGCCGGGTGCAGCCACGCTACGGCCTACCGCCGGACCCGGTCCCGCTCCGCGCCGACCTGCGTCGGGCGGTCGCCGGCGACGTGTCGGTCACCCAGCGGCTGCGCGGTCGTGCACTCACCGCACGGGGCGGTGGCGCGGACCCCCGGGTGGTCTGGCACCGCGAGGCGGCCACCGACGCCGTGCTGCTGGAGCTGCGCGCCGCCGACGCCGCCGGGCTGCTCTACCGGGTCACCTGTGCGCTCGACGAGGCGGGTGCCCTGGTCCGTGCCGCCCGCATTTCCACCCTCGGCGCCGACGTGGTCGACGCCTTCTACCTCGTCGGCGGCTGGCCGGACGACGCCACCCGGGCGCGCCTGGAGGCGGCGGTCCTCGCCGCCGTCTGACCCGCGATCGAATCCGCCCCGAAGCCCCGAAGCCGCGGCCGCTGCCCGCTGCCCGGCGCTGCGCTGTCCGACGCCCGCTGCCCGGCGTTGCGCGGCTCCCGGGCCACCGCGGGACCTCATCGCCTCGCTCGGCCCAGCAACCCCAGCCAGGGGGTGGACGTTGCCCGCCAGAAGTGATGCCTGCGGCCGGCACCGCGGCCGCCGCCGCTCTCCAGCTGCCGCGTGCCGCCGCACAATCGTCCTTTCGACCCTCGCGCCAGCCCGTCTCGCTCACAGCCGTTATACCTCAGAGTCATATTTATGCCCCAGAGTCATAACGCTCGCGGAGGTGTCCGCCCCCGGCCCGGCCGCGCTGAAGCCTTCCGGCCGCTCTCACCCCCGGCGGAACGCCGTGGCGCCGTTTGGAAGGACGCCGTCCAGAGGTGTGCCGTCAAGGCGGAACGGCGGCCGGCGGATGGCATGGGCCCGGCGGGTGGCGCGGGCCCGGCGGGTACGTCCGGGGGCGTAGCTGCGGTGCCGCTCGTGGACGCACGCCCGATGGCATCGGCGCGGGCAGAATGACGGCCATGCGACGCAGCGGGCAGCGAGGGTGGCGGGAGGCGACCGCTGACGTCGCGCTCGCCCTGGGGCTGCTCGGATTCGGACTGCTCGCCACCGGCCTGGCCGGGGACAACCAGCCGGAGTCGAGGCCGGTGGACGCCGCCTGCCGGGTGCTGATCGCGGTCGCCGCGCTGGCCCTGCTGGCCCGGCGGCGCGCCCCGGTCGCCACCCTCGCCGCGGTCACCGTGGCCACCACGACGTACCTGGTGCTCGGCTACCCGTACGGGCCGATCCTGCTCACCTTCCTGATCGCGGTGTACACCGTGGCGGTGCGGCTGCCAGTGCGGCCGGCGGCGCTCGCCACCGGCGGCGCGTTCGTGCTGCTGCTGGCGCACGTCTTCTGGTCCCGGGGCCCGGCGCCGGGCTGGGTCGGAGTGCTGCCCGCTTCGGCCTGGGCGGTCGTACCGTTCGCGGTGGGGATGGTGGTGCGGGTCAACCGCGAGGCGGTCGCCCGCAGCCGTGCCGAGCAGGCGCGCAGCCGCGCGGAGCAGGCCCGGCGGCAGGCCGACGAGGAGCGGCTGCGCATCGCGCAGGAGGTGCACGACGTGGTGGGGCACGGGCTGGCCGCGATCAGCATGCAGGCGGAGATCGCCCTGCACCTGCTGCCCAAACGGCCGGAGCAGGCGGAGACCGCGCTGACCGCGATCAGCCGGACCAGCCGGGAGGCACTGGACGAGCTGCGGGTCACCCTGGGCGCGGTGCGGCGGGGCGCGGAGCGTGGGCCAGTGCCCGGCCTGGCCCGGCTCCCAGTGCTGCGCGACCGGCTCGCCGGGGCCGGTCTCGGCGTCGAGCTGCGGGTGGTCGGTGATCCCCGGGAGGTGCCGGCGGCGGTGGACCTGGCCGCGTACCGGGTGGTGCAGGAGGCGTTGACCAACGTCCTGCGCCATGCCGGGGTGGCCAGTGCGGAGGTGACGGTCGGCTACCGCGCCGACGGGTTGACCGTCGAGGTCACCGACCGGGGCGCCGGTGCCGCCGGCGACGGGCTGGATCCCACCGACGACGGGACCGGGGGGCACGGTCTGGCCGGGATGCGGGAGCGGGTCGACGCGCTGGGTGGGCGGCTGGCCGTAGGGCCGCGCCCCGACGGCGGTTTCCGGGTGTACGCCCGGCTGCCGGTGGAGCCGTCCGCGTGATCCGGGTGCTGATCGCCGACGACCAGGACCTGGTCCGGCTCGGGCTGCGCGCGCTGGTGGAGAGCGAGGACGACCTGGCGCTGGCCGGCGAGGCGGCCGACGGGCTGCGGGCGGTGGAGCTGGCCCGCCGGGAACGGCCGGACGTGGTGCTGATGGACATCCGGATGCCGGGCATCGACGGGATCGAGGCCACGCGTCGGATCGTCGCCGACCCCGACCTGGCCGGCACGCGGGTGGTGGTGCTCACCACCTTCGAGCTGGACGAGTACGTCTTCGACGCGCTGCGGCACGGGGCGAGCGGGTTCCTCACCAAGGACACCCGGCCGGCCGAGCTGCTGCGGGCGATCCGGCTGGTCGCCGAGGGGGAGGCGTTGCTGTCGCCGTCGGTGACCCGGCGGGTGGTGCGGGAGTTCGCCACCCGGCCGTCCCGGGTGCCCCGTCCGCATCCGCGGCTCGACGCGCTCACCGATCGGGAGCGCCAGGTGGTCGGCCTGGTCGGTGAGGGGCTGAACAACGAGGAGATCGCCGCCCGGCTGGTGGTCAGCCCGGCGACCGCGCGGACCCACGTCAGCCGGGCGATGGGCAAGCTGGGAGCCCGGGACCGGGCCCAGCTCGTCGTCTTCGCGTACCAGTCGGGGCTGGTGTCCGGATGACCGCGACGGCGGCCCCGTGGGGGCGGCGGCCGGGCACGGCCGGGGCGGCCGGGACGCGCGCCGGGCCGGGCGACAGCGGCCGTGCGGCCGGCCCGCTACCCTTGCGGTGGTCGGACTCCGCACTGCCGGCCGCGTTGTGCCCGCCGGAACACTGACAAACGGGATGTTCGTGTGTTTGACACCTTGAGTGACCGCCTGTCCGGGATCTTCACCAAGCTCCGCGGCAAGGGGCGGCTCACCGACGCCGACATCGACGCCACGGCGCGCGAGATCCGCCTCGCGCTGCTGGAGGCGGACGTCGCGCTGCCGGTCGTCAAGGGCTTCATCGCGAACGTCAAGGAGCGGGCCCGCAGCTCCGAGGTCTCGCAGGCGCTGAACCCGGCCCAGCAGATCATCAAGATCGTCAACGAAGAGCTGATCAACGTGCTCGGCGGCGAGGGCCGGCGGCTCCAGTTCGCCAAGCAGTCCCCGACGGTGATCATGCTGGCCGGCCTCCAGGGTTCCGGTAAGACCACCCTCGCCGGCAAGCTGGCCCGCTGGCTCAAGGGCCAGGGGCACCAGCCGCTGCTGGTCGCCGCCGACCTCCAGCGTCCCAACGCCGTCGGGCAGCTCCAGGTGCTCGGTGGCCGGGCCGGCGTCGAGGTGTACGCCCCCGAGCCGGGCAACGGCGTCGGTGACCCGGTCCAGGTGGCCCGCGCGTCGATCGAGCACGCGAAGCGGGCGGCCCGGGACATCGTCATCGTCGACACGGCCGGCCGGCTGGGCATCGACGCCGAGATGATGCAGCAGGCCGCCGACATCCGCGACGCGGTCCAGCCGGACGAGGTCATCTTCGTCATCGACGCGATGGTCGGTCAGGACGCCGTCCGCACCGCCGAGGCGTTCCGTGACGGTGTCGGCATCACCGGCGTGGTGCTCTCCAAGCTCGACGGCGACGCCCGTGGTGGCGCCGCGCTGTCGGTGCGCGAGGTGACCGGGCAGCCGATCCTGTTCGCCTCCACCGGCGAGAAGCTGGAGGACTTCGACGTCTTCCACCCCGACCGGATGGCCAGCCGGATCCTCGGCATGGGCGACGTCCTCACTCTGATCGAGCAGGCCGAGCAGGCCTTCGACTCGGATCAGAAGGAGAAGATGACCGCCAAGCTGATGGGCGGTGAGCAGTTCACGCTGGAGGACTTCCTCGACCAGCTCATCGCGGTACGCCGGATGGGGCCGATCGCCAACGTGCTGGCCATGATGCCCGGCATGGGGCAGATGAAGGACCAGCTGGCCGATCTTGACGACACCCACTTCGACCGGGTCACCGCGATCATCCGGTCGATGACCCCGGGCGAGCGGACCAACCCGAAGATCATCAATGGCTCCCGCCGGGCGCGCATCGCCAACGGCTCCGGGGTCACCGTGATGGACGTCAACCAGCTGCTCAACCGCTTCGCCGACGCGCAGAAGATGATGAAGCAGATGGGCGGCATGATGGGCCTGCCCGGCGGTGGCCGCCGCAAGGCGACCAAGAGCCCCAAGAACAAGCGGAAAAACGCGAAGGGCTCGCAGCGTTCGCGGGGTGCCGGGCAGAGTGGTGCCGCTCCGCGCGTTGGCGCCGGCGGCTTCCCGGGTGGGATGCCGCAGCTTCCGCCGGGGATGGACCCCAACGACCTGGCCGGCGGTCAGGGCCTGCCGCCCGGCTTCAAGCTCCCGAAGATCGACTTCAACAAGCTCGGCAAGGGCGACGGCAAGCGCTGACCTCGGGTGGCCGGCGCGCGTCGCCGGCCCCCGGGTCCCTTCGGACCTCCCGGTCGGCCGGCCGGCACCCGGCGCCGCCGGGCCGACCGCGGGTCACCGTTCCCGCGACCGCTTCGGCGGACGCTGACCCAGGAGGCTCTCCCGCCGTGCCTCCTTGTGCTCGGCGCGACGCCGTTGCCGCGGCGTCAGCTCCGGCCGCCCGCTCTGCCGCAGGTAGGTGGGCACCCGCCGGTCGTTCGGAATCGGCATGCTCATCGTGCGACCTCCTCGTTCGAGTGGACGGCGAGGGGGATGTCCCGCAACGCGGGCACCTCCTGCCGTTGCGGCTCCCGGGTCAGGGTCGCGGTGAACCGCTCCGAACTGACCTCCAGGTACGGCGGTGCGTCACCCTCGGAGTGCTCGGCCATGGCGATGGCGACCGGCGCTCGGCACTGCCGGTCCGCGCGCACCTCGATTGTCTGCCCCGGCTGGACCAGGTACGACGAACGGTTGACCTTGCCACCGTCGACGGTGAACGTGTTGTGGGCGACGAGGTCCCGCGCCGCGTCGACCGAGGGCGCGAAACCAGCCCGGTGTACCAGCGCGTCGATCCGCTGTTCCAACTGTCCGACCAGGTTCTCCGTCGTGTCGCCCGGCTGCCGGCCGGCCGTCACCACCGCGCGGGCCAGCTGCCGCACGCGCAGCTCGTACGCCGCCCGGACCTGCCGCTGATCATTGTCGCTCAGCTGGTACCCGCGCGGGGCGCGCCGCGGCCCGCCGCGTACGCCGATCGGGTGCCGGTGGCGGCGCATCAGGTGGCCGTACGCCGGATACAGCGGGACCTCGTCGGTCGGCGAGGGTCGTGCCTTGGTCCGGACAGCCATCTTTCCTCCCTGGTCCTCGGGTTCGACCACCGTCCACCGCTACCGGGTGAGGCGGCCCCACCCGGTTCGGGTGAAGCCGCCGTGGCCGGCCGGCTCCGGCCCGGCGCGGCACGGCGGGGGGTGATCCGGTAGGACTGTGCACATGGCTCTGCATGTGCGCGGTGTGCTCCTGCCGGACGACGAGGTCCGGGACCTGTGGCTGGTCGGCGACCGGGTCACCTTCGAACCGGTGCCCGGCGCGGAGACGGTGGTCGACGGCGGTTTCGTCCTGCCCGGCCTGGTCGACGCGCACTGCCACATCGGCATCGCCCGCGGCGGCGCCCCGATCACCTCCCTCGACCAGGCCCGCGAGCTGGCCCGCGTCGACCGCGACGCCGGGGTGCTGGCAATCCGGGACGCCGGCTCGCCGTACCCGTACCCCGAGTTGGACGACGAGCCGGACCTGCCGCGACTGGCCCGCGCCGGCCGGCACGTCGCGCCGCCGAAGCGCTACCTGCGCGACATCGGGGTGGAGGTCGGCGCCGCCGAGGTGGCCGCGACGGTCGCGGCCCAGGCGCGGGCCGGCAACGGCTGGGTCAAGCTGGTCGGCGACTGGATCGACCGCGGCGTGGGCGACCTGGCGCCGGCCTGGGACGCGGACACGCTCACCGCGGCCGTGCGGGCCGCGCACGACGCCGGGGTACGCGCCGCGGTGCACACCTTCTCCGAGTCGGCCGTGGAGATCATGGTGCGGGCCGGGGTGGACTCGGTGGAGCACGGCACGGGGCTGAGCCTCGACCTGATCGACGAGATGGCCCGCCAGGGCACCGCGCTCGTCCCCACGATGATCAACATTGCCACCTTCGGCGGCATCGCCGAGCAGGCGCGGGCCAAGTTCCCCGGGTACGCCGAGCACATGCTGGCGCTGCGCGACGGCTTTCCCGAGGTGGTGCGTGCCGCGCACGAGGCGGGCGTGCCGATCTACGTGGGCACCGACGCCGGCGGCGGCATCGACCACGGGCTGGCCGCCGAGGAGATGCTGCTGCTGCACGAGCGGGCCGGGATGGCGCCGCTCGACGTGCTGGCCGCCGCCTCCTGGGGCGCCCGGGAATGGCTCGGCTTCCCCGGTCTCGTCGAGGGCGGTCTCGCCGACCTGACCGTCTACCCCGAGGATCCGCGCCGCGACCTGCGCGTCGTCCGCGCCCCGTCCCGCACCATCCTGCGCGGTCGCGTCATCCGCTGACGCTGCGCGGGATCGCTCCCGGACGGTGCCAGCGCTGCAAGATCCCGCCCGGTGCCGGGCTGGTCCGTGGGGTCAGCGGGGTGGGCGGGCGGCCGTCAGGAAAAGACGTACGGCCAGGTCGGCCAGGGCCGTGGCGGTCTGGTCGATCGGGCCCCGGGGGAGCACGATGTGGCTGACCACCAGGCGGACGATGGTGTCGGCGGCGAAGGCCAGCGCGGCGGGGTCGGCTTCCGGCAGGTGGTCGCCGACCCACTCGATCAGCGCGCCGGACGCCTCGGTGAGCACCACCTCGGCCCGGGTGGTCAGGTACGGCAGCAGCTCGTCCGAGCCGCCCCGGGCACTGGTCAGGATCGCCTTGACCAGTGGGTTGTCCGCCGCCGCGGCGAGGGTGTGCGCGATCGCCGCGTACGCGCCGGCCCGGACGTCGGGACCGTGCGCGACCAGGGCGCCCCGGACGTCGCCGACGAAGCGGTCCACCTCCCGCCGGGCGAGCGCCTCGGCCAGGCCGGCCTTGCTGCCGAACTCGTTGTAGACGGTCTGCCGGCTCACCCCGGCCGCGGATGCCACGCCGCCCATGCGTACCGCGTCCCAGCCGGCGGCGATGGCCCGCCCGCGGGCGGCGTCCACGATCGTGTCCCGCAGCCGCTGGCGCGGGGAGTCGGTCGATGCAGTCATGGTGGTCGAAGTCTACGATCGCCCCGTCAGCATGCGCAGGGGCCGATACAGTCGCTGCCGGGAGCGGGTGCGGAAGACCAGGCGGACGGCGCGTCGACTCCCGGGCGCGGCGGCTGCCGCGCGGCGCATAGGATGTGCGGTCATGGCACGCGTGCTCACTCCCCGTGCGGAGGACTTCCCCCGCTGGTACCAGGACCTGATCGCCAAGGCGAAGCTGGCCGACAACGGCCCGGTCCGCGGCACCATGGTCATCCGCCCGGCCGGCTACGCCATCTGGGAACGGATGCAGGCCGAGATGGACGCCCGGATCAAGGCGGCGGGTGCGGAGAACGCGTACTTCCCGCTGTTCATTCCGGAGAGCTACCTCAAGCGCGAGGCCCAGCACGTCGAGGGCTTCTCGCCGGAGCTTGCGGTGGTCACCCACGGTGGCGGCAAGCAGCTCGCCGAGCCGGTGGTGGTGCGCCCCACCAGCGAGACGGTGATCGGCGAGTTCATGGCCAAGTGGATCGACTCGTACCGGGACCTGCCGCTGCTGCTCAACCAGTGGGCCAACGTGGTTCGGTGGGAGCTGCGCCCACGGATCTTCCTGCGCACCAGCGAGTTCCTCTGGCAGGAGGGGCACACCGCGCACGCCACCCGCGAGGACGCCCGGGCGTACGCCCGGCGGATCCTGCACGAGGCGTACGAGGACCTGATGGTCAACGTGATCGGCATCCCGGTGGTGGTGGGCCTGAAGACGGCCCGCGAGCGGTTCGCCGGTGCGACCGCCACGTACACCTGCGAAGGCATGATGGGCGACGGCAAGGCGCTCCAGCTGGGCACCAGCCACGAGCTGGGCCAGAACTTCGCCAAGGCGTTCGACATCAGCTACTCGTCCGCCGAGGGCGGCCGGGAGCACGCCTGGACGACCTCCTGGGGCACCTCGACCCGGATGCTGGGCGGCCTGATCATGGCGCATGGCGACGACAACGGCCTGCGGGTGCCGCCGAGGCTGGCCCCGATCCAGGCGTACGTCATGATCGTCAAGGACGGTGAGGGCGTCGCCGAGGCGGCTGCCAAGCTCCGCGACGGCCTGCGCGACGCCGGTGTCCGGGTCGCGCTGGACGACCGCACCGACACCGCGTTCGGCCGCCGGGCCGTCGACGCCGAGCTGCGCGGCTATCCGGTACGCGTCGAGGTCGGCCCTCGGGACCTGGCCGTGGGCAACGCGACGGTGGTGCGTCGCACCGACGGCTCGAAGTCCCCGACGCCGGTGGCCGACGTGGTCGGCGCGGTGCTGGCCGCGCTGGAGACCGACCAGCAGGTGCTGCACGACCAGGCGCTGGCCAACCGCGAGTCGCGCACGGTGGAGGTGGCCACCCTGGCCGAGGCGATCGAGGCCGCCGCGAACGGCTGGGCCCGGGTGCCGTGGTCGGCGGTCGGCGTGGCCGGCGAGGCCGCCGCGAACGGCCAGGGCGTCACGGTGCGCTGCCTGCTTCGCGCCGACGGCTCGGTGCCGGACTCCGAGGACGAGCCCGACCTGATCGCCATCCTCGCCCGCGCCTACTGAGGTAAGGAAGGGCACCTTCTTAACGCCTGCGGTAGAGGAAGGGCCCCCTGTTAACAGCCCGGAGGTGGTGGAGTGCGCTTCGAGTCGGGTCGGTTGATCATGCACCGCAGCGTGCGACGCGGCCGGATCGGGTGGGTCCGGCCGGGCCGGGTGGTCAGCGACGACGAGCGGGGTCTGCTGGTCTGGATCGCCCGGGACTCGCCGGTCGCCCACGAGGTGACCGAGGCGGGGCTGGGGATGCGGGCGATGCCGTTCGCGCAGTGGATCTCGTCGGCGTACCGGCTGGAGCACGGGCGCTGGAACGGGCCGCCGCTGCTGAAGTTCCTGCCCACCGGTGCGGCGCACTCCGTCTGGTGGTTCCGGGACGCGCAGGGCCGGTTCGCCCACTGGTACGTCAACCTGGAGGAGCCCGGCGTGCGCTGGGACGACGGCCCGGTGGCGGGCGTCGACGTGGTGGACCAGGACCTCGACGTGGTGGTGCGCCCGGACCGTAGCTGGCAGTGGAAGGACGAGGAGGAGTTCGTCGAGCGCCTCGACTTCCCGGACGACTACTGGGTGACCGACGAGAAGGCGGTCCGGGCCGAGGGGGAGCGGGTGATCGCGCTCGCCGAGGCCGGTGAGTTCCCGTTCGACGGCACCTGGTGCGACTTCGTGCCTCCGGCCGACTGGGATGTACCGGACGAACTTCCACTGGGCTGGGACCGCCCGCCGGTGCGCTGAGAGGGTGTTCCGGGTCACCGGTCCGGGCGAGCCGGGTGCGGTGTCCGGGTCCGGTGCGAGAGATCGGCGTCGGATCTGGCAGAATGGGTCGCTGGTATCCGGCGCGCGTCCGGCGCCCTCTAACCCGGGCGCGTCGCCAGTCCACCGAGTAGTCTCCGGCCCAACCCCACTGTGCCGTCGGCGCTCACCCATACACACCGCCCGTGCCGGGCTGGTGAGATCGCAACAGGAGCGAAACAACTGTGGCCGTAAAGATCCGGCTCCTGCGGATGGGTAAGATCCGCAACCCGCAGTACCGCATTGTCATCGCCGACTCGCGCACCAAGCGTGACGGCCGGGCGATCGAGTTCGTCGGGGTGTACCAGCCGAAGGAGGACCCTTCGGTCATCGAGGTCAAGTCGGAGCGGGTCCAGTACTGGCTGTCCGTCGGCGCTCAGCCGAGCGAGGCGGTGCAGCGGCTGCTGGAGCTGACCGGTGACTGGCAGAAGTACAAGGGCCTGCCGGCCCCGCCGCCGCTGAAGGTCGCCCCCGAGCGGGCCGACCGCAAGGCGGCGTACGAGGCTGAGGCGAAGGCCGCCGCCGGGCTCGCCCCGGAGACCCCGGCCAAGCCGGCCAAGAAGGCTGCCAAGGCCGCTGAGGCGCCGAAGACCGAGGCTCCGAAGGCCGAGGCTCCGGCTGAGGCGCCGAAGACCGAGGCTCCGGCCGAGGCCCCGGCTGCCGCTGCCGACGCCGGTGAGCAGGCCTGACATGCCTCTGCGTCCGGCGTTGGAGCACCTGGTCAAGGGCATCGTCGACCACCCGGACGACGTCCGGGTGCGGATGGTCGATTCCCGTCGGGGCAAGCGGCTGGAAGTCCGCGTGCACCCCGAGGACCTCGGCACTGTGATCGGGCGGTCCGGCCGGACCGCCAAGGCGCTGCGCCAGGTGATCGGCTCCATCGGCGGGCGCGGAGTACGCGTCGACATCGTCGACTCGTACTGATGCAGCTCGTCGTCGGCAGGATCGGCAAGCCGCACGGTGTCCGCGGTGAGGTCACCGTGGAGGTGCGGACCGACGAGCCCGAAGCACGGTTCGCCCCAGGTTCGGTGCTGCGCACCGAGCCTGGGGCGGTTCCGCCGCCCGCGGACGGGCCCGGGGTGCCGTTCCGGGTTCCTACCGAGCTGACCATCGAGGAGTCCCGCTTCCACCAGGGCCGGATCCTGGTCGCGTTCGCCGGGATACCGGACCGCAACACCGCCGAGGCGCTGCGCGGGACCCTGCTCGTGGTGGACAGCGCCGACGTGGAGCCGCCGGAGGACCCGGAGGAGTTCCACGACCACCAGCTCGTCGGGCTGGCCGTGGTCACCCCGGCCGGCGAGCGGCTGGGCGAGGTGGCCCGGATCGACCACGCAGCCTCCTCCGACCTGCTGGTGCTGCGACGCCCCGAGGGGCGTACCGCGTTGATCCCGTTCGTCCGGGAGATCGTTCCGGAGGTCGACCTGGCCGGTGGACGTGTGATCGTCGACCCGCCGGCCGGACTGCTCGATCTTTAGGTGGAGCACCCCCGCATGCGCGTCGACATCGTGTCCATCTTCCCGGAGTACTTCGCCCCTCTGGACCTGTCGCTGATCGGCCGGGCCCGGGCCAACGGCGTACTCCAGTTGGCCGTGCACGATCTGCGGACCTGGACCCACGACGTGCACCGCACGGTCGACGACGCCCCCTACGGCGGCGGTCCGGGCATGGTGATGCGCCCGGAGCCGTGGGGCGGCGCGCTGGACGCGCTCGCGCCGGCCGAGGCTCCGCCGCCCCGGCTGATGGTGCCCTCGCCGGCCGGTGTCCCGTTCACCCAGGCCATGGCGTACGAGCTGGCCGCCGAGCCGCACCTGCTCTTCGCCTGCGGCCGGTACGAGGGGATCGACCAGCGGGTACTGGCGCACGCCGCGACCCGGATGCCGGTCACCGAGGTCTCGCTCGGCGACTACGTGCTCTTCGGCGGCGAGGTGGCGGTGCTGGTCGTCCTGGAGGCGGTCACCCGGCTGCTGCCCGGTGTGCTGGGCAACGCCGGCTCACTGGACGAGGAGTCGCACGCGCATGGGCTGCTCGAAGCGCCGATCTACACCAAGCCGCCGAGCTGGCGCGGGCACGACGTGCCGGAGGTGCTCCGCTCCGGCGACCACGGAAAGATCGCCCGCTGGCGCCGCGAGGAGGGGCTGCTGCGCACCGCCGCCCGGCGTCCGGACCTGCTCGCCGTGCTGCCCGCCGATCAGCTCGACAAACGGGACATCGCGGCGCTGGACCGGGCCGGATTTCAGCCGCCGCCGGGGGATGTGGCAAAGTAGAGGGGTTGCCGCATCCGTCCGCGCCCGCGGGCGACTGCGAGGATCCCCGACCGGGTCGGCTCGCCGACCACCACCCGGGGATCAGAATCACCCACCCGCGCACCGAGTCACGGTGCGCCGTGAGCCTCACGAGGACGCAGCGATGAACATCCTGGACGCCCTTGACGCCCAGTCGAAGCGGACCGACCTTCCCGACTTCCGTGCCGGTGACACCGTCAAGGTGCACGCGCGGGTCGTCGAGGGCAACCGGTCCCGTGTCCAGATCTTCCAGGGCGTCGTCATCCGCCGCCAGGGTGACGGACTGCGCGAGACCTTCTCGGTCCGCAAGGTGAGCTTCGGTGTCGGCGTCGAGCGGACCTACCCGCTCAACGGCCCGGGCATCGACCGGATCGAGATCGTGACCCGCGGTGCCGTGCGCCGCGCCAAGCTGTACTACCTGCGCGAGCTGCGCGGCAAGAAGGCCAAGATCAAGGAGAAGCGGGAGAAGCAGCCCAGCTGACTTCCCGCTCGCCACGCCGCCTGAGCTGCGCGTATGCCGTACCGACCGGACCGCACTACCCTGGTCGTACGGGCGCAGCGAGGCGGCGGCCCCGCCCACGTGGCGGGCAGCCGTCCACAACCGCCCGTGGGGCCTCGACGAGGCTCCCGGGCGGTGGTGTTTCTGCGGACCGGGGAGTGGCGTGGTGCAGACGCTTGACGAGGACGGCACCGTCGATCCGTGGCGCCGGCGGGCCCGCCGTACCCGCCGGCAGATGCCGCTCTGGCAGGAGCTCCCGCTGCTGCTGGTCGTCGCGTTCTGCCTCGCGGTGCTGATCCGCACCTTCCTGCTCCAGGCGTTCTACATCCCGTCCGGCTCGATGGAGGACACCCTCCTGATCGGCGACCGCGTACTGGTCAACAAGGTCGTCTACGACGTCCGCGACCCGGTACGCGGCGAGGTGGTGGTCTTCCGGGGCACCGACCGCTGGGCGCCGCAGGTCGACGAGCCGCCCGCGCCGGGCTTCACCGGCAAGCTCACCCGGACCGTCGGCGACCTGGTGGGGGTGAGCCGCCCCGGTGAGAAGGACTTCATCAAGCGGGTGATCGGCCTCCCCGGCGACCGGGTCAAGTGTTGCGACAGCCAGGGCCGGGTCACCGTCAACGGCACCCCGCTCAACGAGCCCTACGTGGTGCGCGACTCCCCGCTGGAGCTGCCGCCCAACCCGGGGGAGTGCCGCTCCCGGCGCTTCGACGAGGTCGTCGTGCCGCCCGGCCAGATCTTCGTGATGGGCGACCACCGGCTGGTCTCCCAGGACGCGCGCTGCCAGGGCCCGGTGCCGATCGACAACGTGGTCGGCCGTGCCTTCATGGTGGTCTGGCCGTCCTCCCGGTGGGATCCGCTGTCGGTGCCGTCGACGTTCGACGACGTGTCCGGGCCGGCTGCCGCCTCCTCGGGCGCGCCCCCGGTCCGACCGACCCCGCAGGGCGGTGTCCTGCTGCTTCTTCCCCTGGTGGCCGCGCTGCGGGGTTCCCGCGCGTTCCGGACGGTGACGTCCGGCCCGGCAACGTAGGCTCCTTGGCGTGATTGACGAGCAGACCGACAAGCCCCGCAGTTCCTTCTGGAAGGAGCTGCCGATCCTGCTGGGTGTGGCGATCCTGGTCGCGGTGCTGGTCCGCGCCTTCGTGCTGCAGACCTTCTTCATCCCCTCCCCGTCCATGGAGAACACTCTCAAGATCGATGACCGGGTGCTGGTCAACAAGCTGGTCTACGACTTCCGGTCACCGCACCGCGGCGAGGTGATCGTCTTCAAGGCGCCGATCGAGTGGAGCGGCAACCCCGACGGTGAGGACTTCATCAAGCGGGTGATCGGCGTCGGTGGCGACCACGTGGTCTGCTGCGACCCGGAGGAGCGGCTGGTGATCAACGGCAAGTCGCTCGACGAGCCGTACATCTTCTCGATGGACGGGGTCCGCGACAAGCCGGCCGACCAGGAATTCGACATCACCGTGCCGAAGGGGCGGCTGTGGGTGATGGGCGACCACCGGTCCGCCTCGGGCGACTCGCTGGAGCACTGGCAGCAGTCCGGGCAGAACATCACCGAGGCCACCATCGGAGAGGACGAGGTGGTCGGGCGGGCGTTCACCGTGTTCTGGCCGGTCAACCGGGCCACCTGGCTGACCGTGCCGGATCAGTACGACGGCATCCCGAAGCCGTAGGCCGACGGGGGCGTGGGCGATCCGCCGCCGGTCTGGCAGGCTGGGGGCCGTGACCGTCTACACCCCTCGACGCGCCGCACGCGTGCTGCTCGTCGACGCGGCCGGCCGCGTCCTGCTCTTCAACGGCTTCGACCCGGCCCGCCCCGGGCACCGCTACTGGTTCACCATTGGCGGTGGGCTGGATCCGGCGGAGTCACCGGCGGCGGGCGCGGCCCGGGAGCTGGCCGAGGAGACCGGGTTGCGGCTCGACCCCGCCGAACTGGGCGAGCCGGTCTGGTCCGAAACGACCGAGTTCCCGTTCGACGGTGTGTGGTACCGCCAGCAGCAGGTCTTCTTCCTGGTCCGGGTGCCGTCGTGGCAGGTGGACACCGCGGGTTTCGACGACGTCGAGCGGCGCAGCATCGCCGGTCACCGCTGGTGGTCGCCGGACAAGCTGGCGGCCACCGATGAGCGGTACTACCCGGCCGAGCTGCCCGCCCTGCTGACCAGGCTCCTACGACCGACCGCCGGCGTCGACCGGGACGAGGCCACGTGCTGACCCCGCCGCGCACCGTCGTGCGCCGGGAGGCCGGGCTGTACGCGCTGGAGCGGGCGTTGCAACGGCGCGGCTTCCGGCAGGTCGCCGGCGCCGACGAGGCCGGCCGGGGCGCGTGCGCCGGTCCGCTGGTCGCCGCCGCGGCGGTGCTGCCCGAGGGGCGACGCGGCGAGATCGAGGGCCTGGCCGACTCAAAGCTGCTCACCCCGGCCAGCCGGGAGCGGGTGTACGCGGAGGTCGTCGACCGCGCGCTGGCGTACGCCGTGGTGGTCATCCCGGCCGAGGAGGTCGACGCCCGGGGGTTGCACGTGTGCAACCTGTCCGCGATGCGCCGGGCGCTCGCCTCGCTCACCACCCGGCCGGAGTACGTGCTGACCGACGGCTTCGGCGTGGACGGCCTGGGCGTGCCGGGGCTGGCGGTGTGGAAGGGTGACCGGGTGGCAGCCTGCGTGGCGGCGGCCAGCGTGCTCGCCAAGGTCACCCGGGACCGGATCATGGTGGAGTTGGACGGGGTGTTCCCGGCGTACGGCTTCGCCGAGCACAAGGGCTACATCACCCCGGAGCACTCCGCGGCGCTGCGGGAGCACGGGCCGTGCCGGGAGCACCGGTTCTCGTACGTCAACGTCGCCGCGGTCTCCGGCCGCGACGGCCGGCCGCCGCGCGCCCGGCGGCCCGTCCATCCGGGCCCGGACGAGCCGATGGAGCGCTCCTGGGCGTCAGGGAGTACCGTCGGCGTGGCGTTGGGCGAGCAGCTTCGGCCTCCGGCGCCGGTGGGGGAAGATGTGGTCATGGAAGGCGGAGTGCGATGAGCGCGGAAGATCTCGAGAAGTACGAGACCGAGATGGAGCTGCAGCTCTACCGGGAGTACCGCGACATTGTCCGCCAGTTCTCCTACGTGGTGGAGACGGAGCGCCGGTTCTACCTGGCCAACCAGGTCGACCTACACGTGCGCAACTCCGACGGCGAGGTTTACTTCGAGGTCGAGATGCACGATGCCTGGGTGTGGGACATGTACCGTCCTGCCCGCTTCGTGAAGAACGTCCGGGTGATGACCTTCAAGGACGTCAACGTCGAGGAGCTGGAGAAGCCCGACATCTCGCTGCCCGCCGACTCCGGCTTCGGCGGCTGACCGCGCCCGTACGGCCCGGCGGTGCCACGAGCCCCCCACCCGTGGCGTAGCCCTCGCTGCCGGTCACTCGGCCGGCACCACGACCTCTACCCGCTGCACCAGGTTGTTGGCGAAGCCGCCCCGGTTCCACGGCTGCTCGACCGGCTGGGTCCGCCCGGAGGCGTCCGTCGCCCGCGCGCTGAGCACGTACCGGCCCGGCGTCGCGGTCCACTCGTGCCGCCACCGTCGCCAGGCGAAGTCGCCCTCCGCGGCGTCCAACTCGGCCAGCGTCCAGCTCGTCCCGCCGTCGATGGTCACCTCCACGGCAACCACCGGCGCGTGCCCCGACCAGGCTCGACCGTCCAGAGTGCACGGCCCCGGCCGGAGCACCCGGCGGCGGGACATGAAGTCGGGGAAGCCGGGCGGGCGGACCAGCGCGCGTGGCTCGATCCGGGTGACCGGAACGCCCGGGTCGCCGGCGTCGCGGCGCAGCCGGTAGGCGACCGCGTTCTGGTAACCCTCGAACGGCTCGGTCCGGACCTCCACCGAGTGGAGCCACTTCACGTGCGCCATGCCGTACCAGCCCGGCACGATCAGCCGCAGCGGCGCACCGTGCTGCGGCAGCAGGGGAGCGCCGTTCATCTCGTACGCCAGCAGCACCTCCTCGCGCAGCGCGTCGGCGACCGGCAGCCCGCGCTGGTAGTCCTGCTCCACCCCGCGCTCGACGCCGTGATCGGCGCCGGTGAAGACCACGTCGACCGCGTCCGGCCCGAGACCCGCCTCGCGCAGCAGCGGCGCCAACGGTGTGCCGGTCCACTCGGCGTTGCCGACCGCCTCAACCAGCCAGGGCTGGCTGACCGGCCGGGGGTGCAACAGGGCCCGACCGTTGCCCGCGCACTCCAGGGTGACCCGGTGGGTGACCCTGGGCCGCTCACGAAGCTCCGCGAGGCTGACGGTCAGCGGCCGGTCCACCGCGCCGCCGACGGCCAGCGCGTGCGTGGCCGGGTCCAGCTCCGGGATGTCGTAGTGGGTGAGCAGGTAGTGCAGCCCCGCCGGGGTGACGTCGTAGCGCAGCGCCTCGAGCGGGATGCCGTGGTTGCGGGCGGCGAGCTGCAACTCCTCGGGGCTGATCGCCTCGTCCGGCTCGGCGAGCCGGGACGGGCCGCTCACCTCGGCCACCGTCGGCGCGCCGCCGGCCTCGAGGTGCGGGGTCGAGTCGTCCTGCTGAGACCCCGGTGTCCGGTCATCGACAGTGGTCATAGGGGCCTCCCCGGTTCGGACGGCGGCGCTGCGCTCGCACGCGGACCAGCCTAGGCCCTCTGCGCGGGTCCGAGCGTGGCCCGGTGAGCGGGCCCCTTCGACCCCGCGCGGGTGACGGCGCCGCCGGGCAGGGTCAGCGGGGGAGGAAGTGGAACATCGTCACCTTGGGCGGCAGCGGCCGGGGACGGCCGAGGTGACGGTGCACGCCGACGCCGACCCGGTCCGCCGGGGTACCTACCGCGACCGGCGTGAATCCCTCCTGCGCGAACCAGTCACAGATGGTGGGCACCAGGTCGGGCTCGCGGCGATGCCGGGTCCAGATCACCGTGCCGCCGCTCGCGCAGAGCGCGGCGGTGTGCCCCACGGTGGCCCGGACGTGGGCGTCCGACACGTTGCCGAACACCCCGCAGAGCAGCACGAGGTCGGCCGGGACCAGATCGGCGTACGCGTCGGTCACCGCCGCGTCGCCGACCACCACCTGTACGCCGGTGAGTCCGGTCGCCCGGGCGGCGTCCTCGGCCACCCCGGCGTTGCGGGGGTCCAACTCGACCAGGCGGGCGGTCACGTCGTCGCGGCGCGGATGGGTGGCGAGCACCGGGATCAGGTCCCGACCCTGACCGGCGCAGACGCTGATCACCCGGAGCGGCCCAGTCGGCGCTCGGTCCAGTGCCGCCCGAACCTGCCCCTGCACCTCGGCCAGGCGGGCGGCCAGCGCCGACCCCGGCTGGTCGTAGTCGTCGTGCCAGGCGAGCCAGTCCCGAGCCATCTGCCCAGCATAGGCAGCGTCAGCCGGCCCGCGACATAGCAGATCATCGAGGGCATGGGTGGTCGTCCACAGCACCTCGACTTGTCCACAGCTCGGCCGCTCAGCGTGGCAGGCGGTCCAGGCCCGGTCGCAGGCTGACGTCATGCGACCACCATCCGCCCCGCGTGCCGTCTCGATCCGCCGCGCCGTCCTGCTCTGCGCCGCGTTCCCGCTCGCGCTGGCCGTCCAGCTCTGCGGCCTGGCGCTGCTGGTCGCGGTGCTGCCCGGTCGCGCGCCGACGCTGGTCGTGCCGGTCGCGGTCGTGGCACCCGCCCCAACGGACGCCGGCCCGGGGCGGTTCCGCTGGCCGGTCGACGGGCCGCCCCGCCCGGTGCGCCGATTCGACCCGCCGCCCCGGCCGTGGCTGGCCGGGCACCGGGGGGTGGACCTGGCCGCCCCGCCCGGAGCGGTGGTCCGCAGCGCCGGGCCGGGCACGGTGCTCTTCGCGGGCATGGTGGCCGGCCGACCGGTGGTCACCGTGGAGCACGCCGGCGGGCTGCGTACCACCCACGAGCCGGTGCGACCGGCGGTACGTCCCGGCCAGCCGGTCGCCGCCGGTGCGCCGCTGGGCGAGCTGCTGCCCGGGCATCCGGGCTGCGCGGCCGTGGCCTGCCTGCACTGGGGCCTGCGCCGGGGAGTGGAATACCTCGACCCGCTGGCCCTGCTCGGCCTCGGCCCGGTGCGCCTGCTCCCGGTTGGCGGGGTCAGCGCTGGGCGAGCAGTGCCGGCAGCCGTACGGCCAGCCGTTCGTACTCGTCGGCGGCGTTGTAGACCTGACCGGTGAGTCGCAGCCACCCTCGACCGTTCCAGCTCATCACCGCCACCTCGGCGGCGAGCCGCTCGGCGATGCGGGTCTGTAGCGCCCGCGCCTCGTCGATGGTGGTGGCCATGCCGGTCGGCAGTGGAATGACGCGCAGAGCCACCGCGGGTCCGCCGGGGTCGGGCAGCTGGGCGGGAGGCACCCCCAGCGCGTCCCCCACCACCCGCTGGCCGTACGCGGCGAGCGCGGCGTTGTGCTCGCGGACCCGGTCGACGCCCAGGCTGCGCAGCGTGAACAGGCCAGCCGGGGCGGCCAGCCACGAGGTGTAGTCCAGGGTGGCCTGCCATTCGACCCGAGCCGGGAAACCGGCGTCCTGCTCCCACGAGACCACCAGCGGCTCGATTCGGTCCCGCCACGGCGCGGTCACCGCGAGCAGGGCGGTACCGCGTGGGGCGTACCCCCACTTGTGCAGGTTGCCCACCCAGAAGTCGGCGCCGATGCTGCTGACCGGGGTCGGCAGCATGCCCGGCGCGTGCGCGGCGTCCACCAGGACCGGAACGCCGTGTTCGCGGGCCACCCCGACGATGGCGGCGGCCGGGAAGAGCCGGGCGGTGGCCGAGGTGAGCTGATCGACGACGAGGAGCCGGGTCCGCCCCGGGCGCAGGCCCGCGCGGATGGTCTGCACGATCTGCTCGTCGGTGGCGGCCAGCGGGATCGGCAGGACCCGGCTGGCCGCCCCGGTCCGGCGGCACTCCCGCTGGATGGCCAGGCTCACCGCCCCGTACCCGTGGTCGGTGCTGAGCACCTCGTCGCCGGGCTGCAGCCCCAGCGACTGGAGCACCACCGCGACGCCCGTGGTGGTGTTGCCGACCAGAGCGCTGCCGTCCGGGTCGGCGCCGAGGAAACCGGCCAGGTGCCGGCGGGTGTGCGCGATCCGGTCGACCAGCCCCTGGGTGAAGAATCGCAGCGGGTTGGCCTCCATCTCGTCGCGCAGCCGCTGTTGGGCTCGCTGCACGCCGATCGGCACCGCGCCGAACGAGCCGTGGTTGAGGTGGCTGACCGCCGGGTCGAGGGAGAAGAGCAGGCGGGCGCCCGGGATCGGCTCGGGGGGCTGCGGGACGCTCACCCGATGATCGTAACCGCCGGTCGATCACCCCTGAGTGGTTCGCTCATCGGGTAGGGCGCCCGCCGGGGGCGCTCCTGTGCTCGGCGGCGGGTGGCCGGTCCGGTGCGAGGCGGCCTGGCCCGGGTCAGGCGCGCGGGTGAGCCTGGCGGTAGGCAGCGCGCAACCGCTCCACCGAGACGTGTGTGTAGATCTGCGTGCTGGCCAGCGACGAGTGACCGAGCAGTTCCTGCACCGCGCGCAGGTCAGCACCGCCTTCCAGGAGGTGGGTGGCGGCGGAGTGGCGCAGCCCGTGCGGGCTGGTCCGGGGGAGGCCGGTGGCTTCGGCGTACCCGCCGACGATCTGACGCGCGGTGGTCGGGTTGAGCCGGCCGCCCCGGACGCCGAGCAGCAGCGCGCCGCCCGAGCTGGTGCCAACCAGCGCCGGGCGGCCCTGGCGCAGCCAGTCGTCCAGCGCTCGCTGGGCGGGCACCCCGTACGGCACCGAGCGCTCCCGACCGCCCTTGCCGAACACCCGGATCACCCGGCGGCCGTGGTCGACGTCCCCGATGTCCAATCCGCAGGCCTCGCTGATCCGCACGCCGGTGGCGTAAAGCAGTTCCAGCAGCACCCGGTCCCGCAGTGGCACCGCCGCGGCAGCCGCCCCTTCCGCCGGGCCGGGCTTCGCCGCGTCCGGCGTTGCCCCTGCCGGTGTCTGCCCTGCCAGTGTCTGCCCTGCCGGTGTCTGCCCTGCCGGTGTCTGCCTGGCCGGTGTCGGCTCAGCCGTTGTCAGCCCGGTCGATGCGGAAGCTGAGGGTAGCCGGATTGGGGCCTCGACCAGGGCGGCGGCCTGGTCGGCGCGCAGGACGGTGGGCAGTTCCCGGTGCGCGCGAGGGCTGGCCAGCGCGGCGCCCACGTCGGCGGCGAGCAGGCCGGCGCGATGCGCCCAGGCGCTGAACGCTCGCGCCGACGCGGCCCGCCGGGCCAGCGACGTGCGGGCGGCACCCGTCGTCCGCTGCCGGGCCAGCCAGCTACGCAGCACCGACAGGTCAAGCTCGGCCAGGTCGACACAGCCCATCCGAACGGCATGGTCGAGCAGCGAGACCAGATCCGTGACGTACGCGCGGACGGTGTGCGCCGACCGGTTGCGGACCCGGGACAGGTGGTCGGCGAAGTCGTCGACCGCGTCGCGCAGCGTTGGCGGAAGCTCCTGGTGGATGGCCCGGGTGCCCCGGACGGGTCGGCTCATCGCCGCCAGGCCGGCGGCGTCATGGTGCGGGCCGGTCGATGGGCTCGCGCACCCCCGGGGACAGCTGGCACGGCAACCAGCCTACGGCCGCGCGTCGCCCACCGCCGGCCGCGACAGTGCCGGTGTCGTCGGTGCCGGTGAGGTCGGTGTCGGTGTCGGGCTGGCGGACGTCGCGCGCTTCTGTCTGGCGGGCGGGGCGAGGGCGTAGCCGTCGTCGCGGCGGACCACCAGGGACAGCTCCTCCAGGAGGGACAGTTTGCGCAGTGCGGTGCGCACGTCGACACGGGCCCGGGCCGCCAGCCCGTCCACGCCGAGCGCGCCCCGCCGGGGCAGCGCCTCCAGCAGCGACCGCGCGTCGTCGTCGAGGGCGTCGGCCGGTCTCTGTGGGCCCCGAGCCAGCGGCGCCAGGTCGGCGCCGATCCGGCCCACCTCCTCGAGCACGTGCGCCACTCCGGTGACGAGGCGGGCCTTCGGGAACTCGCGGAGGAGTTCGTGCGCGCCGACGGACATCGCCGAGGTCACCGGCCCGGGCACCACCATGGCCGCCCGGCCGGTGTAGATGGCCCGCCGAGCGGTCTGCGTCGCGCCGCTACGCGCGGACGCCTCCACCACGACGGTGCCGAGGGTGCCACCGGCGATGACCCGGTTGCGAATCAGGAACCGGGGTCGCAGCGGCTCCGCTCCGGGCGGCCACTCGCTGACCAGCAGCCCGGTGTCGGCGATCTGGTCGAAGAGCGCGGTGTTGCCCATCGGGTACGGCCGATCCAGCCCGCATGCCAGCACCGCGACGGTCAGCCCCCCGGCGTTGAGGGCGCCCCGGTGGGCGGCCGCGTCGATGCCGAACGCGCCTCCGGAGACCACCGTCCAGTCCCGCTCGGCCAGCCCGTACCCCAATTCGGTGGCGACGTGCTGGCCGTAGCCGGTGGCCGCCCGCGCCCCGACCACGGCCACCGAGCGTTCCAGCGCCTCGCCCAGCGGCCAGCTCCCGCGCACCCAGAAGCAGAGCGGCGGCGCGGTCTCGCCGTCCACCCGGCGGGTGACGTCCGGCAGTTGGAGCGTGGCAAGGCCGGCCACTCGGGCCGGCCACTCGTCGTCGTCGGGCGTGACCAAGCGGGCGCCGAGACGGTCTGCCCGGTCCAGTGCCTCGGCCGCCACCGCCCGGGCGTCGGCGGCGGCCGACCGGGCGGCGACGGTGGTGTGCAGCCAGCCGTCCGGGCTCCCGCCGTCGAGCAGCAGATCCAGCGCCGCCACCGGGCCCAGCCGCTGGACCAGCCGGTGCACCGCGCGGGTGCCCGGCTCGGCCAGCCAGGTCAGCGCCACCCGCGCCACCCGGCGTTCCTCCTCAGCGCTCACGTCGCCTCCCCCGTCCGTAGTTGAATCGCCTCCCGGACGTCCTCCCGGTCCGGCCGGTCCCGGCCGTCCAGATCCGCGATCGTCCATGCCATCCGGATCACCCGGTCGAAGCCGCGTGCCGACAGCGAGCCGGAGTCGAGCCGCGCGCGCAGCTCGGCGGTGTCCCGGGCGGGCAGCCGCCACGGTGGCCGGCGCAGGTGCGGGCCGTCCACCTCCGCGTTCAGCCTCCGGCCGAGGCCGGCCCAACGGGTGGCCGCCGCCTGACGAGCCGCCACCACCCGCGTGGCGACCGTGGCTGAGGACTCCGCATCGCTCTCCGCCGCCATCAGCTCCGCCGCCCGCACCGGCATCAGCCGCACCTGCACGTCGATCCGGTCGAGCAACGGCCCGGAGAGCCGGCCCAGGTAACGACGGCGGACGAGCGGGGTGCACTCGCAGTGCGCATCCCCGGCGGGCTTGGCGCACGGACACGGATTGGCGGCCAGCACCAGTTGGGTCCGGGCGGGATATTCGGTGCCGCCCCCGCTGCGGGCGGCCGTGCTCCAGCGGCTGGCGCAGCGCCTCCAGTGCGCCCTTGCTGAACTCCGGCGCCTCGTCCAGGAAGAGCACCCCGCGGTGGGCCAGCGACACCGCGCCGGGCCGGGCCAGCCCCGAACCGCCGCCGACCAGCGATGGCACGGTCGCCGTGTGGTGCGGCGCCTGGAGCGGCGGGCGGCGCAGCAACCGGCCGCCGGGTGGCAGCAGACCGGCGATCGAGTGCAGCGCGGTCACCTCGAGGGCCGCGTCGTCGTCCAGCTCGGGCAGGATCGACGGCAGCCGCTCGGCGAGCATCGTCTTGCCGGCGCCCGGCGGGCCGAGCAGCGCCACGTGGTGCCCGCCGGCGGCGGCGACCTCCAGCGCGCGCTTGCCCAACTGCTGCCCGGCCACCTCGGCCAGGTCCGGGCCGCCGGTGACCGGTGCCGGACTGTCGGCCGGTGGGTCGATCAGCGGGCTGCCGTCCCGGACGAAGGCGACCAGCCGGTGCAGCGTGTCCACCGCCCGCACCCGTATCCCTGGGATGACGGCGGCCTCGGCGGCGTTGCCGGCCGGGACGATCACCCGACTGGCTCCCTCCCGGGCGGCGGCCGCGACCATCGGCAACACCCCGCGTACCGGCCGGACGGTCCCGTCCAGCCCCAGCTCGCCGAGGACCACCACCCCCTCCAGGGGGAGCAGCGGCAGCTCACCCGAGCCGCCCAGCAGAGCGGCCGCGATGGCCAGGTCGAACGCCGAACCGAACTTCGGCAGCGTCGCCGGCAGCAGGTTCAGGGTGATCCGCCGGTTGGGCCAGCGCTGGCCGGAGTTGACCACGGCGGCCCGGACCCGGTCGCGAGCCTCGTGCAGGGCGGTGTCCGGCAGGCCGGAGATCACCACCGCCGGCAGGCCGGCGGCGAGGTCGGCCTCCACCTCGACAAGATGGCCGGTGACGCCGACCAGCCCCACGGAGAGCACCTTCGCGTAACTCATTGCGCGTCACCGCCTGCGGCAACCGCCCGACCGCCTGGAGCGCGCATCTCAGAACGCGCCCTTGAGGTGGTCGACCCGGGCCGGGCCCGCGTCGGGCAACCGCACCGAGAGCACGTCGAACCGCACCTCCTCGGCGGTCGTCCCGGTCTCGGCCAGCCAGCGCGCGGCGAGCCCGCGCAGCCGCCGTGCCTTGGCGGGCACGACCGCCTCGGCCGGGGTGCCGAAGCGGTCGCCCCGGCGCGTCTTCACCTCGCAGAAGGCGAGCACGGGCCCGTCCCAGGCGATGATGTCGATCTCCCCGTCCGGGCAGCGCCAGTTTCGGGCGACCGGGCGTAGCCCCGCCCCGATCAGGTGCCGGGTCGCACAGCGCTCGCCGTACGCGCCGACCGCCTGGTTCCGCTTCGTCATGGCCGGCACGGTGCCCGCCGAGGCCCGACCGCCGCGACCCCTGCGAAGGCGGGCTGTGGACGACGGGTGTCCTGTGGACGACCAGACGATCAACCCTGCCCTGTGCTAGGGCGGGGTCTCGTGGACGCGAGCCAACCAGGAAACTCCGAGGCCTTGACGTCGCGGCAACACTGAATTGGGGCCGCAGTCCGGGCCGACCGCCCCTGCCAGGACCCAACGCCCCATGCTCGCGGCCAACCCCGCCAGCTTCGCTAGCTCCACGAGCGCCGTGAACCCCGCTATACCTCAGAAGCATATTTATGACTCTGAGGTATAGCGCTCACAAGGGTGGGTGCCGTCGTTCCCGCATCATGCGACGGCGCCGGCGTGCGTCCTCGCTGCGTCGGAAAGTCGGAACGTCGGACCAGCGGTCTTCGTTGTCGTCGGTCGGGCGGCTCGGGAAAACGGGGCCGGCGGAGGATCTGCGGTACTCGCTGTCCCCAGCCCGGCGAGCCGGGCCCGCGCCGCCCGACCCGGGCCCGCGCCGCTCCCGCTCGAGGTCGCCCGTCCTTCCGCCGCCCTGAAATGGCGCGGAGGGAGCCCGTCGCATACGGTGCCGGACGTGGACGGACGACGGAGCTTTCCGGAAGATCAGGAGTCGCGCTGGTACCCCGATGAGCGGGGTCGCGGCTCCGGCGAGTCGGAGTGGCGTGGTGCGGGCGAACCGCGGTATCGGGACGACGAGACCCGAATTTCCGATCAGCGCGGCGCCGACGAGGGGCGCTACGGCGAGGACACCGGCGCCGGTCGACGCCGGGAGTCGGCCCGGCTCGGCTCGACCGGGCCCGACCTGACGCCGCCCGAGAGCGACTCCGGCCGGTTCGCCGTGGTGCCCGACCGGCTCGGCGAACCGGACTCCGGGCGCTTCGGCGCCGTCGACGCCCAGGCTGGACGCTTCGGTACGTCGGAGCCCGACTCCGGACGGTTCGGGGCGGTCGAGCCCGAGGCCGATGGTTACCGGGCTGCCCGTTCGCGGCGGGCGGATCGCGACCCCTCGGAGGTCTCCGGTGAGCTGCCCGGCCGCCGGGCCGCCCGGGATCCGGCGTCGACGGGCTCGCCGCTGACCGGCGCCCGGGAGCCGATGCCGTCGACCGGCGTCCGCGAGGCGATGCCGTCGACCGGCGTCCGCGAGGCGACGTCCGTCGGCGATCCGCCGGCCGGTGTGCTCGCCGACCAGACTCGTCCCGCCCCGTTCGGCGGGTACCCGATCGTCGAACCGGCGCGTGGCGGCGACCAGCCGCACCCGCTGGAGATGCCGACCGGCCCGATGCCGTCCGTCGGTCCCCGGGGCGGTGATCTGCCGGCGGGGGAGCCGCCGGTGTACCCGCCAGCGGCCGATGGCGTCTACCGCACCCGCCGCCCGGCGCTGGCGGTGCTCTTCGCCCTGCTGGTGCTGATCTTCGAGATCCCGGCGCTGCGGGTGCTGCTCGATGGGGTGACCAGCGATCCGCTGTCCGCCGGGAACGTGGTGGTGGGCATCTTCCTGGTCGTCGGGCTGCCAATCTTCGCAACGGGGTTGTACGGGTTACGAACCGGCGGGCTGGCGCTCTCCGACGGCGGTCGGGGTTGGCTGCGCCCTCCGACGGCCTACCTGACGGTCGGCCTGGTGCTCTTCGTCGCCGCAGCGCTCGCCGCCGGCTGAGCGCTGCTCGCCACTGGCTGCGCCGCCGAGGCGGGCGGCGGCGCGCACCCGGCAGCCCGGCGGGCGGGCAGGGGCGTACACTGGCCAACTGGCGACCGCCTCGTGCGGTCGACCTCGCGCGCCCTCTCCACGAATCGTCGTGGGGCGACGGCCTCCCTGGTCCCGATCTTGGTCGGGAACACCATGGCCGGCGACCAGGCGCCAGGACGCCCGGCCACCGGCCGGGCGTGACAACCAGGGATCTTGAGGAGTACCACACCATGGCCGTCGTGACCATGCGCCAGCTGCTGGAGAGCGGTGTCCACTTCGGGCACCAGACCCGGCGCTGGAACCCGAAGATGAAGCGCTTCATCATGACTGAGCGCAACGGCATCTACATCATTGACCTGCGCCAGACCCTCGACTACATCGAGAAGGCGTACGAGTTCGTGCGCGGCACCGTCGCCGAGGGTGGCAGCATCCTCTTCGTCGGTACCAAGAAGCAGGCTCAGGAGGCGATCTCCGAGCAGGCGACCCGCGTCGGTCAGCCGTACGTCAACCACCGCTGGCTTGGTGGCATGCTGACCAACTTCCAGACGGTGTACAAGCGCCTTCAGCGGATGAAGGAGCTGGAGGCCCTCGGTGACCTGAGCGGCACCGCCGCCGGGTACACCAAGAAGGAGACCCTGCAGCTCTCCCGCGAGAAGATCAAGCTGTCCCGCACGCTGGGTGGTCTGCGGGACATGCAGAAGCTGCCGGCCGCGGTCTGGATCGTCGACACCAAGAAGGAGCACATCGCCGTCGACGAGGCCCGCAAGCTGGGCATCCCGGTGATCGCGGTGCTCGACACCAACTGCGACCCGGACGAGGTCGACTTCCCGATCCCGGGCAACGACGACGCGATCCGCTCGGCCGAGCTGCTGACCAGGGTCGTCGCCGCCGCCGTCGCGGACGGTCTCATCGCGCGTTCCGGCCGTCGCCGGGGCACCGACGAGAAGCCCGAGCCGGGTGTCGCCAGCGACGAGCCGCTGGCCGAGTGGGAGCGCGAGCTGCTCGAGCAGCCGAAGAAGGCCGACGAGTCGGCCGCCCCGGCCGAGCAGCCGGCGCAGGCCGCCGCTGAGCAGCAGGCCGCCGCTGAGCAGCCGGCCGCCGCTGAGCAGCCGGCCGCCGCTGAGCAGCCGGCGACCGCCGCCGCGGAGTGACCGCACCGTCGCTGCCCCGCTGTCCGTTTTTCCGGACGGGCGGCGGGCGGCGACGGTACGCCGGGCACGATCGGCCCGGATCCGGGTAACCGGCACCTCTGACCATCCACACGCCGTCTCAACACCGAAGAGAGAGCCATGTCCCAATTCACCGCCGCGGACGTCAAGAAGCTCCGCGACCTCACCGGCGCCGGCATGATGGACAGCAAGAAGGCGCTGGCCGAGGCCGAGGGCGACTTCGACAAGGCCACCGAGATCCTGCGCGTCAAGGGCGCCAAGGACGTCGGCAAGCGGGCCGGCCGGACGGCCGCCAACGGCCTGGTCGCCCACTCCGGCCAAGCGCTGCTCGAGCTCAACTGCGAGACCGACTTCGTGGCCAAGACCGATTCGTTCATCGCGCTGGCCCAGCGGCTCGTCGAGCACGGCGAGCGCTCCGGCGTGAACACCGCCGAGGAGCTGCTCGCCACCGAGCTGGACGGCAAGAGCGTCGCCGACCTGATCCAGGAGCAGTCCGCCAAGATCGGCGAGAAGCTGGTGCTCAACCGGTTCGCCAAGGTCGAGGGCACCACCGCGGTCTACCTGCACCGCAAGGCGCAGGACCTGCCGCCGGCCGTCGGCGTGCTGGTGTCGTACACCGGCAAGGCTGACGAGGCGGGCGACGCCGACGCCCGTGGTGTCGCCATGCAGATCGCCGCCATGCGGCCGAAGTACCTCACCCGGGACGAGGTTCCGGCCGAGGTCGTCGAGTCCGAGCGGCGCATCGCCGAGCAGACCGCCCGCGAGGAGAACAAGCCCGAGGCGGCCCTGCCGAAGATCGTCGAGGGTCGGGTGAACGCCTTCTTCAAGGACTACGTCCTGATCGAGCAGGCGTCCGTCACTGACAACAAGAAGTCGGTGAAGCAGGTGCTGGCCGAGGCCGGCATCGAGGTCACCCGCTTCGTGCGGTTCGAGGTCGGCCAGGCCTGAGCCGCCGCCGGGCGCCGCGGGCGCCCGGCCAGGAGACGTCGACGAGGAGGCCGCCGGTGTACGTGACAGGCACCGCGGCCTCCTCGTCACATAGGGTCGGCAGCGGCAGGTTCGCGGTACGCGCCGCACGGGGCGTGCGCGTGGGGAAGGGCGGGGCGGATGACGCAGGTTGTGAGTGACCGGACGCTGGCGATGGAGGATCCGACGGCGCCGCCGCCCGGACGCGCCCGCCGGGTGGTGCTGAAGCTCTCCGGTGAGGTGTTCGGTGGCGGCGCGATCGGCGTCGACCCGGACGTCGTCCAGGCCATCGCCCGGCAGATCGCCACCGTGGTCCGCCGCGGCGTGCAGGTCTCCGTGGTGGTCGGCGGCGGCAACTTCTTCCGTGGCGCGGAGCTGCAGAAGCGCGGGATGGACCGGGCCCGCGCCGACTACATGGGCATGCTGGGCACCGTGATGAACTGCCTCGCCCTGCAGGACTTCCTGGAGAAGGAAGGCATCGAGACCCGGGTGCAGAGCGCCATCACCATGGCGCAGGTCGCCGAGCCGTACATCCCGCTGCGGGCGATCCGGCACCTGGAGAAGGGCCGCGTGGTCATCTTCGGCGCCGGCGCGGGGATGCCGTACTTCTCCACCGACACGGTGGCCGCCCAGCGGGCTCTGGAGATCCGGGCCGACGTGGTGCTGATGAGCAAGAACGGCGTGGACGGTGTCTACACCGCCGACCCGCGGATCGATCCCACCGCCAGCAAGCTCGACTCGATCACCTTCTCCGAGGCGCTGCGCCGCAACCTGCGGGTGGCCGACGCGGCGGCGTTCAGCCTCTGTATGGAGAACGGCCTGCCGATGCTGGTCTTCGGCGCGCAGGGTGACGACACCATCATCCGCGCGGTGGGTGGCGAAAAGATCGGCACCCTGATCACGGCCTGAGCCCCGCCGACGGCGACGGCAGCGGCGGTCCTGACGACTTTCAGCAGAGCCCACCACGAGCACAGAAGGAGGCGAGGAGACCGGTGATCGACGACACCCTCCTCGAGGCCGAGGAGAAGATGGAGCGTGCCGTTGAGCACGCCAAGGAGGAGTTCGGCGCCATCCGCACCGGTCGCGCCAACGCCGCCATGTTCTCCAAGGTCATCATCGACTACTACGGCACGCCCACGCCGCTGACCCAGATGGCTTCCATCGCGGTTCCCGAGCCGCGGATGGCCATCATCAAGCCGTACGACAACTCGCAGATCAACGCGATGGAGAAGGCGATCCGCGACTCGGACCTCGGGGTGAACCCGAACAACGAGGGCAACCAGTTGCGCATCCTGCTCCCGCAGATGACCGAGGAGCGCCGCCGCGACATGATCAAGGTGGCCCGGCACAAGGGCGAGGAGGCCAAGGTGGCGATCCGCAACGTCCGCCGCCGTGGCAAGGAAGAGCTGGACCGGATCGTCAAGGACGGCGAGGCCGGCGAGGACGACGGTCGCCGCGCCGAGAAGGAGCTGGACGACCTGACCCAGCGGTACGTGGCCAGCGTCGACGACCTGGTCAAGCACAAGGAGACCGAGCTGCTGGAGGTCTGACACCCGGCCCGGCACCCGCCCGGCGTGACGCCGCCACGAGGCCCGACCCCGATCCGGGGCCGGGCCTCGTGCCGTGTGGTCATCGCCGACAGCGCGGAGTCGCGCGGGCGCCATCGTCCGCCTCGCGTCCACGGCGGGTGCAGTAGGCTCGGCACGATTCCCGACCACCGGGCGGTGAACACCGGGAATCGACCGACCGTCGGGGCGGTCAACCAGAGGAACAAAGTCGCGCCTGTAGGGGATGCTTGTGGTCTTGCGTCAAGTGGTGGTTCTCGTGCCGCGTCGCGGTGCGTGATGAGCCACCCCGACCCCTACAGTGGCGAGCCTCGCGGCTGGGACCGGCCGGAGCGGCCGGTGGCCCTGCCCTGGCCCGAGCAGGAGCTCGAAGCGGGCCAGTGGAACAGTCGTCCGGCCGCCGGCCCTGAGCTGTACGCCGAGCCCCGCACCCGCCCGTACGCCGACCCGTACCCGCCGGACCCGTACGACGAGCGCGGCCGGACGGCCCGCCCGGATGACCGGGACCGTTTCGACGACCGGGACCGGCGCGACCGCTTCGACGACCGGGACCGGTACGAGGACGACCGGAACCAGCCCGACCGGTACGACGACCGGAGCCGTGTCGGCCGGTACGGCGACCGACCGCCCGCCGGCGGCGACGTCCCGACCCGGCACGACGGCCCGCAGCGCTTCGACGACCGCGGTGGTCCGGTCGACTACGACGACGAGTCCGGGTATCCGACCGCGCAGCTCGCGCCCATCCGGGCCGACCTCGCACCGGACCAGGACGCGGTGACCGGGTCGGAGCCTCCGTCCGGCAAGCGGCCGAAGGGCCGACGCCGGGCGAGTGCCGACCGACCGGCCACCCAGCAGGCGGGCACCGGGCGGGCCGGCCGCAACCTGCCGGCGGCCATCGGGGTCGGGCTCGGCCTCGGCGCGCTGATCGTGGTGCCGCTGGTCTTCTACCCGTTGGCGTTCCTGCCGGTGATCGCCGCCGCCATCGCCGTCGGCATCTGGGAGATGGCCCGGGCGGTCCGGCGCAGCGGCGCCCACCCGCCGCTGGTGCCGCTGATCGCCGGTGGCGTGCTGACTGTGGGTCTGGCCTGGTTCGCCGGCCCGGACGCGCTCAGCCTGGGCCTGCTGGTCACCGTCCTGGGCACCATGATCTGGCGGCTGGGCGACGGCCCGGGCGGCTTCCAGCGGGACCTGACCGCGGCCACCCTGATCGCCGTCTACGTGCCGTTCCTCGGTGGGTTCGCGGCGCTGCTGGCGGCGGCCCCCGACGACGGCCCGCTGCGCATCCTGGCCACGTTGATCGCGGTGGTCCTCTCCGACACCGGCGGGTACGCGGCCGGCGTCTCCTTCGGTCGGCACCCGATGGCGCCGTCGGTGAGCCCGAAGAAGTCCTGGGAGGGCTTCGCGGGCTCGGTCACCGCGGCGGCGCTGGGCAGCGCCCTGCTGCTCTGGCTGATGTTCGACCTGGCCCCCTGGTGGGGTGCGCTGTTCGGGCTGGCGGTCTCCTGCGCGGCGGTCCTCGGCGACCTGGCCGAGTCGATGATCAAGCGGGATCTCGGGGTCAAGGACATGAGCAACCTGCTGCCGGGCCACGGCGGTCTGATGGACCGGCTGGACTCGATCCTGTTCGCGGTGCCGACGGCGTACCTGCTGCTGGCGATCTTCGTGCCGATGGTGGACTGAGGCATGGATCACGGCGCCCCGGTCATCCCGACCCGGCGGTCGGGGTCGGTTCGACACCTCCGGACGGGTACCTGCCGCCGAAGGCGTGACACACTGGACCAGCCATGACGAGCCTGCCGTTGATCCCCGCCACCTCGGACGCCCCCGCCGCACGCCGGGCCTCCATGCCACCGCAACACCTCGCTGACCTCGACCTTGCCGGCCGCCAGGCGCTGGTCAGCGGGTTGGGAGAGCCGGCGTTCCGCGCCAAGCAGGTCTCCACCCACTACTTCGGGCGGCTTGTCCGCGATCCGCAGGCGATGACCGACCTCCCTGCGGCGACCCGTGACCGGCTGGCCGACCAGTTGCTGCCGACGCTGCTCACACCGGTGCGCGAGCTGGCCTGCGACGACGGCGCGACGCGCAAGGCGCTCTGGCGGCTGCACGACGGCGCGCTGGTGGAGAGCGTGCTGATGGGTTACCCGGACCGGGTCACCGTCTGCATCTCCAGCCAGGCGGGCTGCGGCATGGCCTGCCCGTTCTGCGCGACCGGCCAGGCCGGGCTGACCCGCAACCTGTCCACCGCCGAGATCGTCGACCAGGCGGTTTACCTGGCCGGGGTGGCGGCCTCCGGTGCGGTCGCCGGCTCTCCGCCGCGGCTGTCGCACGTCGTCTTCATGGGCATGGGCGAGCCACTGGCCAACTACTCCCGGGTGATCGCGGCGATCCGCCGCCTGGTCAGCCCGGCTCCCGAGGGGCTCGGCCTGTCGCAGCGGCACATCACCGTTTCCACGGTCGGCCTGGTTCCGGCCATCCACCGACTGGCCAGCGAAGACCTCTCAGTGACCCTTGCGTTGTCGTTGCACGCCCCCGATGATGATCTGCGCGACGAACTCGTGCCGGTAAACCAGCGCTGGAAGGTAGCCGAGGTGCTGGACGCAGCGTGGGACTACGCCGCCCGGACGGGCCGTCGCGTGTCGATCGAGTACGCGATGATCAAGGACGTGAACGACCAGCCGTGGCGAGCTGACCTGCTCGGGCGGCTGCTGGCCGGCAAGTTGGCCCACGTGAACCTCATCCCGCTCAATCCGACGCCGGGCAGCCGTTGGGACGCGAGCCCGAAGCCGGTTGAGCGGGAGTTCGTCCGGCGGTTGCGCGACGCCGGGGTGTCCACCACCGTTCGGGACACCCGAGGTCGCGAAATCGACGGCGCGTGTGGCCAGCTCGCCGCCGCCGGGGACAACGACACCAACACCGACCGCGCCGGAGAGGCACCGGCGTGACCGGGCGTGGCGAACGAGACCAGGAGACATAGTGGCGAGTCAGGGTCAGCGTTTCCGGCGCAAGGCGCTCCGCCGGGGATACAAGGTCGACGAGGTGGATGCCTTCCTCGACCGGGTCGAGGCGACGCTCGACGGCCGGCAGGTCGGCGCGCCGGTGGCCTCCCAGGAGGTCCACGACGTCGTCTTCCGGGTCCGGTTCAACGGCTACGACGAGTGGCAGGTCGACCTGCACCTGGACCGGGTCGAGCGGCAGCTGGCCGAGCTTGAGGAGCGCGGTGCCGCCGGGCGCGGCGGCGACCCCCGGATGGGTCCGCCGGACCGGATGGGCCCGCCGATGCGCGACGACCGGGGCATGGTCCCGCAGCCGATGCCGCCCCGGCCGATGCCGGCGCAGGCCGGCCCGCCCGACCGCTACGGCCGGTACGACGAGCCGACCGGCGCCTTCGCCGGTGGGTACGACGCCCCCCGCGGCGGTTACGACGCGCCGCGTGGCCCGGGCGGCCCGGCCGGTCCCGGTCCGATGGGTCCCGGTGGCCCGATGGGCGGGCACGGTCTCCCGCCGCGCGGCCTGCCCGCCGGTCCCGGTGGCTACGGCCAGGACGACCAGCGGATGCCCGGCGGGTACGACGATCAGCGTGCGCCCGGCGGGTACGGCCAGGACGACCAGCGGATGCCCGGCGGGTACGACGATCAGCGTGCGCCCGGCGGGTACGGCCAGGACGACCAGCGTGCGCCCGGTGGCTACCCGCCCGAGGAGCCGCGCTTCGACGGCTTCGAGGCCGGTCGGCACGGTCGCGCGGACATGACCGCCGAGATCCGGATGCCCGAGCGGGACCTGCGCGACATGCGCCGTGGTCCGGCCGGCCCGCCCCCGATGCCGCAGCAGGGCATGGGTGGCCCGCCGATGGCCGGTCCGCCCGCCGTGCCCGGCCCGCCGATGGGCGGTCCGCCGATGGCCGGCCCGCCCGGCAGCGACCTGTACCGGGTCGACCAGATCCGGCGTCGCTTCCAGGTGCGCCGGTTCGGAAGCGGGTACGACCCGGACCAGGTCGACCGGTTCTTCGACACCCTGCTCGGCGGCATGCAGGGCCGCAACCCGATGCCGGTCAACCCAAAGGACCTGGACACGCTCCGGTTCGGTCTGGTGCCCGGCGGCTACTTCGAGGCCGAGGTCGACGCCGCGCTCAAGGACGTGCAGGACATTCTCTTCGGGCGCTGACCCCGACGCGTACGGACGAGGGCCCGTCCCCGGGTGGGGGCGGGCCCTCGGCGTTTGTCGTCCGCGGGCGGTCGGTCAGGAGCGCAGACCGTTGCGCCGCAGCACGGCGTCGCCGATCACGATGACCAGCAGCAGCGCGGCCAGGCCGACCAGCCAGATGTCCTCGACCCTGCCCTCGTGGTTGCCGCAGATCATCGCCAGCAGCGCCAGCGCGGTGAGGACCGCGCCGATCCGCCCGGACTTACGGTGCCCGGGCTTGTGCTGGTCTGGCGACGTTACCGGCTCGCTTCCTGCCACTGTCGGTCCTTCCCTCGCGATCGGATCTCCGGTTAGTCTGGCACGCCTCCTGCCCGGGGCGGCGCGGTGGGTGTTTCCCGGTCATCGGGCCCTGCCCACCCGGGTCGGACGCCACTACCGGCGTCGCGAGGCGGCGGTCAGACTCCCTCCGGTAGCGTTTGGCGTACACCTGATTGTCTGTTTGAGGGGGACTGTGCGGTGCGAGTGACCGGAACCGGGCACGCCAGCATGCGGATCGACACGGCCGCGGGCAGCATCCTGTGCGACCCGTGGGTCAATCCGGCCTACTTCGCGTCCTGGTTTCCATTTCCAGACAATTCCCTGCTCGACTGGGAGACCCTGGGCCAGGTCGACTACCTGTACGTCTCCCACCTGCACCGGGACCACTTCGACGCGGCGCACCTGAAGGAGTACGTGTCGAAGCAGGCGACCGTGCTGCTGCCGGAGTTCCCCACCTCCGAGATGGAGGACCAGCTGCGGGCGCTGGGCTTCACGAAGTTCCTCAGGGCGCCGAACGAGCAGGTCGTCGAGCTGGACGGCGGGCTGAAGATCATGATTCAGGCGTTGACCAGCCCCACCGACGGCCCGATCGGCGACTCCTCGCTCTGGGTGGAGTACGACGGGGTGCGGTTGCTCAACCAGAACGACGCCCGACCCACCGACCTGAGCGTCTTCGCCGAGCTGGGCAACGTGCACGCCCACCTGCTCCAGTTCTCCGGCGCGATCTGGTATCCGATGGTCTACGAGCTGCCCCAGGCGGCGAAGACCGCGTTCGGCAAGCAGAAGCGCGACCGGCAGTTCGACCGGACGTGGCGCTACATCGACGACCTGAAGGCGGCGCACGTCTTCCCGATCGCCGGCCCGCCGTGCTTCCTCGACGACGCGCTGTGGCAGTTCAACGACATCCACGGCGACGAGGGCAACATCTTCCCCGACCAGTCCGTCTTCATGGCGGAGTACGCCAAGGTCGGCGGCACCAACGGGATCGTGCTGCTGCCGGGCAGCGTCGCCGAGGTCACCACCGAGGGCGCGACCACCACCCACCCGGTGCCGGTCGACGAGTTCTTCGCGAACAAGGTCGCCCACCTGGAGGAGATGCGGGAGCGCAAGCGGCCCGTCATCGAGGCGGAGAAGGCGTCCTGGCGGCACCCCGAGGTGGACGTGCTCGGGCAGATGAAGAGCCGCATCGAGCCGCTGCTCGACGAGTCGATCTACCTGGCCAAGGGCGTCGGCGGGCCGGTCCGCTTCGACCTGGTGGGCTACGACGGTGAGAGCGTCGAGTCGATCGTGGTGGACTTCCCGGGCAAGGAGGTCCGGCCGTACGCCGACGAGAAGGTCCGCTACCGGTTCCGTACCGAGCGGGCGCTGATCGAGCACCTGCTCTTCATCGACGAGGTGGACTGGGTCAACTCGCTCTTCCTGTCCTGCCGGTTCTCGGCGGCCCGGATCGGCCAGTACAACGAGTTCGTCTACGCGTTCTTCAAGTGCCTCTCCGAGGAGCGGCTCCAGTACGCCGAGGGCTGGTACGACGAGCACGAGCGGACCACCGACGCGGAGGACATCACCCTGGGCGACTGGGTGGTGCAGCGGCGTTGCCCGCACCTGAAGGCCGACCTGACCCGGTTCGGCATCGTCGAGGGCGACCAGCTCACCTGCCAGCTGCACGGCTGGCGGTTCGACCTGCCCAGCGGACGCTGTCTGACGAGCGTCGGCCACAAGGTCCGCGCCCACCGCGTCGACGCCGACACACCGGCCCCCGCGGGTGAGGCGCTGAGCTGACCGGCCGGCCGGGGCACCCGACGTGGTGCCCCGGCCGCAGCCCCGATCCGCGTCCGCGCGCCCCCTCCATGCGCCACGATGCAGTGGAGAGCGGCGAACGCCGCAGTCCGGCACCAACCGGACACACCGAGAGCGGGGCGGGCGTGGCGGCGGCGGACGCGCAGAAGGGTGCGTACCGGTACGGGCGTGGCCGGGAGATGGCCCGGGACGCGGCGCGGGTGGAAACGTTCAGCGACGGCGTCTTCGGGGTCGTGCTGACGGTGATGGCCGTAGAGCTGCTCCAGACCGGCCCGGCCCGGGAGAGTGGGCGGGAGCTTCCGGACGCCCTCGCCCACGCCTGGCCGTCCTACCTGGCGTACGTGATCACCTTCGCGCTCGCCGGGCAGGTCTGGCTCGCCCACCACAACCTGTGGCGGTACGTCGTCCGGGTCGACCAGATGCTGCTGGTCCTCAACCTGCTCGTGCTGCTCTTCATCGCCACGATCCCGTTCACCGCCGACCTGCTGTCGGACAACCTGCGCGGTGGTGCCACCGAGCAGCGGCTGACCGCCGCCCTATACCTCGGCACCGTGCTCGGTGAGGCGCTCTTCGTCAACCTGAGCTGGTGGTGGGCCCGCCGGCGCGGGCTGCTCCACCCCGACCTGGATCCCCGGCTGGCCCGGGCGGTCGCACGGCGGATACTGCTGAAGCCCCTGCTCTACCTGATCGCCTTCGCCGTCGTCTTCGTCGACCCCATCCTCAGCCTCTGCGCGTATCTCCTGCTGGTCGGCTTCTACCTGATCGGGGGCCCCGGGGACCTCCGACCGTCCGCCAACCGGGCGAAGGACGGGTCAGCGGCCTAGGTCGGCGAGGATGCGGCGGGCGGCGTTGTGGCCGGCGGCGCCGATCACGCTGCCAGCCGGGTGGCAGCCGGCACTGCCGGCGTACACGCCGTCGATCCCGGTGGCGTAGGGCATCCGGTCGGCGAACGAGACGGTGTTGTCGACGTGGTGGATGTGCCCGCCGGTGATCCCGAAGTGTGCCTCGATGCCCGGCGGGGGCAGCGGCACCGCGTCGGCGATCAGCTCGGCGGTGCCGGGGGCGTACCGCTCGACGATCCCGATCAGCCGGTCGACGTAGCCGGGCAGCGCCGCGTCCCAGGTGGTGTCGGCCAGTTCGTAGGGGACCGACTGCACGAAGAGCGCCGACGAGTGGTGCCCGGCGGCGTCGGAGAGCGACGGGTCGACGGTGGTGTGCAGGTACCACTCGATGGTCGGCTCCGCCGGCAGCCGCCCGGCCTGCACGTCCGCCCACATCGCGCGCAGCGCGGCCATCGGCGGGGTCGCGTCGCCGCCGACCAGGGACGCCGAGCCGGGTAGCAGGTGGATGGTCGAGCCGAACGGGCTCGGCGCGCCGGCCGGCAGGCAGGAGAAGTGGGGCAGCCCGGTCAGCGCCAGGTTGAGCTTGAGGGTGGTGCCGGGGCGGCGGACCGCCGCCATCCGCTCGCCGAGCGGCGCCGGCAGCGCCCCGTCGGGCAACAGGTCCATCAGCCGGTACGGGTCACACGCGCCGAGCACCACCTGGGCGGCGATCTGCCGGCCGTCGGCGAGCACGACACCGCTCGCCGCGCCGCCGTCCAGGGTCACCGCGGTCACCGGCGTACCGGTCAGGATGGTCGCGCCGGCGGCGCGGGCGGCGTCGGCGAAGGTGCGCGACACGGTGCCCATCCCGCCCTCGGCGATCATCCACGTGCCACCCGAGCCCGGCAGCCGGCACATGTTGTGCACCAGGAAGTTGTGGCCGGTGCCGGGGTCGTCCGGGCCGGCGTTGAGCCCGGAGAGCCCGTCGGTGACCGCGTACATGCTGACCAGCAGCTCGGAGCGGAACTCGAACCGGGCCAGGTAGTCCGCGACCGAGCCCTGCACCAGGTCGACGAAGACCTGCCGCAGCGCCGGACGGACGTGCCGGTCGGCGGTCTCCTGGGCCGCCAGCGGCTCGGCGAGCCAGGCCGGGGCGATATCCTCGCGCAGCGCGGCCAGCTCGGCCTGCATCGCGTCGTCGGCCGCCACGTCGGCGGGGGAGAAGAACTCGGCGAGCTGTGCCCGGGTGGCCGCGGTGTCACTGCCGAAGAGCAGGTACGGCGAGCCGAGGCCGCCCGGCGTGGGCAGGAAGTAGTGCGGGTCCCGGCGCAGCACCGGGATCCGCAGGTCGAGCGTGGCGAGCAGCTCCGGCGGCATCAGCCCGAGCAGGTACGAGCCGGTGGAGTGGCGCAGACCCGGCACCTTCGGGAACGGGTTCTCGGTGCGGGTCGCGCCGCCGATCACGTCGGCGGCCTCCAGCACCAGGACGTCCAGGCCGGCGCGGGCCAGCAGGATGGCGGAGACCAGACCGTTGTGCCCCGCACCGACAATCACGACGTCGGCGCGGCCGGGAAGTTCGCTGCTCATGCCGCGGCAGCCTAGTCCGCGCCGCCCAGTCGGGTCAGCCCCTTCGTCCCGGTGCCGGACCGGTCGGCCGGACGACCCGTCATCATCCGTTCACCGGACAGTGGCTGCGATCGATGCCTCTGGGGGCCTACCGTCGGTCGGACATCGACCACTCCGGGAGGTAAACCGATGGACCGTCGTACCGTCCTGCGCGCAACCGTCGCCAGCGCCGCCGCCTTCTCCGGCAGCCTCTGGGCCGGCGCCGCGCTGGCCGCCCCCGCCCAGCCCGGCCCCGGCCCGTACGGGGACCTGCTGGCCGCCGACGCCAACGGCATCCAGTTGCCGGCCGGCTTCACCAGCCGGGTGATCGCCCGCTCCGGCCAGTGGGTCGCCGGCACCTCGTACCTCTGGCACCCGGCGCCGGACGGCGGCGCCTGTTTCGCGGCGGGCGACGGCTGGATCTACGTGTCGAACTCGGAGATCCCGCTGGTGGGTGGCGCGTCGGCGGTCCGCTTCGCGGCGGACGGCGCCATCGTGTCGGCGTACCGGATCCTCGGCGGTACCAACGTCAACTGCGCGGGTGGCGCCACGCCGTGGGGCACCTGGCTGTCCTGCGAGGAGGTGCCGTTGGGTCGGGTCTTCGAGACCTGGCCGGACGGCAGCCGGACGGGGGAGGAGCGGACCCGGATGGGCCGGTTCACCCACGAGGCCGCGGCCTGCGACCCGGACCGCAGGGTGGTCTACCTGACCGAGGACGAGGAGGACGGCTGCTTCTACCGGTTCGTCCCGGACACCTGGGGGGATCTGCGCACCGGACGGGTGCAGGTGCTCTGCGCGCCGGCCAGCCAGGTCGCCGGCCCGGTCACCTGGCGGGACGTCCCGGACCGGGACGGCTTCCCGATCCCCACCCGCTGGCAGGTCGGTGCCGCGAAGCACTTCGACGGCGGCGAGGGCTGCTGGTACGACCGGGGCACCTGCTGGTTCACCACGAAGGGCGACAACCGGGTGTGGGCGTACGACGCGGTCAACCAGCGCCTCGACCTGGCGTACGACGACTCGCTCGTGCCGGCCGGGGCGGCGCCGCTGACCGGGGTCGACAACATCACCGGCACCGCCGGCGGTGACCTCTACGTGGCCGAGGACGGCGGCAACATGGAAATCGCCCTGATCACTCCGGACGCCGTTGTCGCGCCGTTCCTCAGGATCACCGGGCAGTCCTCCTCCGAGATCACCGGCCCGGCCTTCTCCCCGGACGGCTCCCGCCTCTACTTCTCCTCCCAGCGCGGCGCGTCCGGCGCCTCCGCCGGCACCGGCGGCCTCACCTATGAGGTGACCGGCCTGTTCCGCCGCTGACCGGCGCGCTGGCCCCGCCATCGGGAGAGGACCAGGGTGGCCGAGTAACCCGCCAGGACGATCACGTGGAACACGTAGAGCCAGAGGAGCACGGCGACGCCGGCGCCGATCTCGTCGAAGCCGCCGAACGGCACGCCCAGGTCCAGCGGGAGCGAGGCGAAGAGCACGAAGCCGTGCATGAAGCCGGAGAGGTTCGCCGCGGTGAACGACCCCATCCCGAGCGTGGAGAGCCAGTCCGGGGACGCGGGCCCGACCACCCGGAACACCCACACCAGCACCGGCGTGAGCACCAGCCAGACCGCCAGGAACGACAGCACCACGCCCAGAGTCCCGAACCAGCCGCCCTGCCGGACCAGGCCGGTGGTGAGCGGCAGCGCCAGCAGGATCGACAGCAGCAGCGCGGGGGCCGGTGCGAGCAGCGGCAGCAGCAGCAGCCGGCCGCGCCAGCCGACCAGGTGCTCGTCGGTACGGGGCGCGGCCACCGAGACGAACGCCCGCCGCAGGCCCTCGCCGTACAGCGACGCGGGCAGCAGCGAGGCCAGCGCCAGCAGCGGCGTCAACTTCGCCCCGGCGTCGACCAGCGCGGCCACCGCGCGGGGCGCGCCGATCGCGGTGGGCAGCGCTTCCACGGCGTACGAGGTGAGCCGGCGTACCCGGTCGGCCCCGGCGACGAGCGCGGTGAGCCAGATCGCCAGCAGGGCCACCGGCACCACCGCGATCGCGCCGTAGAACGTGATCGCGGCGGCGTGCAGTGACAGGTCCCGTCCGCGCAGCGGGCGGAACGCGGCACGGGTGATCCGCTTCGTCCGCTGCCATCCGCTGCCCACCGTGCTCCCTTTCCCTGTCGTCAGGTCCGCCACTCCTTAAGATCGCCGGTCATGACTGTTCTCACCACCGAACGCCTGATCCTGCGCGATTGGACCGACGATCCGGCCGACCTGGCCCGGATCTACGACATCTACTCCCGTCCGGAGATCACCCGTTGGCTGGCCGTGTCACCGGGGCTGCCGATGACCGACCCGGCTCAGGCCGTCGAGCGGCTGCGTATCTGGCAGGACCGGCACGCCGCCGACGGCGGCCGGTACGGCACCTGGGCAATCGAGGTGCGCGGGACCGGCCTGGTGGCGGGCACGGCGTTGCTCAAGCCACTGCCGGGGCCCGATGAGACGCGGCTTACCGGGGACATCGAGACGGGCTGGCATCTGCACCCGGATTCGTGGGGTCACGGCTACGCCACCGAGGCGGCGAATGCGGTCATGTCGCGGGAGTTCGCGGCCGGCACGCCGGAGATCTACGCGGTGGTCTCGCCGGGCAACGATCCGTCGATGGCGGTCTGCCGGCGACTCGGGATGGCCCACGTGGGCCGGCGCACCGACTGGTACGGCGGCGAGGAGTTGGAGACGTTCGTCCTGACCGCCCCGACCGACTGAGATGAACCGCCCGCCGCGATGAAAGGAAGGGCCCCTTGTTAACCCCAGGCGTTAACAAGGGGCCCTTCCTTTCATCGCACCCACCCGCACCCGGGGCCGGCGAACTCACCTGGTGGTGAGCCGGGGCCGCGCACCGGCAGTCATCAATAGTCACGCCGGTCGAAGTGTTGACGCCCTCGTAGCACGTCAGTAACATCTGGTCAACGTCATGCAAAATCTCGACAAAGGTGTGCTTGATTCTTTGCATGGGGTCGCAAGTTCTGGCGGACCGCCTCTTTGGCGGTTTTTCTCCCCCGAGCCCGCCGTCACCCACCACCTCGCCTCTTCGGCACCTCCCACACCAGCCGGCGCGCCCCCACGCGTCGGCTGACGACGCGCCGAGTCACGCCCACGCCGTGGTCCCCGCGGCACCGTCCCCCGAACGACAGGACAGTGATGAGACGAACGAATCTGTTCAGGATGGTGGCGGCGACAGTCGCGGCCACGGTGATCGCCACCGTCGGGTCGGCGGCCGTCGCGAACCCGGCAGGCGCCGCCCGCCCAGCCGACACGACAGCCGCGTCGAGCACCGCCTTCGCCCCGGCGGCGACCAACCTCGCCCAGGGTCGACCGACGCAGGAGAGCGGCCACGCCGACGTCTACGACTCGTCCAAGGTCGTCGACGGCAACGCGGGCAGCTACTGGGAGAGCGTCAACAATTCCTTCCCCGAGTGGGTGCAGGTCGATCTCGGCTCGTCGCAGGCCGTCAACCAGGTCGTGCTGAAGCTGCCGACCTCCGGGTGGGCGACCCGCACGCAGACTCTGAGCGTGCAGGGCAGCGCCAACGGTTCGTCGTTCACCGACCTGGTCGCGTCGCAGACCTACACCTTCAACCCGGCGAGCGGCAGCACGGTCACGATCAACTTCAGCCAGACCACCACCCGCCACGTGCGGATCACCATCACGGGCAACAGCGGCTGGCCGGCCGGCCAGCTGTCGGAGCTCGAGGTGTACGGCAGCGGCGGCGGCGGTCCGGACACGACCGCACCGAGCGTGCCGGGGAACCTCTCGTACACCCAGTCGGGCACCACGATCACTCTCAACTGGGTCGCGTCCACCGACAACCCCGGTGGCAGCGGCATCGCCGGCTACGACATCTACCGCAACGGCACGTTCCTCCAGTCCGTCGCGAACGTGACCACCTTCAACGACACGCAGCCGACCACGGCGACCGTGTCGTATCACGTCCGGGCGCGCGACGTCGCGGGCAACCTCTCGGGCAACAGCAACACGGTGACCCGTACCGGCGGCGGGGACACCACCGCGCCGAGCGTCCCCGGCACGTTGTCGCACAGCACGTCGGGCAACACGATCACCCTCAACTGGGGCGCCTCCACCGACTCCGGTGGCAGCGGTCTGGCCGGCTACAACGTCTACCGCGGCGGCAGCCTGATCGCGACGCTGAGCACCGTCCTCACGTACCAGGACACGCAGCCGTCGACGGCGACCGTGTCGTACTACGTCCGCGCCCGCGACGGCGCGGGCAACCTGTCCGGCAACAGCAACACGGTCACCCGGACCGGCACGGTGCCCCCCGCCTGCACGAACGTGGCGCAGGGCAAGACCATGACCGCGAGCGGCTCGACGTTCACCTTCACCCCCGAGAAGGCGAACGACGGGCAGCTCGCGACGTACTGGGAGGGCGCGGCGAGCTACCCGCAGAACCTGACCGTGGCCCTCGGCGCGAACCACTCGATCTCGGCCGTCACCGTCAAGCTGAACCCGGACCCGGCCTGGGGCACCCGTACGCAGACGATTCAGATCCTCGGTCGCGACCAGGCCTCGTCGGCGTACACCAATCTGGTGTCGGCGGCCAGCTACCAGTTCGTCCAGGGCAACAACGTGGTGCGCATCCCGGTCACCGCGACCACCGCCGACGTGCAGTTGCGGTTCACGGCCAACAGTGGGGCCCCGTCGGGCCAGGTGGCCGAGCTCGAGGTGTGCGGCACGCCGGCACCCAACCCCGACCTGGTCATCAGCTCGACGACCTGGTCGCCCGTGTCGCCGAGCGAGGCCACTGCGGTCACCCTCTCGGCCGTGGTCCAGAACGTGGGGTCGGCGGCAGCCGGAGCCACCACGGTCAACTTCAGCCTGGCCGGCGCGGTCGTCGGTAGCGCCGCGGTGGGCGCGCTCAGCGCCGAGGGCTCGACCACGGTCTCGTTCAACGCCGGAACCCGGCCGATGGGCAGCTACAGCGTCTCGGCGGTGGTCGACCCGACGAACACGATCGTCGAGCAGAACAACGGCAACAACAGCTACACCGCACCCTCGCCGCTGGTGGTCGCGCAGGCTCCGGGTCCCGACCTGCAGGTCCTCAGCATCGCCTCCAACCCGCCGAACCCGGCCGTCGGGGCATCCGTCACGTTCACCGTGGCGGTCCGCAACCGCGGCACCACCGCGACCGGCGCGACCACGGTCACCCGCCTGGCGGTGGGCAGCACCACGCTGAACACCAACACCGCCTCGATAGCCGCCGGCGCCACGGTCAACGTGGCTGTCGCCGGAAGCTGGACGGCCACCAGTGGCGGCGCCACCATCACCGCCACCGCCGACGCGACCAACACGGTCGTCGAGACCAACGAGACCAACAACGCGTTCTCCCAGTCGATCGTGGTCGGGCGTGGGGCGGCGGTCCCGTACGTCTCCTACGAGGCGGAGGCCGCCCAGTACCAGGGCACGCTGCTGGAGGCCGACCCATTGCGCACCTTCGGTCACACCAACTTCGCGACCGAGTCCTCCGGCCGCAAGTCGGTACGGCTGAACAGCACCGGACAGTTCGTCCAGTTCACCTCGACCAACCCCGCCAACGCCATCGTGGTGCGCAACTCCATCCCGGATGCTCCCGGCGGTGGCGGCATCGAGGCGACGATCAGCCTCTACATCAACGACGTCTTCTCCCGGAAGCTGAGCCTGTCGTCGCGGCACAGTTGGCTCTACGGCAACACCGACGGCCCCGAGGCGCTGACCAACACCCCGCAGGCGGACGCCCGACGGCTGTTCGACGAGTCGAACGCCCTGCTGGCGCAGTCCTACCCGGCCGGTACCCGGTTCAGGTTGCAGCGCGATGCCGGCGACTCGGCCTCGTTCTACGTCATCGACATGATCGACCTGGAGCAGGTGGCGCCGGCGGCGAGCCAGCCGGCCGGGTGCACCTCGATCACCGCGTATGGTGCCGTCCCGAACGACGGGCTCGACGACACCACCGCCATCCAGCGTGCGGTGACCGACGACCAGAACGGGGTCATCGGCTGCGTCTGGATCCCGGCGGGGCAGTGGCGGCAGGAGCAGAAGATCCTGACCGACGACCCGCTGAACCGGGGTACGCACAACCAGGTCGGCATCAGCAACGTCACGATCCGGGGCGCCGGGATGTGGCACTCGCAGCTCTACACGCTGACCGAGCCGCAGAACGTGGTGGGCGGCATCAACCACCCGCACGAGGGCAACTTCGGGTTCGACATCGACAAGAACACCCAGATCTCGGACATCGCCATCTTCGGCTCCGGCCGGATCCGTGGTGGTGACGGCAACGCCGAGGGTGGCGTGGGTCTGAACGGCCGGTTCGGGACGGGCACCAGGATCAGCAACGTCTGGATCGAGCACGCCAACGTGGGTGTCTGGGTGGGTCGCGACTACGACAACATCCCCGACCTCTGGGGCCCGGCCGACGGGCTGGAGTTCAGCGGCATGCGGATCCGCAACACCTACGCCGACGGCATCAACTTCAGCAACGGCACGCGGAACTCGCGGGTGTTCAACTCGTCCTTCCGCACCACCGGCGACGACGCCCTGGCCGTCTGGGCCAACCCGTACGTCAAGGACCGGAACGTGGACATCGCCCACGACAACCGCTTCGTCAACAACACCATCCAGCTGCCCTGGCGGGCGAACGGCATCGCCATCTACGGCGGCTATGACAACTCGATCGAGAACAACCTGATCTACGACACCGCGAACTACCCGGGCATCATGCTGGCGACCGACCACGACCCGCTGCCCTTCTCCGGGACGACGCTGATCGCCAACAACGGGCTCTACCGGACCGGTGGCGCGTTCTGGAACGAGGACCAGGAGTTCGGCGCCATCACCCTCTTCCCCGCCACGAGAGACATCACGGGGGTCACGATCCGGGACACCGAGATCCACGACTCCACCTACGACGGCATCCAGTTCAAGAACGGCGGCGGCAACATGCCGAACGTCGCGATCACCAACGTGCGGATCGACAAGTCGAACAACGGCGCCGGCATCCTCGCGATGAGCGGTGCCCGCGGCAACGCCACGCTGACCAACGTGACCATCACCAACTCGGCGGACGGCAACATCGTCATCCAACCGGGGTCGCAGTTCGTCATCAACGGCGGCTAGTCCCGACCGAGGGCCGCTCCGGCGGCCCTCGGTCGCCCGGCCGGCGGCTTGATCGACACGGTTTCGGCGATGTCGGGGTATCCGGGTATCGGGGATACCCCGACATCGCCGATCTGGAGTCGATCATCGGAGGAGGCGCCGGAGGAGGTCGCCGATCCGCAGGTGGGCGGGGAGGGCTGAGGCTCCCAGCGGGCGCTCAGCGGGCCTGAGGAACAATGGCGCCGTGACTTCCCCCCGCGACCTCGTCCTGCTCGGGTCCACCGGCTCGATCGGCACACAGGCCATCGACATCGTCCGGCGCAACCCGGACCGGTTCCGGGTGGTCGCCCTGGGCGCGGGCGGCGGCAACGTCCAGTTGCTCGCCGCGCAGGCTCTCGAACTGGGCGTCGACGCGGTCGGGGTGGCCAAGGCATCCGCCGCGCAGGACCTCCAGCTGGCGTTCTACGCCGAGGCGAGCCGGCGCGGCTGGGCCACCGGCGACTTCAAGCTTCCCAAGATCGTGGCCGGGCCGGACGCGATGACCGAGCTGGCGCAGTGGCCGTGCGACATCGTGCTCAACGGGGTGGTCGGCTCGCTCGGGCTCGCGCCGACGCTGGCCGCTCTGCGCGGTGGTCGTACCCTCGCCCTCGCAAACAAGGAGTCGCTCGTCGCCGGCGGCCCGCTGGTCAAGGCCGCGGTGACGCGGCCGGGGCAGATCGTCCCGGTCGACTCGGAGCACACCGCGTTGGCCCAGTGCCTGCGTTCCGGCTCGCACGGCGAGGTACGCCGGCTGATCGTCACCGCCAGCGGAGGGCCCTTCCGGGGCCGGAGCCGCGACGAGTTGACGCAGGTCACGCCCGAGCAGGCGCTCGCACACCCGACGTGGAACATGGGCAAGGTCATCACGATCAACTCCGCCACGATGGTCAACAAGGCCCTGGAAGTGATCGAGGCACACGAACTCTTCGACGTGCCCTACGCCGACATCACCGTGATGGTGCACCCGACGTCAGTGATCCACTCCATGGTCGAGTTCGTCGACGGCTCGACGATCGCCCAGGCCAGCCCACCGGACATGCGGCTGCCGATCGCGGTCGCCCTGGGCTGGCCGGACCGGGTCCCGGGGGCCGCCTCCGCGGTCGACTGGACGGCCGCGCACACCTGGGAGTTCGCGCCGCTGGACGACGCGGCGTTCCCGGCCGTCGCGCTGGCCAAGGCCGCCGGGGAGGCCGGCCGCTGCCGCCCGGCGATCTACAACGCGGCGAACGAGGAGTGCGTCGAGGCGTTCGTGGCGGGTCGGCTGCCGTTCCTGGGGATCGTCGACACCCTCGAACGGGTGTTGGAGGAGGCTCCGGACTTCAGCGAACCGGGTACCGTCGAGGACGTGCTCGCGGCGGAGTCGTGGGCGCGTGCGCACGCGCAGGAGATCATCGCGGGTTCGGTGGAAGGAGCTTGATGGCAAACCTGCTCGGGGTGGCGCTCTTCGCCCTGGCCATCCTCGTCTCGGTGAGCCTGCACGAGGCGGGTCACATGCTGACCGCCAAGGCGTTCGGGATGAAGGTCACGAAGTACTTCGTCGGTTTCGGCCCCACCCTCTGGTCGTTCAAGCGGGGTGAGACGGAGTACGGCATCAAGGGCATTCCGCTCGGCGGCTTCTGCAAGATCGTCGGGATGACCGCGCAGGACGACGACGTCGACCCGGCCGACGAGCCGCGGGCGATGTGGCGCTACCCGGTCTGGAAGCGGACGATCGTCATGTCCGCGGGCTCGATCACCCACTTCGCGCTGGCACTGATCGCCATCTGGATCGCCGCCGTCTCGCTGGGCCTGCCCAACCGCGACTTCCCCAGCACCGAGGCGCAGATCCGCCAGGAGCCGGCCGTGATCGCGCTGTCCGACTGCGTGGTCCCGGAGAACGCCCCCCGCGCCTGCGCCCCAGGTGACGTCGCCAGCCCCGCAGCCCAGGCCCAACTGCGCGACGGTGACCGGATCACCTCGGTCAACGGCACGCCGATCAACAACTACGGCGAGCTGCTGGTCGCCCTGCGCGGGCTCAAGCCCGGCGACACCGCCCAGATCGACTACGTCCGCGACGGGCAGCCAGGGAAGACGAGCACCGTGCTCGCGCAGACCCAGCGCCCGCCGCTCGACGACCCGAAGGGCACCGTCGCCCCGGTCGCCGCACTCGGCGTCGGCCTCGTGCCCACCACGCCGACCCGGGTGACCTACGGTCCGGTCGCGGCGTTCGGCGCAACGGCCGACTTCACCCGCGAACTGGCCGTCGGCACGGTCCAGGCGTTGCAGCGGCTGCCGCAGAAGGTCCCCGCCCTGTGGACCGCCATCACCGGCGGCGAGCGTGACGTGGACACCCCGATCAGCGTGGTCGGCGCCAGCCGGCTCGGCGGCGAGGCGTTCGCCAACAAGGCCTGGCTGCTGTTCGTGACGCTGTTCATCTCGTTGAACTTCTTCATCGGCGTCTTCAACCTGCTGCCGCTGCTCCCGCTGGACGGCGGCCACATCGCCATCGCCTGGTTCGAACGGGCCAGGTCGTGGCTCTATGCGCGGATCGGCCGTGCCGACCCCGGACGGGTCGACTACCTCAAGCTGATGCCCTTCACGTACGTGGTGATCCTGATCGGTGGCGTGTTCACGCTGCTGACCATCACCGCGGACGTCGTCAACCCGATCACGCTCTTCCCAAGGTGAGTGCTGAAGTGACCGCTGTCAGTCTCGGTATGCCCGCCGTACCGCCCCCGCCGCTCGCTCCCCGCCGGGCGAGCCGCCAGATCATGGTCGGCTCCGTGCCGGTCGGCGGTGGCGCGCCGGTGTCCGTGCAGTCGATGACCACCACCCTCACCTCCGACATCAACGCCACTCTCCAGCAGATCGCCGAGCTGACCGCGTCGGGCTGCCAGATCGTCCGGGTGGCCGTGCCGTCCCAGGACGACGTCGAGGCGCTGCCGGCCATCGCCAAGAAGTCGCAGATCCCGGTGATCGCCGACATCCACTTCCAGCCCAAGTACGTCTTCGCCGCGATCGACGCCGGCTGCGCGGCGGTCCGGGTCAACCCGGGCAACATCCGCCAGTTCGACGACAAGGTCAAGGAGATCGCGGCAGCGGCCTCCGCCGCCGGCACGCCGATCCGGATCGGCGTCAACGCCGGCTCGCTGGACAAGCGGCTACTGGCCAAGTACGGCAAGGCCACCGCCGAGGCGCTGGTCGAGTCGGCGCTGTGGGAGTGCTCGCTGTTCGAGGAGCACGGCTTCCGGGACATCAAGATCTCGGTCAAGCACAACGACCCGGTGGTGATGATCCGGGCGTACCGGCAGCTGGCCGAGCAGTGCGACTACCCGCTGCACCTGGGCGTCACCGAGGCCGGCCCGGCGTTCCAGGGCACGATCAAGTCGGCGGTCGCCTTCGGCGCCCTGCTCGCCGAGGGGATCGGTGACACCATCCGGGTGTCGCTGTCCGCCCCGCCGGTGGAGGAGATCAAGGTCGGCAACCAGATCCTGGAGTCGCTGGGGCTGCGCGAGCGCGGCCTCGAGATCGTCTCCTGCCCGTCCTGCGGCCGGGCCCAGGTGGACGTCTACAAGCTCGCCGAGGAGGTCACCGCCGGTCTGGAAGGGCTGCCGGTGCCGCTGCGGGTGGCCGTGATGGGCTGCGTCGTCAACGGCCCGGGTGAGGCCCGTGAGGCCGACCTCGGCGTCGCCTCCGGCAACGGCAAGGGCCAGATCTTCGTCAAGGGGAAGGTCGTCAAGACGGTGCCCGAGGCGCAGATCGTGGAGACGCTGATCGAGGAGGCGCTGCGGATCGCCGACGAGATGGGCGCCGAGCTTCCCGAGGAGCTGCGCGGGCTGGTCACCGGCCCGACCGTCACCGTCCACTGATCCACCGCTCCGCCGCCCACACGCAGAGAGCGGCCGTTCCCCACTGAGGGAACGGCCGCTCTCTGCGTGTGGCGTGCCGGACCAACCCCTGCGGGGGCGGTCGGCGCTGCTCCGTGTCACTCCGATTCGGCGAGGATGGCGTACAGCTTGCGCCGGGTCTCGTCGAGCACCTGGGCGGCCCGCTCCCGCTGGTCGTCGGTGCCGTTCATCATCACCTGGCGCAGTGCGTTCATCGCCTGCGCGCCGGAGTCCCGGATGTCGTGCCAACTGCTCACCGTGCCCTGGGCGACGTCCGCCCACGGTGGGGTCTGCGCGGCCTCGGTGGCCTCGGCCTGACCGGCCTCGGTGACCGTGAAACGCTTCCGCCCGCCGCCGGACTCCTCCGTGCTGGCGACGATCACCCCCTCGTCCTCCAGCAGTTGGAGGGTGGGGTAGATCGAGCCGGGGCTCGGACGCCAGGCACCGCCGGTGCGGGAGTCGATCTCCTGGATCATCTCGTAGCCGTGCATCGGCCGCTCGGTGAGCAGGGCCAGCACGGCGCCCCGGACGTTGGGGCGTCGACCCCGGCCGCGCCCGCGACCCCGGCCGCCCCAGGGGCCGCCGTGCTCGTGGCCGTGGGGGCCGGGCGGGAAGCCGAAGCCGCGCATCCGGGCCTCGTGCATCGGGTGCTGCTGTCGATGGAACCTCATGCCTTCTTCCTCCTTGCGTACTGTCGCTGATGCATCAACGATATATCGGCAATGCATCGCTGACGAGGGAAACTTTACAAACCGTACGTACGTCTTGCTAGGGTGTCGGGCATGCGCCTGCTCCCGCCGCCCGGCCCCGCCCGGGTCCTCACCCTCGGCACCCTGGTCAAGGCCGTCGGGCGGGGCCTCTGGCTGGTGGCCAGCGCGCTCTTCCTCACCCGGTCGGTCGACCTGTCGGCGACCCAGGTGGGCGTCGGGCTGAGCATCTCGGCGCTGGTCGGCGTGCTGGCCAGCGCGCCGAGCGGGTACCTGGCCGACCGTCTCGGCCCGCGCGGCGCGCAGGTCGGCGGGCTGATCGCCGCCGGCACCCTGACCGCAGGCCTGATCGCCGTCCGGTCGTTCCCCGCCTTCCTGCTGGTGGGCGCCGCCACGGCGCTCGCCGACGCGGTCGAGCGCGGTGCGCGGGGCGCGCTGATCGCCGGCGCGATCCCGGCCGACCAGCGGGTGCACACCCGCGCCTACCTGCGGGCCACCACCAACGTCGGTATCTCCGTCGGCGCCGTCCTCGGCGGCTTCGCCATCGCCGCCGACACCCGCGCCGGGTACGTCGCGCTGATCCTGACCGCGGCAGCGGCGTCGCTGGCCGCTGCGGCGGTCTTCGTCCGCCTGCCCACCGTCGCGCCGGTCGCCGCCCCGCCGCACGGACCCCGGCTCATTGCCCTGCGGGACCGCCCGTTCCTCGCCTTCACCCTGCTCGACGGGCTGATGTCCATGCACTTCAGCCTGCTCACCATCGCCCTGCCGCTGTGGATCGCCGGGCACACCGCCGCGCCCGCCTGGATGATCTCCGCGTTGACGCTGATCAACACCGTGCTGGTGGTGCTCCTTCAGGTACGCGCCGCGCGCAGCGCCGTCACCCTGCCGGGTGCCGCCCGCGCCGTCCGCCGGGCCGGGGTGGCCATCGCGCTGGCCTGCGTCCTCTTCGCCGCGAGCGGTGCGCTCCCCACGGCGGGCGCTGTCGGCCTGCTCGGCTGCGGGGCGCTGGTGCACGTGATCGGGGAACTGTGGCACTCCGCCGCCGGCTGGGGGATCTCCTTCGGGCTCGCGCCAGCGGACGCGCAGGGGCAGTACCAGGGGGCGTACGGCATGGGTTACGAACTGGGCAAAATGCTCGCACCGGTGGTGGTGACCACCCTCGCGCTCGGCTGGGGTGTGCCGGGCTGGCTGGTGCTGGGTGGGCTGTTCCTCCTACTCGGTGCCCTGGTGCCCCCGGTCGTCCGGTGGGCCGGCCGGACCAGGTCGACCAGTCCGGCGGACGAGCCGGTGACCGTCTGAGACCGGCCTCGCCACTCGGCCGGCGGCGCAGGGGTGCGATCTGGCAGGCTGGTACACGTGCTGACGGTGCCGGTACGGCAACTGGGGGAATCGGAGCGCCGCGCGGTCGAGCGACTGCTCGACCTGGACCCGTTCGCGGGCGCGCAGGTCGCCGAGCGCATCGCCGCGCGCGGGCTCTCCTGGTGGCGGGCCGAGGGCCGGATCCTGGGGTACGGCGCACGGCGCAACCTCGAATCGCTCTGCTGGCTCGGCGGGAACCTCACCCCGGTGCTCGCCACCGACGCCGCGGTGGCCGCCTTCGCCGAAGTGCTCGCCGGCGAGGAGCGACTCTGCTCCTCCATCGTCGGCCGGGCTGACGCCGTCCTCGGGTTGTGGGACCGTCTCTCCGACACCTGGGGTCCGGCGCGCGACGTCCGGCCCAACCAGCCGCTGCTCGCCACCGACGCGCTGCCGGCCGTACCGGTCGACCCGGAGGTACGCCAGGTCCGTGCCGGTGAGGTCGACCGGCTCTTTCCAGCGGCGGTGGCCATGTACACCGAGGAGGTCGGCGTCTCCCCGCTGGCCGAGGACGCCGGGCGCAGCTACCGCCGGCGGGTCAACGACCTGGTCCGCGCCGGCCGAGCGTACGCCCGCTTCGTCGACGGCAAGGTCGTCTTCAAGGCCGAACTGGCCGTGGTGACCAAGCGGACCGCGCAGATCCAGGGCGTCTGGGTGGCGCCGGAGTGGCGGGGCCGCGGGATCGCCACCTCCGCGATGGCGACCGTGGTGCGCGACGCGCTGCTGCGGGTCGCCCCGACAGTCAGCCTGTACGTCAACGACTTCAACCTGCCGGCCCGCCGGGTGTACGAGCGCTGCGGCTTCCAGCCGGTCGGCACCCTCGCCACGGTCCTCTTCTGACCGCTCTTGTCGTCGGCGCGCCCGTCGTCAGCGCGCCCGTCCGTCCCCTCGCCGGCCGCCCGGTTGTTCGGGATGGGTCCAAGAAGATCTGGTCGTGGATATGCCGCTGGCCGACGCCCCGGGGGTGGGGTGCCGGCCAGCGGTCACTGTCATGCGGGTGGTGCTGCGGTGGGTCAGCTGTTCCAGTGCTGGGCGACCAGGTCGGTGGCCTGCTGTTCCCACTGGGCGTAGGCGTCGGGGTAGGCCGAGACCTGCACGGTCTGCGCGGCGTCGGTCAACGCCATGTCCTGCCACCCGTCGACCTGCTTCAGGCCCTTGAGGAACGCGGTGGTGGAGTACTCGGGGTCGGTGATCTGCTCCGGCGTGCCCCAACCCGAGCTGGGGCGCTGCTGGAACAGGCCCAGCGAGTCGTGGTCGTTGCGGTCGCCGAGGTGACCCAGGTTCTCCAGCTTGGACTCCTGCAGGCTGGTGGCGATCGAGATGACCGCGGCCCGCTCGGGCAGCCCGGCCTTCTTCGTCGCGGCGATGATCGCCTTGACATTGCCGGTCTGCTCGTCGTTCAGATCGATGCGCGACTGCGCACCCTGAGTACCGTGCGGGATCAGCTTGCCCATGTCGGGCTTGTCCGCCTGCACCACAGCAACCGACTTGGCATCCACCGTCGGAGTGCCAGCGTGAGCGATCGGACCGGCGAAGACACCACCGGCGAACGCGAGACCAGCAACCGACAGCACGCTCTTACGAATGATCGTGTTCATCAGGGGTCAGCTCCTTCAGGGGGTAGACACCCACCGCCACACGGGGGAAACGGCGTGCGGGTGCGAGCACCTCGTCCGGCGCTTTCAACACAAGGGGGGAAAGTCTTCACGGTCGGCGGCCTACAAGCCGGGAGGCTCGTGGCGCCGGAACTGTGTGTAACGACCGCCGGGCCGAGCCCATTCCAGGGCTGGCGCATCCAACAGGCACCCCGTTCGGGGGTGCTGGTGCGGTCGGTCGGGAGTCTGCAACGACCGCGCACCTGCGGGCATTCCAACCCCGGCCGCGCTGCCAACCCGCGGGGCGGGTGGCGGGCCGGTGGTGCTGCGATCGTCAGGGTATGTAACGACCCCCGGCCCGCCACGATTCCACCCCACGGATGCAGCCGGTCACAACCCAGAAACCCCCTGATACCGGACACCCGGCACGAGATCACCGACCGTTCCGACGTCGGATGCGCCCGCCGGCGTTGATCGACTCGGTATCGGCGATATCGGGGCATCCGAGGGCCGTGGACACCGCGACATCCGCGTACCGAGTCGACCATCGCGGGCAGGGCGATCCGGAGGGCGAGGTGGTCGATGACCGGTATACCTCAGAGGCATATGTATGACTCACAGGTATAACGCTCACCCCACCGACCGCCCCGGCAAGGGTCGGCATGAGCCACGTCCACCGCGAGCATCGGCCGGCAGCCGCCGGCGAGACGCGCCCAGGCGGCAGTGATCAACGCGAACGAACGACCGCCCCGACAGGACGGGACACACCGCGCCTCGCGCAGGAATCAGGACGGACAAGGATCGCCGCCGGGATCGGGGCTTGCCGGAACCCCGCTCAGGGACCGGAAGAACCGGCGACGACCCGCCGGGGATGGGACTCACCGCACGTCGCGAGGATCGGAACCGATGGCGATCGCCGCCGGGATCGCGCTTGCCCTACCCCGGGCAGAGATCTGGACCGGACCGAACAATCCGCCGGGATGGGCTTGCCGGACCCTCGCAGAGATCGGAACGGACTGAACAACCTGCCGGGGATCGGGCTTGCCAGGCGCACGAACAGATCGGAACGGACCGAGCAATCCGCCGGGGATCGGGGCTTGCCAGGCCCATCGCACAGATCGGAACGGACCGAACAACCCGCCGGGGATGGGCTTGGCGGACCCAGCGCAGGGATCACGACGGACGGCGACCGCCGGCGGGTTGGAGACCGCCGTGCCCACTGTCCCTCGGCGTTGTCCTTCATGGGTCTGCTGGTGGTCGTGAACTGGCTGGATCTTCCGACCGGACCGGCCGGTCGAGGACGTGCGGGAGGGGCTTCTCGGTATCGCGCGTCAGGCTGCCCATACCTGACCGGAAGCCCTGCTCAGAGCGGGTAAATCGGTTGAGTGGACACGTCGCGACAGGCACGCTGGGTTCTCCGCCACCCACGTCCGGAGGACACCGATGCGCCTGCTCCGTGATCTGTGGGGCACCTCGCCACGTCGCCTGACGATCGTGGTCGTCCTGATCATGCTCGGCGCCGCCGGCCAGGCGGGCGCGTCGGCGCTGGCCGGAGCGGTGCTGGTGCATCGCTCGGCCAGCTTCTTCGCCGTACTGGCCGCGGCGCTCGTCGCCGTGGTGCTCACCGACCTGGCGGTGAGCCTGCTGATGGCCGGCCTGACCGCCGACTGGTCCGCCGACGTGCGCCGGCGGCTCTGCCGGGTCGCGCTCGGGCAGGACCTGCCCACCCTGGAGACCACCCCGGTGGGTGAGCTGCTCGACCGCATCGACGGGGACGTCTACCAGGTGGCGTCGGCGGTCCGAAACCAGGGCACCCGGCTCGCCCAGGGCCTCTGCGTCGGCCTGCTGTCGATGGTCGTGGCGCTGGCCGTGTGGTGGCCGGCCGGGATCGCGATGCTGCTGCTCACAGTGGTGCTCGCCGTCGGGCTGCGCCGGCCCACGGCGCGGATCGGTCCCGCCCGGATGGCCGAGGAGGAGGCATGGTCGGACCTGGCGGCGGTGATGGAGGAGGCGGTGCACGGCCAGGACGACGTACGCACCAGTCTGGCCCGGCCGTACGTGCTGCGGCTGTACGCCCGCAGGGCCGCCGCCGTGCTGTCCCGGGGCCGCCTGGTCTGGGTGCTGTCCGCCCGGGTTGCCGCGGCCGCCACCGCCACGATCCGGGCCGGCATCGGGGTGGTCGTGCTCGGCGGCGCCTGGGCGTTGGCCACCGACCGGATCGACGCTGCCCGCCTCACCGCCATCTGGCTGCTCGCTCTCGCCTTCGGAGCCACTGCGGAGCACGTCAGCCGGATGGTGCCGGAACTCCAGGAGGCTCTCGGCGCCTGGGCCCGGGTGCAGCTGCTCCAGAAGGCCCGGCAGGAGCCCCTCGGCGGGGCCAGCCCGACCGATGGTGACCTGCGCATCCGCGACCTGACGTTCGGGTACGAGGTGAGCGGGCCGGAGAGCGGCCGGGGGGCCGCGCTGCGCGGGGTCAGCCTCACCTTCGCGCGTGGCCGCTCGTACGCGCTGATCGGGCGTACCGGTTCGGGCAAGTCGACACTGGCGAAGGTGCTCACCAGGGCCGTCGACGTGCCACCCGGAACGGTCTTCCTCGGCGGCACCGACCTGTGCGACCTCGACGTCGAGCAGCTGCGCCGCTGGGTGGCGCTGGTGCCGCAGCGCACCGAGATCCTGGCCGGCACGCTCGCCGAGAACGTCGCGCTCTTCGACCCGGAGCTGCTCGACGCCGCAGCCCGAGCGCTGGACGAGCTGGGCCTGGCCGGCTGGATCGCCGAACTGCCGGAAGGGCTGGCGACCCGGCTGGGGGAGGGCGGGCACGTGCTCTCCGCCGGTCAGGAGCAGCTGGTGGCGTTCGCCCGGATCCTGGTCCGCGACCCGCACGTGGTGATCCTCGACGAGGCCACCGCACGGCTGGACCCGGTCACCGAGGCACGGGTACAGCGGGCTACCGAACGGCTGCTGCGCGACCGGATCGGCATCGTCATCGCGCACCGGCTCTCCTCCGTGCGCCGCTGTGACGAGGTGGTGGTGCTGGCCGACGGCACGGTGGTCGAGGCCGGCCCGCTCGAAACGTCGACGCGCTTCGCCGAGCTGCTCGCGACGAGCCACGCCGCCGCGTACGCCGCGGTGGTGCCGGCCGGCCGCACCGGCGCCGGCACCGACCTGCTGGTCGGCCCCGACCCGGCCGATGCCTGGCCGAGCGGGCCGGTGACCGCGCCGGTCGAGCCGGTCGGGCCGGTCGAGCCGAAACGTGCCGATCCGCCGCCGCTGCCGCCGGTTCCGCCGGCCCGGACGCTGCGGGAGATCGTCCGACTCTGCACCAACGACCCCCGGTACGGGCTGGCCGCGATCGTGCTGTTCCTCGGGCTCTCCCTGCTCGGGCTGGACGGCCCGGTGCTGCCCTGGCTCTGGGCCGACCTGGTTGACGGGACCGGCAACCCGTACCTGCCGGCACTGGGCATCGTGGCCGGGCTGCTGGTCACCCTGCCGCTGCCGTTCTACACCCACGTCTGGTTCCCTCAGTGGTGGGTGCGGCAGATGCTGCGGATCAGCCTGCGCCTGGTGCACGGCCAGACCGGGCCGCGCCGGGTCAGCTCGCACACCCCGGCCGAGGTGGTGGCGCAGGGCGGTGACACCGAGCGGGTGGTCCAGCTCGCCGACAACGTGCTGGACCAGGCCGTCGCGCTGGTCCTGGTGGTCGCCATGACGGCGGTCACCGGCAGCGTCGTACCGGCGCTGTTCTTCCTCGGCACGATGGTCGTCTCCGGGCTGGCCGCGACGTTGTTCGGGCCGAAGCTCGAGCGTGCCGCCCGCGCGACGGTGGCGGCGCGTGCCGCCTTCGCCACCGCGCTGGTCTCCGCGCTCTCCGCGGCGCGGACGGTGAAGCTCGCCGGCGCGACCGCGGCGGTGCTACGCCACCTCGCCGATCTGGACGTGCTGCGCAGCGACCGGCAGCGGCGGGAGATCTCGGTGCAGGTGTGGTCGCGCTCCACGCCGTCGGTGGCCAGCGGGCTGCTGCCGATCGGCGCGTGGGCGCTCTATCTGACGGGCGAGCTCTCTGCCGGGGCGGTGCTGGTGGCCGTCTCCACCCTCGGCGCGGCGCGCTGGTTCGCCTGGACCACCGCGTCGTTGATCTCCCAGCTGCCCTCCGCGCGGGTCTGGACCCGGCGCACGGTGGCGATGACCGGGGTGGGCGCGTACTCCGCCGGGGTGCCCGCGGTCGACCTGGCCGCCGGGACGGCCCCCGCGCCGACGCCGCCGCCCCGGCACCCGCTGCGCCGGCTGGAGCTGCGCGGCTTCGGCGTGGTGCACTCCGACGGCACGGCCGCCGTCCGGGACGTGGACCTGACCGTGCAACGCGGGCAGCTGGTTCTGGTCGTCGGGCCGGTCGGCTCGGGCAAGTCGTCGCTGCTGCGGGCGTTGGCCGGGATCGTGCACCACACCGGCGAGCTGTCCTGGAACGGTGACCCGGTCACCGAGCCGGAGCTGTTCCTGCGCCCCAACCAGGTCGGCTACGTCGGCCAGCTGCCCCGGGTGCTCTCCGGCACGGTGGCGGACAACATCGCGCTCGGCCACCAGGTGGACGCCGCCGGAGCGGTCAGCACCGCCCAGCTCGACCACGACCTCGCCGCCGCAGGTGGTGGGTTGGGCCTGCTCATCGGGCACAAGGGCACCCGGCTCTCCGGCGGCCAGCTCCAGCGGCTGGCGCTGGCCCGGGCGCTGGCGCCGCGTACCGAACTGCTGGTCGCCGACGACGTGTCGTCGGCGCTGGACGTCACCACCGAGCTGGCGCTGTGGCAGGCACTGCGCGCGCACGGGGTGACCGTGGTCGGCTCGACCGCGAAGCGCGCCGCGCTGGTCCGCGCCGACCACGTGGTGGTGCTGATCGGCGGCACGGTCGCCGCCCAGGGTGCCTGGCGGGACCTGGAGGGCGACTGGTCGCACCTGGCCGGGTGACGGTCGGGCGGCTGCCCCGCACGTCAGCCGCCCGACCGGCGGGGATCAGGTGGCGCGGGCGTACTGGGCGGGTCCGCTGTACGCGACGCCGAGCTTCGCGGCGGCCCGGCGCGGCCAGTACGGGTCGCGCAGCAGCTCCCGGCCGAGCAGCACCAGGTCGGCCTCGCCACCAGCGACGATCTGCTCGGCCTGCTCCGGCTCGACGATCAGGCCGACCGCGCCGGTCGGCACACCGGCCTCGCGGCGGATCCGGGCGGCCAGCGGCACCTGGTAGCCGGGGCCGAGTGGGATGCGGGCGTCCGGGTGTACGCCTCCGGAGGAGGCGTCGACCAGGTCCACGCCGACACCGGCCAGCTCGCCGGCGAGCACCACGCTGTCCTCGATCGTCCAGCCACCCTCGACCCAGTCGGTGGCGGAGATCCGGGTGAGCACCGGGACGTTCTCGCCGACCGCGGCGCGCACCGCGCGGGCCACCTCCAGGGTGAGCCGCATCCGGGCGGTCCGGTCGCCGCCGTACGAGTCGGTGCGGTGATTGGTCAGCGGCGAGAGGAACTCGTGCAGCAGGTAACCGTGCGCGGCGTGGATCTCCACGGCCGCGAAGCCGGCGGCCAGGGCGCGTTCGGCGGCGGTGGCGAACGCCTCGACCACTCCGGCGATGCCGGCCGCGTCGAGGGCGGTCGGTACCCGGTAGTCGGCGACGAACGGTTCGGACCCGGGGCCGACCGGCATCCAGCCGCCCTCGGCGTCCGGCACGCCGCCGCGGCTCGGGGCCCACGGTCGATAGGTGGAGGCCTTGAACCCGGCGTGCGCGAGCTGGACCGCCGGCACCGCCCCGTGATCGGCGACGAACGCGGTCACCGGCCGCCACGCGTCCACGTGGGCGCCGGACCACAGCCCGGTGTCCTGCGGGCTGATCCGGCCCTCCGGCAGCACGGCGGTCGCCTCGGTCAGCACCAGCCCGACCCCGCCGACCGCCCGGCTGCCGAGGTGGATCAAGTGCCAGTCGGTGGGCAGACCGTCCGGACCGGCGGTGTACTGGCACATCGGCGCCATGGCGATCCGGTTGGGCAGGGTGACCGCGCGCAGGGCCAGCGGCGTGAACAGGGAGCTCATGTCGTCATCCTCTCGGAAACGACGACGGGCCCCTGGGAGGGGCCCGTCGTCGTTGGTGAGAACTGGTCAGGCGGGGACGGGGCTCAGCTCGTCCCGCCGCTCGGGCCGGCTGTCCGCGACCGGCTCCGGGTCGGTCAGGTCCCGCCGGCCGGCGGCCTCGTACGCGGCCCGGTCGAGGGTGCCCTCGCGGGCGGCGACCACGGTCGGCACCAGCGCCTGCCCGGCCACGTTGGTGGCGGTCCGGACCATGTCCAGGATCGGGTCGATCGCCAGCAGCAGGCCGGCGCCGGCCAGCGGCAGGCCCAGCGTGCTCAGGGTGAGGGTGAGCATCACGATCGCGCCGGTCAGACCGGCGGTGGCTGCCGAGCCGACCACCGAGACGAAGGCGATCAGCAGGTAGTCGGTGATGCCGAGGTCCACGCCGAACACCTGCGCCACGAAGATCGCGGCCAGTGCCGGGTAGATCGCGGCGCAGCCGTCCATCTTCGTGGTGGCGCCGAACGGCACCGCGAACGAGGCGTACTCGCGGGGCACGCCGAGCCGCTCGACCGAGCGCTGGGTCACCGGCATGGTGCCCACCGAGGAGCGGGACACGAAGGCCAGCTCGATCGCCGGCCAGGCGCCGGCGAAGAAGCGCACCGGGTTGAGCCGGCCGGCGGTGATCAGCACCAGCGGGTAGACGACGAACAGCACGATGGCGCAGCCGACGTAGACCGCGGTGGTGAACTTCGCGAGGGGGGCCAGCAGGTCCCAGCCGTACGAGGCGACGGCGTTGCCGATCAGGCCGAGGGTGCCGATCGGGGCGAGCCGGATGACCCACCAGAGCGCCTTCTGGACGATCTCCAGCAGCGAGCGGTTCAGCGCCACGAACGGCTCGGCGGCGTCGCCCACCAGCAGCGCCGCGGCGCCGACCACGAGGGCGAGGAAGACGATCTGGAGCACGTTGCCCTCGACGAACGCCCCGGCCGGGTTGGTGGGCACGATGCCGGTGAGGAAGTCCGTCCACGAGCCGGTGTTCTTCGGCGGTGCCGCCCCGCCCAGGTCGAGGGTCACGCCCTTGCCCGGGTTGGTGAGCAGGCCGAGGCCGATGCCGATGGCGACCGAGATCAGTGCGGTGATGCCGAACCACAGCAGGGTCTTCAGCGCGAGCCGCGCGGCGTTGGCCACGCCGCGGAGGCTGACCACGCTGACCACGATGGCGGTGAAGACCAGGGGCGGCACGGCCAGCTTGAGCAGCTGGACGAAGAGGCCGCCGACGGTGTGCAGGGTGCTGGTCAGCCAGCTCAGGTCGTTGGTGCGGGCCAGGAAGCCGAGCGCCACGCCGAGCACGAGGCCGAGCAGGATCTGCACGGAGAAGGGAATCTTGCGCAGGCCGAAGGGCATGAAGGTCTATCCAATGGTCTGGTCTGAACGGGGTAGGCGAAGGAGCGCAGCTACGCTGGACAGATGCCGCTGGCCTGCAGTCGGAGATCGACATACAGGCGAACGGTGAGGTCCCAGACATTGGTCATCGCCAGCCGACGATACGCCGATGGCTGCTCGTCGCAAGGAACGATCGGCGTGACGCTCCTTACATGCCTACTGACCAGCTGTTAGGAAGGGGCCCTTCCTATAAAACAGGCGTTAATAAGGTGCCCTTCCTTACCGGCGGGCGAGGGCGATCGCGGTGGTGAGGCCCCAGAGGACCGCCAGCGCGAGGATCAGCCGCTCCAGCACGCCCACCACGGCGCCCCGACCGGTGACGAGCATGGCCAGCCCCACCGAGGCGCACAGCGGGAGGCTCAGCGTGGCGGCTCCGCCGGCCAGTCGGCGTACCTGCCGGCCGGCCGGGCCGGACACGGCGAGCGCGACCATCGCGAAGACCACCGACGCGGTCGCCGCGATGCTCGCGCCGCCGTGCACCAGGTCCGCCACCGTGGCCCGCTCGAACGGCGGCAGCGGGCAGCCGGCGGAACAGGTCACCGTCCCGGACGCGGCGGTGAACAGGGCGCCGGCGGCGAGCAGCGCCGGCGCCGCCCGCACCCCGGGGGGCAGGGCCGCGGCGAGCAGCAGCAGCGAGCCGGCCAGTGCGAGGATCCCGATCCGGTACGTCGCGGCGTGATCGCTGTCGGCGATGCCCGCTTCGCTGACGTACCCGGTGAGCCACGGCCCGGGACCGGCGGCGATCGCGACCGTCACCGCGACCGCACCGGCCAGCCCTGAGCCGGCGGCGGCCCACCCGGCGACCCGGCGCCCGACGCCCGCCCGGGCTGCCGGTGCGGTCGTGGTGCTGGGCCGGCCGGGCTCAGCCACGTCCGTGCGGCGTGGTCCAGCCGGACTCGTCGGGCCCGAGCGGCACGATGCCGGTCGGGTTGATCTGCCGGTGGGTGCCGTAGTAGTGCCGCTTGATGTGGTCGAAGTCCACCGTCTCGCCGAAGCCCGGGGTCTGGAACAGGTCCCGGGCGTACGCCCAGAGCACCGGCATCTCGGTCAGCTTGTGCCGGTTGCACTTGAAGTGCCCGTGGTACGCGGCGTCGAAGCGGACCAGCGTGGTGAACAGCCGCACGTCGGCCTCGGTGATCGCGTCGCCCATCAGGTAGCGCTGCCCGGACAGCCGCTCGGAGAGCGCGTCCAGCCGGGCGAAGAGCGCCCGGAACGCCTCGTCGTACGCCTCCTGCGAGGTGGCGAAGCCGCACCGGTAGACGCCGTTGTTGACGTCGGTGTGGATCTCGGCCATCAGCGCGTCCATCTCGGGGCGCAGTGCCTCCCGGTAGAGGTCCGGCGCCCCCGCACGGTGCAGCGACCGCCACTGCGTGGAGAGGTCGAGGGTGAGCTGCGGGTAGTCGTTGGTGACCACCCGGCCGGTCAGCGTGTCGACCAGCGCCGGCACGGTCACCCGGCCGGTGTAGTCCGGGTCGGTGGCCAGGTACGCCTCGGAGAGGAAGCTGACGCCGAGCACCGGGTCGAAGCCGTCCGGGTCGAGGGCGAACGCCCAGCCCCGCTCGTCCCGGATGGGGTCGACGGTGCCCAGCGAGATCGCGTCGTCCAGCCCGAGCAGGCCGCGCACGATCCGGGCCCGGTGCGCCCACGGGCAGGCGCGGCACCAGATCAGTCGGTAGCGCCCGGCCTCCAGCGGCCAGCGGTCCTGCTCGTCCGGGCCACCGCCGGGCGGGGAGGTCGAGTCCGGGGTGACCCGGCCGGTGAACCGGTTGGGCTGGCGGACGAACGCGCCGCCGCCGCTGGTCTCTGCGCTGAACTGGGCCCGAGCCATGCCGTCAACCTATCCGCTGCGGGCGCGGATATCCTGGCGGCTGGTAGCCCGCACGACCCTCGCGGGCGCCTCCACCCCCCGCCGTCTCCACCCCGAAGGACTCGCGATGACCGTGGCATACCTGGTGGCCGGTGTCCGCACCCCGATCGGCCGGTACGCCGGCGCGCTGGCCGGCGTCCGTCCCGACGACCTGGCCGCGCACGTGATCCGCGAGCTGGTCGCCCGGCACCCGTCGGTGGACTGGGCCCGGGTGGACGACGTGGTGCTCGGCTGCGCCAACCAGGCCGGCGAGGACAACCGCAACGTGGCCCGGATGGCGGCGCTGCTGGCCGGCCTGCCCGAGGACGTGCCGGGCAGCACGGTCAACCGGCTCTGCGGCTCCGGGCTTGACGCGCTCGCCACCGCCGCCCGTTCGATCGTGGCCGGCGACGCGGACCTGGTGGTCGCCGGCGGGGTGGAGAGCATGAGCCGGGCGCCGTTCGTCATGCCGAAGGCGACGTCGGCGTACTCCCGCTCGGCGGAGGTGTACGACACCACGCTGGGCTGGCGGCTGGTCAACCCGCTGATGCGGGACGGCTGGGGGATCGACTCGATGCCGGAGACGGCGGAGAACGTGGCCGCGGAGTACGGCGTCAGCCGGGCCGAGCAGGACGCCTTCGCGTTCCGCTCGCAGCAGCGCGCGGCCAAGGCGCAGGCCGACGGCCGGTTCGCCGAGGAGATCGTGCCGGTCTCGGTGCCGGCCGGCCGCCGGGAGACCCGGCTGGTCGAGGCCGACGAGCATCCTCGGGAGACCTCGCTGGAGAAGCTTGCCGCGCTGCCCACCCCGTTCCGGGAGGGCGGCACGGTGACCGCCGGCAACTCCTCCGGCGTCAACGACGGTGCGGTCGCGCTGCTGGTGGCCGGTGAGGCCGCGGTGGCCCGGTACGGCCTCACCCCGCTGGCCCGTATCAGCGGCGCGGCGGCTGCCGGCGTGCCACCCCGGATCATGGGGATCGGCCCGGTGCCGGCCACCCGCAAGCTGCTCGGTCGTGCCGGCGTCGAGTTGAGCGCGGTGGACGTGGTGGAGCTGAACGAGGCGTTCGCCGCGCAGTCCGTGGCGGTGCTGCGCGAGCTGGGGCTGCCCGCGGACGCCGAGCACGTCAACCCGAACGGCGGCGCCATCGCGTTGGGGCACCCGTTGGGCGCCAGCGGCGCCCGGCTGGCGTTGACGGCCGCCCTGGAGCTGCGCCGTCGCGGCGGCCGGCGGGCCCTGGCCACCATGTGCATCGGCGTCGGGCAGGGCATCTCGCTGCTGCTGGAGTCGGCCGCCTGAGCGCGGAAAGGGCGTGAAGGGATCTCCCGGACGCGGGAGTCGGCGGCTTAGAGTGGTCGACACCACACGACCCGCGGGTCGACCGGTGGTCGCGCGTGTCCGCCGACGCCGGTGCCGTCCCGCGCCGCGGCGATGAACTGGGGAGCACGCTGATGCCGGACGGACTGCCGACCGAGATCGATCTGACCAGGCCGAGCGCGGCCCGGGTGTACGACTATTTCCTGGGCGGGGCGCACAACTTCGAGATCGACCGTCGGCTGGCCGAGCAGATCGCCAGCATGACCCCGAATCTCGCCGCCACCATGCGCTCCGGTCGGGAGTTCCTGCGCCGGGCCGTGCGGGCTCTGCTCGACGCCGGCGTCGACCAGTTCCTCGACATCGGCTCCGGCATTCCCACCGTGGGCAACGTGCACGAGGTGGCCCAGGGGGCGAACCCCAAGGCGCGGGTGGTCTACGTCGACATCGATCCGGTGGCCGTCGCACACAGTCGCGAACTGCTCGCCGGCAACGACCTGACCGGGGTGATCCACGCCGACCTGCGTGACCCGGAGCGGATCCTCGCCGAGACCCGCCAGCTGGGGCTGATCGACTTCAGCCGTCCGATGGGCATCCTGCTGGCCGGGGTCGTGCACTTCATCCCGGACGCCGACCGGCCCGAGGACATCCTGGCCACCCTGCGGGCCGCCGCCGTACCCGGCAGCTTCCTGGTCATCTCCCACTCCACCTTCGAGGACCAGCCGCAGGAGATGCTGGACGCCCAGCGGCTCTCGTCGCGGACGGACACCGAGATTACCCTGCGTTCCCGTGCCCAGGTCATCGGCTTCTTCGGCGATTGGGCCGTCCTCGAACCGGGCGTGGTGCACATGCCGCTCTGGCGTCCGGACTCACCGTCCGATGTGGACGAGCACCCGGAGCGGTTCGGCGCCTTCGGGGGCGTCGCCCGGTACGACCAGCCCGCCGGCTGATCCCGTGGCCGCCGTCCCGGATCGGACCGGGGGCGACGCCGGCCGGGGCGACGCCCAGGGCTACGCCGCCGACTGGGCCCGCGCGGTACGCCGCCTCGGTTTCGTGCCGCTCAGCGCGGCCGAGACCGAGCGGCTGCTGCTGGTGCACACCGTCCGGCTGGCTCAGGCGGTACGGGCCGACCCGTTCTCCGCCCGCCCCGCCGAGGAGGTCGGGCGGGCCCTGGTGGAGGCGCACCTCACCGAGCCCCGGGCGCTCGAGTGGTCACTGCGTGCCCTCGGTGAGGATTTCCCCCGCCGGGTGCTGGCCGCCGACGACGGGCCGGCGGACCTGACCGAGCGGATCGCGGCGGTGCAGGGCGGCCTGGCCGCCGGGTTCGCCCGTGCGCTGCGCGACCGCACCTTCAGCCAGCAGGAGCGGATCGCCCGGTCGGCCTGGCAGGCGCGGGACGAGGTCGAGCAGGCGCTGCGCGACAGCGAGGCGCGGTTCCGGGCGGTCTTCACCGGCGCCGCGATCGGGATCGGCATCGCCGGGGTGGACGGCCGGATCATCGACGTCAACCAGGCGTTCGCCGACATGCTCGGCTACTCGATCGCCGAGCTGTGTGAGACCAACGTGTCGGCGTTGTTCCACGCCGACGACGCCGCCGGGATGTGGGAGCTGTACCAGCAGCTGACCGAGGGCAAGCAGGATTCGGCGCGGGTGGAGAAGCGCTACCACCGCAAGGACGGCAGCGTGGTCTGGACGGATCTGGCCGTCTCGCTGATCCGGCACGACGACGGCCGGCCCCGGTTCACCGTCGCGATGATCGAGGACATCACCGAGCGGTACGAACTCCAGCAGCGGCTGCGCTTCCAGGCGTTGCACGACCCGCTGACCGGGCTGCCCAACCGGACGCTGTTCTTCGAGACGTTGGGCCGGGTCCTCGACACCGCCGGGCCCGGGCGGCGGGTCGGGGTGTGCTTCCTCGACCTGGACGGCTTCAAGGCGATCAACGACAGCCTCGGTCACGACCTCGGCGACCGGCTGTTGGTGATGATCGGCCGGCGGCTGGCCGAGTGCGTGGCCGACCACGGCCACCTGGTCGCCCGGATGGGTGGCGACGAGTTCGTCATCCTGGTCGACGGCGGGGACGACCTCGACGACGCGGTGGCCGTGGCGGAGGCCGCGTTGGCCGCCGTCGCCGCCCCGGTGCACGTGGATGACCAGCAACTGGCCGTGTCGGCCAGCGTGGGCATCGTGGAGTGCCCCGCCGCCGCGACGACCGCCTCGGAGCTGATGAAGGCCGCCGACACCACGCTCTACTGGGCCAAGGCGGCGGGCAGGGGCCGGTGGGCGGTCTACGACCCGGAGCGCAGCGCCCGGGACATCGCCCGGTCGGCGCTGGTCGCCGGGCTCCCCGCGGCGCTGGACCGGGGCGAGTTCGTGCTGCACTACCAGCCGATCGTGTCGCTGCTGGAGGGCAGCATGCTCGCGGTGGAGGCGCTGGTCCGTTGGGAGCACCCGGAGCTGGGCCTGATCGGGCCGGACCGGTTCATCGGCCTGGCCGAGGAGACCGGCCTGATCGTCCGGCTCGGCGAGTGGGTGCTGCGGCGGGCCTGCCGCGACGCCGAGCGGTGGTGGCGGGAGTTCCCCGACGCCCGGTTGGTGGTCAGCGTCAACCTGGCCGCCCGGCAGGCCGACGACCCGGCGATCGTGGGGACGGTGGCCGACGCGCTGGCCACCAGCGGGCTGCCTGCGGAGCTGCTGCAACTGGAGCTGACCGAGAGCGCCGTGATGGGTAGCGCGGGCGAGCCGCTGCGCAGCCTGCACCGGCTCGCCGCGCTGGGCGTCCGGCTGGCGGTGGATGACTTCGGAACCGGGTACTCGAACCTGGCGTACCTGCGGCGGCTGCCGATCCACTGCCTGAAACTGGCCGGCCCGTTCGTCGAGGGCATCCGCGCCGACGGGACGGACGCGGTCGCCGACCACCGAGACGAGCGGATCGTCGACGCGCTGGTCCGGCTGGCGCACGCGCTGGAGCTGTGGGTCACCGCCGAGGCGGTGGAGACCGCTGTGCAGGCGGAGCGGCTGCGGGCGCTGCGGTGCGACACCGGGCAGGGGCGGTACTTCGGCGGCCCGGCGCCGGCGGATCGGATCACCGACCGGCTGCGCGGCGGAGAGGCGACGCGATGAGCGTGAGCGACACCGAGGCGGCGGTCACCGTGCTCGCCGGGCTGGCCATTCTCGCCGGCTTGGCCGGCGTGGTGGTGCCCGGCCTGCCGGCGCTGCCACTGTGCTGGGGCGGTGTGCTGGTCTGGGCGCTGTTCGGTGGGGCCGGCGCCGGCCGGTGGGCGGTGCTCGCCGCCGCGACGCTCGTCGCCGCCGGCGGCACGGTGATCAAGTACGCCTGGCCCGGGCGGAACCTGAAACGCACCGGCGTGCCGACGTCGTCGCTGCTCGCCGGCGGGCTGCTCGGGCTGGTGGGCTTCTTCGTGATCCCGGTGGTCGGATTGGTGCTCGGCTTCGTCCTCGGGGTGTGGATCGCGGAGCGGCTGCGGCTGGGCGACTCCCGGCTGGCGTGGCCGTCCACGAAGCAGGCAGTCAAGGCCGTCGGCCTGTCCATGCTGGTCGAGTTCGGCGCCGGCCTCGTGGTCGCCACGCTCTGGGTGGCCGGCCTGCTCCTGACCTGACGGGTAGGCGCGGATCGGTGAGCCTCGTTCTTGGCGCGCGGCCGCGTTCGATCGCCCCGCCGATCCGGGTTGGCCGATCCGGACGAACAACAGGGCGTTACTCAGGTCCATTCGGGGTGAGTGGGCGGCGCGGGGCATCTGTCGGGTACGGCGGAGTGCGCCGTACGTGAGAGAGAGGCTGTGCCCCGCGCCGCCGCGGTGCCGGGCGGTCCGAGCGCCCGGGGGTCGGCCCGTCGCGAGCGGGCCTGGTCACGAGGTCAAGGATGCGGGCGGGCCGGCCGCACGGCAACGCAATTAGCCGCGGCGACGGTGAGATTCCCACGGTCATCGTATTGACCACCTTGATCGGCGGGACGACACTTTGCGCACTCGTACGCGGAATCACCTCAGGGAGGTGTGCAGTGGCCACGACGCCCGTGCCGACCGCCGAGCACCCGATGGACGACGACGCCCGACGGCTCGCCGAACTCGGCTACAAACAGGAGCTGCGCCGCAAGTGGAGCGGCTTCTCCAACTTCGCCATCTCGTTCTCCATCATCTCGATCCTGGCCGGCTGTTTCACCACCTTCGGGCAGGCGTGGAACAACGGCGGACCGGTCGCCATCTCCTGGGGCTGGCCGCTGATCTCGCTGTTCATCCTGATCATCGGCTTCTGCCTGGCGGAACTGGTGTCGGCGTACCCGACCGCCGGCGGGATCTACTGGTGGGCCGCGACCATGGGCCGTCCGGTGCACGGCTGGTTCACCGGCTGGTTGAACCTGATCGGCCTGGTCGCGGTCACCGCCTCGGTCGACTACGGCTGCGCGACCTTCCTCAACCTCACCCTGTCGGCGCTCTTCGACGGCTGGGCCGGCACGCTGCGCCAGGCGTTCTTCCTCTTCGTGATCATCCTGGTGTTGCACGGCCTGATCAACATCTTCGGGCACCGGATCATCGACGTGCTGCAGAACGTCTCCGTCTGGTGGCACGTGGCCGGGGCGGCCGCCGTGGTGGCCATCCTGGTCCTCGTTCCGGACAACCACCAGAGCTTCCAGTTCGTGTTCACCGAGCGGTTCAACAACTCCGGCTTCGGTGACGGGGACACCGGCGGGCTGACCTTCTGGTTCTACGTGCTGCCGCTGGGCTTCCTGCTCACCCAGTACACGATCACCGGCTTCGACGCCTGCGCGCACGTCTCCGAGGAGACCCGGGGCGCCTCGCAGGCCGCCGCCCGCGGGCTCTGGCAGTCGATCTTCTATTCCGCGATCGGCGGCTGGATCCTGCTGCTGGCGTTCCTCTTCGCGGCCACCGACGTCGAGGCGATCAACGCCGCCGGCGGCTTCTCCGGCGCGATCTTCGAGTCCGCGCTCACCCCGGTCTTCTTCAAGGTCGTCATCATCATCTCCACCATCGGGCAGTTCTTCTGCGGGATGAGCTGCGTGACCTCGATGAGCCGGATGGCGTACGCGTTCAGCCGCGACCGCGCCGTGCCGGGCTGGCGACTCTGGTCCCGGGTGGATCGCAACGGCACCCCGGTCAACGCGATCATCGGCGCCACGCTGGCCGGCCTGGTGCTCACCCTGCCGGCGCTCTACGAGAGCTCAGCCGGCATCCCGGTCGCCTTCTACGCCGTGGTCTCCGTCGCGGTGCTCGGGCTCTACCTGTCCTTCCTCATCCCGATCGCGCTGCGCCTGCGGATGGGCGACCGGTTCGTCCCCGGGCCGTGGACGCTCGGGCGGAAGTACAAGCTGCTCGGCTGGATCGCGGTGATCGAGATCGCGGTCATCGCCGTCTACTTCGTGCTGCCGATCGTGCCCGCCGGGGTGCCCGGCAACGACGGGTTCACCTGGTCGGCGGTGAACTACGCGCCGCTGGCCGTGGGCGGGGTGCTGCTGGTGGTCGCCGTCTGGTGGTACGCCTCGGCCCGGAAGTGGTTCGCCGGCCCGGTGCGTACCGTCGACGACCCGGCGCCGGCACCCGACCCGGCGCCGGTCGACGGGCCCGGCTGACCCGCGCCTACCGGCGGATCAGGGCTGCGCAGGGTCGGCGTGGAATCCGACGCGACCGGCGGGCGGTGGTTGCCGCTCGCCGGTCGTGAAGCGGAGGACGCGGTCGTCGGCCGCCGTCGGCGTGCCCCGGCCGTCGCGGTTGCTGGTGGCCACCCAGAGCGAGCCGTCCGGCGCCCTCTCGACGGTACGGAGACGGCCGTAGGCACCCACGAGCTCGGCGGACGGCGTGCCGACCTGACCGGAGGGGCTCACCGGCACGGCCCACAGCCGGGCCCCGCGCAGCGCGGCGACGAACAGGGTGCCGTTGGCGAACGCGGCGCCGCTCGGGGACGCCTCGGCGGGGGCCCAGACGACGACCGGATCACGGAACCGGGTGTCGGTGCTGCGGCCCTCCACGATCGGCCAGCCGTAGTTGCCGCCCGGGACGATGAGGTTCACCTCGTCCCACGTGTTCTGGCCGAACTCGGTGGCGAACAGTCGGCCGCGCGCGTCCCAGGTCAGACCCTGCACGTTGCGGTGGCCGTAGCTGTACACCGGCGATCCGGGAAACGGGTTGTCGGCCGGAACGCCGCCGTTCGGCCGGATCCGCAGGATCTTGCCGTTCCGGCTGGCCAGGTTCTGCGCGCTGGCGGGAACGCCGGCATCGCCGATGCCGGCGTAGAGCATCCCGTCCGGACCGAAGGCGATCCGGCCACCGTCGTGGACCGACGCCCGCGCCAGGCCGCTGAGGATCACCTGCTGGGACTGCGGCGCGCTCAGCCGGAACCGCACGATCCGGATGTCCGAGGCGGTGGTGAAGCAGACGTAGACCCACCGGTCCAGCAGGTACCGGGGCGAGACGGCCAGGCCGAGCAGACCCGCCTCGCCGCCGGCGACCACGCCTGCGATCCGGGCGACCTGCACGGGTGGGCGGCCCGGTCGCAGCCGCAGCACGGTGCCCCGGTCGCGTTGGGCGACGAGGGCGCTGCCGTCGGGCAGGAAGCCGAGCCCCCAGGGGGCTTCGAGCCCGGTCGCGACGACCTGCGGCTCAGCGAAGTCGAAGTCGCCGGAGCCCAACGTGGTGACCGATCCGTGCTCCGGCCGCACGCCCGCCTGGGCGCTCGCCGTCGTGCCCAGCTCCACGGCGAGGACGGCGACGGCCAGGATGACTCGAAGACGCATGAGCGCTCCTCGCGTGGTTTGCCGCCGATCGCGCCGGGGGCATTGACGGTGATCCGGATTGCCAGTAGACCTTGTGATGGAGGCCCGCTGATGAGCAGAACGCCGTTCACGCTGGAAGAGTTGCGGGTCGCCGTCCAGGCGGATGAGATCGACACCGTCGTGCTGGCCCTGGTCGACATGCAGGGCCGCCTGCAGGGCAAACGGTTCCACGCGCCCTTCTTCCTCGATCAGGTTGTCGAGCACGGCAGCGAGGGGTGCAACTACCTGCTCGCCGTCGACGTCGACATGAACACCGTCGACGGGTACGCGATGTCGAGCTGGGAGCGCGGCTACGGCGACTTCGCGATGGTGCCGGATCTCAGCACGCTGCGCCGGATGCCCTGGCAGCCGGGCTCCGCGCTGCTGCTGGCCGACCTGACCTGGCTGGACGGCTCCGGTGACGTGGTCGCCTCCCCCCGGCAGATCCTGCGCCGACAGCTGGGCCGGCTGGCCGAACACGGGCTGACCGCGTACGCCGGCACCGAGCTGGAGTTCGTGCTGTTCCGCGACTCGTACGAGGACGCCTGGCGGCGCGGCTACCGCGACCTCACCCCGGCCAACCAGTACAACGTGGACTACTCGCTGCTCGGCACCGCCCGGGTGGAGCCGCTGCTGCGCCGGATCCGCACCGAGATGGCCGGCGCCGGGCTGACCCCGGAGAGCGCCAAGGGTGAGTGCAACCTCGGCCAGCACGAGATCGCCTTCCGATACGACGAGGCGGTGGCCTGCGCCGACCACCACGTGATCTACAAGAACGGGGCCAAGGAGATCGCCGCCCAGGAGGGCATGGCGATCACCTTCATGGCCAAGCCGAACGCGCGGGAGGGCAACTCCTGCCACATCCACTTCTCGCTGCGCGACACCACTGGCGCCTCGGCGATGCTCGGCGACGGGCCCGCCCACCTGTCGGAGACCGGGCAGCGGGTGCTCGCCGGGCTGCTGGCCACGATGCGGGAGTTCAGCCTGCTCTTCGCCCCGAACATCAACTCCTACAAGCGCTACCAGCCGGGGTCGTTCGCCCCCACCGCGCTGCGCTGGGGAGTGGACAACCGTACCTGTGCGCTGCGGGTGGTCGGGCACGGGCAGGGCATGCGGGTGGAGAACCGCGTTCCCGGTGCCGACGTCAACCCGTACCTGGCGATCGCCGGGCTGGTCGCCGGCGCGCTGCACGGCATCGAGCGGGAGCTGGAGCTGGGCCCGGAGTGCACCGGCAACGCGTACGACGACCCGGAGGCCGAGCGGGTGCCCGGCACCCTGCGGGACGCCCTGACCCTCTGGGAGTCCTCCAGCGCCGCCGCGGACGCCTTCGGCCCCGAGGTGGTCGCCCACTACGCCAACCAGGCCCGGGTGGAGATCGCCGCCTTCGACGCCGCCGTGACCGACTGGGAGCTGACCCGTGGCTTCGAGCGCCTGTGACCCCATCCACTGCGTCGATCATGGACTTGTGGTGGGCGGAATGCGGGTGATCGCGGCTTCCGTGCGGCACCACAACTCCATGATCGACCAGGGCTCGGGGTGGGACACGTGACTCTGGTGGTGGATCCGGCTTCCGGGGAGAGTTTCCGGGACGTGCCGGGGGCCTCGGTGGGGGAGGTCGACGCGGTGATCTCGCGGGCGGCTGCGGCGTTCGAGGCGTGGCGGGCGGTGGCGCCGGGGGATCGGGCCCGGATGCTGCGACGGTTCGCCGCCGTGGTCGACGCGCACCTGGACGAGCTCGCCACACTGGAGGTCCGCAACTCCGGGCACACCATCGGCAACGCCCGCTGGGAAGCCGGCAACGTCCGGGACGTGCTGGACTACTACGCGGGCGCGCCGGAGCGGCTGACCGGGCGGCAGATCCCGGTGCCCGGCGGGCTGGACGTCACCTTCCACGAGCCGCTCGGCGTGGTCGGGGTGATCGTGCCGTGGAACTTTCCGATGCCGATCGCCGCCTGGGGGTTCGTCCCGGCCCTCGCCGCCGGTAACACCGTGGTGCTCAAACCCGCCGAGCTGACCCCGCTCACCGCGCTGCGCCTCGCCGAGCTGGCCCGCGAGGCCGGCCTGCCCGACGACGTGTTCACGGTCGTCCCAGGCGAGGGCGCGGTGGTGGGGGAGCGGTTCGTCAGCCACCCGGCGGTCCGCAAGATCTGCTTCACCGGCTCCACCGAGGTCGGCACCCGGATCATGGCCGGCTGCGCGACCCAGGTGAAGCGGCTGACGCTGGAGCTGGGCGGCAAGAGCGCCAACATCGTGTTCGCCGACGCCGACCTGGAATGCGCCGCCGCGACCGCGCCCGGCGCGGTGTTCGACAACGCCGGCCAGGACTGCTGCGCCCGGTCCCGGATCCTGGTCCAGCGCCCGGTGTACGACCGCTTCCTGGAACTTCTCGAACCGGCGGTCCGCGCGGTGCGGGTGGAGGACCCGGCCCGGGACACCGCCGAGATGGGCCCACTGATCTCCGCCGGCCAACGGGACCGGGTCGCCGCCTACGTGGCCGGGTCCTCCACCCGGGTGGCGTTCACCGGCTCCTGCCCCGACGGTCCCGGCTTCTGGCACGCCCCCACGGTGCTGCTGGCCGGCTCGCCGGCCGACCGGCACTGGCGGGAGGAGATCTTCGGCCCGGTGGTGTCGGTGCTCCCGTTCGACGACGAGGCCGACGCGATCCGGCTCGCCAACGACACCGAGTACGGCCTCTCCGGCTCCATCTGGACCCGGGACGTGGGCCGCGCGCTCCGGCTCGCCCGCGCCGTCGACGCCGGCAACCTCAGCGTCAACTCGCACTCCTCGGTGCGTTACTGGACCCCGTTCGGTGGGATGAAGCGCTCCGGGCTGGGCCGGGAGCTCGGTCCGGACGCGCTGCACGCCTTCACCGATGTCAAGAACCTGTTCATCGCGACAGAGGAGTGACGGCTATGCAGGGTCGGTTGCGGGACCGGGTGGCCGTGATCACCGGAGCGGGCAGCGGCATCGGGTTGGCCACCGTCTGGCGGTTCGCCGCCGAAGGCGCCCGGGTGGTCTGCGTGGACATCGACTCGTCGGCCGGCGAGCGGGCCGCCGAGGAGTGCGGCGGCGAGTTCGTGGCCACCGACGTCGCCGACGAGTCGGCGGTGCGCGACCTCTTCGACGGGGTGGCCGATCGGCACGGGCGGGTCGACATCGCGTTCAACAACGCCGGCATCTCCCCGCCGGACGACGACTCCATCCTGGCTACCGGCCTGGACGCCTGGGAACGGGTGCTGCGGGTCAACACCACGAGCGTCTACCTCTGCTGCAAGTACGCCATCCCGCACATGCGCCGCCAGGGCAAGGGCTCGATCATCAACACGGCCTCGTTCGTGGCGCTGATGGGCGCGGCGACGTCGCAGATCGCGTACACCGCGAGCAAGGGTGGAGTGCTGGCGATGACGCGGGAGCTGGGCGTGCAGTTCGCCCGCGAGGGCATCCGGGTCAACGCGCTCTGCCCCGGCCCGGTGGCCACCCCGCTGTTGCTGGAACTCTTCGCCGCCGACCCCGAGCGGGCCGCCCGCCGGCTGGTGCACGTGCCGATGGGCCGGTTCGGGCAACCGGAGGAGATCGCCGCCGCGGTGGCGTTCCTGGCCAGCGACGACGCCTCGTTCATGACCGCCGCGCAGCTCGTGGTCGACGGCGGCATCACCGGCGCGTACGTCACTCCCCTATGAGGCCGCTGATCGGGATCAGCGCGTACGTCGAGCCAGCCGACTGGGCGGTCTGGCGGGGCGTGCGGGCGGTGCTGGTGCCCGAGGCGTACGTGCGGGCGGTGACCGTCGCCGGCGGTCGGGCGGTGGTGCTGCCGCCGGACGACGAGGACGGCGACGTGCTGGCCGTCCTGGACGGGCTGCTGCTGGCCGGTGGCGCGGATGTCGGCCCGGGGCGGTACGGCCAGCCGCCCGACCCCAGGACCGAGGACCGGCCCGACCGCGACGACGGCGAGCTGACCCTGCTGGCCGCGGCGCTCACCGCTGAGCTGCCGGTGCTGGGCGTCTGCCGGGGGATGCAGCTACTCGCCGTCGCCTACGGCGGCACCCTGCACCAGCACCTGCCGGACGTGATCGGTCACGAGGCGCACCGCCCGGCGCCGGGCGTCTACGGCGCGCACCCGGTGCGGTTCGCGCCGGGCAGCCTGGCCGCGACGGTGTCGGCCGGGGTGGACCGGGTCAACTCGTACCACCATCAGGCGGTTGCCGACCCCGGGCGGCTCGCGGTCAGCGGCTGGGCGGAGGACGGTGTGATCGAGGCGGTCGAGGATCCGGGCCGGCCGTTCGTGCTCGGTGTGCAGTGGCATCCGGAGAACGAACCGGATCCCCGCCCGATCACCGCGCTGGTCCGGGCCGCCCGCCAGCGACCGTCCGGGCCGCCCGTCAGCGCGCCCGACGACGCCGTGCGGTCGGTGCGACCCCATGCGACGTGACGTACGTCGCACCCACCGGTCGTGGTGGCCGGTGGGAGGATCGGCACATGGGGAAGGTCTATCCGGAGATCGACGGTCGGCTGCGCGACTTCATCGCGGCCCAGCCGGTCTTCTTCGTGGCCACCGCGCCGTCGGGTGCCGAGGGGCACGTCAACGTCTCGCCGAAGGGCATGCGGGGCACCTTCGTGATCCTCGGTCCGCACCGGGTGTCCTACCTGGACTATCACGGCAGCGGCGCGGAGACCATCGCCCACCTGCGGGACAACGGCCGGATCACGCTGATGTTCTGTGCCTTCGACGGGCCGCCGAAGATCGTCCGGTTGCACGGCCGGGGCAGCAGCGTCGTGGTGACCGAGGAGGCGTTCGCCGACCGGCTCGCCGACTTTCCCGAACCGCCGGACGTGCATGGCGTGCGGGCCGTGATCACTGTCGAGGTGGACCGGGTCAGCGACTCCTGCGGGTACGCGGTGCCGCTGATGGACTACCGCGAGGAACGCGGCCTGTTGCTCAGCTCACACGCGCGCCGTACCGCCGACGACCTGGTGGTCTACCGGGCCACCAGGAACGCGGCGAGCATCGACGGGCTGCCTGTCTTCTGAGCCGCCGGGGCGCTCCACCAGAGGTCGCTCCCACGCTGCTACCACCCCACTGTCGGGTGCCCGACGGTCCGGCGCAGACAACCAGCGTCCGGGCGGCGTCATGTGTTACGTCGCTGGTCCGCCGGGGTACAGCTCGGGACACGGTACGCGGAGATCAACGGCTGGGGCACGGCCGGAGCGGGAGGCTGTATGAGCTCGGCCCAGGGGGGCGCGGACGCGGAGGATCCCTTCGCGGCCGGCGCGGAGCTCCCCCCGATGCTGGCGTCCGCGTTCGCGGCCGGCGGAGAGTTGGGCGAGCGACTGAGCAGCCTCGACTGGTCCTCGACACCGGTGGGCGCCCCGGGCGCCTGGCCGCCGGCGCTCTCCAACGCGGTCGGCATGATGCTCGCCTCCAGCGCGCAGATCGCCATGTTCTGGGGTGACGACCAGCTCACCTTCTACAACGACGCCTATCGCCCGACGATCGGTGGCAAGCACCCCGGCGTGCTCGGTCAACCGGCGTCGCAGCATTGGGCGGAGACCTGGGAGGTGCTGGGCCCCCTGCTGGAGGGCGTACGGCGCACCGGGCGCTCCTACCGGGGCGAGGACCACCCCTTCCTGCTGGACCGGCACGGCTTCCTCGAAGAGACCTACTTCGACGTCTCGTACGACCCGATCCGCGGCGCCGACGGCTCGGTCAGCGGCGTCTTCTGCATCGTCAACGAGACCACCGGCCGTGTTCTCGGCGAGCGCCGGCTGCGGGCGCTGGCCGAGCTGGGCGCCGAGCTGGCCGAGGTGGGCAGCGCGGCTGAACTCGGCCGGACCGCCGCCGAGGTGCTCGGTCGGCACCGGGCCGACGTACCGTTCGCGTTGATCTACCTGACCGACGACGCCGGACGGTTCACCCTGACCGGCTCCGACGGCACCGGCGGGTCCGCCGTCGACGTCGACCCCGAGGTGCTCGCCCAGGTGGCCGCCGACGGCGTGCCCGCGGCGATCGACGTGGCGGGGCTGCTCGACCCGCCGCCGGCCGACGCGGCCGACCAGGCGCTCGTGCTGCCCGTCACGGCGACCAACGAGCGGGTCGGCGCGCTCGTCGTCGGTGTGGCCCGCCGGCTGCCGCTCAACGACGAGTACCGAAACTTCCTCGACCTGGTCGCCGCCCAGATCTCCCGGGCGGTGGGCAAGCAGCGGGCGTACGAGCAGGAGCGGGCCCGCGCCGCGGAGCTGGCCGCGCTGGACCGGGCGAAGACCAACTTCTTCGCCAACGTCAGCCACGAGTTCCGGACCCCGCTGACGCTGGTGCTCGGTCCGCTGGAGGACCTGCTGGCCGACCCGATGCTGCCCCCCGGCTACACCGACCGCCTCACCATGATGCACCGCAACGCGCTGCGCCTGCTCAAGCTGGTCAACACCGTGCTGGACTTCTCCCGGCTGGAGTCCGGTCGGCTGGCCGCCCGCTACCAGCCCACCGACCTGGCCGGCTACACCGCCCGGCTGGCCAGCACCTTCCGCTCGGCCACCGACCGGACCGGGCTGCGACTGGTGGTGGACTGCCCGCCACTGCCGGCGCCGGTCTTCGTCGACCGGGACATGTGGGAGAAGATCGTCCTCAATCTGCTGTCGAACGCGCTCAAGTTCACCTTCGACGGCGAGATCCGGGTCCGGGTCCGGGCCGTCGAGGGCGCCGCCCGGCTGGAGGTGACCGACACCGGCGTGGGGATCGTGCCGGCCGAACTGCCGCACGTCTTCGAGCGGTTCCACCGGGTGCCCGGGGTCCGCGCCCGCACCCACGAGGGCACCGGGATCGGCCTGGCGCTGGTCCGGGAGCTGGTCGAGATGCACGGCGGTGAGGTCGGGCTGACCAGCCGGATCGACGAGGGCAGCACGTTCACGGTGAGCATCCCGTTCGGATCGGCGCACCTGCCCGCCGACCGGGTGGCGCCATTCGCCCCCCTGTCGGCGGCCGAGCCCGACCAGGCCCGGCTCTACGTGGCGGAGACCGCGTTGTGGACCGGCGCCGAGCCGACGCCCGAGTTCGGCAGCCAGCCGGCGGAGGCCACCCCGGCCGGCCGGATCCTGGTCGTCGACGACAACGCGGACCTGCGCGAGCATGTGACCCGGTTGCTCTCCCCGACCTGGGAGGTGGTCACCGCGAGCGATGGGCTGGTGGCCCTGCCGCTGGCCCGCGAGGGTGGGTTCGACCTGGTGCTCGCGGACGTGATGATGCCCCGGCTGGACGGGTTCGGCCTGGTCGGCGCGCTGCGCGCGGACCCGCGTACCCGGCACGTGCCGATCGTGCTGCTCTCCGCCCGTGCGGGCTCCGCGGAGGCGGTCGCCGGCCTCTCCGCCGGCGCCGACGACTACCTCACCAAGCCGTTCTCCGGGCAGGAGCTGATCGCCCGGGTCCGGGCCAACGTCGAGCTGGGCCAGCTGCGCGGGCAGATCATCCGGCGGCTCCGGGCGCTGGCCGACGCCGCCGTGGCGGTGAACACCGCCCGGTCCACCGCCGACGTGCTCCAGGTCGCCGCCCGGCACGCGCTCAACCTCGCCGAGGCCGCCCGGGTGGTGGTCACCGCGAGCGGGACCCGGTCCGAGGCGGATGCCGGGGGCGCCGCCGCAGCCGATCCGTCCTTCGTGGCCCAGCTGACCGGCACCGCCGGCGAGCGGCTCGGCGAGTTGCGGGTCTGGCGGCCGCCCGGCGACGACGCGCGGGCCGACGAGGCCGCACTGACCCAGCTGGCCCGGCTGGTCGGGGTGCGGCTGGAGAACGCCCAGCTCTACGAGACCGAGCACCGCATCGCCACCACGTTGCAGCACAGCCTGCTGCCCCGGTCGTTGCCCCAGCTGCCCGGCGCGGTGGTGGCCAGCCGCTACCTGCCCGGCACCACCGACCTCGAGGTCGGTGGCGACTGGTACGACGTGATCGCGCTCGAGGGCGACGAGCTGGTGCTGGTCATCGGTGACGTCGTCGGCAAGGGAGTCCGGGCCGCGGCGGCGATGGGGCAGCTGCGTAACGCGCTGCGGGCGTACGTCCTGGAGGGTTTCGATCCGGGTGAGTCGCTGACCCGGCTCAACCGGCTCGTCACGTCCACCGAGGGCCGCTCCTTCGCGACCGCGGTCTGCCTGCTGTTCAGCTCGCGTACCGGCCGGCTGCGGTACGCCAGCGCCGGGCACCCGTCCCCACTGCTGATCAGCGGCGGCGACGCGGCGTTCCTGCACGACCGTGCGCTCGGCCCACCGGTCGGCGCCATTCCCGACACGACGTACCGGGCGGTCGAGGGGGAGCTGCCCGTCGGCAGCCGGCTGCTGCTCTACACCGACGGGCTGATCGAGGACCGCCAGCTCGGCATCGACGACGCGCTGGCCCAGCTGCGCATCGACGCGGCCAACCCCGGTGAGCACGTGGAGGACCTGATCGACGCGGTGGTCGAGCGGGTCGCCGGGCGGCCGCGCCGCGACGACGTGGCGGTGCTCGCCCTGGAGGCGGCCGAGCTGAACCGTTTCGCGTTGCGGCTGCCGGCGGACCCGACCCGGCTGAGCGTGCTGCGCAAGCGCCTGGAGGATTTCCTGGTCGCGCACGGGGTCGGCGAGACGGACCTCTTCGACCTGACCGTGGCGGTCTCCGAGGCCGCCGCGAACGCCATCGAGCACCCGGTCCACCCCGCCGAGCCGTTGATCAGCGTGGAGGTGGCCATCGAGGACCGCACGGTGACCGCCACGGTGCGCGACAGCGGGCGGTGGCGGGAGTCGACCGGTTCCGGGTTCCGGGGGCGCGGGCTGGCTCTGATCAAGGCGTTGGGTGACCTGTCGGTGCGGCGTACCGATGAGGGCACCGAGGTGACGCTGCGCCGGCAGTTGCAGGCCTGACCACGCGAGGTGGTCGCCGCGTACCGCAGGTGCCCGACGGAGGGTGCGGAGCGCGCGCCTCTCAGGCCGGGCTCAGCCAGCTCTGCTCGCCCAGACCGGAGATGTCCAGCACCCGACGAACCTGCCGGGACGGCAGCACGGTGAGGGTGCCGGGAAACTGCTGGGCGAGCCGGACCAGGGCGTGGATGGCGGCCGAGTCGAAGAAGGTGACCGCGCTCAGGTCGAGGGTGATCCGCTCGGCGGGCTCGCGCAGCGCGGTCTGGAGCATGGTGTCGGCCGTCGACATGTCGACCTCGCCGGCCACCACCACGTGGAGGTGGTCACCGTCGGTCTCCGCGCTGGCGGAGAAGACAGGTGGTGCTCCTCCTTGATCCACGCAGACACCATGGCACAGCCGACCTGGCAGGGCAACAACCGGTCCGGACCCGCCGTGGCGCGGGTCACCAGCGGGTCCGGCGATAGGCTTGGCGCATGACCGTCCGTCCGCCGCTGACCCCAGGCACGCTCTCCCCGATGCGACCGGTGCCCGCCCACATTCCCCGACCGGAGTACGTGGGCAAGAAGCGCCCCCAGGAGTGGCGCGGCTCGCACGTGCAGACGCCGGAGACCATCGAGAAGATGCGGATCGCCAGCCGGCTGGCCGCCCAGGCGACCCAACTCGCCGGTGAGCACTGCAAGCCGGGCGTGACCACCGACGAGATCGACCGGGTGGTGCACGAGTTCCTCTGCGACCACGACGCGTACCCGTCGACCCTCGGCTACAAGGGCTTCCCCAAGTCCTGTTGCACCAGCCTCAACGAGGTCATCTGCCACGGCATCCCGGACTCCACCGTCCTGAAGGACGGCGACATCATCAACGTCGACGTGACCGCGTACATCGGTGGGGTGCACGGCGACACCGACGCCACCTTCTGCGTCGGCGAGGTCAGCGAGGAGGCCCGGCAGCTGGTCGAGCGGACCCACGAGGCGATGATGCGCGGCATCCGCGCGGTCGCCCCGGGTCGGCAGATCAACGTGGTGGGCCGGGTCATCGAGTCGTACGCCAAGCGGTTCGGCTACGGCGTGGTCCGTGACTTCACCGGCCACGGCATCGGCGAGTCCTTCCACAGCGGGCTCTACGTGCCGCACTACGACAGCCCACGGCCCACCGACATCATGGAACCGGGGATGACGTTCACCATCGAGCCGATGATCACGCTGGGCACCTACCAGTACGACATGTGGGACGACGGATGGACCGTGGTCACCAAGGACCGGAAGTGGACGGCGCAGTTCGAGCACACCATCGTGGTGACCGACGACGGCCACGAGATCCTGACCCTGCCGTGACCGACACCCCGGCGGCCCTGCGCGAGGCGCACCACGCGGACGTGTCCGGCGGCTGGCTGCGCCCGGCCGTCTTCGGCGCGATGGACGGGCTGGTCACCAACATCGCCCTGATCGCCGGCGTCGGCGGCGGCGGGGTCTCGCCGCGCAGCATCGTGCTGACCGGCTCCGCCGGCCTGGTGGCCGGCGCGATCTCGATGGGACTCGGCGAGTACACCAGCGTGCGCTCGGCCAACGAGCAGGTCGCCGCCGAGGTGGCCAAGGAACGGCGCGAGCTGGAGCGGCACCCCGAGGCGGAGGCCCGCGAGCTGGCCGACGCGTGGGTGGCCCGCGGCCTGCCGCGGGACCTGGCCACCCAGGTCGCGGAAGCGGTGCGGCGCGACCCGGAGGAGGCGCTGCGGGTGCACGTCCGCGAGGAGCTGGGCGTCGACCCCGACGACCAGCCCAGCCCGTGGACGGCCGCGATCTCCTCGTTCCTGTTCTTCTCCGTGGGCGCGCTGGTGCCGCTGCTGACGTACCTGTTCGGCGCCACCGAGCTCTGGCTGGCGCTCGCCGTCGGCGGGCTCGGTCTGTTCGCCGCCGGAGCGGTGGTGGCCCGGTTCACCAACCGGTCCTGGTGGACCAGCGGGTTGCGCCAGCTGGTACTGGGCGCCGCCGCGGCCGCCGCCACCTACCTGATCGGCTCGCTGATCGGCGTGCAGGGCGGGCTGTGACGCCGGTCAGCCGGTGAGCAGCTCGTCGACCGTGCCGTCGACCGGGCGGCCACGGGCGGTGAGCTCCTCGGCCTGCCGGGCCAGCACCAACCCCACCTCGGTCATGTCCGCGCCGGCCAGCCCGGTGCGTCGCACCGCGTCCCCCGGGTCGCGGAAGTAGGTGCGGCTCAGCAGCCCCGTCACCGTGGCTGCGGCCAGCCGTGCCTCGCCGAGCATCAGCAGCGCCTGGTCCGTCTCGTACCACTCGGCCAACCGGGCGGCCCGGGCGTGGGCCGCGCTGCCCCGGTACCAGGCCTGCCGGGCCGCGGTGCTGAACTCCGCCGGCCGGGCCCGGGCCAGCCGACCGAGGTGCTCGTCGCGCAGCGTCGGCAGCCAGCCGGTCGGGTCGTGCAGCGCCCGGGTGGTGACGTACCGGTCCGCCGTCAGCGGCCACAGGGGGGAGAGCACCCGGGCCTGCCCGAGGTAGTCCTCGGCGGCGGCCACGGTCAGGTCGACCAGCACGCCGTCCACCCGCCGAGTCGCCGGTGGCGGGCCGGTGCCGGGTCGGTAGGTGACCACCAGTATTCCCACCTCGCGGTCCCCGCCGCCGTCGTCGTCGCCGTGCGCCAGCGGCCCGTGCACCGCGACCGCGAGCACGTCGGCCGGGAAACGCCGCCGGACCGCCTCGGCGACCTGCTCCGCCACCGTCCACCGTCGATCGTCGCGGCCCCGGTCGACACCGGTCTGTTCGCCCCTCGCGCTCACCGAGCCACCTCTCGCCTCGCGACTGAGCGCCAGCCTAGCCAGCCCGTGGCGGGTCAGCCGGCGCGCCGCGCCCGGTCGGCACCAGCCGGAAGATGCGAATCTCCCGGCCGCCGGCCCGCTGCACATACGTGCGGTACGCCGGCCACTCGGTCACCAGGAGCTGCCACAGCCGGTCCCGTTCCGCGCCGGTGGCCGGCTCGGCCCGTACCGGCACCCGGCGGCCCTTCACGTCCACCTCGGCGGCCGGCTCGGCGAGCAGGTTCATCGCCCAGCCGGGCTGGTGGGTCTGCCCCCAGTTGGAGCCGATCACCACGTACGCGTCACCGTCGGGCACGTAGAGCAGGGGATTGCTGCGCGGCTTGCCGGAGCGGCGGCCGGTCGTGGTGATCACCAGGGACGGGATCAGGCCGAGCGCGACCACCCGGCCCCGGGTGAGCCGGCCGACGATCCGGTCGGCGGGCACCAGGAGGCGGGCGGCGGCACCGAACCAGCGGTGGTGACCGACTCGACGGGTGAGGGTTCCCAGCACTGACACGCCGACAGTCTGGCGGCTGCCGCGTCCCGGCGGCACCCCCCGAACGCCCGCCGGAGCGCCCCGGTCAGTCCAGCCGCCGCTCGATCGGCAGCCGGGCGCGGGTGAACAGGCCCGCACCGAGCATCGCCACCACCGGCACCAGCACCAGGACGCCGAGCGCCGGCCACGGCACCAGGAACGGGTACGGCTCGCGCACCGGCCAGGCGGTGGCGTACTGCCGGTTGACCGAGAGCAGCACGATCGCGGAGGTGCCCAGCCCGGCGACGATGCCGAGCACCGAGCCGAGGCCGGCGATGATCCCGGCCTGGCAGATCGCCAGCAGCCGGCGTACCGCGGGGGCCGCACCGACCGCCGCGAGGGTGGACAGCTCGGCGCGCCCCTCGGCGGCGGCGAGCGCGGTGGCTATCCCGGCCGCGCCCACCGTGATCAGCCCGGCCGCCGCCGCGAGCAACAGGAGCAGCGGTGAGTTGTCGCGTGGCGCGGCCCCCTGCTCCACGCTCAACGAGAATGTCCCGAAGGACTGCAGGGCGGTGGCGAAGCGCTCCTGCCGGTGCACGTCCGGCGGGCTCGGGCTGCCTATCACCCAGCCGCTCGGGGACCAGCTCAGGCCGAGGTGCCGGGCCGCGGGCGGGGACAGCAGCAGGCTCGGCTGGCCGACCGCCGCGCTCAGCGCGTACGCGGGCAGTTCACCGGTGGTGACGATCGTCTTGTCCGACTTGCTCTCCACCCGGTTGACCCGCACGGTCACCCGGCCGTCGTGCAGATAGCGTCGGTCGGTCACCACCGCGCCCCCGGCGCGCAGCACCGCGGTGGCGGCGGCGGTCTCCGCCGAACCCGCGCCGGTGAGGAGGGGCAGTGCGCTGCCGTCGTCCACCAGCGTCCGCACGTAGCTGCCGTAGTAGACCTCGGCCGGGACCACACAGCGCGGGTCCGCCCGGGCCTGCCGACGCTCTCCCTCCGAGAGGCTGTCCCCGGGTCGCCAGGGGCAGGCCCGCTCCGGTGGCAGCTCCGGTTCGACAAAGCAGTAGCCGCCGGGGGTGGCCGGTGGTTTGCAGGCCGCGGCGTGCAGTGGGGCCACCGCCTCGGCATTCAGCTGCGCGCGGGCCGCCGTGGTGACCTGGGCCAGCGTGGGCGCGGGGTCCCGGGTCGGCTCGGACGGGCTGACCAGCACGTGACCGGTCGGCAGCATCGGCTGGTAGGCGCGCGCGTCGCGGGCCCCGTCGCTGGCCAGGTAGCCGCCGAGCGCGACGCTGCTGGCCACCGCCGCCATCACGGCGCAGATCGCCGGCGCGGCGGCGGCCCGGTTGCGGCTGGCGTCGCGCAGCGCGATCCGGGGCACCAGTGGCAGCACCCGGCCGAGGCGGGCGAGCGCGCCGATCAGGGTGGGCGTGCAGCAGACCAGGCCCAGCTCGCCGAGGATCAGGCCGGTCAGGATCACCGCCGGTGAGGTCTGCGTGGCCCCGAACGCCGCGAGCGCCGCCCCGCCGACCACCAGGGTCAGGCCGAGGACCAGCCACCGTGCCCGGGGCGGGGGCGGGGTGCGTCGCCCGGCGAGCCCGGCGATGACGTCCTGCCGGGCGGCGGTCCAGGCCGGTGCGAGCGCGGCGAGCACCCCGGCCAGCACCGCGACCACACCGAGCAGGACCAGTGCCGACGGCCAGCAGCGGTACCCGCCGAAGCGGGCGCCGAAGACGTACTGCTCGACCAGCGGGCGGCCGGCGAACGCGGCGCCGACGCCGAGCAGCAGGCCGGCGGCGGCGCCCAGCACACCCAGCACCACGCCGTCGGCGAGGACGACCCGACGAAGTTGGGCGGCGTCCCCTCCCGCCACCGCGACCAGCGCGAGGTCACGTCGCCGACGGCGGACGCCGACCGCGAAGGCCGGCCCGACCAGCAACACGACCTCCAGCAGCCCGAGGCCGGCGATCAGCACGCCGGTGCTCAGGTCGGCCGCGTCGGCCGGACCGATGAGCCCGGGCCAGCGCCGGGACGGTTCGACCGCCGGGCCGCTCGGGTGACGTGGGGTGACCAGTACGCCGCGTTCGTTGAGCCGGGACACCAGTGCCGGGTCGACGGCGCCGGGCACGTCCACCAGCCAGGTGCTGCTCGGCTCCGGATCGGTTCGGGGCATGGCAGCGGGGTGCAGCGCCACCACCGGGCCGAGATCGTCCGGGAATTCGACCACCCCGACCACGGTGTACGCCCTGGCCCCGTCGGCGGTCGCCACGGCCCCACCGAGGCGCAGGTCCAGGCGGCGGAGCGCCGCAGGGCTCACGGCGACCTCGCCGGGCTGCAGCGGCGCCCGTCCGGCCCGGAACCGCACCAGCCCCCGGGCCAACGGGTCGGTGAGGTCCAGGACCCGCCCTTCCACGTTCTCGTCGCGCTCGGGCCCGTGCACCGCCAGCGGGAGGGGTGCGCGCACCTCGGTGACCCGGCTGCCCGGGCGGAGCAGCGCGGTCACCTCGGAGGCGGTCGCCAGCCGACGGCCCGACGCGTGGTCACCGTCCCGGGGATACCAGCTGTCGCCCCACTCGTCCTGTCCGATGGGGGTGTCGGCGAGCCAGCGAAGCTCCGCGTCGGCGACACCGAGCCGGCGGTCGATCCGCTCCTGCGGGGTCAGGTCGGCCATGTCGTAGCTCGCCGCCAGGAAGGCCAGCACCAGCACCGGCAGGGCGATCATCGCGAGCACCAGGACGGTTCGCCGAGGGGCCCGGCGCGACTCCCGCCGGGCGATCCGCAGCGCCGCCCGCCAGGAGCCGATCAGCTCGGCGAACCGACGTCGGCCCGGTGGCGCGGGTGGCGCGACCGGCGGGGCCGCCGGGACATCGGCGCGGTCGGGGGCCCGCAGCACCCGGCGGATGGTCACCGGTCGCTGCCGGACAGCAGCTGCTCGACGCTGCCCAGCGGCGCCGTCGTGTCGACCAGCACCCCGTCGCGCAGGAACACCACCCGGTCGGCCCAGCCGGCGTGCCGCGCCTCGTGGGTGACCAGAACGCCGGCGGCGCCCGCGTCGACCCGGCGGCGCAGCAGGTGCAGCACGGCCTCGCCGGTCTGCGAGTCCAACGCCCCGGTCGGCTCGTCGGCGAGCACCAGTCGCCGCTCGCCGACCAGCGCCCGGGCGATGGCCACCCGCTGCTGCTGGCCGCCGGAGAGCTGGTCGGGGAACCGGTCGCCCAGCGCCGGCAGGCCCACCTCGGTCAGCGCGGCGAGGGCCGCGGCGCGGGCCCGGCGCCCGCCGGTGCCGTCGAGCTCCAGCGGGAGCGCGACGTTCTCCAGCGCGCTCAGGCTGCCCAGCAGGTTGAGCTGCTGGAAGATGTAGCCGATCCGGCGACGGCGCAGCTGGGCCAGTCCTCTGCGGTCCAAGGCCCCCAACGGCTGCCCCTCGACCCGGACCTCGCCGCCGGTCGGGCGGTCCAGCCCGCCGGCGAGGGCCAGCAGCGTCGACTTGCCGGAGCCGGACGGCCCCATCACGGCGACCAGTTCACCCGGCCGGACGACCAGGCTGACGCCGCGCAGGGCGTGCACCGCCGCGGGGCCGGCCCCGTGGGTGCGGTGGACGGCGCGTAGCTCCAGCACCGCGTCGCCCGCTCCGCTCACCGTCGCGCCTCCTCGTCGGCCCACCGCGCCGCGTCGGACGCGCCGGCGTCGCCCGGTCTCGGCACGGGTGGCCCGGGCGCCCCGGGTTGGTGCCGCACCAGACTGCTTTCGCAGTGGTCCAGCCAGCGCACCTCCGCCTCGGCCTGGAACACCATCGAGTCCAGCACCAGCCGCCAGGGCAGGTCCTCCGGCCGGTCGCTGCCGTACTTCAACCGGGTCAACTCCTGCAACGCCCGCATCGTCGCGCTGCGCTGGGCCTGCACCACCGAGCGGACGTCCACGCCGGGGGTGGTCAGCGCCAGCGCCAGCTTGATCGCCAGCTCGTCACGGGGACGGTCGGTACGGCTGACCGGGGTGGCGAACCACAGCGCCAGGTCCGCCCGGCCGGCGTCGGTGATCTCGTACGGCCGTTGGCCGGCCTCGCTCTCCGGCAGCGGGCGCACCAGACCGTCCCGTTCGAGGCGGGACAGCGTGGTGTAGACCTGCCCGATGTTCAGCGGCCAGGTCGAGCCGGTCGACTCCTCGAACGCGGCGCGCAGCTGGTAGCCGTACATCTGGCCGCGTTCGAGCAGGGCGAGCAACCCGTGACGGATGGACATGGCAACGGAGTATGCATACCTGGTATGCGCTCCGCAACCGCGGAGAGCCCGTTCAGGTCGGGCGGCCGGGAAACGCGACAGTCGGCGGGGTGAGCCTGGCGGCCTTCCGCCACCTCGTGGCGCGCACGGCGTACTCGACCAGGGCGGCCAGCGCCTGGTCCCGGTCGGCGCCGGTGGTGGAGGCCAACGCGGCCCGCCAGTGCGCCGCGGTGCGCTCCTCCACCTCGACGGCCAGGCGCAACGCGCTCGCCCGGTCGGTGACCGGGAACGGCAGCGCGTACCCGGCACGGTCCGGCGGCACGGTGCTGCCGGCGGTGCTGAGCTGCACCACCAGCGCGTCACGCCGGCGTCGGTGCACGGCCTCCGCCTGGTGCGCGGCGTCCCGGGCCGCCCCGGTGAGCCGGACGCCGATCCGCCCGTAGGCGTAGATGGCCGCGTACTCGGCGGAGAGGGCGGTGGCGAGCGCCTCCTCGGCGGACGGTTGCCTCACTTCAGTGCCTCCTGGTGGGTGGCCCGGGCGGCGACGATCGACCCGAGCAGCGCCGCCCGTTCCGCCGGGGCGGAGGCGCAAGCGACGGTGGCGGACCGCTGGCCGGTCTTCTCCAGCGCCCGCAGGGCGGCCAGCGCGCCGGCCGGGTCGGTCGCCGGGGCGATGGTCGGGTGTGCGGCGGGCGCCGACGGCACCGCGACGCCGATCACCCGGGCCAGCTCGGTGGCGTGCGCGGTGTGCGCCTCGGCGATCGGGTTGAGCCGGTCGGCCAGGTCCGGGTGCGCCGCGGCGCTCGCCCGGTGCGCCGCGGCCAGCCCGAGCGACTCGTCGACCATGGGCCGCAGCGGGTCCGGTGGCGGCGCCGGCTCGTCGTCACGGTCGAAAAGATCACAGCCGGTCAGCGGCACCGCGGCGCCGCCGAGCGCCAGCAGCACCCCGGCACGCAGGAGCTTTCGCCGGGAATGCCCGGATGCCTGGTCGCGCTGTGTCGTTCTGCCGATCCCCACCGGGCAAGTCAACACCATCCGCGCCGCTCCGGGGGCCACCGGCGTCGGTGCGCCGCCCGGCCCGCCGACGGGCAGGCGCGTTACGCTCTGCGCAGCCACCGGCGCGTCCGCTCCGGTGGCGTGCCGGCATGGCGGGACGAGCGGGACCGTCGACCAGGGAAAGGGTGCGGAGATGACGCAGCGTGGCCGTGCCACCAGGTCGACAGGTCGACCCCGCGACGGCGCGGGCCCCCGCGGTGGTGATCTCGCCGCGCGGCGTACCCGGTTGCGGGCTGTGATCGAGCCGGTGGTCAACGGCGTCGGCTACGACCTGGAGGACCTGTCGGTCTCCCGGGCCGGCCGGCGGCACGTGGTGCGGGTGATCGTGGACGCCGACGGCGGGATCGACCTGGACGCCGTCGCGGACGTCTCCCGCGCCGTCTCGGCCGCGCTGGACGCCGCCGAGGAGACCGGCGGCGACATCGTCGCCGGGGAGTACCAGCTGGAGGTCAGCTCGCCGGGAGTGGACCGGCCGCTCACCCTTCCCCGGCACTGGCGGCGCAACGTGGGGCGGCTGGTCAAGGTCACCGTCCGGGGCGCGGCCGCGCTGCCCGGCCAGCGCGGTGAGCAGCCTGCCGGGGACCGTCAGCTGACCGGCCGGGTGGTCGGCGCCGACGACGAGGGCGTGCAGTTGGAGACCGACGACGGTCGAGCCTCCCTGGCGTACGCCCAGCTGGGGCCGGGCCGGGTGCAGGTCGAGTTCACCAGGCTCGCCGAGCTGGGCGAGCCGGACGAGTTCGACGACGCGGACGAGACTGACGAGATCGACGATTCAGACGACATCGACGACGAAGATGATGTGGAGGACGAGGAGAGGTGAACATCGACCTCGCGGCGCTGCGCGCACTCGAGCGCGAGCGGGAGATCCCGTTCGACACGATTCTCGCGGCGATCGAGACCGCGTTGCTGACCGCCTACCGGCACACCGACGGCGCCGAGCCGCATGCCCGGGTGGAGATCGACCGCAAGTCCGGCGCCGCCCTGGTGTACGCGCAGGAGATGGACGAGGACGGCACCCTGGTGCGGGAGTGGGACGACACCCCGCACGACTTCGGCCGGATCGCCGCCATGACCGCCAAGCAGGTGATCCTCCAGCGGCTGCGGGAGGCCACCGACGAGGTGCACTTCGGCGAGTACGTCGGCCGCGAGGGTGACCTGGTCACCGGCGTGGTGCAGGCGCACGAGACGCGGATCGAGAAGGGCATTGTCAGCGTCGACCTGGGCAAGCTGGAGGGCGTGCTGCCGCAGTCTGAGCAGGTGCCCGGCGAGCGGTACGCGCACGGCGAGCGGATCCGCTGCGTGGTGGTGCACGTGGCCAAGGGCATGCGCGGACCGCAGATCACCCTGTCCCGGTCGCACCCGGCGCTGGTCAAGAAGCTGTTCGCGCTGGAGGTGCCGGAGATCGCCGACGGCACGGTGGAGATCGGCGCGATCGCCCGTGAGGCAGGTCACCGTACGAAGATCGCCGTACGCTCCACCATCCCCGGCGTGAACGCCAAGGGCGCCTGTATCGGCCCGATGGGCCAGCGGGTGCGCGCGGTGATGAGCGAGCTGCACGGTGAGAAGATCGACATTATCGACTGGTCGGACGACCCGGCGACCTTCGTCGGCTACGCGTTGTCGCCGGCCAAGGCGCTGCGGGTCGAGGTGGTGGACCTGGCCGCCCGGGCCGCCCGGGTGACCGTTCCGGACTTCCAGCTCTCTCTCGCCATCGGGCGGGAGGGGCAGAATGCCCGCCTCGCGGCCCGATTGACCGGTTGGCGGATCGACATCCGGTCCGACGCGGAGCAGACCAGCCCGGCCGTGCGCGGGGCAGCTGATCACGTGCCGGAACCGGGCGGCGCGATCTCGGGCAGCTAGGGGTAGACTTCCTCCAGTGGTACGACGCGTGCAGCCGGAGCGCACCTGTGTGGGTTGCCGGCAACGCGCGCCGGCCAGCGAATTGCTGCGGATCGTCGCGATCGGGGACGAGGCTGGTCACAGTCTCCGGCCCGATCCGCTCCGCAGGCTGCCGGGTCGGGGAGCGAACATGCACCCGGATCCGGCCTGCTTCGCGCTGGCGGTGCGGCGCCGCGCCTTCGGGCGTGCGCTGCGCATCACCGAGGTCCTTGACCACGGTGTGCTGGCGGAGCACGTCGATGCGCCAACCACTACGTCCGGTCAGCCCGACCGGGCGAGGGTCGCTAGCAAGGTAGGACGACCGACATGAGCACACGATGAAGTCCCTGAAATGACCAGGCTTCAAGTGCACGAGTGAGGTCGCTGCGGGTACTGCCCGCACGACCTCGGAGTGAGGAGTGCAGTGGCAGGCAAGGCCCGCGTACACGAGCTTGCAAAAGAGCTCGGGGTCGAGAGTAAGACCGTTCTCGCCAAGCTGAAGGAAATGGGCGAGTTCGTGAAGTCCGCGTCCAGCACCGTCGAGGCGCCCGTCGCCCGACGGCTGCGTAACGCATTCGTCGCGTCCGCCGGTACTCCGGCGCCGGCCGCCCCGTCGGCGCCCGCGCCGGCGCCGGCTTCGACCCCGACGCCGTCCCCGACCCCGGGCGCGCCTCGGGTCTCGGCCAAGCCGATGCCGCCACGGCGGCCGGCCGCGCCGGCCCCGGGTCCGAAGCCGAAGGGTCCGGTGCCTGGTGCGCCGCAGCCGGCGGCCCCGGCTCCGGTCGCCAAGCCGGCGAGTGCCCACGACATCGAGGTGGCGGCCGCAGAGGCGCGTGCCGCCGCGCTGAAGGCTGAGCAGGAGGCCGCGGTCAAGGCCGCGCAGGCCGCCCGCCAGCAGCAGCGGGACAACGTCCGCCGGGAGCCTCCGGCCGACGGTAACCGCCCCGGCCCCGGCCCTCGGCCGGGTCCCACGGCGATGCCGCCCCGTCCCGGTTCGCCGGCCGCCCGTCCGGGCACGCCGGCTCCCGGTCCGGGTGCCCGGCCGGGCGGTCGCCCGCCGGCGCGCGGCGCCGGTAACAACCCGTTCGGCATCCAGGGTGGCCAGCAGCGGCCGCCGGCCGCCGGCGCGGGTGGCCCGCGGCCCAACACCCCGGCGGGCATGCCGCCGCGGCCGAGCCCGGCTTCCATGCCGCCGCGGCCCAGCCCGGCGTCCATGCCGAGCCAGCGTCCGGCTGCCGGTCGCCCCGGCCCCGGTGGCGGCGCAGGCCGTCCCGGTGGTGGCGCAGGTCGTCCCGGTGGCGGTGGCGGTGGTTTCCGTGGCGGTCCCGGCGGTGGCGCCGGTGGCGGTGGCGGTTACCGCGGCGGCCCCGGTGGCGGCGCAGGTGCCGGCGGTGGCGGTGGCTACCGTGGCGGCCCCGGCGGCGGTGGCGGTGCTCCCGGTGGCGGTTTCCGTCCGGGTGCTCCGGCCGGTGGTGGCGGTCGTCCGGGTGCGGGCGGTCGTGGCCGTGGCGGTGGCGCCGCGGGTGCCTTCGGGCGTCCGGGTGGCCGGCCGACGCGCGGTCGCAAGTCCAAGAAGCAGCGCAGACAGGAGTTCGACAACCTGTCGGCCCCGACCATGAGCTCGGGTGCTCCCCGGGGTCAGGGTCAGGTCGTCCGGCTCTCCCGTGGCGCTTCGCTGTCGGACTTCGCCGACAAGATCAACGCCAACCCGGGTTCGCTGGTCCAGGAGATGTTCAACCTGGGCGAGATGGTCACCGCGACCCAGTCCTGCTCTGACGACACCCTGCAGCTGCTGGGTGAGCACCTCGGATTCGACATCCAGATCGTCAGCCCGGAGGACGAGGACCGCGAGCTGCTCGCGCAGTTCAACATCGACCTCGACGCGGAGGTGGCCGAGGAGCGTCTGGTCAGCCGTGCGCCGGTGGTGACCGTCATGGGTCACGTCGACCACGGTAAGACCAAGCTGCTCGACGCGATCCGCAAGGCGAACGTCGTGGCCGGCGAGGCCGGTGGCATCACCCAGCACATCGGTGCCTACCAGGTCCACGTGCCGCACGACGGCGTGGACCGCGCGGTGACCTTCATCGACACCCCGGGTCACGAGGCGTTCACCGCCATGCGTGCTCGTGGTGCGCAGGTGACGGACATCGTGATCCTGGTGGTCGCGGCCGACGACGGCGTGATGCCGCAGACGATCGAGGCGTTGAACCACGCCAAGGCGGCCGACGTGCCGATCGTGGTCGCGGTCAACAAGGTCGACAAGCCGGAGGCCAACCCGGACAAGGTTCGCCAGCAGCTGACCGAGTACGGCCTGGTCGCCGAGGAGTACGGCGGCGAGACCATGTTCGTCAACGTGGCCGCGAAGCCGGGCATCGGCATCGAGGAGCTGCTCGAGGCTGTCCTGCTGACCGCCGACGCGTCGCTGGAGCTGACCGCTCCGATCGACGGGCCGGCGCAGGGTGTGGCCATCGAGGCGCACCTGGACAAGGGCCGCGGTGCGGTGGCGACGGTGCTGGTGCAGAAGGGCACCCTGCGGGCGGGCGACTCGATCGTCGCCGGTGGGGCGCACGGCCGGGTCCGCGCCATGCTCGACGAGAACGGCAACCAGGTCGCCGAGGCCGGGCCGGCGCGTCCGGTCATGGTCCTGGGTCTGACCGCGCCGCCCGGCGCGGGTGACACGTTCCTCGCCGCGGCGGACGACCGTACGGTGCGGCAGATCGCCGAGCAGCGCCAGGCGCGGCGGCGGGCGGCGGCATTCGCCAACTCCCGTGGTCGGGCCACTCTCGAGACGCTCATGGAGCAGCTCAAGGAGGGCGAGAAGACGTCGCTCAACCTCATCCTCAAGGGCGATGGCTCCGGTTCGGTGGAGGCCCTGGAGGACGCGCTGTTCAGCCTCGACATTCCCGAGGAGGTCCAGCTCAAGGTCCTCGACCGGGGCGTCGGCGCGATCACCGAGAGCAACGTCATGCTCGCGAGCGCCTCGTCCGAGCCGGTCACGATCATCGGCTTCAACGTGCGGGCCTCGAACAAGGTCCGTGAGATAGCCGACCGCGAGGGCGTGGAGATCCGGTACTACACCGTCATCTACCAGGCCATCGAGGAGATCGAGGCTGCGCTCAAGGGCCTGCTCAAGCCGGAGTACGAGGAGGTCGAGCTGGGCAGCGCGGAGATCCGCGACGTCTTCCGCTCGTCCAAGATCGGCAACATCTCCGGTTGTATCGTCCGGTCGGGTGTCATCCGGCGCAACGCGAAGGCGCGCCTGCTTCGGGACGGGACGGTCGTGGCGGACAACCTCACGATCACCTCGCTGAAGCGGTTCAAGGACGACGCCACGGAGGTCCGCGAGGGCTTCGAGTGTGGTCTGACCCTGGGTGGTTACAACAACGTCCAGGTCGGCGACATCATCGAGACCTTCGAGATGCGGGAGAAGGTTCGCGCCTGATCCGGCAGTGACACGCTGATCAAGGGGTTTACGCCACTCGGCGTAAACCCCTTGATCATGCGGGGCGGGTTGGCGGTATCGTCCGGGGCGATGTTCACCGGAACCGCGGTCTTCGACCTGCTGCTGCCGGGCGACTCCCGGTCGCTCAAAGCCAAGAGATCATATGTACGGCCGATCGTGGCGGCGCTGCGCCGTTTCGAGGTGTCGGCCGCCGAGGTGGGAGCGCTCGACCTGCGCGGTCGAGCGCAGATAGCGGTGGCCGTGGTGGCCGCCGAGGCGGCGCACGTCCGCGAGGTGCTGGATTCCTGCGAGCGCCTGGTGGCCGGTCGCCCCGAGGCCGAGCTGCTGTCGGTCCGGCGCCGGTTGTACGGCGCGGAGGACGACTGACCAGGGTGCCGGCGGTGCCGGGCGACCCGGCCGGTCGCGAAGGTAATGTTCGAGATGTTGGCCGGTCGGCCGGCGGCCCGCGGGTCGCCGCGTCGGCCGGGAGCAGGACGCCGTGGAGGTGGCGAGATGTCTGATCCGGCCAAGGTACGCCGGCACGCGGAACGGGTGCGTGAGCTGGTCGCGTCGGTGGTGCGGAGCCAGATCAAGGACCCGCGGCTCGGCATGATCACCATCACCGACGCCCGGATCACCGCAGACCTGCGCGACGCGACGGTCTTCTACACGGTGCTCGGGGACGCGGTGGCCCAGGCGGACACGGCGGCGGCGCTGGAGAGCGCTAAGGGGCTGCTGCGCAGCACCGTCGGCAAGGCGCTCGGGCTGCGGCACTCGCCGACGCTCACCTTCGTCCTGGACGACGTGCAGGACCAGGTCAAGCACATCGACGACCTGCTCGCCGCGGCCCGCAACGCGGACGCCGAGGTGCAGCGGCTCGCCGCTCAGGCGAAGTACGCGGGCGAGGCGCAGCCGTACCGGGTCGACGAGGACACGGACGAAGCCGACGAGGGCGCCGAGGTCCCGGAGAACCCACGGGGTGGGGAAGCGCGGTGACCGGCACCGCCGGCTCCCAGCTCGCCACGGCGGTCGGTGCCGGCCCCACCCAGGCGGACTGGGCGGCGGCCGAGGCGCTGGTGCGCGCCCTTCCGCCGACCGGCCGGGTGCTGCTGATCTGCCACGTCAACCCGGACGGCGACGCGCTGGGCAGCATGCTCGGCTTCGGCCTGGGCCTGCGTCAGCTCGGCGTACGCCACCTGCAGGCGACCTTTCCCGGGCCGCCGGAGGTGCCCGAGCCGTTCCGGGGGATGCCCGGGCTGGACCTGCTGGTCCCGGCCAGCGCCGCGGATCCCGACCCGGACCTGGTGATCTGCTTCGACGCGGCGAGCGAGTCGCGCCTCGGTGAGCTGGTCGGGCGGTTGTCGTCCGCGCGCGCCGCGCTGGTGCTCGACCACCACGCCTCGAACACCGGCTTCGGCACGGTCAACCTGGTCGACCCGGCCGCCGCGGCGACCTCCGTGGTGGCCGATGAGCTGCTGGCCCGGCTCGGTGTGCCGCTGGACCGGGCCATCGCGGAGTGCCTCTACGTGGCACTGACCACGGACACGGGCTCGTTCCGGTTCGAGGCGACCACCCCGGCGGTGCACCAGCTGGCCGCCCGGCTGCTGGCCACCGGCATCTCACCGGGTGACATCTCCCGGCGGGTCTTCGACACCCGCCCCTTCGGCGCGGTCCGGCTCTTCGGCGAGGTGCTGGGCCGGGCCCGGCTGGAGCCGGCCGAGGCGGACGGTCGGGGGCTGGTGTGGACCTTCGCCACCCTCGACGACCTGGCCCGGCACGACCAGCGGCCGTACGTGCTGGAGGCGTTGATCGACTCGGTGCGGTGCACCGCCGAGGCGGACGTGAGCTGCGTGCTGAAGCAGACCACGCCCGGCGAGTGGGCCGTTTCGATGCGCAGCAAGGGCGCGGTCGACGTCAGCCGGGTGGCGGTCGCGCTGGGCGGTGGCGGCCACAGGTTCGCGGCCGGGTTCACCGGTCGGGGGACGGTCGAGCAGGTGGTCGAGGCGATCCGTGGCCAGTTGGACGCGGCGCTGATCCGCCCCGGCGGCTGACCGAGCCCCCGCGCTGTCGTACGGGACGGCAAAGGCCGCCCGGCGACAGGCAAGATCAGGGTCAACTCCGGGGAGTGTTGGTCTTCCCGCGTTCGGTGAGACCGGGAAGAATTGCGGGATGGAGCAGCCGCACGACCTCACCGTGGAGGCCCCCCGCGCCTGGGACCGGCCTGCCGTCTCCGTACCGGTCCTCGTCTGCCTGTCGCTCGTCGGTGGCCGGTTCGCGTCATTCTCCACCGAGGCCAACCTCTTCACCCTCGGCACCGGCGGGGTGCTGATCTGGCTCGGTCTGAGCAACCGGGTGCCCCGTCGCCCGGCGCCGCGCCGGCTGGGCACGGGCGCGGCCTGGTGGGCGCTGCCGGTGGTGGTCTTCGGGGTCTTCGAAGGCGTCACCTTCGTGCTGGCGGTGGGCGACGACTTCCCCACCTTCTCCCGGCTGGCCGATCCCCTGCTGGAAGATCACCTGACCCGGTCGGCGGTGTGGTTCGCCTGGCTGGCCGCGTTCTGGGGGTTGGTGCGGCGATGATGCGTGTGCTCGCGATCGGCGGCTTCCTCATCGCACTGGCCCTCTTCGGCGTGGTCGAGTGGTTGGCCCGGCGGGAGGGCTCGCGGATCCCGACGCTGGGCGAGGTCTGCGCGTACGTGATGCGCTACGAGGTCGGCCCGGTGCCGGTGGGCCGGATCGGTCTGTTCGGCTTCTGGTGGTGGCTGGGCTGGCACTTTCTGGCCCGCTGAGCCGGGTCACGGTCTGTCCAGATGGCGGGAATCGTGAGCAGTATGTGGACCTGAACGATAGCTTGGGAGGCGGCCGGCGCCGTGTCGCGGTGCAGGTCACGGGTGGTGGTGCCACACCTCGTGCCGCCTCCCTCCAGGGTCGGACCGACCCGGGCTCATGCCGCCCAGCCGGCTGCTCCGGTAACCCCGGACCGCCGTGGGGCGCTCAGCACGACCGCCCGTGAGGGCCGCCGCGTGCCGGTGGCTCGCACCCTGGAAGGAGCGCCGCCATGCCGAACAAGCCCAAGCCGGAGACCACCGAGGACGCCCGCGAGCAGGCCCGCCGCGCGCTGCAGACGTCGATGGACACCCGTCAGTGACCCGACCCGTCCGGCGGTGACGCCGCCGACGGCCTCCGTCCACGACGTCACCGTCCCACCGGCCTCGTCCCGCCCGGGCCGCGCCACGCACTGATCCCGCACCCGCCCCACGGGTAGCCCCGCCGGTCATCGCTGGTAAGTGCCGGCTGTCCTTGTGATCCTTACCGAGCTCGTGACAGGATCGCCGGCGATGGACACCAGCACGCTTGCCGCGTCGCCCCGCCGGATCGCCGGCCTCGCCCTGCCCGCCCTCGTGGTGCTGGCCGCCGAACCGCTCTACGTGCTGGTCGACACGGCCGTGGTCGGTCACCTCGGCCGGGTGCCGCTGGCCGCGCTCGCCGTCGGCGGCACGGTCATGACGCTCACCGCGTGGCTCGGCACCGTGGTCGCGTACGGCACCACCGGGCGTTCGGCCCGCCGCTTCGGCGCCGGCGACCGGGCGGCGGCGGTGGCCGAGGGCGTCCAGTCGTCCTGGCTGGCGTTCGGTGTCGGGCTGCTGGTCGCCATCGGCATGCAGCTCGGCGGCGGTGCGCTCGCACGTACCCTCGCCGGAGGTGGTGGCGAGGTGGCCGACGCCGCCGCGCAGTGGCTGCGCATCGCGGCGCTCGGCGCCCCCGGCCTGCTGCTCGCCGCCGCCGGCAACGGCTGGCTGCGCGGAGTGCAGGACACCCGCCGCCCACTGGTCTTCGTGCTCGGCCCCAACCTGCTCTCCGCACTGCTCTGCCCGCTGCTGGTCTACCCCGCTGGGCTCGGCCTGGTGGGTTCCGCCGTGGCGAACGTGATCGCGCAGACGCTCGCCGGGGTGCTCTTCGCCGCGGCGCTGGTCGCCGAGCGGGTGTCGCTGCGCCCCCGGCCCCGGCTGATCCGCCAGCAGTTGGTGCTCAGCCGGGACCTGCTGATCCGGGGCGTGGCGTTCCAGGCCAGCTTCCTCTCCGCGACCGCCGTCGCCGCCCGCTTCGGCGCCGCCGCCGTCGGCGCCCACCAGATCGCGCTCCAGCTCTGGTTCTTCACCGCGCTGGTGCTCGACGCGCTGGCCATCGCCGCGCAGTCCCTGGTGGGCGCCGCACTCGGGGCTGGCGACGAGGCGGGCGCCCGGGCGCTGGCCCGACGGATCGCACTGTTCGGCGGTATCTGCGGCGTCGGCTTCGCGCTGCTCATCGCCGCCGGCGCCGGCGTCGTGCCGTCGGTGTTCAGCTCCGACCCCGGGGTACGCGAGCAGGCCATGGTGGCCTGGCCCTGGTTCGTGGCCATGCAGCCGCTGGCCGGGGTGGTGTTCGCACTCGACGGCGTGCTGATCGGCGCCGGCGACGTGCGCTACCTGCGCAACCTCACCATCGTGGCGGCGCTCGGCGGCTTCCTGCCCGCCATCTGGCTGGCGTACGGGCTCAACCTGGGGCTGGGCGGCATCTGGGCGGGGCTCACCCTGTTCGTGGTGATCCGGCTGGTCGCCCTGCTGCTGCGAATGCGCACCGGCGCCTGGGCCGTCGTCGGCGCCGTCCGCTGAGGCAGGGCCCGCCCAGACACTCCGGCGTCCGGGGCGTCTGGCAGGCTTGGCCGACGTGAGCACCGATGGTCTGATCGTGGTCGACAAATCCGGCGGCATGACGTCGCACGACGTGGTGGCGCGGATCCGCCGACTGGCGAAGACCCGGCGGGTCGGGCACGGCGGCACCCTCGACCCGATGGCCACCGGCGTGCTGGTGATCGGCGTGGGCCGGGCCACCCGGCTGCTGACCTACGTGATCGGCGCCGGCAAGAGCTACACCGGCACCATCCGGCTCGGCCAGGCCACCGTCACCGACGACGCCGAGGGCGACGTGATCGCCACCACCCCGGCCGGTCAGGTCACCGACGACGCGATCCGGGACGCGCTGACCGCGTTGACCGGCGAGATCGACCAGGTGCCCAGCGCGGTCAGCGCCATCAAGATCGACGGTCAGCGGGCGTACAAGCGGGTGCGCGACGGGGAGAGCGTCGAGCTGCCGGCGCGGCGGGTCACCATCTCCCACCTGGAGGTGCTGGCGATCCACCGCACCGAGGCGGACGTGGTGGACGTGGACATCGACGTCACCTGCACCTCCGGCACGTACATCCGGGCCATCGCCCGGGACGCGGGCCTGGCGCTCGGAGTCGGTGGGCACCTGACCGCGCTGCGTCGGACCGCGGTGGGCGGCTTCACCCTCGCCGAGGCGGCCACCCTCGACGAGCTGGAGCAGCGCGCCCCGGACGTGGTCAACCTGCCGCTCGACGCGGCGGCCGACCGGTTCTTCCCACGCCGGGAGGCGACGCCCGACGAGGCGCGGGTGCTCGCCCACGGCGGGCCGCTGGACCCGGCCGGCCTCGCCGGGCCGTACGCCGTCTTCGGGCCGGCGGGCGGCCTGATCGCTATCGTCAGCGAGCGGGACGGGCGGGCCCGGGCGGAGATCGTGCTCGCCCCAGCCTGACGGCGGGCGCTGGTGCGCCGGCCCGCGCCCGGCGGCGCGGATCCGCCGGCGAGCGTTAATGCGGATCCGACGGCAAGCGTTAACAAGGGGCCCTTCCTATGCACGAGGCGTTAAGAAGGGGCCCCTCCTTACGGAGAGGAGCGGCATGCAGCGGTGGCGGGGGTACGACGCGGCGCCCGGCGGGTGGGGGCGTTCGGTCGTCACCATCGGCGTCTTCGACGGCGTGCACAAGGGGCACCAGGCGACCATCCGGCACGCCGTGGCCCGGGCCCGGGAGTTGGGCGTGCAGTCGGTCGTGGTCACCTTCGACCCGCACCCGGCCGAGGTGGTCCGCCCCGGCTCGCATCCGGCGGTGCTCACCGAGCCGGCCCGCAAGGCTGAGCTGATCGAGGCGCTCGGCGTGGACGTGCTCTGCGTGGTGCCGTTCACGCCGGAGTTCTCCCGGCTGCCCGCCGAGCAGTTCGTGCACGACATCCTGGTCGAGCACCTGCACGCGGCGCTGGTGGTGGTCGGCAGCAACTTCCGCTTCGGGCACCGGGCGGCCGGCGACGTGGCGCTGCTGGAGCGGCTGGGCCGCACCTTCGGCTTCGGCGTGGAGGGTGGCCCACTGGTCGCCGAGGACGGCACCGTCTTCTCCTCGACGTACATCCGCTCCTGCGTCGACGCGGGCGACGTGGGCGCGGCGGCGGCGGCGCTGGGCCGTCCGCACCGGCTGGAGGGCGTGGTGGTCCGCGGTGACCAGCGTGGGCGGGAGCTGGGCTTCCCCACCGCCAACCTGCTGTGCCACCGGTACGCGGCGGTGCCCGCCGACGGGGTGTACGCGGCCCGGCTGGTCCGCCGCGGGCAGCGCGAGCCGCTGATGGCGGCGGTGTCGGTGGGCACCAACCCGACCTTCTCCGGCCGGGAGCGGCGGGTGGAGGCGTACGCGCTGGACTTCGACGGCGACCTCTACGGCGAGCGGCTGGCCCTGGATTTCGTGGCGCACCTGCGGGGGCAGATCCGGTACGACTCGATCGAGCCGTTGATCGCCCAGATGGAACAGGACGTCGAGCGCACCCGGCGCGCTCTGGGCTGATCGTTCCGAGCGACGCGGCTCTCGCCGAGGCCCTTGACCGGGTGCTACCGCTGAGTGCTGGTAGTCTGGCGGAAACGTCGGGTGACCGGCGTGGGGCCTCGCGTGCCTGCTCGACGCCGCGGGTGCGAGGTGCCGGTCCGTCCCCGGTCCATCGGGACGACGGACACCTACTTGATCAACCCACTGAAACAGGGAGAACATGGCGCTCGACCAGGAAGCCAAGGCCACGATCCGCGCGGAGTACGCGACCGCCGAGGGCGACACCGGTTCGCCGGAGGTTCAGGTCGCGGTCCTCACCAAGCGGATCGCTGAGCTGACCGAGCACCTGAAGGTGCACAAGCACGACCACCACAGCCGCCGTGGGCTGCTGCTGCTGGTCGGCCGGCGCCGTCGGCTGCTCAACTACGTCCAGAAGAAGGACATTGCCCGCTACCGGTCGCTCATCGAGCGGCTCGGCCTGCGCCGGTGACGTGACGGGGGAGTGGCCGACCGGCCGCTCCCCCGATCGGCGTCCCACCTGAAGAACACGGGCCGCGCGACCACCCGACAGGGAGCCGGTCAGCGTACCGGTCTCCGGTAGTGGCCCCCGGGAATCCCGGCATCATGCCGGCCACCCGGGCGCTTCGATCGAAGACCGGCCGGCTGAGCAGTTCCCCGTGTCGTGGGGCCCACGACGCGAAGGAGCACTACAGCACATGACCGAGACCAACCTCGGCACCGAATCCCGCACCGCCGTGATCGACAACGGGTCCTTCGGCACCCGTGAGATCACCTTCTCCACCGGTCGGCTGGCTCGCCAGGCCGCCGGTTCCGTCGTCGCCCAGCTGGGTGAGACGGTCGTTCTCTCCGCCACCACCGCCGGCAAGCACCCGAAGGAGCAGTTCGACTTCTTCCCGCTGACCGTCGACGTCGAGGAGCGGATGTACGCCGTGGGCCGGATCCCCGGCTCGTTCTTCCGCCGTGAGGGCCGGCCCAGCGAGGACGCCATCCTCACCTGCCGGCTGATCGACCGGCCGCTGCGCCCGTCGTTCGTCAAGGGCCTGCGCAACGAGGTCCAGGTCGTCGAGACCGTCCTCGCGCTCGACCCGCAGCACCCGTACGACGTGGTGGCCATCAACGCCGCCTCGATGTCGACCAAGCTCTCCGGCCTGCCGTTCTCCGGCCCGATCGGGGCGACCCGGGTCGCGCACATCGACGGCCAGTGGGTCGCCTTCCCGACCCTGGAGGAGCTGGGCCGCGCCACCTTCGACATGGTCGTGGCCGGCCGCACCCTGCCGGACGGCGACGTCGCCATCATGATGGTCGAGGCCGAGGCCACGCCGAACGCCGTCGCCCTGATCTCGGCCGGTGCGACCGCACCGACCGAGGAGATCGTGGCCAGCGGCCTGGAGGCCGCGAAGCCGGCGATCCGTGAGCTGTGCCGCGCGCAGAGCGAGCTGGCCGAGGTCGCCGCCAAGCCGGTCACCGAGTTCCCCGTCTTCCTGGACTACCAGGACGACGTGTACGACGCGGTCGCCGGGGTGGCCCGCACCGAGGTGGCCGAGGCGATCACCATCGCCGGCAAGGCCGACCGCGAGGAGGCCCTGGACCGGGTCAAGGCCCGGGTCGCCGAGGAGTTGGGTGGTCGGTTCGAGGGTCGGGAGAAGGAGCTCAGCGCCGCCTTCCGCTCGCTGACCAAGTCCGAGGTGCGCAACCGCGTACTGCGTGAGCAGGTCCGCATGGACGGCCGCGGCCCGCGGGACATCCGCCCGCTGACCGCCGAGGTCGGCGTGCTGCCCCGGGTGCACGGTTCGGCGCTGTTCGAGCGGGGCGAGACCCAGATCCTGGGCGTCACCACGCTCAACATGCTCCGTATGGAGCAGATGGTGGACACCCTGTCCCCGGAGAACCGCAAGCGCTACATGCACAACTACAACTTCCCGCCGTACTCGACCGGTGAGACCGGCCGGGTCGGCTCGCCGAAGCGGCGCGAGATCGGCCACGGCGCGCTCGCCGAGCGGGCGCTGATCCCGGTGCTGCCGTCGCGCGAGGAGTTCCCGTACGCCATCCGGCAGGTCTCCGAGGCGCTCGGCTCCAACGGCTCCACCTCGATGGGTTCGGTCTGCGCCTCGACGCTGGGCCTGCTCAGCGCCGGTGTGCCGCTGAAGGCGCCGGTGGCGGGCATCGCGATGGGCCTCATCTCCGACGAGGTGGACGGCAAGACCCAGTACGTGACGCTGACCGACATCCTCGGTGCCGAGGACGCCTTCGGCGACATGGACTTCAAGGTTGCCGGCACGCCGGACTTCGTGACGGCGCTCCAGCTCGACACCAAGCTCGACGGCATCCCGTCGGACGTGCTGGCCGCCGCGCTGCAGCAGGCGAACGAGGCCCGGCAGGTCATCCTCGGGGTGATGCGGGCGGCGATCGAGGCTCCGGCCGAGATGTCGGACTACGCCCCGCGGGTCACCACCGTCAAGATCCCGGTCGACAAGATCGGCATGGTGATCGGTCCGAAGGGGCAGACCATCAACGCGATCCAGGACGAGACCGGCGCCGAGATCTCCATCGAGGACGACGGCACGATCTACGTCGGTGCGACCAACGGCCCGTCGGCCCAGGCGGCGGTGGACCGGATCAACGGGATCGCCAACCCGACCCTGCCCAAGGCGGGGGAGCGGTTCCTCGGCACGGTGGTCAAGACCGCCGCGTTCGGCGCGTTCGTCTCGCTGCTGCCGGGCCGCGACGGCCTGCTGCACATCTCCAAGGTGGGCGACGGCAAGCGGGTCGAGCGGGTTGAGGACTTCCTCAACGTCGGCGACCGGGTCGAGGTCGAGATCGCGGACATCGACGCCCGCGGCAAGATCTACCTGGACAAGGTCCGCCCGGAGGGCGCCGAGGCGCCGGCCGCCGGCGAGGCCGCCGGTGGCGACCGTCCGGCCAGCCGCGACCGGGGCGACCGGGGTCCGCGTGACCGGGGCGACCGCGAGCGTGGCGGCGACCGGGGTGGCCGTGGCCCTGAGCGCGGAGACCGTGGCGAGGGTGGCGGCGGCGGCGAGGGTGGCGAGGGCGGCGAGCGTCCGCGTCGCCGGACCCGGCACAGCTGATCACCGCAAACCGCATCACCCACCCCTCGTCGATCTGGGAGCAGTACGTGAGTCGGGCCTTCAGTGCGCCGTTTCCGCCGGATCGACGGGGGGTGGCCGCGTCCCGGGACACCGGGGCGGGCCGCTCCGGCGGCACCGCCCGGGCGGTGACCCGGACGCTCAGCGACGACCCGTTGGGCGGCACGGTACGTCGTACCGTGCTGCCCAGCGGCCTGCGCGTGCTCACCGAGGCGATCCCGGCGATGCGCAGCGTCTCCTTCGGCATCTGGGTGGCGGTGGGCTCGCGGGACGAGACCGGCCCACAGGCCGGTGCCGCGCACTTCCTGGAGCACCTGCTCTTCAAGGGCACTCACAAGCGCACCGCCCTGGAGATCTCCTCGCAGATCGAGGCGGTGGGTGGCGAGACCAACGCCTTCACCACGAAGGAATACACCTGCTACTACGCCCGCGTGCTGGACGAGGACCTGCCGCTGGCGATCGACGTGATGTGCGACCTGGTCGCCGACTCGCTGCTCGAGCCGGCCGACGTGGAGACCGAGCGCGGCGTGATCCTCGAAGAGATCGCCATGCACGACGACGAGCCCGGCGACGAGGTGCACGACCTCTTCGCCCGCGCCGTCTACGGTGACCACCCGCTGGGCCGACTGATCTCCGGCACCGAGGAGACCGTCACGCCGATGACCCGGCGGCAGATTCAGAGCTTCTACCGGCGCCGTTACACCGCGCCGCAGATCGTCATCGCCGCCGCCGGCAACCTCGACCACGCCGCGGTGGTCAAGCTGGTCCGCCAGGCGGTGCGCGGCACCCCGCTGGACAGCGACCCGGCGACCCCGGCGCCGCACCGCGAGGCCACCCCGGCGGTACGCACCCGGCGCGCCACCACCGTGGTGGAGCCGAAGGAGACCGAGCAGGCGCACGTGATCCTCGGCTGCCCCGGCATCGACCGCATCGACGAGCGGCGCTTCGCCCTCGGGGTGCTCAACAACGTGCTCGGCGGCGGCATGTCCAGCCGGCTGTTCCAGGAGATCCGCGAGCAGCGCGGTCTGGCGTACTCGGTCTACTCCTACGCCAGCCAGTACGCCGACAGCGGCCTGTTCGCCGTCTACGCCGGCTGCGCGCCGGGCAAGGTGGACGAGGTGCTGGCCCTGACCCGCGCCGAGCTGGCCCGGGTGGCCGCCGACGGGCTGACCGAGGCCGAGGTGGCCCGCGGCAAGGGGATGAGCAAGGGCTCGTTCGTGCTCGGCCTGGAGGACACCGGTTCCCGGATGAGCCGGCTGGCCAAGGGGGAGCTGCTCTACGGCGACCTGATGCCGGTGGACGAGCTGCTCCGTCGGGTCGACGAGGTCACCGTGGCGGACGTGAACGCCCTGGCCGCGGAGCTGCTCGGCCGGCCGATGTCGCTGGCCGTGGTCGGCCCGTTCGGCGCCACCGACTTCGTCGACTGAGGGCTGCCGCCCTCGGCTGGGCAGGTGGGCCCTTCGCAGGCCGGGCGGCGTCCCGGGCAGTGGTGCGGACCCGGTCCGGCCGGGGGCCCGCGTCCCGATTGGGATAGGTTGTGCCCCGTGACTGACGAGCAGGAGAGAACCTCTGCCGAGCCGGTGCGGGTCGGTGTCCTGGGTGCCCGGGGCCGGATGGGCATCGAGGTGTGCAAGGCGGTCGACGCCGCCGGCGACCTTGAGCTCGTGGCGATGGTCGACCAGGGTGACGGCCTCTTCGCCGCCTCCGACGCCGGTGCCGAGGTGGTCGTCGACTTCACCACACCGGACGTCGTCATGGACAACCTGCACTGGTGCATCGACCAGGGCATCAACGCGGTTGTCGGCACCACGGGCTTCACCGAGCAGCGGCTGGAGCGGGTGCGCGGCTGGCTGGCCCGCAAGCCGGGGGTGGGCGTGGTGATCGCGCCGAACTTCGGCATCGGCGCGGTGCTGATGATGCAGTTCGCCGCGCGGGCCGCCCGGCACTTCGAGTCCGTCGAGATCATCGAGCAGCACCACCCGCGCAAGCTGGACGCCCCGAGCGGCACGGCCACGCACACCGCCCGGCAGATCGCCCGGGCCCGCGCCGAGGCCGGCCTCGGCCCGGTCCCGGACGCCACCAAGGACGAGGTGCCGGGCGCGCGGGGCGCCGACATCGACGGGGTACGCGTACACGCAGTACGCGCCACCGGGCTCGTCGCCCACCAGGAGGTGCTCTTCGGCACCACCGGAGAGACGCTGACCATCCGGCACGACTCGTACGACCGGGCGTCGTTCATGCCGGGTGTGCTGCTGGCCGTACGCGCGGTGCGCACCCGCCCCGGTCTCACCGTCGGCCTGGACGCCCTGCTCGACTGACCGCACCGGGGGTGTAGCCGGTGGGCGGAAACCTGGTCGCGGGTGGGTCGGGCCGGTCCTAAACTGCCGCCATGATCGATGGTGGACAGCTGGACCGGGCCGGACGTCGGGTCAGCCTGCGCCCGGTGGACGACGACAACTGGCGCGCGGTGGCCGACGTCGCCCCGCGTGACGACCAGCGCCGTTTCGTCGCCGCGCTGGGCGCCCGCTATTTGCTGCTCAGCATCCACTCCGAGGTCTGGACCTCGCTCGCGGTGTACGCCGACGAGACCGTCGTCGGCCACGTCATGTGGGGCGTGGACGACGACGGCTCGCACTGGATCGGCGGGATGCTGATCGACGCCGCCGAGCAGAACCGGGGCGTAGGTCGAGCAACGGTGCGGACCCTGGCCGCCTGGCTGGCGGCCAGGGACGGCAACCCGCCGGTCCGCCTCTCGTACCACCCCGACAACACCCATGCCGCAGCCCTCTACGAAGCCCTGGGCTTCCGCCCGACAGGCGCCATGGACGACGACGAACTCATCACCGAACGAATCCCCACCCCCTAACCCCACCGCCCCACCCTCGTTGATCATGAAGTCATTGCCACGACACGCCGCGGCGGGTGGCAACAACTTCATGATCAACGAGGGTGGGCAGGGGGCTCCGCTGCCTCGTGCGCGCACCCCTGTGCCTCGGCCAGCACGATCGGCGCGGTGGCCAGCGAGCCGTCGTGGAACCGGACGGCGTCGCCGGAGTCCTTCCAGCCCTGGTTGGACAGCCCGTGCCCGGTGGTGTCGACGTACTCGACCAGCCCGTTGCCGTCCGCGAAACCGGCGCTGATCACCCTGACCATCCTGTCGTTCCACGGCTCCTGGAACGAGTTTCCGCACAGCCTCGTGTCGGTGCAGGACCCGGACCTGTTCACCCTGCCGCGTGGACTGGCCGACCTCGTTAGCGGCTCGCTCGGCAGAGGGCACCCAAGTATCCGCTCAAGCTGGGCGCGGCGTTGCTGGCCACCATCCCCGTCGCGATCATCTGCGTGGTGTTCCAGCGGTACCTCGTCCGGGATGCCAACGACGGCTCGGACAAGGGTTGACCGATCGGGAGGGCGGCTCCGACGGGCGGAGCCGCCCCACCGGTCAGCTCTGCTGGAGGACGGACATGATGTTGCCGGCCGGGTCGGTGAACCAGGCGATCGCCGGCCCCTGCCCGCGCATGACCCCCTTCTCGTCCTGCGGCATGCCGTCGTAGCGGGCGAAGTCGACCCCCCGCGCGATCAGCTCGTCGACCGCCCGGTCGATGTCGTCGACCGGGAAGTTGAGCACCGTGTAGGTCGCCGGGGTGTGGTCATCCTTCGGATAGACCAGGACGGGCCGATCCCCGGCGATGTGCAGGGTCAGCAACCCGCCCATCGCGTCGTCCCGGGTGACCCGCAGGCCGAGCGTCTCGCCGTAGAACCGTTCGGCGCGCCTGGTGTCGTCCACCGAGAACCCGCTGAACGCCTTGGTGTCTGTGAACACGGTGATCTCCTCGTTGTCTGCGTACGAGGGGTGGACGATGTCGCCGGCCGGAAGTCATCGCCCGACCGGCCCATGGTCAGGGATCGAGGCGGGCGGGCAGGCCGAAGCGCGCGAAGAGCCCCGGGTCGAGGTAGTGGGTGAGACGGGCGATCCGGCCGTCGACGACCTCCGGCAGCTGGATCGAGAACGGTCGGTGCCCGCCCGCCGGGTCGGGCCGGTACTGGGCCAGGGCCGGGCCGCCGTTGGCCGCCACCTGGATGAGCCGGGAACCGCGGCAGCCGGCCCCCGGCCCGGCCAGCCAGCGGCCGATGTCGCCGGCGCCGCGTAGCCACATCGGGTACGGCGGCATGCTCTGGACGGCGTCGGCGCGCAGCAGGCCGACCAGGGCGTCGATGTCGTAGCGCTCGAAGACCTGCACGTAGCGGTCGAGCAGGTCGCGGTACTCCCGATCCAGCGGCCGGCCCGGAGCGTCACCGACCCGGTCGGCCAGCGTGGCCCGGGCTCGTTGCAGCGCGCTGTTGACCGCGGGCACGGTGGTGTCGAGCAGGCCGGCGACCTCCTCGGACCGCCAACGCAGCACGTCCCGCAGGATCAGCACCGCGCGCTGCCGGGCCGGCAGGTGCTGGAGCGCGGCGACGAACGCCAACCGGACCGACTCCCGAACCACCGTCAGCTCGGCCGGATCGGCCGCCGTCGGCAGCACCGCCGCGTCCGGAGCGGGCTCCACCCAACCGGTCTCGGGATCGCCCACCGCCGTCGCCACCGGCGACGAGGGATCGCCGAGGTCCATGGGCAGGGCCCGCCGTCGGCGACCGCGCAGCAGGTCCAGGCAGACGTTGGTGGCGATCCGGTAGAGCCAGGTGCGCGGGCTGGACCGGCCTTCGAAGCCGTCTCGGCCGCGCCAGGCCCGCAGCAGCGTCTCCTGCACCGCGTCCTCGGCGTCGTACAGCGAGCCGAGCATCCGGTAGCAGTAGCCGGTCAGCTCGACCCGGAACTCCTCCAACCGGCCGTCCGCGGTCGGCGCCGTCACCGGCGCGGTCGCTGCGCTCATGGGCCGACGGTAGGCGATCCGTCTGACATCGGCATCCGCGACGGCCCGGACGCGCCGGGCGACCCGGCCCGGAACTCCGGCCGGATCGCGCGTCAGTCGCCGGGCTGGTCGTCGGCCGGCACCTTCTCGGCCGGGACGCCCACGTGCAGGCGCACCTGGGGCACCAGCATGTCGTCGACGTCCAGCGCGCGGGCCGCGCCGTCGGGCTCCCAGCCGGTGCTGGTGAGGAACTTGCGGGTCGCCTCGTCACCCTCGAACGCCCAGGCCACCGCCCGGCTGAGCCCATCCTCCCGCCAGAGGTCGACGGTGGCGGCGAGCAGGCGGCTGCCGTGCCCACGCCGACCCCAGCGCGGCTCGACCAGCAGGTCGGTCACCGCGGCCACGTCCGGGCCGAGCGCCTCGGCCGGCTCGCCCGGGGCCAGCGCCTCGGCGTCGGCCGGGCCGGAGGCGGCGAACCCCACCAGATACGATTGCTCGGCCTGTTCGACGGCGACCAGCACCCGGTGCGCGCCCGAGGGCGGCTCCTGCACCGCGGCGCTCCACCGCCGGGCGAGGAACGCCTCGTCCAGGTTGTCGAGCACGTGCCGAGGCAGGATCCGGCGGTACGCGACCCTCCAGGTCGCGAGCTGGATGCGTGCGATCTCGCCGGCGTCCTCGGGACGCGCCGGGCGGACGTACCCGAGAGCCATGGGACGGAAGCCTACGCAGGGCCAGGGAGGCGACGGTGGCGCAGGGTGCCAACAGGACGGCCGCGCAGGTCGTCGGGGTGGTGGTGCTCGCCGCGGCGGTCACCGCGTTCCTCGCCGTCGCGGCCGTCCGGCACGGGTTCTTCGACCTGAAGGTCTACTACGGCGCGTTGACGTGGTGGGTGCACGACGGCGGCGAGATCTACGACTACCTCAAGCCCGGCACCCAGTACGGCTTCACCTATCCGCCCTTCGCCGCGCTGGTCATGCTGCCGATGGTGTACCTGCCGTGGTCGGCCGCGATCGTGGTGAGCGTGCTGGCCAGCGTGGTCACCACCACGGTGCTGATCTGGTGGCTGGTCGACCCGATCGCCCGCCCGGCCGGCTGGACCCGGTGGTTCGCCCTCGCCGTGGCGCTCTGCCTGGCCGCCGCGTTCGAGCCGATGCGGGAGACGGTCAACTTCGGCCAGGTCAACACGCTGCTGCTCTTCCTGGTCGCGGTGGACCTACTGCGGCTGCTGCCCTCCGGTAACCGGTGGGCCGGGGTGGGCATCGGGTTGGCGACCGCGATCAAGCTGACCCCGGGCATCTTCATCGTCTACCTGCTGGTCACGGGGCGATGGCGGGCGGCGCTCACCGCCAGCGGCACCGCCGCCGCGGTGTCCCTGCTGGCCGGCGCGCTCTTCCCGGACGCCTCCCGGGAGTTCTGGACCGAGGCGCTGTGGAACACCGGTCGGGTGGGCGAGCTGGCGTTCGTCTCCAACCAGTCGCTGCGCGGGGTGGCGGCCCGGCTCGACCCGGAGCATCCGAGCACCCTGCTCTGGCTGCTGCTGGTGCTCGGCACCCTGACGCTCTGGGCCTGGCGGTCCCGGGCAGCCGTCGCGACGGGCGACGAGGCGACCGGCCTGGCGCTGACCGGAGCGGTGATGTGTCTGGTCAGCCCGGTCACCTGGGTGCACCACCTGGTCTGGCTGCTGCCCGCGCTGATCCTGCTGGTCGACAACGCGATGGCCGCGCCGGCCGGTAACCGGCGGCGGGCCCTGCTGGCCGCGGCGACCGTCGGGTACGCGCTGCTGATCAGCCGGACCGTCTGGTTCTGGGAGAAGGACTTCACCGGCGTCGACGGCTTCCTGGGGAGCAACGCCTACGTCTGGATCAGCCTGGCGCTGCTGGCTTTCCTGCCGATCCGCCGGTGGCTCGCGCCGGGCGGGTCAGTCGTCGAGGAGCCCGGCGTACCGCAGCTCGACCAGGCCGACGGGCGGGCTCCCACCGGCTAGCGGCACCTGGTAGGTCGACCGTTCACCGTCCGGTTTCAACCCGAACCGCTCACAGAACCGGCGGGCCCGCCGGTTCTCCGCCAGCACCCACAGCCGGTAGTCGGTCCATCCCCGCTCGAGAAGCCCGGCCCGGGCGGCGGCCAGCAACGCGGCGGCGGTGCCGTCGCCCCAGCACTCCGGCTCCACGTAGAGCCCCAGCACCTCGCCGACCGTCAGGTCCAGGTCGTCGCGGTCCTGGTTGCGGCGGTACGGCCCGAAGGTCGTGAAGCCGACCACCAGCCCGTCCACCTCGCCGAGCAGGGTGGTGAACGGGTGCTCAGGGTCGGCGGTGCCGATGTCGCGGCGGCGTTGCGCCCAGGCCAGCACGTTGAGTCGTCCGAGCACCTCGTCCGGCATGAAGCCGGCGTAGCCCGCCTGCCAGCCGTGCACGTGCACCCGGGCGACCGCCTCGGCGTCGTCCGGCTCCTCCCGGCGGATGGTCAGCATTGCACCGTTCTATGCCCCGGTGACCGTCGGAGTCCAGCTTCCCGCACCGGCGTCGTACCGATGATTTAAGGTCGCCGACGATGGCCGCACCGGAATCACTCTCGCTCGCCCAGGCCCGGCGGGTGGCGCTCGCCGCCCAGGGCTTCGCCGACCCGGCGCCGACCGGGATGCCCACCCGTCGGCATCTGCGCCGGGTGCTCGACCGGGTCGGGTTGATCCAGATGGATTCGGTCAACGTGCTGCAACGCGCGCACTACCTGCCGCTCTACAGCCGGCTCGGGCCCTATCCGACCACGCTGCTCGACCAGGCCGCCTACCGCCGCCCTCGGGAGCTGTTCGAGTACTGGGGCCACGAGGCGTCGCTGGTCCCGGTCGGGCTGCACCCGATGCTGCGCTGGCGGATGGCCCGGGCGCACAGCGAGTCCTGGGGTGGCATGCGACGGATCGCCCAGGAGCAGCCGGAGCTGGTCGCCTGGGTGCGCGACGAGGTGGCCGCCCGTGGTCCGCTGACCGCCGCCGAGATCGAGCACGACGCGCCCCGGGAGACCGGCAACTGGGGGTGGAACTGGTCGGCCGTGAAGCGCGCACTTGAATACCTGTTCTGGGCCGGCGAGGTGGCAGCCGCGGAGCGGAGCACCTCCTTCGCCCGCCGCTACGACCTGCCCGAGCGGGTGCTGCCCGCCGCTGTGCTGGCCGCGCCGACCCCGACCGACGCCGAGGCGTACCGCACCCTGGTGGCCCTCGCCGCGCGGTCGCTCGGGGTGGCCGCGGAGCCGGAGCTGCGTGACTACTTCCGGCTGCCGCTGGCCGGCGCCCGCCAGGCCGTCGCGGAGCTGGCCGAGGCGGGTGAGCTGCTGCCGGTCACCGTGCCGGGCTGGCGGCAGCCGGCCTGGCTGCACGCGAGCGCCCGGCTGCCGCGCTGGGTGCGGGGCAACACGCTGGTCAGCCCGTTCGACCCGCTGGTCTGGGAGCGTGGGCGCACCGAACGGCTCTTCGACTTCACCTACCGGATCGAGATCTACGTGCCGGCGCCGCAGCGGGTGTACGGCTACTACGTGCTGCCCTTCCTTCAGGGTGACCGGTTCACCGCGCGGGTCGACCTGAAGGCCGACCGCAGGGCCGGGGCGCTGCTGGTGCCGGCCGCCTGGATCGAGCCCGGCGCCGACCCGGGGGAGACCGCGGTGGCGCTCGCCGCCGAGCTGTACCGGCTGGCCGGCTGGCTCGGGCTGGACGCGGTGGCGCCGCCCGCGGCCGGCGACCTGGCCGGTCCGCTCACCGCCGCGTTGGCCGGCGTGTCCGGTGTACCGTGAGCGCGTGACGAGCGCTCCCGGACCGGTCGACCAGCCGCAGCCCACGCCCGGTGCGGTCGACCCGTGGCCGGATGCCCAGCCGGTCGCGTCGACCCCGACGGTCACCGCCGACCCGGCGGCTGGTGCTCCGGCCGGTGCCGCCGGCGCCGGCCCGGCCGGCTGGCCGACGAGCCCGCCGGGCGGCTACCCGGCCCCCGAGCCGGACCGGCTCACCCGTTTCGTGCTGCGGCTCTACGAGCGCTCGCCGCGCTGGGCGGTGCCGCTGGCCGCGGTCGGCTGCGTCGCCGCCGGCATGAGCTACGCGCTGCTCAGCAACCCGACCCACGCCGACCCGGACGCCGCGCCGACCTGCCTGCTCAAGCTGACGACGGGGCTGGACTGCCCGGGCTGCGGCGGCACCCGCGCACTCTGGTACGTGCTGCACGGCGATCTGCCGGCCGCCGCCCGGCACCACTTCCTGTTCGTCTTCGCGTTGCCGTTCCTGGCGTACCTCTTCGTGGCCTGGGCGGGCAACCAGGCGTTCGGCTGGCGGCTGCCCGAGCTGAGGATCAGCTCCAAGGTCATCGGCGGCTTCCTGGCGGCGTGGCTCGCCTTCTCGGTGCTGCGCAACCTGCCCTGGGCGCCGTTCACCTCGCTCTACGTCTGAGCGTCCCGCCCGAACGCGGCGGGCGTCGGTCGGCGGGCGCAGCGCGGTCGGCGGGCCGGATACCGCCGTGGGCCGGATACCGCGGTGGGCCGGATACCGCGGTGGGCCGGATACCGCCGTGGGCCGGATACCGCCGCGGGTCGGGCCGCCGCGGGTCGGGCCGCCGCGGGTCGGGCCGCCGCGGGCCGGCGGGCCTGCGCTGTACGGGCCCTTTGGAGCTGAATCGTCTACGACATCACCCGCTTCGTCCGGCCGTCCGACGGCAGGGAACCCGTGCCGGCGACCCTCCCGACCTCTGACGGTCCCTGGCCTGGCTGTTCCGATGGTCCCTGGCCTGGGTGCTCCGACGGCTCCTGGCCTGGCTGCTCCGACGGTTCCGGCGCGACTGCTCTGACGGGTCCCCAATCGGACCGCGCACGGCGCCGGTCGGACCGCTTCGACGGTTCCGGCACGATCTCCCCGCTGGAAGGCGGCTGATGTCGCAGACGATTCAGCTCCAAAGGATGCGGCCAGTACCGTCCGCCGCGGCCTCGACGCCGACCAAGCCTGCGACCACTGCGACCACTGCGACCGCTGCTCATCCGCTCGCCCACCGCCGAGGGCCGATGCCTCAGACGAGATCACCGGCTCCTGGTTGTCCGGGTGATCGACATTGCACGGGGCGCGCCTGAGTTGGGCAGGGGGGTGCCGCGCCACTACAGTCCCAGGCATGCCGGAGATGGTGCAGCCCCAGGTCAAGTTGATCGCGTGGACCCAGTTCGCGGCCCCGGACGACGTGCCGTGGTCGACGGACGCGGAGGGTGGCCAGGCGCTCGCCGAGTTCGCAGGCCGGGCCTGCTACCAGTCGTGGAAGAAGCCGAACCCGGCGACCGCCACCAACGCCGGCTACCTCGCGCACATCCTCGAGGTCGGGCACCTCTCGGTGCTGGAGCACGGCTCGGTCACCTTCTACTTCACCGGGGTGTCCCGCTCCTTCACCCATGAGCTGATCCGGCACCGGCACTTCTCGTACTCGCAGCTCTCCCAGCGGTACGTCCCGGAGCGGGACGCGGCCATGGTCGAGCCGGCGGTGATCGCCGACGACCCGGAGCTGCACAAGCGCTTCGTGGAGGCCGCCGAGGCGAGCGTGCGCGCGTACAACGAGCTGCTGGAGGGGCTGGAGCAGCGTTTCTCCGACGAGCCGAACGCGACGCTGCGCCGCAAGCAGGCCCGGCAGGCCGCCCGCGCGGTGCTGCCCAACGCCACCGAGACCCGGATCGTGGTCACCGGCAACTACCGGGCGTGGCGGCACTTCATCGCGATGCGGGCCACTGAGCAGGCTGACGTCGAGATCCGTGAACTGGCCGTGGAGTGCCTGCGCCAGTTGCAGGAGGTCGCCCCGAACGTGTTCGCCGACTTCGTGATCTCCGCCCTGCCGGACGGCACCGAGGTGGCGGCCAGCTCGCACGAGGCGTCCTGAGGCCTTCCCCGGCAGGCCCCGGCTGGTCGTCCGCTAGGTTGGAGGGTATGACGCACGACCACCCTGACGCCGCCAACCGATCGGTGTCCCGCCCCTTCGGGCGGCTGCTCACGGCCATGGTGAGCCCGTTCACTCCCGACGGCTCGCTCGACCTCGACGGCGCCGCCCGTCTGGCGAGCCACCTGGTCGACGAGCAGGGCAACGACGCGCTGGTGGTCAACGGCACCACCGGTGAGTCGCCGACCACCACCGACGCGGAGAAGGAGCGCCTGATCCGGGCCGTGGCGGAGGCCGTCGGTGACCGCGCCAAGGTGGTCGCCGGCGTCGGCACCAACGACACCCGGCACACCATCGAGCTGGCCGCGGCCGCCGAGAAGGCGGGTGCGCACGGCCTGCTGGTGGTCACGCCGTACTACAACAAGCCGCCGCAGAGCGGGCTGCTGCGGCACTTCACGGCGGTGGCCGACGCGACCGGCCTGCCCGTGATGCTGTACGACATCCCGCACCGCGCCGGCGTGCCGATCGAGACCGAGACGCTGGTCCGGCTCGCCGAGCACGGCCGGATCGTCGCGGTGAAGGACGCCAAGGGTGACCTGACGGCCACCAGTTGGGTGACCAGTCGGACGGGCCTCGCCTTCTACAGCGGCGAGGACGCGCTCACCCTGCCGGCGCTGGCCGTCGGCAGTGTCGGCGTGGTCGGCACGTCCACGCACTTCACCGGGGCGCTGACCGCACAGATGATCGAGGCGTACGACGCGGGGGACATGCCGGCCGCGCTCGCCCTGCACCGGCGGCTGCTGCCGCTGTTCACCGGCATCTTCCGCACCCAGGGCACCATCCTGGTGAAGGCGGGCCTGGCGTCGCTGGGCCTGCCGGCCGGCCCGGTGCGACCCCCGCTGGTGGACGCCACCGACGACGAGATCGCCCAGCTGCGCGCGGACTTCGCGGCAGCGGGCCTGGAGCTTCCCGAATGATCGAACGACACGATGGGCGCCGAGTGACGGCGTCGCAGAATGAGGTGAACGCGTGACCGAGGCGCACATCGAGGCGGAAATGCCCCCGCCGCTGCCGGAAGGTGGCCTGCGGATCATCCCGCTCGGCGGGCTCGGCGCCATCGGTCGGAACATGACCGTCTTCGAATACGACGGCAAGTTGCTGATCGTCGACTGCGGGGTGCTCTTCCCCGACGTCGAGCAGCCGGGAGTGGACCTGATCCTGCCCGACTTCGGCCCGATCCTGGACCGGCTGGCCGACGTCCAGGCGATCGTGCTGACCCACGGCCATGAGGACCACATCGGCGCGGTGCCCTACCTGCTCGCCCACAAGCCGGACATCCCGCTGGTCGGCTCACAGTTCACCCTCGCCCTGGTCGAGGCGAAGCTGGCCGAGCGGCGGATCCAGCCGTACACGCTGACCGTGCGGGAGGGCGGCCGGGAACGGCTCGGCCCGTTCGAGTGCGAGTTCTTAGCGGTCAACCACTCGATCCCGGACGCCCTGGCCGTGGCCATCCGTACCCCGGCCGGTCTGGTGCTGCACACCGGCGACTTCAAGATGGACCAGCTCCCGCTGGACGGCCGGATCACCGACCTGGCCGGCTTCGCCCGGCTCGGCGCCGAAGGCGTCGACCTGCTGCTGTCCGACTCCACCAACGCGGAGATCCCCGGCTTCGTCACCCCGGAGCGGGAGATCGGGCCGGTGCTCGACTCGATCTTCGCGAAGGCCAAGGGCCGGATCATCGTGGCCTCGTTCGCCTCGCACGTGCACCGGGTGCAGCAGGTCTTCGACTCCGCCGCGGAGCACGGCCGCAAGGTGGCGCTGATCGGCCGGTCGATGGTCCGCAACATGGGCATCGCCCGGGACCTCGGCCTGCTCAACATCCCGGCCGGCCTGGTGATCGGGATCGAGGAGGCGACCACGCTTCCTCCGGACCAGATCGTGCTGATGTCCACCGGCTCGCAGGGCGAGCCGATGAGTGCGCTGGGCCGGATGGCCAGCGGCGATCACCGGCACATCACCATCGCCCCCGGTGACACCGTCGTGCTGGCCTCCTCGCTGGTGCCAGGCAACGAGACCTCGGTCTACCGGGTGATCAACCGGCTGGCCCGGGCCGGCGCGGTGGTCGTGCACAAGGACGTCGCCAAGGTGCACGTCTCCGGGCACGCCCCGGCCGGTGAGCTGCTCTACCTGCTCAACGTGGTCCGCCCCAGCAACCTGATGCCGGTGCACGGCGAGTGGCGTCACCTGCGCGCCCACGCCCGGTTGGGCATCGAGTCCGGGGTGGCCGCCGACCGGGTGGTGCTCTGCGAGGACGGTGACGTGGTCGACCTGGTCGAGGGCCGCGCCAGCCTGGTCGGGCACGTGAAGAGCCGGTACGTCTACGTCGACGGCCTCGCGGTCGGCGACGTCAGCGAGTCCCTGCTCACCGAGCGACGGATCCTCGGGGACGGCGGCTTCATCGCCACCACGGTGGTCGTCGACTCGGTCACCGGCAAGGTGGTCGCCGGCCCGACCCTGTCCGCGAAGGGCTTCTCCGAGGACCCGGAGGCGTTCAACCCGGTGATCCCGCTCGTCACCGAGGCGCTCAACCGGGCCGCCGCGGACGGCATCACCGACCCGCACCAGCTCCAGCAGATCGTCCGGCGGACCGTGGGGCGGTGGGTCAACGACGCGTACCGTCGTCGGCCGATGATCGTGCCCACCGTCGTCGAGGTCTGAACCCGCGCGTCGCGACGCCCGCCCGCACCCCGTGTGCCGGCGGGCGTCGCCATTTCCGGGTCAGGGCAACGCGGCGACCGCCTCGGCGTACGCGACGCCGGTGGCGATCGCGGCGTCCACCAGCACCAGCAGCTGCGCCGGGGCCACCCCGTGCGCCAGGTCGGTGGCCACGTCGCCGGCCAGCACCAGCTCCTCGCCGAGGTCGTGCGCGTACGCCTTGGGCAGCAGCCGGTCGTGGTTCCACGCGTTGCAGAAGGCGTACGCCTCGGCGCGCCGCGCCACCGGCAATCGGCGGACGGCCATCGCCCGGGTGTGCAGCACCTCGCCCCTCTCGCCCGCCCGACGGAACTGGATCACCGCGGCACCCCACCGGCCGACCACCGTGCCGCCCTCGTCCACCAGGTACCGGTCGCCGCGCCGGTCCAGCGCCGCGGTGATCATGTCGAGGGTCAGCGCCACCAGCTCACGCTCGCCCAGCCCGTCATCGGCCCGACTGTCCCCGGCCCGGTCGGTGTCGGGCTCGTCGAGGGGACGCACGGCCTCGGATTGCTCGACGGGCTCGTCGGCAGGCAGCGGGACCGGTGCCGCGAGTGGACGCTCGGCCAGCCAGGCAGCCATCCGACCGGAGTGGTGGCCGGTGCCGTTGCGGGCGTCGAAGCTGCCCGCCAGCTCGCTGGCGACCCCGACCAGCAGCGCGCCGAGGGTGGCCACGTCCGGCTCGGTGGCCGGCCGGTCACCGTACGCGGGGCGGCGCAGCGTCCGACCGCCCAGGCCGGCCTCCACGGCCAGCCCGCAGACCAGGGCCCCCGCGGCGGCGAACTCCATCGCGGCGAGGTCGTCGGTGGGCCGGTCCAGCCGGGGCAGCTGCTCGGCCAGGACGTCCAGCCCGCGTTCCAGATGCCCGCCCAGCGCGCAGAACCGCAGGTGCGCGGCGAGGTACGGGAACGCCGCGCGTTCGCGTCGGTGCCGCCGGTACGCCCGCACGTGCGCCGACGCGGCCCGCTCCGGCTCGCCGGCCCGCAGACCGGGCAGCAGCCCCGCGACCAGCGCCCGCTCGGGCTGGTCGGTGCAGTCCTCCGGCTCGCCGGCGCCCTCGCGCAACTCGGCGAGCGCGGCTCGCCACTCGCCCCAGCCGGCGAGCAGCTCCGCGCGCCGGGCCGGGGCGCAGCCCGGGCAACCGCCGGCCGGCCCGGGACGTGTCCCCGCCCACCGCTGGTACCAGTGGCGGGCGGTGGGCTCGTCGCCGAGGTGGTCGGCGATCCGGCAGCGCAGCTCCGCGACGGTCGGCGCGTCGGGCCCGTCCGCGCCGACCCGGTGGGCCAGGTCGTCGAGGAGGGACCGGGTCTGGTCCAGCCCGACCCGGGGGGTGCCGAGCAGCGCCTCCACCGCGTACCGCTGGTAGCGCAGCAGCGAAGCGGCTTCGGCGTCGGTGAGCAGCTCGGGCCGGTGGTCGGCGGCGGCCCGGCAGCGTCGTACCGGCTCGACCAGCCGCCACCGGTCCCCGTGCAGCAGGTACGCCTCGATCAGCGCGAAGCGGGCCTCCACCGCGGTCCGCGCGTCCCCGGCCGCGTCCGCCCGCTCGGCGAGCCGTTCCAGGGCCACCAGCCGGCCCGACCCGTCGGGCAGGTCCCGGGCGTCGGCGAGCGCGGTCACCAGCGCCGGAACGCGACGGACGGCGACCCGGTCAGCGGGCCCGGTGCCCGGCGCTCCGGGATCGTCGGTCCGGCTGCTCGTGGACTCCTCCCGGCCGGTCATGCCGGCACCGCGCCGGGCAACCGGCCGACCGCCACGGCGAGCTGGCAGCCGGCCGAGATGCCACAGTCGAGCAACTGGTCGAGCTGGTGCGGGGTCACCCCGCGCTCCAGATCGGTGATCACCTCGCCACAGACCCGAGCCCGGCCGCCGTCGTCGACGTGCACGAACGCCTTCGGCCAGAGCCGGTCGTGGTTCCACGAGTTGCAGAAGGCGTACAGCGCGGGCACCTGCTCGATGGGGAAGGTCGGCGCGACCAGGGTGCGGACCTGGAGCAGCTCGCCGTCCCCGCCGAGACGCAGGAACCAGATCAGGTTGTCGTCGAAGCGGCCTACCAGGTCGCCGTTGACGGCTCGACCGACCGGACTGCCGCGCGCGGCGAGGACCGCCGCGACCAGTTCGCCGGTCAGCGGACGCAACGCGTCAGGGTGCCCGGCCAGCGGATCGTCCGGACCGTCCTCGAATCCCGGCGACGCCATCGGGCATCCCTTCTGAGGCGGATATCACGGCCGGCGGCGCGGTCCGTGGTGCGACGCGCGGACACGACCCGGAAAAGCGGCGATCTGCCGGGTCCCGCCGTTACCGTGACTCTATGGCGGGCCGTACCTCTCAGGCGAGCCGGCGACGCGGCGCGTCGCCGCGCGGTGGCACCAACAGCCGTGCCCGTCAACCGGCGAAGAAGACCCGGGCGCCGGTTCGGCGCCGCACCGCGGCATCCCGGCCGGGGCCGGCCGTCTACGTGGGCCGCGCGATCGGTGCACTGTGGATGGGGCTGGCGCACGGGATGGGCTGGGCGGTGCGGGCCGCCGGCCGGCAGGCCGCCTCCGCCCGCGACCTCGACCCGGAGCACCGCCGCGACGGCGGCGGGCTGCTGCTGTTCGGCCTCGCCCTGCTCAGCGCCGTCGCGCTCTGGTTCTCCGGGGCGGGCCCGGTCGGCGCGCGGCTGGCCGACACCGTGCGGCTGTTCCTGGGCGCGATCTCGGTGATCGTGCCGGTGCTGCTGATGATCGGGGCCTGGCGGTTGATGCGCCAGCCGGCCGATCCGGCACACCGGGGTCGGGGGCTGATCGGCTGGGGCTCACTGCTCGTGTCGACCGCCGCGCTGCTCCAGATCGGCCAGGACCCGGTCGGCCCGGTGCAGCGTGACTTTGCCGGCGGCCTGGTCGGAGCCGGCGTCGGGGGCCTGCTGGAGCGCGCGGTCACCGCGTGGGTCGCGGTGCCGCTGCTGATCCTGCTGCTGCTCTTCGGCCTGCTCGTGGTCACCGCGACGCCGATCAACAAGATCCCTGAGCGGTTGGGCCTGCTCGCCGGTGGGCTGGTCGCCTCGCCGGACGCCACCGAGGAGGAGGTGGACGAGACGGCCCTTCGACCGGCGCGCAAGCGACCGGCGAAGCGGATGCCGCCGCCGGTGGACCCGGACGACTTCGACGACCTGGACGGCGCCGACCTCCAGGAGACGATGGTGCTGCCGCGCAAGGCACCGGCGAAGGTGCCGGCCAGCCGCAAGCCGGCCGAGCCGCCGGAGCACTCGCCCGCGCCGACCCGGGCCGAGCAGCTCGCGTTGACCGGCCTGGCCGGCGACTACACCCTGCCACCGGCCAACATGCTCAGCGCCGGCGCCGCCGCGAAGACCCGCAGCAAGGCCAACGACGAGGTCATCGCCGCGCTGACCGGGGTGTTCGACCAGTTCGACGTGGACGCCGCGGTCACCGGCTTCACCCGGGGCCCGACGGTCACCCGGTACGAGGTGGAGCTGGGCCACGGCGTCAAGGTCGAACGGATCACCCAGCTCTCCCGCAACATCGCGTACGCGGTCAAGTCGCCGGACGTGCGGATCCTCAGCCCGATCCCGGGCAAGAGCGCGGTCGGTGTGGAGATCCCGAACGCCGACCCGGAAAATGTGGCGCTCGGCGACGTGTTGCGCTCGCGGGCGGCGACCAGCGACCACCACCCGATGGTGGTGGCGCTCGGCAAGGACATCGAGGGCGGCTACGTGGTGGCCAACCTCGCGAAGATGCCGCACATCCTCATTGCGGGAGCCACGGGTGCCGGCAAATCGAGCTGCCTCAATACCTTGCTCGTCTCGATCCTGACCCGGGCCACGCCGGACGAGGTGCGGCTGCTGCTGATCGACCCGAAGCGGGTCGAGATGACCGGCTACGAGGGCATCCCGCACCTGGTCACGCCCATCGTGACCAATGCCAAGAAGGCGGCCGACTCGCTGGACTGGGTCGTCCGCGAGATGGACATGCGCTACGACGACCTCGCCGCCAACGGGGTCCGGCACATAGACGACTTCAACCGCAAGGTGCGCAACGGCGAGATCAAGGCCCCGCCGGGCAGCGAACGGGAGATGCGCCCGTACCCGTACCTGTTGGTGATCGTGGACGAGTTGGCCGACCTGATGATGGTCGCGCCGCGCGACGTGGAGGACTCCGTCGTCCGGATCACCCAGCTGGCCCGAGCGGCCGGCATCCACCTGGTGCTGGCCACCCAGCGGCCCTCGGTCGACGTGGTGACCGGTCTGATCAAGGCCAACGTGCCGTCCCGGCTCGCGTTCGCGACCTCGTCCCTCGCGGACTCGCGGGTCATCCTCGACCAGCCGGGCGCGGAGAAGCTGCTGGGCCGCGGTGACGGGCTCTTCCTGCCGATGGGCGCATCCAAGCCGGTACGGATCCAGGGCGCCTGGGTCACCGAGCGCGAGATCGCCGACGTGGTGAAGTTCTGCAAGGACCAGCGCGAGCCGGAGTTCCGCAAGGACGTGCTGGCCCCCGCGCAGGACACCAAGAAGAAGATCGACGAGGACATCGGCGACGACCTCGACCTGCTGACGCAGGCGGTGGAGCTGGTGGTCACCTCGCAGTTCGGCTCCACCTCGATGCTCCAGCGCAAGCTGCGCGTCGGCTTCGCCAAGGCGGGCCGGCTGATGGACCTGATGGAGACCCGCGGCGTGGTCGGGCCCTCGGAGGGTTCCAAGGCGCGGGACGTGCTGGTCAAACCGGACGAGCTGGAGGAGGTCCTCGCCGGCCTGCGCGGCGACGGGGAGTGACCGGCGAACGCGACGGGCCCGCCGGTGTCCGGCGGGCCCGTGGCTGAAGAAGTGGTCAGTTGTTGATCAGCGCGGCGAAGACCACCAGGCTGATCACCGCGGCGACGACGCTGGCCGCGGCGGCGTACCAGCCGAGCGGCTTGTCGCCGAGCACGGCGCCGACGATGCCCGCGATCACGCCGAGCACGCCGAAGATGATCGGGTTGAGTAGCAGGGCGAGGACCGCGAAGACGAAGCCCACGATGGTGAGGATCCGGGCGGCGTTGCTGCGCGGGCGGGCGGTACTGGGCATGTCGGCCATGTCTGCCTCCGGTTGAGAGCCTGTCGTGACGGATCGATCTCTACCCACTGTGGGCGCTGGTCACGCGTACCGGTGCCGCTTCGAGCGGGACTCAGTGGAAGATCTTCAGCCCGATCACGCCGGCCACCACCAGCAGCAGGCACAGGATGCGGGGCAGGCTCGCCGATTCGCCGAGCACCAGCATCCCGACCAAGGCGGTGCCGACCGCGCCGATGCCGACCCAGACTGCGTACCCGGTGCCGACCGGAATCTCCCGCAGCGCGTACGCCAGGCCGGCCATGCTCAGCACCAGGGCCACCACGAACACCAACGACGGGACCAGTCGGCTGAATCCGGCGCTGCGGTCCAGGGCGATCGCCCACGCCGTCTCCAGCAGTCCCGAGATCACCAGTACCAGCCAGGCCATCATTCACCTCACGGGGAGCGCCCGGGCTCTCGCCCCGGGACGAGCGGAGTCTGCACGTCACAGGGGCGTCTTGGCCTGACCGGGTACGCCCACCACTCGTCCGGAGTGGCCACGGGCGAACCGGGCCACCGGCATCGACGCTAGCACCGGGCCGCGTCGGCGGCGGTGCGGTCGATCGAGCGGGTCCGTCGACGACTCGGTGACCCCCGCCACGCCACGTTGACCTGTACCTCACTTCAACTTGCAGTATGGCCGTCATGACCCTGCTCTACGCCGACCCCGAGGTCGCCGCCGCGCTGGACGCCGCCACCACGGTCGACGCCATGCGCGCCGCCCTGCTGGCCGCGTACGAGGGGCGGCTGGTCGCCCCGCCCCGGGCCGCCGCCCCGCTGGGCGGTGGGCGGATGGTGCTCACCGCCGGACACCTGGTCGGCGAGTGGTACGGCTTCCGGTCGTACGACACCTTCGGCCATCCCCAGGGCGAGCAGTTGGTGGTGCTGCACGACGCACGCACCGGCGCGATCCGGGCGGTCGCGGTCGGCGAGGAGCTGGGCTCCCGACGTACCGGAGGGCTGGGTGGCGTCGCGGTCGACGCGCTGGCCCGACCGGACGCGGCGACCCTCGGCGTGATCGGCTCCGGTCGGCAGGCATGGACCCAGGTCTGGGCCGCCGCCGCGGTCCGCCCACTGCGCGAGGTGGTGGTGCACAGCCGCTCCGCCGCCCGGCGGGACGCCTTCGCCGCCCGGGTCCGCGCCGAGCTGGGTGTGCCGGCCCGCGCGGTCGCCGAGCCCAGCGCGGCGGTGACCGGACTGGACATGGTCGTGCTCGCCACAACCAGCCCGACCCCGGTGCTCCGCGCCGCCGACCTGAGCCCCGGCACGCACGTCAACGCGGTCGGCTTCAAGCAGCGCGACCGCAGCGAGTTCGGCAGCGACCTGCTGGACGTGGCCGATCTGCTGGTCACCGACTCGCCGACCCAGGCGGCGGACTACCAACCACCGATGCTCGCCGCCACGCCGCCGTACGCCGGGCGGTTGCGTGACCTGGGCGGCATCCTCGCCGGCGCGGTCGCCGGCCGGACCACAGCGGACCAGCTCTCGGTCTTCTGCTCCACCGGCCTGGCTGGCACCGAGGTCTTCCTGCTCGACCGGCTGACCCGGGTGGCCGTCGCGACGCGCTGACCGGTGCGGGCGACCGGTCTCCCAGGTCGGGGCACGCCCGCGTGCGTTGGGTTCTTCGGCTGGCCCGGTACCCTCGGATGGTGTCTGCCACCTCCCCTTCCAACTCCAGTTCGGCGCCGCTGGAGCTGTCGTCCGCCGCTGAGGGCCGTCGCGTCGCCCTGCTCACCCTGGGCTGTGCCCGCAACGAGGTCGACTCGGAGGAGCTGGCCGCCCGGCTGCACGCCGACGGCTGGCAGGTGACCACCGACGGTGAGGGTGCCGACGTGGTGGTCGTGAACACCTGCGGCTTCGTGGAGAAGGCCAAGCAGGACTCGATCCAGACCCTGCTCGCCGCCGCCGGGACCGGCGCCAAGGTGGTCGCCGCGGGCTGCATGGCCGAGCGGTACGGCCGGGAGCTGGCCGACAGTCTGCCCGAGGCGCAGGCGGTGCTGAGCTTCGACGACTACCCGGACATCGCCGCCCGACTGAACGCGGTCGTCGCCGGGGAGCAGGTCACCGCGCACACCCCCCGGGACCGGCGGGAGCTGCTGCCGCTCACCCCGGTGAAGCGGCGCGACGCCGCGGTGTCGTTGCCCGGCCACGGGACCCTGGCCCGCACGTCCGTCGACACCGACGAGCACACCCCGGCGCACCTGCGTCAGGTGCTGCGCCGCCGGCTGGACACCGGCCCGGTCGCCTCGCTGAAGCTGGCCAGCGGCTGCGACCGCCGCTGCGCGTTCTGCGCCATTCCGGCCTTTCGTGGGGCGTTCGTCTCGCGTACTCCGGACGAGCTGCTTGCCGAGGCCGAGTGGCTGGCCAAGTCCGGCGTCCGGGAGCTGGTGCTGGTCAGCGAGAACTCCACCTCCTATGGCAAGGACCTGGGCGATCCCCGGGCGCTGGAGAAGCTGCTGCCGCAGCTCGCCGCGGTGTCCGGCATCGTCCGGGTCCGGGTGAGCTACCTCCAGCCGGCCGAGACCCGCCCCGGGCTGGTCGAGGCGATCGCCGGCACGCCGGGGGTGGCCCCGTACTTCGACCTGTCGTTCCAGCACTCCAGCGAGCCGGTGCTGCGCCGGATGCGCCGGTTCGGTTCCACCGACCGGTTCCTGGAGCTGCTGGCGAGCGCCCGGACGTTGGCCCCGGAGGCGGGTGCCCGGAGCAACTTCATCGTCGGCTTCCCCGGCGAGACCCGGGCCGACGTCGACGAGCTGGTCCGGTTCCTGACCGAGGCCCGGCTCGACGCGATCGGCATGTTCGACTACAGCGACGAGGACGGCACGGAGGCCGCGGGGCTGCCCGGCAAGGTCTCCGCCGCGACGATCAAGCGGCGCTACGACCGGCTCAGCGCGCTCGCCGACGAGCTCTGCTCGCAGCGGGCCGAGGATCGGCTCGGCTCGACCGTCGAGGTGCTGGTCGACTCGATCGTCGATGGCGTGGTGGAGGGCCGGGCGGCGCACCAGGCGCCGGAGGTGGACGGCTCCACCACCCTGGTCGCCCCGGTCGAGGGCGGGGTCGACCTGGCCGCGCTGCGTCCGGGTGACCTGGTGCGGGCACGGGTGACCGGCACCGAAGGCGTGGACCTGCTCGCCGTGCCGGATGAGATGATCTCGGCGGCGCCCGGCGCGGCACGGTGACGGCGGGCCCGAGCGGAGCGGGGGAGCCAGGTGGTGCGGTGTCGGGAACGCCACGGCGGCCCGAGTGGGGCGAGGCGGTGACCGGGGCGACGGAGTCGACGCCGGCCCGGGTGGTTCCCCGGGTGCCGCCAGTGCTCAACGCGGCCAACGCGCTGACCGCGTTGCGGCTGGTGCTGGTGCCGGTCTTCGCCGCCTCGGTGATCATGTCCGCGATGAGCCACGCCGGCTGGCGGATGGCCGCCTGCCTGATCTTCGCGGTGGCCTCCGCGACCGACCTGGTGGACGGCTGGATCGCCCGTCGGTTCGGGCTGGTCACCTCCGTCGGCAAGGTGGCCGACCCGATCGCGGACAAGGCGCTCACCGGCGCCGCCCTGGTGCTGCTCTCCTGGTACGACCGGCTGCCCTGGTGGGTGACCGCGCTGATCCTCGTCCGTGAGCTGGGCATCACCGGGCTGCGGTTCTGGGTGATCCGGCATGGCGTGATCGCGGCCAGCCGAGGCGGCAAGATCAAGACTGCGCTCCAGGTCCTGGCCATCGCCTGGTACCTCTGGCCGATGCCGGCCGCCCTCGCCGCCGTGGGCCCCTGGATCATGGCCGCCGCCGTGCTGGTCACCGTCGCCACCGGCTTCGACTACATCGCCCAGGCCCTCCGCCTCCGCCGCCCCCGCTGACCGACCCCGACCCCGACGCCTCCGCCGTGCCTGCCGTGCCCGCCGTCGATCATGAAGTTATTGCCGTCCGGCGCGGCGTGTCGGGGCGGTAACTTCATGATCGACGGGGCCGGTCGGGGGAGGGTTGGGCGCGGATGGGTGGGGAAGGACGGGTGTATGGAGCGAAATGAGGGTCGGGAGCGGCCGGTGGGTAGCCCGGCGGTCGGCAGTCCGGCCGCGGGCGTGGTGCACAGCCTGTCGCAGAGGCACGAGACCCTGGCTACGGTCGAGTCGCTCAGCGGTGGGCTGCTCGCCGCCTCGATCGTGGAGATCGCCGGAGTCAGCGGGGTCTACCAGGGCGGGCTGGTGGTCTACGCCACCGGGTTGAAGGCCGAGCTGGCCGGCGTACCGGCCGAGCTGCTGGCCGAGCGGGGGCCCGTGGACCCGGACGTGGCTGCGGCGCTCGCCGAGGGTGGCCGCAAGCGCTGCGGCGCGGACTGGGGGCTCGCCACCACCGGGGTCGCCGGTCCCGAGCCGCAGGACGGCAAGCCGGTCGGGCTGGTCTACGTCGCGGTCGCCGGCCCGAACGGCGGTGAGGTGCGCCAGCTCGACCTGGACGGCGGGCGGGACCACGTCCGCTCAGCGGCGGTGACCGAGGCGTTGCGGCTGCTCGCCGAGCGGATCCACGCCGCCGATGCCGCGGACGCGGACGCGGCGGATGCGGCGGGGGCCGGCAGCGCCGCCGAGGCGGGAACCGCCGGGGCCGGGCGACGGTGAGCCGTCCCGGGCGAACCGACGGGCGGGGCGGGATGTCGCCCGGGCCCACACCGGGTACGGTTGCGGGAAGGCTTCGGCGCTCGAAGCCGGCGCGGTCCGCCGCGACCGGGTGCGGGACGCCGGGCGAGAAGTATCCCTCAGGGGGAGGTGCGATGGTCCTGCTACGCCGGGTGATCGGTGACGCACTGCGGGCGCGCCGCCAGGGGCAGCAGCGCACCCTGCGCGAGGTGTCCACCGCCGCCAACGTCAGCCTTGGTTACCTCTCCGAGATCGAACGCGGGCACAAGGAGCCGTCCAGCGAGCTGCTCGCCGCGATCTGCGACGCGCTCGGCGCCCGCCTGTCCGAGCTGCTGCGCGAGGTCAGCGACACGGTGGCGCTGGCCGAGCAGATGCCCGGGGTGCTGGTCCCGATGCAGGACGAGTCGGCCGAGGCCGTGCCCGTCGGCGCCGCCCCCGCTGTGCGCCGGAACACCAACCGGGGCGTTCGCCAGGTCACCTCCGACGGCAAGGTCGCCGTCTCGGTCCGCCAGGAATCGCCGCTCAAGGCCACGCTGCGCAGCACCCGGGTCCGCCCCACCGAGCGCGACCGGGACGTGGTCTGCGCCGCCTGAGCCCGTCCTTCCGGTTGACCATGGGCGAGTTGGCACCAGCCGCGTAGGGTTGCCCGCAGGAGCTGCCGGTGCCGTCGACCGCCCGGTACGGATGCCTCGTTGGCCTCCGGCTGGGACGATGGAGACCGGCCGGGTCGTGGTAGGCCGGTCCATCCGGCCGGGCCGCGGTGGAGCGACGCTACTGAGGGGATACGGCGGAGATGGCGAACCCGTTCGTCAAGGGCTGGAACTACCTGATGGCGCTCTTCGGTGCCAAGATCGACGAGCACGCCGATCCCAAGGTGCAGATTCAGCAGGCCATCGAGGATGCCCAGCGCCAGCACCAGGCGCTGGTTCAGCAGGCTGCCGCGGTGATCGGCAACCAGCGCCAGCTGGAGATGAAGCTGTCCCGGCAGATGTCCGAGGTCGAGCGGTTGCAGGGCAACGCGCGGCAGGCCCTGGTGCTCGCCGACCAGGCCCGGGCCAAGGGTGACGAGACCGAGGCCGGGCGGTTCGAGCAGTCCGCGCAGACCCTGGCCACCCAGCTGGTCTCCGCCGAGCAGGCCACCGAGGACCTGAAGACCCTGCACGACCAGGCGCTGGGCGCCGCCGCGCAGGCCCGCCGGGCGGTGGAGAACAACTCGATGATCCTCCAGCAGAAGCTCGCCGAGCGCACCAAGCTGCTCAGCCAGCTGGAGCAGGCCAAGATGCAGGAGACGGTGGCCCGCTCGCTGGAGTCGATGTCGTCGCTGACCGCACCGGGCACCACGCCGTCACTAAATGAGGTCCGCGACCGCATCGAGCGGCGGTACGCCAACGCGATGGGCCGCGCGGAGCTGGCCGGTAACTCGGTCGAGGGCCGGATGCTGGAGATCCAGAAGGCGACCATCGACTCGGCCGGCTCGGCCAGACTGGAGCAGATCCGGTCCAGCATGGCCGGGGAGCAGCTCGGCGGCGCGGCGCAGCGCCCGGCCGTGCCGCAGGGCGAAACGACCGGCGCGGCCGGCCCGGCCAGCGACCCGGCCGCCGCTGCCCGGCTGGACCAGCTCCGGGCCAGCATGGCCCGGGAACGGGGCACCGGCGACCCGACCGCCGCCGGCTGAACGACCGGTCCGAGGAGGTCAGAGTGGCAGACGAGCGGACGCGGTACTTCCGTCGGTTGGGCCGGCTGCGCCGGTCCGCCCGGCGGTGGAGCGTGCTGGCCGGTGGGCTCGGCGGCGCTGCGGCCGTGCTGACCCCGTACGCCGGGCTCGGTCTGCCCGACGCGGCCTGGGCCGGCACCGCGGGCGGTGCGCTGGCGCTGGCCGCCTGGCGCTGGATCGACCTGCGCGCGCTGGCCGCCCAGCCGGCGCCCGCGGCCCTGGACCCGGCCGAGGCCGCGGCCCGGTCGCGGGCGCGGCTGGTGGCCGCGGTCGAGCGGCTGCCGGTCGGTCCGGGGGTGCTGGCCGAGGTACGCCGGGTCCGCAGCCGGGTCGCGTTGCGCGGCACCAGTGCCGGGCAGCAGTGGGTCCGACTCGACCGGGCAGCGCTCACCCTGGCCGGGATGGCCACCCGACTCACCGGGCTGGCCGAGCCGGCGGTGCTGGAGGCCGCCGCCGCCGACCAGTCGCTGCGTGACCTGGCCGCCCGGGTGGCCAGCGTCGAACGGGCGCTACGGCTGGCCCCGGCCGACGCCCGGGCACCGCTGGCCGAGGCGCACGGCGCGTTGACCGCCCAACTGGAGAGCGGGGTCGCGGCCTACGAACGGCTGGTGGTCGCCGCCGCCGGCTACCTGGCCGAGGACGCCCGACCGGAGACCGCCCACCCGGCCGCCGCCCGGCTCACTGAGGCGACCGACCTGCTGCACGGCGTGGCCTCGGCGCTGGCCGAGCTGCGTGCGGTCGGCACCCCGCTGCGGGCACCCACCCGCTGAGCACGCCCACCCGCTCACCGGCGCCGCGCATGTCGCCCGGTCACGGCGGGGTGGTGACCGGGGTCGGGTCGGTGTACGGCGAGCTGCCCACGACGTTGAACGACCGGATCCGGTAGTGGTAGGTCACACCTCGGGCCAGCCCGGTGTTGGTGAAGCCGCGACCGGTCACCGTGAAGGTGGCCACCTCCCGGTCGAAGGTGCGGTCCAGCGCCCGCTGCACGATGAATCCGGCCCCCGGGCCGACCGGCGCGCTCGCCGCCCAGGCCAGGACCACCGTCGCGGTGTCCGGCCCCGGCGCGCCGGCGGTGACAGCGACACCGCTCGGGGTGACCGGCGCGGGTGGAGTGCTCACCGCGGCCACCGTCGACCAGGCCGAGGCGGCCCCCAGGTACGTGGTCCGCACCCGGTAGTAGTACGTGGTGTCCGGGGCGACCGTGACGTCCAGGTGGTTGTCACCGACCCCGATCGCGGTGGTGCCCGGGCCGCTGGTGAAGGTCGGGTTGGTGGCCCGCTGCACGTCGATGCCGGTGGCGAAGGAGCGGTTCGTCCAGCGCAGCGCCACCCGCAGCGGCGCGACCGGTGGGATCGCCGCGGCCAGCCCGCTCGGGGCGGCCAGGTGCACCGAGGCGGGCACGCTGTTCGACCAGGACGAGTAGCTGACGGCGTTCTCCGCCCGGATCCGGTAGTGGTAGGTGACCCCGGGGGTGACCGTCGCGTCGGTGTAGCGGGTGGCGGTGGCCGCGACGGTGATGGTGGTGACGTCGCCGCCGAAGGTCGCGTCGGTCGCCCGTTGCAGCAGGTGGCTGGTGGCCGGTGGGCGACCGCCGTTGCCGGTCCAGGCCAGCGCGATCGCCGGCAGCGCGGTGGCTGAGCCGGGCACCGGCGTGGCGGTCAGCCCGGTCGGTGCCTTCGGCGCCACCCTCAGCACCAAGGGCCGGTTCATCCCGAGGTCGCGGTGGCCGGCGAGCTGGCTGTGCCAGCGGTACTCCCAGCCCAGGTTGACCAGTTGGTTCACCACCAGGGCGGGTCGCCCGTCGGCCGGGCTGATCGGGGTCGAGCCGGTCCGGGCGCCGGCCGGGCGGCCCGGGTCGAGCAGTCGGACGCTGTCGCCCAGCTTGAACGGCAGCGTCGGTGCGACCGGGCGCAGTGCAACCACCACGTCCTCCCGGGGGTTGACCCGGACGATCTCCTTCCAGCCGAGCTCGCTGCCGTGCGGGAGCCGGAGAGTGCCGTCCCAGCCGACCCGGTTGATCAGCTGCACGTCGCAGCCGCCGAAGCGCAGCGGCTCGGTGTGCCGCACGTTGCCGCTGATCCGCCAGAGTTGGGTCCCGTCGGTCGGCGCGCCGACCGGCACGGCCGGATCGGCGGCGAAGAGCACCTCGGTGACGGGGTCGGTCGGGCCGAGCGGCAGGGTCGCCGGGGTGAGCGGCCCGGCGTGCGGGTGCCCGACGCCGAGCCGGCCGGCAAGCCGGCCGTGATCAGGCTCGAAGACCTGCTGCGCGGCCTTCACCGCGACGGGCAGGGTGACCGGCCCGGTGGCGCCCGCCGGGGTGAAGGTGACCGTGCCGGCGTGCACCGGCACGGTCGTCTCCCGCGCGGTCCGGGTGCCGAACGCCGGGTCGTACGCCGGCTGCGGCACGATCGGCGGGCGCTGGCTGGCCGCGTACGCGAGGGGGAGCCGGCTGCGCAGCCGGGCCAGGTCGTACGGCGGCGCCGGCGCTCCGGTCACCCGGAACTGGAGCAGCGTGCGGGTGTTCGGGCCGTACCCCGGCTGGGTGGGGGGCGGGCCACCCTCGGCGCTCCGGTCCGGCGCGTCGGTGTGCTGGTCGTAGCGCGGGTCGAAGCCGGGCAGCGGCGCCGGGGCGTCGTTGTACAGGATCAGCGTGCTGCCCGGCGATACGGCGGAGAAGTCGACGAGCACGTCGGCCCGTTCGCCCGGGGCGAGCAGCAGCGTGTGCCCGTCGACGTTCAGCACGGTCGGGTCGAGCCGGTCGTAGCGGTAGCCGATCGGCCGGTTCGGCAGCACCACCGGCGCGGGCAGCAGGCCGGCCTCGTTGCCGATCTCGATGAACGCCGGCCCGGCGGCGCGCGGGTCCGGCACCCCGCCGTCGCGCCCGTCGGTCGGCCAGTCCGGCGGTCGGTCCGCCGCGCGCACAGCGGGCACCATCGGCACCTCACCGGCGTCGGCGTCGGCCAGAGCGCCGTCGGCCGCCCACATCGGGGAGTCCGAGCAGGCTCGGTAGAGCTGGAGGTTGAGGCTGCGGTCCAGGCAGGCGTTGAGGATCCGGAACCGGTACGCGCGCGGCCGCACCTCCAGGTACGGGTAGGCGGCGCCGTTGACCAGTGGGGTGTCGCCGTACACCTCGGGCACCGCGGACGGGTGCGGCGTGCCGGGGCTCAGCGGCGGCTCGTCCGGCGCGCCGACCGGGTCGTGGTGCGGGTTCGGCACCGGGCCGGGCCCGGTCGACGGTGGTCCGCCGGTGACGCCGTCCGCCGTCGGCCAGCCGTCCACCGCGGGCCAGCCGTCGCCCCGGGTGCCGTCCGGGGCGACGACGCGCGACCAGGGGCCGTAGTCCCACCGGCCGGTCGGGTTGCGGCCGCCGGACCGGTACGGGTTCTGCCGGGGCTGGTAGACGTGTGGGTGCCAGAGGCTGCCCCGGGCGCCCCAGCGTTCCCGGTCCCAGGTCGGGTCCTCGGCGGCCAGTTGGGTGTCGTCCGGCACGAACGTCTTGTCCTCGATGACCAGCGGCAGCTGGTCGGCCGGCAGCACCCCGTCCGCGACGAGCTGGTCCTCGGCCGGGTCGGTGAGCAGGTAGAGCGCGAGCTGCCCGCCGTAGACGGTGAGCCGGGCCAGGCCGAGCGTGTTGTCGTGGAACCACAGCAGCCGGCCGCTCTGCTCGTTGGGGTAGTAGAGCGTGGTGGCGCCGGCCCCGGGCGGCGGCATGTCCGGCACGTGGGTCAGGCCCGTCCCGGTCGGGTACGGGGTGATCTCCCCGGCCGGAGTTATCCACTGCCCCGGGTTGCCGGCGCTCGTCCAGCCGGTCTGCGCCCCGGCCAGGTGCAGCACCGCCCGGTTCTGCGGGTACGGCGCCGGGCCGTCCAGCGGGCCGGTGCCGGCCCCCTCGACCGTGTCGTCGACCGGCAGAAACAACTCGCCGGCCCGGCCCGTGGGCAGCTGGTTGATGAACTTCACCCGGACCGGCCGGCCCCGTCGGGCGACAATCATCGGCCCGAGGTGCCAGGGCCGCTCCGGGGGCGCCACCGTGTTGTGGCCGGACGCGTCGGTGCCGAGGTTGAGCTGCCGGTAGCCGCGCAGCCGGGTGGCCGGCAGGTCACGGTGCAGTCGTTGGGCGTACTCCTGAAGGCCGATCTCGTAGTAGTCGCAGCCCGGATAGGTGATCGTGTCCGGTACCGCCACCGGCAGGTACCCACCGAGGTCGCTGTGGCCCAGTTGGCCCGGAGTGGGCAGCGCGTCGACGAACTTGCGCAGCCCGGTGCCCGGCATCACCCGCCCGTGCGGATCGCGTGCCGGACGCGGGCTGTGCGCGAAGTTCGACACCGGGCCGAAGCAGTGGGGCACGACGGCCGGGTCGAGGCTGGGTGCCGGGGCGGCCTCCTCGACGGTGCGTGCGGCCGGTACGGACGCCACCCGCCCGTTGGCGCTGCCGTTGCTGTGGCGGGCGCTCCGCTCGAACCAGGTGGAGCGGAGTCTGCGGAAAATCGCCATGGCTCTCCCCGGGGTCGGGGCACGAGGGTCGCCACCCCGGCGTGGCGACCTGGTCGGGCCCGGCACTCTGACGATCGGTGAGCACTCAACCGCAGCATGCGACTCCGACGGCCGGTTAGGAATTACCCAATCGTCCGTATCTGGGATGACCTCGGTCCCGGTTGGGGTGGTCAGGTGGGCGAAGGGGACTCCGGGTGCTCCGGTTGGCAGACCGGGCACCAGTAGGTGACGCGTTCGCCCAGCTCCTGCTTGCGGATGGCGGTGCCGCAGCGGCGGCAGGGTTGAGCGCGGCGGCCGTACACGTAGCTGGTCTGCCCCCGGTGCAGGGAGCCCGTGGTGCTCTGCGTCCAGCGACCCCGGTTGGCGGCGAGCAGCCGCTGGGCCAGGGCCACCGTGCCGGCCAGGTCGGGCACCACACGCACCGGCGTCCACGGCGACACCCCGCGCAGGAAGAGCACCTCGCACTTGTAGAGGTTGCCCACCCCGGCCAGGTTGCGCTGGTCGAGCAGCGCTTCGCCGATGGTCTGCTCCGGGTGGGCGGCGAGCCGGCGGACCGCCTCGGCCGGGTCCCAGTCGGGGCCGAGCAGGTCGGGCCCGAGGTGGCCGACCAGGCCTTCCTCCTCCGCGCTGGGCACCAGGGCCAGCTCGTGCAGGTGGTAGCCGACCGCGACCGCGCCGGGGCTGCGCAGCACCACGCGGATCAGGTGCGCCGGCCGCCCACTCCAGCGTTCACCCGGCGCGTACGCCCGCCAGGCGCCGTCCATCCGCAGGTGCGAGTGCAGGGTCCAGTGCGCCCCGCCCACCGCGGACCCGCCGGCATTCGCGCGGTTCGGGTCCGGGGCGGTGAGGCGGAGCAGCAGGTGCTTGCCCCGGCTGGCCGACTCGCGGACGGTCCAACCGGTGAGGTCCGTGGTGGCCAGCTGGGGCACCCGGAAATCACTGCCGGTGAGACGCGCGCCAGCCAGCGCGCGGTGCAGCACGCGCGCGGTGTTCCAGACGGTGTCGCCTTCGGGCACCCCGCCATCCTCCCTCCTTCGAGCAAGATTCGCATGTGTCGCCATTTGTACTCAGGTTCCCCATGATCTCCCGACATGCGAGGGTCAGGGGGTTCTGAGGAGAATGCTCATGACACGACCCCGATGTCGTCCTCGCTCCGTCGTCCTCGTTTCCGCCCTGGCTCTCGCGCTCACCGCCGCGCTCGTGCCCGCCACCAGCCCGGCCACCCCCGTGGCCGGCAAACCGTTGACCCTCACCGCCGCCGCCCCGGGCGGCGAACGGTGGAACGCCGACCTGTCCGTCGTCGACCGGGACGACGTCAACGTCCGGCGCAGCGCCGCCGGGCTCCGGCTGCGGGAGGCCCGGGCCGCCGGGCGCAGCCACAGCGCGGTCGCCGAGGGAATGCTGCTGACCGCCCCGCGCACCCTCACCCGGCCGGCCACCCGGGTCCGCGCCGACATCATCGCCTCGGTCCCCACCGGTGCCACGGTGGAGGCGCAGGTCCGGGGCTGGCGGGCCAGCGGCTGGACCGAGTGGCGGGCCGCCACCGCCGGCGCGGTCTTCGACCGGCCGGTCAGCCGGGTGCAGACCCGGGTGGTGCTCACCGCGCAGGCCGGCGGCGCCACCGCGACGGTACGCGGCGTCCAGCTCACCGCCGACGCGACCGCCGCCGTCTCGGCGGCCACCCCCGGCCGCACCTACCGGGTGTACGCCACCCGGATCGGGCTGGTCGGCGAGCTGACCGCCAACGGCCGTACGGTGCAGCCGCGGGACCACTTCGTGGCGCTGCCGTCGCGTCGCGGGCTCTCCCCGCTGAACAGCGGCGACTACACCGTGCGGGTCTGCACCACCACCGGCTCCCGCTGCGAGTACGCGCCGGTCTGGGACGTCGGGCCGTGGAACACCCGCGACGACTACTGGAACCCGTCGGCCGTGCGGGAGAACTGGAAGAACCTGCCGCAGGGCCGGCCCGAGGCACAGGCCGCGTACCAGTCCCGCTACAACGGCGGGCGGGACCAGTTCGGGCGTACGGTGCTCAACCCGGCCGGCATCGACCTGGCCGACGGCACCTTCTGGAACGGCCTGCGGCTGACCACCAACGCCTGGGTGGACGTGGCCTACCTGTGGACCGGTGGAGGGCCGCGCGGGGTGGTCGGCGACGGGCCGCTCAACATCCGAACCGGTGCCAGCACGTCGTACCCGACCCGTGGCCTCGCCGCCCGGTTCGCCAACGTGCCGATCCAGTGCTACGTCACCGGCCAGTCGGTGGCCGGCCCCTACCGCACCACCACCCGGTGGAACCGCCTGGCCAGCGGGCAGTACGTCAGCCACGCGTACATCTCCGCGGTGTACGGCGGCTCCGTGCCGGTCTGCTGACCCGACCTCAGCCCCGCCGGGCGCCGTCCGGGCGCTCGTCGGGGCGGGCCAGGCGCACCATGTCCTGGTAGCGCGGGTGGCTGGCGCCGTAGACGGCGTAGTTGAGTCGGGCGTGCGTGAGGCTCAGGTCGCCGTTGGGGCCGCCCCGGACCGCGTCGGCATCGGCGTCGGACTGACCGTCATCGGTCCAGAAGCAGACCGGGCAGGTCCCGCCGCCGGTCCGGGAGGCACAGCAGGGACAGGCCACGGGAACTACGTGTTCACCCACCGGGGAAGCATTCCACAGTCGAATATCAGCCGGCGACCCGCAGGAGGTCACCGGGGGCCGGGGCGTACCCGCGTCGCACGGTCGACCGGCGGCTGGCGGATATGGGACACGGCACTGGCCGACCGGCCACTCCCGCCGTCGGGCGCTGTTGGGCAGACTGCCCTGGTGATACATCGGAGCCTGCCCGCCGTCGCCGTACTCGTGGTCGCCGTCGCCCTCACCGCCGGGTGCGGCAGTGACGACGCCGGTCGACCGGAGGTGGCCTCGTCCGTCTCGGCCCCGGCGGCCAGCGGTCTGCCGAGCGAGGCGACGCCCTCGGCAGCCCCGCCCAGCGCCAGCGGCGCGGCTTCCACGCCGGCCCCGCCCGCGGCTGCGTCGGCCCCGCCCGCGACCGCCCAGGGGCCGACCGAGCGCCGCCCGGCCAGCCCGCCGCCGGTGGTGCTGCCCAAGAGGCCGTCCGGGGCGCCCGGCGCGAAGCAGGTCGTCGAAGCGTTCAAGGCCGCCGGCCTGAAGGTGCCGCACCCGAAGGACCGTTCGGTCGACTGTGGACCGGACGGGCTCGGCCTGGGCTGCTCCGAGCTGATCGCCACCGACGCCGTCACGGTGTACGTGTTCCCCGACGAGATCAGCGCCAGTGACATCGCGGAGACCTGGGGCGGCCAGTCGTACCAGCGTGGCGCGGTGGTGCTCAACTACCTTGAGGCGAAGACCCCGAGCGCGGACCGCACGCGCTACGAGAAGGTCCTCGCCGGTCTCCGCTGAGCATCGAGTCCGTGGCGTCGGTGGCCTGGGGCATGCCTGTCTGCTTGAGCGTTATACCTGTGAGTCATAGATATGACTCACAGGTATAACGCGTAAGAGTGTGCTGTCCGCCGGGCGTTGGCACCGGCGGGTGGGGTGCGATCGGCAGCAGGTGAGCGGTTGGCCGCGGCCACGGGATCTTCGCAGCCGATCTCACCCGGACCGGGCGGCGACGGCGTCCGCGAGGGCGGGTCAGCCGCGTAGGCGCAGGCCGCGCGGGGTGGCCCGGAACCCGGCGGCGGTCAGCGCGTCGCGCAGCGGCGAGGAGTGCACCGCCTCACCGTCGGCCCGCTCCACCGACATCGCGCCCAACGCTCCGGAGTGGACGGCATCGGCGAGTGCCTTGCCGGCCGCGGCGAGCGTGTCGGCGTCGTCCGTGAAGGAGAGCAGCGTCCGGCCGCCGCGCTCCACGTAGAGCACCAGGTCGCCGGCGACCTGCACCACCAGCGCGCCCGCCTTACGGCCGGCCCGGTGCCCGGTCGCCGGGGCGGCGCCGTCGCCGGAATCGATCACCCGGTCCGGCCAGGGCAGCGCCGCGCCGTACGGGTTGGCCGGGTCGGTGGCGGCGAGCACCGTCGCCGGCCCGCCCCGGGCCCGGGCACCGTCGGCCGGCTCGACCAGCGCACGCAGCCGGTCCACCGCGCCGGGCACCGCGAACTGCGCCGCGCCCAGCCCCTCCACGAAATAGCCCCGGCGGGCCGCGCCGCGCTCCTCCAGCGCCGACAGCACCGGGTAGACCGCGGCGAACCCGCCGACCACCTGCTCGGCCATGACCGCGCCGCGGGTGACCACCCCGTGCCGCTCCAGCAGCACGTCGGCCAGAGCGGCGGCGCGCCGGGTCGGGTCGAGGTCCCGTTCCGGCAGCCGCGACCAGCGACCGGCGACGGTCGGCGGGCCACCCCGGGTGGGCAGCGCCACCCGGCCCGGCCGCCGGTAGCGGGTGCGCGGCGCGGACGGCCGGGAGCGGTGCGCGCCGCCGGCACCGAGCACCGCGCGCAGCGGGGCGAGAGTGTCGTTGGTGAGGTGACCGGCCCAGACCAGGTCCCAGATCGCCGCGGTCAGCGCGGCGTCATCGGTCGAGCCGACCCGGTCGGCGAGCGGCCGGAAGAACAGCGCCTGCCCGTCGCCGAGCGCGTCGAGCACCGCCTCGTGCAGCGGGGTCCGGGTCAGTGCCTCGTCGGGCGGGGGGAGCAGCAGCGGCGCGGTGTCCGCGTACGCCAGGGTGACCCAGCCGTCGCCGCCGGAGATCGCCCCCGACCCGGCCCAGACCACCTCCCCGCTGGCGCACAGCTCGTCGAGCTGGGCGGGGGAGTAGTCGGCGACCCGACCGGGCAGCACGAGCCGCTCCAGCGCGGACGCCGGCACCGCCGCGCCCTGCAACTGCTCCACGGTGGCGGCGAGGGCCTCCACCCCTCGTGCAGACGAGCCGACCTGCTGCCAGCGGGGCAGGAACGTGGCCAGCGCCCGGGGCGGCACCGGCTCGATCTCCCGGCGCAACGCCGCGAGCGAGCGGCGGCGCAGCAACCGCAGCACCTCCGCGTCGCACCACTGGGCGCCAGCGGAATCCGGGGTGAACTCCCCGGACACCACCCGACCGGTGGCGCCCAGCCGGCGCAGTGTCTGCTCGACCACGAACACGCCGAGCCCGAAGCGGGCCGCGCAACTCGCCGCGGCGAACGGCCCGTGGGTGCGCGCGTAACGGGCCACCAGGTCACCGAGCGGATCGACCACCGGAGCGAGGTACGCCTCGGCCACCCCGACCGGCAGCGCCACGCCGAGCGCGTCGCGCAGCCGGGCGGCGTCCTCGACGCCCACCCAGCGCTGCTCGCCGGCGATCCGGACCCGCAGCACCCGGCGGGCCCCCTCCAGCTCGGTCAGCCAGATTTCCGGTACGCCCCGCTCGGCCAGCTCGGCGTCGCTCAGGTCGCCGAGCACCCGCAGCAGCTCGACCACGTCCTCGGCGTCGCGCGGGCGGCGCTGTTCGGTCAGCCAACGCAGCTGCCGCTCGGTCTCGGCCAGGACCGCCGGGTCGAGAAGTTCGCGCAGGTCGACCCGGCCGAGCAATTCACCGAGCAGCGTGGAGTCCAGGGCGAGCGCCGCGGCGCGACGCTCGGCGAGCGGGGCGTCGCCCTCGTAGAGGAACGCCCCGACGTAGCCGAAGAGCAGTGACCGGGCGAACGGGGACGGCTGGTTGGTCTCCACCTCGACCAGCCGCACCTTACGGGCGGCCAGGTCGCGCATCAGCCCGGCCAGCGCCGGCTGGTCGAAGACGTCCTGGAGGCACTCCCGGGCGGCCTCCAGGGTGACCGGGAAGTCGGCGTACTCGCGTGCCACGTCGAGCAGCTGCGCGGCGCGTTGCCGCTGCTGCCAGAGCGGCTGGCGGCGGCGCGGGTCGCGGCGGGGCAGCAGCAGCGACCGGGCGGCGCACTCCCGGAACCGGGCGGCGAAGAGCGCGGAGGTGCCGACCGACTCCTCCACGAGCTGGGCGATCTCGTCGGGCTCGAAGACCACCACGTCGGCACCAGGTGGCTCCTCGGCCGTGTCCGGCAGCCGCACCACGATGCCGTCGTCGGAGGGCATCACCTGGGCGTCCACCCCGTACCGCTCGGCCAGTCGGCGGCCCACGGCCAGCGCCCACGGCCCGTTGACCCGGGCGCCGAGGACGCTGTGCACGGCCAGCCGCCAGTCGCCCAGCTCGTCGCGGAACCGTTCGACCACGATCGTGCGGTCGTCCGGCAGCGAACGGGTGGCCTCGCGCTGCTCGCGCAGGTACGCCATCAGGTTGGCGGCGGCCCAGTCGTCCAGCCCGCCGTCACGCAACGTGGCCAGCGCCGCTTCGTCGCTCTGCCGCAGCAGGGTGCGCACCCGGGCGCCGATGGCCCGGCCGAGCTCCACCGGCCGGCCCAACTGGTCGCCCTTCCAGAACGGCATCCGGGCCGCCTGCCCCGGGGCAGGTGAGACCAGCACCCGGTCGGGGGTGATCTCCTCGATACGCCAGGAGGAGGAGCCGAGCAGGAAGACGTCGCCGATCCGCGACTCGTAGACCATCTCCTCGTCCAGCTCGCCGACCCGCGCGGCCCGCTCGGCGCCGGCCAGGAAGACACCGAACAGGCCCCGGTCGGGGATGGTGCCACCGCTGGTCACCGCGAGCCGTTGCGCGCCGGGGCGGCCCGTGAGCACGTCGGTGGCCCGGTCCCAGACCAGCCGGGGGCGCAGCTCGGCGAAGGCGGTGGACGGGTAGCGGCCGGAGAGCATGTCCAGCACGGCGTGCAGCGCGGAGTCGGGCAGCTCGGCGAAGGGCGCGGCCCGGCGGACCAGCACGGCCAGATCACCGACCCGCCACGGCTCCAGTGCCACCATCGCGACGATCTGCTGGGCCAGCACGTCCAGCGGGTTGCGCGGGTAGTGCAGCTCCTCGATCGCGCCGTCGGTCATCCGCTCGGCGACCACCGCGCAGGAGAGCAGGTCGCCGCGGTGCTTCGGGAAGACCACCCCGCGGGAGACCGCGCCCACCTGGTGCCCGGCCCGGCCGACCCGTTGCAGGCCGGCGGCCACGCTCGGCGGCGCCTCGATCTGCACCACCAGGTCGACCGCGCCCATGTCGATGCCCAGCTCCAGGCTGGAGGTGGCCACCACCGCCGGGAGCTGGCCGGACTTGAGCGCCTCCTCGATGTGCTTGCGCTCCTCCCGGGAGACGCTGCCGTGGTGCGCTCGGGCGATCACCGGCGCCGCGCCGGTGGCCGCGCCGGACTGCGCCATCACCTCCGCCGGGGGCCGGTTGCGGACCGGACCGGCCGAGCCGTCCGCTACGCCTTCGGCGGCCAGCTCGTTGAGCCGCGCGCAGAACCGTTCGGCGCTGCGTCGGGAGTTGGTGAAGACGATGGTCGAGCGGTGCTCGCCGATGAGCGAGAAGACCCGCTCCTCGACGGCCGGCCAGATCGAGGCGCGGCGCGGCCCGGGCCCGCCGAGGTCGTCCTCCGGCGGCTGCTCCTGCTCGTCGAGGCGGGTCATGTCCTCCACCGGCACCTGCACGCTGACCTCGATGGTCTTCGCGGTGGCCGGCTGCACGACGTCGACCGGCCGGGCGCCGCCGAGGAACCGTGCGCAGGCGTCGATCGGCCGGACGGTGGCGGAGAGGCCGATGCGTTGCGCCGGGGCGGGCAGCAGCTCGTCGAGGCGTTCCAGCGAGAGGGCGAGGTGGGCGCCGCGCTTGCTGCCGGCGACCGCGTGCACCTCGTCGATGATCACCGTCTGGACGCCGCGTAGTGAATCCCGGGCGGCGGAGGTGAGCAGGAGGAACAGCGACTCGGGCGTGGTGATGAGGATGTCAGGCGGGGTGCGGGCGAAGGCTCGTCGCTCGTCGGCCGGGGTGTCGCCGGTGCGCATGCCGACGGTGATGTCGGGCGGGGCGACGCCGAGTCGGGTCGCCGCCTGCCGGATGCCGGCCAGCGGGGCGCGCAGGTTGCGCTCGACGTCGACGGCGAGCGCCTTGAGCGGGCTGACGTAGAGCACCCGGCAGCGCTGCCGGGCCTCGGCCGGAGCGGGCTCGCGGGCCAGCCGATCGAGGGACCAGAGGAAGGCGGCGAGCGTCTTGCCGGAGCCGGTGGGCGCCACCACGAGGGCGTTGCGGCCGGCGGCGACCGATCGCCAGGCGCCGGCCTGGGCGGCGGTGGGGGCGGCGAAGGCGGCGTCGAACCAGGCACGGGTGGCCGGGCCGAACCCGGCCAGCACCCCGGTCGTGTCTGCGTCTGCGCCGGTCACCGGTCCATCGTGCCCCGCCGGTACGACAACCACGAGCGACCGGCGGTGGAATGTGTCCGAGTGAAAGCCATAAGCACTGGATGCGTACTTAATGCGTTAAGTCTCACTTAACTGCTTGCTTGTGAGGAGCAACATAAAGTAACTTCACTCGCAACGCGAACCGGGGTGGGGGGATCGGATGGCCGGCGAGCAGCGGAATGTCGAACCCGGCACCGACGTGCTGATCCGCAAGGTCGACAGCCACCTCGCCACGCTCCGTGGCGGCCTGCACGGGCCGGAGCTCGAGCTCGCCGAACGCCTCGCCCGCTGCCTGCGTGAGCTCGTCATCTCCACCGCGCAGGCCAGCGCCGCCGACCGCGGCCAGGTCCGCGTCGCCGTCCACTACTTCGTGCTGCGCCGGGAGAGCCGCGGCCGGCTGCTCTCGGTGCGGTCGCTGGCCGCCGCGGAGCGGGTGGTCGACAAGGTCGCCCGCCAGCTCGGCCGCGTCGACCTGCTGGCCGAGCTGCGCCGCGACCGTCCCGTCCCCGACGACGCGCTGCCCGTCGGGGACGCCCTGCTGCGCTGACGCCGGCCGCACCTCTGACGCCGGCCGCACTCGCACATCAGCCACATCCTCACCACGCAACCTGGACGAATTCCGGCAAAACGGCCCGACGGGCGACGAACTGGCGTCTGATCGCTGCTAGGCGCCACCGCTGCACGGGCGTCGGCCACCTCGACCGGGAGCGCGGGTGCTGGTACTACTCATCCTCCATCTCGTGGCAGCTCTCGTCGCGCCGCTGTTCGTTCGGTGGTGGGGTCCCCGTGCGTGCTACCCGCTGGCGCTGGCGCCGGCAGCCGCGTTCGGCTGGGCGGTGGCCCGCACGCCGGCCGTCGCCCACGGCGGGGCGGTGGTCGAGACGTACCCGTGGATCCGGCAGCTGGGCCTCGACGTCGCGCTGCGGCTCACCACGCTGTCCTGGCTGATGACCCTGCTGATCGGCGGCGTCGGCGCGCTGGTGCTGATCTACAGCGCCCGGTACTTCGCCGCAGGCTCGATCGGACTGGCGCAGTTCGTCGCCGTCCTGGTCGCCTTCGCCGGAGCGATGCTCGTCCTGGTCTTCGCCGACGACCTGCTGCTGCTCTACGTCGGGTGGGAGCTGACCACGATCTTCTCGTACCTGCTGATCGGGCACAGCACCGAACGGCGGTCCAGCCGGTGGGCGGCGGCGCAGGCGCTGACGGTCACCACGCTGGGCGGGCTGGCCATGCTGGTCGGGTTCATCCTGCTCGGCGAGCACGCGGGCAGCTACCGCTGGTCGGAGATCGCCGCACAGCCGCTACCCGGCGGCGGTTACCTGGTCACCGCCGTGCTGCTGATCCTGACCGGCGCGCTGTCCAAGTCGGCGGTGCTGCCGTTCAGCTCCTGGCTGCCGGTCGCGATGGCGGCACCAACGCCGGTCAGCGCGTACCTGCACGCGGCCGCCATGGTCAAGGCCGGCGTCTACCTGGTCGGGCTGCTCGCGCCGGTGCTGGCCGTGGTCGGCCCCTGGCGGCCCGTGGTGCAGGTCGCGGGCCTGGCCACCATGCTGGTCGGGGGCTGGGCGGCACTGCGGCAGACCGACCTGAAGCTGTTGCTGGCGTACGGGACGGTCAGCCAGCTCGGTCTGCTGGTCGTGGTGACCGGGTCCGGCACGCCGGACGCCGCGCTGGCCGGTACGGCGATGCTGCTGGCGCACGCGCTGTTCAAGGCGGCGCTGTTCCTGGTCGTCGGCGTCATCGATCACGGCGCCGGCACCCGCGACCTGCGCGAGCTGTCCGGGCTGCGGCACTGGTCCCGACCGCTGTTCGTGGTCGCGGTGCTGGCCGCCGCGTCGATGGCCGGCGTGCCGCCGTTGGTCGGCTTCGTGGCGAAGGAGGCGGTGTTCGCGGCGTTCACCGACCGGCCGCTGCTCCTCGCCGGTCTGGTCGCCGGGACGGTGCTCACCGTCGCGTACAGCGCCCGCTTCGTCTGGGGCGCGTTCGCCGACCGGCCCGGCGTGGAGCCGGTCCAGGCGGGCCCGATCGCCGGGTCGCTGCTGGTCCCACCGGCGGTGCTGGCCGGCGTCGGGTTGCTCGCCGGCCCGGCCGCCGGACTGCTGGACGGACTGCTGCGCCCGTACGCCGATCTGCTCGGCGGGGTGCACGCGCATCTGACGCTCTGGTCCGGACCGACCCCGGCGCTCGGACTGTCCGTGCTGGCGCTCGCCGGCGGCGGCCTGCTCTTCGCGCTGCGCGGGCCGTTCGCCCCGGTGCTGGCCCGGCTCCGCTGGCCGGTCAGCGGCAGCCAGGGGTACGAGTGGATCGTGGGCCGGTTCGACCGGATGGCCGTCGAGGTCACCGGAGCGACCCAGCGCGGCTCCCTGCCGCAGTATCTGGGGATCATCCTGGTCGTCCTGGTGCTGCTGCCCGGCGGGGCGATGCTCGCCGTTAGACCGTGGCGGGCCCGGATCCCGTTCTGGGACACCCCGCTGCAACCGGTGGTCGTGCTGGTGATCGGAGTGGCCGCGGTGCTGGCGGTCAGAGCCCGCCGCCGGCTGACCGCGATGCTGCTGGTGGGCGTGACCGGCTACGGCAGCGCCATGCTGTTCGTCCTGCACGGCGCGCCCGACCTCGCGCTCACGCAGTTCCTGGTGGAGACCGCGACCATCGCGATCTTCGTGCTGGTGCTGCGCCGCCTGCCCAACCGGTTCTCGGCCCGTCCGCTGCGCCGCAGCCGTTGGGCACGCCGGGCGATCGGAGTGACGGCGGGCATTGCGGCCGCCGGGCTGGCCCTCGTCGCCGCCAGTGCCCGCCGGGCGCCGGACATCTCCAGCGCCTTCCCGGACCTGGCGGTGGCCCAGGGGTACGGCCGCAACGTGGTCAACGTGACCCTGGTCGACATCCGGGCCTGGGACACCATGGGTGAGCTGGCCGTGCTGGTGGTGGCGGCGACCGGGGTCGCCAGCCTGATCTTCGAGCGGTCCCGCACCGGGCCCCGGCCACGCCGGGCAGAGTCGGCGGGCCCGGCGGGCCCGGCGGACCAGACCGACCGGCCGGTGTGGCTGCGCGGCGGCCCCACGCTGTACGAGGAGCGCCGCTCCATCGTGCTGGAGGTGATCATCCGGCTGATATTCCACACCGTGGTGCTGTTCTCCCTGTTCCTGCTCTTCTCCGGGCACAACGCGCCGGGCGGCGGCTTCGCCGGCGGGCTGGTGGCGGGCCTCGCTCTGGTGGTCCGCTACCTGGCCGGCGGCCGGTACGAGCTGGCCGAGGCCGCACCGGTCGGCGCCGGCACCGTCCTCGGTGCCGGGCTGGCCCTGTCGGTGGGTACCGGTGTGGTGGCGCTGCTGGCCGGTGGATCGGTGCTGGAGAGCGCCAAGGTCGACCGGTCCCTACCGCTGGTCGGCGACGCACATCTGGTCACCTCGCTCTTCTTCGACATCGGCGTTTACCTGGTCGTGATCGGGCTGGTGCTGGACATCCTGCGCAGCCTCGGGGCCGAGGTGGACCGGCACATCGAGGCGACCGGGACCGCCACCGGGGGGCTCGCCGTCGACAAGGGGGACCGGTCATGACCACCAGCGGCCCCGGGCCCGTGCTGGTGCTGGTGCTCGCCGTCGGGGTGCTGGTCGGCTGCGGGGTGATCCTGCTGCTGGAGCGCAGTCTGACCCGGATCCTGCTGGGCGTGATCCTGCTCGGCAACGGGGTCAACCTGCTGATCCTGCTGGGCGGTCGGTCCGGTGAGGCGCCGATCGTCGGCACCGGCCCGGTGGACCGGATGAGCGACCCGCTGCCGCAGGCCATGGTGCTGACCGCCATCGTGATCACCTTCGGGTTGACCGCGTTCCTGCTCGCCGTGGCGTACCGGAGCTGGTACCTCACCGGCGACGATGAGGTGCCCGACGACCTGGAGGACCGGCAGATCGTCCGCCGGGCCGAGCGTGACGAGGTGGGCACCGTCGATCTCGGCGGGGAGGGCCCGGACGACGACCCGGAGCAGGTCGATCCCGAGCCCGCCCGGCGCCGGCTGCGGCGCGGGGACGAGGTGTGATGGCCGGGCCGCGGGGGACACGATGAGCCGGCTGCTGCCGTTGCCGGTGGTGATGCCGCTGCTCGGCGCGGCGTTGACCCTGCTGCTGGCCGCCCGACCCGGGCTCCAACGCGCGGTCAGCGTGCTGTGCCTGTGCGGCACCCTCACCGTGGCGCTGCTGCTGCTGGTGCAGGCGTACCGGCACGGGCCGGTGGTGCTGGCGATCGGCGGCTGGCCGGCGCCGGTCGGCATCGTCCTGGTCGCCGACCAACTCGCCGCGCTGATGCTGGTGGTCTCCTCGGCGGTCACCCTCTGCGTGCTGCTGTACTCGGTCGGCCAGGGCCGCAGCGAGACCGGCGAGAGCGCACCGGTGGTCATCTTCCACCCGACGTACCTGGTGCTCACCGCGGGCGTCACCAACGCGTTCCTCGCCGGTGACCTGTTCAACCTCTTCGTCGGCTTCGAGATCCTGCTGGCCGCCAGCTTCGTGCTGATCACCCTGGGCGGCACCGAGACCCGCATCCGCACCGGGTCGACGTACGTGGTGGTCAGCATCCTCTCCTCGATGATCTTCCTGGCCGGGGTGGGGCTGGTGTACGCGGCCACCGGCACACTCAACCTGGCCCAACTCGCCCAGCGCCTCGACGACCTGCCCGCCGGCGTCCGGCTCACCCTGGAGCTGATGCTGCTGCTCGCGTTCGGCGTCAAGGCGGCGGTCTTCCCGCTCTCGGCCTGGCTGCCGGACAGCTACCCCACGGCGCCGGCTCCGGTCACCGCGGTCTTCGCGGGGCTGCTGACCAAGGTGGGCGTCTACGCGATCATCCGCACCGAGACGCTGCTCTTTCCGGGCGGGCAGGCCGACGAACTGCTCATGGTCGTCGCCGGGCTGACCATGGTGGTCGGCATCCTCGGCGCGGTGGCCCAGTCCGACATGAAGCGGCTCTTCTCGTTCACGCTGGTCAGCCACATCGGTTACATGATCTTCGGGGTGGCGTTGAGCACCATCGCGGGGCTCTCTGGCGCGATCTTCTACGTGGTGCACCACATCACCATCCAGACCACGCTCTTCCTGGTCGCCGGGCTGGTCGAGGTCCGGGCCGGCAGTACCGACCTGCGCCGCCTCGGCGGGCTGGCCCGAATGGCGCCGCTGCTCGGCGTGCTGTTCTTCGTCCCGGCGATGAACCTCGCCGGCGTGCCACCGTTCTCCGGTTTCCTCGGCAAGCTCGGCCTGCTCCAGGCCGGGGTGGCGGCCGGCGGGCCGCTGCCCGGGGTGCTCGTCGCGGCCGGCGCGCTGACCAGCCTGCTCACCCTGTACGTGGCCTCCCGGGTGTGGAACATCGCCTTCTGGCGGTCGCCCCGACTGGCCACCACCGAGCCGGCCGTCCGGCTGCCCAGGCTGATGGTCGGGGCCACCGTGGCCCTGGTCGCGTTCGGGCTGGCGCTGACCGTGCTGGCCGGTCCGCTCTTCGAGGTCACCGCCGACGCGGCCGCCGACCTGCGCTCACGCACCCCGTACCTGCGGGCCGTGCTGCCGGGCGGCACGCCGTGACCGGCCCGGGCGGGACGGCCCCGAGCGGCGCCGACGAGCCGGCCGCGCCACGTCGGCGCCGGCTCGGGCGCTGGCGGGACCAGGCACTGGCGCTGGGCTGGCTGGTGGTGGTCTGGAGCCTGCTCTGGGGCGAGGTCAACTGGGCGAACCTGGTCGGAGGTCTGCTGGTGGGCGGCGCGGTGCTGCTGTTCTTCCCGCTGCCGACGGTCACCTTCGCCGGCCGGCTGCGCCCCCGCGCACTGCTGGTGTTCGCGGTCAGCTTCGGCGTCGAGCTGGTCGGCGCGAGCATGCACGTGGCCCGGATCGCGGTGCAGCCCGGCTACCGACCGCGTGGGGCGATCATCGCGGTGCGACTGCGGGTGCCCACCGACCTGAACCTGGCGCTCACCGCGGAGGCGGTCTCGCTGGTGCCCGGCACGCTGATCCTCGAGGTCGACCGGGATTCCGGCACGCTCTACGTGCACGTGCTGGACACCCACGGGCCGGGAGAGCTGACCCTGGCCCGCAAGCGCACCCTCGCCGTCGAGCGGCGGATCGTCCGTGCGGTGGGCTCCGCCGCCGAACTGCGCCGCGTCGAGACCGATGCTGTCGAGAAGGGAACCCTCCCGTGACCACGTTCCTGGCCGTCGTCCTCACCGTCCTGCTCTCGGTGACCGCGCTGCTCGCGCTGACCCGGCTCTACCGGGGCCCGTCGCTGCTGGACCGGGTGATCGCCGCGGACATGCTGCTCGCCACCATGGTCGGGGCGGTGGGCGCCGAGGCGGCGGTCAACCGGCACGCCACCACGCTGCCCGTCCTGGTGGTGCTCTCCCTGCTCGGCTTCGTCGGCTCGGTGTCGCTGGTCCGCTTCGCCGTTCGGGAGCCGGAATGATCGGGACGATCGCCGACTGGCTCGGTGCCGGTTGCCTGGTGGCCGGCGCGCTGCTCGGCCTGGCCGCCGGGATCGGCGTGCTGCGCTTTCCGGACGCACTGTCCCGGATGCACGCGGCCACCAAACCGCAGGTGCTCGGGGTGCTCCTGCTGCTGCTCGGCATCACGCTGCGGCTGCGCTCCCAGACGGATGTCGGCATGATCATGCTGGTGGCGGTCTTCCAGCTGGCCACCGCACCCGTCGCGGCACAGATGATCGGCCGGACCGCGTACCGGGCCGGCCGGTTCGACCGGGACCTGCTCGACGCGGACGAGTTGGCCGAACGCGGACCGGGCGGTGGGCCGGCGGGGCCGGGGTGACGGCCTGGGCCACCGCTCAGGAACCGGACGATCGGCGCCTTCGGCCCACCCTCAGCGGAGTCCCAGCCAGCGCCGATAAAATGGAGGCATGATCGACTCTTCTGCCCAGGAGGGCAGCAGTAGCCAGCCGGGTCGTGCCCGGCATATTCCCGTTCCGACGACCCCGGGAGCCCTGAGCGACCCGTGTTGATCGTCGTCGGTCTCCTTCTGATCATCGTGCTCACCGCCGCCACCGGTTACTTCGTGGCGCAGGAGTTCGGCTATGTCGCCGTCGACCGGGGCAAGCTCCGCCAGCTCGCCGATGACGGCGACGCGGCCGCCGCCCGGGCCCTGACCGTCACCAGCCGGCTCTCCTTCATGCTCTCCGGCGCGCAGCTCGGCATCACCGTCACCGCGCTGCTGGTCGGGTACGTCGCCGAGCCGTACCTCGGCGGCGGCCTCGCCGACCTGCTCGGCGTCGCCGGCGTCGGCGAGGCGGTCAGCCTGCCGCTGTCGGTGGCACTGGCGCTGGTCATCGCCACCGTGGTCCAGATGGTCCTCGGTGAGCTGGCCCCGAAGAACCTGGCCATCGCCCGGGCCGAGCCGCTGGCCCGGGCGCTGAGCCGGTCCACCCTGATGTACCTCACCGTCGCCGGGCCGGTGATCCGGCTCTTCGACCGGGCGTCGGTGCGGCTGCTCCGTCGGATCGGCGTCGAGCCGATCGAGGAGCTGCCCAGCGGCGCCACCCCGGCCGACCTGGAACAGATCATCGCCGAGTCCCGCGAGGAGGGCAGCCTGGATGCGGAGATGTCCACGCTGCTCGACCGGGGGCTGGATTTCCGCGAGCTGACCGCCGGCGAGGCCATGGTGCCCCGGGTCGACGTGCACACCGTACGGGCGCACGAGCCGGTGAGCCGGGTGGTCGAGCTGCTGGACACCGGCCACTCCCGGTTCCCGGTGCGCGGCGCGGAGGGCGTCGACGACCTGATCGGGATCGTCGGCATCGCCGACGTGCTCGGCGTACCGCCGGGGGAGCGGGCCACCACCCCGGTGAGCGCGGTGGCCGGGCCGCCGCTGCTGGTGCCCGAGACGTTGCCGTTGCCCACCGTGCTCGACCGGCTGCGGTCCGGGCATCGGCAGATGGCCTGCGTGGTCGACGAGTACGGCGGCTTCGCCGGCGTGATCACGCTGGAGGACATCGCCGAGGAGCTGGTCGGCCCGATCCGGGACGAGGACGACCCACCGGAGCGGGCGCCCGCCCGGCAGGACGACGGGTCCTGGGTGGTGCCGGCCCGCTGGCGGATCGACGAGGTCGCCGACAGTACCGGCATCGCGCTGCCCGAGGCCCCGGAGTACGACACCCTCTCCGGCCTGGTCATGCGGGAACTGGGCCGGGTGCCGGAGGTCGGCGACCGGCTGGAGATCAGCCTGCTGCCCGAGGGCGCCGACGCCGAGGACGGCGACGCGGAACCCCGGGCGCTGGTCGAGGTGCTGGCCGTGGACCGGCACGTGGCCGACTCGGTGCGGTTGCAGCTGACCGAGCCGGGCGAGGTGCCCGCATGAGCCCCGGGATCGCGCTGTTCAGCTCGGTGATCCTGCTGGCGCTGAACGGGTTCTTCGTGGCCGCCGAGTTCGCCCTGGTGGCCAGCAAGCGGTACCGCCTGGAGCAGGCGGCGGCCAGCGGTGGCCGGGCGGCTCGGGCCGCCCTGGACGGTGTCCGCGAGTTGTCGCTGATGCTGGCGGGCGCGCAGCTCGGCATCACCCTGTGCACCCTGGGGCTCGGTGCGCTGGCCGAGCCGGCGATCGAGCACCTGCTCAGCCCGCTGCTGCACGCGGTGGGGCTGCCGGATGCGGCCAGCCACCTGGTCGCCCTGGTCTTCGCCCTCGGGTTGGTCACCTTCCTGCACCTGGTGGTGGGGGAGATGGCGCCGAAGTCGTGGGCGATCACCGACGCGGAGCGCTCGGCGACGCTGCTCGCGCTGCCGTTCCGTGCCTTCGCCCGGGTGGCCCGGCCGGTGCTCTCCGCGCTGAACGCACTGGCCAACGCGATCCTGCGGCTGGTCGGGGTCAATCAGCAGGATCAGCTGGCCCAGGTGCACGGCCCGGACGAGCTGCGGATCCTGCTGGAGCAGTCCCGCGAGCACGGGCTGCTCGGCGCCGAGCAGCACCAACTGCTCACCAGCTTGCTGGAGTTGCAGGGCACGTCGGTGGCGCAGGTGATGGAGCCGTTCGCCACCATGGTCACCGTCCGTCGGGACGACCCGGCGGACCGGATCGAGCAGGTCAGCCGGGACAGCGGCCGGTCCCGGCTGGCGGTGCTGGACGTGGCGGGCGACGTCTGCGGCCTGGTGCACGTGCGGGAGGCGGTGCGGGTGGTCACCACCGGTCGCGCCGCCACCGCCGGTGAGCTGATGACGTCCGCGTTCACGCTGCCCGCGACGTCCACGGTCACCGAGGCGGTGGCCGCGATGCGGGCGCGGCAGTCCCAGCTCGCGCTGGTGCGCAACGGCGGTGGCCCGGCGCGGCCGATCGGCTTCGTCGCCCTGGAGGACCTGCTGGAGGAGGTCATCGGCGAGTTCGACGACGAGACCGACCCGGTGCCTCGCGGGCGGCGGTTGCGATGAAGCGGAGGGGCGGTTGCTCTTCGTCGAAGTCGAGGTGGCCACGCGCGGGGTCCGCGAGAGTTGAGGGGGCCTCGACCGGGTAGACGCGGCTGGTGGACCAGCGGGGTCCCGTCCCGGAAGGGGGCGCGCGGTGCGGCTGACGGGGGTGTCCCGGGAGTCCGGCTGGACCGGGCTGTCCGTGCAGACCACGCTGCCCAACCCGAGTACCCGTCCGGGCCTGCGCCTGCCCGGGCGGGTGACGTTGGCGGCCGGGCCGGACGACGTACTGGTGCGGCACATCCGGCTCGGCCTGGTCACCACGGTCGAGCCGGACGACCCGGCCGCCGCCCGGCGCCTGGTGCAGTTCTTTCAGCTGCCGATCGCCGGCCGGTTCGTCGTACCGGCCGGTCGGCGGCGGGCGGTCGACTTCGCGTTGCCGCTGCCGTGGGAGACCCCGGTGACCATCTTCGGCGGGGTGCCGCTGCTGAGCCTGCGGATGGGGCTCCGTACCGAGGTCTCCGTCGACCCGGAGCTGGATCAGGGGGCCATGGTGCCGGTCTTCGTGCACCCGATCCCGACTCAGCAGCACGTGCTGGCGGCGCTGGAGACGCTGGGTTTCGTGATTCGCCAGGCCGGGCTGCAGGAGGGTGGGCTGCCGGGGGTGGCGCACACCCTGCCGCTGCACCAGCGGTGGGGCTACTGGGTGGCGCCGCTCTACGCCGGCCCGATCACCGAGCTGGAGGTGATCTTCGTGACCAACTCGGCGGGCCTGGAGGCGATCCTCTGGGTGGACCGCCGGCTGGCGCTGGCCGGGATCACCCACCAGAGCATCAGTCGGTTCCGGATCTGGCATGCGGACGCCGACCGGCGGGACTGGGTCGCCACCGTGGACGGCTGGCTGCGCCAGGCGATCAACCGGCACGCCGCGGCGGCGGCACACGCCGACTGGTCCGCTCAGCTCGACGAGTCCGCCCACGTCAGCCGCCACCCCGACGAGCCGGTCCGGCCCGGCTACGGCGTCGGTGGCACCGCCGGCGCCGCCGGTGCCGGTGGCGGCGGCTCCGGCGGCGACGGCACCTGACCCGGGCGGGTCAGCCGGCGCTGGCGGTGGCCAGTTTGAGGCTGAAGGCGAGGAAGAGCGCGGCGACGGCGGTGGTGCCGCCGGCGGCCAGGCGGCGACGCTGGCGGAACTGCGCGGCCAGGAAGGTGCCCGCGAAGATCAACGCGGTCAGGTAGATCGCGCTGGTCACCTGGGCGATCAGCCCGAGCAGCAGGAACGACAGTGCCGGCCAGGCGTAGCCGGGGTCGACGAACTGGATGAAGAACGAGATGAAGAACAGGATCGCCTTCGGGTTCAGCAGGCTGATAACCAGCGCCTTGCGGAACGGGCTGCGCATCGCCGCCGGCTCGGCGGCGTCGATGAGCCGCGGCGTGCTCGGGTCGTTGCGGTCGCGCCAGCGCCGCCAGGCGCCGCGCAGCATGGTCACCCCGACATAACCGAGGTACGCGGCGCCGGCGTACTTGATCACCAGGAACAGCGGTGGGTACGCCTTGAGCACCGACGCCACCCCGGCGGCGGAGAGGAACATCAGCACTCCGTCGCCGACGAACACCCCGCCCGCCGCCCGGTAACCGGCCGCCACGCCCCGCTTCGCGGCGGTGGAGAGCACGAAGAGCGAGTTCGGCCCGGGCAGCAGGATGATGGCCACGGTGCCCAGCACGTACGTCCAGATGTCGGTGATCCCCAGCACGCCCGCCATCATCACGCCACGGGTGCCGTCCGGTGAAGCCTTTCCCGCAGCCTGAGCTGTGCGTTCGGCCACTCGTCGACGGTCATCGCGTACTGCACGGTGTCTCGCCAGGAGCCGTCCGGGCGCTGCCGGTGCATCCGCAGCACGCCCTCCCGGGTGGCGCCGAGCCGCTCGATGGCCGCCTGCGAGCGCTCGTTGCGGATGTCGGTGTGCCACGCCACCCGCACCGCGCCCAGCTCGTCGAAGGCCCGGCTGAGCAGCAGCAGCTTCGCCTCGGTGTTGATGCCGGTACGCCACCACGGCCGGCCGAGGAAGGTGTGCCCGATCGCCACCGACCGCCGCTCCGGGTCGATGTCGTAGTAGGAGGTGGTGCCGACCACCGCCCCGGTCGCCGCGCAGCGCTGCACCCAGGCCACCCGCTCGCCGCGGTGCTGGGCGGCCAGCGCGGCGGCGATCACCTCGGCGGTCCCGGCCGGCGTGGTCGGCAGCGTGACGCTGAGGTGCCGCCAGACCTCCGCGTCGGCGGTGGCGGTGTGCAGCTCGTCGGCGTGCGCCATGTCCAGCGGCTCCAGCCGGACGTGCTCGCCGGCCATCCGGGCCGGGTCGTGCCAGGGCGTGTGGGCCGTTCGCAGGTACGCCGGCAGCGGCGCGGTGACCCCGGCGTCCGGCTCCGGCAGGCCGGGGGTGAGCCGCAGCGGCAGCACGCCGGCCCAGTGCGGCAGGTGCAGGTCGGCCTCGTCCTCGCGGACCCCACCGGTGCGGGCCCGGACCGACACCTCGCGCAGTGGCAGCGCCAGCACGGCGGTCTCGGCCAGCTCCCGCCGGTTGGGCGGGCGGCTGGCCGCGCTGCGTCCCGCACCGACCTTCTCCACCAGAGCGGTGAGCATGGCGCTCTTCTCCCGCTCGTCGGTGACCAGTCGGGCGGTGCCGAGCGCGACCACCGAGCGGTAGTTGGCGCTGTGGTGGAACTGGGAGCGGGCGTAGACCAGCCCGTCGAGCAGGGTCACCGTGACGCAGACCGGCAGTCCGTCGCCCCGGGCGGCGAGCAGTGGCCGGCTGCCGGTGGAGCCGTGCAGATAGAGCGTTTCGCCGATGCGTACGTGCAGGGTGGGCAGCACCCGCGGCTGGCCGTCAACGGTGAACCCGAGCGCGCAGTGGTACGCCTCGTCGAGCACGGCGTGCGCGGCGGACCGGTCGTAGCTCATCCGGTCGCGGGAACGGCTGGGGGTGGTCCGGGCGGTGGGTGGGTACATGCTCGCCCCTTTGTTCTAGTACAATCTCTTATTTGTGTCAGCACGCTATCAGTTCGTCGGAGCGACGGCCGTCGCGATTTCGGCCAGCATCGAGTCGGGCATCCGTACGGGGGGTCTGGCGCCCGGTGCCGCCCTGCCGCCGGTCCGGGTGCTCGCCGCCGAGCTGGGCGTCAGTCCGGCGACGGTCGCCCGCGCCTACCAGGAGCTGCGCCAACGCGGCCTGCTCGCCACCGCCGGTCGGCACGGCACCCGGGTCCGCCCCCGTCCGCCGGTGGCCGCCCGCCGCTCCGCGCTGCGTCCGGCGCCGTTGCCCGGGGCCCGTGACCTGTCCCGGGGTGAGCCCGATCCCCGGCTGCTGCCCGCCCTCGGTCCACACCTGGCGGCGCTCGCCGCCGAAACCGGCCCGCCGGTCGGCTACTCCGACGCCGGCGTGCTGCCCGAGCTGGCCGCGGCGGCCCGCGCCCGACTGGGTGCCGACGGTGTGCCGGCCGGGGAGCTCACCCTCACCGGTGGCGCGCTGGACGGCATCGAGCGGCTGCTCGGCGCCCACCTGCGCCCCGGCGACGCGGTCGCGGTGGAGGACCCGGGCTGGGCCAACCTGCTCGACCTGGTCGCCGCGCTGGGGCTGCGCCCGATCGGCGTACCGCTGGACGACCAGGGGCCGCTGGTGGCCGGGGTGGCCGCCGCGTTGGCCGCCGGCGCGCGGGCGTTGGTCGTCACCAGCCGGGCGCAGAACCCGACCGGCGCGGCCGTCTCCGCCGCCCGGGCCAGGGAGCTGCGGGCGCTGCTCGCCGGCCGGCGGGACCTGCTGCTGATCGAGGACGACCACGCCGCCGAGCTGGCCCGCGTACCGCTGCATCCGTTGGCCGGCGCGACCGCGAGCTGGGCCTTCCTCCGTTCGGTGAGCAAACCCTTCGGCCCGGACCTGCGGCTGGCCGTGCTGGCCGGCGACGAGACCACGGTGGCCCGGGTGACCGGCAGGACGCGGGTCGGCGCCGGCTGGGTCTCCACCGTGCTCCAACGGCTGGTGCTGGCGCTGTGGCGCGACCCGGCGGTCGCCGAGGTGGTGGAGCGGGCGGCGGAGAGTTACGAGCGGCGGCGCGAGGGGTTGCTCACCGCGCTGGCGGAGCACGGCCTGCCCGCGCACGGCCGCAGCGGCATCAACGTCTGGCTGCCGGTGGCGGACGAGACCAGCGCGGTCACCGCACTGCGCGACGCCGGCTGGTCGGTGGCTCCCGGAGCCCTCTACCGGATCGCCGCCCCGCCCGCCGTCCGCATCACCGTCAGCCCTCTCACCGTCCAGGATCTGTCCTCCCTGGCGACCGCTCTGGCCCGCGCCGCCCATCCCAGCCCGCCCCCCGGCTTTTCCACCTGATCCACGGGATCTGGCTCGGCTGCCGGCCTGTCCGTCTTCGTGGGCAGAAAGCGCGGGATCGCAACGGTTCGAGGCGGTTGGGGTGGGTATGCGCGCCGCCGGAGGTGGATGACATGGCTTCAGGTGGCTCGCGCAAGGGGCTCTGGATCGCGGTGGCGGTGGTGATCATCATCATCGTGATCGTGCTGATCGCGATCGCGTCCGGTGGTGATGGTGGCGGCAACGGGTACTGACGCGGCGCGGGCGAGGATGCCGGCGCTCCACCATGGCGTACCCGGCGGCGGGCGGCGAACGGGTATATAACAGTCGGCATGGCCGAGAACACCGGGAGCGCCCCGGGCGCCCAGCGGTTCATCCCGCCGGGCGCGGACACCATCGACGAGCTGCGCGCCGCCTCGGGCGGCTGCCAGGGGTGCGAGCTGTACCGGGACGCCACGCAGACGGTCTTCGGCCGCGGCGACGAGAGTGCCCGGGTGGTGCTGGTCGGCGAACAGCCCGGCGACATGGAGGACCAGAAGGGGCTGCCCTTCGTCGGTCCGGCCGGCCGGCTGCTGCGCAAGGCCGTCGACGACGCCGGGCTCGACCCCTCGCAGATCTATCTGACCAACGCGGTGAAGCACTTCCGCTTCGAGCTGCGCGGCAAGCGGCGTATCCACCAAACCCCGGACCGGGTGCACATCACCGCCTGCCGACCCTGGCTGGTCGCCGAGTTCGCCCGGCTCGACCCGGAGATCGTCGTGGTGCTCGGCGCCACCGCCGCGAAGGCGCTCCTCGGCCCGACGTTCCGGGTGACGAAGCAGCGCGGGGAGCTGCTGCCCTGGCCGGCGTCGGCCCAGCATCCGGAGGACTTCACCCAGGTGCCGGTGGACAGTGCCGGCAGGGTCGCCGACGCGCCAGAGGCGCGCCTGCTCGCCACCATCCACCCGTCCGCGGTGCTGCGCGCCGACGATCAGGACAAGGCGTACGAGGGCCTGGTCGCCGACCTCACCGTCGCCGCCCGCGCCCTGCCCGCCGGACGCCGGCCGGAGTGACGAGCGTCGGCTCGGCCGACAGCGAAACCCACTGCCGCTGATCGGCACGGGTGCGCGAGGATGGGTCACCCCCGTCCTGAGGAGCGCCGATGGCCACCGACCTGACCGCGCCGCGTACCGTCCGGCCCGACGTCGCGCCGATCCAGCGGCGTACCCTGCGGCTGCTCTTCACCACCCAGATCATCGGCGGCGTCGGCGTGACCATCGGCATCGCCGTCGGCGCGCTGCTCGCCGCCCGGATCGCCGGCACGGCGGCGGCCGGGCTGGCGCAGAGCGCCGGGGTGGTGGGCGCGGCGTTGCTCGCCATCCCGGTCACCCGGATCATGGCGCGGCACGGCCGGCGACCGGGCCTGGTGGTGGCCTACGCGGTCGGGGCCGTCGGCGGCGTGCTGGTGGTGCTGGCCGCGGCCACCCGCTGGGTGCCGCTGCTCTTCCTCGGCATGCTGCTCTTCGGCGGAGGCACCGCCGCGAACCTCCAGGCCCGCTACACGGCGGTGGACCTCGCCGAGCCGGCCCGCCGGGGCCGGCAGCTCTCCCTGATCGTGTGGGCCACCACCATCGGCGCGGTGGCCGCGCCGAACTTCGCCGCGCTGGCCGACCGGGTCACCACCGGTTGGGGGCTGCCACCGCTGGCCGGCCCGTTCGCGTTCAGTGCGGTCGCGTTCGTGCTGGCTGGTGGCGCACTCCTCGGGTTGCTCCGGCCCGACCCGCTGCTCACCGCGCGTCGTCTCGCGGCGGCCGACGCGCCACCCGCCGCCGACGTGCCGGCGACTGTCGTGGCGGCCGAGGCGCCGGCGGACGGTGGCCCGGTCGGTGGCGGTGCGGCACCCGCCGCCGCTCCCGTCGGGGTGCGCCCGTCGCGCGGCGCCGGGATGCGCGCGGCCTGGTCGGTGGTACGCGAACGGCCGGCGGCCCGGCTCGGCATCGCGGCGGTGGCGGTCGGCCACCTGGTGATGGTGGCGGTGATGTCGATGACCCCGGTCCGGCTCGGTGAGTCGCACGCCGACGCCGACGTGCTGCGGCTGGTCGGCATCGTGCTGAGCCTGCACATCGCCGGCATGTACGCGTTCTCGCCGCTGGTCGGCTGGCTCACCGACCGGCTCGGCCGGCGGGTGGTGATCCTCGGTGGGGTGGGGCTGCTGCTGGCCGCCTGCGCGGTCGCCGGCACCGCCGGGCACCACACGCCCCGGCTCTCGGTGGGGCTGGTCCTGCTCGGGCTGGGTTGGTCGGGGACGATGGTGGCCGGTTCGACGCTGCTCTCCGAGTCGGTGCCGGCCGGTGTGCGGCCGAGCGTCCAGGGGCTGTCCGACCTGACCATGGGGCTGGCCGGGGCGGGCGCCGCCATGGTCAGCGGGTTTGTCATGCAGGTGGCCGGTTATCCGGTGCTCGCCCTGCTCGCGGCGGTCGCGACGGTGCCCCTGGTGGCGCTAGCGTTGCGCCCGGTGCCGACCGGGGCACCAGACGAGGAGGGCTGATCACGTGCGGCTGACCGACTTCTGGGCGCGGCTGGAGGAGGCGTTCGGCCCCGGCTACGCGGCCAGCATCGCCCGCGACCAGGTGCTGTCCCAGCTCGATGGACGCACCATCGAGCAGGCGCTGGCGTCGGGGGAGCAGACGCACGTGGTGTGGCGGGCGGTCTGCGCCGCGTACCCCGACCGGGTGCCCGCGCGACTACGCTGAGCAGCCTTTTCGTGGCTTCCGCGTGTCACTTGTCGAGTCGTACACCTGTTCGGCTATTGTCCACAGCGGGGTGCTCGTCCACAGCTCGCGGCCCGTCGGCTGGTTTTCTGTCGGACCCAGCGCCTAGCGTGTCCGCGTGACGCGAAGCTCAGCAAAGACGCCGGCGAAGGCAGGGGTGGCAACCATGGCAGCAGGGCCTGACCGGGAGAAGGCACTCGACCTTGCTCTCGCTCAGATTGACAAGCAGTTCGGCAAGGGCTCGGTGATGCGGCTGGGGGAGCGGCCCGTCATCCAGACCGCCGTGATCCCGACCGGTTCCATCGCGCTCGACGTGGCGCTCGGCGTGGGTGGCCTGCCCCGCGGCCGGGTGGTCGAGATCTACGGCCCCGAGTCCAGCGGTAAGACCACGGTGGCGCTGCACGCGGTGGCCAGTGCCCAGCGGGCCGGCGGCATCGCGGCCTTCATCGACGCTGAGCACGCGCTCGACCCGGATTACGCGAAGGCCCTCGGCGTCGACACCGACGCGATGCTGGTCTCCCAGCCGGACACCGGCGAGCAGGCGCTGGAGATCGCGGACATGCTGATCCGTTCCGGCGCGATCGACATCATCGTGATCGACTCGGTGGCGGCCCTGGTGCCGCGTGCCGAGATCGAGGGCGAGATGGGCGACAGCCATGTGGGTCTCCAGGCCCGGTTGATGAGCCAAGCCCTGCGGAAGATCACCGGTGTGCTCAGCAACACCGGCACCACGGCGATCTTCATCAACCAGCTCCGGGAAAAGATCGGCGTGATGTTCGGTTGCATGTCGTACTCGACCCGGGTCACCCTGGCCGACGGCACGCAGGAGAAGATCGGCAAGATCGTCAACCAGCGGATGGACGTCGAGGTCCTCTCCTACAACCCGGACACTGACCGGGTGGAGCCCAAGCGGATCACCAACTGGTTCAACAACGGTCCGGCCGAGCAGTTCCTCCAGTTCACCGTCGCCAAGTCGGGTGGTAACGGTCGCGCGCAGTTCGCCGCGACTTCCAACCACCTCGTGCGTACGCCCGGCGGCTGGCGGGAGGCAGGTGAGTTGATCGCCGGTGACCGGGTGATGCTGACCGAGCCGCGGCGCCTCAGTGAGCAGCAGTGGCAGGTCGTCCTCGGCTCGCTGATGGGTGATGGCAACCTGTCACCGAATCGTCAGGGCCGTTCCGGCGTTCGGTTCCGCCTGGGCCACGGCGCGCAGCAGGTCGACTACCTCGACTGGAAGGTGTCGTTGCTCGGCAACATCGCCGTGTCACGTCGGGTTGACACCCGAGGTGCTGCATTTGCCGACTTCGCTCCTTTGCCTGAGCTGGACGAGCTCCGTCAAGCGGTCTATCTCGGCGACGGTAAGAAGCACCTGAGCTGGGATTATCTCAAGGCCCTGACCCCGTTGGCGCTGGCGGTGTGGTTCATGGACGACGGCTGCTTCACGCTGCGGTCCAAGGGGCTGCAGGAGCGCACCGAGGGTGGCTCCGGCCGGATCGAGATCTGCGTCGAGGCGATGGCCGAGGGAAGTCGGGAGCGTCTGGTCGAGCACCTGCGCGACGCGTACGGCATGGACGTGAAGCTGGTCGCTCGTGGCACCCGGCAGACGACGTCGATCATCTTCACCACTGCGGCCACGGCGAAGTTCCAGGCACTGATCGCGCCATACGTGCCAGCGGCGATGGAGTCCAAGCTGCTGCCGCGATTCCGTGGCCAGTGTGTCGTTGAGCCGCAGTTCGTTTCGGCGGAGCTCATGCCGGTGCCGGCTCGGATCATCGACGTGCACGTCAAGCCCAAGGCGCGCTCGATGAACCGGTTCGACATCGAGGTCGAGGGCAACCACAACTACTTCGTCGATGGTGTCATGGTGCACAACAGCCCCGAGACCACCACCGGTGGCCGGGCGCTGAAGTTCTACGCGTCGGTCCGGCTCGACGTGCGGCGCATCGAGAGCCTCAAGGACGGCACCGACGTGGTCGGTAACCGCACCCGGGTCAAGGTCGTGAAGAACAAGGTCGCCGCGCCGTTCAAGCAGGCCGAGTTCGACATCATGTACGGCAAGGGCATCTCGCGCGAGGGCTCGCTGATCGACGTCGGCGTGGAGCAGGCGATCATCCGCAAGTCCGGCGCCTGGTACACCTACGACGGCGACCAGCTCGGCCAGGGCAAGGAGAAGGCCCGGGAGTTCCTGAAGGAAAACCCGGACGTGGCGGCCGAGATCGAGAAGAAGATCCTGGAGAAGCTCGGCGTCGGGGTCGGCGCGAGCGACGCCGCCGGTGGCCCGGAGCTGCCGCCGGTCGACTTCTGACCGGTCGCTGACCCGTGGCAGGACGACGCGCCCGTACGGGGCGGGGCTGGGATGCCAGTCCGTCCCGTACGGGCGACGCCAGCGATCCGCCCCGCCCCCGTCGGGGTCGCCGTGGCCGGTCCGAGGAGGCTGACGCGGCCGAGTCCCCAGGGCCACCTCGCGACGAGTCGGAGGTGGCCCGCGAGATCTGCCTGCGCCAGCTCGCCGTGCGGCCACGCACCCGCGCCGAGCTGGCCGGGGCGCTGGCCAAGCGGGGCATCTCCGAGCAGGTCTCGGCCGAGGTGCTCGACCGGTACGACGAGGTCGGCATCATCGACGACGCCGCGTTCGCCCGGGCCTGGGTCTCCAGTCGGCACTCTGGACGGGGCCTGGCCCGGCGGGCGCTCGCCAACGAGCTGCGCCAGAAGGGCGTGGACGGCGAGGTGGCCACCGAGGCACTCGGCGAGTTGGACGAGGAGACCGAGGCGGAGACCGCCCGTGCCCTGGTGGAGCGAAAGCTGCGCACCGCTCGGGGCGAGCCCGACGCGGTCTTCCGGCGGCTGGTGGGCATGCTGGCCCGCAAGGGCTACCCGCCCGGTGTGGCGATCCGTGCGGTGAAGGAGGCGATCGCCGCGCAGAGCGCCGAGGCGGCCGAGTTCGCCGAGCAGATCGACGCCGACGCACTCGCCGATGCCGAGGGCGAGCTGGAGCGGGACAACCACGCGGCCGAGTGAGCGTCCCGGTGGATGCGCCGGGGTGAGCCCGCCGCGTCGCTCGGCGGTGTCCGCAATTGGACGGATGGGTCACACTCGCCCGGGCTGGCTCCCAGGTGGTCGAGCGTCGCCCACTGGGCGGTTGGGCCCGGGTTGAGCAGGCCTGACGCGGTCATCGGGCCGAGCGCTCGCGGAGTTTGTCCGCTCGTGTCCGGCCCGACATCAGCACGCGGTGATGCCGCGGCTTCTCTCCGTTCGGGGGGTTTGATCATGAGTTCTTGACCAGACCGCCTCCGGCGACCTAGCCTCGCCATACAGGCTCACATTGCCCGACCAAGCGCAGGCTAAGCGCACAACATAGATCGCGTAACAGAACAGCATCACTTTGGCCAGCGCAGCCGGCCATTCATCGCAGCTCCGGGCAGGCCGGTCCGGAGCCGGCGCGACAACTGCACCCGGCCGCCGACGATGCCCGCGGGCACCGCCGGCGGAGAGAGCTACCCACGGCCAGTCGCTCCGGTCGGGCGTCCAGAGCCGCAGGAGCGTGCCCTTGGCACGGTCGCTGCGGCGCCGACGTATCCAGGGGGAGGCGGCCATGGCGGGGCGGCACAGGTTCACCGGCGGTCCGCACGAGGTCCCGGCATGAGCATCTTCGACGTGGTGCTCCTCGCCGCCGTCCTGATCCTGACCGTGGTGGTGGTCGGCGCGGTGCTCTTCGGCGTCCGGGCGCTGCGCCAGGTCGGCGCGGCCCCGGTGCCGGAGGATCCGGCCTTCGTCGCCGAGAAGGACCGTCAGGAGCAGTCCCTGGCCGCCCTGCGTAGCGCGGCCGACCAGGCGAACAGCACGATCGACGTGGCGAAGTCCGCGGCGTCGGCCGCCCGGGCCGAGGCCGCCGCCGCGAAAGCCGAGGCGAAGTCGGCCCGGGCGGAGGCCCGCCGGGTGCTCGACGACGCCCGCGCGGAGGCTGACACCGTGCTGGAGCGGGCCCACAAGCAGGCTGAGGCGGACGCCGAGCAGTTGCGCACCACGGCCCGGCGCAGCGGCGAGCGGGAGGTCGCGGTGCTCGCCGCCACGACCCGCGAGCAGGCGGCCGAGGTGGAGCGCCGGGCGGCCCGGATGGACGAGCGGGAGCGGCTGCACACCGAGGAGGTGGAGCGGTTCGCCGAGCGGGAGCGGCAGCTGACCGCGGCCCGCGCCGCCCTCGCGGCCCGGGAGGCCGCGCTCACCCGGCGGGAGACCGAGCTGGCCGAGGCGGAGGAGCTGCGCCGCCGGGAGCTGGAGCGGGTGGCCGGGCTCACCGCTGAATCGGCGCGGCTGGAGCTGATCGAGGTGATCGAGACGCAGGCCAAGCGGGAGGCGGCGCTGCTGGTGCGGGACATCGAGTCCGACGCACGCAACACCGCCGAGCAACGGGCCCGGCACATCGTGGTCGACGCGATCCAGCGGGTGGCCAGCGAACAGACCGCGGAGAGCGTGGTCAGCGTCCTGCACCTCCCCGGCGACGAGATGAAGGGGCGCATCATCGGCCGGGAGGGGCGCAACATCCGCGCCTTCGAGTCGGTGACCGGGGTCAACCTGATCATCGACGACACCCCGGAGGCGGTGCTGCTCTCCTGCTTCGACCCGGTACGCCGGGAGGTCGGCCGGCTCACCCTGGAGAAGCTGGTGCTGGACGGGCGGATCCACCCGCACCGGATCGAGGAGGTCTACGACCTGGCGCGGCACGAGGTGGAGGAGCTCTGCCACCGGGCCGCCGAGGACGCCCTGGTCGAGGTCGGCATCACCGAGATCCACCCGGAGCTGGTCACCCTGCTGGGCCGGTTGCGCTACCGCACCTCGTACGGGCAGAACGTGCTCAAGCACCTGGTCGAGACCGCGCACATCGCCGGCATCATGGCAGCCGAGCTGCGGCTGGACGTGCCCACCATCAAGCGGTCGGCGTTCCTGCACGACATCGGCAAGGCGCTCACCCACGAGGTGGAGGGCAGCCACGCCATCATCGGCGCCGACCTGGCCCGCAAGTACGGCGAGCACGAGGACGTGGTGCACGCCATCGAGGCGCACCACAACGAGGTGCCCCCGCAGACCATCGAGGCCGTCCTCACCCAGGCGTCCGACGCCTGCTCCGGTGGTCGGCCGGGCGCGCGCCGCGAGAGCCTGGAGGCGTACGTCAAGCGGCTGGAGCGGATCGAGGAGATCGCCGCCAGCAAGCTCGGCGTGGACAAGGTCTTCGCGATGCAGGCCGGCCGGGAGATCCGGGTGATGGTCAAGCCGGACGACGTGGACGACATCGGCGCGGCCGTGCTGGCCCGGGACGTGGCCAAGCAGATCGAGGAGGAGCTGACCTACCCGGGTCAGATCCGGGTCACCGTGGTCCGCGAGTCCCGGGTCACCGAGATCGCCCGCTGACCTGCGACCGCACGACGGGCGGGTGGCATGGCCACCCGCCCGTCGATGTATCTCACCGGCGTGCCGCCGGGCCGGTGCCCTGCCGGGTCCGGTCCGCCGCTGCCGCGGGTCGGTCAGCCCTGCGGCTCGACGACGGCGATGCCGCCGGCCGGGTTGGCACCGGTGGCGATCCGCCGCTGCGCACGGAACCCGCGCCGCTGGCTGCGCTGGTCCAGCCAGCTGGCCAGCGCGCTGAGCAGCGAGTTGATCACGATGTAGATGGCGGCCGCCACGATCGCGGCGGCGACGATGTTGCCGCGGTTCGCGGCGAGGTCGTTGACGCCGCGCTGCATCAGCTCCGGGAAGGCCACGATGTAGCCGAGCGCGGTGTCCTTGAGCAGCACCACCAGCTGGCTGACGATGACCGGCAGCATGGCCCGGGCGGCCTGCGGGATCAGGATGAGCCGCATCACCTGGCTCTTGCGCAGGCCGACGGCGTAGGCAGCCTCGGCCTGCCCGCCCGGGACCGACCGGATGCCGGCGCGGAACGCCTCGGCGAGCACCGAGCCGTTGTAGAGCGTCAACCCGGCGACCACGGCCCAGAACGCCGGCACCGGAGCCTGAATGAGGAAGGGCACGCCGTAGAAGATGAAGAAGATCATCAGCAGCAGCGGCACGGCCCGGAAGAACTCGACGACGGCGCCGGCCGGGATGCTGATCCACCGGCGTTCGGAGAGCCTGCCGACCGCGAAGATGATGCCGAACGCGAGCGAGAGCACCATGCCGGTGAGCGCGGCGAACAGCGTCTGCCGCAGGCCGGGCAGGATGAACTGGGTCCAGGTCGCCCCTTCGGTGAAGGGCTGCCAGAGCGCGCCCTCCCACTGCCCGGCCTGGTCGAACTTGGCGTAGACCCACCAGAGCAGGCCGGCCAGGGCGACGCCGAAGATCACGGTGAGCACCGCGTTGCGGACCCGGGCCCGCGGGCCGGGGTGGTCGTAGAGAACCGTGTTGGCGCTCATCAGCGCTTCACCGCCAGACGGTTGGCCAGCCACCCGAAGAAGTAGCCGGTGGGGATCAGGAACGCGGCGAACGTGCCGGCGAAGACCAGGAAGATCGGGATGACCGCGTCGCCGTTGCTGTTGATGAGGTCCTTCATCACGTTCGAGGACTCCATCAGGCCGATGGTGCCGACGATCGTGGCGTTCTTGCAGAGTGCGATGAGGATGCTGCCCAGCGGCGCGACCACGGAGCGTGTCGCCTGTGGCAGCACCACGATCCGCAGGGTCTGGGCGAAGGTGAGGCCGATCGCCCGGGCGGCCTCCGCCTGCCCGGCGGGCACGGTGTTGACCCCGGACCGCAGCGCCTCGCAGACGAAGGCGGCCGTGTACGCCGACAGGCCGATGACTCCGAGCCAGAAGTTGTTCAGATCCAGGTCGTCGGCGAGGCTCAGCCCGAGGGTGGAGTAGAGCCCGAAGAAGCAGAAGAAGATGACCAGGGTGAGCGGCGTGTTGCGGAAGGTGTTGACCCAGGCTGCCCCGAAGCCGCGCAGCACGGGTACCGGTGAGACCCGCATGGCGGCGAGCAGCACGCCGAGCACCAGCGCGAGCACCGCCGACGCGCCGGTCAGCTTGAGGATCCAGAAGAAACTCGACAGGTAGGCGTCGAAGTTCGTCGGATCAGCGAATACGTGCATGCGTCGGCTCCCGGGGTCAGGTCGTCGGCGTCGTGACGGGCCGGGGGCCGGCACCCACGATCAGGTGCCGGCCCCCGGGACCGGTCAGACGCTGCCGCAGTTGGTCAGCTTGGTGGTGTCCAGCTCGGGCGCGGCCTTGCCGCTCTTGCCCAGGCTGGTGTCCCAGGCGGCCTTGTAGGTGCCGTCGGCGGCGGCGGCCTTGAGGATCTCGTTGACCTTCTCGCAGCCGTCCTTGTCGTCCTTCTTCAGGCCGATGCCGTAGGGCTCGGTGGAGAAGGTCTTGCCGACGACCTTGAACTTGCCGGCGAACTGCGACTGGGCGGCGTAGCCGGCGAGGATGATGTCGTCGGTGGTGACGGCGTCGACCTGGCCGTTCTCCAGCAGCGGCAGGCACTTCGAGTACGAGTCGAACTGCTGCAGCCGGGCCTTCGGGTAGTCCGTCTGGATCCGCTTGGCGGGCGTGGATCCGGAGGCCGAGCAGACCGTCTTGCCGTCCAGACCCTCCGGGCCGGCGATCGTCGAGTCGGACTTGACCAGCAGGTCCTGACCGGCGATGAAGTACGGGCCGGCGAAGTTCACCTTCTGCTTGCGCTCGTCGTTGATGGTGTACGTCGCCACCACCAGGTCGACGGTGCCCTGCTGGATGAAGGGCTCCCGGTTGTTGGAGACCGTGGTCTTCCACTCGATGTTGTTGGCGTCGACGCCGAGGCCCTTGGCGATGATCTTGCCAATCTCGATGTCGAAGCCCTCGTACTGGCTGCCGGTCTGCAGACCCAGGCCCGGCTGGTCGGCCTTGACGCCGATCACGAGCTTCTTCTGGCTCTCCGCCTTGCCGACGATGCCCTTGGCGCCCGAGCTGCTGGTGCCGCTGCCCTCATCGCCGCCGCAGGCGGTCATGGTGATGGCCAGAGCGGCGACCGCGGCGACCGCCGCAACGCGCTTGATACGCATACTCTTCTCCTTCTTCAACGGGGCCCGCCGGTGGCCGGCGTGCTCCACTACGGACGCCTAGTGCGTGAGGATCTTGGAGAGGAAGTCCTTCGCCCGGTCGCTGCGCGGGTTGGCGAAGAACTCCCCCGGCGGGGCGTCCTCGACCAGTTGGCCGTCGGCCATGAAGATGACCCGGTTCGCGGCGTGCCGCGCGAAGCCCATCTCGTGGGTGACCACGACCATCGTCATGCCGTCGCGGGCCAGTGAGGTCATCACGTCCAGCACCTCGCCGACCATCTCCGGGTCCAGCGCGCTGGTCGGCTCGTCGAAGAGCATCGCCTTGGGCTGCATGGCCAGCGCCCGGGCGATGGCCACCCGCTGCTGCTGGCCGCCGGAGAGCTGGGCCGGGAACTTGTCCGCCTGGTTGGCGATGCCGACCCGGTCGAGCAGGGCCAGGCCGCGCTCACGGGCCGCGGCCGGCTTCTCCTTGCGGACCTTGATCGGGCCGAGGGTGACGTTCTCCAGGATGGTCTTGTGGGCGAAGAGGTTGAAGGACTGGAAGACCATCCCGACCTCACTGCGCAGCTTCGCGAGCGGCTTGCCCTCGGCCGGCAGCGGCTGCCCGTCGAAGGTGATGGTGCCGGAGCTGATCGGTTCCAGTCGGTTGATGGCGCGGCACAGCGTCGACTTGCCGGAGCCGGACGGGCCGATCACCACGACCACCTCGCCCCGGCCCACCGACAGCGAGACGTCGTCCAGCACGTGCAGCGGCCCGAACCACTTGTTGACCGCGTCCAGCACGATGAGCGGTTCGCCCGTCGTCACGTCGTCCACCGTCCCTGTCGTCTCCCGGATGTGGGGTCAGTTGACCCCCGGTGCGGCCACTGTAGGCGGCGTGATGTGGCGGAACGCAACCTGGCGGGTCACGGAGCGGTAACACCGGTCACGATCGTTCTCGGGCGTCCGATTTTGGTCACCGGATGGGTGGTCGCGGTGGCGATCGTGGCGCCTTGTCGCGATCATGGGGGGATGACCGAACCGGTACGGTTGACCAAGTACGCCCGTGGCGGTGGCTGCGCCTGCAAGATCCCGCCGGGTGAGCTGGAGATCATGGTGGCCGGTCTCGGCCCGGCCACCGGCACCGCTGAGCTGCTGGTCGGGTTGGACCACGGCGACGACGCGGCGGTGGTCCGTCTGGATGAGCGGACCGGCCTGGTGAGTACCGCCGACTTCTTCACGCCGGTGGTCGACGACGCGTACGACTGGGGGCGGATCGCCGCGGCCAATGCGCTCTCCGACGTGTACGCGATGGGCGGTGTCCCGCTGGTCGCGCTCAACCTGCTCTGCTGGCCGCGCGATGTGCTGCCGCTGGAGCTGGCCCGCGAGGTGCTGCGGGGTGGCCAGGACGTGGCCCGCGAGGCCGGTTGCCACCTGGCCGGTGGGCACAGCGTGGACGACGACGGTCCGAAGTACGGCCTGGCGGTCACCGGCACCGTCCGGCCGGAGGAGCTGATCACCCTCGACGCGGGCCGGGCCGGGGTGCCGCTGTCGCTGACCAAGCCGCTCGGGGTGGGCGTGCTGAACACCCGGCACAAGGCCACCGGCGAGATCTTCCCGGAGGCGGTGGCCACGATGAGCGCGCTCAACCGGGACGCCGCCCGGGCCGCGGTCGCGGCTGGCATCCGCTGCGGCACCGACGTGACGGGGTTCGGCCTGCTCGGGCACGCCTCGAAGCTGGCCCGGGCCAGCCGGCTGACGGTGGCCATCGACACCGCGCGGGTGCCCTACCTGCCGGGTGCGCGGGAGGCCCTGCGTGACGGGTACGTCAGCGGCGGCAGCCGGCGCAACCTGGACTGGGTCACCCCCTGGACCGACTTCGGCGCCGTGGGCGAGGACGAGCGTTTGCTGCTGGCCGACGCGCAGACCTCCGGCGGCCTGTTGGTCGCCGGTGAGCTGCCGGGCGCGCCCGTGGTGGGTGAGCTGCTGCCGCGCGGCGAGCACCTGGTCGTTCTGCGCTGACCGTCGACGCCGGTCTGGAACACGTGCCGCCGAGCGTGCGGACGGCGCACCATACCCGATAAACTGTCACCTTCCCGCTACTCTCAGCATTGGCACTCAGGGAAATTTTGCCCGGAATGGTCACAGACCGGTAACTTGCCCCCGGCTGAGGTCATATGCCCCCCACCATCGTCAGTAAGGCCCGATCCGGAGGCCGGTGGGACGAACGCAGCGAGGAGGCGGAATGACCGAGCTGTGGAACTGGAGAATCGAGCGGGTACGACCCGTCGAGGTCTACCCGGCGCTGGCCGAGGCGCTCGGCCGCGTGGTGATGCCGTTGGCGGTGGCCGACCCGGCCCGGCTGCCGGCGTACGCCGTGGTCTGCGACGTCTGGCAGGCGCCGGGCGAGTTCGCGACGATCGTGGACTGTTACGGGGTGCCCGAGCGGCTTCCCGAGCACGCCAGCATCGCCGCACTGGCCCGTTTGCTGGACCGCAACTGCCTGCTGCGCGACGACACGCTCGACGCCGGCCGGCACCTGCTCGTCACCCCGGACGGCACGGTCCGCCCGGTGCACTTCGACATCCGGGACACCGACGACGGCGAGGTGCTCAGCAGGCAGCGGCTCTGCACGCTGGCCGACCCAGGCTGCCGGGGCTGGTCGCAGTGCCACCGCTCACGGTGGGCGCCCGACACGGTCGCCCCGGCCCTAGCCGCGGCCTGACCCCGACCGGGCCGCGCGCCGGCGGCTCCCTGCTCGTCGATCTAGGAAAGATCGCTGCTCAGGGAGATCCACTGGCAGCAACGTGCCCTAGATCGACGCGGAGGGGGCGGCCGACGCGGAGGGGGCGGTGGGGGCGGCGGGGGCTGGCCGGTCCGCTGTGGTGGGCCCGGCTCCTCTGACCACCAACTGGTCTAGCAGGGTGCGGGTCGCCTCGGTCACGGCAGCCACCGCGGCGTCGAACGCGGCGGCGTTGTGCGCGGCGGGCGCCCGGAAGCCCGAGATCTTCCGGACGTACTGCAACGCCGCCGCCTCGATGTCCGCCTCGGTCACCTGCGGGGTGAACGGCTCACGCAGCGTCTTGATGCTCCGGCACATGTGACACTCCTCGTCTGTCGCTGTCGACACCGCGGCTGCCACCGGCGGTGCCGGTGGCTGCACCGACGGTGACACTGGGTCGATATTTGTCTATCCTGGTCACGGACCAGAGCCTTTCGAGCCATTGTCGCCGCTCGCGCTCCCGCGCCCCGGGCCCCCGGAGACTCATTGTGGACCATGCCCCCACCCGCCCATCCCGTCCCGACCTCGACGATCTGACGCGTAGCCTGCACACTCCGCTGGAGCGGATCGCCGTCGAGCATGCCGACCTGGTCGCGACTGTTCGGCAGCGCGTCCTCGCCGGTGGGTCGATGCCCTCGGGCGCCGTTCCCGTCGCCGCCTTCAACTCGTCCATCTGATCGATGGCCTGCCGGTGTGGTTCGCCCGGCTCGGGCGGATCCTGCCGGCGGATCAGCCAGTTCGTGCTGAAGGTGCACAGCAGGTGTGACCTCAGCTGCGACCACTGCTACGTCTACCAGCACGCCGACCAGACCTGGCGTGGCCGACCGGTCCGGATGCCACCGGCCACCGTCCGGGCCGCCGCGAAGCGGATCGCCGAGCACGCGCGCGAGCACGAGCTGCCGGTCGTGCACGTGGTGCTGCATGGCGGCGAGCCGCTGTTGCTCGGTGTGGCCGGGCTGCGCGAGGTGTTGGCCGAGTTGCGGGCGGCGATCACGCCCTGGACCCAGCTCGACCTGCGCATGCAGACCAACGGCGTGCTGCTCGACGAGGAGCTGTGCGGTGTGCTGGTCGACCACGACGTGCAGGTCGGCGTGTCGTTTGACGGCGACCGCGCCGCCAACGACCGGCACCGCGTGTTCGCCCACGGCGGCAGCAGTCACGACCATGTCCGGCGGGCTCTGGCCCTGCTCCGTCACCCGGCGCATCGCGCCAGCTACGCCGGCATCCTCTGCACCGTCGATGTCCGCAACGATCCCGACCGGGTGTACGAGGCCCTGCTGGCCGAACACCCGCCCCGGGTCGACCTGTTGCTGCCGCACGCCACCTGGGACCGCCCCCCGGACCGCCCCGGCGTCACGGCCACCCCGTACGCGGACTGGCTGGGGCGGATCTACCGGCGGTGGGTGGACGACGGGCGGCCCGTGTCGATCCGGCTGTTCGAGGCGCTGCGGCCGGGTGGAGGCGGCACCGAGGCGTTCGGCCTCGCCCCGGCCGACGTGCTCGTGGTCGAGGCGGACGGCACCTGGGAACAGGTCGACTCGCTGAAGACGGCGTACCACGGCGCGGCCGGCACCGGGTTCGACGTGTTCGGTCAGTCGGTGGACGAGGCCGCCCGGCACCCGGGGGTCGCCGTCCGGCAGGCCGGCGTGGCCGGGCTCAGCGCCACCTGTCGGGCCTGCCCGGTCGTCGACCGGTGCGGCGGTGGCCTGTATGCCCATCGTTGGCGCACCGGCTCCGGTTTCGACAACCCCTCGGTGTACTGCGCCGACCTGCGCCGCCTGATCGACACGGTGGCCGCGTACCCGCCACCGGGCCACGCCGCCCACTCCGCACCGCCGGAGCGGGACGACCCGCCCGTCAACGAGCTGCTGGACGAGCTGGCGACCGGGCGCGAGTCGGAGCGGACCCTTGGTCTGCTCGCCGCCACCCAGCTCTCCATCACCCGGGCGCTGCTGGCGGCCTGGCGGGAGAAGACCGGCCCCACCGCCGCGTGGGAGCTGCTCGCTCACCTCGACGGCACGGCACCGGAGGCGGTCCGGGCGGTCCTGACGCACCCCTTCGTCCGCTCGTGGCTGGTGCATCGCCTCGGCCCGCCGACCCGGTCCGGGCCACCCCGGGCGGGCGACCCGCTGCCGGCCCTCGCCGTCGTCGCCGCCCACCGGGCGGGCGTCCAGGCCGCGCTGACCGTCCCGGTGCGGGCCGGCACGACCACGCTGCCCACGCTCGGCAGCCTGGTGTTGCCGGACGTCAGCGGGGAGAGCGTCGAGGTGACCGTCCTGCCGGGCGGGTTCCGGGTCCGGGTCGGGCCGGCGGAGCAGGTGGTGTCCCTCGAACCGGCCGGGCCGCCGCCGGCCGGCTGGCTACCCACCCGCCGCGTGCCGGTGCCCGGTCGCCACCTGCTCGTCGAGGACGGCGACCCCTACCGGGACTGCTACGGCCAACCGGTCGCGTCCCGCCTGGACGACGCGGCGGCGCGAGCGTTGGGCCGTACCCTGGCCGACGCCTGGGGCGTCGTGCACCGCGACGTGCCGGCCCACGCGGCGGCGCTCGACGCCGGTCTGCGCGCCGTCGTGCCGCTGGTCCCCGACCCGGCGAGACCGCTGCGCAGCGCCACCGCCCGGGACGCGTTCGGTGCGGTCGCCGTCACCCCCACCGCGGACCCGGAGGCGATGGCGGTGCTGCTCGTGCACGAGTGGCAGCACGCGAAGCTCGGCGCGGTGCTCGACCTGTACGACCTCGTCGAGGCGAGCTCGACCACCCGGATCCGGGTGCCCTGGCGCCCCGACCCCCGGCCGCCCGAGGGAGTGCTCCAGGGGGTGTACGCGCACCTGGCGGTCACCCAGATGTGGCGGTCCCGGGCGGACGCCGACCGACCCGAGCATCAGGACGCGCCGGCGCACGCGGCCCGTTACCTGTCGTGGACCCGGGACGGCGCCGACGTGCTGCTGGCCAGCCGCACGCTCACCCCGGCGGGGGAGCGGTTCGTCGGGCGGCTGCGGCAGGCCCTGGAGGAGACCCGTGTCGGGCCCGGATGAGCCGTGCCACCTGCCCCCGCTCGATCGCCCCCGCCTCGCCGCGGACCTGCGGGCGTTGGGCATTCGTGCGGGTGCGTGCCTCCTCGTGCACTGTGGCCTCCGTCGGGTGGGTCCGCTGGAGCACGGCCCCGCGACGCTCGTCGGCGCGCTGCGCGACGTCCTCGGTCCGGCCGGCACGCTGCTGGTGCCCACCCAGACCGACGGCAACTCGACCACCTCCCGGACCTACCTTGCGGCCACCGCCGGTATGGACGCGGCGCAGCTCGCCCGGTACGAGGCGGCCCTGCCGGGCTGGGACCGCCGGACCACCCCCTCGCAACGGATGGGGGTGCTCGCCGAGTTCGTCCGGTGTGCCCCCGGCGCGGCGCGCAGCGACCATCCGCAGACCTCGTTCGCCGCGCTCGGTCCCCGGGCGCGGCAGCTCACCGACGGCCACGACCTCGACTGCCACCTGGGCGAACGCTCACCGGTGGGCGCCCTGTACGCGGCGGACGGGCAGGTCCTGCTGCTCGGCCTCGGCTACGAGGCGTGCAGCGCGCTGCACCTGGCCGAGTACCGCCTGCCGGTGCCGCCGCCGGAACGGGACTACCGCTGTTTCCGGCTCGTCGACGGGCGTCGGGTCCGCCTCGACTTCCGCGCTCTCGACCTGGACGACAGCGACTTCCCGAGGGTGGGAGCCGCGCTCGACGGCGAGTCGTTCGTCCGGCACGGTCCGGTCGGCCGGGCGAGCGCGCGGCTGCTCCCACTGCGCGCCACTGTGGACTTCGCGGTTGACTGGTTCGCCGCGAACCGCTTGGCGGTCCGGCGTTGACGCGGGTACTACGCTGATGTTCCGGCCGCGTGGGGAGGGCGGAGGGACAGCGGTGAGCACAATGGACCCACCCTCCGGCACGCGCGCCCCACTGTTTTTCCTCAGCTACTCCCGGGCGCCGGTCCGCCGGGCCACCGGCAACCCCGCCGAGTACGTTTCCCGCTTCTACGAGGACCTGTCGGTTCACGTCAGCGAGCTGGTCGGCCCGGTGACCGGAGTGGATCCCGGCTTCCTGGACAGTTCCATCGCGGGCGGAGAACGCTGGAGCCCCGAGCTGCTCCAGGCCGCCGGCACCTGCCAGGTCTTCGTTCCGCTGGTGTCCAGCGCGCTGCTCGGCAGCGACTGGTGTGGCCGGGAATGGGATGCCTTCTCCCGTCGGCGCATCGTCCCGCGGGCCGGCGCCTCCTCGGCGCACGAGACGGCGATCGTGCCGGTCACCTGGTCGCCGACGAACGGCACGCCACTGCCACGGGTGCTCCGCGACATCCAACGGTTCTCCCCGACCGCGATGCCGGATCCGGACATCGCGGTGCACTACCAGCGGGATGGGGTCTACGGCTTGCTGACCATGCAGTGGGAGAACGCGTACCGGGCGGTGGTCTGGCGGCTCGCCCAACGGATCGTGGCCATCCACCGCTCGTACCTGGTGGAGCCGTGGGTGCCGTCGAGCGTGGACGAGCTGTGCAACCGGTTCGCCGAGGAACACGGATGAGCCCGCCGGCGGGCCGACGCCGGGCGGCGGCCCGAGGGACGTACTTCTTCCTCAGCTATGCCCACTCCGCGCCTCCGCAGGGCGCCCGGGCCGACTCCGACGTCTGGGTCGGCCAGTTCTTCGCCGACCTGGCCGCGGAGGTGACCCGCCAGGCGCGGCCGGTGGCCGGGATGCGGATCGGGTTCTTCGACCAGCACATCCCGTTGGGCGCCGACTGGAAGGCGGCCCTCGCGGAGGCGCTCGGTGACGCTGAGGTCTTCGTCCCGCTCTACTCGCCCGGTTACTTCAGCCGCCCGTGGGCGCTGGGGGAGCAGGAATCCTTCCGGGCCCGGCTGGCCGCCGCCGGGCCGGCCCGGGCCGCCGCCGGCCACCTCACCCCGGTGCTGTGGATCCCCTTCCCGCCGTGGGAGACCCATCCGGAGCTGGACGGCGCCCTGGACCTGGGGCGGGACGTCCCGGAGTACGCCGAGAACGGCCTGCGCGCGCTCTGCATGCTGGCCTCCTACCGGGCGCAGTACGAACTCCTGCTGAGCCGGTTGGCCGCCCGGATCGTGCACACCGCCGAGCGGCGGCCGCTCGGCCCGTCCCGGGCACCCGGCCTGGACGAGGTCACCCGCCCTGCACCGACCGATCCGGACTTCGTCGTCGCCGTCCTGGCCCCCACCCGGGACCGCCTGCCGGCCGACCGTGATCCCGCCGGCTACGCCGCCAGTGGCCGGCTCTGGCGGCCGTACGGCCGCCGTCAGGAACTGCCCGCCGCCGAGTACGCGGCCAGCACGGCCGAGCGGCTCGGGCTGTCGGCCCGCACGGCGGACTTCGCGCAGGCCGCCGGGCTGCTCGATCGCCGACCGGCCGTGCTGCTGGTCGACCCGTGGATCGTGGCGGCACCGGATGCGCTCGGCACCGTCGAAGGCCTGCTGCACGGCCTACGGGAATGGGTCGTCCCGCTCGTGGTCACCGACGACGACGATGCGCAGGACGCCTCCCGATGGGCCACCGAGGTGACGGAACTGCTGCACGACGCCGGCCTGCCCCAGGTGAAGCAGGCATGCACCATGCGGGAGTTCGTCAACCTGATGCCGGCGCTGGTGACCGAGGCCCGCCGCCAGTTCCTCAAGCACGCCCCGGTCGTCGCCTTCCCCCCGCCGCCGGAGCCGGTGCCCAGCCTGCGCGACTCGCCGCCCGGCCCCGGCCCGGCGAGTCCGCCCGACCCTGCGTCCCCGCCCGATGATCCGGCGACACCGCGTCCCCACGGAGAGACCCTATGAGCAACGATCGCGAAGGCCAGGTCGTCACCTTCTACTCGTTCAAGGGTGGAACGGGCCGGACGATGGCGCTGGCCAACGTGGCCTGGATCCTGGCGGCCAGCGGACGGCGGGTGCTGGTCGCGGACTGGGACCTCGAGTCACCCGGCCTGCACCGCTTCTTCCACCCCTTCCTCGACGCCGAGGCGATCCAGGGCACCAGCGGCGTCATCGACCTCATCCGCGACTACGAGTGGGAGACCACCCGGGCCGACGACCGCCCCGAGCGGTGGATGGAGCAGTACGCCCGCGTCGGCCGCCACGCGTTCTCACTGCGCTGGAACTTTCCGGACGGCGGCGGCCTCGACTTCCTCTCCGCCGGCCGGCAGAACAGCGACTACGCCGTCTCGGTCAGCGGGCTGGACTGGGACAACTTCTACAACCGGCTGGGCGGGGCGCAGTTCTTCGAGGCGCTGCGGGCGGACATGAAGCGGCAGTACGACTTCACCCTGATCGACAGCCGGACGGGGCTGAGCGACGTCGCCGACATCTGCACCCTGCACCTGCCGGACACCCTGGTCGACTGCTTCACCCTCAGCGACCAGGGCATCGACGGTGCGGCCCGGGTCGCGCACTCGGTGCGGGACCGCTACCGGCGGCGGGACATCCGGGTCCTGCCGGTGCCGATGCGGGTGGACCAGGCCGAGAAGGAGCGCGCCGAGGCGGGCCGCCTGCTGGCCATGCGCCGGTTCGCCGGGCTGCCGGCCGGGATGACGGAGGCGGAGCGGCGTCGGTACTGGGCGGCCGTGGAGGTCCCGTACCGGCCGTTCTACGCGTACGAGGAGACCCTCGCCACGTTCGGCGATCCGCCCGGCTCGCCGACGTCGCTGCTGGCCGCGTTCGAGACGTTGACCGGGATCCTCACCGACGGTGCGGTGACCGCGCTGCCGGTGATGGACGAGTCGGTGCGGGAACGGGGCAAGGCCCGCTTCCGCCGGCGCACCGAGGCGATCGACGACCAGATCGTGCTCCGTTGCGCCCCGGAGGACGCCATCTGGGCCGAGTGGCTGGAGCGGGTGCTCAGTTCGGCCGGGATGCGGGTGGTGGATCCCGCGTCCGCCGTCGGGTCCGCCGGTACGCCCGCCCCGCGCACGCTGACGGTGGTCTCGCCGGCCTACGTGGCGACGCCGTCCGGTGGCCTGCCCGCTCGCGACACCAGCACCGGTTCCACGGCCCTCGCCGTGTACGTCGCCGACCTGCGCCCGCTGGCGGAGTTCCCGGCCCAGAGCTCGACCAACCTGGTCAACGTGAGCGCCGTGACGGCCGTGGAGCGGGTGTTGCGGCTGGTCGGCCGGCCGGTTCCGTCGTCGGCGGACGGCCCGGCGGGCGGGGGCGCCCGCTATCCCGGCGCCGAGCCGTTGATCTTCAACGCGCCCAACCGGAACGCCCGGTTCACCGGCCGCGAGGACGACCTGGCGCAACTGCGCGCGCAGTTGCAGAGCGGGGGCAGCGCGGTGGTGCTTCCGGTCGCTCTGCAGGGCATGGGCGGCGTCGGCAAGACGCAGGTCGCCCTGGAGTACGTGCACCGGTTCAAGTCCGCCTACGACGTGGTCTGGTGGATCGTCGCGGACCCGCCGCAGTTCGTCGACACCGCCCTGGCCGACCTCGCCGCTCGGCTCGGCATCGCCGCCGGGCCCACCCTGCCCGACACCGTCCGGTCGGTGCTCCAGGTGCTGGGCAGGGGCGAGCCGTACGAGCGGTGGCTCGTCGTGCTCGACAACGCCGAGGAACTGGACCAGATCGAGCCCTTCCTGCCACAGGGGCCCGGGCACGTCCTGCTGACCTCCCGCAACCGCGCCTGGGGTGACCGGGCGAACCCGATCCAGGTCGACGTCTTCGACCGGACGGAGAGCGTCGCGCACCTCGCCCAGCGGGTGCCCACGATCAGCGCCGAGGAGGCCGACCGGGTGGCCGAGGCGCTCGGTGACCTGCCGATCGCCGTGGCCGCCGCCGGCGCGTGGCTCGCCGACACCGGCACGTCGGTCGCCGACTACCTGCGGCAGATCGAGCGGCACGGCCCCAGCGCGCTCTCCGTCGAGGCCACCTGGGACCTGTCGTTGAACCGGCTGCACGATCAGGCACCCGCCGCGTACCGGCTGTTGCAGCTCTGCTCGGTGCTGGCACCGGAGATCGCCCTCGACCTGATCTACAGCGACGAGATGGCGGCGGCCCTCGTGCCGTTCGACCCGTCGGTGTCGGAACGTCTCGTGCGCGGCGCCCTGATCCAGCAGATCAACCGGCTGGCGCTGCTCAAACTCGACGTCCAGGGCGGTCGGGTCCAGGTGCACCGGCTCCTGCAGGCGGTGGTTCGGGACCGGATGACCGACGACGAGATCGTCACCGCCCGGCACCAGGTGCACCTGGTGCTGGCCGCGTCCCGACCGCGCGGCGACGTGGACAACCCGACCACCTGGCCCCGGCTGCGCATGCTCTGGCCGCACCTGGAGGTCTCCGAGGCGGTGACCTGCCCCGACGAGTCGGTGTGCCAGCTGCTGATCGACCGGGTCCGCTACCTGTGGCAGCGCGGCGGCCTGGAGCAGGCTGACGGGTTCAGCCGGCAGGTGGACGACACCTGGTCCGCGCGGCTGAGGGGCCTGGACGACGAGGGTGAGGCCACGGCGCCGCGTCGACACCTGCTGCACCTGCGGTTCAACCGGGCGAACATCCTGCGCAGCCTGGGTCGGTTCGACGAGTCCCGGGACCTCGACGAGGCGGTGCTCGCCGAGCAGCGCCGGTTGTTGGGCCAGTTGCACCCGCACACCCTGATGACCGCCGGCAGCCTCGCCGGTGACCTGCGGGCGCTCGGCCGGTACGCCGAGGCGCTGGAACGGGACCGGTCCACCTACGCCTCCTGGCTCCAGGTGTTCGGCGAGGACCACCCCCGGACGCTGAGCGCGGCCAACAACCTCGCCGTCTCGTACCGCCTGGTCGGCGACTACCGGTCGGCCCGCCGATGGGACGACGAGGTGCACCAGCGGCGGCGGCTGGTGCTCGGCCCCACCCACCCGTACACCCTGATCTCGGCTGTCCGCCTGGGCAGCGACCTGCGCGAGGCCGGCGAGTACGAGAGGTCGGCCACCCTGCTACGCACCGTCTACGACGCGTACTGCGAGGTGCTCGGGCCCGACGACGGCCTCTCCCTCGGCGCCCAGGTCAACCTGGCGGTGTCGCTGCGCAGCTCGGGTCGGGCGGGCGAGGCCGCGCCGATGTTCGAGACCGCCTACCGGAAGCTCGACGAACGCTTCGGGCCGGACAACCCGGACACGGTGGCGTGCCGGTCGAGTCGGGCGGCGAACCTGTTGGCCGTCGGCGACGCGGCCCGGGCGCTGACCGAGATGACCGCGGTCACCCAGGCGTACGAGGAGGACCTGCGCCTCGGCGCCACCCACCCGCACACCCTGGCCACGTTGAGCAACATCTCCGCCGCCGAACGTGCGGTCGGCCGCCGGTCGGCGGCCCGCGCGTCGGCCACGCGCGCGGCCGGCGAGCTGCGCAAGGTGCTCGGCCCCGACCACCCGCACACCCTGGCGGCCGAGGTGAACCAGGCGGTGTGCCTCGCCGAGGACGGCGAGTGGGTTCCGGCGCGGGACCGGCTGCGCGAGACCGCCGACCGGCTGTCCCAGGTGATCGGCGCGGACCACCCCGACACGCTGCGCTGCCTCGGTGATCTCGCCCTGGTGTCGAGGCGCGCCGGCGACGGCGCTCCCTCCGAGGCCGTGACCGCGGTGGCCGACCGGCTGGCCGAGGTGATCGGCCAGGAGCACACGACCGTGCAGACCCTGCGTGAGCGGCGGTTCGTCGTCCGGGTGATCGACCCGCACCCGTTCTGATCGAGGGCGGGCCGGCGGCTCGGCGGGCGGTCCGGCCGTCCGGGCCGCCGTCGTGGCCGTGGTGCGGCACGCCCTAGAGCTGCGGGCTGGCCGCGAGCTCCGGCGTGGCCAGCCAGGCCAGGGTCTGCGGGAGGATCTCCACCGCGCCGAAGTGCGCGGCGCCCGCCTGCACCTGGACCTCGGCGTGCGGGATCCGCGAGGCGAGCCACCGGGAGTGCTCCACCGGGGAGAAACGGTCCTGCTCACCGTGCCACAGCCGGACCTGCGCCGGGATGGCGCCGAGGTCGAACCCCCAGCCCCGCCGCATCGCCAGCACGTCGTCGATCCAGCCCTCGGGGCCGTGCCGCAGCGCTTCGGCGTACATGTCGGTCAGCAGCCGGCGGATCGCGACGTCGTCGACCACCCGGATGTCGGCCTCGGGCAGCTGGGGGCGGAGGAATTCCAACAGCGTCATCGGGTCCCGTCGGGCCTGTTCCGCACGGACCTTCAGATTGAGCGTGAGTTCGGCCAGGTCCTCATCGGCCTGCCCGTAGTCCTCGACGTTGGTCTCGGACATGCCGGCGTACCAGTCCAGGTCGGGTGCGCCGGCCGGGGCGAGCCCCACCAGCACGGCGGCCCGGGTGACCCGGTCCGGCAGCAGCGCGGCGCAGGCCAGGGCGTGCGGGCCCCCGCCGGAGCGGCCCACCACCGCGAACCGTTCGATGCCGAGGTCGTCGGCGATCGCCGCAACGTCGGCCGCCGCGTCGGCGACCCGGCGACCCTCGTGCCGGCAGGAGTCGCCGTAACCGGGCCGGTCGTAGCAGACGAGTTGCACGCCGAGGCGGTAGAGGACGATGCCGCGGGGGCGGGGGCCGCTGCGGCTGCCCGGTGTGCCGTGCAGCAGGAAGACCGCGGGCCCGTCCGGCGAGCCGGAGGTCTCCACCGCGAGGTGCCGGCCGTCCGGAGTGGCGACGGAGCGCTGTGCCGCATGTTGTCGCGTCACGGTTGCCTCCCGCGGGTCGTCATGTGCTCCCCCGAGTACGGAGCCGCGCATCGGCGGCACCGAGTGCAAAGCCCCCGAAATCGCCCAGAACACATTCTTGTTGTGCAGCGTACTGCCCGTCGTGGGCCCCCGCCATGGGCCAGCGGGTCAATGCCGGTCGGCTGAGCCCGCCGACCGGGCCGCTACCCTGGTACCCCGAGGGGAAGGGGCACCAAGAGGGTGGCTAGGACCTACAACGTCGTGACCTACGGCTGCCAGATGAACGTGCACGATTCCGAGCGCATCTCCGGCCTGCTCGAACAGGCCGGCTACGTACGCGCGGCGCCGGCCGACGACACCCCCGACATCGTCGTCTTCAACACCTGTGCGGTGCGGGAGAACGCCGACAACCGGCTCTACGGCAACCTCGGCCGTCTGCGCCCGGTGAAGGACAAGCACCCCGGGATGCAGATCGCGGTCGGCGGCTGCCTGGCCCAGAAGGACCGTGGCGAGATCGTCCGCAAGGCGCCCTGGGTGGACGTGGTCTTCGGCACCCACAACATCGGTGCACTGCCGGTGCTGCTGGACCGCGCCCGGCACAACGCCGCCGCCGAGGTGGAGATCCTGGAGTCACTGGACGTCTTCCCGTCCACGCTGCCCACCCGGCGCGAATCCACGTACGCCGGCTGGGTCTCGATCTCGGTGGGCTGCAACAACACCTGCACGTTCTGCATCGTGCCCGCTCTGCGCGGCAAGGAGAAGGACCGCCGCCCCGGCGACATCCTCTCCGAGGTGCGCGCCCTGGTCGACGAGGGCGTGCTGGAGGTGACCCTGCTCGGGCAGAACGTCAACTCCTACGGTGTCGAGTTCGGTGATCGGTACGCATTCGGCAAGCTGCTGCGCGCTTGCGGCGACATCGACGGGCTGGAGCGGGTCCGGTTCACCAGCCCGCACCCGAAGGATTTCACGGACGACGTGATCGCCGCGATGGCCGAGACGCCGAACGTCTGCCACTCGCTGCACATGCCGTTGCAGTCCGGCTCCGACGCCGTACTCCGGGCGATGCGCCGGTCCTACCGGTCCGACCGTTACCTGGGGATCATCGAGAAGGTCCGGGCGGCGATGCCGGACGCGGCGATCACCACCGACATCATCGTCGGCTTCCCCGGCGAGACCGAGGCCGACTTCCAGCGCACCCTGGACGTGGTTCGGGAGGCCCGGTTCTCCTCGGCCTTCACCTTCCAGTACTCCAAGCGCCCCGGCACTCCCGCCGCCACGATGGACGACCAGCTGCCCAAGCAGGTCGTGCAGGAACGCTACGAGCGGCTGATCGCCACCGTGGAGGAGATCACCTGGGCGGAGAACAAGCGCCTGGTGGGGGAGACCGTCGAGGTGCTGGTCGCGGTCGGCGAGGGGCGCAAGGACGAGCGGACCGGCCGGATGTCCGGCCGGGCCCGCGACGGTCGGCTGGTGCACTTCGCGACCACAGCGTCCGACGGTGGGTCACTGGCCGGGCAGATCCGGCCGGGAGACATCGTGCGCACCGCGGTGACGTACGCCGCCCCGCATCACCTCAACGCCGACGGCGCGCCACTGTCGCACCGGCGGACCCGGGCCGGCGACGCCGCCGAGGCGGGCCGCTCCCCGCGTACGCCCGGGGTGTTGCTCGGGCTGCCCACGGTCGGCGCTCCGGCGGTCACGCACGCACCCACCAACGGCTGCGCCGCCCACTGAGTGAAAGGAAGGGCCCCTTGTTGTCGCCAGGCGACAACAAGGGGCCCTTCCTTTCACTGTGTACCGCTCGGGCCGCGCTCCGGCGGTCCCGGCGGCTCAGCAGCCGGTGCCGCCGAGCTTCACGTGCCCGGGCTGCTGGCGGTGCCGTTGGCGGTGAAGCCCACGGTGTCTCATCAGCCCAGGTCGATGTGTCAACAACCCCGGCCAACGGCGGGGTGCGGCGGGCGGAGTGCGGATACGCGGGAGCCCCGGTCCCGTGCGGGGACCGGGGCTCCAGAGTGCGTCAGGTCAGCCGGCCCGCTCGGCGAGCTGGAGGAACTGCCGCTTGGACGCGAGGGCCTGCTCGGCCTCCTTGATCCGGCGAGCGTCCCCGGCGCTCTGCGCCCGGGCCAGCCGGTCCTCGGCCTCCGCCACCTGTGACCGCATCTGGGCGAGCAGCGGGTTGTCCTCCTTGGTGGTCCGGCGCCACGCCGAATCCATCACCTCGCGGACCTTCTCGTCGATGACGCGCAGCCGGCGCTCCAGCCCGGCGGCGGCTTCCCGGGGCACCCGGCCGGCCTCGTGCCACTGGGCCTGGATCTCCCGCAGCTTGGCCTGGGCGCCCTTCGGGTCGGCGTCGATGTCCAGCGCCTCCGCCTCAGCCAGCAGGGCCTGCTTGCGCTCCAGGTTCACGCGCTGCTCGTTGTCGCGGGCGGAGAAGACCTCGCTACGCCGGCTGAAGAAGGCGTCCTGCGCGGCCCGGAATCGTTCCCAGAGCTTCTGCTCGGCCTCCTTGGAGGCGCGCGGCGCGGCCTTCCACTGGGTCATCAGGTCCTTGAGCTGGTTGGCCGTGGCCGCCCAGTCGGTGGAGTCCTTGAGCTTCTCCGCCTCGGCGACCAGCTCCTCCTTGGCCGTCTGAGCCTGCTTGCGCTGCGCGTCCAGGGAGGCGAAGTGGGCGCCCCGGCGCCGGGTGAACCCGTCCCGGGCGGCGGCGAACCGCTTCCACAGCTCACCGTCGGTCTTCTTGTCGACCCCGCGGATGGTCTTCCACTCGTCGAGGATCTCCTTGAGCCGGTCCCCGGCGGTCTTCCAGCCGGTGGACTCCGCGGCGAGCTTCTCGGCCTCCTCGACCAGCGCGGTCTTGCGGGCCAGGGCCTCGCCGCGAGCGGCGTCCCGGGCGGCACGCGCCTCGCCGGCCTTCTCCTCGGCGAGGGTGGCCAGCTTGTCCAGCCGCGCGGCCAGCGCGTCGATGTCGCCGACCACGTGGGCCTCGGGCAGCGAGGCGCGGATCCGCCGGATCGTGCTCAGCGAGTGCGCGGCGTCCGCCGCACCCGAGTTGAGCCGCGCTTCGGTCAGGTCCACCTCGGTCACCAGATCGGCGAAGCGGCGTGCGAAGTGCGCGAGGCCCTCCTCCGGTGCTCCCGCCTGCCAGGATCCGACCACCCGCTCGCCCTCGGCGGTCTTGACGTACACAGTGCCGTCCGCGTCCACCCGTCCGAAGGCAGTCCAGTCGCTCATGTGCCCATCCTCGTTCTCCCGGCGTCGAGGGAACCGTCCCCCGTCGCCGCCACGGCGCAGCCAAGTTGCTTCCGGCATTGTCACAGGTCCGACCCGGTCCGCGTCGAGCGCCTATCGCCGACCGTGACCATACGGTGTCCTAGGGCCCGATTGACCGGATCGGCGCGGAGACGCACCGGGGATTCCCGCTACGGTAAGCGGGTGCCACTGGTCGCCGCCGCCGTCTGCCCGCATCCGCCCCTGCTCGTGCCCGAGGTGGCCGGCGCCGCCGCACCGGAGCTGGACGATCTGCGGGCGGCCTGCGACACCGCCGTACGCGGGCTGTTGGCCGCCGACCCGGCCACCGTGGTGCTGCTCGGCGCCGGCCCGGTGACCGGAGCCATCCCGCCCCCGGCCACCGGTTCCCTGCAGCCCTGGGGTGTCGACCTGGACGTGCCGCTCACCGCCGGTCAGCCGGACCGGGGCGCGGTGCTGCCGTTGAGCCTGACCATCGGTGCGTGGCTGTTGGCCCGGCACGGCGTGCGGCTGCCGGTGACCGCCGTGCAGGTGGCCGCCGACGCCGGCCCGGTCGAGCTGGCCGCGCTCGCCGACGAGGTCAGCGCCGTGGGCGCCCGGGTGGCGCTGCTGGTGCTCGGTGACGGGTCGGCCTGCCGGGGGGAGAAGTCCCCCGGGTACGACGACCCGCGCGCCCGCCCGTACGACCACCGGGTCGCCACGGCCCTGGCCGAGGCGGACCTGGACGTCCTGCTCGACCTCGACCCGGTCGTGTCCGCGGAGCTGAAGGCCGCCGGTCGGGCGCCCTGGCAGGTGCTCGCCGGCGCGGCCCGGTCGACCGGCGGCGGATGGCGCGGCGAGCTGCTGCACGACTCGGCCCCCTACGGCGTCGCCTACTTCGTGGCGTCCTGGGCGCCGGCGTGAGCGGCGACGGGGGCCGCCCGGTCGGCACGGTCGTCGCGGTGGTCGGCCCGACCGCGGCGGGCAAGTCGGCGTTGAGCATCGCGTTGGCGCACGCCCTGGACGGGGAGGTTGTCAACGCCGACTCGATGCAGCTCTACCGGGGCATGGACATCGGCACCGCCAAGCTGACCCCTGCCGAGCGGGACGGGGTGCCGCACCACCTGCTGGACATCTGGGAGGTCACCGAGCCGGCCAGCGTCGCGGAGTACCAGCGTCTGGCCCGCGCGGCGGTGGACGACATCCTGTCCCGGGGCCGGGTGCCGCTGCTGGTCGGCGGCTCAGGGCTGTACGTGCGGGCGGTGCTGGAGCGCTTCGACTTTCCCGGCACCGACCCGGCGCTGCGCGAGCGGCTGGAACGGGAGCTGGCCGAGGTCGGCCCGGCGCCGCTGTACGCGCGGCTGCGCGCCGCCGACCCCGCCGCCGCCGAGGGCATCCTGCCCGGCAACGGCCGGCGGATCGTCCGGGCCCTGGAGGTGATCGAGCTCACCGGCGCCCCGTTCGCGGCGTCGTTGCCCGAGCCGACGCCGTACTACCCGTCGGTGCAGCTCGGAATCGATCTGGACACCGGGCTGCTGGATGAGCGGATCGCGCTGCGGGTCGATCGGATGTGGGCCGACGGCCTGCTGGCCGAGACCCGTGAGCTGGTCGGGCGGGGCCTGCCCGAGGGGCGGACGGCCAGCCGGGCGCTCGGCTACCAGCAGGTGCTGCGGCTCTTCGCCGGTGAGCTGACCGAGACGCAGGCGCACGACGAGACGGTCCGGGCCACCCGGCGGTTCGTCCGCCGGCAGCGGTCCTGGTTCCGGCGCGATCCGCGGATCCACTGGCTGGATTCGGCCGCGCCGGACGTGATCGAGGCTGCCCTGCGCCTGGTGCCCGCCCCTGCGCGATGATGGGGGCGTGGAGTTCACCAAGGGCCATGGCACCGGCAACGACTTCGTCCTTCTCCCCGACCCGGATGGTCAGTTCGACCTGACCCCGGAGCTGGTCGCGGCGCTCTGCGACCGACGGCGGGGCATCGGCGCGGACGGCGTGCTGCGAGTGGTCCGCGCGGCCAAGCATCCGGAGGGTGCCGGGCAGGCCGGTGAGGCCGAGTGGTTCATGGACTACTGGAACTCCGACGGCTCGTTGGCCGAGATGTGCGGCAACGGCGCCCGGGTCTTCGTCCGCTATCTGATCGACACCGGGCTGGCCACGCCGGCCGGCGCGGCGCTGCCGGTGGCCACGAGGGCCGGCGTCGTGCGCGCGCGGGTCGAGGGGGACTCCATCGCCGTCGAGATGCGCCGCCCCCGGCTGCACGCCGGCTCGACCGCCACGCTCGGCGGGCTGACCCTGCCCGGCACCGCCGTGGACGTCGGCAACCCCCACCTGGTCTGCGTCCTGCCGGCCGGTCTGGAGCTGTCCGCGCTGGACCTCACCACCGCACCCGGATTCGACCCGGCGCTCTTCCCGAGCGGGGTGAACGTGGAGTTCATCGTGCCGGGCGAGCCGGTCGACGGCACCGACGAGCACACCCTGATGCGGGTGTACGAGCGCGGCAGCGCGGAGACCCTCTCCTGCGGCACCGGTGCCTGCGCGGTGGCCGCGGTGGCCCTGCACGACGCGGCCCGGGACACCGGCAGGGTCGCCGTCGACGTCTCCGGTGGCCGCCTCACGGTCACCGTGACCGACGATTCCTGCTGGCTGTCCGGCCCGGCCGTCCTGGTGGCGACCGGAGAGGTCGACCTCGCCGGGCTGCCCGCCTCCGCCTGACGCCGGGCGGCGTTGGCCCGTCTGGTGCTGTCGCACGGGTGCCGCGTCCGCTACTCGCTCGTGTGCCGCGCTCGGCGCGGTCGGTCACCTATCGCTCGTGATGCCGCGCGCGGCCGCTGTCGGTCACCGCGCAGCCTTTGCTCTGCTTCACCCCACGCAACGGTTGACGTCCGATAATCGGACACCGACCGTTGCGGTGGTTGAAGCAGAGCAAAGCGGGGGAGACGAACGACTGGTGGCCGTCTCCCCCGATCACGTGGGTCCCAGCGTGTGCCGGGCCGGCTTCGCCTCGATCAGTCCGTCAGGGGGTGGCGCTGGCGTTGGCGGCGATCTCGGGGAGGTCGGCGGGGCCCGGGTCGGAGGCCGGCAGCGGACTGGGGTTGTGGGCGGCGGCGCGCACGGCGGCGGCGACCGCCGGGGCGACCCGGGGGTCGAAGACGCTGGGCACGATCACCGTCGGGTTGATCTTCTCCTCGCCGACCACGTCGGCGATGGCCCGGGCGGCGGCGATCGCCATCTCCTCGGTGAACTCCTCGGCGTGCGCGTCCAGCATGCCGCGGAACACCCCGGGGAAGGCGAGCACGTTGTTGATCTGGTTCGGCTGGTCCGAGCGGCCGGTGGCCACCACGGCGGCGTGCTTGCGCGCCTCCCGCGGGTCGACCTCCGGGTCCGGGTTGGCCAGGGCGAAGACGATCGAGTCCTTGGCCATCTGAGCGATGTCGTCGCCGGTGAGCAGGTTCGGCGCGCTGACCCCGATGAAGACGTCCGCGCCCCGGATCGCGCCCGGCAGGTCACCGGCGTAGTTGTCCTTGTTGGTGTTGTCCGCCAGCCACTGCCACGCCGAGTTGAGCCCGGTCAGCCCGCGGTGCAGGGCACCCTCCCGGTCGTACGCGATGATGTCGCCGACGCCCTGGCGCAGCAGCAGCTTCATGATCGCCGTGCCGGCCGCGCCGGCGCCGGAGACCACCACCCGGACGTCCGCGAGCTGCTTGCCCACGACCCGCAGCGCGTTGGTCAGCGCGGCCAGCACGCAGATCGCGGTGCCGTGCTGATCGTCGTGGAAGACCGGGATGTCCAGCAGCTCACGCAGCCGGGCCTCGATCTCGAAGCAGCGCGGCGCGGCGATGTCCTCCAGGTTGATCCCGCCGTACGCCGGCGCGATCGCCTTGACGATGGCCACGATCTCGTCGGTGTCCTGGGTGTCCAGGACCACCGGCCAGGCGTCCACCCCGCCGAAGCGCTTGAACAACGCCGCCTTGCCCTCCATCACCGGCAGCGACGCGGCCGGGCCCAGGTTGCCCAGGCCGAGCACCGCCGAGCCGTCGCTGACCACCGCGACGGTGTTGCGCTTGATGGTCAGCCGGCGGGCGTCCGCCGGGTTCTCGGCGATCGCCATGCAGACCCGGGCCACCCCTGGGGTGTACGCGCGGGACAGCTCGTCACGGTTGCGCAGCGCGACCTTCGAGGTCACCTCGATCTTGCCGCCCAGGTGCAGCAGGAACGTCCGGTCCGACACCTTGCGCACGTCCACGCCGTCCAGCGCGGTCAGCGCGTCGACCACCTGGTCGGCATGGCCGGAGTCGGCGGTGTCGCAGGTCAGGTCGACGATCACGTGGGTCGGGTCGGAGTCCACCACGTCCAGCGCTGTGACGATTGCCCCGGCTTCGCCGACCGCGGTGGTGAGCCGGCCGATCGAGGAGGCGTCCGCGGTCACGGCGATCCGGATGGTGATCGAGAATCCGGCGCTCGGCAGTCGGGTGATGGCCACGAGGTCCCTCCGTCACGGCTGTGCGGCCGCTCGGCCGCCGCCCAGCATTTCTACCGGGTTGTCGAGGTCGACCGGCATTCGCCCCCGCTTTTGGCGACCTTCGGCACGGGCATATAGCAGGTGCGTTCGGCGTTGCGTCATGTCAGGATTACGTTCTACTTATCAAAACGGACAGGAGAACCGCTTGCGAGACCAGGAGAGCTTTGTCCCCGTCGAGGACGAGCTCGACGACATGACCACCGGCGAGATGGAGCTGTCGGAGCGGCAGTCGCTACGACGCGTACCGGGCCTCTCCACCGAGCTCACCGACGTCACCGAGGTGGAATACCGGCAGCTGCGGCTGGAGCGGGTCGTCCTGGTGGGCGTCTGGACCGAGGGCACGGTGACCGACGCGGAGAATTCGCTGACCGAGCTGGCCGCGCTCGCCGAGACCGCCGGCTCGCAGGTGCTCGAAGGGCTGATCCAGCGCCGTACGCGGCCCGACCCGGCCACCTACATCGGCCGGGGCAAGGTCGACGACCTCGGTGCGGTGGTGCTCTCCACCGGCGCCGACACGGTGATCTGTGACGGTGAGCTGTCCCCGTCCCAGCTGCGCAACCTGGAGCAGCGCACCAAGGTCAAGGTGGTCGACCGGACGGCGCTGATCCTCGACATCTTCGCGCAGCACGCCAAGAGCAAGGAAGGTAAGGCGCAGGTCGAGCTGGCCCAGCTGCAATACCTCCTGCCCCGGCTGCGCGGTTGGGGCGAGACGCTGTCCCGGCAGACCGGTGGTAGCGGTCGCGGCGGCGGCGCCGGCGGCGGCGTGGGTGTGCGTGGCCCCGGTGAGACCAAGCTGGAGACCGACCGGAGGCGCATCCGTCACCGCATCTCCCGGCTGCGCCGCGAGATCAAGAGCATGAAGACGGTACGCGTGACCAAGCGCGCCCGGCGTTCCCGTAACGCCGTCCCCGCGGTGGCCATCGCCGGCTACACCAACGCCGGCAAGTCCAGCCTGCTCAACCGGCTGACCGGCGCGGGTGTGCTGGTGGAGAACGCGCTCTTCGCGACGTTGGACCCGACCACCCGTAAGGCCACCGCCGCCGACGGGCGCCTCTACACCCTCTCGGACACGGTCGGCTTCGTCCGGCACCTGCCGCACCAGATCGTCGAGGCGTTCCGCTCGACGCTGGAGGAGGTCGCCGAGGCGGACCTGGTGGTGCACGTCGTCGACGGCGCCCACCCGGACCCGGAGGAGCAGGTGCGGGCCGTCCACGAGGTCCTCGCGGAGGTCGGCGCGGACCGGCTCCCCGAGCTGCTGGTGGTCAACAAGACCGACACGGCCGACGAGGACACGCTGCTGCGGCTCAAGCGGCTCTGGCCGGACGCGATCTTCGTCTCCGCGCACACCGGGCGGGGCGTCGACGGGCTGCGCGAGGCGATCGAGGAGCGGCTTCCCCGGCCGGCCGTGGAGGTCCGGGCCGTCCTGCCGTACGACCGGGGTGACCTGGTGGCACGGGTGCACCGCACCGGCGAGGTGCTCAGCACGTCGCACCTGCCGGAAGGCACCCTGCTGCACGTTCGGGTCGGCGAGGCGCTCGCCGCCGAGTTGGCGCCGTTCGACGTCGAGCGGCAGGGGCAGACGGCCGGCAGCCGGCGCTGATCGGCCCCGGCGTCATCCCCCGGAAACGCGCGGCATGCGACACTGGCCGAATGCGCCGCGTTGTTTCCTCGGTCACGGTTGCCCTCGGCCTGCTCGGGGCAACCGTGGCGCTCGCCGGAGTCGCTGTCGCCGCTCCCGCCCCCGCATCCTCCGATGCGTCCGCCGCCACTCCCGGCAAGAAGCGATGCACGATCGCCGATGAGCGGTTGCGGGAGCTGTCCGGCCTGGTAGCGACCAAGAGCGGCTACATCGTCATCAACGACGGCACCGACGTCGCGGCACGCAAGCGGGTCTTCTTCCTCGACACCAAGTGCAAGATTTCGAAGGACCCGGTCCAGTACTCGGGGCAGGGCCCGTCCGACACCGAGGACCTCGCTCTCTCGCCGAACGGCGCGACCCTCTGGATCGCGGACATCGGCGACAACGTCGTCACCGCCAAGGAGCGCCGTAAGCGGGTCGCGCTCTGGTCGATGCCGGTCACCGGCTCCAAGCAGCCGGTGCTGCACCGGATCTCCTACCCGGAGGGCAAGCCGCACGACGCCGAGGCGCTGCTCATCGGCAACGACGGCAAGCCGCTGATCATCACCAAGGTGACGAGCGGAAAGGCCGAGATCTTCACCCCGGCGGCGGCGCTGAAGAACGGCGACACCCCTCCGGTGCCGATGCGCAAGGTCGGCGACATCGCGTTGCCCCAGACGCAGACGGAAAATCCGCTCAACACGTTCGGCCGGGTCGCGATCACCGGCGCGGCACGCTCGCCGGACGGCTCCCGGGTGGTCCTGCGCACGTACGCGGACGCGTTCGAGTTCGACGTTGCCGGTGGCGACATCGTCGGCGCGCTCACCACCGGGAAGCCTCGGGTAACGCCGCTCGCCGACCCGTTCGGTGAGGCCATCAGCTACACCCCGGACGGCAAGACCTTCGTGACGGTTTCCGACGGTCAGCAGTTCACGCAGGACGAGCCGGTCGAGATCCTCAGCTACACGCCGTCCACCAAGACGGCGCAACCGCTGGCGGACGATGCCGGTGCCACCAAGTCGGCCGCCTCGCAGTCGTGGTTCGACGGGTTGAGCCTGGACGACATCACCTACCTGGTCGGCGCCGTCGGGCTGATCGGCCTGCTGCTGGTCGGCGCCGGCATCGCCGGCATCGTCCTGGCGCGCCGCCGTCCGCCGGCCGCCGATGCGTCCGACCGGTCGGACCCGGACGGCGATCCCTTCGGCCCGCGTGGTGGCCGTGCCGACGACGGGTTCCCGGCCGGTGATCGTGCCGGCGGCGTCTACGGTGGCGGCGCGCCGGCCGGTGGGGCGGTCTACGGCGCCGGCGGCGGCGCGGGCCGTGGTGGTCCCGCCCCGGCGGGCGGCGCGGTGTACGGCGGTGGCCGTCCGGCAGCCGATGGTGGCTACGGTCCTGCCCCGGCGGCCGGCGGTGGCGTTTACGGCGGGGGTCGTCCCCCGGCGGGTGGCGGCGGCCGGCCGGCAGGTGGCGGTGGTCGTCCTCCGGGCGGTGGCCGTCCCGGCGCTGGCGTGTACGGGGGCGGAGGCCAGCCCGGTGGCGGTGGCCAGCCCGGCGGCGGTCGAGCGGAGCCGCCGCGGCGTGGTGGGCCGGAGCCGGACTACCGGGGCCAGCGGCCTGGTCGTCGGCGTGACGAGGAAGCGCCCGTGGACCCGTACGGCCAGTATCCCGGGGGCGGTCGCGGCCACCGGGGCGACCGCTACTGACGCCTCCCGGCGGCGTGCCTGACGCACCCAGAACGATCGGACCGCCGGTGGGCGGGGCGGGTGAGTGCCGTGGGCACTCACCCGCGGACCGGTCAGATCCGGCGTAGCACCGCCACGACCCGGCCCATGATGGTGGCGTCGTCACCGGGGATCGGGTCGAAGGCTGGGTTCTGCGGCATCAGCCAGACGTGCCCGTCGCGCCGCCGGTAGGTCTTGACGGTCGCCTCGCCGTCGAGCATGGCGGCCACGATCTCGCCCGAGTCGGCGGTGGGCTGCTGCCGGACGACCACCCAGTCGCCGTCGCAGATGGCCGCGTCGAGCATCGAGTCGCCCTTGACCTGGAGCATGAAGACCTCGCCCTCGCCGACCAGCTCTCGGGGGAGGGGGAAGATGTCCTCCACCGCCTGCTCGGCGAGGATCGGCCCACCGGCGGCGATCCGGCCGAGCATCGGCACGTACGCCGGGGTCGGCCGCTGCGCGCGGGACAGCTCGTCGTCGATGGCCTCGCTGGGGGCCCGGACGTCCACCGCGCGCGGCCGGTTGGGGTCGCGGCGCAGGAAGCCCTTCTTTTCCAGCTCCTTGAGCTGGTAGGCGACGCTGGACGGCGACACCAGGCCGACCGCCTCGCCGATCTCCCGGACGCTCGGCGGGTAGCCGTGGCGCTCCACCCAGGTGCGGATGAATTCCAGGATGCGGCGCTGGCGGGCGGTCAGGTCGACCGTCGCCGGGTCGGGGAAGCTGCTGACCACCGGGGTGACCGGGCGCACGGCGGGTTGGCCCGTCCGGCTGCGCGCGGCGCTGCGGCGTCGGGTGGCCGGCGGGCCCGCCTCGGTGATCTGCTGCGGGCTCTTTGGCCGGCTGGCCCGGTCCTCGGTCACGTCCGTCCTCCCTGGTCGGCGCTGGGTGCCTCGTCGGCTCGTGGTGCGTGCGGTGGTGCCACGACGGTGCTGAGGGTGGTGCGTCGCCGGGTGTGGTGAAGATCCATCGCGCCCGGTTGTTCCTGACCGTATAGGTGAGATCGGTCATTTTCAAACATCTGTACGACCTATCACCGGCGTGTCGGGGTGAAAAACCGCTCCTGTCGTACGGATGTTCTGATAAATGGTACGTCGGATAGCACGCGTGTTCGATCCTCGGCCGTTTTCCGGGCTACTTCGACCCCGCCGGCCGGTAACCCCGGCGGAGGCTCCGCGTTGGGTCTTCCGGCGGAGCGTTGGGTGCGGATGACCGGATGGTCCGTGACGCGCCGGACATGCCAGCCAACTTGACCCGGGTTCGCCAGCGACATACGGTCAACCCCTAGATGTAGTAGTGACACGGGCGTAAGTTGCCTACAGGTTGGGTCCGACTACCGACCGCACTCCCGTAACGTCCACCACGGCGGGCGTCATCTCCGGATGGCACCGTCGTGGCGAGCCGTGCCCGGGAGTGCCCGGCCCGGCCGTGGTTGATCATGATTAGGAGGTAGGCGATGCGGTGTCCGTACTGCCGGCACGCCGACTCCCGCGTGGTCGACTCGCGGGAGGCCGACGACGGTCAGCTCATCCGGCGGCGACGGTCCTGCCCGGAGTGCGGCAAGCGGTTCACCACCGTCGAGGAGGCGGTCCTCGCGGTCGTCAAGCGCAGCGGGGTGACCGAACCGTTCAGCCGCACGAAGATCATCGGCGGGGTGCGCAAGGCGTGCCAGGGTCGGCCCGTCGACGAGGACTCGATCGCGCTGCTGGCCCAGAAGGTCGAGGAGACCGTGCGGGCCAAGGGCGCGGCCGAGATCCCCAGCCACGACGTGGGGCTGGCGATCCTGGGCCCTCTGCGGGACCTGGACGAGGTGGCGTACCTGCGGTTCGCCAGCGTCTACCGGTCCTTCGACTCGCTCGCCGACTTCGAGCAGGAGATCGAGACATTGCGGGCCGCGGCCCGCGCCCGGGAGGGCGCGGGCCAGGCCGGGGCGGCGGGGACCGCCGGCCGTACCAACTGAGGTTTGTGTTGCTGACAGGTGGAAGCGCGGCGGGTGGCCGCGTGGACGAGGGGGCGGATGAGATGTCGGGGGATGCTGTGACGACAAGCAGGTCACGGAGCAAGGCCAGCGCGAGCGCCGGGCTGAAGATCGAGCGGGTGTGGACGACCGAGGGGGTCCACCCGTACGACGAGGTCACCTGGGAGCGCCGCGACGTCGTGATGACGAACTGGCGGGACGGCTCGATCAACTTCGAACAGCGCGGGGTGGAGTTCCCGCAGTCGTGGAGCGTCAACGCGGCGAACATCGTGACCACCAAGTACTTCCGGGGCGCGGTGGGGACCCCGGAGCGGGAGTGGTCGCTCCGGCAGCTGATCGACCGGGTGGTCGGCACCTACCGCACCGCCGGTGAGGAGTACGGCTACTTCGCCAGCCCGGCCGACGCCGAGATCTTCGGGCACGAGCTGACCTGGATGCTGCTGCACCAGGTGTTCAGCTTCAACTCACCGGTCTGGTTCAACGTCGGTACGCCGTCGCCGCAGCAGGTCAGCGCCTGCTTCATCCTGTCCGTCGACGACTCGATGGACTCGATCCTCGACTGGTACAAGGAGGAGGGGCTGATCTTCAAGGGCGGCTCCGGCTCCGGGGTCAACCTGTCCCGGATCCGCTCGTCCCGGGAGCTGCTCTCCTCCGGAGGCAACGCCTCCGGTCCGGTCAGCTTCATGCGCGGCGCGGACGCCTCGGCCGGCACCATCAAGTCCGGCGGCGCCACCCGGCGGGCCGCCAAGATGGTCATCCTCGACGTCGACCACCCGGACATCCAGGAGTTCGTGGTCACCAAGGCGCGCGAGGAGGACAAGATCCGCGCGCTGCGGGACGCCGGGTTCGACATGGACCTGGGCGGCTCCGACATCGTCAGCGTGCAGTACCAGAACGCCAACAACTCGGTCCGGGTCTCCGACGAGTTCATGACGGCGGTGGAGAACGACGGCGGTTTCGACCTGCGGGGTCGGCTCGACGGGGCGACCATCGAGACGGTCGAGGCGAAGAAGCTGTTCCGTTCCATCTCCCAGGCCGCCTGGGAGTGCGCCGACCCGGGCCTGCAGTACGACGACACCATCAACGACTGGCACACCTGCCCGGAGACCGGCCGGATCACCGCGTCGAACCCGTGCTCGGAGTACCTGCACCTGGACAACTCCTCGTGCAACCTGGCCTCGCTCAATCTGATGAAGTTCCTCAAGGCCGACGGCGGCTTCGACGTGGAGAAGTTCGTCAGGTCGGTCGAGTTCGTCATCACCGCGATGGACATCTCGATCTGCTTCGCCGACTTCCCGACCGAGAAGATCGGTGAGACCTCCCGCGCCTACCGGCAGCTCGGCATCGGCTACGCCAACCTCGGCGCCCTGCTGATGGCCACCGGCCTGCCGTACGACTCGGAGCAGGGCCGCTCGGTCGCCGCGGCGATCACGTCCCTGATGACCGGCACCGCCTACCGCCGCTCGGCCGAGCTGGCCGGCGTCGTCGGCGCGTACGACGGCTACGCCCGCAACGCCGAGCCGCACAAGCGGGTCATGCGCAAGCACGCGGCGGCCAACGACGAGATCAAGCCCACCAGCCCGGTGGCCACCGCGATCGTCCGCGAGGCGACCAGGCAGTGGACCCAGGGCAACAAGATCGGCGACAAGAACGGCTGGCGCAACTCGCAGGCCAGCGTCCTCGCCCCGACCGGCACCATCGGCTTCATGATGGACTGCGACACGACCGGCGTGGAGCCGGACCTGGCGCTGGTCAAGTTCAAGAAGCTGGTCGGTGGCGGCTCGATGCAGATCGTCAACCAGACCGTGCCGCGTGCCCTGCGCAGCCTCGGCTACCCCGAGGAGCAGGTCGAGGCGATCATCGAGCACATCGCCGACCACGGCCACGTGGTGGACGCCCCCGGCCTCAAGCCGGAGCACTACCCGGTCTTCGACTGCGCGATGGGGGAGCGGTCGATCGCCCCGATGGGCCACGTGCGGATGATGGCGGCCATCCAGCCGTTCGTCTCCGGCGCCATCTCCAAGACGGTCAACATGCCGGAGGCGGCCACCGTCGAGGACGTCGAGAAGATCTACTTCGAGGGCTGGAAGCTCGGCCTCAAGGCACTGGCGATCTACCGGGACAACTGCAAGGTCGGCCAGCCCCTCTCGGTGGCCAAGTCCAACAAGGCCACCGAGCAGGCCGCCGTCGAGGCCGCCACGGCCGCGCCGGTTGTCGAGAAGGTCGTCGAGTACCGGCCGGTGCGCAAGCGTCTGCCGAAGAAGCGCCCGTCCGAGACGGTGTCCTTCTCCGTCGGCGGTGCCGAGGGCTACCTCACCGCGTCGTCCTACCCGGACGACGGCCTCGGCGAGGTCTTCCTCAAGATGTCCAAGCAGGGCTCCACCCTGGCCGGGGTGATGGACGCCTTCTCGGTGGCCATCAGCATCGGTCTGCAGTACGGCGTGCCGCTGGAGACGTTCGTCAGCAAGTTCACCAACATGCGCTTCGAGCCGGCCGGGATGACCGACGACCCGGACGTCCGCATGGCGGCCTCGGTGATGGACTACATCTTCCGTCGCCTGGCGCTGGACTTCCTGCCGTACGAGCGGCGCGCCGAGCTGGGCATCTTCACCGCCAGCGAGCGGGCCGCCCAGCTGCGGGCCGAGGCCGACGCGGAAGCCGCCGGGGTCACCGGAGCGGAGCTGACCGCGATGGCGTCCTCAGCGCCGGTCGAGGCTCCGGCCAAGCCGGAGGCCGTCGCCCAGCCGGCGCAGGAGATGGCCGAGGTGGCCGCCGCCAAGCCCGCCCCGAACGTGGGCTCCAGCACCGAGCTGCTGGAGGCCGTGATCGGCAAGGCCGCCGACGCACCGCTCTGCTTCACCTGCGGTACGAAGATGCGCCCGGCCGGTAGCTGCTACGTCTGCGAGGGCTGCGGCTCCACCAGCGGCTGCAGCTGACACAAGCAACGAGCCCCGGGCGTTGGCGCGCCCGGGGCTCGTGAGCCGGGATGGAACCCGACCTGATTGCTGCAGGACGGATCTTCGCTCCTCCCGGCCCGATTCCGCAAGTTGATCGAGTGGGAAAGGGGAAGAGATGGCGAAGCCAAGCAAGCCTGTGCATGTCGTTCCACAAGACGAGGGGTGGGCCGTGCGGCGGGAAGGCAATCAGAGGGCATCCTCGGTGCACGAGACTCAAGCCGAGGCCGAACGGCAGGGCCGGACGGCAGCCCGAGCGGGCGAGACGGAGTTCTACCTGCACGGTCGAAACGGGCAGATTCGCAAGCGTGACAGCTACGGGAACGACCCGAATCCCCCCAAGGACAAGAATTAACTAACGGGGCCTTGGCCTGCCCGAGCAGGCCAAGGCCCCGTTGTCGCATGACTGGCTGCCTGCCTAGATGCACACTGTGGCGTTATTTGCACGCTCTGAGTGAGGTTTGGCTTGCCCTCGGTCGATTGCTAACGGTCACCGCGGATGGTGCCTGCGAGAACGCCGCAGGATTACCCGGAGTCGGCAGTTGGAGCAAGGCTCAAGCGGTCCGGCTGTTGACATTCCTCAAGTGGCAGAGCCAGTCCAGCTCTTTACCTCAGCGAGCAAGCTCATCCAGGCTGCCCCGTTGAAGTGCAATGTTGGACCTGCTGGGTCCTTGCTATCACGGACCTCGACGATTTGATCGACGTGCCTAGCTTCGACGCAGGCACCGTTGCTGCCGCTGCGGGTGCTCTTGCGCCACTGCGAGTCCACCGCACGTCTCCTACGCCTTGCGCCTCGCGCCCCGGATCTCCTCGATCATGGTTGCCGAGTCAGTGGGTGACATGGCTGCGGCGCGCAGGCTGTTGAACACCACCGTACAACGTCTCACGTCTTCGCCCTCGGCGTAGAGGTCGCCCGTGAGCCCCTCGATGTAGACCACACCGGGTCCGTCCGCGAAGTTCAGGATGTGGAAGCTGGACAGCATCGAGGCATATGCCCCTTCGCGGAACGGGATCACCTGGAGAGTGACGTTCCAGCGCTTGCTGGCGTCGAGTAGCGCGGTCAGCTGACCGGCCATGATGGTCCCTCCGCCGATCTGACGGTGAAGGACCGCCTCGTCGAGCACCGCGACGAGCCGTAGCTTGCCGGACGTAATCAGCTCTTGGCGCTGCATCCGCACCGCGACCCGTCGTTCCACCGCCTCTGGCGACGGCTCGAAGGCGTCCTCGCTGGTCATTGCTCGGGCGTAATCCGCAGTCTGGAGCAACCCCGGGACCACCAACGTCTCGAAGTTCTGCACCTCCTCGGCTGCGGACTCCAAGCCGATGTACTGCCGATACGACGACGGCAGGTCGCCGTACTTGGCCCACCATCCACGCTGCTTGCCGGTCTTCGCCATCGACAGGAGCGTGTCGCGCAGCTCGGCATCGGCGACGCCGTACCGGTCGAGTAGGGCGTTGAGCGCTGGTGCCTTGATGCCCACGCGTCCGGCCTCGATGCGCCGGAGCGTGCTCGCCGAGACCTCGATGACGTCGGCAGCCTGCTCGGCCGTGACGCTTGCCTCGTCTCGGACCCGACGGAGCTGTGCACCGAGCTGGAAGCGAACGAAAGTCGGACTCTCCATGGCGCTCATTGTGCCGCCGGCGCTGCCGCGCATGCTCACCGAACACGCCCAAGCTTTCTGACCGGATGTCGTTGACCATCTAAAAATGCGCACGCAAAATGAGCGAGCATGCGTATGTCCGAGGTGGATCGCCGGGAGGGCTGATGCCGGATCGGGTGCCGTACGACGACTACCTCCTGGCGGTGGCGCTGACTCTGGCGCGGCGGCACCGACCGGTCTGGTCGTGGCGGCGGATCTGTCGCTGCGGCGCGGATCTGCCCTGCCGAGCCCGACACCGCATCCCAATTAGGCGAGGCCACTGGCCAGGGGAGGAGCAGGAGTGAGCGAGAATCCTGTCGGACGAATCCTGTCCGTGCACCTGCCCGGCGTCGACGGCCTTTGCGCCGGATGTCGCTGGTGGTGGGCACGGCTGTCTCCGTACCCCTGTTATCAGGCGCAATGGGCCGCTCGCTGGCACGCCCGCGTCGCCACCCGGCGTTTCCTGGATCGGCTGTCGTGACCACGCACGGCCCGGTCCTTCCGCTGTGGACCTGCGGTGGCTGCGACGCACCCTGGCCCTGCCGGACCCGGCGCACCGAGTTGCGGGCCGAGTTCGACGGCGCCCCCGTGTCGCTGGGCCTCTACATGGGGTCCTACCTGGTCTGGGCGGCCGAGGATCTCACCTGGGTGCCCGCCGGTCTGCTGCACCGGCGCTTCCTGGGCTGGATCCGGTGAGTCTGATCCGGCGGGGCGACGAGCGGTTCCACTACAGCGACGGCTCGCACAGGTGGATCCCGCCCGACCCGGACTACGACCAGGAAGTCTGGGACGAGATGGTCCGACAGCACCAGCGACAGCACCTGGAGGAGATCTCCCGGCGCAGGAAACCACGCCAGTGATCGTTAGGGCTGGGCGAACAGGGGCCCGTAGTTCGACCGGAACATCTGCTCGCCGAGTCTGCGCAGCACCAGGTCGCGCAGCGCGGGTGGAAGACCGGTTGCCTTGTCTCGGCGGTGCGTCTGGGCGAGCACCCAGTCGGTACGCGGGCGGCGGCGCGCCTCGTACCCGCTCAGGGCCTCGGCGAGGCTCCCGGCGGCGGCCAGTGAATCGGCGAGCACGAAGGCGTCCTCCAGGGCCATCGCCGCGCCCTGGGCCATGTTCGGCGAGGTGGCGTGGGCGGCGTCGCCGATCAGCAGCACCGGCCCCCGGGCCCAGGAGTCGAGCACGACCTCCTGGTTCGGGCCGGCGTGCAGGGTGTGGTCGTCGGCGTCGAGCGCCTTGAGCATCATGGCGACCGGTTCGGTGAACGTCGCGGCCAGCTCGTCGCGCCAACCCGGCCGGTCGGCCGCCGGGCCGTCGTTGTAGTAGCAGTACGTCTGCTCGGCGCTGATCGGGATCGTGAGGAACTGCCTGCCGCGGCCGAGTTGCACGGACCAGACCGGCTCGTCCTCGATCCGGGGAGCGACCCAGCGGTACGCGTACTGGCCGAGGGAGCGTGCCGTCAAACCGCCGAAGGCGAGCCTCCGGACCGTCGAGTTCACCCCGTCCGCGCCGATCACCAGGTCGTACCGCTCGGTGCTGTCGTCGTCGAACTTGACGGCGACCAGGCTGCCCTCCCGGACGAGCGCGACCGGCTGGCGGCCCCAGCGGATCGGGGCGTCGCCGACGCCTGCGAGCAGGGCTCGGTGCAGCTGCGCCCGGGACAGCGACACACACGGCCCGACCCCCTGCCACAGTGCGGCCACGTCGATGTCGAAGAGGCGGCGTCCGCGCTGGTTGGCGCTGCGCTGCCGTTTGATCTCCACGGCGACGTCGGCGACCGGCTCCCACAGGCCGAGTGCGCCGAGCATGCGCGTTGCGTTGCCGGTGAGGTAGATGCCGGTCCCGGAGTCGGCGGGACCGGGTGTCCGCTCAACCACGTCCACCGTCGCGCCCCACTCGCGCAGCGCGGCGACCGTCGCCAGCCCGGCGACACCACCGCCGACGATCAGTACCCGGACACCGTCACCCCGCACGACCAGTTCCTCCCCGTTGCGGCCGGCTGAGCTGCTGCTCAGCGTCCCGGCCGCCGCGGAACTCTACGAGGCGCCGCACGGCATCGGCGACACGGCCACGGGAAACGGGGTGTGAATCACCCGCGGATGGCTGCGACGATCAGGGCATGACGACCGCTGAGGCGTACGCCAGGTTCGCCGGCCGCGAGGTGCGCGGGGTCTCGCCCGCGTACGAGCGGCTGTCCCGGGCGGTGTCCCGCGACGACGAACTGCTCACCCTGCTCGACGGGCTCCCGCCGGCCAAGCGGCAGCCGAACCTGTTGTTCGGCGTCGTCCGGTGGCTCGGCGGCCCGGTCGAGGACCCGGCCGCGTTCCACGACTACACGGTGACGAACTGGCCGACCATCGAGGCGCAGGTACGGGCCCGGGCCACCCAGACGAACGAGGCCGGCCGGTGTGCGGTCCTGCTGCCGGTGCTCGCCGCGCTGCCGCAGCCGCTCGCCCTGCTGGAGGTCGGCGCGTCCGCCGGGCTCTGCCTCTATCCCGACCGGTACGCCTACCGGTACGGCGAGCACCGGGTCGGCTCCGGGGAGCCGGTCCTGGAGTGCGTGGCCACCGGGTTGGCGCCGCCGGCACGCGTACCGGAGGTGGTGTGGCGGGCCGGCCTGGACCTCAACCCCCTCGACGTGACCAACCCCGACGACGTGTCCTGGTTGGACGCGCTGATCTGGCCGGAGCACGAGCACCGGCGGGCCCGGTTGCGGGCCGCGACGGCTGTCGCCGCGGCCGATCCGCCGCTGCTGGTCCGCGGCGACCTGGTGGACGACCTGCCGGCGCTGGCCGCGCGGGCGCCGGCGGGCGCGACCCTCGTGGTGTTCCACACCTCCGTGCTCTACCAGGTGCCCGTGCCGCGCCGGGACTCGTTCGTCCGGCTGGTCCGTGGGCTGCCCGGGCACTGGGTCGCCAACGAGGCCCCGGAGGTGCTGCCGCACGAGGGGCTGCCGGAGTCGCCGGAGGAGGGGCTGTACAACGTCCTCGCGCTGGACGGCACGCCGCTGGCCTGGACCCGAGGGCACGGCCAGGCGATCACCTGGTTCGCCTGACGCCGCGAACCGACCCAGCCGTCCGTCGGTCAGCCACGGGTCGTGGAGCAGCTCAGCGGGCCGGCTCGGACATCCTCGCGCGCAGGGCACGGCTGAACCAGTCCAGCGCCGGTGCCACCGCGCCGCCGGTCGACCAGCCGTTGATCACGGCGAGCAGGTCGAGGTACCGGTCCCGGCGCGGATCGTTCGCGGCGTCCAGCCGGTCCAGCAGCCGCCGGCGCAGGTCGGCGTCGTCGGGGCTGGCGTTGAGGCCCGCGTAGCGGGCGGTGACAGCGCTGATCACAGAGTCGGCCTCGGGCCCGGCCGGGTCCAGGCCGGCAGCCAGGGCAGGGGCCACCGCGTCCCGGACCACGGCGACGGCGTCCGGGCGCGGCAGCCCCGGGACGTCGTGGTCGGTGGCGTACTCCCGCACCAGCCGTCGCATGCTGGCCCGGAAGTCCGGGTCCTGGGCCAGCTCGGCCAACTCCACCCACGCCTGCACCTGCTCGGTGCTGGGATCGTCGGGCAGCTCCGGGGTCAGCGACCGCATGATCCCCGGGTACGCCGGCGTGGTGGCCAGGCCGTCGAAGACGGCGTCGAGGAAGTCCGCGACCAGCCGGTGACGCTCCTGCCCGGAGAGCCGGGCCAGCATGTGCAGCAGCTCGATCTGCTCGGCGCCTCCGCCGCGCCGGGCGGCTGCGGTGAGCACCGCCTGGCGCAGCCGCAGCACGCGGATCTGCACCGCCAACGCCTCGGCGTGCGCGGCGGCCACCTCTGCCAACGGCACCTCGCGGTCCACCACCCGCCGGATGGCGGCGAGGTCCACGCCGAGGTCGCGCAGCGTCCGGACCAGCTCCAGTCGGGCGACGGCGTCCGGGCCGTAGCGGCGGTAGCCGGCCGGGCTCCGGTCGGTGGGTGGCACGATCCCCCGGTCCGCGTAGTACCGGATCGTCTTGACGCTCAGGCCGGTCCGGTGGGCCAGTTCCCCGATCGTGTAGCGCGTTTCGCCGTTCATGCCCCTCACCATGCTGTCTCCCCCCGGTGGAGACTCAAGCGGCTGGTGCCGATGGTCAGCCGAGGAACGCCGCGAGCGTCGCGGTGAACCGGTCGGCGTCGTCGAGCCACGGGTAGTGTCCCGCGCCTGGCTGCACGACCAGCTCGGCGCCGGGGATCAGCTCCGCGAGCTGGGCGACCAGGCCCGGCGGGGCACCGAGGTCCAGCTCACCGGCGAGCAGCAGCACGGGGTTGCGATGTGCGGCGAGCGCGGCGCGGGTGGCCGGCGGGTCGAAGGCGCCGTCGGCGCCGAAGACCCGGGCCGCCTCCTGGTTGCGCTGGTGGGACTCGGCCGCCTGGTGCGCCCGGGCCACCTCATCCCACCGGCCGTAGAAGAACGGCGCGATCTCCTGCCAGGTGTCCTGGCTGGCCCGACCGGACACCATGGAGTCCAGTGCCGCTGCCGCCGCCGGGAACCACGGCTCGCCGGCCCGGACCCGGGTCACCTCCTGGCGCAGCGTGGCGGTCGCCGCGAGTCCGACGGCCCGGGTGCTCGGGGTCACCAGCGCGAGACGGCCCACCCGCTCGGGGTGCCGGGTCGCGTACTGCAGCGCCACGTTGGTGCCGGCGGAGTGGCCCAACAGGTCCAGCCGGTCGAGGCCCAGGTGCCGGCGCAGCGCCTCCACGTCGGCGACCAGCCGGTCGCAGCGGTAGGTGGAGACGTCCGCCGGCACGGCCGACCGGCCGGTGCCGCGCTGGTCGGGGACGACCAGCGTCCGGTAAGCGCCCAGACCGCCGAGGTCGCCGAGGTACGCCGAGTCGCGCATCGGGCCGCCGGGCAGGCAGACCAGCGGGGCGCCGCCGCCGAGTGTCCGGTAGGCCAGCGTGGTCCCGTCGGGCGCGGCGAAGGTGGTCATGAGCAAACCCTCTCAGCTTCCGCCGGCCCTGTGGGGGCCGTGCCCGGCGGCCTGGCCGATGGGCGGCATGTCCCGCATCCGGCGCAGCGGGGAGCAGACCACGAACAGGCGCGCGGCCCAGGTGCCCAGCACGCACACCCAGAGGGCGCCACGCAGTCCCAGCGCGGTGCCGAGCGCGCCGCCGGTCAGCGCGCCGAGCGGGATCACCCCGAAACAGATCCAGAGGAACGCCGCGTTGACCCGACCGAGGATCGCCGGCGGGGTGATGCGCTGCCGATACGACATCGCCGCCACGTTGAACAGCACCGCGTTGGCCGAGGAGGCGGCCAGCCCGACCCCGTAGAGCAGCACTCCCCAGCCGGGCCGCGCCAGTGGCATGAGCAGGTAGAACGGGCCCGGCGCGGCCATCGCCACCCAGATCACCCGGGCCGAGCCGAGCCAGGCCGACAGTCGCGAGGCCAGCACTCTCACCACCAGCCCGCCGACCGCGCTGACCGAGAAGACCAGCCCCACCTGCACCGGGGTGGCGTCCAGCTCGCGGACCAGGAAGGTCACCTCGATCGAGGCGGACGCCATCACCCAGAAGTTCGACCAGGTGGTGCAGGCCAGGATGCTGACCAGGATCGGTTGCCGCCGGATGAACCCCAGCCTGTCGGTCAGCTCCACCGTCAGCGGCACACGGGGGGCCGGCTCGCGGCGTACCGGCGCCTCGCGGATCAGGATCAACGTCAGCGCGCTGACCAGGAAGGCGAGTCCGTTCGTGAGGAACGTCCGGGCGGCACCGACCAGCCCGATCAACGCGCCGCTGACCGTCGGGCCGAGTAGTTCGGCGGCATCCTGGCTGATGGTGAGCTTGGCGTTGCCGTCCACCAGCAGGTCCGTCGGCACCAGCCGGGGCAGCAGGCTCTTGTACGCCACGGTGAACAGCACGGTGAGCACCCCACCGAGCCCGACCACCACGTACAGGAATGGCAGGGTGAGCTGGCCGACCAGGGCGGCTACCGGCAGTGACAGCATGAGCGCGGCCCGCCCAAGGTCACACGCGATCATCAGCCGTCGCTGGTCGAGCCGGTCGGCGACGATTTCGCGCCGCCGGTCGGGTCGCCGGGCCGCTCGGCGGGGCGGGTACGGTCCCAGGGCCGTCGGCGTCCCGGCGGCGGAACGGAGGTCCACCCGTGTCCATCGCCCTGATCACCCTCGGCGGCACGATCGCGATGGGCGGCGTCGACGCCGGCCGCCCGGGCGTGGTCACCCGGCTCACCGGCGCGGACCTCACCGCCGCCGTGTCCGGCCTCGCCGAGCTGGGCGTACCCGTGGACGTGCGGGACACCCACGCGGTGCCCAGCGCCAACCTCACCGGCCGCCACCTGCTCGACGTGGTCGCGGAGGCGTCCCGGGCGGTGACCGGCGGCGCGACCGGCGTGGTGGTCACCCAGGGCACCGACACGGTGGAGGAGACGGCGTTCCTGGCCGATCTGGTCTGGCCGCACGCCGCCCCGCTGGTGTTCACCGGCGCGATGCGCAACCCCACCCTGGCCGGCGCGGACGGGCCGGCGAACCTGCTCGCGGCACTGCGCGTGGCCGCCGCGCCGGCCACCCGTGACCTGGGTGTGCTCGTCGCCGTCAACGACCAGGTGCACGCCGCCCGATGGCTGCGCAAGACACACAGCACCAGCACCGCCACCTTCGCCGCCCCCAACGCCGGCCCGATCGGGCAGGTGATCGAGGGGGAGGTGCGGATGCTGACCCGGCCGCAGCGGCACGAGCCGCTGCCGCCGGTCGACCCGGACCGGCTCGACGCGACCCAGGTGGCCCTGTACGTGGTGACGATGGACGACGACGGGCTGCTGCTGAACGGGCTCGCCGACACCCACCAGGGCCTGGTGGTCGCCGGCTTCGGGGTGGGGCACGTGCCCGCCGCACTGGCCCCGGTGCTCGGGGATCTCGCCGGCCGGATGCCGGTCGTGCTCACCTCCCGATCCGGGGCCGGATCGGTGCTGCGGCACACGTACGGGGCGATCGGCTCGGAGACCGACCTGCAACGGCGCGGGCTGCTCAACGGCGGGTTGCTCGACCCGTACAAGGCGCGGGTGCTGCTGCGCCTGCTGCTCGCCGCCGGTGCCGGCCGGGACGAGGTGACCGCCGCGCTGGCCCGGCACGGTTGAGTCGGGCGCCGGCGCCACCCGACGCCGTCCCTAGACTGCTGCGGTGACCGGAGAGCGACGACCCCTGGCCGACCGGCCGCTCACCGAGCCGCACCCGTCCCGGCTGCCGCCCGAGCATCCCGACCGGTCCCGGATTCTCGCCGCGCACACGGCCGCGCTGGCCGCCGGGGAGGCGGGCTACCTCGACCCGGCGACCGGGCTGTTCGTGCTCAGCGCCGGTTTCCTGGCCCGCCGGGGCACCTGCTGCGGACGCGGCTGCCGGCACTGCCCGTACGTGGATGACCCGCCGGTCGGATGAGCGCCGGCCAGGTCGGGGCGTACCCGCCGAACGAGGGCTTCCGCCGGGCCCGGACACCCCGTACGGTGTCCGACGGACATCTGGCGGGCACCTTCCGCCGTCGGTCGGCGAGAGGGTGGAGCGTGCGCGGGCGGATCGTGGTCGCCGGGCTGGCGGGGCTGCTGGTGAGCGGCTGCGCCGCCGAGGCCGAGCCGGTGGCGGTGCCGCCGCCGGCGCCGATCGCGGTGGACGTGCCAGCGGCGTCGTCGGGCGGTGCCTGCCGCCTGCTGGACTTCACCGTCATCGAGCAACTGGTCAAGGTGCGCTTCGACGTCGCGGCCGCCAGCGAACGGGGCGACACGTACACCTGCGTCGTCCGGACCGAGCACGCGACGCTGCCGGAGCTGACGCTCAGCGTGACCGACATCAAAATCGACAAGGCCACCTTCGGCGCGGATGTGGTGCCCGACAAGACGGCGAAGGTCACCGCGCTGGGTCAGCAGGCGTACCGGCGGACCGTCGCCGCGGCGAGCGGGCACGGGCCGGTCGCCGAGGTGGGGTGGCTGGCCACCGAGGGGCGGTTGGCCACGCTGAGCTGGACGGCGGCGCGCGGCGCCGAGCGTTCGGCGGTCGAGAAGATGACCGGCAACCTGGTCGCACTGGCCAAGAAGGTGGACACCCGGGCGCTGTGACGCTGGGGCCCAGCCCTCCTGGCCGGCGGTCGGTCAGCTGGCGGCGACGAAGACCCGGGAGGCGACCTCGCGCGGCAGCCGGACGCGGTCACCGGAGCGGTCGATCGACACGCCGTCGCGTTCCTGGGCCACGGTCACCGTGGCGCCCGGGTCGACACCGGCGGCGTGCAGCTGGCGCAGCACGTCGGCGTTGGTCTGCACGCTCTCGCAGATCCGGCGCACCACGACCGGCCCGGAGAGGCCGGGGAAGGCCAAATTGCGCTCACTCTCGCCGGCTTCGGCGGTCTCCGGCTCCGGCGAGCCCAGCGCCTCGAGCCCGGGGATCGGGTTGCCGTACGGCGAGCGGGTCGGCCGCTTGAGCAGGTCGTACACCCGCTTTTCCACGGCGTCGCTCATCACGTGCTCCCAGCGGCAGGCCTCATCGTGGGCCTCCTCGTAGGGCATCCCGATCACGTTGACCAGCAGCAGCTCGGCGAGGCGGTGCTTGCGCATCACGGACACGGCGCTGCCGCGGCCCTGCGCGGTGAGCATCAGGTGCCGGTCGCCCTCGACGGTGAGCAGCCCGTCACGCTCCATCCGGGCGACGGTCTGGCTCACGGTGGGACCGCTCTGCTTCAGGCGCTCGGCGATCCGGGCGCGCAGCGGCGGCACACCCTCCTCCTCCAACTCGAGGATGGTGCGCAGGTACATTTCGGTCGTGTCGACCAGCGAGTGAGCGTTTATCTTCATCACCTGTCAGCGAGGACCGTACCGGAGGCTCAAGTGTCTCACGAGCAAGCGCTCACCTGCCACCTCGACACCAGCGGGGGCCACCGTGGGTGAGCCCGTACCGCTGAGGTGCGCCATCTACTGCCGGATCTCCCAGGACCGGGAGAGCGAGGAGAAGGGCGTCACCCGCCAGGAGGAGGACTGCCGGGAGCTGGCCGCCCAGCATGGCTGGGAGGTCGTCCGGGTCTACGTCGACAACGACATCTCCGCCTCGACCCGCAGCAAGAAGACCCGGCCGGACTACGACGCCATGATCGCCTCCGTCAGAGCCGGGGCCATCGACGTGATCGTGTCCTACTCCAACGGGCGGCTCACCCGCCGGCCGATGGAGCTGGAAGACGTCATCAAGGTCCACGAGCAGAACGGCGTCCTGATCCACACCGTCAAGAGCGGCAACGACGATCTATCGACCGCCGATGGCCGGATGGTTGCCCGGATCAAGGCCGCGGTTGATGCGGGGGAGGTGGAGCGCACCGCGGAGCGTGTGGCTCGCGCCGCGAGGCAGCGCCGAGAGGAGGGCCGTCTGCACGGTGGCGCCAGAACGTTCGGCTACGTCCACGGCTCCCCGCTCGGGTACTGCCAGGAGATCGACCCGCTCGCCGCCAAGGCCATCCGGGAGGGCATGGAGCGACTGTTCCTCACCGGGAAGGTGTCCGAGGTTCGGAAGCTCTGGCAGCGCCTGGGAGTCCTGACCCCGATGGGCAAGGCATGGCAGAACGACGGCAACGTAGCGCGGACCCTTCGCAACCCCCGGATTGCCGGCCTGGTAGCCCACGAAGGGAAGGTGGTCGGGGAGGGCAACTGGCCCGCCATCATCACCCGAGCCGAACACGAGGCCATCCTGGAAGCCCTCGGCAGCCGGGGCGCCAAGAAGACGGGCGGTCCCCCGAGGGCGCGCAAGTACCTGCTTCCGGGCTTCGTGTACTGCGTCTGCGGCACCCCGATGTCCGCCCAGGTCTACAACGCCCCCGAGGGAAAGACTGGCAGCTTCAACCGCTACGTCTGCATCTCCCAGCGGGGCGGGTGCGGCCAGTGCTCCCGCCAGCGCCCCTGGCTGGAGGGCGTGGTTCAGGAGTGGGTGGCCGGCGCCATCGAGGGCAAGGTCAGTGCCCCCGAGGGTGAGGTCGACGACCCCAACCCGGCCATCGAGGCTGAGATCCGGGAGATTGAGGCCGAGATCAAGCGGGTGCAGGGCGGGCTGGCCAAGGGCATCTACACCGACGACGAGGCACTGGAAGAGATCATCCCCAGGCGGGAGCAGATCCAGGTGTTGCGCGCCAAGCAGGGGGAGCTGGCTAAGGAAGCCGCGGTGGTCCCGATCGACAGGGACCAGGAACTAGAAGACTGGCTTGACGATGATCCGGAGAGCTTGCACAGGCGCAGGGAGATCCTGGGCCGCTACGTAAAGCGGATCATCGTCAAGCCAGTCGGCAAGGGCGGCAGCAACGGTTGGGACGGGCCGCCGATCGACTCTGTAGTTATCGTGCCTCGCAGCTGAGCCGGTCCTTCCGGATGGCAGTAACCTCGGCGTCTCGCTGAGGAGCAGGATGTTGCCGGAACACTCCCGACCAAGATGGCGGAAGTGGGTCCGACGCCTTCGGGGATCGGGCGGCTGCTCACCGGGCCACCGCGGTCAGGCCTGGAGGACGACGTTGCCGACGAGTAGGCCGGCGGCGAACGGAAGCAGGCGGTTGGCCTTGTCCAGCTCGCCCCCCGGGCGACCTTGAGGTAGTGGTGAGCTCGCCGGCCGTGGTAGGCGGACAGCCGGCCGCGCCAGGGAACGTCCGCGTCACCAGCTAACCGAACAGCACGAAGATGGCCCGGCTCCCCGTGTTGAAGGGTCGGGCCTTTTACTCTTGTTCATTTTTGAACTCAGGCTGCGATGTCGATCGGGGTCCAGTCGAAGTGGCCTCGGCCGTTGTGGATGTAGACCGCCTCGCGTAGGCGACGCGCCGGGAGAGCCGCGGCTCGTACCAGCCCTCGTCCTTGGGAGCCGACGACCGGGATGGTGTTGGATAGTCGCCATGTCCGGTAATCAGGAGCCGCTGGTCGAGGTCGAGCGGCTCGCCGCCGAGCTCGACCGCGCTGATCCGCCCACCCTGCTCGACGTCCGCTGGCGCCTCACCGGCCCGCCCGGACGCGACGACTACCTGGCCGGTCACCTGCCCGGCGCGGTCTTCGTCGACCTGGACACCGCGCTCTGCGGGCCGCCCGGCGCCGGCGGCCGGCATCCGCTGCCCGACCCGGCCGCGTTGCAGGCCGCGTTGCGGGCCGCCGGCGTCCGGGCCGGTCACCCGGTGGTGGTGTACGACGGCGGCGACGGGCTGGCCGCCGCCCGGGCCTGGTGGACGCTGCGCTGGGCCGGGCACCGCCCCGTCCGTCTGCTGCACGGTGGCTACCCGGCGTGGGTCGCCGCCGGTCGACCCGTCTCCGCCGCGGCGCCCACCCCGGCCCCCGGCGACGTCGAGGTGCGTCTCGGCGACCTTCCGGTGCTCGACGCCGGGCAGGCCGCCGCGCTGGCGGCGGCGGACGACGCCGTGCTGCTCGACGTGCGGGCCGCGCCCCGTTACCGGGGTGAGGTCGAGCCGATCGATCCGGTCGCCGGCCACGTCCCGGGCGCGGCGAACCTGCCCGCCGGAGAGTACGTCGGCCCGGACGGGCGCTTCCCGGCCGCCGACGTGCTGCGTGAACGGTTCGCCGCGGCCGGGGTGACCGGGGCGCGGTCGGTGGGGGCGTACTGCGGCTCCGGCGTTACCGCCGCGCAGGCCGTGCTCGCACTGCACCTGGCGGGTCGAACGGACGCGGCGCTCTACGTCGGATCGTGGAGCAACTGGGTGGCCGACCCCACCCGGGCGGTCGCCTCCGGGCCGACATCTGGCCGCTGAGCAGCGCGTGTGGTGGGCCGGCGACGGTCCTCGTGCGACGATGGGCTCATGTCCGACGACACGGTGGTGGTGTGGGACGAGTCGTTGCTCGCCTACGACATGGGTGACCATCCGCTCGACCCGGTCCGGCTGGAGCTGACCGTCGCGCTCGCCCGCGAGCTGGGCATCCTGGTCCGCCCCGGGGTCCGCCTGGTCAAGCCGGAACCCGCTGACGACGCCCTGCTCACCCGGGTGCACCACCCGGCATACGTGGCCGCGGTGCGCGCCGCGCCACGCGACCCGCTCTTCGCCGGGTACGGGCTCGGCACCTCCGACAACCCGGTCTTCGACGGGATGCACGAGTCCAGCGCGCTCATCGCCGGCGCCACGGTCGCCGCTGCCGAGGCGGTCTGGCGCGGTGACGCACGGCGGGCGGTGAGCGTGGCCGGTGGCCTGCACCACGCCATGCCCGCCCGGGCCTCCGGCTTCTGCGTCTACAACGACCCGGCGGTGGCCATCGCCCGTCTGCTCGACCTGGGCGCCGAGCGGATCGCGTACGTGGACGTGGACGTGCACCACGGCGACGGGGTGCAGCAGATCTTCTGGGACGACCCCCGGGTGCTCACGGTCAGCGTGCACGAGACCCCGCTCGCGCTCTTCCCGGGCACCGGTTTCCCGGACGAGACGGGCGGGCCGGGCGCGCAGGGCACCGCGGTCAACGTGCCAGTGCCGCCGGGCGTCGACGACACCGGCTGGCAGCGCGCGTTCCACGCGATCGTGCCGTCGGTGCTGCGGGCGTTCCGGCCGCAGGTGCTGGTCAGCCAGTGTGGCGCCGACGGGCACCGGCTGGATCCGCTCGCCGACCTGAACCTGACGGTGGACGGGCAGCGGGCCACCTACGTGGCGCTGCGGGCGCTCGCCGACGAGCTGTGCGACGGCCGCTGGGTCGCCACCGGCGGCGGCGGGTACGCGCTCGTCGAGGTGGTGCCCCGGGCCTGGAGCCACCTGCTGGCCGTGGCCACCGGTGACCCGGTCGACCCGGCCACGCTCACCCCGCCGGCCTGGCGGGAGCTGGCCGCGGCCCGCCGTCCGGGCCGGGAGGTGCCGCTGCGGATGACCGACGACGCCGACCCGTCGTACGAGCCGTGGCAGCCGACCGGCGAGCCGAACGCGGTGGACCGGGCGATCGGGGCCACCCGCAAGACGGTCTTTCCGCTGCTCGGGCTCGACCCGCACGATCCGCGGGACTGAGCCGGGCCGGGAAGGAACGCGCCGGTGACCACCGTGGACCAGCCGGTGGACGTGCTGCTCAGCGACGGCAGCACAGTCCAGTTGCGACCGATCGGGCCGGATGACGCGCCGGCCATCGTGGCGATGCACGCCCGGTTCTCCGAGCGCACCCGCTACCTGCGCTACTTCTCGCCGTATCCGCGCATCCCGGAGCGGGATCTGATCCGCTTCGTCACGGTCGACCACCACGACCGGGAGGCGTTCGTGGTGCTGGCTGGCGACCGGATCGTCGCGGTCGGCCGCTACGAACGGCTGGGCCCGCAGGCCCCGGAGGCGGAGGTCGCCTTCGTGGTGGAGGACGCCCACCAGGGCAGGGGCATCGGCTCGGTGCTGATGGAGCACCTGGCCGACGCCGCCCGGCGCAACGGCATCATGAGCTTCGTCGCCGAGGTGCTGCCGGCCAACGGGAAGATGCTGCGGGTCTTCGCCGATTTCGGCTACCAGGTCCAGCGCGAGTTCGCCGACGGGGTGGTGCACCTCAGTTTTCCGATCGCGCCCACCGAGGCCACCCTGGAGGTGCAGCGCGGCCGGGAGCACCGCACGGAGGCCCGTTCGATCGCCCGGCTGCTCGCCCCGCGCGGCATTGCCGTCTACGGCGCGAGCGCGACCGGCCAGGGCGTCGGTGCGGCGGTGCTCGGGCACCTGCGCGACGGCGGCTTCACCGGCGCGGTGGTGCCGGTGCACCCGAGCGCGTCAACCGTGACGGGGCTGCCCGCGTACCGGTCGGCGGCCGACGCCGAGGTGCCGGTGGACCTGGCGGTGGTGGCGGTGCCGCCGGAGGCGGCAACCGTGGTGGTGACCGACGCGGCGGCGGCCGGCGTGCACGGCCTGGTGGTCATCTCCGCCGGGTTCGCCGAGGCGGGCGCCGAGGGCGCCGCGGCGCAGCGGGCGCTGGTGCGCGCGGCGCACGCCGCCGGCATGCGGGTGGTCGGCCCGAACTGTCTCGGCGTGGCCAACACCGACCCCGCGGTACGCCTCAACGCCACCCTCGCCCCGGCGCTGCCGCCGGCTGGCCGGGTCGGCATCTTCAGCCAGTCCGGCGCGTTCGGGGTGGCGTTGCTCGCCGAGGCTGACCGGCGTGGCCTGGGTCTGTCCAGCTTCGTCTCGGCCGGCAACCGGGCGGATGTCTCCGGCAACGACCTGCTCCAGTACTGGCAGGACGACCCCGGCACGGACGTGATCATGCTGTACCTGGAGACCTTCGGCAATCCGCGAAAGTTCGCCCGGCTGGCCCGGCGGATCGGCCGGGCCAAACCGGTCGTGGCGCTCGCCTCACCGGCCCGCCCGGTCGGGGTGGGCGACGCCGCCGGGCCGGACGAGGTGGCGGTGGCCGCGCTCTTCGCCCAGTCCGGGGTGATCCGGGTGGACACCGTGCCGGAGCTGCTCGACGTGGGGGTGCTGCTGGCCAACCAGCCGCTGCCGGCCGGTGGCCGGGTCGGCGTGGTCGGCAACTCCTCGGCACTCACCGGCCTGGCCGCCAGCGCGTGCGCCGGGCAGGGTCTCACTGTCGTCGACGGGTATCCCCGCGACGTCGGGCCGCGCGCTGGCGCTGCCGAGTTCGCGACCGCGCTGGCCGAGACGGCCGGCGACGACCGGGTGGACGCCCTGGTGGTCGTCTTCGCCCCGCCGCTGCCCGGCCAACTGACCGATGTGGACGCCGACGTCACCGCCGCGCTGCCGGCCGTGCTCGCGTTGGGCAAGCCGACTGTGGCGACCGTCCTGGTCGGCCGGCTGCCGGCGGGGGTGCCGGCGTACGGCGGCGTGGAGGAAGCGGTGCGGGCCCTCGCCCGGGTGCACCGGTACGCCGAGTGGCTGCGCCGGCCGCCCGGGGTGGCACCCGAGCTGCCCCGGATCGACCGGGCTGCCGCGCTGGCCGCGCTGCGCGCCGACGCCACCGACCCGAGCGCACTGCTGGCCGCGTACGGCATCGACGTGGTGGCGTCGGTGCCGGTCGACTCGGTCGACGGTGCGGCCGACGTGGCGGCGCGGTTGGGCTTCCCGGTGGCGCTCAAGGCCGCCGCCCCCGGGCTGCGGCACCGGCTCGACCTCGGCGCGGTCCGGCTCGATCTGCCCGACGAGCAGGCGGTCCGCCGGTCGTACGCCGAGCTGGCTGCGGTCTTCGGCGCGGACGTCCTGGTGCAGCCGATGGTTCCGCCCGGCGTGGCCTGCGTGGTGGAGCTGGTGGAGGACCCGGCGTTCGGGCCGGTGGTCGGTTTCGGTCTCGGCGGCGTCGCCACCGAGTTGCTCGGCGACCGGGCCTGGCGTGCCGTGCCGTTGACCGACCGGGACGCCGCCGAGCTGGTCGACGAGCCCCGGGCGGCGCCGCTGCTGCGCGGGCACCGGGGCGCCGCCCTGGTCGACCGGGCGGCCCTGGCGGATCTGCTGGTGCGGGTCGGTCGGCTCGCCGACGAGCAGCCCCGGGTGCGTTCGCTGACCCTCAACCCGGTGCTCGCCCGCCCGGACGGCATCTCGGTCCTGCACGCGCATGTGCGGGTCGGCGGCGTGGCCACCCGACCGGACACCGGCCCCCGCCGCTTGTAAGGAAGGGCACATTCTTAACGCCTCCGGTGGAAGAAGGGCCCCTGTTGACCCGGGCCGGCTGTCGAGGCCGGGTGTGCGGCGGATCAGGCCCGGGTGGAGATCTGCTGGACCGCCCAGGCGTTGCCGTCCGGGTCGGTGAAGAAGACGAAGCCGACGTTGTCCAGTGGGTGCGGCATGGGGCTCGGGTTGGCGCCCAACGCCTGGATCTCGCTGACTTCCACGCCCCGTTCGACCAGCTCTGCGCGGGCCCGCTCCAGGTCGGGCACCACCAGTTGCAGGCCCTTCAGCGAGCCCGGCGGCATGTCCGGGACGGCGCCCTTGCCGATCACGACCGAGCAGCCGGAGCCGGGTGGCGTCAGCTGGACGATCCGCGCGTCGTCACCGATCACCGTGTCGTGGTCCACGGCGAAGCCGAGCCGGTCGGCGTAGAACGTCTTCGCGCGGTCCACATCGGAGACCGGCACGATCACCACTTCCAACGTCCAGTTCACGGTGTCTCTCCTCGCATCGTCGTTGTCAGGTGCAGCAGTTCGGCGAGCCGCGTGAAGCTCTGCCCGAGGCCACGGGCCATCGGGTAGCGCAGTACGGTGTCCCGTCCCTCGGGGGTGGCGTACCGCAGCGTGGTGGTGACGGTCGTCCGCCCGGCCAGCTCGGTGAACTCGTGGCTGACCAGCGTCTCGCCCGGGTAGGACTGGTCGTCGAAGAGCTCGGTGCAGACCAGCCGGTGCGGTGGCTCGATCTGCCGGTAGACGCCAGCCTGGACCATCCGGGCCCCTTCCGGGCCCAGTGACACGAACCGCCACCGCCCGCCGACCCGCAGGTCGACGTCGCACTCCGCCAGCCGCCAGCCGCGCGCGCCGTACCACCGGACGAGCAGCGTGGGCTGGGTGAAGGCGGCGAACACCAGAGCTGCCGGCGCGTCGAACAGCCGACTCAGCACGATCTCCCGGTCGCCCGGGGTGTGCACGACCAGCGGGTCGTCGATGCCCGTCATCCGCCGGTCCCGTCCAGTTGGGTGTGCCGGCGCTCGGCGGCGGTCTCGTCCAGGGCCCGGAGTTCGTCGAGCAGTGCATCGAGGCGCTGGTAGCTCTCCGCCCAGTAGTCGCGGTAGTCGGCGAGCCAGGCCGTGGCCTCCCGCAGCGGTCGGGCCTCCAGCCGGCACGGCCGGCGCTGGGCGTCCCGCCCCCGGCTGACCAGGCCAGCGCGTTCCAGCACCTTGAGGTGCTTGGAGATGGCTGGCTGGCTCATCGCGAACGGCTCTGCCAGCTCCGTCACGGTCGCCTCGCCGCCCGCGAGTCGGGCGAGGATGGCCCGCCGGGTCGGGTCGGCCAGCGCCGCGAAGGTCGCGTCCAACAGCTCGGTGCCCACCGCTCATAACCTCCTGGTTTTATAACCATATGGTTTGTATCGCGGACCGGTGCCTCCCGTCAAGCACCTCGACAGCATGGAAGGCCCCGGCGAACCGCCAGGGCCTTCCATGGGAACCGGTGCGTCAGCAGGCGTACGCCTCCAGGCGCTGGGCGCGCTCCGGCGCACGCAGCTTCAGCAGCGTCACCTTCTCGATCTGCCGGATCCGCTCCCGAGACAGGCCGAACTCCCGGCCGACCTCGTCCAGAGTGCGCTGCCGGCCGTCGTCCAGCCCGAACCGGAGCCGGATGACCGCCTGCTCCCGCTGGGACAGGGTGGCCAGCACGATGCTCACCTCGTTGCGCAGCTCGCCCTGCGCGGCCGCGTCGCCCGGCTCGCCGCGCGGGTCCACCGCGGCCACGAAGTCACCGAGCGCGCTCTCACCGTCGTCGCCGACGGCCTGGTCCAGGCTGACCGGCTCCCGGTCGTAGGAGATCAGCTCGATGACCTGGAACTCGGGGATGTCCAGCGCCCGGGCGACCTCGGCGACCGTGGGTTCGCGGCCCAGCGTCACCGCCAGCTCGCGGCGGGCCCGGACCATTCGGTTGACCTGCTCCACCATGTGCACCGGGATGCGGATGGTGCGGGCCTGGTCGGCCATCGCGCGGGTGATCGCCTGCCGGATCCACCAGGTGGCGTAGGTGGAGAACTTGTAGCCCTTGGCGTAGTCGAACTTCTCCACCGCGCGGATCAGGCCGAGGTTGCCCTCCTGGATCAGGTCGAGAAACGCCATCCCGCGGCCGGTGTAGCGCTTGGCGATGCTGACCACCAGCCGCAGGTTCGCCTCCAGCAGATGGTCCTTGGCCGCCCGGCCCTCCGCGACGATCAGCTCCAGATCAGCCCGCAGCTCCGGCGAGACGGGGGTGCAGGTGGCCAGCTTCTCGTCGGCGAACAGGCCGGCCTCGATCCGTCGGGCCAGGTCGACCTCCTGAGCCGCGGTCAGCAGCTTGGTCCGGCCGATCCCGTTGAGGTAGGCCCGGACCAGGTCGGTGGAGATGCCGCGCTCGTCGGTGGCGTCCAGGTCGACGAGGACCTCGATGCCCCCGTCGGTGTCGGTGCTGGCGGCGGGGCGCGTCCGGTTTTCCGTCATCTGCAGGACCATCTCTGTCTCTCCCCGTGTCCACGTCTGTGCCGTGTCTCCGGCCCTGTGGTGCCGGTGTGACACACAGCTTGGCGGGCGGGGCGTAAAACGGGAGTGAGGCGATCGGGCACCCGACAGGAACCCGGTCGGATCGCGGGCGCGGTGTGTGTCGCCCCGGTGTTTCCTTGCCCGCCCCGGTTACCGTGCCGACGGTCGGCCATCCACGGTCGACGGCGACAGGAGATGGAGAGCGACGTGGTCTTCAAGCGGCTCATGCAGGCGATGGGGGTCGGCGGCCCGTCGGTCGAGACGGTGCTGGCCAACCCGAGCTGCCGACCGGGCGGCCAGTTGGAGGGTCGCATCCAGGTGGCCGGTGGTGACCACCAGGTCGACATCGATTACGTGGCGCTGGGCCTGGTCACCCGGGTCGAGGTGGAGAGCGGCGACAACAACTACGACACCACTCAGGAGTTCCACCGCCAGCAGGTCACCGGTGCGTTCCGGCTGGAGCCCGGGCAGCGCCACGACATCCCGTTCCGCTTCGACGTGCCCTGGGAGACGCCGGTCACCGAGCTGTACGGGCAGCACCTGCACGGCATGACGATGGGGCTGCGTACGGAGCTGGAGGTGGCCCGCGCCGTCGACAAGGGTGATCTGGACGCGGTGTCGGTGCACCCGTTGCCGGCACAGGAGCGGCTGCTCGACGCGTTGCTGCGGCTGGGGTTCCGGTTCGCCCGCGCCGATGTGGAGCGTGGGCACATCTACGGCGTCCGGCAGACGCTGCCGTTCTACCAGGAGATCGAGTTCAGCCCGGCTCCGCAGTACGCCCGCTCGATCAACCAGTTGGAGCTCACCTTCATCGCCGACGCGCAGCAGATGCAGGTGGTGCTGGAGGTCGACAAGCGCGGCGGCGTCTTCACCGAGGGTCGGGACGCCTTCGGCCGCTTCACGGTCGACCACGCCACCGCCGACCGCACCGACTGGACCGCCGAACTCGACGGCTGGCTCCGCCAGTCCCTCTCCCGCCGCGGCCTCTTCTCCTGACTGACCCCTCGGCCCGGCCTCCGGTGATCGATAAAGGTTGAGGTCTCCGGTAGAGCGGTTAGCGACCAAGCAAACTTGTACCGCTGGTTCCGGCGCTGGCAGCGTGACGGCACGTGGGCGAAGGTCCTGGCAGCGTTGCAGGCCGGGCGGACGCCGCTGGGAAGTTTGAGTGGACGGCGTGTGGCCAGCGTCGATGCGAGGAAACCGGGTCGTCCGGGGGGCGTGCCGGCGCCTACCGTGATCGGATGATCGAACGGGCCGGCCTGGACCGGCTCGCCGCCTTCGCCGTGCCTGACGTCCGTGAGGCGGGTCAGGCGGGCCGGGCGCGGGCGTAGACGTCGCCCGAGTTGGCCTCGTGGGGCAGCGCCCGCAGGTATGCCGCCACCTCGCCCGCCGGCCGCCAGCCATCAAGGGCGAACGCCATCTCGTCGCCGAGCGCCACGGTGAACGTGGTGAAGCCCAGCCGGGTGAGCCGGTCCAGGCAGTGCGCGGCCAGGTCCCGTTCGATGGTGGTGAACTCGAAGGACAGCGCCGGCAGGGGGCGGCTCAATCCGGCCAGCACGGCGTCCTCGAACCCTTCCACGTCGATCTTTACGAAGCCCGGCACGCCGTGCGCCGCGACCAGGGTGTCGAGTGTGGTTCCGGCCACCTCGATCTCGACGTCCCAGATCTCGTCCTCCCAGCCGCCGGCCCCCTCGGCGGCCTGCAGGAAACCCGCCGACGCCGTGGAGATCGTCGGGTTCGCCGAGTTGACGTGCAGCCGCACCGGCCCGGTACACGCCCCGCACGCCGCCTCCACCACGGTCACCCGGTCGTCGTCCGCGTAGAGGGCGCGCAGGGCCCGGGTGCAGAGCGGTTGCGGCTCGACGGCCACCACGCGGGCGCCCAGCCGCCGGAAGCTGCCGAGCCGGTCGCCCACGTGCGCGCCGACGTCGAAGACCAGGTCCCCTGGGCGGACCAGGGGCGCGTAGAACGCGTCCATCGCCGCCTCGCGGGCCGGGTCGCCGTAGTACGTCTCCAGGGAGCGGCGTAACCCGGACAGGGTCGGGTCCGCCTTGAGTGCCTCCACCGCGCTGAGGTCATCGACCACTGGTCTGACCGTAGTCGCGTCCGGAGCAACGCGAGGGCGATTCGCGTCCATTTGCCGGGCACCTGGATACCCAGCCTCCTAGGGCATACCGTCGTTGTTGGAGATCCACTAGCGACGATATGCCCTAGATCAGCGGGGAAGAGGGACGCGCGGCACGCGGCGGGCGGGTGGGCGCCGCTGCGGCGGCAACAACTTCATGATCGACCGGACGTTAGCGGGGTCGGCCGGTCACAGGTCGAGCAGGATCGTGCGGGGGCCGATGTTGACGCTCTCGACGAGCATGTGGGCGCCGAAGCGGCCGGTCTCCACCTTGGCGCCGCGCTCGCGCAGCGCCTCGACGACCGCCGTGACCAGCGGCTCGGCCACCTCGGCCGGGGCGGCCGCCGTCCAGCTCGGACGGCGGCCCTTGCGGGCGTCGCCGTAGAGGGTGAACTGGCTGACCACCAGGACCGGGGCACCGGTGTCGGCCGCGGACCGCTCGTCGTCGAGAATCCGCAGCTCGTGCACCTTGCGGGCCATCGTCCGGGCGGTCTCCTCCGTGTCGGTGTGGGTCACCCCGAGCAGCACCAGCAACCCGTCCTCGATCGCGCCGAGCACCGCGCCGTCGACCGTCACGCTGGCCCGGCCGACCGTCTGCACCACCGCCCGCATCAGCCGGTCACCGGCTCGATGAAGCCCCGCTCCACCAGGTGCGCGACGATCGGCCCGGCCGCCTCGGCCAGCTCGTCCGTCTCGACCTCGTGCGCGGCAGCCAGCAGGGCGAGCTGGTCCCGGAGCGGCAGCCGGCCGTCGGCCCCGCCCACCAGCGCCAGGACCAGCGGGTCGACGTCCTCGGTCCACCGCAGGCCGTGCGGCATCGCGAGGACCTGCCGGTCCACCGCCCAGCCCTCGTCGCCCATGGTGGCGTCCTGGCGCAGTTGGAGGCCCTCGGCGGCCCGGTAGCGCTCGGCGAGCAACGCCTCGGTGTCGCGTACCCGCAGGAAGTCCTGACGGTCGAACCAGGCGGCGACCTGGTCGCCCAGCGGCGGCTGCACCCGCTGGCGCAGGTCCTCCACCCGGACCACCGGGTCGGCGTGCCCGCTGCGGCGCAGTGACACGATGCCGAAGCCGATCGCCTCCACCTTGTGCGCGTCGAACCAGTCAAGCCAGGCGGCCATCCGCTCCGGGTCGGCGCTCTCGCCGACGTCGGTGAGCCACAGGTTGACGTACGCCATGGGGTCGGCCACCTCGCGTTGGATGACCCAGGCGTCCAGGCCGGTCCCGGCGAACCAGCCGGCCACCCGCTCGTCCCACTCCTCGCCGGCGACGTGCACCCAGTTCGCCAGGTACTGCATGGTGCCACCCTCGGTGAGCAGGTCAGGGGCGGCGGCGGCCAGTTCGGCACCGATCGCGTCACCCACCCGGCCGGAGTCGCGGTAGACGTGCGTGGTGGTGCCCGGGCCGACCACGAACGGTGGGTTGCTCACCACCAGGTCGAAGCGGCGGCCGGCCACCGGCGCGACCATGTCGCCGCGCAGCAGCTCCCAGTCCTGGCCGTTGAGGGCGGCGGTCGTCGCGGCGAAGCGCAGGGCCCGCTCCGAAAGGTCCGTGGCGGTCACTGAGCTGGCGTGGGTGGCCAGGTGCAGCGCCTGGACACCGGAGCCGGTGCCGAGGTCCAGCGCGGTGTCGACCGGCCGGCGGACGGTCGCGCCGATCAGGGTCTGGGTGGCCCCGCCGATGCCGAGCACGTGCTCGGAGTGCAGCGGTCGGCCCGGACGGGCGCTGGCCGGCACGTCGGCGAGCACCCACCAGTCGTCGCCGTACGGCTCCAGATCGACGCCGGCGCGCAGGCCGTCGCCGTGCCGCTCGACCAGCCCACCGGCCACTGCCTCCGCCACGCTCAGCGGCGCCAGCGCGGCGGCCACGGTCGCCTCCGACTCGGTCTGGTCGCAGATGAACACCCGGATCAGGGTGCTGAGCGGGTCGCGTTCCTCGGTGGCCCGCAGCGCGGCCCGGTAGTCGTTGCGCGCGACCCCGCCGGTGGCCTGCGATCCGAGCCGGGTCGCGATGCCGTTGCTGGTGAACCCGGCCCGGGTCAGCGCGGTGCGCAGCGCGTCAACGCCGGCGGGGGAGAGCAGCATGTCGTGTTCGTCCACGTCGCCATCCTGCCCCCCGCGGTGCCCCCGGTCGGCGGCACCCGCCGGGTCGAACCCGGAGCGTCGGTGTTCACCCCGGGTCGGCGTCGGGGCAGGATGGGCACATGACGCTCGTCCTGCCCATCGACCCCGAGGCCAACCGGCTGCTGGAGAGCAGCCCGCTGGCCAGGCTCCTCGGCATGGTTCTTGATCAACAAGTGCCGATGGAGAAGGCGTTCTCCTCGCCGTACGTGCTGGCGCAGCGGCTCGGCCACGAGCTGGACGCGGCGGAACTGGCCGGGTACGACCCGGAGGCCCTGATCGCGCTCTTCGCCACCCCGCCCGCCCTGCACCGGTTCCCGAAGGCGATGGCGGCCCGGGTGCAGGAGGTGTGCCAGGTCCTGGTGGACCGCTACGACGGCGACGCCGCCCGGCTCTGGACCGACGTCGCCGACGGGGCGGAGCTGTTCCGCCGGGTCGCCGAGCTGCCGGGCTTCGGCAAGCAGAAGGCGCAGATCTTCGTGGCTCTGCTCGGCAAGCGGTTCGGGGTGACCCCGCAGGACTGGCGGGAGGCGGCCGGCGGCTACGGCGACCCGGGCGCGTACCGGTCTGTGGCCGACGTGACCGACACCGACTCGCTGCGTCGGGTACGGGAGTACAAGCAGCAGATGAAGGCGGCCACGAAGGCGAAGGCCACCGACGGCTGACCCGACGAGGCGGTCCGCTCAGGCGGCGGTGGGGTGGGCCAGCGAGGCCAGCGCGCGCCGGACGTCGGCGAGCGAGACGGTGGCGGAGTCGTCCAGGTCGGCCAGGCCCGCCTCGATCCACTGCCGCATCAGCGTGGTGACCCCGATGCCGCGGGCGTCGGCGGCGGCCCGCACCCGCTCGTAGGTCTCCAGCGGCAGCCGGACCGACCGGCTCACCATCGGCACGTCGGTGTCGGGGGTGGGCAGGTCCACCGCCGGGCTCTCGTCGATCAGCTCGGCAATCCGGTCGTCGCCGCTGTGGAACTGCTTGGTCGCGTCGTTACGGTGCATCGTCACGGCCTCCTCATCGGCGAGATCTCCGCACGGCCTCGTCGTAGCGCTTGGACTCGACGTCGCTCAGCTCGCGGGCGGAGAGGATGTCCCAGTCGTTGTCGGTGCCGTCGGCCTCGGCGAGCAGCACCGCCAGTCGGCGGCCCCGCCGGGCGGCGGCGTAGACCACCATCACGTCGTCGCCCAGATGGCGGATCACCCGTCGGGCGCTGTGCAGCGCCTCCCAGACTTCCCCGGGCGTGACGTCGTAGACCCTCAGGTTGGCCAACGCCTCGTCGGTGAAGCTGAACCTGCTGCCCACGTCGGGGAGCGTACCACGGGCGTAACACGCACCGGGATGAGTTGAATTTCGCTGATCACGGCTCCGCGGTGACAGGATGGGTCGTAATCCCCTTGAGGAGGTCCATGGTGAAGCGTCAGGCGTACCAGCCGATTCTGATCACCGACGCCTCGCGCAGCCAGAACGATCAGCTCACCAGCCGTCAGCGCCGCTATGTCCTGATGATGGGCATCCGGGTGGCGTGCATCATTCTCGGCGCGATCCTGGTCGGCGCGAACGCCCCACTGCTCTGGCTCTGGCTGCCGCTGTGCGCCCTGGGCATGGTGCTCATCCCGTGGCTGGCCGTGCTGCTGGCCAACGACCGGCCGCCGAAGGAACAGCACCGACTGGCCAACCGCTTCCACCCCCGCCAGCAGGACGACACCCCGCCGATGAGCCTCACCGCCGAGGAGCGTCCGCACAAGGTCATCGACGTCGAACCCTGACCCGCTCAAGGGCCAGGGTTGGACAGATCACGACCGTGGCCGGGCGCCGACGGTGGAGACGGCCAGGGCCCCCAGGTCGGTGGCGCGGTCCAGCGCCGCCGTCGGGGCGGCGCCGACGAGCCAGGCGGTGAGCAGACCGGCCGCGAAGGCGTCGCCCGCCCCGGTGACGTCCACCACGGCCACCCGCCGGGCCGGAGCCACACAGACCGGCGCCGTGCGGTCCACCCAGACCGCGCCGGCCGCGCCGCGCTTGACCACCACCCGCCGGGCCGTCGCCGACAGCGCCCGCCCCTGCGCCGCCGGGTCCAGCCCGCCGGCCAGCACCGTCGCCTCGTCCGCGTTGACCAGCAGCAGGTCGACGTCGCGTACCCAGCCCAGGAAGGCCGCCGCACCGACCCGCCGCAGCGGCGCCGCGGAGGCCGCGTCGACGCTGGTGGTGAGCCCGCGCTCGCGGGCCGCCTCCAGCGCCCGCAGCCCGGCGCCGCGCGACCCGGCGTCCAACAGGGTGTACGCGGACAGGTGCAGGTGCCCGGCGTCGGGCACCGCCGCGAGGGCCCGCTCGACGTGCCCGGCACTGAGCCGCAGGTTCGCGCCCCGCTGGCTGACCATGGTGCGCTCGTCGTCGGTGGCCAGCACGATCACCGTGCCGGTCGGGACGCCCTCGACCCGGTCGACCGCGCAGTCGACACCCGCACGGTCCAGCTCGGCCATCCGGTCGCGCCCGGCCTCGTCGTCGCCGACCGCGCCGACGAGCGTGACGTCCACCCCCTGCGCGGCGATCCAGGCGGCGGTGTTGGCCGCCTGCCCGCCGCCGCCGATGCTGATCCCGGCCGAGGTGTCCGAACCTGCCGCGAGCGGCCCGGACAGCACCGCGACCACATCGGTGATCACGTCCCCGACGACGACCACCCGGGCCGGTCGGGTCATGCCGGGACGGCGGTGGCGCGGGCGGCGGCGACCGCGATCCGCGCGGCCAGATCGGCGTTGCGCAGGATGATCCGGACGTTCACCGTCAGGCTGGCGCCCTCGGTTGCTGAGTGGAAGTGCGCCAGCAGGTACGGCGTGACGGCCTTGCCGGTCACCCCGTCCCGCTCCAGCAGGGCCAGACCCTCGGCGAGGTTCCGGTCGTGCAGCACCGGGTCGAGCTGCTCGTCGACCGGCAGCGGGTTGGCGACGATCAGGCCGCCGGCGTGCACGGCGTGCCGGTCACGGGCAGCGAGCACGGCGGCGACCTGCTCGGCCGAGTCGACCGACCAGTCCAGGTCGAAGCCGCTGTCGGTGAGGTAGAAGCCGGGGAACCGGCGGGTGCGGTAACCGACCACGGCGACCCCGAGGGTCTCCAGCCGCTCCAGCGTCGCGCCCACGTCGAGGATCGACTTGACCCCGGCGCAGACCACGGCGATCGGGGTCCGGGCAAGTGTGATCAGGTCCGCCGACTCGTCGAAGGTGTGCGCCGCCTCGCGGTGCACCCCACCGAGCCCTCCGGTGGCGAACACCCCGATCCCGGCCGCGGCGGCCACCGCACTGGTCGCGGCCACGGTGGTGGCGCCGTCCGCGCCGGTAGCCGCCGCCACCGCGAGGTCGCGGACGGAGAGCTTGGTCACTCCATCGACGGTGGCCAGGCGGGTCAGCTGCGCGTCGTCCAGGCCGACCACCAGCTCGCCGCCGATCATGCCGATCGTCGCGGGTACCGCCCCGGCGTCCCGGACCGTCTGCTCGATTTCCCGAGCCACCCGAAGGTTCTCCGGCCGGGGCAGGCCGTGCGAGACGATGGTGCTCTCCAGGGCGACGACGGGCCGGCCGTCGTGCAGGGCGCCGGCCACCTCGGTGCCGTAGCTGATGCGAAAGTCAGTCACGGGGGGCCACGGTACGGGGTCGGGCCCTGGCCGGCCTCAAGTGGACCCGGCCGTGATGACCTGCCAAACTTGACGGTTGGAGGTGCAGACGTGAGCACAGAGGTTCTCGAGCGTCCGGAGCTGAAGGACGCCGATACCGGTCCCGAGATGTTCCACTACGTCCGCAAGGAGAAGATCGCCGAGAGTGCCGTCATGGGCACCTACGTCGTCGCGCTCTGCGGGGAGACCTTCCCGGTCACCAAGGCGGCCAAGCCGGGTTCGCCGGTCTGCCCCAAGTGCAAGGAGATCTACGACTCGTACCGCGAATGAACGGCGGCCGGCGTCCCGGCCGGCGACGTAGCCTGCGGCGGTGACCACCTCCACCGCCCTGCTCCTCGCCGACCTGACCGGGGTGGCGGTCTTCGCCGCGTCCGGGGCCTCGGCCGCGGTGGCCAAGCGGCTCGACCTGTTCGGCGTCGCGTTCGTCGGCTTCGTGGCCGCCCTCGGCGGTGGGATCTTCCGGGACCTGGTCATCGACGAGGTGCCGCCGCTGGCCTTCGCCGACTGGCGGTACGTGGCGACCGCCGCCGTCACCGCGCTCGCCGTCTTCTGGCTGCACCCTCAGCTGGCCCGGCTACGCACCACGGTGCTGGTGCTGGACGCGGCGGGCCTCGGGCTCTTCACCGTGACCGGCACGCTCAAGGCGCTCGACGCCCGGGTGCCCGCGGTCGGGGCCTGCCTGATCGGCATGCTCACCGCGATCGGCGGTGGGCTCGGCCGTGACCTGCTCACCGCCGAGATCCCGGTGGTGCTGCGCCGGGAGATCTACGCGGTGGCCGCCCTGGTCGGATCGGTCGCGGTGGCGCTGCTGTACGTCACCGGGCAGACCGGACCGGCGCCGCTCACCGCCGCCGCCGTGCTGGTCTTCGGGCTGCGCCTGATCGCCCTGCGTAGGCGCTGGTCCGCCCCGGTGGCGACGCTGCGCCCGCCGCGCACCGGCGGGGCGGATTCGCGCACCGACCGGGACTGGTGAGGCGCTCGGGGCCCACGCGGCAGCGGGGCTCTCCCGTGCCCCGGGGCGGCGCGGGCGGGCGTGGTGAATGTGACCAGCGTGGCGTCGCCTGGGCCGTGGGGCCCGCGCTGGTTATGCTGAGTCGGCCTTCGCGGCAGCTTCTGCGCGGAGGCGTTTTCATGGGCGGCGGTACTCGTGGCCCTCGCCCGGGGTCCGCCGTCGTGCGGTCGGAGAGGAGTCTCGCGTGGCAGCCCGGACGCCGGTGCTCGAGACGTTCCCGGCACTACGTGCCTGGCAGCGCAAGGCCCTGGTGGAGTACCTGCGCCGACGCAGCGAGGACTTCACCGCGGTCGCCACGCCCGGCGCCGGCAAGACCACCTTCGCCCTGCGGATCGCGGCCGAACTGCTCGGTGACGGCACGGTGGAGGCCGTCACGGTCGTCGCCCCGACCGAGCACCTGAAGAACCAGTGGGCCGAGGCCGCGGCCCGGGTGGGCATCCAGCTCGACGCCGCGTTCCGCAACGCCGACGTGCACTCCGCGGCCGACTTCCACGGCGCGGTGGTCACCTACGCGCAGGTGGGGATGGCCCCGCAGGTGCACCGGCGGCGCACCATGACCCGACGCACCCTGGTCGTCCTCGACGAGATCCACCACGCGGGTGACTCCCGGTCCTGGGGTGACGGGGTGAAGGCCGCCTTCGAGCCGGCCGTACGCCGGCTGATGCTCACCGGGACGCCGTTCCGCTCCGACGACAACCCGATCCCGTTCGTCAGCTACGAGCGCGGCGGTGACGGGCTGCTGCGCTCCCGCGCCGACTCGGTGTACGGCTACTCCGACGCGCTGCGCGACGGCGTGGTCCGGCCGGTGCTCTTCCTGGCGTACTCGGGGGAGACCCGCTGGCGGACCAACGCGGGGGAGGAGTTGGCAGCCCGGCTCGGCGAGCCGATGACCCAGGACCTGGTGGCGCAGGCGTGGCGTACCGCCCTGGACCCGGCGGGGGACTGGATGCCGCAGGTGCTGCGGGCCGCCGACGCCCGGCTCACCGTGCTGCGTAACGCCGGGATGGCCGACGCCGGCGGTCTGATCATCGCCACCGACCAGCAGTCCGCCCGCTCGTACGCCAAGCTGATCGAGCAGCTGACCGGCGAGAAGGCCGCCGTGGTGCTCTCCGACGACCTGGGGGCGTCCGCGCGGATCGCGACGTTCGCGGCGTCCGAGCAGCGGTGGCTGGTCGCGGTGCGAATGGTGTCCGAGGGGGTGGACATCCCGCGGCTCGCGGTGGGGGTCTATGCCACCAGCGCCAGCACCCCGCTCTACTTCGCCCAGGCGATCGGCCGGTTCGTCCGGGCCCGCCGGCCCGGGGAGACCGCGTCGGTCTTCCTGCCCAGCGTGCCGCACCTGCTCGGGCTGGCCAGCGAGATGGAGACCGAGCGGGACCACGTGCTCGGCAAGCCCAAGGAATCCGACGGTTTCGACGACGACCTGCTGGAGCGGGCGCAGCGCGACGATCAGGCCAGCGGTGAGCTGGAGAAGCGGTTCGCCGCGCTCTCGGCCACCGCCGAGCTGGATCAGGTGATCTTCGACGGCGCGTCGTTCGGCACCGCGGCCCAGGCGGGCACTCCGGAGGAGGAGGAGTACCTCGGCCTGCCGGGCCTGCTCACCGCCGACCAGGTCTCCCTGCTGCTGACGAAGCGGCAGGCCGAGCAGCTCGCCGCCCAGCGTCGCCGCACCGCCGAGCGGGCCGCTCAGCCGGCCGGTGCGCCTGTCGCGGCGCCGCCGGCACCGATGAGTGCCGCCCAGCGCCGAGTGGCGCTCAGGCGGCAGCTGAACGCTCTGGTGGCCGCTCGGCACCACCGCACCGGCCAGCCCCACGGCAAGATCCACGCCGAGCTGCGCCGGCTCTGCGGCGGCCCGCCGAGCGCCCAGGCAACCATCGAACAGCTTGAGGAACGCATCGCCACCGTGCAGACCCTCTGACCCCACCGGCACCGTTCGCCCCCGCCCGACCCCGGGTTGTTCGCCGGGCGGGTTGGGCTGACCGGTTCGGGCGGTGCTGCGCCCCTCGGGGTGGCCCGCGCCCGCCTTGCGGCGTGATCCACTCGGTTTTGGTGAGTACGCGGTATCAGAGCGGGGTTGGATGGCGCGGTTCAAGGAACCCGAGTGGATCATGGGGTGGGTTGTGCGTGGGCCGGCTGTCGCCCGCCTGAGGCGCGGGTCGTCGGCCTGGCAGCGGGCAGCGGGCAGCGAAAAGCCGACCGGAGGCACCCACAGGGTGCCTCCGGCCGGCTATGTCGGGTTGCGGACTTAGTTCGCCATCAGATCGGCGCCACGCCAGCTGAAATCGGGCTCCGTTGCGAACCGCTCGGTGATCTTCACGAGATCCTCCGCGTACTTGTTCGCGTGGTGCCCACAGAACACCAGCTCGCTCCCACCCACCAGAGTGATCCGGAGCTTCCCGGCAGCATTGCAGCGGTCGCACCGTTCATCGGCGGCTGGGGGCGCCACCGTCTCGGGCGGCGGCGTGAGGGTCGAGTTCATCGCCTTCCTCCTCTGGTCGTCACCGATGAACAATCTCTTCGGTCGTTGCTCACCTATCGTGCAACACCTTTACTAGGAACTGCCTTCCCTGTGTGCCCGCGGGGGACCGAGGTCACACCTGGCTGGGACAGTGTGCCGTGCACCCAGGGTGCCACGTCAACGATCACATTCGTGCATCCGGACGATCACCATCTGGCGTTGCACACCAGATGGTCAAAACGACACGTTCGGTTGACGAAACCCTCTCAGTCCAGGTAATCCCGGAGGACCTGCGACCGGGACGGGTGACGCAGCTTGGACATCGTCTTGGACTCGATCTGCCGGATCCGCTCCCGGGTCACCCCGTAGACCTGGCCGATCTCGTCCAGCGTCCGCGGCTGGCCGTCGGTCAGGCCGAAGCGCAGGCGTACCACACCCGCCTCACGCTCGGAGAGCGTCTGCAGCACCTGCTGGAGCTGGTCCTGCAGGAGCGAGAACGAGACCGCGTCGACCGCGACCACGGCCTCGGAATCCTCGATGAAGTCGCCGAGCTGGCTGTCGCCCTCGTCGCCGATGGTCTGGTCCAGCGAGATGGGCTCCCGGGCGTACTGCTGGATCTCCAGCACCTTCTCCGGTGTGATGTCCATCTCCTTGGCCAGCTCCTCCGGCGTGGGCTCGCGGCCCAGGTCCTGGAGCAGCTCGCGCTGTATGCGGCCGAGCTTGTTGATGACCTCCACCATGTGCACCGGGATGCGGATGGTGCGGGCCTGGTCGGCCATCGCGCGGGTGATCGCCTGCCGGATCCACCAGGTGGCGTAGGTGGAGAACTTGTAGCCCTTGGTGTAGTCGAACTTCTCCACCGCGCGGATCAGGCCGAGGTTGCCCTCCTGGATCAGGTCGAGGAAGGCCATGCCACGCCCCGTGTACCGCTTGGCCAGCGACACCACCAGGCGGAGGTTCGCCTCCAGCAGGTGGTTCTTGGCCCGCTCGCCGTCGCGGGAGATCCAGCCCAGGTCGCGGACCATCTCCCGGGTGAGCTTCTCCTCGCCCTCGTCGGCCGCGCGCAGCCGCTCCGCGGCGTAGAGCCCGGCCTCGATCCGCTTGGCCAGCTCCACCTCCTGCTCGGCGTTGAGCAGCGGAACCTTGCCGATCTGCTTGAGGTAGGCGCGCACCGAGTCGGCGGAGGCGGTCAGCTCGGCGTCCCGCCGGGCCTGCTTGAGCGCCTCGGACTCCTCGTCGTCCCACTCGAAATCGTTGTCGGTGGCCGAGGCGGCGGCGTCGGTCTCGGCGGCCTGGGTCAGCTCGGCCGGCTCCTCGACCACCACGTCCTCGATCGCGGCGGCCAGCTCCTCCGGGTCGATCTCACCCTCGGCGCCCTTGCCGCCGGCCTTGGCCGGCTTGGCGCCGGCGGCCGCGGCGACCGTCGCCTTGGTGGCCCGGGTCGACTTGGTCGCGGCCTTCGCCGGCGTGGCGGCGGCCTCGGCGGTGCTGCCGGCTGCCTTGCGCGCGGCCACCTTCCGCGGGCCCGGCGTCGACGGGGCCTCGTCGGAGGCGGGTGCCTGCTTGGGCGCCGGTGCGGCGGCCTTCTTGGTGGCCTTGGCGGTGGTGGCCCGGGACGCCGGCGTGGTCGAGCGGGCCGCGGCCACCCGGCGGCGGGTGCTCGCCGAGCCGTCGACCACCACGGTCACTCCCGCCTCGGAGAGTGCCCGCAGAATCTTCTTGGCCTGGGCCGGAGTCACCTCGGCGGACTCGACGGTGCGCGCGAGCTGGGCCGACGTGAGCTGACCACCGGCGCTCTGCGCGTGGGCGATCAGAGTGTCGGTAAGCGAGCGAACGTCGGCGCCGGTCTGGCGGGGTTCTGTCACGAATGACCTTCCGGAGGCGAAGAGCGGGCACGGCCGGGTCGTCCGGCACAGCGTGGGGCAACCGGGCCGGGCGATGTGGTTGAGGGACCCCCGTGTCCCGGGCCGGCCGGTGGTCGGCGGTCCGTGGCGCGGTGGCAGGGGTGAATTGTAACGCCGTCTGCGGCGATCATCCTGCGCCGCACGGCGTACCGGCGGTGGGGACCGCCGATTCGGCGCAGATGTGGACTTTGTAAGGATGATACTCGCGCGCGGCCCGGAACGCCCCGGTCGTGCGGGAAGGGGGCGTGGGATGGACCGTTCGGTGCCGCCAACCGAGGACTTGCTGGCGATCGCGCTCGACGTTACGCGGGACGCCGCGGCCACCGCGTACCGGATGCGGGTCGAGGGCGTCGCCGTGGCCGCGACCAAGAGTACGGTCACCGACGTGGTCACCGCGGCCGACCGGGCGGTCGAGCGGCAGGTGCTCGACGCGCTGCACCGGCTGCGGCCGGGTGACGCGGTGCTCGGCGAGGAGTACGGCACGGGGGACACCGGGCCGGTCGGGCCGGGCGGCGTGCGCTGGATCGTCGACCCGATCGACGGCACCGTCAACTACCTCTACGGGCTGCCGTACAGCGCGGTGTCGCTCGCCGCCGAGGTGGACGGCGTGGTGGTCGCCGGCGTGGTGCGCAACGTCAGCACCGGCGAGGAGTGGACCGCCACGGCCGGCGGGGGCGCCTGGCGCGACGGCGTCCGGTTGCGCTGTTCCGGCGAGACCGACCTGGGGCAGGCGCTGGTCGCCACCGGCTTCGGCTACGACGCCGGCCGCCGGGCGCACCAGGCCCGGGTGGTGGCCGGGCTGATCGCGCACGTGCGGGACATCCGCCGGCTCGGCGCCGCCGCGCTGGATCTCTGCCTGGTCGCGGAGGGGCGCCTGGACGCGTACTTCGAGAAGGGCCTGGCCGCCTGGGACCTGGCTGCCGGTGGGCTGGTGGCCGCCGAGGCGGGCGTGCGGGTCACCGGCCTGGACGGCCGTCCGCCCGGCCCGGACCTGGTGCTCGCATCCCCGCCCGCGCTCTTCGCGCCGCTGCACGACCGCCTGGCCGCCCTGGACGCCGCCGGCGGTCCCTGACCGGCGCTCCGACCCGCGGCGCGTCGGTGGGTCCGGGGTCGGTCGTCGTCGGCGGCGCGCCGGGCCGGCTGGTGGCCCGGCGCGCGGTGCCGTAGGGGTCAGCGTCCGCCGACCTGTCCGGTCACTTCTTGGCGACCGGGGACGGGCACGACTCCGGGGGCGCCACCGGAGCGCCCAGGTCACCGAGGGACTGGTTCACCTCGGTCGTGGTGGCGAGCTGCTGGAAGCGGCTGCCCAGCACCACGTCCACCGTGTCGTCGGTGCGCTTCGGGTCGTAGCCCGGCTCGGCGTTGTTGAGGAAGTACGCCTGCAGCAGGTGCGCCGAGCCGACGCCCTTGGGGCCGTACCGCAGCACGGCCACCTCGTCGATCCCCTTGGGCGCGTTGCCGACCTTCTTGACCTGGAACTTGCGGTTGCGGAAGTCGTCCGCGACGCTGCCGGCCCGGCCTGGCTCGTCGGTCGCGTTCAAGACGTTGATCTTGACGTCCTTGGGCTCGTGCAGCGTCACGTCGGCCAGCGGCCAGCCGTCGGGGCAACCCTCGGCCGTGCCCGCCTTACCCTGGGTGTCGCGGACCAGCGCGGTGATCACGAAGGTCAGGGCCAGCACCCCGAGCAGGCCGACGACGACGAGTGCTCGCACTCGCGCAAAACTCATCTGGGCGCTCCCGGACGTCAGGTGGGTGGCGGCGGCCGCCAACGATCGCACTGACCGGCGGCCGTCGAATACGCCGCTGAGGTTAACGGTTGTCCGGCCGTCGCGTGGAAACAGTCCGACATGCCGGCGCGCCGACCGCGAACCGGGTACTACTACCCCTATCTTCGTGTCGCCTGAGTCACATTGGGAACAACTTCGCGTGCTGGGGCGTACATCTCAGCGGCGAGGGCGGTATACATGCCTCGCCCAAAGGGGGGGTAAGGTTCCGCGCTCGCAGGGGAGTCGCCCCAGCGGGCTCGACCCGTTCGGTCCCCGGGTCGGGTGCCCGACACAACTGGTGGCCGGCCAGCGGAACCGAAACAGCGTCGTCCGGCGTTACAACCGGAAGCGACAACATCGATATGGGAGAGTGAAACCGATGGCCACCGACTACGACGCCCCGCGTCGCGACGAGGTCGACCTCGGCGAGGACAGCCTGGAAGAGCTCAAGGCCCGGCGCGTCGACTCACAGTCGGCCGCGGTGGACGTCGACGAGGCCGAGGTGGCCGAGAGCTTTGAGCTGCCCGGCGCCGATCTGGCCGACGAGGAGCTCACGGTCAAGGTGCTACCGATGCAGCAGGACGAGTTCCGGTGCGCTCGCTGCTTCCTGGTGCACCACCGCAGCCAGCTGGCGGTCGAGCGTAACGGCGAACTGATCTGCCGCGAGTGCGTCTGACACTCACGACACCAGCGGCGGCCTCCTGATCGGGGCCGCCGCTGCCGGTGTAGCCATGCGGCACCGGTGGGTACCTGCTTGACTCGTAGGGGTAGCCACAGCACCGGGAGGTCCGACCCCATGAGCGATCGAGGCGACACCACCGGCGCCGGCACGGACGACCTCGGCGCCACCGTCGCGGCGTTGACCGCGGACGACATCGAGCCGGCAAAACGCCGCCAACTGCTCACCCGGATGGTCGGGCAGGCCCGTGCCCGTGGCATCGGCGACCTGTTCAAGCCCCGCGCCGCCGTGCGCTGGATGGTCGACACCGTCGCCGAGATCGCCCCGCACGTACCGGTGCGGGACCTGGCCACCCTGCGCCAGCACTTTCCAGGGCTGGACGACAACGCCCTGGCCGAGCGGTTGATCCGCAACGCGGCCCGGACCACCGCCGGGATCGGCGCCGCCGGCGGGGGAGTCGCCGCCGTCGAATGGGCGGTCGCCCCGACCCTGCTGTCCGCGCCGGTGCTGCTCGCCGCCGAGACGGTCGCCGTGGTGGCGGTCGAGCTGAAGCTGGTCGGCGAGCTGCACGAGGTGCACGGCGTGGCGCTACCGGCCGGCGGCAGCCAACGGGCGGTCGCCCTGGTGCACTCCTGGGCCACCCAGCGTGGGGTCAACCCGATGATGCCCGGCGTGGGGGTGGGCGCCGTGCTCGGCACCGCCGCCCGCAAGGAGCTGCGGGACACCCTGCTCCGGCGCTTCGGGCGCAACCTCACCACACTCGGGCCGTTCCTCACCGGCGCGGCCGTGGCCAGCTTCCTCAACCGCCGGGCGACCCGGTCGATGGCCGACCAGCTCCAGGTGGACCTGCACCGGCGCGGCATCGCCCGTTCGGCCCCGCCACCGTCGCTGCCCGGTCCGCCGACCGGCACCTGAGCGGCCCGCCGACCGGCACCTGAGCGGGCGCGCACACGGAGCCGCCGCGGTCAGCCCGGCTCGCCGGCCGTGCGGTCGACGCGGGCTCGGGCGTCCCGGGCGGTCAGCACCGCCTCGGCCAGCTCGACCGGATGCCGGGTGCTCACCACCCAGAACGGGGTCGGGTCGGCCGGGTCGTCGAGCACCACCTGCACGGCCCCACCGATCCACGGCCGCTGGACCACGAAGGCCAGCGGGTCCGCGCCCACCCCGAGCACCTCACGGCGGCCGGCGACGTCCAGCGGCACCACGTCCGCCACGAAGCGCACCGGCAGCCGGGCGTCGTCCACCCGCAGCTCACCGTCGGCGACCGCGACCCGGATCCGGCCCAGCCACCACAGCCCGGCCGCGGTGGCCGGCAACAGCACCGCGAACGGCAGCCAGGCGCGGACGCCGGGCGCGCCCATCCAGATCTCGACGGCGAGCAGCGCGGCGGCCACCAGCCCGGCCAGCCACAACCACCAGGGCAGATCCAGCCGTTCGGCGTACGCCGAACGGGCCGCGACCGGCGGCTGACCGGCGGACGGAGAAGGCGACATGCTCACTCCTGCGAGGGTACGGCGCACGACGGCCCGGGTAACCGGCAGGATGGCAGGGTCACCCCGATCAACCGGACGGAAGGGAAACCTGTGACCGACGTCGTACCCGTGCCCGTACGGCTGCTCGATGCCGAGCTGCCACTGCCCGCGTACGCCCATCCCGGCGACGCCGGGGCCGACCTGGTGGCGGCCGCGGACGTGGAGTTGCCGCCCGGCGGCCGGGCCCTGGTGCCCACCGGCATGGCCATCGCGCTGCCGGAGGGGTACGTGGGCCTGGTCCATCCCCGCTCCGGTCTGGCGGCCAGGCTCGGCGTGACGGTGCTCAACGCGCCCGGTACGGTCGACGCCGGCTACCGGGGTGAGATCCTGGTCAACCTGATCAACCATGATCGGGAAACGCCGGCGAAGATCTCCCGCGGCGACCGGATCGCGCAGCTCGTCGTGCAGCGGGTCGCGCGGGCGCGGTTCGAGCCGGTGGCCGAGCTGCCCGGGTCCCAGCGCGGGACCGGTGGGCACGGCTCCACCGGCGGACACGCCGGGCTGGTGCCGCCGCCGGCGGGCCCGGACCGGGTCGAGCAGCGGCTGGACGAGCCGAGCCGCGGGCAGACGGAAGAGGTGGCAGGGTGAGTGCGAACAGCGGAGGGTGGGCGCAGTGATCTTCTCCCGAAAGCGGGCCGGTGCCGGGCGGCACACCCGTGACGAGCGGACCACCGAGGTCGGCGACCAGAGCACCAAGGAGTCGACGCCGACGCTGGAGCGCGGCCCGTACGACATCTCCGAGGTCAACGACGACGTGCAGCGGCTCGACCTCGGCAGCCTGCACATCCCGGCTGTCGCCGAGGTTGAGGTGCGGGTGCAGGCCGACCCGCAGGGCGTGATCCAGCAGGTGGTGCTGGTGCACGGGGAGAACGCGCTGCAGCTCGGTGTCTTCGCCGCCCCCCGGTCCGAGGGAATCTGGGACGAGGTGCGCGAGGAGATCCGCCAGTCGCTGCTCCGCGACGGCGCCGACGCCCAGGAGGTCGACGGCGAGTACGGCCCCGAGCTGCACGCCCAGGTGCGCACCCCGGACGGCCCGACCAACCTGCGGTTCGTCGGCGTCGACGGGCCGCGCTGGATGGTCCGCGGTGTGTTCCAGGGCCCGGTGGCCCTCGACCCGGCCACCGCCGGGCCGCTCGCCGAGTGCCTGGACGGCCTGGTGGTCGACCGGGGCCAGGAGGCGAAGCCGGTCCGCGAGCCGCTGCCGCTGCGGCTGCCCAAGGAGGTCGCCGACCAGGCCGGCGTTGAGGCCGGGGACGCGTCCGCCGCCGAACCGCGCCAGGTCTGACCCACGCGCACCGGCCCGCCGGAACCACCCCCGTCGGCGTACGCTGGCGGCACGGTTCCGGCGTCGCCGGCGGCCGGGCCAGTGCCGGCCAGGGGCCGGTGAGCGTGGAGAGGGTGACGCGGAGGTCATGATGACCGACGAGAGCCGGGTGTCGCTGCGGCGCATCCTGCAACGGCTCACCGCCAGCGAGGCCGAGATCGACGCGCAGGAGCTGCGTCGGGAGAGCGCCGAGTGCGGCGGTGTCCCGGCCCAGCAGTGTTCCCGGGGTCAGGTGGTCTCGGTCGCCGGTCGGCTCCGCACGGTGGTCTACACGCCGCGGACCAACCTGCCCACGCTCGAGGCCGACCTGTACGACGGCAGCGACGTGGTCACCCTGGTCTGGCTGGGTCGGCGGCACATCGCCGGGATCGAGCCGGGGCGGCACCTGACCGCGCGCGGTCGGGTCGCGGTGCGCGACGACCGCAAGGTCATCTACAACCCCTACTACGAGCTGGACTCGCCGAAGTGACGGCGCTGCGGACGGAAGGCCGGCGATGACGACGGGACAGCACCGGGCGGCACAGCCGGAGACCGGCCCTCAGGACGACGAGCAGCTGCCGACGATCGCCGAGCAGATGGCCGACCAGCTCGGCGGCTGGCGGGGGCTGGTCGAGTCCAGCATCCCGGTGGTGGTCTTCGTCATCGCCAACATCATCGGCGAGCTGCGGCCCGCGGTGATCGCCTCGGTGGCCGTCGCGCTGCTGATCGCCGGGCTGCGGCTGGCCCAACGCCGGCCGATCCGGCACGCGGTCAACGGGCTGTTCGGCGTCGGCATCGGCGCGGCCATCGCCTGGCGTACCGGCGACGAGCGCGACTTCTACCTTCCCGGCATCCTCTACGGCATCGGCTACGGCATCGCCCTGCTGATCTCGGCGGCCATCCGGCAGCCGCTGGTGGGCTGGATCTGGTCGGTGCTGGTGGCCAAGGGCCGCGCGGAGTGGCGGGACGACCCGAAGCTGGTGCGCACCTTCACGCAGCTGACCGTGCTCTGGGGCGTGGTCTGGCTGGCCAAGGTGGGCGTGCAGGCCGGGCTCTACCTGGCCCACCAGGACACCGCGCTGGGCGTGGCCCGGCTGGCGCTGGGCTACCCGCCGTACGCGCTGCTGCTGCTGATCACGGTCTGGACGGTGCGCCGGGTCACCCGGGAGCCGCAACCGACCCCGCTGCCCGGCGCCTGAGCGTAGCGCCGGGGCCGCCGGCGACGGCTCAGCGTGAGCGTGAGCTGCGGGTCCGCTCGACGCTGTCCGGGCCGAGGATCACCGCGCGGACCTGGTCCTCCACCTCGGCCGTGCAGACGAAGACCAGCTCGTCGCCGGCCTCGATCGGGTCGTCCGGGCTGGGCACCAGGACACGCTTGCCGCGTAGGATCGCCACCAGGGCGGAGTCGCGGGGCAGCGGCACGGCGTGGATCGGCTGACCGACGTACGGCGCGGTCGGCGGCAGCGTGATCTCGACCAGGTTCGCCTCGCCCTGCCGGAAGGTCATCAGCCGGACCAGGTCGCCGACGGTCACCGCCTCCTCGACGAGCGCCGCCATCACCCGTGGCTTGCTCACCGCGACGTCCACGCCCCACTGCTCGGTGAACAGCCACTCGTTCTCGGCCCGGTTGACCCGGGCGACCACGCGGGGCACCGCGAACTCGGTCTTGGCCAGCAGCGACACCACCAGGTTGACCTTGTCGTCGCCGGTCGCCGCGACCACCACGTCGCAGCCGGCGATGTTGGCCTCCTCCAGGCTGGCCAGCTCACAGGCGTCGGCCAGCACCCACTCGGCGGACGGCACCCGGTCCGGGCGCAGCATCTTCGGCTGGCGCTCGATCAGCATCACCTGGTGGCCGTTCTCGATCAGCTCCTGGGCGATCGAGCGGCCCACGTTGCCGGCGCCCGCGATGGCGATCCGCATGGCTCAGTGCCCCCCTTCCGGCGGCGTGGCCGCCACCGACGTGACCGTCGCCACGATGTCGTCGCTGACCAGCATGAAGACCTGGTCACCCTCCTGCACGACGGTCGAGACGGTGGGCAGCGTGCCGATGCCGAAGCGGATCAGATAGGCCACCCGCGCACCGGTCGCCTCCTCCAGCGTGCGCACCGGCCGGCCGATCCAGTCCTTGTGCACCGGGACCTCGACGATCGACACGGTGCTCGTCGGGTCGCGGAAGATCTCCACGTTGCCCTCCGGCACCAGGTGCCGCAGCATCCGGTCGGCCGTCCAGCGCACGGTCGCCACGGTGGGGATGCCCAGCCGCTCGTAGACCTGCGCCCGGCGCTGGTCGTAGATCCGGGCCGCGACCCGGGACACGCCGAACGTCTCCCGGGCCAGCCGGGCGGAGATGATGTTGGAGTTGTCGCCGCTGGAGACGGCCGCGAAGGCGTCCGCCCGCTCGATGCCGGCCTGCTGCAGCACGTCGCCGTCGAAGCCCGCTCCGGTCACCGTGATCCCGGCGAAGTCGGGACCGAGCCGGCGGAAGGCGTCGGCGTCCTGGTCGATCACCGCCACCGAGTGCCCGCGGGACTCCAGGCTGTGGGCGAGGGTCGACCCGACCCGGCCACATCCCATGATCACGACGTGCACGCTGCCCCTCCCAAGGTGCGGACCGCTCCCGCTGCCGTTGGCCTCCGAGTGCGAGCCTGCCACGTCCGGGTCGGAAGCGGGGACCGACCGTACCCCGTCGCCCCAGCCAGCCGTGATCGCCCACCCCCGCATTCCGGCCGTGGTGGTCGTACCCTTGGCGTTCGTGGCCAGTCCCACCTCGCTGCTGAAGCGGCTGCTCCTCGGTCGACCGTTCCGGTCCGACCGGCTGCAGCACACCCTCCTGCCGAAGCGCATCGCGCTGCCCGTGTTCGCCTCCGACGCGCTGTCCAGCGTCGCGTACGCGCCCGACGAGATCCTGCTGACCCTCTCCATCGCCGGCGCGTCGGCGTACTTCTTCTCGCCGTGGATCGCGCTGGCGGTGGTCGTGGTCATGTTGACCGTGGTCGCCAGCTACCGGCAGAACGTGCACGCCTACCCCTCCGGCGGTGGCGACTACGAGGTGGCCACCGTCAACCTGGGGCCGAAGTTCGGCGTCGGGGTGGCCAGCGCCCTGCTGGTCGACTACGTGCTCACGGTGGCGGTGTCGGTCTCCTCCGGGGTGGCCAACCTCGGCTCGGTGGTGCCCTTCGTGGCCACCCACAAGGTCATGATCGCGGTGGCGGCGGTGGTCCTGCTGACCGCGGTTAACCTGCGCGGCCTGCGCGAGTCGGGCACCGCGTTCGCCATCCCCACCTACGGCTTCGTGATCGTGATGCTCGGGATGCTGCTCACCGGGCTGGTCCGGGTCTTCGTGCTGGGCGACGAACTCCGCGCGCCGAGCGCCGATCTGGTGATCCAGGCCGAGCACAGCGTGACCGGTTTCGCGCTGGTCTTCCTGCTGCTGCGGACGTTCAGCTCGGGCGCCGCCGCGCTGACCGGAGTCGAGGCGATCTCCAACGGGGTGCCGGCGTTCAAGGCGCCGAAGAGCCGCAACGCGGCCACCACGCTGCTGCTGCTCGGCACCATCTCGGTGAGCATGCTCGTCGGGATCATCTGGCTGGCCCGGCTGACCCACCTGCAGTTCGTCGAGGACCCGGCCCTCCAGATCGTCTCCGGTCCCGAGGGGTACGTGCAGAAGACCGTCACCACCCAGCTGGGCGAGACGGTCTTCGGTTCCGGGTCGATTTTGCTCTACGTGCTGGCCGGGGTGACCGCCCTGATCCTGTTCCTGGCCGCGAACACCGCGTTCAACGGCTTCCCGGTGCTCGGCTCGATCCTCGCGCAGGACCGCTACCTGCCCCGGCAGTTCCACACCCGGGGCGACCGGCTGGCTTTCTCCAACGGCATTCTCTCGCTCGCCGCCTTCGCGATCGTGTTGATCGTCGGTTTCCAGGCCGAGGTGACAAAGCTGATCCAGCTCTACATCGTCGGAGTCTTCGTCTCGTTCACGGTCTCCCAGGCCGGCATGATCCGGCACTGGAACCGGCACCTGCGGACCGAGCGGGACCCGGAGGCGCGCCGCCGGATGCAGCGTTCCCGGGCCATCAACACGTTCGGCATGGGCCTGACCGGTACGGTGCTGGTGATCGTGCTGATCACCAAGTTCCTGCTCGGCGCCTGGATCGCGATCGCCGCGATGGCGGTGATCTACCTGGTGATGCTCGGCATCCGCGCGCACTACGACCGGGTCGCCCGGGAGTTGACCCCGCCGGACGAGGGCCGCGCCGTGCTGCCCGCCCGCAACCACGCGATCGTGCTGGTCAGCAAGCTGCACCAGCCGACCCTGCGAGCCATCGCGTACGCCCGGGCCACCCGGCCGGACACGCTGACCGCGGTGACCGTGAACGTGGACGACAAGGACACCCGGGACCTGCAGACCGAGTGGGATCGGCGGGAGATGGCCATCCCGCTGACCGTGGTCGACTCGCCGTACCGGGAGATCACCCGGCCGATCCTGGACTTCGTCGCCTCCACCCGACGCCAGTCACCCCGGGACGTGGTCACCGTCTTCATCCCCGAGTACGTGGTCGGGCGCTGGTGGGAAAACCTTCTGCACAACCAGAGCGCGCTGCGCCTCAAGGGGCGCCTGCTCTTCGAACCGGGGGTGATGGTGACGAGCGTGCCGTGGCAGCTCGCCTCGACCGCGAGCAAGAACCTGGACCGGCTGGACGCCACGCTGTCCCGGACCCCGGCGCGCGGGCCGCGGGTGGCCCCGCGCGGCACCCTGCCGCCGGTCGTCTCCGCGCCGTCCGGCGAGAGCGGTCCGGTCGACGGCGGCCCGGGCGGGACCGGCCGTGACTGAGCCGGGCGTACGGCGGGCGCCGGCACCCCCGCCGCCGGAGCGTGGGCTGGCCGAGGCGGAGCAGGTCGAGCTGACCGTCGACGCGGTCGCCCCTGGCGGGCACTGCGTGGCCCGGGTGGACGGCCAGGTCGTCTTCGTCCGGCACGCGCTGCCCGGCGAGCGGGTGATCGCCGAGGTCACCGAGGTGCACCGCGGGTTCGTCCGGGCCGACGCGGTGACCGTGCTGGAGCCCTCGCCGGACCGGGTCGAGCCGCCCTGCCCGTACGCGAAGCCGGGCGCCTGTGGTGGCTGCGACCTGCAACACGTCGCCCCCGACGCGCAGCTGGCCTGGAAGGCCGCCGTGGTGCGTGAGCAGTTGGTCCGCCTCGGCGGGCTCACCGACGCCGAGCTGGACCGGCTCGGCGTCCGGGTCGAGGCGCTGCCCGGCGGGCTGCTGGGCTGGCGCTCCCGGGTCCGCTACGCGGTGGACGCCGCCGACCGGGCCGGCCTGCTCAAGCACCGCTCGCACGAGGTGGTGCCGATCGACCGCTGCCGGATCGCCCACCCGGCCATCCAGCAGCTGCCGGTGCTCACCCCGACCGGCGCGCGCTGGCCCGCGGCCGAGGCGGTGGAGACCGTCGCCAGCACCGGCGGGGACGTGACCGTCGCGGAGGTTCGCGACGGCGTGGTGACCCCGGTGAGTGGGCCCAGCGTGGTCCGCGAGGTGGCCGCCGGGCGGGACTGGGCGCTGCCCGCGTCCGCCTTCTGGCAGGTGCATCCGGCGGCGGCGGACACCCTGTCCACGGCCGTGCTGGAACTGCTCGACCCGCGACCGGGCGAGGTGGCCTGGGACCTCTACGGCGGCGCCGGGCTGTTCGCCGCCGGGCTGGCCGCGCGGGTCGGTGCGACCGGCCGGGTGACCCTGGTGGAGGCGGCGGCACAGGGCGTCGCCGCCGCCCGGGAGAACCTGGCCGACCTGCCCCGGGTCGAGGTGGTGTCGGCCCGGGTGGAGACGGCGCTGGCCCGCCGACGGATCACCGGCCCGGTCGACGTGGTGGTCCTCGATCCGCCGCGCTCCGGGGCGGGCGCTCCGGTGGTGCGCGCGTTGGCCGCCGCCGGCCCGCGCGCGGTGGCGTACGTGGCCTGCGACCCGGCCGCCTTCGCCCGGGACGTGCGCACCTTCGCCGAGCTGGGCTGGCGGCTGGACGCACTGCGCGGCTTCGACCTGTTCCCGATGACCCAGCACGTCGAGCTGGTCGGGCTGCTGCTCCCGCCGTCCGGGCGTTAGCAGGGGACCCTTCCTATATACGAGGCGTTAACAGGGGGCCCTTCCTTTCATGCGGATTGTTGGATTGATGTCGGGGACGTCGTACGACGGGGTGGACGTCGTGGCGGCGGAGTTCACGGCCGAGGGGGACACCCTGTGGCTGCGCCCGCTGGGGCACCGCGGCCTGGACTACGACGAGCGGCTGCGCGCCGAGATCGCCGCGCTGCTGCCGCCGGCGGCCACCACCGTCGAGGCGGTCTGCCGGCTCGACAACCGCCTGGGCGAGGTCTTCGCCGAGGCGGCGGCCGTCGGCCTGGAGCTGGCCGGCGGGCGGGCCGACGCCGTGGTCTCACCGGGGCAGACGGTCTTCCACTGGGTCGCCGACGGGGTGGCCCTCGGCACCCTGCAACTGGGCGCGGTGGCCCGGGTGGCCGCCCGGGTCGGCGTACCGGTGCTCAGCGACCTCCGCTCGGCGGACATCGCCCTCGGCGGGCAGGGCGCGCCGCTGGTGCCGGCCTTCGACGCGTTGCTGCTGGACCCGGCCGACGGCGCCGCCGCGCCGCGCGCGGCGCTGAACCTCGGCGGCATCGCCAACATCACCGTGGTCGCGCCGGGGGCACCGGTGCTCGGGTACGACGTGGGCCCGGCCAACGCCCTGCTGGACGCGGCGGCCCGGCGCTTCCTGGACCGGCCGTGTGACCTCGACGGCGCCCGGGCGGCGGCCGGACGGGTGCACCAGCGGCTGCTCGCCAATCTGCTGGCCGAGCCGTACTACGCGGCGCCGCCGCCGAAGTCCACCGGCAAGGAGCTGTTCCACGCCGGCTACCTGGACGGCCGGCTGGCCGCCCTCGGTGAGCCGCTGCCGGTGGACGACCTGCTGGCCACGCTCACCGAGCTGACCGCCCGGGTGGTGGCCGCCGAGTGTGACCGGCACGACGTGGTCGAGGTGGTCGCCGCCGGCGGTGGTGTGCGCAACTCCACCCTGCTGGGCCGGCTCGCCGCGCTGGGCGCCGGCCGGTGGCGGCTGCGCGGCACCGACGAGCTGGGCGTGCCCGCGCAGGCCAAGGAGGCGTACGCCTTCGCGCTGCTCGGCTGGCTGTCCTGGCACGGCCTGCCCGGGGCGCTCCCGTCGGTGACCGGCGCCACCCGGGGCGCGGTGCTCGGCTCCTGGACCCCGGCCGGGCCGGCGTATCCCGGCACGCCGGCCGAACCGCCACGCCGGCTGCGGATCCGCTCCTGACCAGGCACTCGGCCGGTCGCCGGTGGCCCGACCGAACGGCGTCTGACCGGGCGCTCAGCCGACGGGTGCGGGCCCGGTCCGGGCGTGCGGTGCGCGGGCCGGGCTGCGGAGTACCGGAGGGCCGATAGACTCTGCGGTCATGAGTGTTGAAGAGGACACGGCCAACCACGGCCGGCTGCTGGGGACGGTGCGCGGTCCGCAGGACGTCAAGCGGATGTCCGTCGAGGAACTGGACGTCCTCGCCGCCGAGATCCGGGACTTCCTGATCGCCAAGGTCTCCCGCACCGGCGGGCACGTCGGGCCCAACCTCGGTGTGGTCGAGCTGACGCTGGCCATGCACCGCGTCTTCGACTCGCCCCGTGACCGGCTCCTGTTCGACACCGGCCACCAGGCGTACGTACACAAGATCGTCACCGGGCGCCAGGCCGGCTTCGACAAGCTTCGCCAGCGTGGTGGCCTCTCCGGCTACCCCAGCCAGGCGGAGAGCGAGCACGACCTGATCGAGAACTCGCACGCCTCCACCGCGCTCTCCTACGCCGACGGCCTGGCCAAGGCGTACGCCCTGCGGGGCGAGGCGCGCAGCGTGGTGGCCGTGGTCGGCGACGGCGCGCTCACCGGCGGCATGTGCTGGGAGGCGTTGAACAACATCGCCACCGCCGGCAACTCGCTGGTCATCGTGGTCAACGACAACGGCCGGTCCTACTCGCCCACCATCGGCGGCCTCGCCGACCACCTTTCCTCGCTGCGGCTCAACCCGGGCTACGAGAAGGTCCTCGACACGGTCAAGGACGCCCTCGGCTCCACCCCGCTGGTCGGCAAGCCGATGTACGAGGTGCTGCACGCGGTCAAGAAGGGCATCAAGGACGCGGTCGCCCCGCAGGCCATGTTCGAGGACCTCGGCATCAAGTACGTCGGCCCGGTGGACGGGCACGACGTGGCGGCGGTCGAGTCGGCGCTGCGCGCGGCGAAGAACTTCGGCGGCCCGGTGATCGTGCACGCGGTCACCCGCAAGGGCTACGGCTACCGCCCGGCCGAGGAGGACGAGGCGGACTGCCTGCACGGCCCCGGCAGCGCCTTCGACGTGGAGACCGGCGCGCTGCTGGCCGCCCCCTCGGTGAAGTGGACCCACGTCTTCGCCGACGAGCTGCTGGCCGTCGCCGACGAGCGGCCGGACGTGGTGGGCATCACCGCCGCGATGGCGGAGCCGACCGGCATCGCCAAGCTGGCCCGCAAGTACCCCGAGCGGGTGTACGACGTGGGCATCGCCGAGCAGCACGCGGCCACCTCGGCGGCCGGGCTGGCGCTGGGCGGCCTGCACCCGGTGGTCGCGGTCTACGCCACGTTCCTCAACCGTGCCTTCGACCAGGTCCTGTTGGATGTGGCGATGCACAAGCTGCCGGTGACCTTCGTGCTGGACCGGGCGGGCATCACCGGCCCGGACGGCCCCAGCCACTACGGCATCTGGGACATGTCGGTCTTCGGGGTGGTGCCCGGGCTGCGGATCGCCGCCCCCCGGGACGCCGCCACGCTGCGCGAGGAGCTGCGCGAGGCGGTGGCCGTCAACGACGGTCCGACCGTCGTGCGTTTCCCGACCGGAGCGGTCGCCGCGGACCTGCCGGCACTGCGCCGGGTCGGCCCGGTCGACGTGCTGGCCGAGTCGGCGCGCACCGACGTGCTGCTGGTCGCCGTCGGCTCCTTCGGGCAGCTGGGCATGGAGGTGGCCGCACGGGTCGCCGAGCAGGGCTACGGCGTCACCGTGGTCGACCCCCGGTGGGTACGCCCGGTCCCGGCCGAGCTGGTCGAGCTGGCCGCCGGCCACCGGTTGGTGGTCAGCGTCGAGGACGGCGTCCGGGTCGGCGGGGTGGGCGACGCGCTCGGCCAGGCGATGCGCGACGCCGACGTCCGGGTGCCGCTCAAGGACCTGGGCGTACCGGCCGACTGGCACCCGCACGGCACCCGCGCCCAGATCCTCGCCGACCTGGGCCTGACCGCGCAGGACGTGGCCCGGAACGTCACCGGTTGGATCTCCGGCCTGGACGCCACCCCGGACCGCCTGACCCCCACCAACGTTCCAGCTCAGAATTGACCCACGGAAAACGACGACGGGCGGTCCCCTCCGGGACCGCCCGTCGTCGTTTTCCGTGCGCCGCGGGACGACGGTGCGGGTTAGCGGGGGGTTACGGAGCGGTAGTGGGTCTTGTCGGTGTTGGCCAGGCTGAAGGTCTGGCTGCGGGAGGGCTCGGGGATGACCACCAGGCCGGGGCGCTCGACCAGCAGCGGGGTGCCCGGCGGGACGGAGAGCGAGCTGTCCCGGGTGGCCCGCCAGCTGAGCACCACCAGCGGCTGGCCGGGCACCGGCAGCTGGTACGACTGCAACGGGGTGGCGCGGTCGGCCGGTGAGACCACCGGGGCGCTCCCGTCCGCCGGTCGGTAGACCACCGCGGTCATCGTGCCGGCGTCGGTGGCCCAACTGAGCTGCTGCAACTCGGCCGGCTCGCCGCCGCCGAGGGCGACCTCGCCGAGCGAGCGGACCGTGAGCTTCGCCATCGGCCAGGACGTCGGCACCGACCGCGGCGCGTCCCGGTCGCCGATCCGGCGCGGGATGCTGCCGAAGGGGCCCCGGTCGCCGGCCAGCATGCAGGTGTCCAGGCCGGTGAGCGCCCGCCGGCCCGTGCCGGACTCGTCGCGTACCAGCGGATAACGCGGGTCGGCGGTGCCGGTGCCCAGGTCGAGCAGCCGGTCGGCGGCCCGCCCCCGGGGCAGCGACTCGGTGGCCCGCAGGGTCGCGGTCACCGGGACCGCGGTGCAGGCCGGCACGTCGACCGGCGCGCTGAGGCCGTCGGCGACGGTCAGCGCCCGGCCGTGCGGCCCGAGCAGCCGCTGCACCCGGGCGGAGACCAGGTAGCGCCGGCCGTCGGCGGTCTGGACCGGCAGCACGTCGGAGTAGACCAGGTAACCGGGGTCGGTGTACTCGGTGGCGCGGGTGACCGCGTACCGGTCACCGTCGCGGGTGAGTTGTAGCAGCCAGGAGGCGCTCTCGCCGGGCACGTCCGCGGCGACCAGCGCCACCGGGGTGCCGTCGACGCGGCCGGAGAAGAGAATCCCGGACGAGGGCAGGTGCGCCCGGTCGTCGGCCGGTGACCGCCAGTCGCGTACCGCGTCGGTGACCGCTGCCGTCGCGGTGGCGTCGCCGGACAGGTCGCCCCGGGGTGGCCACACCGTCAGCGAGCCGTCCAGGCTGTCGTACCCGGCCCGCAGGTCCGTTGGCTTGCGGTCCGCGACCGGACCGCACGCCGTAGCGGCCAGCAGGACGGTCAGCAGGACGGTGAGCGCCCTGCCGTGCCGGCGGTCCGGAGTCACCTGATCCGCCCCCGATCGCCTCGTCGTCGCTGTGGGAAAGCGCCATAGTACGAGATGTCCGACGCAACACCTCCGGTGGCCGTCGATTCATCCACCACATTGGACGGCACCGGGACTTTAGTACCTTTTCGTCGCTCGGGTAGACTCCGCCGACTGTGACGCCTGCCGAGTCCCGCGCCCTGTCCGCGCCGCACCGGGAGGCGGAGGCGGGCCTCGACGAGACAGTGAGCCATCGCACTCCGAGGGCCGTTCCGGTCGATCCGGCCGGCGTTTCCGTCGGCTCCGCCGCTCCCGTCGCGCCCGCCAGGGCTCCCGGCCTCGCCGAGTCCGCGTTCGCCGGGCCGGTCGCACCGACGGCCGCGCCCGCCGAGGCCGGGACGGACGAGGAAGCGGAATCCGCAGTGGAGGCGCCGGCCAGGACACGGCGACGTTGGTGGACCGGGTGGACCCGGCGGCGACAGAACCTGGCCGTGGGCGGGCTGTTCCTGCTCGCCGCGGTCTGGGTGACCAGCCGGATCTGGCTGGACCCCGCCGGCCGGGTGGCTTCGCTCTACACCGGCGACCCGGCCCAGGTGCAGTTCTTCCTCGCCCACTCGGTACGCGTGGTGCTGCACGGCGAGTACCCGTTCTACACCGAGCAGTTCAACTACCCCGACGGCGTCAACCTGATGGCCAACACGGCGGTGCTGGCGCTGGGCATCCCGATGGTGCCGGTGACCCTGCTCTTCGGGCCGGCGGTGTCCTTCGTGGTGCTGGTCACGCTCGGTCTCGCCGGCACCGCCATGGCCTGGTACACCGTGCTCTCCCGGCACCTGGTTCGCACGCCGCTCGCCGCGGCCGTCGGTGGCTGGTTCTGCGGGTTCTCCCCGGCGATGCTCTCGCACGCCAGCTGGCACCCGAACATCATCAGCCAGTTCCTGCTGCCGTTCATCGTCTGGCGGGTCCTGGTGCTCACCCGGTCCCACCGGCCGGTGCGCGACGGGGCGCTGCTGGCGTTGCTGGTCACCGCGCAGGCGTTCGTCAACGAGGAGATCCTGCTCTTCACCGCGATGGCCTGCGGGGTCTTCCTGCTCGCGGTGCTCGTCCAGGAGCCGGCCCGCTGGTCGGCGACGTGGCGACCGCTGGCCGCCGGCCTGGCGACCTGCGCGCTGCTGGCCGGGGCGCTGCTGGCGTACCCGCTGTACGTGCAGTTCGCCGGGCCCATGGCGTACCACGGTCTCAGCGACGCGGTGCAGGACTACGGCAACGACATCGCCGCCTTCTTCGCTCCCGGCTCGCCCACCCTCGGCGGCAACCAGCGGGCCAACATCAACCTGGCGCCGAACTACTCCGAGGAGAACGCCTTCTTCGGCTGGAGCCTGTCGTTGCTCGCCGTCGGCGTCGTGGTCTGGCTGCGGCGTGACCTGATCGTCCGGGCGCTCGCGGCGACCGGTGGGTTCTTCGCCGTGCTCTCCCTCGGCGAGCGGATCTCCTGGTGGGACCGCGAGCTGGTCACCGGGCCCTGGCAGTGGTTGGTCCACCTGCCGCTGCTGGATGCGGTGGTGCCGACCCGGTTCGGTCTGATCACCAGCGTGGTGATCGGACTGCTGATGGCGGTCGCCGTCGAACGGGCCTGGGCGCTGCGCCGGGCCGACCGGCGCACCGTGCGGAAGTTCGTCGTCGCCGGCCTGGCGTTCGCGCTGCTGCCGATCGCCCCGATGCCGCTGCGGATGGTGTCCCGGCCGCCGGTGCCGGAGTTCATCACCGCCGACCGCTGGCGGGCGTACGTCGGCCCGGACCAGACGCTGGTGCCGGTTCCGGTGCCCAGCATGGGCAACACCCACGGCATGCGCTGGGCGGCGGCCACCAACCTCGACTTCAAGATCCCCGGCGGCTACTTCCTCGCGCCCCGCAACGGCAACACCGGTGACCCGGGCCGGTTCGGCGGTCGACCGAGCGGGGTGGGTCAGCTGCTGGAGGAGGTGGCGACCACCGGCCGGACGCCCAAGCTGGACGACCGGCAGCGCCGCCGCTTCATGGACGAGCTGCGGCACTGGCGGGCGGCGATCATGGTGCTGCCGGTCCGGCAGCACAACGCCGAACCGCTGCGGCGGACCGTCGAGGAGCTGGTCGGCCCCGGCCATCAGGAGCTGGACGTCTGGGTGTGGGACGTCCGGACGCTGACCGACCGATCGGTCTGATGACCACCGGGACGGCGTCCTCGGCGACGGCAGACCCGGCGACGGCGGCCCCGGCGCGGGCACGCCGGTCCCGGCCCGCCTGGCTGCCGGACGTCCTGGTGGTGGCCGGTTACCTGGGGCTGGCCGTGCTGCTGACCAGCGGGCAGTGGCGTCACTCCGGGCGGCTCTTCCATCAGGCGGGCGACCAGGTCCTGTTCGAGTGGATGCTGGCCCACGCGGCCCGCTCCGTGGTGGAGGGGGAGAACCCGCTCTTCAGCACCGCGTTGAACGCGCCGGACGGCGTGAACCTGATGGCGAACACCTCGGTCCTCGGCCTGGGTGTCCCGCTGGCCCCGTTCACCCTGCTCTTCGGCTCGCAGGCGGCGTTCTGCGTGGCGGTCGTCTGCTGCCTCGCCGGCACCGCCACGGCCTGGTACGCGCTGCTGCGCCGCCGGCTGGTCACCGCCCGGTCCGCGGCGGCGGTCGGCGGGCTGATCTGCGGCTTCGCCCCCGGCATGATCGCCCAGGCGGGCGCGCACCTGCACATGGCCGCCCAGTTCCTGGTGCCCGCGATCCTCGCCCTGGTGTTCCGGCCCGGGCCGGGGCCCGGCGGGGTGTGGCGGCCCGGCGTCGGCCTCGGGCTGCTGCTCGTCTGGCAGGTCTTCATCGGCGAGGAGGTGCTGGTCTTTCTGGCGCTCGCCGCCGGGGTGTTCGCGCTGGGCTACGCGCTCGCCGACCGGGCGGCGGCCCGGAGGCTCGCGCCGGCCCTGCTCGGCCGGCTCGCGGTGGCTGCCGTCGTGGCGGCGGTGCTGCTGGCGTACCCGATGTGGTTCCAGTTCCACGGCCCGCAGCACTACTCCGGGATGGCCTTCGCCGCGCACGGCTTCCAACTGGACGCCGCGTCGTTCACCGCGTCGGCCCGGCAGACCGTGCTCGGCGACGACTGGCTGCCGGGGCTGCTCTCGCCGAACCCGACCGAGGAGAACTCATTCTTCGGTCCGGGGCTGCTGGTGCTCGCCGTGGTGGTGGTGATCTGGTTGTGGCGACGGCCGCTGGTCCGCGCGCTGGCCGGCTGCGGGCTGGTCTTCGCCCTGCTCTCGCTCGGCACCGAGCTGCGGGTGGACGGCACGGCCACCGGCATCCCCGGGCCGTACCGGCTGGTCGCCGGGCTGCCGTTGCTCGACCTCGCGGTCCCGGCGCGGTTCGCGCTGGTCTGCGTGCCGGTGCTGGGCGTGCTGATGGCGCTCTCCCTGGACCGGGTCCGGGCGGCACGTCGGCCGCCGGCCGCACCCGGGCTGCCGGTGCGGCTGCTGTGGACCGGCGCGGTGGCCGCCGCACTGCTGCCCCTGGTCCCGACGCCGATCCGGGCCGTTCCCGTCGCGCCGGTGCCGGAGTTCGTCGCCGACGGCGGATGGCGCCCGCTGGTGCCGCCCGGCCGGACCGTGGTCGCGGTTCCCCCGGTCACCGGTGCCGCGTTGAGCCCGGTGATGCTCTGGTCCGCCCGCACCGGGCTGGCGTTCCGCGCGCCCGGCGGGTACTTCATCGGCCCGACCGGCCCGGACGACCCGACGGCGCGCTGGGGCGCCCCGGACCGGCCCACCGCCGCGCTGCTGCGCCGGGTGGCCGAGACCGGCGCGGTGCCGGTGCTCACCGACACCGACCGACGCCAGGCGGTCGAGGATCTGCGGCACTGGCGGGCCGCGCTGGTGGTGCTCGGCCGACTGGCGCACGGCGATCCCGTCCGCCGGACCGTCGAGGAACTGCTCGGGCCGGGCCGGCCCGTCGACGGCGGATGGGTGTGGGACGTCCGGGACCGCGTCGGCTGACCAGCCGGCCGGTGGCACAGCGGCCGACTAGCCCACCAGCGTGCGGACGTCCCAGACCCAGACGTCGTCGACTCGCTGCGGCGGCCCGATCAGGGCGGTGACCAGCTCGCGCAGCACCGCCTCGCGCGGATGCGCCCCGAGCACCACCACCGACGCCCGCCAGAACCGCAGGTCCTCCACGGCCTGGCGGCGATTCTCGTCGGTGAGCGTGGGGACCGCGCCCGCGTCCATCGTGGAGTAGATGAGGCTGCTGGTCGGCCGGTTCGGTGCGCCGAAGACTCCCTCGCCCACCTCGTTCGGGCCGATGAAGTAGCCGCCCGGGACGGGGAACTCCTGCCCGGTCAGCGCGCTCCAGCGCAGCGTCGGCAGACCGTGCACGTTGCTCGGGATCGGCACCGGCACCAGCGTCCGTCCCGCCGGCACGTACGGCCGCCAGCCGCCGGCGGTGATGAAGTGCGGCGGCGGGTCCACCGGCTGGGCCGGCAGCGGCCGGGGGAGGAGCGGCAGCAGGGCGAGGGCGACCGCCGCGTACCCCACCGGGCGCAACCACCGCCGGCGCGACGCGACCGGCGCGGGCGCGTCGCCGGGCGTCGCCGGGGTCGGCTCACCGGCACGGGGGGCCGGCACCCGGACCCGGTCGGCCACCGGGCGGCCCTGGCGGGACGCCGCGTCCCAGGTCAGCGCGAGCAGCACGCCCACCGCGGCGGTCACCACCAGGGTCAGCCGGGTCGGCATCATCATCTCGACCAGCGGCAGGTCGTCCGGCACGTACGACCACGGGCCGCGCACCCCGGTCTCCACGCCGTCGAAGCGCACCCGTGGCCCGATCGAGGCCACGGTGAAGACCACGATCAGCACCGCGACGATCCGGGCGGCCAGCGACCGGCGCACGAGCAGCACCAGGGCCACCACCGAGAGCAGCACCAGCGGCCAGCCGAACCAGGTGTTCTGCTCGGTCAGCCCGATCGTCTGCTCCACCGCCGGGTCACCGGCCCAGGTGTCCCGGGCGAAGGTGACGAAAGCGACCAGGTCCTCGCCCCAGTTGTGGAAGACGCCGCCCTGCAGGCCGCGGTAGGACTGCGGCCCGTTGAACTGGAACCAGATCGGGTACGCGGCGAGCAGCAGCGCCAGCCCGCCGGCGACGCCCAGCCCGGCCAGGAACGGCCCCGCCGCGGCGCGCGCCGCGGCCGGCCTCTGCACGATGTACGCCAGCACGACGACCAGGCAGGCCAGCGCGGTGAGCAGCAGCATCTCCTCGTTGATGAAGATCTGGTACGCCACCAGCGCCCCGAGCACCAGCCCGTTGCGCCGCCACCGGCCCGGCTCGCCCAGCCGCAGCACCCGCAGCACGATCAGCGGCAGCAGAAAGTTGGACACGAAATTGGGCTGGCCGTTGGCGTGGTGGATGATCCCCGGCGCGAAGCCGAGGAAGGCGCCACCGACGAAGGCCGCCGCCCGGGAGCGCACCAGGTGTCGGGAGAGCACCCAGTACCCGGTGCCGGCGGTGGCCGCCAACGCCCCGCCCAGGTAGAGCGCGTACATCACCTGCGGGCCGAGCAGCATGGTCAGCGGGGCCAGCGGCAGGGTCACCCCGAGCAGCGAGGTGTTGGCCATCATGTTCACGCCGTCCGGGGCGTTCTGCCGCGCCGTGAACAGCGGGTTCTCCAGGTGCCGCAGCGAGTACGCGCCGTGCGCGAACAGCCACTCGAACCAGCTGTGGTCGGTGGGCAGGTGCGAGGACACCCGGGACTGCACGTCCCCCCAGTAGTTGAGGCAGACGAACACGCCCAGCACCACATAGGCTCCGAGGGCCAACAGGTCGGCGCGGGCGGGGCGGCGTCGAGACCGTCGTGTCGGCTCGACCTCGGCCGGGTCGGCGTCGGTCAGGGAATTCAGCGAAGGGTCTACCACCGGCACGGCCACGACGCGCCATCGTACAGGCGAGGATGCGTCGCTTTTGCCGGGCCGGTACGCCCAACGGTCGGTTTGCCGGCCTGCTGGCCCGTCGGCCTGCTGGCCGGGGGACGCGGGACGGAAGGACGGTCGTTGTCGTCGATCATCGAGCTGGGCGAGGTCCGGGACGAGCAGGCGTCGGTGCCGCCGACCCGTCGGCCGCGCGTCGCCGGCCGCCCGCTGCGCTGCGCGGCGGTGCTGCTGCTGGCGCTGGTCGTGCTGGCCGGTGCGACACCGGCGCCGCAGCGGACGGTGACCGTGGTACCGGCCTCGTCGGACGCCCAGTCGTACCTAGCCGAGGACGGCGTCTTCGTCGTCGACCCCGCGACACCCACCGGCGACCGGTACCTGACCGCGTACGCCCTGCCGTCGCCGACGGGCGACGCCGTACGGCGCCGGTGGCAGGCACCGCTCGCCGGCGTCGCCGACTACCTCGACGTCCGGGCCGAGCGGGGGCTGGTGCTGCTGATCGGTGTCAGCGCCGCGGTCGGAGTTGTTCAGACCACCGCCCTCGACGCCGCCACGGGGCAGCAGCGCTGGCAACTCCAGGGTGTCGCCGAGTGGACGACCGACGGCGGTCTGTTGCTGATGAGCGGCCTGGCGGACGGTCCGGGCTCGGTGCGCCGGGTGGCGCCCGACACCGGCCGGGCGGGCTGGTCGGTGCCCGTTCCGCCGCCCGGGGAGCCCGGCTATCACCGGGGCACGGGCGGGGTCGACGAGTTCGTGCTCGTCCAGCCGACCGGCGAGGTGCAGGTGCACGATGCCGGCACCGGCCGGCTGGTGCGCAGCGTCGACACACTGCCCGGCGACCGGTCGGCGGCTCAGCGGGTGGAGGTCGTGGGCGACGTGTTGCTACTCGTCTCGCCCGGCAGCACCCAGGTGGTCGCCTACGGCCTGCCGGGGTTGGATCCTCTGTGGACGGCCGAGGTGCCGCTGGTGGCCTATGCGGTCGACTGCGATGACCTGCTCTGCCTGGTTCAGCAGACCGGTGGGATGCAGGTCCTCGACCCGGCCACCGGCATGCTGCGCTGGTCGAATCCGGACCACGACACGCTGGCCGACGTCCGGCACGACCGGTTGCTGGTGCTCGGGCCCGACCAGCGGTACGCGGTGCGGGATGCGGCGACCGGGCGGGTGCGGACCGATCTTGGCCGGTGGGACCTGGCTCCGGTGCTGCGGCGCGACGGTCCACTGATCGGGATGCGGCCCGGTGCCGGCGGCCGGCTGGTCGTCGCCGAGCTGGACCTGGCCGCCGGCCGGCCGCGGATCCTGGACGTGCTGCCCGGCGTGGTGGGCGGCTGTCAGGCAGCCCCGCCGATCCTGCTCTGCCGCCGCCTCGACGGCCGGACCGCGCTGTGGCGGTTGCGACGATGACCGGCCCGTTCATCGACCTCGGTGAGCTGCGGCACGAGCCGGAGCCCGCCACGCTGCCCCGCCCACCCCGCGCGAACGGCCGGCCGCTGCGCTGCGCGCTGGTCCTGCTCTTCGTGCTGGTCGCCCTCGGCTCCGCCGCCGCGCCGCCGCCCCGGCGGGCTGTCGTGACGCTGCCGGCCATGCTCGGGGCCGATGTGGTGGACCTGGGGGACCTGTTCCTGGTCATCGACCCGGTCACCCCCCAGACGCCGCAGCGGCGGCTGGCCGCCTTCCGGCTGCCCGGCGGTGAGCCGGTCTGGAAGGTGCCGTTGCCTACGGAGGGCCGGTACTGGGGAGTCGCGTCGGCGGCCGGGATGCTGCTGGTCACCGGGCACGAGATCGGCCCGGACCGCCAGGGCACGCTGACCGTGGTGCTGGACCGGGCGACCGGGGCGTACCGGTGGCAGCAGCCGGGCAGCCCCGTCGAGCTGGCCGACGGGAACCTGCTGTTCCAGTCCGGCGGCGAGAACGAGTCGGTCAGCCTGCGCGCGGTTGATCCATGCTGTGGCACCGTGCGCTGGCAGCTACCCACCACCTCCGACTACACCATCTACGGCGGTACCGGGCGCGGGGTGGAGCGGGTGGTCGTCAACCAGGTGGACGGGCCGGTCGAGGTACGTGACGCGACCACCGGTGCGGTGCTGGCCCGCGCCGACCTGCGCCCACCCGGCGGCGGGCCGTTCGGTTCCGTGCAGGTGGTGAACGACCTGCTTCTCATCATCGGCGAGGCACCGGTTGCGGTCACCGCGTACGGGCTGTACCGGCTGGACCGGCGCTGGAGCAGCACAGCCGGCCGGATCGATTTCGTGTCGGACTGCGGCCCCGTCCTGTGTCTGCAGACCCGTTCCAACGGGCTGCGGGCGGTCGACCCCGCGACCGGCCGGGAGCTCTGGAGCAGCGCGCGTTGGGGGTGGGTCTGGCCAGTCGACGGTCGGCTGATGGCCACCACGTTGAGCAGCGCCGGCCCCGGGGCGGAGCAACTGGTCGTGCTCGATCCGCCGACCGGTCGCGTGCTGGCCGAACTGGGCCGTTGGGAGCTGGCCGGGTCCGATCCCGGGGGTCCGATGATCGGGCTACGCCGGCATCCCGGTGGCGGGCTGCTCGTCGCCGAGCTCAATGTCCGTGCCGGCACGGTGCGGACGCTGGACGTGCTGTCGGACGCGAACGGGGAGTGCCAGGCTAGCCCGGGTCGGCTGCTGTGTCGCCGGGTCGACGGCTCGTACGGGCTGTGGCAGTTGCCCGACTGATCACCAGTTGGCCTGGGCGGGCGGCGGGGGCAGCGGCACCGACGCCGGCCGCAGCACGTACGCCACCCCACCGCTGCCCCGCTGCCAGGCCACCTCGAACCGCTGCCGGGGCACGGTACGGCGTACCGCGTCGTCGTCCGGCGCGTACGGGTCGTTGAGCACCGGGTCACCGTCGGCGGTGAAGCCGACCAGCACCATCAGGTGGCCTCTGGTGTCGTACGCCAGCCCCGGCACCTCGTCGGCTCGAAACGCGGCGGAGACGATCAACGGGATGCCGGCGGCGATGAACGCCTCCGCCTCGGCCAGCGACCGCAGCCGGGTGACGAACGCGTCCACCCCGTGCAGGCCCGCGTACGCGGTGTTGAACGGCCAGTTGCCGGCCCCGGCGTACCCGTGGTCGTAGCAGTGCCGGGCGGCGTGCACCACCACCGGGCGCGGGCCGGGCGGCTCCACCCAGGCGTAGCGCTCCGGCGCGGGCTCGACGCCCCAGTAGGCGAGCACCATCGAGGTGCAGGTCGGGCTGCACCAGGAGTCGCCGCCGCCACCCCACTGCGGGTGCTGGCCCGTGTGCAGCCGCTGCGAGTAGCGGGGCACGTCCAGCACCCTCCCGCGGCCGGCGCCGGTCGGCAGCTCCGGGACCGGACGGGCACCGGTCGGCGGCTCCGCGGCCGGACCGGCGGCGGGCGGTCCGTCCGCCGCACCTCCCGGCCCGCCGGCCGGGTCGGTCGGCATCTGGCCGGTGGCGACCGCGCCGATGCTGCGCAGCACCGGGCCGGCCGGGCTGCCCGGCGGCCGGAACAGGGTCACCCGGGCCTGCCAACCGGTGACCGCCGCCCCGGCCACCATCAGCGTGTCGGTGTCGACCCGAGCGTCGCCGTCCCGCTGCCCGGGCACCGAGGTGCGCCGCACCGCGTGGTCGTCGGCCGCCCAGCGGGCCAGCAGGTACCAACCGGTGCTGGGTGCGTCGCCGTGCCAGCCGCGCAGCTCGACCTCGATCCAGCAGCCGTCCGGGGTGTCGGCGGTCCAGGACGGCACCACCTCGGCGACCGGGAAACCGACCCGCACCGGTGGTGACGTCCAGCTGCCCCGGGCCACCGACTGGTCCGCGCCGTCCGGAGTCAGCCCCCGCTCGGTGGCGCGCAGGCCGTCGTCGCTGCCGGCCGTCCGGTCCGTCGGCAGGTGGAAGCCCCGGTAGGCGATGTCCCGCAGGGCAGGTGGTGCCGCGATGGTCATGACAGGTCCGTCCGTCGCTCGGTGCCGGAAGCATCGCGTACGCCGGGATGGTCCGCAACGCCGGCCGGCGCGGGCGGCGAGGGACGATGGTTTGCCGGCCGGCACTAGGTTGTCGGTGGTCAGCAGCGAGGAGGCCGGGATGCGGGTACTGGTGGTGGAGGACGAGCGCAACCTCGCCGACGCGATCGCGCGCGGGTTGCGCAAGCGGGGGATGGCGGTCGACGTGGCCTACGACGGTGACGCCGGCCACGAGGCGGCGTTCGTCACCCGGTACGACGTGGTCGTGCTGGACCGCGACCTGCCCGGCGTGCACGGCGACCAGATCTGCGCCGACCTGGCCGCCTCCGGCGCGCTCACCCGGGTGCTGATGCTGACCGCGAGTGGCACGGTGGCCGACCGGGTGGAGGGGTTGCAGCTCGGCGCCGACGACTACCTGCCCAAGCCGTTCGCCTTCGACGAGCTGGTCGCCCGGGTGCAGGCGCTGGGCCGGCGGGCCACCCCGGCCGCGCCCCCGGTGCTGGAGCTGGCCGACCTGGTGCTCGACCCGGCCCGCCGGGTCGCCACCCGGGCCGGCGTGCCGGTCGACCTGACCAACAAGGAGTTCGGGGTGCTCAGCGAGCTGCTCAAGGCGCGCGGCGCGGTGGTCTCCAGCGAGGAGCTGCTGGAACGGGTCTGGGACGCCAACACGGACCCGTTCACCACCATCGTCCGGGTCACCGTGATGACGCTGCGCAGGAAGCTCGGTGATCCACCGCTGATCGAGACGGTGGTCGGCGCGGGTTACCGCACCGCCGAGGTGATGCTGTGAGCGCGAGGAGTGAGCCGGGTTTGCGAGCCCCGCAGTCGCGAACGGAGGTTGCGCTGTGACCGGGCGGGGTCGGCTGCGGCCCACCCTGCGGTTGCGGCTGACCGTGCTCAACGGCGTGCTCCTGATCGGCGCTGGAGCGATCCTGGTGCTGCTGGCCTGGCTGCTGGTTCGTGACGCGTTGCGACCCACCGACGAGCTGCTGCCGGGCACGACCGTGGTGCTGTCCGACGGCCGGGTGCTCGACGCCGCCCAGTGGCAGCGCCAGTTGGTCGACGCCGCCTCCGGAGAGTTGCTGGCCAAGGGGCTGGTCGCGCTGCTGGCGATCAGCGTGGTCGGTGTGGCCGGCGCGTACGCGGTGGCCGGCCGGGCTCTGCGTCCGCTGCACCAGGTCACCGCGACCGCGCAGCGGCTCGGCGAGGCGACCCTGGACCAACGGATCGGCTACTCGGGCGCGGACGACGAGGTGGCCGAGCTGGCCAAGACCTTCGACGCCATGCTGGACCGGATCGCGTCCGCGTTCGAGGCGCAGAAGCGTTTCGTGGCCAACGCGTCGCACGAGCTGCGTACCCCGCTCGCCGTGATGCGGACCGAGATCGACGTGACGCTCAGCGACGACGACGCGGACGCCGCCGAGTACCGCCGGATGGCGACGGTGGTCCGGGACGCCTCGGAGCGGGCCAACGGCCTGGTCGACGCGCTGCTGGTGCTGGCCCGGAGCGAGGCGCAGGCCGGGCGGCGGCTCGGCCGTCGCACCGAGTGTGACCTCGCCACCGGCACGGCCAACGCGCTGTCGGCGATGCGCCGGGAGGTGGAGCGGATCGGCCTGCGGGTGCAGACCTCGGTGGAGTCCGCGCCGGTGGTCGGCGACCCCGGGCTGCTCGACCGGCTGGCCGGCAACCTGATCGAGAACGCGGTTCGCTACAACCACCTGCACGGGCGGCTCTGGGTACGCACCGGCACCGACCGCGAACGCTCCTGGCTGGTGGTGGGCAACACCGGTTTCGAGGTGGACCAGGCCGACGTGCCGGGGCTGTTCGAGCCGTTCCGGCGCGGCGGCCGGGAACGCACCGGCGCCCGTGGCTCCGGCCTGGGGCTGTCCATCGTCCGGGCGGTCTGCGACGCGCACGGCGGCACGGTGCGGGTGATCGCGCAGCCCGGCGGGGGCCTGGAGGTGACGGTCACCTTGCCGTCGGCGGACGCCCCGGCGGTGAACGGCCCGGTGCCCACCGTCGGCTGACCCGTCCGCCGCGAACAGGGTTGCGGGCGGTGCTCGCCCGCTGGCAAGATCACGCTGTCAGCTCGAGGTCGAAGGGGGTGCGTCGATGTCCAGCATCACCGACTCCGCGCCCCGGGTCACTCTCGGCTGACCCCCGGAGGCGGAGCGTCCCCATCCAGCACGGAGGGAACACCCGTGTATCCACGGATCCGCAACATCAGTTTCGACTGTCACGACACGTACGCCCTGGCGGGCTTCTGGTCGACGGTGCTCGGGTACGCCCGGCACCCCGACGACGTCCCGGGTGACCCGGAGGCGGCGCTGCTGCCACCGGACGAGGCGACCCCGAACCTCTTCTTCCAAGCGGTGCCGGAGGACAAGGTGACGAAGAACCGGCTGCACATCTGCCTGGAACCCGTCGAACGGACCAGGGACGAGGAGATCGAGCGGGTGCTCGGCCTCGGGGCCACCATGGTCGCCGACCGGCGGCACGCCGACGGTACGGGCTGGGCGGTGCTCGCCGACCCCGAGGGGAACGAGTTCTGCGTGGTACGCAGCGCCGGGGAACGTGTCCCCGCCACCACTGTGGAGGACCAACCGTGAGTTCGACGATCCACAACATCAGCATCGACTGTCACGACACGTACGCGCTGGCCGGCTTCTGGTCGCAGGTCTTCGACTGCCCCCGGCAGCCCGACGACTTCCCCGGCGACCCGGAGGCGATGCTCCTGCCGCCGGGCGGCCCGGAGGTGCTCTTCATCGCCGTACCGGAGGGCAAGGCGGTGAAGAACCGGCTGCACCTGGACCTCCAGCCCGCCGACCGGACCCGCGCCGAGGAGGTCGAGCGGCTGCTCGGCATCGGCGCTGTGCACGTCGCCGACCAGATCGGGCCGACCGGCGGGGGCTGGGTCGTGCTCGCCGACCCGGAGGGCAACGAGTTCTGCGTGCTCGGCAACCCCGCCGAGCGGGCGGCGGCAGCGGCGGCGCGGGCCGCCGCGGGGAACAGCGAACCGGCCTGACCGCTGGCGTACGGCACGGGGCCCCGGCCACCCGAGGGTGGCCGGGGCCCCGGTCGGTCCGTCCGAATCAGGAGCGCTGCTCGACCTGCCCACGGATGGTGGCGAACTCGGCCGTCGCCTCCGCGCCGGACTTGAAGAACATCACCACCAGACCCACGCTGCCCTTGTCGGCCCAGACGCAGACGCCCAGCGGCACACCGTCGGTCGTGCCGTCACCGCAGCGCGCCTCGCCACCGAGTGGACCGGGCTCGACCGGTGCCATGGTGGCCACGCCGAGCTCGCTGGAGAGCCCGGTCACCGCGGTGTCCAGCTCCTTCTTCGGGTCCGTCATCAGACCGGACGTGCCGGCGATCATGACGAGGTCCTGCTTGGCCGGGTCGCCGTAGAAGGCGCCGACGGCGCTGGTCTCGTTCTGGACCGTCGCCTTCATCTCGGCGACCAGGTCGTCGGCGAGCTTCTGCAACTCCGGGTCGTCGATCTTCGGTCGGCCGGCGAGGGTGGCCGGCGCGACCACCCGCGTGCTGGTGGCGTCGACGACCTCGCCCACCTCGTCCTTGACCGCGAACCAGGTGATCGCCGCGCCACCGAGGCAGAGCACCAGCACCACGGCCAGCACGATCAGCACGATCTTGCCGACCTTCGACTTCTTCGCCGGCGGCGGGCCGCCGGCCAGGCTCGGGTCTCCGTACGGCTGGCCCGGCTGCGCGGGCGGGAAGCCCTGCTGCTGCGGCCAATCACCCGGCTGCTGCGGCGGGGGAGGGGAGTCGTGCGGCGGGCCGTAGGGATTGGCCGGCGGCTGGGACATCAGTCAGCTCCAAGATCGGATGGCAAAGCGGGTGATCCTAACCGGGCGATGGACCCTCGCGTTACCTCTCTCGCAGCTCTCCCCGCTGCCCGGCGAGCCAAAAACGATCGCGGTGGCCGGCCCGTCCACGAGGGACGATCCGACCACCGCGACGGTGGCGCTGCGACCGGTCAGGCGGGCAGGCTCGCCGCCCCGCGGGGCAGGAACCGCTGACCGGTGACCCGCTCGCTGGTGCCGGTCCGGTCCAGGTACGGCGTGACGCCGCCCAGGTGGAACGGCCAGCCGGCACCGAGGATCATGCACAGGTCGATGTCCTGCGCCTCAGCGACCACACCCTCGTCCAGCATCAGCCGGATCTCCTGCGCGAGCGCGTCGAGCGCGTTCTGCCGCACCTGCTCGGCGGTCAGCGGCTGGTCACCGACCACGAGCAGCCTGGCGACCTCCTCGTTGACCTTGTCGTCGACCACGATGGGCTGGCCGGAGTCGGCGATCCGCTTGAGGTTCTCGCTCACGCCGAACCGGTCCGGGTACGCCGCGTGCAGGGTGCCGCCCACGTGGTACGCCACGGCCGGCCCGACCAGCTGGAGCAGGGCGAGCGGGCGCATCGGCAGGCCCAGCGGGTCCAGCGCGCTGTTCGCCACGTCCAACGGGGTGCCCTGGTCGACAGCGGCGAAGACGGTGCCCAGGAAGCGGGTGAGCAGCCGGTTCACCACGAACGCCGGAGCGTCCTTGACCAGCACGCTCGACTTCTTGAGCTGCTTGCCGACCGCGAACGCGGTGGCCAGCGTGACGTCGTCGGTGCGCTCACCCCGGACGATCTCCAGCAGCGGCAGCACCGCCACCGGGTTGAAGAAGTGGAAGCCGACCACCCGCTCCGGGTGCTCCAGCTCCGCGGCCATCTCGGTGATCGACAGCGAGCTGGTGTTGGTGGCGAGCACCGCCTCCGGGGAGACGATCTTCTCCAACTCGGACCAGACCTGCTTCTTGACGCCCAGGTCCTCGAAGACCGCCTCGATGACGAAGTCGGCGTCGGCGAAGACGCTCTTGTCGACCGTGCCGCTGACCAGGCCGTACAGCTTGGCGGCGGTGCCCTTGTCCATCCGGCCCTTGGTGACGGCCTTCTCGATCTGGGTGTGTACGTAGCCGACGCCCTTGTCCACCCGGGACTGGTCGAGGTCGGTCATCACGACCGGCACCTGGAGGCGGCGGGCGAACAGCAACGCCAGCTGGCTGGCCATCAGGCCGGCGCCGACGATGCCGACCTTGGTGACCGGGCGGGCCAGGCCCTTGTCCGGTGCGCCGGCCGGCCGTTTGGCCCGCCGCTGCACCAGGTCGAAGGCGTACAGGCCGCTGCGCAGCTCCTCGGAGAAGACCAGGTCCGCAAGGGCCTCGTCCTCGGCGGCGGTGCCGGCGGCGAAGTCGCCGTCCTTCGCCGTCTCCAGCAGATCCAGGGCCTTGTAGGCGGCCGGGACCGCGCCGTGCAGCCGCTGGTTCAGCGTCTCCCGGGCGAAGTACAGCACGCCCGCCCACATGTCCTTGTCGACCTCGGGCCGGGTCACGGTGACCTGGCCCCGCACCACGCCGGCGGCCCACTCCAGGGACCGCTCCAGGAAGTCGGCCGGCTCCAGCAGCACATCCGCGATGCCCAGCTCGGCAGCCTGCTTCGGCTTGAGCATCTTGTTCTGCATCAGCGGGTTCTGGATGATCACCTGGGTGGCGGCGGGGATGCCGATCAGGTTCGGCAGCAGCTGGGTGCCGCCCCACCCGGGGACCAGACCGAGGGAGACCTCGGGCAGCGCGAGCGCCGCGGCACCGCCGGAGAGCGTCCGGTAGTGGCAGTGCAGCGCCAGCTCCAGGCCGCCACCCATCGCCGCGCCGTTGACGAACGCGAACGTGGGCACGGTGCTGTCCTTGAGCCGGGCGAAGACCCGGTGGCCGAGCCGGCCGATCTCCAGCGCCTGCGCGCGGTCGGCGAGCTGCGGCAGGCCGACGATGTCCGCGCCCACGCAGAAGATGTACGGCTTGCCGGTGACCGCGATGAACGCCGGGTCGGCGGCGAGCGCGGCGGTGATCGCCTCGTCCAGGCTGGTCAGCCCGGCCGGGCCGAAGGTGTTGGGTTTGGTGTGGTCGAAGCCGTTGTCCAGCGTGATCAGGGCGGCGGGTCGGTCCAGCCCCGGCACGTTCACCTGACGCAGCAGCGCCTTCGTGACGACCTCGTTCGGTGCGGCGAGCGCGCTCACTTGTTGCCCTCCGTCCAGTGCGGGTTCTCCCAGATCACGGTGCCGCCCATGCCGATGCCGATGCACATCGCGGTGAGGCCGTAGCGGACCTCGGGGTGCTCGGCGAACTGGCGGGCGAGCTGGGTCATCAGACGCACGCCGGAGGAGGCCAGTGGGTGACCGATGGCGATCGCACCGCCCCACGGGTTGACCCGCGGGTCGTCGTCGGCGATGCCGAAGTGGTCGAGGAAGGCGAGGACCTGCACGGCGAAGGCCTCGTTCAGCTCGAACAGGCCGATGTCGTCGATGCTGAGCCCGGCGATGCGCAGCGCCTTCTCCGTCGACGGGATCGGGCCGACGCCCATCACCTCCGGCTCGACGCCGACGAAACCGAACGACACCAGCCGCATGGCGACCGGCAGCCCCAGCTCGCGGGCGGTGGCCTCGTCGGCCAGCAGGCTCGCGGTGGCGCCGTCGTTCAGACCGGCCGCGTTGCCCGCGGTGACCTTGCCGTGCGGGCGGAACGGGGTCTTCAGCGTGGCGAGCTTCTCCAGCGAGGTGTCCCGCGGCGCCTCGTCCACAGTGGCCAGGCCCCAGCCGCCCTCGGCGTCGCGGATGGCGACCGACACCAGGTCGTCCTGGAGCTTGCCGTTGGCGTACGCCTTGGCGGTCTTCTGCTGCGAGGCGAGCGCGAACGCGTCGGTGCGCGCCTTGGTGATGTGCGGGACCAGGTCGTGCAGGTTCTCCGCGGTCGCGCCCATGACCAGCGCGGACGGGTCGACCAGCTTCTCCGCGATGATGCGCGGGTTGGGGTCGACGCCCTCACCCATCGGGTGGCGGCCCATGTGCTCGACGCCGCCGGCGATGGCGATGTCGTACGCGCCCATGGCGATGCCACCGGCGACGGTGGTCACCGCGGTCATCGCGCCGGCGCACATGCGGTCGATGGCGAAGCCGGGAACGGTCTTGGGCAGACCGGCCAGCAGGGCGGCGGTCCGCCCGATGGTGAGGCCCTGGTCGCCGATCTGGGTGGTGGCCGCGATGGCGACCTCCTCGACCCGCTCCGGCGGCAGCTGCGGGTTGCGGCGCAGCAGTTCACGGATGCAGCGGATCACCAGGTCGTCGGCGCGGGTGTTGGCGTACATGCCACCCGCCTTGCCGAACGGGGTACGGACGCCGTCGACGAAGACGACGTCGCGAACTTCACGGGGCACTTGAGCCTCCTTTTCGACCATCATTCGGCCTTCGCGCCGGCGGGCGGCACTCCGGACCGAATGAGGGTCGCCGACACGGGCACGTTCCCCCGGATGCTACTCGCCAGTAACCAACCTCGTCCCCGCCCCCCACTGTGGCCCACCCCACACCCACCGGGTTGCCTCACCCGGTGATCATGAAGTTGTTGTCACGACTCGCCGGCCCGGACGGCAATAACTTCATGATCAACCGCGGTGGGGGTGGGTCAGGGGAGGTCGGGGGCGGGAGGGTCCGGGTTCAGGGCGGGCGTCAGGTGGGGGGTGAGGAGGGCGATCTGCCACTCGCGGGCGTTGAAGCCCCGCAGGGTCTCCGCCACGGCGTCCTCGGTGAGCTCCTCGGGCGGGGTCCAGGCCAGCCGGCGCACCGAATCCGGGGTGATCAGATTCTCCGGAGGCAGGTTGTGCTTACCGGCGATGCGCACCACCACCTCCCGGCAGCGGGCCAGCCGACCGGCAGCCACCGGGTCCCGCTCGGCCCACCGGTGTGGCGGGGGCGGGCCCTCCACCGCCGGGGTGACCGGCAGCGCGTCATCCGGCAGCTGCCGGGCGTTGTCGAGCGCGGCCAGCCAGGTGCGGGCCAGTCGGCGGACCGACCGGCCGCCGAAACCGGGCAGCGTCAGCAGGGCCTTCTCGTCCTTCGGGTCCAACTCGGCGGCGGCGATGATCGCCGAGTCGGGCAGCACCCGGCCGGGCGCGGCGTCCCGCCGGGCCGCGATCTGGTCCCGGGCGTACCACATCGAGCGGACCCGGGCCTGGGCCCGCGCCCCGCGCACCCGGTGGATGCCGGAGGTACGCCGCCAGGGTTCCGCACGGACCCGGGGCGGGCGGGCCCCGGTCCGGACCAGGGCGGCGAACTCCTCCGCGGCCCAGGCCGACTTGCCCTGCCGAGCCAGCTCGGCGTCCAGCGCGTCGCGCAGGTCGGTGAGCAGCTCCACGTCCAGGGCGGCGTAGGTGAGCCACGACTCGGGCAGTGGCCTGCTCGACCAGTCGGCCGCCGAGTGGTGCTTCTCCAGGGTGAACCCGAGTAACTGCTCGGTCAGCGCGGCCAGGCCGACCCGCTCGAACCCGGCCAGCCGAGCGGCCAGTTCGGTGTCGAACAGCCGGCGCGGGCGCAGCCCCACCTCGGCCAGGCAGGGCAGATCCTGGCTTGCCGCGTGGAGCACCCACTCGGCCTCGCCGATCACGGCGTCCAGCGCGCTGAGGTCGGGCAGCGGCAGCGGGTCGATCAACGCTGTGCCGGCACCGGCCCGACGGAGCTGCACCAGGTAGGCGCGCTGGCTGTAGCGGTAGCCGGAGGCCCGCTCGGCATCCAGGGCGACCGGGCCGGTGCCCGCGGCGAAACGGGCCACGACCTCGGCGAGCTCGGCCGGAGTGGCCACCGGATCGGGGGTGCCGTCACGCGGGGCGGTCAGCGGAACGGGCCCACCGTCGGTCGGGTCGACCCCGTCGCCCGCCGGCTGCGGCTGGGCCGACGGCGGGTGCTGGGGTGCGTTTCCCTGAAGTTCTTCGGTGGGCCGACGGCGCAGGGGTGGTTCGTCGGTCACCTGCCAACCCTAGTGCGCGCGGTGATCCGGCGGGTGCAGCCGGTCCGGCGTGTGTCGGTCAGGTGTCCGCGAGGTGTCCTTTCGGATGCCGGACATCGGGGGAGACAAAGCCCGTTCACGCAGGTACGGTCCATCGAGCCGCCGCCCCGTTGGACATGACGAACGGGTTGATGGTGGCACGGGGAGACCACGGGGAAAGGCAAGACGATCATGACGGCTGGCTTCGGTTCGGGGGACGGGCGACCGGCGGGCACCGAGCCTGACCACGCGGGCAGGGCGGAGTCGGCCGCCGACCGGCCGGGGCCGTTGCCACCGCGCATCGAGCCGCACCCCGGCGCCGGGTCGACCTGGTCCGCGCCGACCGGCGGCACCGATCCGTCGCACGTCGTGCCAGCTCCCCGCGCCGGCTGGCCCGCCCAACCCGACACCGGCCAGTGGGGCTCGCCGCACGCTCCGCACGGCACCGTCCCGGCGGCTCCGCCCTACGGTCCCGCGCCGGGGGCTGCTCCGCACGGTTCCGCACCGGCGCCGTACGGCTCAGTGCCGGTCGGTCCGCACGGCGCGACCGCGCCGTACGGGGCCGGCGCCCCCACCACGGCCACCGGCGCCGCCGCCTACCAGCCGGCGGGGCCGAGCTTTCCGGGCAACCCCGGACCGGGTCTTCCGGGCGACGGTGGCTACCCGCCGCCCAGCGCGCCGCCATTCGCCACCGCGGGTTACCCGGGTGCGCCCGGGCAGCCCGGCTGGCCGACCGCGGCCCCGCCGCCCGCAGCCCGGCCCACCCGTCGGCGCTGGCCGGCCCTGCTCGCCACGCTCGCCGTCGTGGTGCTGGCCGCGGTGGCCGGAGTGCAGGCGTACCAGCTCGACCGGCTCGGCGACCGGCTCGCCGACACCGACCGGCGACTGGCGCAGGCCCAGGACGGCGACGGCACCCGCCTCGACGGCCTGGAGAAGCGCGCGGAGACACTGGAGAAGCAGGCCGGCGCCGCGTTCAACCCGGAGGCGGTGGCGAGCGCCGTGCTGCCCAGCGTGTTCCGGGTCCGGGCCGGGGAGTTCACCGGCACGGCGTTCGCGGTGGGCAAACCGGCGAACGGTGGCGGGACGAATCTGTTCACCAACTTCCACGTGATCGAGGCGGTCTGGGACGGCGGCGGACGCCAGGTCTTCCTGGAGCGCACCGATCAGCGCTTTCCCGCCACCATCGTCAAGGTCGACAAGGCCAACGATGTGGCGCAGCTGCGCACCAGCGGCAAGTTCACCGGCCTGGTCACCGCGCCCGCCGCGGCGAAGTCCGGCCAGCAGATCGTCGTCGTCGGCGCTCCGCTGGGCCTGGAGGACAGCGTCACCACCGGTGTCGTGAGCGCGTTGCGCGCCGCTCAGGGCGGTTCCGGGCCGGCCATCCAGTTCGACGCCCCGATCAACCCGGGCAACTCCGGCGGTCCGGTGATCAACGGCAGCAAGCAGGTGGTCGGCATCGCCACCGCCAAGGCTCGCGACGCCGAGGGCATCGGGCTGGCCGTACCGATCAAGGTCGCCTGCGACGGTTTCAAGATCTGTTGACCTGGCGGGCCGGCGACGACGCCGGTGCCGCTCGCGCCATCCACGCCCATCGCCGGCCGTCCCCGATCCCGCCCGGGTCCCCGGCCCCGGCGAATCCCGCCGCTGCACCCGGTCCGTCGCGCTGCCGGCGCGGGACCTGCTCACCTGGAGGAATAGCGATGTCCCAGCCACCGACCGGGCCGGACGGTCTCCCGCCGGCCTCCCCGACGCCGCCGGCCGGCCCGGAACGGCCGGCGTCCGCCGCCGACCAGACCGTTTCGTACGCCGCCGGTCCGCCGGCCGGCCCGTCCGACCCGACCGTGCCGCACCCGACGGTGCCACGCCCGTCCGGCGCTGAGCCGACGGTGCAGTACCCGGCCGGCCAGCCCGCGCAGCAGCAGTACGCGCCGGGTCAGCACGCGCCGCAGTACGCGCCTGGTCAGGCCGCGCCGCAGCAGCAGTACGCGCCGGGTCAGGCCGCGCCGCAGTACGGGGCCGCTCAGCCCGTGCCACCGCAGTACGGCGTACCGCAGGCCCCGCCCGGCTACCCGGCCAGCGCCCCGCCGTACGCCGGACAGGTCTCCGCGCCGCCGATCTCCGGCCCCGGTCACGGCCAGCCGATGTCCGCGCCGCCGGTGTCCGGCCCGGCGTACGGCCAGCCGATGTCCGCGCCGCCCGGAATGATGCCGCCGTACGGCCCGACCGGGGCGTCGGCGGCCGGCCGAGGTCGCGCCGTGCTGGTGCTGGCCCTGGTGGCCGCGCTGCTCTTCGTCGTCAGTGGGGTGATGACCGGGTTGTTCGTGACCAAGAACAGCGAGCTGAACCGGACGGAGAAGCGCCTCACCGGTCAGGTCAGCCAACGCGACGACACCATCGCGGCCAACACCACGGAGATCAGCAAACTGAAGACTGACCTGCAGGCGATGCAGGAGAAGCTCGACAGCACCGAGCAGGACCTGACCGGCACCCGTAACGACCGCGACGAGCAGGCTCGGCAGAAGAAGGTCATCGCGAGCTGCCTGGACAAGCTGACCACCGCGCTCGGCGCGGCGGCGGCCGGCAACAAGAGCGCCTACGACACGGCGATGAAGGGCCTGGACAAGGTCTGCGACGAGGCGGACAACTACCTCTGACAGCCGGTTCCCCGTCGATCATGGAGTTGTGGTGCCTCACGAATGCCGCACCGAGGGACGTCCCGCCCCCCACAACTCCATGATCGACGCCGCCGGGCGGGGCGGACGGGTGGCGGACGGGTCAGGCGGCGCCGGCGGGGCGGCGGTCGGACAGGGCGGTCACCCCGGGTGGGGGCAGGCCTGCCGTGGAGGCGAGCAGCGCGCACCAGCCGAGCAGGTGCGGGGCCAGGTCGTCGTCGACCGGGGTCCAGGAGGCGCGGATCTCGATGTCGCCGGCGGTGGGTGGGCCGGCCAGGTCGCCGAACCGGGTCGACATGGTCTGGGTGACCGTCCCACCGGTGGCCCGGTGGCCGGCGTCGTGGGCGTCCAGCGCGTCGGTCAGCCAGGTCCAGCCGACCCCGGGCAGCAGCGGGTCGGCGGCCAGGTCCACCTCCAGCTCGGCCGTCACGTAGGTGACCAGCCGCAGGGTGCCCTGCCACGCCTCGTGCCCGACCGGATCGTGCAGCAGGATCAGCCGGCCGGTGGCCACCTCGTCGCCGTCGCGCAGCACCGTCGCGGAGAGCGCGAACGCGTACGGGGCCAGCCGCTGGGGGGCGCCGACCTCCTCCAGCGTGATCTCCGGCCGGGGCGCCGCCGACCGCAGCCCGGCGACCGCGCGGGCGAAGGTCTCCGGGAGCGCGATCGGGGGGGCCATGCCGGCAGCCTATGCCGCGGTCGGCCCCCCGGCTTCGACGGCGCGCCGACACCCGATCCGGCGGCCGTTCCCGTGCGCCGGTGCTCGGTCGTCCGTGCCCACCGTCCGAGCCCGTCCGGCCCGCGCTCGGTTGTCAACAAGGGGCCCCTGCTCTACCGGAGGCGTTAAGAAGGTGCCCTTCCTTTCACCCCCGGCGGGGAGGGGGTGGGTGTCGTGGCACGATTGCGGCGATGAGCACGGACACCACGGGCACTGCCGCCCGAGACGGAGAACAGCGCCCCGGAGGGCCGGCCGACTCGCCCTTCATCCGAGCATGCCGGCGCCGGCCCGGCCCGCACACGCCGGTCTGGTTCATGCGCCAGGCGGGCCGCTCCCTGCCGGAGTACCGGGAGATCCGGGCGAGCGTGCCGATGCTGGAGTCCTGCCGTCGCCCGGAGCTGGTCACCGAGATCACACTCCAGCCGGTGCGCCGGCACGGAGTGGACGCGGCGATCCTGTTCAGCGACATCGTGGTGCCGGTCGCCGCGGCCGGGGTCGACCTGGACATCGTGCCGGGCACCGGCCCGGTGGTCGCCGAGCCGATCCGCACCGCCGCCGACGTGGAGCGGATCCGCCCGATCACCCGCGACGACGTCCCGTACGTGGACGAGGCGGTCCGGCAGCTGGTGATCGAGCTGGGCGACACCCCGCTGATCGGTTTCGCCGGTGCGCCGTTCACCCTGGCCAGCTACCTGGTCGAGGGGGGCCCGTCGCGGACCCACGCGAAGACCAAGGCGCTGATGTACGGCGATCCGGAGCTGTGGCACGCGCTCTGCGGCCGGCTGGCCGAGGTGACGCTGGCCTTCCTGCGGGTGCAGATCGAGGCCGGCGTGTCCGCCGTGCAGCTGTTCGACTCGTGGGCCGGCGCGCTCTCCGAGGCCGACTACCGCCGCTACGTGCTGCCGCACTCGACCGCCGTGCTGAGCGGGCTGGCCGACGCCGGGGTCCCGCGGATCCACTTCGGGGTGGGCACCGCCGAGCTGCTCGGCGCGATGGGCGAGGCCGGCGCGGACGTGGTCGGCGTCGACTGGCGTACCCCGCTGGACATCGCCACCGGCCGGATCGGCCCGGACAAGGCGGTGCAGGGCAACCTGGACCCGTGCGTACTGCTCGCGCCCTGGCCGGTGGTGGAGGCCGAGGTACGCCGGATTCTGGACCAGGGCGGGGCCGCCCCCGGGCACGTGTTCAACCTGGGCCACGGGGTGCTGCCGGAGACCGACCCCGACGTGCTGACCCGGGTGGTCGCGCTGGTGCATGAGGCTTCCAACCGCCGGGCCGACCAGGGCTGACACGCGATGCGGCAGCCCTGGCGGGTGGCGGTGGTCGGCGGCGGGATCGCCGGGCTGGCGGCTGCGGTCCGCTTGCGCGACCGCGCTCCGGCCGGCACCGAGATCACGGTGTACGAGCAGTCCGGTGCGCTGGGCGGCAAGCTGCGCACCGGGGAGCTGGCCGGCCAGCCGGTGGAGTTCGGCGCCGAGTCCTTCCTGATGCGCGACCCGACGGGGGCCGAGTCCGCGGCGGTGGCGTTGGCCCGCCGGCTCGGGCTGGCCGATCAGATCGTGCACCCCACGGTCGGGCGGGCCGCGTTGGTCATCGACGGAGGGCTGCGCCCCATCCCGGGCGGCACCCTGGTGGGCGTACCCGGGGATCTGGACCGGGTGACCACGGTCGCACGCCCGGCCGCGGGTGCCGACACCGACGGCGGCCGGCCGCTGGTCGGGCTCGACGCGGACGTCTCGGTGGGTGCGCTGGTCCGGTCCCGCTTCGGTGACGAGGTGGTCGAGCGGCTGGTCGACCCGATGCTCGGCGGCGTGTACGCCGGCCGCGCCGACGACCTCTCCCTGGTCACCACCATGCCGGCGCTGGCCCGCGCGGCCCGGGTGGAGCACACCCTGACCGGCGCGGTCCGGGCGGCGCAGGCCGCCGCGCCGCGCGCGCCGGGCGCACCGGTCTTCGGCACCCTGGCCGGTGGGCTCAGCACCCTGGTCGAGGCGGCCGTGACGGCCAGCGGCGCAACCGTGCGGCGGGATGCCGCCGTCCGTGAGCTGACCCCGACCGGCACCGGTTGGCGGCTCACGGTCGGCCCGACCCGAGATCCGGAGCTGGTCGACGTGGACGCCGTGGTGCTTGCGGTACCGGCCCGCCCGGCGGCCCGGCTGCTCGCCGGCCCGGCCCCGGCGGCCGCCGCGGGCGTCGGTCAGCTGGACTACGCCAGCGTCGCGTTGGTCACCCTGGCGCTGCCGCAGCCCGAGCTGCCCGAGCTGTCCGGCTTCCTGGTGCCGAGCACCGAGGGGCTGCTGATCAAGGCGTCCACCTTCTTCACCACCAAGTGGGGGCACCTGCGCCGGCCCGACGGGCTGGCGCTGGTCCGCGCCTCGGTGGGCCGGTACGGCGAGGAGGCGCAGCTCCAGCGCCCGGACGCGGACCTGGCGTCCACCGTGCACCGGGAGCTGTCGGCGGTGCTCGGGGCGCCCTTGCCCGCCCCGGTCGACGGTCACGTGCAGCGCTGGGGAGGGGCCCTGCCCCAGTACACCCCGGGGCACGCCGACCGGCTCGCCGCCGCGCGGACGGCGTTGCGGGCCGCACACCCCACCCTGGTCCTTGCCGGCGCCGGCTACGACGGCGTCGGCATTCCGGTCTGCGTCCGCTCCGGCGAGACGGCGGCCGAGGAGATCATCACAGCACTGGGAGGATCGGCGAGATGACCGAGCAGACCAACGCGGCCCGGATGCGGGAGCTGAACGCCAGCATCCGCTACACCATGTGGTCGGTGTTCCGGGCCAGCGCCCCGCTGCCGTCGCTGCGGGACAACGTCACTGGTGAGGTCGAGTCCCTCTTCGAGGAGCTGGCCGGCAAGGACGTGGTGATCCGGGGCGTGTACGACGTCTCCGGGCTGCGCGCCGACGCGGACGTGATGATCTGGTGGCACTCCGCCTCCAGCGACGCGCTCCAGGACGCGTACCTGCGGTTCCGCCGCACGACGCTGGGGCGGGCGATGACCCCGGTGTGGTCGCAGATGGCGCTGCACCGGCCGGCGGAGTTCAACAAGAGCCACATCCCGGCGTTCCTGGCCGGTGAGGAGGCCCGCCCCTACATCTGCGTCTACCCGTTCGTCCGCTCCTACGAGTGGTACCTGCTGCCCGACGCCGAGCGGCGCGAGATGCTGGCCGAGCACGGCCGGCTGGCCCGTGGCTACCCGGACGTGCGGGCCAACACCGTGGCCTCGTTCGCGCTGGGCGACTACGAGTGGATGCTGGCCTTCGAGGCCGACGAGCTGCACCGCATCGTCGACCTGATGCGTGACCTGCGCGCCTCCGGCGCCCGCCGGCACGTCCGCGAGGAGGTCCCGTTCTACACCGGTCGCCGCCGCTCGATCGCCGAGATCGTCAACTGCCTGGTCTGATTCCGAGGGCACGGGTCAGAGCGGGCGGAGCATGACCTGCTCGCGGCGTACGCCGTCGGGCAGGAGATCGCCGAGTTCGTCGGTGCGGCCGAAGCCGGCACGCCGGTAGAGGGCCTTCGCCGCCGCGTTGTCCGGCATGACGGTGAGGCGCAGCCGTTCCGCGCCGTTCCCGCGGGCCCAGCGCGCCACGTTGTCCACCAGTAGGTGGCCGACCTTGCGGCCGCGCGCCTCGGGGTGCACCCACATCGAGATCAGCTCCATGACGAGCGGGTCCGGCGTGGGTACGCCGCTGGCCATCCCGACCGGTTGCCCGTTCACGGTGGCCACCAGGTTGTGCGAGCCGGGGATGCTCAGCCGGTCGCGCCAGCGCTCCTCGCGGTCGCCGTCGCCCTGCCAGTCGGCCAGCCGGGAGCCGAACGCCTCCGGTGCCTCGGTGAGGGCGGCGAGCCGCAGCTCGCGCCAGGTGGGCCAGTCGTCGGGGGTGAGCACGGTCATCTCGATCATGTGGGGATGATGCCGGTGACCGGCGGGTCGCACCAACGGGTTTCCCCGCCGGCCGGCGCCGCGCCCCCGCCCGGGTGCGGCGCCGGCCGGGGATCAACTGGTCGTCGTGCAGGAGACCAGCGGAACCTGATTGCTACCGGTCCACGAGCCGAGGAAACCGAACGTGGTGCTCGCTCCGGCGGCGAGGCTGCCGTTGTGGCCGACGTTGCGCGCGGTGACCAGCGTGCCGTTGCTGGCGACGCTGGCGTTCCACGCCGAGCTGACCTGCTGGCCGTTGGCGTAGTTCCAGCTCACCGACCAGCCCCGGGTGGGCGATCCGCCGGCGGTCACCCGCACCTCGGCCTGGAAGCCGCCGGCCCACTGGCCGGTGACCGCGTACGTCGCCGTGCAGGCCCCCGCCGGCGGCGGCGTGGTCGGCGGCGGCGTCGTCGGTGGTGGGGTGGTGGGCGGCGGGGTACCGGGTCCGCCGGAGAAGTCGACGTCACTGCACAGGTAGTACGACTGGTCCAGGTGGCTGGCCTGCCAGATGGTGTAGACGATGTGCCGGCCGGTGCGGCCCGCCGCGTTGACCGGGATCTCGATGGAGACGCCGCCGGCTTCCTGCTTCCACTGCGACGCCGGGGTGTTGCCGATCTGGCCGGACAGGACCAGATCGTCCCAGCCGAGTGTCTCGGTCAGCGGGTTGAAGCCCTGCCGGGTCACGTAGACCCGGATGTAGTCGGCGCCGTGGCTGGCCTGGTCGAAGAAGCGGACCCGGAAGTTGCTCGACACCGGGGCGGTCTTCCAGGCGCCGACGGTGTCCAGGGCGTTGTAGCGGCCGCTCTGGGTACGCCCGCCGCTGCACAGCTGACCAGCGGGGATGGCGCCCTGGTGGTTGCCGGCCACGCCCTCGCGGAACAGGCCGTTCCAGTTCCACATGGCGTTCGGGTCGGACTGCCAGGCCTGCCAGCACATCGGGTCCTCGGTGGCCATCCGCGGATTCTGGAAGTCGCTGCCCCAGCGTTGCCAGCAGCCGTAGTTGCGCGAGGCCGGGTCGACGACCGACCCGTGCGCCGAGGCGGGCGGGACCAGCGCGCTGGTGAGCGCGGTGGTGAGCAGGAGCGTGGCGGCCGCCGCGATGGCGAGCAGCCAGAGCACGCCTGGTGATCGGACGAGAGTGGACATGGAGCCCCCGGGGGGATGAGGTCGGACGACGACACCCGGACCGCCGGGAGATGCCCGCTCCCGTGCCTACTCGCAGGCTCCCGCGATGGCTCTGCCCGGCACGATGCCAGGCTGATCGTCAGTCGTCAATGGCATCGCGGCGCATCGGGGTGTGCGGGATGCCGTCCTCGACGTACTCGGGGCCGCTGACCGCGAAGCCGTGCCGGGTGTAGAAGGGGACCAGGTGCGACTGGGCGTCCAGCACACAGGGCCGGTTGCCCACCACCTCCAGGGCCGCGGTCATCAGCCGGCCGGCATGCCCGCCGCCGCGCGCGGCGGGGGCCACCACGACCCGACCGATCCGGGCCGCGCCGTCCGGGTCGGCCAGGATCCGCAGGTACGCCAGCGGCGCGCCGCCGTCGGTCAGCCAGAGGTGCCGGGTGCCGGGTTCCACGTCCCGTCCGTCGAGTTCCGGGTACGGGCAGTGCTGCTCCACCACGAACACGTCGATGCGCAGCTTGAGCAGGTCGTGGAAGGTGTGGGCGTTCAGGTCGGCGAAGGACGCCGTCCGGACCTCGATGGTCTGCTGGGGCACCCACCGATCCTAGGCCGTCCGGCCGGGCGGACCCCACGGCGTCCGGCCCGGCCAGGGGGCGTCACGGTGCGTCCGTCCGAGTGGGGGCGAGGTAGGTGGCGGCCACGGCGGTGAGCAGCAGCGCACCGCCGACGATCACCGGCAGCGGGAGCGGTTCGTGCAGCAACGCCACGGCCAGCGCCGCGGCGGTGAGTGGTTCGAGCAGGGTCAGCACGGCGGCGACGCTGCCGGGGGTGGTGCGCAGCCCGGCGTAGAACAGCGCGTACGCCACCGCGGTGGTGACCACGCCGAGGTGCAGCAGCAGCGCCACGGTGTCGACGCGCACTGGTACGCCGACCCCGGCGGTCAGCGCCAGCGGGGCCAGGGTCAGTGCACCGATCACGGTGGAGATGGTGGTCAGCGTCATCGGCGCGGTGCGCTGCGACACCTGTCGGCTGATCAGGGTGGTCACCGCGTAGCCGAGGCCGGACCCGGCCGCCGCGAGCAGGCCGAGCAGTGGAGCGGGCGCCGCGGCGGTGGGCTCCGCGGTGGCGCCGGTGATCAGGGCGAGGCCGGTGACGGCGGCGATCAGGGTGCCGAGCCGCAGCGGGCCGGGGATCCGGCGGGCCCGCACGGACTCCCAGGCCGCGGCGAGCACCGGGGCCAGGCCCAGGCTGACCACGGTGGCCACGCTGACTCCGGCCAGCGCCACGGCGGCGAAGTAGAGGGCCTGGTAGAGGCCGAGGCCCACGCCGGTGATCAGCAGCGGCACCGGCGCCGCGCGCAGCGCGGTCAGGATCGTGCGGAGCCGGCCGGCGGTGCACGCCAGCAGGACGAGCGCGGCGATGGCCAGGCGGTGGAAGCCGATGCTCACCGGGCTGAGACCGGTGCTCTCGCGCAGGAGTTGCACCGCCACGCCGGTGGTGCCCCACAGCACTCCGATGACGGTGATCTGGATCAGGCCGGTGCGGGCCTGGGCGACGGCCGGGGCCGGGGCGGCCGGCGGCGCGGTACGGGACGTGGACACGGATGCGCTCCGAAGGGTGAGCCGTTGACGGGGACGACGTCGACGGAGCGCGTACGGCTAGATGGCCGAGCCGGGTCAGACACCGGTCGGCGGGAGGCGCGGCGCTCCGTTAGGAGCGCGGCGGGGAGACGCTCAGGAACGGCCGCATGTGGACGACCGTACCGCAGGGGCGGGATCAGGCGGGGCGCGCCCCGACGGCGTCGCGGATCTCGGCGCCCTCGGCGCCCTCGACGGCGCGGGCGCAGTGCCCGCAGCAGAAGAACCGGCCGTTGACCTCCACGCCGTGCCCGACGATCTTGATTTCGCAGTGCTCGCAGATCGGTGCCAGTTTGTGGATCGCGCACTCGAACGAGTCGAAGGTGTGCACGTCGCCGCTGACCGTACGCACCTCGAACGCCATCCAGTAGTCATTGCCGCAGACCTCGCAGGTAGCCACAGAAACCCCCGTATCAGTACATGTGCGTTCAGAATGCCGCAGCTTCCGGAGATAGCGGGTGGAATGCCGCTATCCGGACGGCCCGGGCGGCGTGTCGGCTCCGGCGTGTCGTCCGTTAGACCGGGTGAACCGCCGCAACACCGGGAGGGATCACAGTGATCAAGCGCAACAGACTCTTCGGCAACCAGACCCGGGTCACCTTCTGCCTGCCCCGGGACGCCCCGCCCGGCCCGGTCAGCGTGGTGGGCTGCTTCAACGGTTGGGAGCCCGGCCGGCACGAGCTGGTGGCCCGCCGCGACGGCACCCGGACGGTGACCGTGCGGCTCGCGCCGGGGGAGTACCGGTTCCGCTACCTCGCCAGCGGCGGGGTCTGGCTGGACGACGAATCGGCAGACCAGGTGGACGATCGGGGCGGCCTGCTCCGGCTCTGACAGAAAACTCGTCATCATCGATGGGTTTATTGACGAGGGTCTTTACTGTTAACAAAGTTTAAATTACGTTGAGGGCACCCACCGGACCTGGAGAAGGAGTGCCCCGATGCGTCGAAGAATCACCGTTCCGCTGGTGGCGGCGGGCGCCGTCGCCGCCACCCTCACCGTCGCCGCGCCGGCCCAGGCGCACGGCTACGTGTCCGCCCCACCGAGCCGGCAGGCGCTCTGCGCCCAGGGCCGGGTGCCCGACTGCGGGCAGATCAAGTACGAGCCGCAGAGCGTCGAGGGGCCCAAGGGCCTCCGCAGCTGCAACGCCGGCATCGCCCACTTCGCCGTCCTCAACGACGACAGCCGGGGCTGGCCGGCCACGTCGGTCGGCAGCTCGCTGACCTTCACGTGGGTGAACACCGCCCGGCACGCGACCAGCAACTGGGAGTACTGGATCGGCAACACCCGGGTCGCTTCGGTCAACGGCAACGGCCAGCAACCGGGCGCCACCGTCTCGCACAATGTCAACCTCGGCGGCTTCTCCGGCCGGCAGAAGATTCTCGCGGTGTGGAACATCGCCGACACCGCGAACGCCTTCTACTCCTGCATTGACGTGCAGATCGGCGGCGGCGGTGGGCCGGCACCCACCCCCACCCCCACCCCCAC
>NZ_JAGPYK010000010.1 GCF_018070045.1 Micromonospora sp. U21
GACTTGACTACTAAGCTGCTACGCGTCCACTGTGCAACTCTCGATGAACGAACAACAGACCACTGTGTGGTGTTGTTTGACATGTCGATAGAGTTACGGCGGTCATGGCGGAGGGGAAACGCCCGGTTACATTCCGAACCCGGAAGCTAAGCCCTCCAGCGCCGATGGTACTGCACTCGTGAGGGTGTGGGAGAGTAGGACGCCGCCGGACAAACATTCGTCAGGGCCACCCCAGAAATGGGGTGGCCCTGACGCATTTCGGCACCCAGAACCGGAGCCGGCCTGGACGCCAGTGGCTATCCGATCCGGGAGAGAGCCGCCTGACTCCGCGGGCACTGCCAGCAGGCGACGCCGTCGACCACAGCCGCGGTAGGTGGATGGGTGTGGCCAGCCGTGCAGTCGGGCCAGGTCGTGTCGCCCTCGTCGAACTCCTTCTCCTGCAACGTGTCCGCCAACTCGACGACGGCCTGCTCGAGGTCGCTGGTCACAGGGAGGCTGAGGGCGCCGTCCCCCGCCTGCCCCCGCAAGCTTGTAGCTCACCATCACGTTGTCGAGGTCGTTCAGATCCACGCTCAGCGGCTCCACCACGGCGCCGCGCTGGGCGAAGTCGTCCGCCACCCGGCGTACCACACGCTGGTAACCCTCCAACGAGCCGAGCACCAGGTCGTCGTAGTCATCGGTCGCCGGCGTGGCGCCAGGCTACTGGTCAGGGGCTCCCCGACCCTGCCCGTGGCCACAGCGGTCCTCAGCACCCGGGTCGTGCGACGGTTCACCGACGCTCAGGACGGCTTCGGGCCGCAGACGTAGCGGGGCTCCGCGTCGTAGCGCCAGGTGAACTTCTCCCGCTTGACCATCGCCCCGCCCTTCTTGATGACCCGGAAGGCGTCCTGGGTGAAGCCGTTGATGCCGTTGCTCGGGATGCACGTCGGGCCTGGTTCGAGGTGGATGAGCTTCGGCGTGGTGATGTTGCGGCGCGGGCCGTACTCCGTCTTCACGCTGTCGTAGATCTTCGTGCTCCAGATCGACACGGTGATCGTGCTCGACGTGTAGGAGGTGTCGATGAGCAGGCCGTACTGGGTGTTGTTGCGGAACTTGAAGTCCAGGTTCGGCCAGAAGATGGTCGACTCGATGACTGCCGGGTACCGGTCGAACCAGTACGAGTGCGGCTTGTGCTCGACGTCCTCCAGCCCCGCGTAGTAGGTGGCGTTGAACAGCGTGGTCGTGAACTGCGAGGTGCCGCCCCCGACCCCCGGCACCAGCTTGCCGTCCAGGATCACCGGTGCGTCCCGGTAGCCCTGCGCGTAGCCGCGTTCGCCGGTGTGACCGTTCAGTGAGAACGTCTTCCCCGGCAGCACGAGCGTGCCGTCCACCTCCCTGGCGATCGTGGCGATGTTCTGGCTGCGCGAGGAGGCCATGCCCCCGGTGAACCGGGTGGTGAAGGTGGACACCCGCTCCTTGATGCCCAGCCCGGCCAGTTTCTCCGCGGTCAGCTCGGGCGGCGTCGGCTTCAGCTCGCCGGTCACCTCGCGGCCGTCCGACTTCGGCAGCACGGCCAGCAGGTCACGGCCCAGGGTGGCGGTGTCCAGCTGCTGCCCGGGTCGCCCCTCGGTGACCTTCGGCCGGCCACCGGAAATGGTCATCGTCGCGTCCTTCGGCGGCACCTCGATGGCGTCCAGGTCGTCGCCGAGAGCCGAGCGCAGCCGCTTGACGTCCACCGTCGGGGTCAGCTTGCCGGCCTTGTCGGCGCTGAACCGCAGGCTCTTCGCGATGGCGGAGGGCGGGATCTTCACCGAACCCTTGTTGCTGCGCAGGGTGACCGGTGCGGCCACCGCCGGCTTCGCCAACTCGGTGACCAGCCGGTTCAACTCGTCGGCGGTGGTCGCCGGCTGGCTCTCCACCAGCGGAACGGTGACCGGGGCGCCGGTCAGCCACCCGGCGCGAACAGCGTCGGCGGAGCGCTGCGGGTCGAACGCCAGCCCCGGCTTGGGCTGGACCACCTTCGGCGTGGTGCCCTGGTAGGTGATCGCCGGCATCGTCATCGGGCGGGCCTGGTCGCCGAGCACCTTGCGGAGCGCGGTGTCCAGCCGATCCACGTCGACGGTGACGACCGGGTCGACGGTGCGGGAGCCGACCAGCCGGCTGACCGGGTGCGCGTCGGCCTCGGCGGCGGCCGCCACGGTGGCCGCGACGTCGACGACCAGCCCCACGTCGGTGGGGTTGATCTCGGCCGTGCGCTCCCCGACGGTGACCCCCAGCGGCGCGGCGAGGGTAGCCGCCCGCCGGTCCAGCTCCGCCCGGAGCTCCCGGTGGGCATCGGTGCGGCTCCGGCCACCCAGCTCGGCGCCGAGCACGCTGGTGCCGCGGGGAACGTCCCCGGCGTACGCCCAGGCGCCAGCGCCCGCGACGGCGGCGAGCACGCCGCCGGTGACGCCGGCGGCGAGCAGCATCCGCACCCGCCGCGGACGGCGCGGGTCGCCCTCCGGCTTCCCGGTGGGCACCGTGTCCGGCCCCGGCCCGTCGTCCGGCCAGGTGACCGCGGTGACCTGCACGGTGGGCCGGTCGTCGGCGGGTGGGCTCTTTTCGCCGTACAGCGTCACTGCAACCTCGATCGCCAGGTGCTGCGGGAGGTCCCCCCTCCCGGAGGCCCTACGGTAACGAATGCCGGGCCGTCCTCGCGGGCTGCGCCCACCGGTGCCGGTACCGCGTGTCGTCCCGGCGTGTCGGGCGGGGCGGGGGGTGGCCCCCGCGGGGGACCGCTGACGTGGCACGGTGACGCTGTGAACACTGCGGAGCGGGTGTTGGCGTACGGCGGCGGGTGGTTGGACCGGGCGGGCGAGTTGCGCACCGATCCGGTCCGGCTGAGCGCACTGCTCACCGATGCGACCACCGTGGTGCTGCCGCTGTGGCGGGACCGCTGTCTCGTCGACGGGAACGGCCCGGTGCGGCTGACCGCGGAACGGGCGTCCCTCGTCCGGTCCGCCGCCGGCGAGGCAGTCTTCCTGGGGCTCGACGGGGCCGCCGCCGTGTTCGCCGCGGACCTGTCCGCGCTCAGCGAGCAGTCCGCCATCGAGATGGCTGGTGCGGCGCGGGCCGTCGACGTACGGGCGCTGGTCGGGCGGCTCGAGCCGGGAGAGGCAGCCGTGCAGGCGTACGCGCGGGGGTTGCTGCACTGGCACCGGCAGCAGAGGTACTGCGGCGCGTGCGGTTCGCCGGCTGTCGCTGGCGGCGGCGGGCACGTCCGGACGTGCACCGGCGACGAGTGCGGGCGGCTGCTGTTTCCCCGGATCGAACCGGCGATCATCGTGCTGGTCGAGGCGCCCGGTCGGCCGGGTGTGCCGGAGCGCTGCCTCCTGGCCCGGCACGCTGGTGCGCCCGAGGGTTCGTACTCGACGCTGGCCGGCTTCGTCGAGGTGGGCGAGAGCCTGGAGGACGCGGTCCGCCGGGAGATGGCCGAGGAGGCGGGTGTCACCGTCACCGACGTGACCTACCAGGGATCGCAGGGTTGGCCGTTCCCCGCGGGCCTGATGGTGGGCTTTCGGGTCACCGCCGGGTCCGAGGAGATATGCGTCGACGGCGTCGAGCTGCTGGAGGCACGCTGGTTCACCCGGGCGGAACTGCGGGAGCGGATCGTGGCGGGTCGTCCGCTCGGTCGGGTGGACTCGATCGACCACCAACTGCTGCACGACTGGCTCGCGGACGACTGACCCGGTCAGCCCGACGGGGTGCGATGACCGGTTCCATGGACGCCGGCGCCGGCGCCGGACCGGACCGACGGGCGGTCACCGCCATGATCAAGGTCGTGAGGAGTGCCGTGCCGAGAGCCGCGAGCAGGAGATCGGAGACGGTGCGCGGCCGTACGGTCGCCACGATGGTCACCAGGCCGGCCGCGCCCACCCACAGCGGTGCGGCTGCCCACCGTACGCCGGCCGCCAGGCGAGCGTTGAGCAGCACGAACGCTACCGCGTAGAGCGCACCGACCGCGGCGAAGATCGGCGCGTACCGGCCGAGGTGGGTGTAGTCGGGTCCGCCGACGAGGCGGAAGGCCAGCCCACCGGCGAGCGTCGACGCGAGCACCAGAACCAGGCCGCACCCGCCGGTCACCGCGAGCGCCACCGTGTGACTGCGGCGGTCGCCTCGCGCCAGGCGTGGCAGGGCCAGGACGGCGGCGACCTGTGGCGCCCAGAGCGCGCCCTTGCTCAATACCGTGCCCATCGAGTAGGCACCTGCCCCTGACGGGGAAAGCAGTTGCCGGGCGAGGAAAAGATCGGCGTAGGAGATGACGAGCATCGCCAGGGTCGCGCCGCAGCCGGCGACCACCTGGGCGGCGGTCAGCCGTGGCACGGCCGGTGCGGTGGACCGGCGTCCGGGTGTGCGCGCGAGTCGCGCCAGCACCGCAGGGGCGAGCGCGGCGGCGAGCGCGCCGGCGGCGAGCGAGCCGGTCAGTCCCGCATCGAGCAGCAGCCCTGCCACCACCCCGCTGTAGCGGCCCACGGCGAGGAGGGCCATCCCGGCGGCGAGTCGCAGGAAGCGCTGGCTGCCTTGCAACTCCCCCAATGGACGGGAGGAGAGTACGACCGCCGCCGTGGTGACCGCCAGCAGCGTGGGCACCTCGACCGGGAGGTCCAGCGCGGCGACCAGCAGTGGAGTGGCCAGGACCAGCGTTCCCGCGCACACAGCCGCGGTCACCGCGGTGAGTCGCCGGGTGTCGGACGAGCCGTGCCGCGCGTGATGCACGGCGACGGCCAGTTGCAGACCGAGCCCGGGCACGCCGGCGATGGCCACCAGACCGAGGGCGGTGGCGAGCGCGCTGAGGTCGGCCGGGTCGAGCCGTCGGGCAGCCAGCACCGGCACCAGGTACGCCAGGCCGTTGACGAGGACGCCGGCCAGGGTGACGGCGGCCCCCGCCACGCCCAGGCCGGTGTCGCGTCCTCCCGCCCGCTCCGAACGCGCCGGTCGCCGAGGGCTCACGTGATCTGGGAGAGGTTGGGAACATGCCCGTCGGCCGGAGCCGAGGAGGCCTCGTCCGGCGTCTGCTGCTCCGGCACCACGGGAGCCGCCGACTTCGCCGAGCCGGCCGGATCGGTCGGAGGCGCCAGCGGCCCGCCCGTGGTCGGTACGGGTCGTCGCCGGGCGGCTGTGGAGAGCCAGAGAGCACCCAGGGCGACGACGATCGCGAGCTGCGAGAAGGCGTCGGTGTGCCGTTGCTCCGAACCGAGGTAGAGCCACCCGACAAGCAGGACGAGTGCGCCGGGGAGCCACGTCTCGACCGCTCGGCTGATCATCCTGGCCCGCCGTGGGTCAGCCGTCCAGGGCAGGCGGCGCGGGCCGGGTACGGCCAGCATGAACCCCGCCGCGACCAGCAGGCCGCCGATGAGGCCGCTCGACAGCACCAGCGCGGTGGCTCCCACGGCCAGCAGCGGCAGCGACCGGGTGACCCGGCGTCGGCCGCGTGGCACGGCGGCCGACGGGGTGAGCCCGGTGGGCCGTCGGGCGGGCAGTACCGCGAGGAGGACCACTGCCGCCAGCAGGATGCCGCCGACCAGCAGACCCGCCTGGTACGTCGCGTCCGGGGCGAAGCGCAGCACCACCTCCCCCGACGTGCCGGCGGGAAGAATCCAGCCCTGCTGCCAGCCGTCCACGACCACCGGCTTCAGCGTCCGCCCGCCGATGGTCGCCCGCCAGCCGGCATTGGTGTTCTCCCGGACGGCGAACACACGGTCGACGGGGTGGTCGGACACCCGTACCCGTCGTTCAGTGGCAGCCCAGGACCTGACCTCGATGGCGCTGGAAGCCACCGCCGGGGCCGGGGCGGCCGCCTGCGGCACCAGGGCGACCAGGGTGGGCGCGGCCAGCGCGCTCGGTGTGGTGACGAGGCGATGCTCGCCACGGCCCAGCTTCAGTTGCCGGGGCGTGTCCAGTCCGCAGGGCGCGACCGCCATCTCCCGCAGCTCCAGCAGGTCGCGCAGCGTGCCGCGGAGCGTCGTGGTCACCCGGGCCCGGCCGACCCCAAGCGTCGGACCTGATCCGCACGCCAGCTTCAGCGGCGCGTCGAGGCGTGGCCGAATCGTCGGCGCCCCCGGCAGCACGGTCACCTCGCCGACCGCGACTGGCAACGACTCCGGCAGCCGCAACCGGTACGGGTCGGTGCTGGAGGCGGACGGCTTGTCGAGGAACTGGATGGTGACCTCGTCGGTCCGCATCGGTGGGTCCAGGGTGAGCACGCCGTCGTCGCCCAGCAGGCTACTTCGGAAACCGTCGTCACCGACCACCCGGACGCTGCCGAGCCGGGTGGCGGCGGTCGCCTGATCGACGGAGAAGCGGAGCCCGCTGATGACCCGCGGCTTGAGCCACTTGAGGCGCAGGATCGGTGCCTCATCGCTGACCGCCGGCGACCAGTTGGTGGTGGGGTCCCCGTCGAGCACCGCGCCGGGCCGGCCAGTCGGGTCGGATACGGCCGTCGAGGAGGCGCTGACCTGTGGTGCGAGGCGCAGCGACTGGGCGTCGGTCACCAGCTCGTCGAGCGCCGCGTCCAGGGCCGGGCCGGGCGTCGGCCGCGCCCACAGCGTGGGGGCGTACGCCCCGTCGGCGGGCAGGGTGAGCGTCCGGTCGATGGTGGACCCGTCCTCGGAGCCGCGGACGGCATCGTTGGAGCAGCGGGGCCGCCCGTCGACGGAGAAGCAGGCTGGTGTGGTGGGGGCCGCCGACACGACGACGGTCGCCGGCCGATTGGTGGCCGGCGCGGCGGGAAGTTGGAGCGTACGGCTGGTCCGGATGCCGGGGATGCTGATCTCGGCGATGCCCACCGTCCCGGCGCCGAGCGGGCGGAGGCCGAACGCGGCGTCGACCGAGATCTCAACCTCGCGGGTCGCGTGGACACCGGGCAGGTCGAAGACCATGTGATCGGTGAACTGCTCGATGGTCCTGCTCTCGTAGCCGGCCGTGACGGTCACCGCCGTCGGCAGGGAGTCGGCCTTCAGGTCGAACCGAACTTCCACCCGGGTGACCCGCGTCGGGTTCGCGAGGCTCACCTTGATCCACTGTTGGTCGCTCGGCGAGTGCGGCGCGGACTGCCAGGAGGTTGCCGGGTCGCCGTCCATCGCCGCGTACGGCTGGTGTTCAGGGCGGGCGCCACCGGGGGAGTCCACCTGCGAGCGCGCGGTCGACGCGCGGATCGTGCTGATGCCCTCGAAACGGGCGACGGTGGACTGCTCCGCCCCCCACTCGGGCAGGTAGTCGTGCGCGGGCGCCGACACCTCGAAGGTGTCTTCGGCGGTGAGGGTCTGAGAAGCGTTGTCGCGGAGCCGGCCGAACGACACGTCCCGCTTGCGGAGCCCGTCGGTCATGACGACCGACCCGGTGACGTCACCGGCCGGTGCGTCGCCCGCCAGGATCGTGGGCGCCGCGCTCAGTTGGCCCGCCTCGGCGAGGTCGAGGAGTGACTCCGGGCCGCCCACGACGGTGGTCACATCGTCACGGTCGTAGGCGACCACCGGCTCGACACGCCGGTCGACCTGGTAGACCTCCAGCGCCCGTACGGGTACGTCGAGTCCCTGGTCGCGGAACTCGTCGGGGGCCGAGGGTCCGCCGCGTAACGGGCCGAAGCCGGTGACGCGGGTCAGCCCGGGTGAGCGTTCCAACGCCTGGCGGACCACCGCCGGGCGGGCCGTGTCGGAGCGGCCGTGGTCGAGGTCGGCGCGGAACAGGACGTGGCTGATTCCGGAGCGGGCGAGCAGGTCGGCCAGGCCGGTGGACCCGGAGCCGGTGGCAAGCGTCGACTCGATCGCGTCCAGGAGTCGGATCGTGGTGGGTGGGGTGAAGGGGATGGCGTTGCGCACCGCCCACCGGCTGTCCAGCAACGGCTGGGTGATCTCGTCGGTGGTGCTACCCCAGTCGTATGACGGGAAGCGTGCCCCGGGGACGACGAGCACCCGCCCCCGCCCCGCGTGCGCGTCGAGCCAGTCGGTGGCTTCGTGCCAGTAGCCGGGCACCTCCTTGACACCACCCGGCGTGGCGAGCCCGCCGGCGAGCGCTGGCGAAGCGACCGCCGCGACCGCCGCCATGGCCGCTACGGCCGTGACCCAGGCGCGTGCGACGGTTCGCGGGCGGTGCTGCGCGGGCGCGGTGCGCGCCGCGCGGACGACCAGGCCGATCAGGTGCGCCACGCCGAGCGCCAGCGGCAGGCGGAGCAGGACATCGAACTTGTGCACGTTGCGCAGCGGGGCGCCGGCGCTGTCGAGAAACTCCTGCTGCGGCCCTGCGAGGATGTTCGGCAGGTCGCCGACGTGCCCGAGACCGACGAGCGCGGCGCCGAGCACCAGGCCGGTGACCAGGAACCGGCGGTGCGGCATGCCGCGCCGGGACAACCCGAGGATACCGAGGGCCGCGACCGCCAGAGTGGCGGCGATCAGCAGCGGCTCGTTGGCGAGCCGTGCGCCGGCCGGGATGGTCGCTCCGAACGGGCTGCCCAGGTAGGCGACCCAGTACGAGGCGCCACGGAGCGTGGTCACCCCGTCGGTGACGCTGGTGGTGTTCCGCGCGGTTTCGATGTAGTCCAGGAACGGTGGGCTGTACCGCCCGAGGATCAGCAGCGGAACCAGCCACCACGCCGTGGCCAGGGCGACCGCGCCGCACCAGGCGGCGATGGCGGTTACGCGGCGGCGTACGGGCTGGAGGGTGGCGAGCCAGAGCAGGGCGAGTGGCACCACCGCGGCCACGGCCGTGGCGTTGACTCCGCCAGCGCAGGCGACGGCGACGGCCGACCCGGCGACGGCGCGCCGCAGCGGCGTGCCGCGGGCGAGGCCCACCAGCGGAATGAGCACCCACGGGGCGATGGCGCTCGGCCAGGACTCCACCGAGGCCCAGCCGAACTGGGTGAGGATCCGGGGCGACAGTGCGAAGGCGACACCGGCGATCATGCGGCCGGCGGGTGTGCCGATGCCGAGCCGCCCGGCCAGCCGCACCGCACCCAGGTACGCGACACAGAAGAGCAGTGCCCACCACAGCCGCTGGACCACCCACGGCGCGAGGCCGGCTTCCGTTCCGAGCAGGAAGAACGGACCCATCGGCCACAGATATCCGTACGCCTGGTTCTGGAGCTGCCCGAACGTGCCGGTGGGGTCCCACAGGTGCAGCGATCGGAGCAGCCAACCGGCCGGGTTGACGCTCAGATCAACCTTGGTGTCCGGGACGATCAGCCCCGGGGCCTGCTGGAAGGCGAGGGCGGTGAGCGCGATGCAGATGGCCAGGTGCCGGAACCGCCGGGCTGTACGCCGGGTGCGACTGGATCCCGGAGCAGCACCGTTGGTGACCTCTGCACGCATTTCGGCTCCTGTCTGCGCCGGCCGGACGCGCACCGGCAACCGACGACTGTCGCGCGACGTTATCCGGACCGGGCACGGACGGGCGACCTGGGGCACTGCGGTGGCGTTATCGGGCGAACGGCCGTCCCCACGGCGTGTAAGCGTGTGGCAGGCTGCCGACCATGTCAATGCCAGAAGCTGAGGCCGAGACGCATCCGGTAGCCGCCGCCTCCGATGGCGACGGACCGGGGCCGTTCGGCCGGTGGCTCCGGGCCGACCGGGTGCGTGCGGTCGCGATGGCCCTCATCGTCGTGTCCGTCGCCTGGCGCGCCGGCCTCGCCACCCGTGGCTGGTTCTCCCAGGACGAGTTCGTGATCGCCGCCCAGGTCCTCGACACGCGGCTGGACGCGGATTACCTCCTGCGTACCTTCAACAACCACCTCATGCCGGGCGGCCTGCTGGTTGCGTGGGCGATGGTGCGAGCGGCCGGCTTCGTCAGCTGGCCGTGGGTGCTGCTGTTGGCGGTTGGCCAGGCGGCGGTCGGCATCGCCCTCTACCGGTTGCTGCGTGACCTGCTCCGGCCGGGTTGGGGCCTGCTCATCCCGCTGTGCCTGTACGTATTCAGCCCGCTGACGCTGGAGGTGTCCTCGCTGTGGCTGGTCGGGCTGCTCGTGCTGCCGGTGCAGTTGGCCCTGGTGCTGGCGGTGGCGGCCCACGTCCGGTATGTGCGAACCGGCCGCCTGCGGCACCTCGTGGTGGTCGCCCTCTGGGTGGTCTTCGGCCTGCTCTTCGACACCAAGGCACTGCTCATCGTGCCGTTGCTGTTCCTGCTGAGCGTTTTCCTCTTCACGTCGGGCGGCGCGTGGCGCAGCCTGGTGACGGCGATCCGCCGGCACTGGCCGGCGTGGCTCGTGCTCGGCGTGCTCTCGGGGGCGTACCTGGCGTTCTACCTGACCCGCCCGGCTCGCGAACTGGACGAACCGACATCGGTTGGTCAGGTCCTCAGCTTCCTCGGTGACCTGGTCGGCGACACCGTCGTACCGGGTCTGCTCGGGGGGCCCTGGCGCTGGACGTACGCCGGCGACGGGCCTCCGCTCGTCTACCCGTATGACGTCGCCAAGTGGCTGTCCTGGGCGGTGCTGGTGGCGCTCGTCGTGGTCACTGTCCGGCTGCGCCCGTCGGCCGGTCGGGCCTGGCTGCTGCTCGTGTGCTACCTCGGGCTGGTCGCCACGCTCTTCGCCGTCACCCGGCTCGGCGGCCCGCTCGGCCCACTCGTCGGCATCATCCCCCGGTACGTCGCCGACGTGATGCTGGTCGCGGCGATCTGTGTCGGTGTGGCCCTGCTCGGGACGAGGGACGCCAACGAGGACGACGTGGCTACGTGGCCGGTGCCCACCGTCCTGCGGGAACCGGGCGCCTTCGCGGTCGGCCTGGTCTCGATGATCGTCCTTCTGGCCACCATCGGGGTGGGCACCCTGTGGAGCACGGCCCGATTCGGGGACAACTGGAGTACCAAGCACGGACGGGAGTACCTCGCGACGGCGCAGGCCGAGCTGGCCGCCGCGCCGCCGGGGACGGTCTTTCTGGACGCCACCGTCCCGGACCGTGTCGTCGCCGGGTACTTCTGGCCGGACAACCTCCAGTCGCACTTCTTCCGCCCGGCGGACCGCCGGCCCACGTTCGTGACGGAGGCCGAGAAGCCGTCGATGTTCGACGAGAACGGCCGGATCCGTCCGGTCGCGGTCCAGGGGCGAAAGATCCTGCCCGGTCCGGTGCCCGACTGTGGGCACCTGGCGGAGAGCGGCCGGCCCGCCCGGATCCCGCTGGACGGGTACCTGGAGGAGTGGCCGTACGTGCTGCACTTCGGCTACCTCAGCTCGGGCGACTCCACCGCAGTGGTCCGGCTCGGAAACGCCGCCCGGGAGATCACCCTGCGGCGCGGGCTGAACGAGGTGTTCTTCCTGCTGGAGGGTGCCGGGAGCGCCGTCGAGGTCACCATCCAGGGCCCGGCAGTGGGGGTGTGCACCAATCTGCTCACCGTCGGCCGGGCGGTGCCGGCACCGTGAATGGTTGAGCCACACGTCGGCGTCGACCCCCCACCGAGCCGGCCGGCCCGGGACACGCTGCCGCTGTACGCCGTCGCGGCGGTCGTCACGGTGCTGGTGCTCGCCCCGCTCGCGGCACCGGGGTACGCGTTGCTGTACGACATGGTGTTCGTACCCCGCCAGCCGCTGAGCTGGGATCTCGTCGCCCCGGCGCAGAGCCTGCCCCGGGCGGTGCCGATGGACGCGCTGGTCTCGCTGGTCACTCAGCTCGTCCCGGGCTGGTTGGTGCAGAGGCTGGTGCTCGGAGGGGCCATCGTCCTGGCCGCGGTCGGCGCCGGCCGGCTGGTGCCGACCGATCGGCGTGCGGTCCGGCTGTTCGCCGCGGTGGCGTACGCGTGGGCGCCCTACCTCGCCGAGCGGCTGCTGATCGGGCAGTGGGGGCTGCTCATCGCGTACGCCGCCCTGCCCTGGTTGGTGCGGGCCGCGTTGGACCTGCGGGCGGGACGCGACGGCGCGCTCGCCCGGGTGGTGCTCGCCGCGGCGCCGGCCGCCATCACCCCGACCGGCGGGTTGATCGCGCTGGGCACGGTGATCCTGCTCGTTCCCGACCGGACGCGCCCGCGCCGATCGGCACTCGCGGTGGCCGGTGTCGCGCTGCTGAACGCCCCCTGGGTGACCGCAGCCCTGGTGACCGGTGCCGGCGGTTCCTCCGACCCGGCCGGGGTGGCGGCGTTCGCGACGCGCTCCGAGAACTGGGCCGGCCCGCTGGTGGCGCTCGCGGGTACCGGCGGCATCTGGAACGCGCAGGCCACGCCCGCCAGTCGCGCCGCCCCGCTGGTGCCGCTGGCGACCCTGGTACTGCTGATCCTGGCCGGCGTCGGTGCCGGGCTGCTGCGCCGCCGGCTGCCCCCGGGCGCGGCGGTGCGGCTGGCGCTGCTCGCCGGCACCGCCTACCTCCTGGCCGCCCTCGGGGTGCTCCCCGGCGGGGACGCCGCGCTGCGCTGGGCGGTGGTGCACCTGCCGGGGGCGGGGTTGCTCCGCGATGGCCAGAAGCTCCTGGCCCCGTACGCCTTGCTGCTGGTGGTCTGCGCGGCGCTGGGTGCCGAGCGGCTGGTGGCCCGGATCGACCGGGAGGTGGCGGGGGTGGTCCTGGTCGGCCTGCTGTTCCTGCCGGTGGCCGTGATGCCGGATCTCGCGTTCGGCGGTGCCGGTCGGCTTCGTCCGGTGAACTATCCGGCGGACTGGCGGGTGGTCGCCGAGCGTGTGGCCGACGAACCGGGTGAGATCCTCGCGCTGCCGCTGAGTGCCTACCGGGCGTACCCGTGGAACCCCGGCCGGGTCGTCCTGGACCCGGCGCCCCGCTACCTGCCCGGGACGGTGCTGACCGACGACACGCTCCGGGTCGGCGACGTCGCGGTGGCCGGTGAGAATCCACGGCTTCGTGAGGTGCGCCGGCTGCTGGCCGACGGACGGCCCGTCTCGGCCACCGGCGTGCGCTGGGTGGTGGTGCAGCACCATCTCCCCGGCAGCGTGGACCCGGCCGCGCTCGCCGACCTCCAGATCGTCCACGAGGGACCGTTCCTGACGCTCTACCGCAATCCGGCTGTGTCGTCCGGGCCGGTGGCGTCGGGGCACGCTCGGTGGGCTGTGGTGGCGGCGCTGGGTGCTGCCCTCTTGTTGTGCGTGGCTGCCATCTTTTCGGCGCTACACCGGCGGCCTACCGCGTGGTAACGTCCGCTCGCACGTCTCGCCATTGGAGGATTGGCATGCGTAGAACCCTGACCCTGGTCGTGTCCGGCCTGGTGGCGGCGTTGCTGGGGATCCTGGCCCTCGGTGGGCTCTCGGCCGCCGCGACCGCCACCGACGACGAGGCCGCCACCGAGGCCAGGAACGTTTCGGAAGCGGCCAAGCGGGCCGGAAAGCAGGACCCGTACGCCCCCGAGGTTTACGGCACCAGGTAGGACGGCTCGCCCCGCCGCTGTACCGGGCGGGGCGATTCCGCGCCCTCCAGCAGGGCCGCGAAGCGTCCACCCGCGGCCTGCCAGGTGAAGCTCGCCGCGTGCTCCCGGGCCTCGACGCCCATCTCTCGCCGCATCTCGTCCTCGTGCAGCAGCAGGCGCACCTTCGCGAGGTAGTCGTCGATGTCGTCGGCCAGCAGGCCGGTGCGTCCGTCGACGACCGCTTCGGCGACGCCGCCGGCTTCCCGGAACGCCACCGTGGGCGTACCCGCCGATCCCGCCTCCACGATCGTCAGACCCCAGCCCTCCTTGAGCGACGGGGTCAGCGCCACCCAGGCCGAGGCGAGCAGGGCGGCCTTCTCCTCCTCCGTCACGAAGCCCCGGAAGTCCACCCGCTCGGTGATGTCCAGCTCTGCGGCGAGCTCTCGCAGGTGCGGCTCCCACCAGCCCTGGCCGGCGACGACCAGCCGTAGCTGAGGCAGGTCGTCGGTCAGGGCGGCCACCGCCCGCAGCGCCACCTCCACCCGCTTGTGCGGCACCAGCCGGCCCAGCGTCACGAGCAGCGGGAACGGCGACCGTTCGGCGTCGGTGCGGGGCAGCCCGGGCGTGCCGTTGTACACCACCGCGCACTGCTCCGGCGGTACGCCGAGGGTGGCCAGCTCCCTCCGGGTGGCCTCGGAGACGGTGACGTAGCGGCACCGCCGGTAGAGGCGTACGGCGAGCGACGACTCGACCCACCAACCGATCCGGGCGGCCCACTGCGGGAGGACCACCGGCCACTGCTCGCGGTGCACGTGGTGGATCAGCCGGACCACCGGTCGCCGTGCCCACAGCGGAGCGAGGAACGGCAGGCCGTTGCAGACGTCGACCAGGACGTCGGGCCGGCCGCCCCGACGCGCCGCCAGCGGACCCAGGCCCAGCGCGCCGGCCAGGTAGCAGAGAGCCGCCCAGAGGTAGACCGTGTGCCGGCCGCCGCGGCGCACCAGCCGTACGCCCGCCCCGTTGACCTCGTCTGCGGGGGCCTGGGTGTGGGCGGCGCAGAACAACGTGGCGCGGAAACCGCGCGCCACGAGCTCGGCGGCGACGCGTTCCACGTACACCTCAGAACCGCCACCCTCAGGGTTGCGGGTGTCCCGCCAATTGAGAAACAGCACGTGCCCCGGCACGTCGACGCAACGCTGCACGCGAACCCTACTCTCAGGTAATTTAGCGACGCGCGTCACACTAGGGGCTGGGAGTCGCGGCCGGCAATCCCCGAGAAGCCAGCGCCGCTCAGCCTGACGTGCCGGCCGTCGGTGCCGCAGCGCCCGTTTCGACGGTGGGCGGAGGGCCCGGGGAGGCCGCTGCGGCGGCGGACACCGGCTCGGGCCCACGCGGCCCGGGGCCCCGCTGCGAGCCGAGGAGCTGGATGGGTCGCTCGACGCCGTAGTAGCTGGCCGCGGCGTACGCCAGACCGAAGAGCATGGTGAGGGCGAAGGTGCTGAGCAGCCCGCCGGTGAACAGCGGCCGGTCGTCCAGCAGGTAGATGAGCTCCAGGACCAGCGGGTGCCAGAGGAACAGGCCGTAGGAGACCACGCCGAGCCACCGGGAGGGGCCGCTGCTGAGGGCCTGCTTGACCCGGGTCGGCCCACCGAATGCCACCGGAATCAGGATCAGCGACGCGATCGCGACGTACAGAGTCAGCTTGACGGCGAACTCGGCGACTGTCGGTCCGGCGAGGTCGCGGGGGCCGGCGACGGGCGTCGTTGCGATGGCCAGCAGGCCGGCGGCCGCCACCCAGCAGGCGACCGGCGCCGAGGCGAGGTCGTCCAGTACCCGGAAGACGGCGGGCGCGGTCCCGGTCCGCAGCGCGACGTGCGCCGCACCCAGGGCCATGCCCGCGCTGAACCAGCCCGCGTACGAGGGGAACCACGTGGTGTGCAGGCCCATGTCGAGCCGGCCGATCGCCATCAGGGTAAGCCAGCCCGCCGTCACCAACACTCCCGCGCCGGCAATCATGACGGTCCGGACAGGACGCCATGACCGCCCCACGGCGAGCGCGGCGACCAGCGGCAGGATCAGGTAGAACACGACCTCGGTGGCGAGGCTCCAGGTCTGGCTGAGCCCGTAGCGCAGCTGACCGGCCTCGTAGATCTGGGTGAAGGTGAGGTGCCGGATCCAGTCACCGGCGGAGACCGGCCGGTTCTGCGGCAGGACGATCAGGCAGACCACCACCGCCAGCCAGTAGGCCGGCAGGATCCGCAGACCCCGACGCCAGAGATACCGCGCGGCGCGCGGCCGGGGCCGGCCCGTCGCGATGTTGGAAGCCCAGGGCCGGAACAGCAGGAATCCCGAGAGCACGAAGAAGATGGCGACGCCGACGTCCAGCCGAGCGAGCCAGCCGCCCCACTGGGCGTTCATGGTGACGGCGGTCTGGAATCCGACGTGGTGACCGACGACCGCAATGGCGCCGATCGCACGCAGCGCGTCGAGCGCGGGGAGTCGGCCGGTGACCGAAGGCTCCGACGCGGTTGGCGCGGCGGCTGTGGACATCTGGACATCCAGGGGGTCGCTTTGAAGGTGACCGGGGAGTAACCTCCCGCCATGTTAAGGATCGGGTGCCCCGGACAACAGGTCGTAGGGCGGCAGGTTACAGGAGGATGAGTGAAGCTTCGCGTGGGCGCCGCGCTCTTCGGGCTCGGCGTCTTATTGCTGGTCTTCGCGGCCGGGCTGCCGTTCTACGTGGCCCCCGCCGTGACAAAGCTCCCCTATGACCTCGAACCGACGACGTCCATCGCCGAAGCGAAGGACGCCAGGTTCCTGAAGATCACCGCCACCGGAAGCTCGGTGAGCATCGAGGTCCCGCAGGCCACCCTGCTGTCCAACGTGGAGGTCATTCCGCAGCCGGACGACACGAAGGAGCGGCTGCCGAAGGAACTCAAGGGCGACGCGGTGATCTGGGACGTTTACCAGACGGTCAGGCGTGCCGACAACGAGGATGTGGTCAGCCAGTACAGCACCGAGCTCGCGCTCTACCGAATCTCCGGTGCCGCCGCCCCGTGGAAGGACCAGTGGCTCAACGAGACCGGGGCAGATGAGACACCGGTCGGCAACGTGAGTTACTCCGGCCAGATCTACAAGTTCCCGTTCGGCACTGGAAAGCGGGACTACCAGGTCTTCGACCGTGATCTGAAGCGGGCACTCCCGGCGAAGTTCACCGGTACCGAGAAGGTCAAGGGCGTCGAGGCGTACCGCTTCGAGCAGCGGATCGAGAACGAGGCGCTGACCACCCCGGAGAGCAGCCTCCAGACGTTGATCGGCAAGTTCGCTCCCGGCGCCACGAGCGGCCAGATCGTCTACAGCAACACCCGGACGCTCTGGGTCGACCCGGTGACCGGCTCGTACCTGAACGTTCGGGAGCAGCAGCGCAAGGAGCTGCGCCCGAACACCGGCAGCCCCACCGTTCTGCTGGACGCGGACTTCAACTACACCGACGAGACGGTCAGCAACAGCGTCAAGACGGCCAAGGACAATCGTTTCAAGATCGGCCTGATCAGTCTCTGGGGCCCGATCGCCGCCGGTGCCCTCGGCCTGCTCGCTCTCGTCGTCGGCGTCTGGCTGGTGACGCGGGGCAACGGCGGTAACGCCCGGCACCGCGCCGCCGCGGCGGCCGCCGCACCGGCCGCCGACCCCGCCGAGACTCGGGTGGACCAGGAACCGGTACGTGACACGGAGACCGCCGGGCAGCCCAGGACCGAGGCCGCGGGCGGTCCGCTGACCGACGAGATCCCGCCAGCGTCAACGAACTGGAAGTCCGAGGATCCGACGGTGCCGACCCAGCGCCCGGCGCCCGGCGAGGTAGAGCAGCGCTAACGGGTACGACAGGAAGTACGACTCAGGGGTGGACCGCGATTGGTCCACCCCTGAGTCGTCCAGCGGTACCAGCCATGTGTCCGGTCGTCAGAGGTGGTCCGGCGGGTGGATCGGTTGGGCGCGGCGCACCGCGTACCGCATGCTCACCCAGTCTTCGCTGTACCGCAGATCCCGCCGATGCCCGACGATGTCCCCGTCGTGTGCGGCCATCAGCCGCACCATGTCGGCGTGCGGTACGGCCGTCATGTTCATCGGCGCCGGATAGTTGAGCAGGTGGCGCTGCGCCCAGCTGATCAGGCGGAAGGGTGCCACCTGCCAGATGATGCCTCTGGCCGTACGCGCCGGCTCGGTGGGCAACCCCACGACGGCGATGCCGCCCGGTCGCAGCACGCGCAGGAATTCGGCCAGGTAGTGGTCGATGGCGTGACGCGGCAGGTGCTGCAACACCAGGGCGCTGTAGACCAGGTCGAAGTGGCCGTCGGGGAACTGGCTCAGGTCCGGCGCATTGTTCAGGACGAACCGGATGTTCCCGGCGCTCCGGTTCAGTCGTCGGGCGGCTTCCAGCATGGGCGGGGCGATGTCCACACCGACAACTTCGCCTGCGTGCGGAGCGAGCGCCTGCGACAGCCGTCCGACGCCGCAGCCGAAGTCGAGCACCCGCTCCCAGCGATTCGGCAGGCCGAGCTCGCGAAGCCAGCCCGTCGTCTCCTCGACGTCGGCGCGGCCGGTGGCCAGGAACTCCTCGACGTCCCACTGCCCGCCCCGCTTGCCGGGCTGAACGAGGACGGCCCACAGTGGATCCTCAGTGCCCAATTTGGTCCAGTCGCGTCGCACGTCGTTGAGATCCACGCCGAAACCCTAGGGCACCCGGGCGTCCACCGGGGGCCGGCTGGTTCCCGGTTGCCGGGCTATGGGCGAGCGGGTCTCCGACCTGCGCACTTTACATCCGTTACTTAATTGTAATCCGTCGATGCTCTGCGACTCTCCGTTTTTCCGACCCGAGGTTATGCCACCTTTGTCACTCCCTAGGGCTTCTCGCCGCATGGTGACTTCGACGTTCGGTGACGTCGTCCTGCTCGTGGGTCACCCTCGTGTTACCGCCCGGTAATCAGGGGGGTTGTGAGCTGCACCGCGACGGGTGCACGATCAGGCTCGATCGTTACCCGCCGGTAACAGATGACGGGCCCGGTGCGGGCCGCCTGTCCGGGACCGGCCACCCGCGCGCATCCGGTTGAGGAGGAACCCGTGCAGGATCGGTTTGACAATCAGGGTCGTACCCGGTGGCGGCGGTTCGCCGCCATGATGGTGCCCGCCACGGCCGCCGCCGGCGCCATCCTGTTCGGGATGTCGACCGGCGCGATCGCCTCCGACATCACCGTGTCCGGGCAGACGTTCAAGATCGGCGCCGAGCGCCTCGAGGGCGACGGCTTCAAGCAGTACGGCGGCATCGTCCGGGAGAAGGGCAAGGACGGTAAGGCCGGCGAGGTCCACCCGATCGCCCTCTCCGAGATCAGCAGTGCCGAGCTGTACAGCCTCTGCCAGTCCGTCCGCGCCGACCTGCCCGGCCTGCCGGTGGTGCTCACCATCAACGCCGGTGAGGGCAAGGACCCCGCCCGGGCCAAGGACCTGCTGATCGCGATGGACTCGCTGAACGGCAACGCGACGTTCACCAACATCAAGATCGGGCGGGACGCGACCGACCTGAACCCGACGGCGAAGGCCGGTTCGTTCGGTCAGAACTCCGACCACGTCACCATCACCAACCTCCGGCAGGTGTCCCGGTACACCACGGCGGCGACCTTCAACCTGGTCGGACTCCGGCTGAAGGTGAACGTGGGCGACGACGCCAAGGGCAAGGAGTGCTTCTGAGCTGAGCCGTGGCCCGCGGTGCCCGACCATCGCGGGCCACGTCCGTGTCCCCGTCCCCGCTCCGCCAGGAGGAGTACGTGACCACCGACAACCCGTCCCACGCCCGGCCCGGCGGTCCGGTTCAGGCGTGGCGGATCTTCCGCCGCTGGCAGCGGAGCCGGCCGTTCTGGGGCGGTCTGTTCACCGTCCTGGCCGGGGTGGAGATGTTCGCCTCCACCCGGATGACGCTGAACGGCCTGAGCTTCCACAGCGGAGCCACCGGCCTGCTCTCGCTGCTGATCCCGGTCATCCTGGTGACCTGTGGCCTGCTGCTCTGGCTCAGCCCGGCGCAGCGGCTGTTCTACTCGATCGTCGCGGCGGTCACCACCGTCTACGCACTGATCGGGCTCAACCTCGGCGGCTTCTTCGTCGGTCTGCTACTCGGCATGATCGGCAGCGCACTCGCCTTCGCCTGGACGCCCACCCGACCCGCTCCGCCCGTCACGGAACAGTCCGACGCCGAGCAGTCCGACGTGGGACAGGACGGAGCCGAGCAGTCCGACGTCGAGCCGGTCGACCCGGAGCGGGCCGGCGGGGCCCACGCGCGGCCGGACCAGCCGACGGCCGACGCTGGGGCACCGCCCGAGTGGCCGGGACGCTCCGTCGATCCGCGTTCCTTCGGCGTCGCCCTGGTGGTGCTCGGCCTCGCCGCCGCCGGACTGGCCACCCAGCCCCGACCCGTGCAGGCTGCCCCGAGCCGGCCCGCCGCGACCGCCTGTCCCACCCCGTCCCGGACCGTCACCCCGTCGCCGAGCCGGAGCGCGCCCACGGCGACGCCCACGGCCAGCCCGAGCCCGGAGCCGGAGCGCAGCTCGGACGGCAACCTGATCACCGACATTCTGGACGGGATCGGGGACCTCTTGACCGGTGGACGCGGAGAGGACACTCCGACTCCATCGGCGAGTCCGACCGCCACGCCGTCGGCGAAGCCAACCGGCACGCCGTCGGCCACCCACCCGGGGGCCACCGCGTGCCCGCCGTCGACTCCGGGCCGACCGGGCAAGCCGGGCGGCGTGGACCCGGGCAGGCCGGGCCCGGTGGAACCGGGCAGGCCGCTGCCGCGTATCGCCGCCGATCCAGGCCTGCCGAAGGTGGCGCAGACGCCGTCCAAGCTCACCGGGTCCTCGGTGACCATGACCGGGCTTCGGTTCGAAGGGACCACCGAGCTGCAGTCCGAGAAGGGCTACCTCAAGGTGCTGAAGTTCAGCATGCGGGAGGCGGTGACCGACGACTTCCTGCTGCGCGCGGACGGTCCCGACGGGCGCAGCCAGCGGTACGCGACCGACCGGCTGACCGTGCGCGGTGACGTGGCCTTCTACGCCACCCGGTTCGTCGGCAAGCTGCTCGGTGTCAAGCTGACTCTGACCCCGGACCTGCCGTTGCCGGACGGCATCCCGGTCACCCTGCCGTTCTCGATCACGTTCACCGAGCCCGTCATGGACCTGGCGTACGTCAGCAGCGACACGCTGACCGCCCGGCCGTCGTTGGCGCTGACCCTCGGCTGAGCGGCGCACCCCGTCACCTCGGCTCCGGGTGCCAGCGGACCTGTCGCACCGCCGGCACCCGGAGTCGTCACCGGCTCAGAGCCGGGCCAGCGCCTTGCGCAACGGGTCGAGGCCCAGTGCACCCAGGTCCAACGCCTGCCGGTGGAACTCCCGCAGGTCGAAGTCCGCGCCCTTGCGGGCCTTGGCATCCTCGCGGGCCTGGAGCCAGATCCGCTCACCGACCTTGTACGAGGGCGCCTGCCCCGGCCAGCCCAGGTAGCGGTTCAGCTCGAAACGCAGGTTCTCGTCCGGCACCCGGCAGTGCGCCCGCATGAACTCCCAGCCCAGCTCCGGCGTCCACCGCTCGCCGGGGTGGAAGCCGAACGGGTTGTCCTTCGGGATCTCCAGCTCCAGGTGCATGCCGATGTCGACGATCACCCGGGCCGCGCGCATCGCCTGGCCGTCGAGCATGCCCAGCTTGTCGCCCGGGTCCTCCAGGTAGCCCAGCTCGTCCATCAGCCGCTCCGAGTAGAGCGCCCACCCCTCGCCGTGCCCGGAGACCCAGCAGAGCAGCCGCTGCCAGCGGTTGAGCAGGTCGGCGCGGACCGCGGTCTGCGCCACCTGGAGGTGATGACCCGGCACGCCCTCGTGGTAGACCGTGGTCACCTCCCGCCAGGTGGAGAAGTCGGTGATGCCCTGCGGCACCGCCCACCACATGCGACCCGGGCGGGAGAAGTCCTCGCTCGGCCCGGTGTAGTAGATGGCGCCGTCGCTGGTCGGGGCGAGGCAGCACTCGATCCGGCGGACCTGCTCCGGGATGTCGAAGTGGGTGCCGTGCAGCTCGCTGATCGCCTTGTCGGCGAGCGCCTGCATCCAGTCCCGGAACGCCTCCTTGCCCTGGATGGTCCGCGCCGGGTCGGCGTCCAGCGCGGCCACGGCCTCGTCGACGCTGGCGCCGGGGCCCGCGATGCGCCCGGCGACGACGCGCATCTCCGCCTCCAGGCGGGCCAACTCCGCGAAGCCCCAGGCGTACGTCTCGTCCAGGTCGACCTTGGCGCCGAGGAAGTACTGCGAGGCGAGCTCGTAGCGTTCCCGGCCGGCAGCCTGTTTGTCCCGCCCGTGCGGCGCCAGTTCGGCGCGCAGGAACTGGCCGAACTCCGCGGTCGCCGCGGTGGCCGCCGCCGCGCCCCGGCGCAGCTCGGCACCGAGCGTGCCGTCCGCGCCCAGCCGCTCGACCAGCCCGTGGAAGAAGTTGTCCCCGGTCGGGTCGACCCAGATGTCGCACTGCTTGGCCACCTCGACCAGCTGCACCTTCGAGCTGATCTGGCCGGCGGCGAGCGCCTCCCGCAGAGTGGTCTTGTAGCCCTCCAGCGCGCCGGCGAAGCCGTTGAGCCGGGCGGCGATGTTGGCCTGCTCGTCGGACGTCGCGGTCGGCATCAGGTCGAACACCATGCGGATGTCGTGCAGCCCGCTGGCGATCACGTTGACCTCGCTGGTGGCCTCGCCGGCCTCGTACCGGGCCAGGTCCAGGCCGAGCCGTTCCTGCATGGCCTCCTTGGCGGTCCGTTCCGCCTCGGTGTCCGGCTCGGTCACCTCCAGCTCGGAGAGCGTCCGGCGGGTCAGGTCTGCGCGCGCCCGGTAACCATCGGGCGAGAGGTCGTCCAGCTGATCGTCATGGCCGGCGATGCCGACGTAGGTGGCGCCGGTCGGGCTCAACGGCGCCCACTCGGCGACGTAGCGGTTGGCGAGTTCATCAATTCGTCCCACGGTGCGACCCTACGTGACCAACCCGCCCCGGTGTCGACGACGTTTGTCGTGTTCAGCCAGCGGTTGGCGGCACCGTGGTGGCCGGAGATGGTGTCCGAAAGTCGCGCGACTTTGTCGTACGCCTCGGGCAGAGTGTCAGGGGTGAACACCGACATCACTCCTGACAAGGCGTCGCTGCGCGCCTGGCTGCCGGGATTCATCGCCCTGGCCGCCATCTGGGGCTCCAGCTTCCTGTTCATCAAGATCGGGGTGGCCGAGCTGCACCCGGTCCAGCTCACCCTCTACCGGGTCGTCGCCGGCGCGCTCACCCTGCTGGTGGTGCTCGCGGTGCTGCACGACCGACTGCCCCGCGAGCCCCGGGTCTGGGCGCACCTCTTCGTGGTCGCCGCGTTCGGCGTGGCCGTGCCGTTCACCCTCTTCGGCTACGGCGAGCAGCGGGTCGAGTCGATGCTCGCCGGCATCTGGAACGCCACCACGCCGCTGATCGTGCTGCCGCTGGCGGTGCTGGTCTTCCGCACCGAGCGGCTGACCGTGCGCCGCGCGGTCGGGCTCGGGCTGGGCTTCCTGGGCGTGCTCGTGGTGCTCGGGGTCTGGGAGGGCATCGGCGGGGCGCACTTCATCGGGCAGTTGATGTGCTTCGGCGCCGCCGCGTGCTACGGCGTCGCCATCCCGTACCAGAAGCGGTTCATCGCGGGCAGCACCCACTCCGGGCTGTCGCTCTCCGCGGCACAGTTGCTGCTCGCCGCCGGCCAGTTGGCCATCGTCACCCCGTTCGTCGCGGGTGCGCCGCCGCTGCCCACCGACCTGTCGGCGAAGGTGGTGGCCAGCGTGCTGACCCTCGGTGCGCTCGGCACCGGTCTCGCCTTCGTGATCAACATGCGCAACATCCGGGTGGCCGGGGCGAGCACCGCCTCCACCGTCACCTACCTGATCCCGATCTTCGCGGTGCTGATCGGAGCCGTCGCGCTCGACGAGCGGCTCAACTGGCACCAGCCGGTCGGCGCGCTGATCGTGCTGCTGGGGGTCGCGGTCTCGCAGGGCGTGCTCGGCCGGCGGCGTCCGCGACCGGTGGAAGGCATCGGCGCCCCCGCCGCCCCCGCTGCCGAACCGGTCAGCCGCTGACACACCGGCTGGCCCCCCGGCGGCCGGCTCAGGACCGGTCGCCGGCCCACTCCACGAGGTGTTTCGCCGACCAGGTGTTGACCACCCGGTCGGCGGGCACGCCGCAGCGGGCGGCCCGCTCGCAGCCGAACCGCTGCCAGTCGAGCTGGCCGGGGGCGTGCGCGTCCGTGTTGATCGCGAACAGGCAGCCGGCCTCCAGGGCGCGGCGGATCAGCCGCTTCGGCGGGTCCTGCCGCTCCGGCCGCGAGTTGATCTCGACGGCGGTGTCGTGCTCCACGCAGGCGGCGAAGACCGCGTCCGCGTCGAAGTCGCTCTCCCCCCGGGTCCGGGCCCGGTGCCCCCGGTCGCCCGGCCCGGTCACCCCGGCCGGGCGGGACGACACCATCCGGCCGGTGCAGTGACCGAGGATGTCCAGGTGGGGGTTGGCGACCGCGGTCAGCATCCGCCGGGTCATCTTCGTCCGCTCGTCGTTCAGCCCGCTGTGCACCGAGCCGACCACCACGTCCAGCCGGGCCAGCAGCTCCTCGTCCTGGTCCAGCGAGCCGTCGGCGAGGATGTCCACCTCGATCCCGGTCAGAATCCGGAAACCCTCCGGCAGCGCCGCGTTGACCTGCGCCACGTGGTCGAGCTGACGGCGCAGCCGATCGGCGGTCAGCCCCCGGGCCACCTTCAGCCGGGGCGAGTGGTCGGTCAGCACCATGTACTCGTGGCCCAGCTCCACCGCGGCCAGCGCCATCTCCTCGATCGGCGAGCCGCCGTCGGACCAGTCCGAGTGGGTGTGACAGTCGCCGCGCAGCGCGACGCGGAGCGCCGTCGCCTCGGCGTCCAGGTCGCTGCCCTCGGTCGCCACCAGCCGGCGCAGGTAGACCGGCTCCTCACCGGCCAGCGACTCCGCCACGCAGCGGGCCGTGACGTCACCGACCCCGGCCAGCTTGGTGAGCGTGCCGTTGCCGGCCCGCTCGGTAACCTCGGCCGCCGGCAGGCCGGCCAGCGCCTTGGCCGCCGACCGGAACGCCCGCACCCGGTAGGTGGCCTCGTTCGCCCGCTCCAGCAGGAACGCGATCCGGCGCAGGTCGGCGATGGGGTCCCGGGCCTTCATCCCACCGAACCTAGCCGTTGCGGGGCCACTCAGGGAGCCTTCGGGCAGCCGTGTTTGCGCTGCCACGCGGTCACCTCGGCGGCCGGTTCGCGATTGTCGCCACGCCGCCAGGAGTCCAGGTAGCGCGCCGGCCAGAGCACCCCGCGCCGGATCCACCAGCCGTCCCTGCCCGTGCACGGCGGCGAGATGCCGAAGTGCACATGGCAGACGTTGTTCGCGTTGCCGGTGCGGCCCACCTTGCCGAGCTGCTGCCCGGCGCGCACCCGCACCCCGGCGTCGATGCCGGTGGTCACCACGCTCAGGTGCGAGCCGTAGTACCGCACCCCGTCATCGCCGAGCAGGGCGACCGACAGGCCACCGTTCTCCGGACCCTGCGGCCCGCGCTTGTCGTACCGGTCGGTGCGACTTACCTCGAGCACCGTCCCGTCGGTCACCGCGACGAACGGCTCACCGCAGTCGGCGAAGAGGTCCGTCGCCGGGTACGCGCCGTGCGTCGGGTGATACGCGACGTCGTCGGCGCGTACCGGAAAGACGTGCCGCAGCCCGGCCCGGGGTGCGGTTGCCGGCGGCCCGGCCGAGGACGGCGCCGGTCGGGCGGGGCCGGTCGGCGCCGGCACGGCCGACGGGGCCGCCGGCTGCACGGTGGTCGCCCAGACCGCCGGCGGCGTCGGCGCGGCGCCGTCCGGTGACACGCCGGGCCGGGTGGTCGCGCAGCCGGCGGCCAGCACCGGGGCGAGCAGCAGCAGGATCGGGTACGCCGGACGCGCGCGGCGGCCGATCGTCGGCGAGGGCATCCGGTCATCCTGGCAGACCGGTACCGTGGGCACGAGCGACGCGAGTGAGGGAGGGGCAGCGACGGTGACCATCGCCCGGCCCGATCCCGGCCCGGATCCCGGCGCCGTCGCACGCCCGGCGTCGCGTACCCCCTCGGGGCTCTTTCCGGCCGGGCCACCGACCCGCCCCACCTACCGCGAACCGCACCCGGTCACCGGCGGCGGTGTCGCCGTCGGCGGTGGGGCGGCAGCCGCCTGGCTGGTGTTGTTCGGTCTGCTCGGCACCGACGTGGCCAGCTACGCGTGGTGGACGGTGATGGCCGGTCTGCTGGCCTGGCTGACCGCCCTGGTGCTCGTGCGCTTTGGCGACCGGGGGGTGGCCACCGGGGTGGCCATCGTCACCGCCGGTGGCTGGAGCATCGCCGCCGCCGTGGTGGCGGTCCGGTGGGCGACCGGTGGTGACTGGCCGCTGTGGTGACCGGGCCCGGTGGCGCCAATTCGGGTCGCCGGTGACTGCGCCGTGTGCCCGGTTGGCTGCACAGCGAACGCCGTCTTGACGTGGCCGCCGAGACTCGGCACGCTCGGCACTATGGTCTGGACCACCCCGCGGCAGGACCCCGATCGAAGCCGCCGCCGCCTGCAGCTGCTCGCCGAATTGGCGGGGGCCCGGGCGGTACGCCAGCGCAACCGGCCCCAGCGGCTGCGCACCGAGCGTCTGCGCCAGCTCATCGCCACCCGCCGTCGGGTCGCCGGCTGATCCGACTTTGTCAGGAATGACCGGCCCTTCGGGGCGTTGACCGGTCGCCTGCCGACCCGACCGGCTAACGTGCACGCGTAACGAGTCGGCGCAGTGCCGAGGGCTATTGGGGGGACCGTGTCGTACTTCGCTGCGGCCGTGGTGCGCGACGACAGCGGCTGGACCGCCGCCGAGGTCAGCTTGCGTGGCGCCACCGACATTGACGAGGTCGCCGACCGGCTGCGTGACGTCGACCAGGAGGCCGACATCTCGCTGCTCTTCGTCGAGGCGGACGACGCCTACCTGGTGATCCTGCGCCTCGACGAGGGCGAGGACCTGCGGGTGTTCGGATCGGACTCCGCGTTCGCCGAGGAGTCCCGGCTGGGTTCGCTCCTGGTCGGTGATCTGAAGACCTCGGTCACGGGTCTCGACGACGGCGACGAGCCGCGCCCGGCGACCAGCGGCGACGAGGAGAGCGAGCAACCGGTCGTCGACCCGGAGGCCGACCCCGTGGGCGATGCCGACCTGCTGGCCAACCTGGGCATCTCCGCGCAGAAACTGCTGACCCTGTGTACGCACGAGGGAATGCTGCCGGCCGATGTCACCGCAGAGATCTGCCAGGTGCTCGGCTGCGCCGACGAGGTCGAGGACCTGCGTGAGGTCTGATCCCACCGGATCGGGATCGGGCGGTGGGATGCCGCCCGTGGGCGGCGGGGAGCCTGCCGACGCCACCGATCCTCGGCTCGAGACGATCCGGCCGGGGCAGCCGACCCCCGGCGCGGTGAGCCGCGCCGGACCGGGCGCCCACGAGGGGTTGGCCGACCCGGGCGGGGCCGGCCGGCGACAGCGGCACGAACTGTGGATGCGCCGTGCCCTGGAGGTCGCGGTCACCGGCCCCGCCGTCGACGACGCGCGCTCTGCCGATGTGGACGACGTGCCGGTGGGCGCGGTCCTCTACGGCCCGGACGGCACCGAACTGGCGATCGGGCGCAACGAGCGGGAGCTGACCGGCGACCCCACCGCGCACGCCGAGGTGCTGGCACTGCGCCGGGGCGCCGAGCGGGCCGGCCGGTGGCGACTGGACGGCTGCACCCTGGTGGTCACTCTGGAACCGTGCACGATGTGCGCGGGAGCGCTCGTGCTGGCCCGGGTCTCCACCGTCGTCTTCGGCGCCTGGGAGCCGAAGACCGGCGCGGCCGGCTCACTGTGGGACGTGCTGCGTGACCGTCGGCTCAACCACCGCCCCGAGGTCTACGGCGGCGTGCTGGAGGCCGAGACCGCAGCCGTGCTGCGCGCCTTCTTCCGCTGACCCCCGCCCCCGCGTCGCCCCCGCGTCGCCCCCGCGTCGCCCCCGCGTCGCCCTCCGCGTCGCCCTCCGCGTCGATCTAGGGCTCATCGGCGTTAGTTGACCTTCATGGGCGGCGCTTTGCCCTAGATCGGCGAGCGGCGGCGATGGTGGAAAGGACGTTTTCGGGGGAGTAATACAGGTCTGCTGCGGTGAAGTAACGCATAGCCCACCCCTGTTGCTCAAGCCAGTTGTGGCGTGACCGGTCCCGTCGCAGAGCGTGGCGGTTGAGGTGGGAAGAGCCGTCGTACTCCGCTGCGATCATGCGGCATGGATCGCCCAGGTCAAGGCGGCACCGGACTCGACCCGTGCCGTCGCGTACCGGCAACTGGGGTACGAAATCCCTGATGCCGGCATCAATGAGGAGCAGCCGAAGCTCGGTCTCCTGCCTGCACTCCGCGCGCCCGTCCGCGATCGCCACCAGTTCGCGAGCCTGACGCACACCGCGCAGACCGTCGTGCCGGCTTACCTCGACGAGCAGTTCCTCCGGTGTCACCGCACCGGCGAAGAGCGCGGCGTCGAGGACCGGCAGTGCGTCGAACCGGGGGAGCGTCCGGACCAGATCAACGGCGACGCGGGGTGCTCTCGCACAGGGGACGCCAAGGATGCAGACGGGTGGGGCAGTCGACAAAACTGTCTGGTGTGAGGTGATCCCTCGCCGTTGAGGGAACGGCCTTCCCGCGGGCGTGAGCAGGTGAACGTTGTCAGTCGGTGCAATCCCGAAGCCGTGGAGTTGGGCAGCGCTGTGAAAGCCCAGCACCGCGTCCGGGTTGTCCATCAGTGCGGCTCGCGCCCGCCCCCACAGCCCGGGCACGTCCGGGCCGGAGATGTACCTGCCGTGGTACGGCCGGTGCAGTCGCCCTCTGTTCGAGCGCCACCTGATCGCGCCCGCTGACAGCCCCGCATCCAGTAGCTGGCGGTAGCGGGTCGGCTGTAGGTCGATTGGGATTCGCCAGGGTAGCTCAGCCGCTTGCGAGTAGAGGTCCACGAGGGGGAAGGCTTCCCCCGCTTACCGTCGCTGCGCTCACCCACGGCCTCCACCTGTGGATAACCCGCAGCCCTGTGCACAATCCCCGTCAACTCCACCCCTGTGCTACCCCGCCCCTCCGGCCCCCACCGCCCCTCCGGCCCCACCCCTCGCCCCCGCCGCCCGCCGCCCGCCGTCGATCTAGGGCATGTCGTCGCAAGTGAAGATCCACTAGTAGCGAGATGCCCTAGATCGACGAGGCTGGGGCGGGGCGGGGCGGGGTACGGGGTGGCGGGCGGGCGACGGGGCGGTGGGTACGACGAAGGGTCAGGCGACGATGGTGTCCAACGCGATCTCCACCATCTGGCTGAAGGTCTGCTCCCGCTCCGCCGAGGTGGTCTTCTCGCCGGTCTTGATGTGGTCGCTGACGGTCAGCACGGTCAGCGCGCGCGCCTTGAACCGGGCGGCGATCGTGTAGAGCGCCGCGGACTCCATCTCCACCGCCAGCACGCCGTAGTCGGCGAGGGTGTCGTAGAGGTCCGGCCGGTCCGTGTAGAAGGCGTCCGCGGCCAGGATCGGCCCGACGCGCATGGTGATGCCGCGACGCTCGGCCACCTCGACCGAGGTACGCAGCAGCCCGAAGTCGGCCACCGGGGCGTAGTCGATCAAGCCGTCGAAGCGCATCCGGTTCATGTTCGAGTCGGTGGACGACCCGATCGCGGCGACCACGTCGCGCAGTTGGAGGTCGGTGCTGAGGGCGCCGCAGGAGCCGACCCGGATCAGCGTCTTCACGCCGTACTCGTTGATCAGCTCGTGGGCGTAGATGGAGGCGGACGGCATGCCCATGCCGGAGCCCTGGACGGAGACCTCGACGCCGTTCCAGCGGCCGGTGAAGCCCAGCATGCCCCGGACCGTCGAGTAGCAGGTGGCGCCCTCGAGGTAGGTCTCCGCGATCCACTTGGCCCGCAGCGGGTCGCCCGGCATCAGGACCCGCTCGGCGATCTCTCCCGGCTTCGCGCCGATGTGCGTACTCATGGCAAAGATCCTGCCAGGCCGCTGCGGGTGATACCGGTTCGGCGTCCCAACCGGGGGTCCTGTACCCTCGTCGGCGGTGGCGTGTCCGAGCGGCCTAAGGAGCACGCCTCGAAAGCGTGTGAGGGTTAACGCCCTCCGAGGGTTCAAATCCCTCCGCCACCGCTCCTGAGATGCGAAAACGCCCGGTTGATCCGCGAGGATCGACCGGGCGTTTCTGCATGTGGTCTCGCTGGGCGATGTCCCGACGGACCTGGGCGGTCAGGTGTTGATGTACTGAGGTGCGACGGTCGGCAGACTGGGTCGCCGGTTGCAGTAGATGGTGGGACGCGCAACAGGCGGATTCGGTCCAGGTCCCGTAACCTCCGGCCGCTGACTGACACAAGTAGGGGTATGAGGGAAGTCAACGCCCGGGGAGCCGACTGGTTCCGCGGGATCTACGCACGGCACTATCCAGACGTCGTGCGCTACGGACTGCGGCGACTCGAAGGCCTGACGGCGGCGGAGGAACTCGCCCAGGAGGTCTTCCTGGTGGCCTGGCGGCGCCGGTCGGAACTGCCCCCGCGGACGTTGCCCTGGCTGTATGGGGTCGCTCGTCGGCTGTTGGCCAACCATTGGCGTGCCCAACGGGCCGTACCGCCGCCCGTGGAGCTGACCGAGGCTGTCGTGTTGGACCGCCATGACGGCGTGGTGCGGCTGGTCGATGTGCGTGCGGCGCTCAGTCGGCTCTCGGACGACGATCAGGAGATCCTGCGGCTGGTCGGCTGGGAGCAGTCGTCGCTGAGCGAGGCGGCGCAGGTCTTGGGCTGCGGTGCGGCCACGGCCAAAGTGCGGCTGCACCGGGCTCGACGGCGGCTGACCGAGATGCTGCGGGAGCATCCCGAACAGACCCCCTCACTCGACGGCCAGCTAGGAGGGGCGCGATGAACAAGCGTGCGCGGGAATTGCTGGAGGCCGCTGACCCGGCCCGTGGGATCCAGTTGGGGGCCGGTGACGTCGAGGAAGTGTTGCGGCTCGCCAGCAACGACGTGACGTCCTACGACGCCGTGGTACCTGCTCAGCGGGCGCGCCGACTCGTTGCCGTCGGGGCGGCCTTCGCCGTAGTCGCCGTGGCGGCGATGACGGTCACGGTCCTCCGATCCACCGCCGGACCCGTCGAATCATCCCGGCCTTCGGCTGTTCCGGGTGCCGCTGGCGTTCCGGCCCACTGCCTGGCCACGATCGCGAACCGGATGCGAGCCACCTCGTACGACGGGCAGACCGGACGGTATGAGTACCTGCACAGGAGGGGGCGGGGTGGCAGTTCGGCATTGCACGGTGATCCCGCCTGGTCAGCGACCGTCCAGTTCAGCGAGGAGACGTCGCGGTGGCTCGCCGCCAACGGCTCGGGACGCATGCGCATCGTGCGAGGAGCACCGACCTATCCGGACGAAGCGTCGCGGGATTTCTACAACCGGCACCCAGGCATGATCCCGAAGGAAGGTTCCGAGACGGACGACCTGCGCCCCGGAGACCTCAGTGTCCTGCCGCTGCCGGCGGCGGAACCTGCGGCAATGGGTCAGGCGCTGTACCAGCCGCGGGAGAACGGGCCATCGCAGGTGCTTGTCAGCGTCGCGGAGCTGAACAACGAGCGGGTCGTGGGCTTTGCGCATCGGGTTGCGGTGCTGCGGTTCCTTGCCGGAACGGAGGGGGTGACCTGTCGCGATGAGCAGACTGATCCGGCGGGACGGACCGGGGTCGTGGTGTCGGCCGACTTCGGCCGAGGTCCCCGGCCGAGCCCCGGCGATTGGGGCAGGGAGTATCTGCTTTTCGACCCGCAGACCGGGGAGTTGCTGGCCAGGGGTGGCGGCGCCAACTCCGCAGCCGGCGGTGTGACGTGGTCGACCGTGTACCTGGAACGGGGTTACACGGACGTGCTCGGCTGACGACGTGACGGCGACATGCGGTTGGCGATCGCCACCGCTCCTGAGATGCGAAAACGCCCGGTCGATCCGCGAGGATCGACCGGGCGTTTCTGCTCAGAGCTGTTGCTGGCCGCCGTCGACGAAGAGCTCGCCGCCGGTCATGTAGCTGCTCTGGTCGGAGGCGAGGAAGAGCGCGGCGTTGGCGATCTCGTCCGGTTGGGCCATCCGACGCATGGGCACGCCCGAGGCGATGGCCTGCAACAACCCGGGTGCCTCCTCCGGGCTGGGCGCCAGGCCAGCGACGCCCGGGGTCTCGGTCGGGCCGGGGATCAGGGTGTTGACCCGAATGTTCCGGCCGACCAGCTCTGCGGCCCAGGTGCGGCCGAACGAGCGGATCGCGGCCTTGGAGGCGGCGTAGACGCTGAACGCCGGGGTGCCGTTGACCGCGGCCGTCGAGCCGGACAGCACGACGGAGGCGCCCTCGTTGAGCAGGGGCAGGGCCTTCTGCACGGTGAAGAGGGTGCCGCGCACGTTGCGGTCGAAGGTGCTCGCGAAGTGCTCGACCGTGATCGAGCCCAGGGGGAGGAACTCCCCGCCTCCGGCGTTGGTGAATACCACGTCCAGCCCCGCGCCCCGGGCCTGGATCTCCTGCATCACGCGGTCCAGGTCGTCGAGATCGCTCACGTCGCTGGCGACGCCGGTGGCGTTGGCGCCGATGCTCGTCACGGCCTCGTCTAGCTGCTCTTTGCCCCGTCCGGTGACGAAGACGTACGCGCCTTCGGCGGCGAAGCGGCGGGCGGCGGCCAGGCCGATGCCGGCGGTGCCCCCGGTGACGAGGGCGATCTTGCCGTCAAGCTGTCCCACGATTGGTCTCCTGTTGTTTGTGGTGCGGTTGTCCTGCCGGGCTGTTGTGCCGGCCGGTGGTCAAGGGGTTGCGGGGGTGGAGGCGAAGCTCGGTAGGAGGGTCGCCAGGTCGCGCCACTGCGGCAGGGGCAGCGCCGGCCGATCCGGACCGTCGGGCCGCAGCACGTGGAGGGCGACGTGGTCCGCGCCCGCGTCCAGGTGCTCGTGGATGCGCGTGGCCACCGCGTCCAGGTCGCCCCAGGCGATCAGGGCGTCGATCAGGCGGTCGCTGCCCCCGGGGATCAGGTCGTCGTCGGTGAACCCCAGGCGGCCGGGGCGCCGCATCGAGGGCGTCCAGCCAGCGGCCCATCGTCTCCACCGGCCGGCCGTAGTCCTGGCCTGCCTGTGCGGCTGAGTGGGCGTTGCTCACCCCGAAGCCGAAAATCGTCCGGGGCCCGTGTGCGGCGTCCAGCGCGGCGAGCCGGTCACCGAGAACCACCGGGTCCTGGCCCCAGATCGCCAGCACACCCAGCGCCACCGTGGCCTGCGGCGCGGCCGTCAGCAGGTGCCCGACGTCGTCGACGGCGCCGCCACCGTCGAGGCCCGGCACCCACAGCGCCCGGAAGCCTCGCTCGTCGAGTTCGGCCGCCGCGTCCCGGACGGCCGGGTTCGCGGCGCCGCGTAGCTCCATGCTCCAGAGCCCGACCGCAGGCAGCGAGGTGTTCGGTCGAGTCGCCACACCATCCTCCAAGAATTCTGTACCGATCGGTACTGATCTGACCGTAGCAACCCCTGGCCTGGTTCGCAAATTTCTGTACCGATCGGTTGCGCCGCGGGGTAGTGTGGCTGGCGGGAGGTGGTGGAGCCGTGCCGCAGCGAGGACGACCACGGGGTTTCGACGCCGACGCGGCGCTGGAACGCGCGGTGGAGGTGTTCTGGCGTCAGGGGTACGAGGGAGCGTCGGTGAGCGACCTCACCGCCGCCATGGGCATCAACAAGCCCAGCCTCTACGCCGCGTACGGCGGCAAGGAGGAGCTGTTCCGCAAGGTCGTGGCCCGCTACGCCGAACAGGACATGGGGTACGCGCGAAACGCTTTCGCCCAACCCACCGCGTACCAGGTCGTCGCCACCCTGTTGCGCGACAACGTGCTCGCCGTGACCCGGCCCGACCGTCCGGCCGGCTGCCTGTCGATCCAGGGCGGCACCGCCTGCTCCACCCAGAACGCGCCGGTCGCCGGGTTCCTCGCCGCCAGCCGCCTGGCCGGTGAACGCGCCCTCGCCGACCGGTTCGCCAGCGCCGTCGCCGAAGGCGACCTACCCGCCGACGCCGACCCGGCCGCGCTCGCCCGCTTCGTCATGATCGTCACCGAAGGCCAGTCGGTGCACGCCGCCGCCGGGGTCACCCGGGAGGCCCTGCAGCAGGCGGCCGAGATCGCGCTCGCCGGGTTCGCCGCCGCGTCGGGGGCACGGCTGCCCGAACACGCGACCGACACGGCCTGAGCCCCGGCGACGGGCGCTCACCGTTGGAGCAGCGCCGCCACCCCGTCGAGCAGCCGTTGCAGGCCGAATTCGAAGAGGCTCTCGACGTTGAGGTCGACCGCCGATCGGGTGAGCCGGGCCAGGTGCGCAAACTCGCCCGCCGCGAGCAGCGCGGTCAGGTCGGGCACGACGGATTTCGCGGAGGCCCACTCGTACGACTTCTGGCGGTCGTTCCGCGACTGACGCCATGGCCCGGCATGCCGAGCGGGCCGGTCCTACGTGGACCGACCCGCTCGACACCCGGATCAGCAGGGGCCGGTGCCCTCGTCGAAGAGGCGGCGGGCCCAGTCGGCGTAACCGGCGATGGTCTTCCGGACCGTGCGCCCGTCGTGCAGGAAGAGGTACGCGCGGTCGCCGCGGCGGGCGAGCAGCCCGTCGAGCCGGTACCTCCCCTGTGGAGCCCGCAGCCGGGTCACCGACGGATAGCGGGACCAGACCTGGTCGACGGGTGAGCCAGCCGTGATGCCCTCCGGTGTCCGCATCGGGTCGCCAACCCACAGCAGCACCAGTTTGTCCTCGGCGAAGACCGGGCTGACCGTGTCGTGGCCGGCGAGCATCGGCCCGCAGGCGTCCAGGTCGGTACGCAGGATGCCCCGGCGGGTCAGTTCAGCCTCGGTGTCACCGAACTCGATGTTGCGCAGGCCGTTCAGGTCGATGATCTCCACGCTGCCGGCGGGCCGGCCGTCCGGGACCGGTCCCGGTGGCGGCACGCCGCTGCCGGCGATCGAGGCAGCCGTCAGCAGCGTGGCAATAAACGCAAATTGTCGCAATTTCATGGAATCCCCCAGTCCCCAACGGAACCGGGGCGTTCAGGTTGCTGCCGGTCGCCGGATTTCTGGAGCGGCGTGGAGACTCTGTGGCCGCCAGCCCACGGATTCCGTTTGGTCGACGGGGATGCCCGGTCGGCGCCCGCCCTGCCCGTTCGCCTTATTGGAGCAATCCAATCGTCCGCCTACTGTGTCCAGGCGCCTAACGGAAGCGGGGTTCCCTTGCAGCGAAGTGCACCGATTCTAGTTGTTTCCACCATTCTGGCCAGCCTGGCACTCAGTGTCCCGGCAGAGGCTGCGCAAGGCGTCCGGACCATCACCCGGGAGGGCGTCGTCCTCCAGCACCACCGGGTGTCGTTGCCGAGGACGATCACCCCGGTGCGGGGCGCGGGCGTCGGCCGCTCCGACTTCGACGGCGACGGCGTCGATGACATCGCGGCCACCGGCGATCCGTTCAACTACAACCTGCCCCAGACCCCGGCCGGCGTGGTCACCGTGCGCTACTCGTCGGCCGCGCAGGTCGACTACCTCATGGGCGTCGTGCCACCCGACGGCGGCTGCAGCTGTTTCGGTCTTGCCCTGGTGGCGGGGGACTTCAACGGCGACCGTTACGACGACCTGGCGATCGGCAACAGTGACGAGGAGGATGCCCGGACCAAGACCCACGCCGGCGGGGTCTGGGTCATCCCAGGCAGCCGTACGGGCCTGGTCGTCGACTCGGCAGTCCACTTCAACCAGGATTCGCCGGGTGTTCCGGACAACCCGGAGAGCTACGACCGGTTCGGTGCCGCCCTCGCGGCCGGTGACATCAACGGCGATGGCCGCGAGGACCTCGCCATCGGCGCGTTCGGGGAGGCGATCGGAAGCAAGGCGAGCGCAGGCGCGGTCACCGTCCTGTTGGGCGGGCCGACCGGTCTCACGGCCACCGGAGCGCAGCACCTCCACCAGGACCAGGCCGCGGTGCCCGGCGGGGCCGAGGTCAACGACCAGTTCGGCTTCACACTCGCGATCGGAAAGGTCGACAACAACGGTTACAACGACCTGGTCATCGGCGCTCCTCGCGAGAACGACGGCGTGAGCTGGGACGGCAGTGGCATGGTCACCCTGATGTGGGGCTCGGCGAGTGGTGTGTCGTCCACCGGGGCCACCTCGGTCACAGGTGCGGCGGTGCTGCCGAACGATGAAAGCGGCACCATCGCGTGGTACCTGGGTGACGCGCTCGCTGTCGGCGACGTGAACGGCGACGGGCTGGGCGAGGTGGTTGCCGGGGCGCCCGGCGCGCAGACCCCGCACATCAATGGCGGCCTCGTCGCGGTCTTCACCGGCCGCTCCGGCGGCCTGTCCAGCAGTGCGGTACAGGTCATCACACAGCGCACGGCCGGCGTACCGGGGGATCCTGGAGACGACGATCGCTTCGGTGGTGCGCTGGCGGCCGGTGACGTGACCGGCGACGGCAGAGCGGACGTGCTGGTCGGCGCCCCGGGCGAGGACATCGGCTCGCAGGCGGAGGCCGGCAGCCTCACCCTGCTCAAGGGCTCCGCCGCCGGGCTGACCGGGAGCGGTGCGCAGGGATTCGACCAGAACCACCCGGCCGTTCCGGGCGGGTCCGAGAGCGGAGACAAGTTCGGCGCCTCCGTCGCCCTGCTGAACCTCAACGGCACCGGCGGGCTCGATGCCGTCGTGGCGTCGACCGGGGAAGAGGTGGGCGGTGACCTTGCCGGATATCCGTCCGGGGTCGTCATGCCGTTCCACGGTGCCGCCGGCGGGCTCGAACCGCTCAACAAGTCGTGGACTGGTCTGTCTCTGCGCACCGGGGTCGTCTGGCCCCAGCGCTACGGCCTCCGGATCGCCGGGCCGCAGAGTGGCGGCCCGCTGTACTGAGCTGCGCACGGCAACGCCCGGCCGGTCCGTCAGGGACCGGCCGGGCGTTCTGCGAGTGCCGGCCGTCGGGCCTGGCCGGCGACGGTCGATGCGGTCCGGCGGATCACCGGTCTTCCCACTGCTCGACAAGCTCATCCCAGTAGTCGGCGCTGAGCCGACGCCGCCCGTGCGCCAGCCAACCATTGGTGTTCCGTTCCAGGTGCAACCCCAGTTCGGCGAACGGGTCGATCCACGTGCCCGGCTCGACGCCGAGCCGGGTGAGCGCCATGTTGATCGGCCACTCCCCGCGCGGCGCGTCGAGCACGCCGTCGAACCGCGGCCCCCAGGACAGCGCGCCGCTCAGCCACACCGCCGCCGACTGGTAGCCGGCGCCGCCGCCGAACTCCGCCTCCAGGTACGCCACCGGTCCGGACTGCGACCAACGGGCCAGCACCTCGACCAGTGCCGGCGACAACACCAGGCCGAACGGGTGCTCGGCACTCCGTTCGTCCACCGCGAAATCCGGCAGCGACCCGGTCAGCTCCACCACCAACTGTGGGGTGACCGGCAGCAGCGCGAAATCCTGGCGCAGCTCACCGAGCACCGCGTGATCCAGCTCCGTGGTCTGCTCGCGGAGCAGTTCCGCGTCCGCGACCACCGCGCTGAGCTGGTAACCCATCGAACCCTCCGCCGTCCACAGCCTGTGGATAGAACATGTGTACGACGGATTCCGGGCCGGCCGGCGTCGATCCCCGGACCGTACCCGCCGGCCGGGGCGGGCACCCGCCGCGGCCACCGCTCGGGCAGAATCTGCCGCTGGTGGGGGAGGTGCGATGAGCTGGGGTACGGCCAGGGTGCTGACCGACCGCGACGCCGGCCGCTATCTCGGCGGGGTGCTGGTGTCCGGCTTCGGCACCGCGGCGATGCTGCTGGTCGCCGGCATCTGGGTGAAGGAGCTGAGCGGGTCGAGCAGTCTCGCCGCCCTGGTGACCCTGGGGGTGTGGGCGCCCACCCTGGTCGGGCCGCTGCTGGGGCTGCTCGCCGACCGGTTCCGCCGACGGCCGCTGCTGATCGTCCTGCACGCGGTGATGGCGGCGCTGCTGCCGGTGCTGCTGCTGGTCGACTCGGCGACCCGGGTGTGGCTGATCTTCGTGGTGATGACCGCGTACGGAATCAGCTTCGTGCTGAGCGACGCGGCCGAGGCCGCGCTGGTCCCGGCGGTGGTGTCCGGCCCGCTGCTCGGCGACTTCAACGGGCTGCGGACCACGATCAACGAGGGGATGAAGCTGCTCGCCCCGCTGGCCGGAGCGGGCCTGTTCGCGGCGTACGGCGCGCATCCCGTGGTGCTGCTGGACGCGGCTACCTTCGTGCTGGCCGGCATCGTGTTCTGGTCGCTCCGGGTTCGGGAGCAGCCGCCGGGGCGCCCCGAGCGCTGGAGCCGGCAGCTCGCCGACGGGTGGGGACACCTGCGCCGGCATCGTGCACTGCGGCACATCGTCGGCTGCGCCGCGCTGACCATGGTGCTGATGGGGCTCAACGGCGCCGTCGCGTACGCCGTGGTGGACGCCGGCCTGGGGCGGCCGCCCGAGTTCAACGGCGTGCTCGCCACAGTGCAGGGCGTCGGGTCGCTCCTCGGCGGCCTGGCCGCCGGATCACTGCTGCGCCGCTTCGGTGACCGGCGGGTGGTGGCCGCGGCGGTCGCGGTCTTCGCCGTCGGGCTGGCCCTGCGGGCCACGACCTCGGTCGGGCTGGTGGTCGTCGGCGGGCTCGCGGTGGGGCTCGGCGTGCCGCTGGTGCTGGTCACCGTCTGGACGGCGATGCAGCGGGAGACGCCGGGCGAGCTGGTGGGCCGGGTGGCGTCCACGGTCAACACGCTGACCTTCGGCCCGTCCACCGTGGCCCTGTTGGCCGGCGCGAGCCTGCTCGAAATCGTCGACCACCGCCTGATCCTGCTGACCGCCGCGCTCGCCGCCGTACCCCTTGCGCTCTGGTCCCTCAGAGCCCCGCCTGTCCCGCCGGGCGGGCCGGAGGCGTCGGCCTCGGTCAGGGCCGTCGAGCGAGCCGGGTGACGAACGCGCGCCAGGTAGCCGGGGTGAAGGTCAGCGCCGGCCCGGCCGGGTCCTTGGAGTCCCGCACGGCCACCACGCCGGGCAGGTTGTCGGCGACCTCGACACAGTTGCCGCCGTTGCCGCTGCTGCGGCTGCTCTTGCGCCACCGGGCACCGTTCAGCTCCATGTCTCCGCCACTTCCGTGATGAGATCGACCGACTGCCAGTGGGACAGCGCCTCGCCGCGCACGTTCTCCCACGCTGCCATCATGGCCGCGATGTCCTCCGGGTCGCTAGCGACTTGTCCCTGGAGTTGGTTGTCCAAGTAACCCGCGACCCGGTGATCGTGGCTGTGGGCGATCACGAACGGTCCATTGAGGCCGGCGTAGGCGCCGACGGTGGCGGGCACGATGTGCACCCGGATGTGCGGCTCGGCGCAGGCCGCGACCACGGCCAGCAGTTGCTCGCGCATGGTCGACCGGCCACCGACCGGCCGGCGAAGGATGGCCTCGTCGATGACGGCCGTGAACTGCGGCGGGTCATCTCGCTTCAGCAAGCCCTGCCGTGCGAGCCGGGCCGTGAGGTGCCGCTCGATGTCCGCCCGGGGGATCAGGCCCGCGCCGCTAAGGACGGCGCGGGCGTACGCCTCGGTCTGGAGCAGTCCCGGCAGGACCACCGACTCGTAGGACCGCAGTGACACCGCCTCGCGCTCGATCTCCTGCCAGGGACGGAACCAGATGGGATCCCGACGTCTCGAAGTGTCCGGCCAGATGTCCGACACGTCCCGATGGAGGGCTTCGGCGGCTGCGAAGCGGTGTCGCGGATGCGGAATGCGGCCTTCGGTCAGCCAGCGCGCCACGGTCTTCGGGTCGACGCCGACGGTCTCGGCGAGGGATTCGGTGGTGTGCCCGGTGTCGCTGAGCGCCACCCGCAACGCGTCGTTCACGGCCCCTCCATCGGATGTCTCGAATATCTGTTGACCATATCGCTACGCGGTGTATCTGTCTGGTGACGCGCGCGAGGGTGGTCCGCAGAAGACGGCGCGGTCGGTGGAGGCGAAAGAGCCCGGCGGTCGGCGCCAGTCAGGGGGCCGCCCGGGCGCGGAGGCCGGGTGGCCCCCTTCCACCGCGAAGGAGCCCGCCCATGCCCCGCCGCCACCGGGATCACCTGCCGACCCGTCCCACCTGGCGCTGCGCGGCGTGCGGCATTGCCTGGCCCTGCTCGGCGGCGAAGCTGCGGCTGCTCGCCGAGTACCGGCGCGACCGGGTGGCGTTGATGGTCTACCTGGCGACGCTCCAGGCCGAGGCCGGCGAACAGCTCACCGGGATCGATCCGGCTCGGCTGGCCGAGCGCTTCCTCTCCTGGGCCCGCCCCCGCGGGTGACGGGGTGGTCAGGGGCGCCAGATCGCGGCGGCGATCTCCCGTCTCCGCTCAGCGAAGCGGCCATCTCGCGCCGCCTCGGACAGGAGGTGCCGCAGATCCGCCTCGAAGGCGGGGAGCCGGTCGGCGAACAGGTGTGGTGCTGAGCTGGACAGGGAGAACACCGCCGAGACGATCTCGTCCACAGGGCGCTCCACCAGCGTTCCCCCGTCGACCTCGATCCGGGCGGGGCCGGTGAAGCCGGCCTGCCGCATGATCTCCTCCTGCCCGCCGGGTGTGCCCGTCGGCAGCCACCCCTGACCGGCCCGGCGGACCGGTCCCAGGTAGCTGGCGACCAGGTCGTCGATCTGCCGCCACGGCGGCCGGGGGTACGGCAGCGTCTCGTCGTCGGCCACGCCCTGATGCGTGTTGGCGGAAACGTGGATCCACGCCCCGCCCGGCGCGAGCATGTCGCGGACGCGATGGACCACGAGAGGCCGATCCATCCAGTGGAACGACTGGGCGAACGTGGCCACCCGGAACGTGCCCAAACCTGCGGGCAGGGCCTCGGCGCGTAGGTGCCGCCACTCGATGGTGGTGGCTCCGACCTCGCTGGCTCTTCGTCGCGCCTCGGTGAGCATGTCCGGGTCGGCGTCGACACCCACCGCCGCCTCGAACAGGGGCGCGAGCAGGAGCGTCAGCGATCCGGGCCCGCAGCCGACGTCCAGGAGCCGGCCGGTGCCGTCGAGGCCGAGTTCGTCGGCTATGGCCTGGGCGAGCCGGGGCGGGTAGGGCATGCGTCCGATGCGGTAGTGGCTCGCGCTGCCCGCGTACAACGTCTCGTCCCACTGCCACGCCGTGTCCGCCACGACGTCGATGAGACCACAAGATCAACGCCCGACGGACCGATTATGGTCTGCCGGGCGGCGGTCCTGTTCGAGTTGGCGGCGGGACTGAGGCCTCAGGGCGCGGGCATGACACCGAGGGCGGCCAGCAGCATGGGCACGGCCAGCAGGATCACGCCCAACGCCACGGGTGCGCCGAGCGCGCCGAGGACGACGACGCCCTTCCGGAGTCTGAAGCGCCGCGAGTATGAGATCGCCAGGACGCCGAAGCCGGCCCCAACCAACAGGAAGAAGAGCACGTAAGCGACCCCGGCCAGGTCGATCTGGTCGGCGCTGCCAGCCAGGCCCGAGGCCATGCCGATCGCCTGCACCACGCTGCCCAGGGCGTACACGGCGAGCATCGCAAACGCTCCCCACAACAACACGCCCAGAAACACCGTAGGAAGAAATCTCGGGCGGCTGGCGACCGACGACAGTGCCACAGCCGCGCCCACCGCCTTGAGCCCGACGACGAGCCAGTTCATCACGGCGATCCCGGTGGAATATTCGGCATAGGGACCGTCGGCGAAGCGGTCGGTCAGCTCGAAGACGATGTTGACGACCGCGAACCCGATGCAGCACAGCGCCACCAGACGGCCGGTCGCGGTGATGCCGGTGCCGGGTCGCGCAGGGGCCTCGGGACGATCGGTTGCGAAAGCAGAGGCTGCCATTCCGGTAGTCAACAGCAGTCCCGCAGTCAGGTCCTCCCTCCCGAAGGGGAGATCGGCAACATGGATTGGCGCTGAACTGCGAGTCGCGGTGGCGACCGGACCCGGGAGCGACGTAGAGACGACGAAGGGCCGGTCCCCGGTGGGGCGCCGACCCTCGCGTTTGTGATCAAGCGAGCGGAGGATACGAGATTCGAACTCGTGAGGGTGTAAACCCAACACGCTTTCCAAGCGTGCGCCCTAGGCCTCTAGGCGAATCCTCCGCGAGCCAGGATACAGGCCCCCGCCGGCCCGGCCACCCCACCACCCCCTGAAGATCGACGGACGGTCGGGTAGGCTTGGCGTCACCTCCCGTGCGGCGGTATCTCGTGAACCTCCCCAGGGCCGGAAGGCAGCAAGGATAAGCGAGCTCTGCCGGGTGCACGGGAGGCCTTTTTGTCTGTGGGCCGGTTGATCCACTCGACATCCGTGATGTCGTGGCATCCCGGGCCTAGGGACACCGCGACTTTCAGGAAACTGAGTCGATCAAGCGGGGCAACCCACGGCAACCCAGGCGCCGGGCCGGGGTGGTGGGTGGTCACCCGCGCCCGACCGGCGCAGAATGGCTCGGTCGAGAGGAGGCGGGACGAGTGACGCTGGCGCTCTACCGCAAGTACCGGCCGCGTACCTTCGCTGAGGTCATCGGTCAGGAGCACGTGACCGAGCCGCTGTCGCGGGCGCTGCGCAGCGGGCGGCTCAACCACGCCTACCTCTTCTCCGGCCCGCGCGGCTGCGGCAAGACCACCAGCGCCCGGATCCTGGCCCGCTCGCTCAACTGTGAGCAGGGCCCCACCCCCGAGCCGTGCGGCAAATGTGACTCCTGCCGCTCGCTGTCGACCGACGGTGCCGGCTCCATCGATGTGATCGAGATCGACGCGGCCAGCCACGGTGGTGTCGACGACGCCCGCGAGCTGCGCGAGCGTGCCTTTTTCGCGCCGGCCAACAGCCGCTTCAAGATCTACATCATCGACGAGGCGCACATGGTCTCGACCCAGGGCTTCAACGCCCTGCTCAAGCTGGTCGAGGAGCCTCCGGAGTACGTCAAGTTCATCTTCGCCACCACCGAGCCGGAGAAGGTCCTCGGCACCATCCGGTCGCGGACCCACCACTACCCGTTCCGGCTGTTTCCGCCGAAGGTGGTCCGCCCCTATCTGGAGCAGCTCTGCGAGGCGGAGGGGGTCACCGTCGAGCCGGCGGTCTTTCCGCTTGTGGTGCGCGCCGGTGGCGGCAGCATGCGGGACAGCCTCTCCGTGCTCGACCAGCTCATCGCCGGCGCAGGTCCGGAGGGGGTCAGCTACGCCCGGGCCGTCGCGCTGCTCGGGGTCACCGACTCCGCGCTGATCGACGAGATGTGCGACGCGGTGGCCGCCGGTGACGGCGCGGCCGCGTACGCCACCGTCGACCGGGTCGCCGAGGCCGGCCACGACCTGCGCCGGTTCGCCTCGGACCTGCTGGAGCGGCTACGCGACCTCATCGTGATCCAGCAGGTGCCGGACGCCGCCGCGAAGGGCCTCATCGACGGCCCGGCGGACCAGATCGAGCGGATGGCCGCCCAGGCCGCGCAACTCGGTCCGGGCACCCTCTCCCGCTGTGCCGACATCGTGCACGACGGCCTGGTGGAGATGCGCGGCACCACCGCGCCCCGCCTGCTGCTGGAGCTGATCTGCGCCCGGATGCTGCTGCCCGGCGCGGACGACTCCACCGGTGGCCTGCTCCAGCGTCTGGAGCGGATGGAACGCCGGCTCACCCTGAGCGGCGCCGACGCGCCGTCGGCCACCGCCGGCTCGGCGCCAGCCACCCACCCGGGGGTACGCCCACAGCCGGCCCCTCCGGTCCCGGCTGCCGCCGCCCCGGCACCCGCCGCCGCCCCGACCTCCGCGCCCCCGTGGGCTGTCGACCCGGCGGCATCCCCGAACACTCCGTCCTCGGCCGCTCCGGCCCCGAGCACTTCCGCCTCGGCCGCTGGCACGCCCATCCCGGCGTCTCCCGGTGCGTCGGCGACCGCCGCCGGGCCGGCAACCGCCGACCGGTCCGCACCCGTCTCGCCGGCCGGGCCCGGCTCGCCCGGTGGGTCGCCGGCCCCCCGCCGTGCGGTGCCACCGTCGGCGGTGCTGCCCGACCCGGCGACGCCGGAGCCGCCCCGACCCGGTGCGCCGGCCGCTGCGCTGGACGCGGTCGCGGTCCGCCGGGTCTGGCCGGACGTGGTCGGCAAGGTCAACCGGACCAACAAGCGGATCGCGGCCCTGATGCGCGACGCGGTGGTGCGCGACCTCGACGGCGACACGCTGGTGCTGACGGTCAAGTCCACCGTGCTGGCCAAGATGATGGCCGACCACGCGGCGGTGCTCACCGACGCGCTCTACGAGGAGCTGGGCGGGCGCTGGCAGATCCGCTGCGACGTTGCCGGCGAGCGGGGCGGCGCGTCGCTGTCCGGCCCGCCGCGCTCGCAGGCCGCCGCGCCGGCCCGACCAGCTTCGTCGCCCACGCAGGCGGACGCCTCACCCACGCCGACGAACGCGATCGCCGGCGGCGGCGGCCCCACCGGCGGTCCGGAGGCCCGCGCCGGCCTGCCCGGCGGCCCGGCTGGTGCGCCGGGCGGACCCGGTGTCTCCTCCGGCGCGGGTGCCGGCGGGAGCACGTCCAGCGGTCGCGGTACGAGTCGGCAGCCCGGCGGGCAGCCGTCCGGGTCGACCCCGCCGGCCGAAGCCGAGGACGACTGGCCGGAGGCGGCCCGCCCCGGTGGCAGCGCCCCCGCCGCCGAGGCGACGGATGACGAGGACTGGCCGGAGGCTGCCCGGCCGGGCGGCGTCACCGCCGTGGCCGACGCCGCGCCGGCCGGCTCCGGCTCGGCACCCGCCCCGGCCGGCGCGAACGGTACCGACCAGGGCCGCACGGGTGGAAGCGGCACCGGCGCGAATGGCGACGGCCCGGCCACGGCGACCGGCGGCGGCAAGCCGAACGCGCGGGCCAATCCGACTCCGGCGGCCCGCCAGCCGGCCACCGGCGGTGCGCCGGTGAGCAGCGCCATCGCCGCCGCCCGCGCGGCGGCGGCGGGGCGCGGTCCGCGTACCGGAGCGGCGGCCCGGCCCACCGCGGACGCCGAATGGGCCGGCGAACCGCCCTACGACCCGGATTTCGACGGTCCGTTGCGCGGCGCCAAGCCAGGTGGTGCGGCACCGGCGGCCACACCGACCTACGAGGGGTTTGACCCGGGCGACGAGCCGCTGGACGAGGTCATCGACGAGAAGACCGCCCGGGAGTCCAGCGAGGAGCAGGCGGTACGGCTGCTCCGCGAGACGTTCGGGGCCGAGAAGATCGACGAGGTCGACGCCCGCTAGCGGCGGGGGGTGCCCCGGCGAGCAGGACACCGAGGCAGCAGGCCCAGAGCGGGAAGGGCAGGACGGCGACCCGTTCCATGCCGCCCACCCCGATGCCGAAACCCTGCTGGGCGAAGAACAGCACCGACCCGGCCGGTGCGGTTGAGGTTCATGCCCACGAGCAGACCAGGTAGGCGATCTTCGCCGCACTACCCTCAGATGGTCGGTTCGGGGTGGTGGTAGCCGTACCCGGTCGTCGTCCTTCCGCCCCCGGCGTGGGCGGACGCACCGGGCGGGGCGGGGTCGGTCCCAGCGGATAGGCTGGGCGGCGGCCGAGCAGACGAGTGCGAGAAGGAGCCATCCGTGCGCCCAGGTGGACAGCCGAACATGCAGCAGATGCTGAAGCAGGCGCAGAAGATGCAGCAGCAGATCGCCGCCGCCCAGGCCGAGCTGGCCGAGGCCGAGCTGACCGGCACCGCCGGCGGTGGGTTGGTCACCGCGACCGTCTCCGGCTCCGGGGAGCTCAAGGCCATCAAGATCGACCCGAAGGCCGTCGACCCGGACGACGTGGAGACGCTGGAGGACCTGGTCGTCGCGGCCGTGCACAACGCCGCCGAGGCCGCGCGTGAGCTGACCGAGCGCAAGATGGGCCCGGTCACCGGTGGCATGGGCGGCCTCGGCCTGCCCGGTTTCTGAGCCGAGAGATGTACGAAGGTGCCATCCAGGATCTGATCGACGAGCTGGGTCGACTGCCGGGCGTGGGCCCGAAGAGCGCCCAGCGGATCGCGTTCCACGTCCTGTCGGCGGATCCGGCCGACGTCAACCGGCTGGCCGGCGCGCTGCGCAAGGTCAAGGAGCTGGTTCGGTTCTGCACGACCTGCTACAACGTGGCCGAGTCGGAGCAGTGCCGGATCTGCCGCGACCCACGCCGCACGGACGAGGTGCTGTGTGTGGTGGAGGAGCCCAAGGACGTGGTGGCCATCGAGCGGACCGGTGAGTTCCGCGGCCGCTACCACGTGCTCGGCGGCGCGATCAATCCGCTGGAGGGGATCGGTCCCGACAATTTGCGCATCCGGGAGCTGATGACCCGCCTGAGTGGCGGCGCGGTGCGCGAGCTGATCCTGGCTACCGACCCGAACACCGAGGGCGAGGCGACCGCCACCTACCTGGCGCTGATGGTGAAGCCGATGGGGATCGCGGTGACCCGGCTGGCGAGCGGGCTGCCGGTCGGTGGTGACCTGGAGTACGCCGACGAGATCACCCTCGGCCGGGCGTTCGAGGGGCGCCGGGCGGTCTGAGCCCGTCCACGTACGGCCGGTGGTCGGCACCCTGTCCGGGTGCCGGCCATCGCTTGTCACTGCCCGGAAATGATCTGACACCTGCTTCCTCCTGCGGCCCGTTCGACGTAACAGTTTGGCATCGCGGGTGCGGATTGCACGGTTTCAAGCCCTGTTGACCTTCGAATCGAATGTCAAGCGACGATTGAGGCACGATCCGATACCAACCGTCCACCCAACGGTTTCCGGCTGGACGCAACGGGAGCTATGGTCACCGCCATCGGTGACCCCTGTCACCACGTTGTCCGTACCCCCAAGGACGAGGTGAAGCACGATGCGTGCACCCAGGCCGAAGGTCGCGATCGCGGCCGTCGCGGTCGCGGCCCTCGCGGTAGCAGGCTGCGCCGAGAGCAACCGCGACGACAGCTCCAGCGGTAGCAAGAAGGACACCCTCGTCTTCGGCGTTGCCGGAGACCCGAAGGTGCTCGACCCGAGCTTCGCCAGCGACGGTGAGTCGCTGCGCGTGGCCCGTCAGGTCTTCGAGACCCTGGTTCGTCCGGAGGAGGGTGGCACCAAGGTCACCCCCGGCCTGGCCGAATCCTGGACCCCGGACGCCGCCGGCACCACCTGGACCTTCAAGCTCCGCTCGGGCGTGAAGTTCCACGATGGCACCGACTTCAACGCCGAGGCCGTCTGCGTCAACTTCAACCGGTGGTACAACGCCAAGGGCCTCATGCAGAGCCCGGACGTGACCGCGTACTGGCAGGACGTCATGGGCGGCTTCGCCACCAACGAGAACGCGGACCTGCCGCCGAGCCTCTTCAAGTCCTGCGCCGCCAAGGACGCGACGACGGTCGACCTGTCGTTCACCCGGGTCTCCAGCAAGATCCCGGCCGCGCTGATGCTCCCCTCGTTCTCCATCCACAGCCCGAAGGCGCTGCAGGAGTTCGACGCCAGCAACGTGGGCGGCACCGCCGAGGACATCAAGTACCCGGCGTACGCGACGGAGCACCCGACCGGCACCGGCCCGTTCAAGTTCAAGACCTGGGACGTCGCCAACAAGACGCTGACCCTGGAGCGCAACGAGGACTACTCGGGCGCCAAGGCCAAGCTGAAGACCCTCATCTTCAAGACGATCTCGGACGAGAACGCTCGCAAGCAGGCGCTGCGCTCCGGCGACATCCAGGGCTACGACCTGGTCGGCCCGGCCGACGTCGAGCCGCTGAAGGGCGAGGGCTTCAACATGCTCACCCGCCCGGCGTTCAACGTGCTCTACCTGGCGATGAACCAGAAGGGCAACCCGAAGCTCGCCGACATCCGTGTCCGGCAGGCGATCGCGTACGCGCTGAACCGTCAGCAGCTGGTCGACTCGAAGCTGCCCCCGGGCGCCAAGGTGGCGGACAACTTCATGCCCGACACCGTCGAGGGCTGGAACGGTGACGTCACCAAGTACACCTACGACCCGGCCAAGGCGAAGTCGCTGCTGGCCGCGGCCGGCGCGTCGAACCTGACGCTGAAGTTCCACTACCCGACCGAGGTCACCCGGCCCTACATGCCGAACCCGAAGGACATCTTCGAGCTGCTCTCGGCGGACCTGAAGGCGGTCGGCATCACGGTCGAGGCGATCCCGCTCAAGTGGAGCCCGGACTACCTCAACGCCACCACGTCCGGCAGCAAGCACGACATCCACTTCCTCGGCTGGACCGGTGACTACGGCGACGCCTACAACTTCATCGGCACCTTCTTCGACCGGCCGAAGGACGAGTGGGGCTTCAACAACAAGGCCCTGTTCGACCAGTTCAAGGACGCGGACACCACCGCCGACGTGGCGGCCCGTACCGAGAAGTACAAGGCCCTGAACAAGTCCGTGATGGACTTCCTGCCCGGTGTGCCGATCTCGCACTCCCCGCCGGCCATCGTGTTCGGCAAGGACGTGACCGGCGTCAAGGCGAGCCCGCTCACCGACGAGCGGTACGCCAGCGCCGAGTTCAAGTAAGTCCTGATCTGACGCAAGGAACGCGGGCGGGCGCTGTCGCACAGCGCCCGCCCGCAACCCTCCGCACCCCTTCGAGGCCGCCGTGTTCCGGTTCATCGTCAGACGCCTGCTTCAGCTGATACCCACGCTGTTCGGGCTCTCCCTCCTGCTCTTCATCTGGCTCCGCCGGCTTCCCGGCGGCCCCGAGACCGCCATCCTCGGTGAGCGCGGCACGCCCGAGATGCGTGCCGCCATCCGTCGCAACATGGGCCTCGACGAGCCCATCCTGGTGCAGTACGGACGGTTCGTCCGGCGGATGATCAAGCTCGACCTGGGCACCTCGACCTCCACCAAGCGGGCGGTCACCACGGAGTTCATCGAGCGCTTCCCCGGCACCGTCGAGCTGACCATCACCGCGATGGTGATCGCGATCGGTATCGGCATCCCGCTGGGCTATCTGGCAGCCCGCCGTCGGGGCCGGTTCCTGGACCACGCCTCCGTGGGCGGCTCGCTGATCGGAATCTGCATCCCGGTCTTCTTCCTGGGCTACGTGCTCAAGGCGATCTTCTCGGAGAACCTGCACTGGTTCCCGTCCAGCGGCCGGCAGGATCCGACGCTCGGGGCGACCCGTGTCACCAACTTCTTCGTCCTCGACGGACTGATGACCCGCGAGTGGGACGCCGCGGCCGATGCCCTCTGGCATCTGGTGCTGCCCGCCATCGCGCTGGCCAGCATCCCGCTGGCGATCATCGTCCGGATCACCCGGGCGAGCGTGCTGGAGGTGCTGAACGAGGACTTCGTCCGGACCGCCGAGGCCAAGGGCCTGACCGAGCAGACGGTCCGTAGCCGGCACGTGCTGCGCAACGCGATGCTGCCGGTTGCCACCTCGATCGGTCTGCTCGCCGGCGGCCTGCTCTCCGGCGCCGTGCTGACCGAGACCGTCTTCGCCTTCAGTGGCATCGGAGCGTTCGTCGCCGAGGCCATCGGCCAGCGCGACTATCCGGTGCTGATGGGCTTCATTCTGATCATCGCGGTGGTGTACGTGCTGGTGAACCTCCTGGTCGACCTCTCCTACAGCTTCATCGACCCGAGGGTGAGGGTGCGATGACCCTCAGTCCGGGCAAGAAGCGCGAGAAGATCGACCGGCTCTCGGAACTGGCCGCCCGTGACGACGAGCGGGGGGTCAGCCTCTGGCAGGAGGCGTTCCGCCGGCTGCGCGGCAACCCGGCGGCGATCGTCGGCGCGATCATCCTGGCGATCTTCGTGCTGGTCGCGGTGGTCGGGCCGTTCCTTGTGCCGTACGCGCCGACCGACACGATCGGCATCCGCGAAGGGCTGATCAAGCCGGGCGTCATCCCCGGCCCCACCGGCGATCACTGGTTCGGCTACGACCACCAGGGCCGCGACGAGTTCAGCCGGATGATCGTGGGTGCCCGGCAGACCCTGCTGGTCGGCGTGGTCTCCACCCTGATCGGTCTGGCGGTCGGCGCGCTGATCGGTGGCGTCTCCGGCGCCGCGGTCGGCCTCGGTGGCAAGTGGGGACGGTGGATCGACACCACCCTGATGCGGTTCGTCGACATGCTGCTGGCGATGCCGAGCCTGCTGCTGGCGGTGAGCATCGCCGCCCTGCTCGGGGCCAGCCTGACCACGGTGATGATCGCGGTCGGCGTGGTCTCGGTGCCGGTCTTCGCCCGGCTGCTGCGCGGCTCGATGATCTCCCAGGCCAACAGCGACTACGTGCTGGCGGCCACCTCGCTCGGCGTGAAGAAGTCGAAGATCGCCCTGACCCACGTGGTGCCGAACTCGCTCGCCCCGGTGATCGTGCAGGCCACCCTGACGCTGGCCACCGCGATCATCGAGGCCGCGGCACTCTCCTTCCTGGGCCTGGGCAACCCCGACACCGCGGTACCGGAGTGGGGCGTGATGCTCGCCGACGCGCAGCAGTACCTCGGCATCCGGCCGTCGCTGGCGATCTACCCGGCGATCGGGATCATCATCACCGCGCTCGGTTTCACCCTGCTCGGTGAGGCGATGCGCGAGGCCCTCGACCCGAAGCTCCGGAAGTAGGCCCGACATGTGTGAAGCGCGAGGAGTGAGCTTGCGAGCCCCGGAGTCGCGAACGGAAGGCCGATAATGTCACTGCTCGAAGTGGACGATCTCTCCGTCACGTTCGCGCGGCGCGGCCAGCGTCCCGTGCACGCGGTCGACGGCGTGTCCTTCTCGGTCGACGCCGGTGAGGTGGTCGGCCTGGTCGGCGAGTCCGGCTGCGGCAAGAGCGTCACGTCACTGGCGATCATGGGTCTGCTGCCGAAGCAGCCCGGTCTGCGGGTCGGCGGCAAGGCCGTCTTCGACGGCACCGACCTGCTCCAGCTCGACGACCGGTCGCGGCGGGACATCCGCGGCCGGGACATCGCCATGATCTTCCAGGACCCGCTCTCCTCGCTGAACCCGGTGATCCCGATCGGGTTGCAGGTGACCGAGGTCCTCACCCGGCACCGGGGGATGAAGGGCGACGCTGCCGCGAAGGAGGCGGCGGCGCTGCTGGACCGGGTCGGCATCCCCGACCCGAAGCGCCGGTTGAAGGAGTACCCGCACCAGCTCTCCGGCGGGATGCGGCAGCGGGCGCTGATCGCGATGGCGGTGGCCTGCCAGCCCCGGCTGCTGATCGCCGACGAGCCGACGACCGCGCTGGACGTCACCATCCAGGCCCAGATCCTGGAACTGCTCAAGGAGCTGGTCCGGGACTCCGGCACCGCACTGCTGATGATCACGCACGATCTCGGTGTGGTGGCCGGCATGGTCGACACGGTCAACGTGCTCTACGGCGGTCGGGTGGTGGAGACGGCCCGCCGTCGTCCGCTGTTCCGCGAGCCGCGCCACCCGTACACCGTGGGTCTGCTCGGTTCGGTGCCACGCCTCGACGCCGGGCGGGGCGAGAAGCTCAACCCGATCCCCGGATCGGTCCGCGACCTGCTGCCCTGGCCGGACGGCTGTGCCTTCGCCCCGCGCTGCGCCCGCCGGATCGACGACTGCGTCGGTCAGCCGCCGGAGCTGGTGCACACCTACGACGGGCGTAGCTACCGGTGCGTCAACCCGGAGCCGGTGCCTGGCACGGTGCCCGCCCCACGCGAGGAGGAACCAGCGTGAGCGACAACGACATCCTCGTCGAGGTACGCGACCTGAAGGTGCACTTCCCGATCAAGCGGGGAGTGCTCTTCGACCGGGTGGTCGGCCACGTGAAGGCCGTCGACGGGGTCGACCTGAGCATCCCGCGCGGCAAGACGTACGGCCTGGTCGGCGAGTCCGGCTGCGGAAAGTCCACGCTGGGCCGGGCGCTGCTCCAGCTCAACCCGCCGACCTCCGGTGAGGTCAGCTTCGACGGCGTCGAACTGACCACGCTGCCGCCGGGCAAGCTGCGCACCATGCGTCGCCGGATGCAGATGATCTTCCAGGACCCGATGTCCAGCCTCGATCCCCGGCAGAACGTCGAGTCCATCCTGACCGAGGGGTTGCAGACCCACGGGATCGGGACCGACCGCACCGACCGTCGCCGGATCATCGGCGAGACGCTGGACGCGGTGGGGCTGCCCCGCTGGGCGCTGTCCCGCTACCCGCACGAGTTCTCCGGAGGGCAGCGCCAGCGCATCGGCATCGCCCGTGCGCTCGTGCTCGGGCCGGAGCTGATCGTCGCCGACGAGCCGGTCTCGGCGCTGGACGTCTCGATCCAGGCCCAGGTGGTCAACCTGCTGGACGAGCTCCAGGACAGCCTGGGGCTGACCTACCTGGTGATCGCGCACGACCTCGCGGTGGTCCGGCACATCTCCGACACGGTCGGCGTGATGTACCTGGGCGCGCTGGTCGAGGAGGCGCCGAGCGACCGGCTCTACACCGAGCCGCTGCACCCGTACACCAGGGCGCTGATGTCCGCGGTGCCGGTGCCGGACCCGGACGTGGAGGACCGGCGGGAGCGGATCCTGCTCGCCGGCGACCTGCCCTCGCCGGCCAACCCGCCGTCCGGCTGCCGCTTCCACACCCGCTGCCCGTGGGCGCAGCCCACCCGCTGCGCCGACGAGCGGCCGGCGCTGCGGGAGATCGGCGCCAGCCGGGTTGCCTGCCACTTCGCCGAGCGGATCGCCAGCGGGGAGTTGCGCCCGCACCAGGTCAGCGTGCAGATCGTCCGCCCCGAGGGCGAGGGCGAGTCGCCGGGCGTGGTCTCCGCCCCGAGTGAGCCCGGCTCGTACGTCTGAAGCCGCGCGGCCAGTGCCCTTGGCGAGCGTGATACCTCTGCGGCATCAACATGCCGGAGAGGTATCACGCTCGACGTGGTTTCAGCGCCGGAGGCGGTCGCGACGCCGAGCCGTGCCGGGGGGCGTTCGAAGTGGGTCAGCCCTCGGGGCGGTGCAGCAGGGCCACCGCGACGCCGTGCACGGCGTCCAGGCCCGCCGGGTCGGGCAGCGGCACCGAACCGCCGGTCACCGCGTACCACTCGTCCGCGTCCTTGTACTGCACCCCCAGCGTGACCTTGCCGTCGGCGTAGCTGGTGCGCAGCGTCAGCTCCCCGGTCACCACACCCACCTCGTCGGTCATCACCCCGCCCGGCCCCGGCACGATGTCCGCCGTGCGGGTGGCGCCGCTGGCCGCGTCGGCGTCCATGCCGGCACCCGGCGACGCGGTGTCGGCCGGGTTGGGACCGTCCGCGCTCATCCCCGCGCCGGGGACCGTACCGGCGGTGCCGGTGCTGCCGTCCACGGTCATGCCCGCGGTCGCCGGCCCGACCGGCGCGCTGCCGGTCGCCGCCGCCGCGTCGTCGCCGCCCGCGTCCGGCGTCTGCTCCGGGGCGGGGGTGGCCCCGGCGCCCGTTACGGCTTGTTCGCCCATGTGCAGCCCTCCAACATGTCCGTCAGGGTGGCCTTCTCGGCACTGGTCACCGTCAGCCGCCAGTGGTGCTTGACCGTCACCCAGCTTTCGGCGTACTGGCACCAGTACGACCGGTTCGCCGGTTTCCACTGGGACGGGTCCTGGTCACCCTTTGCCCGGTTGGAGGACGCGGAAACCGCGATGAGCTGAGGCCGCGTGGTGTCGTTGGCGAAATCGCCGCGCTTCGCGTCGTCCCACTCGTCGGCACCCGAGCGCCACGCGTTGGCCAACGGCACCATGTGGTCGATGTCCACGTCGGAGGGATCGGTGGCGCTGCGGCCGTCGTACACGCTCTCCCAGCGCCCGCCGACCACATTGCAGCCGGAGAGCTTCACGTCCTTGCCGTCGCGCTGGAGGATGGTGTCCCGCACGTCGCAGTTCTTGCCGGTGTTCCGCCAGTGCGGGAAGTGCTCCCGGCTGTAGCCCTTCATCGAGCCGGCGCTGGCGACCGTCAGCTGGCCCAACTGATCGACGGCGTTGCCACCGTCACTCGGTGGCGGCGAGTCCGGCTCACCCGACGGGACGCAACCGGCCACGCCGAGCGCCAGCGCCGCGACGAGCGCGGCCACCGCCGCGCGCGGTCCTGATCTGGTACGCACAGACGACACCTCTCCAGCTTGCGGTCTCCCGGCGATTGCGCACAGTACCCGGGCATGGTTTCGGCGTTTCGTGGCGTCTCCCACATGCTGCAAGGAAGATTGGTGGGATGACCACACCTGCACCGGCGCCCGCACTGCGGATGGGCACCGCCGCCGGCCGGGGCACCCTGCTCGCCGCGGTGCTCGCGTCCGGCATGGTCTTCCTGGACGGCACGGTCGTCAACGTGGCGCTGCCCAAGCTCGGCCAGGACCTCGGCGCGAACGTGGCGGATCTGCAATGGACCGTCAACGGCTACCTGCTGATGCTGGCGGCGTTCGTGCTGCTCGGCGGCGCGCTCGGGGACCGTTTCGGCCGGCGGCGGGTCTTCCTGATCGGGGTGCTCTGGTTCACCGCCGCCTCGGTGCTGTGCGGGCTGGCCCAGGACACCGGCTGGCTCATCGCGGCCCGGTTCCTCCAGGGCGCCGGCGGCGCGCTGCTCACCCCCGGGTCGCTGTCGGTGCTCCAGGCCAGCTTCCACCCGGACGATCGGGGTCGGGCGATCGGTGCCTGGGCCGGGCTGTCCGGCGTGTCCACCGCGCTGGGTCCGTTCATCGGTGGCTGGCTGATCGACGCGTTGTCCTGGCGGTGGATCTTCTTCCTCAACCTGCCGATCGCCGTGCTGGTGGTGTTGGCCGCCCTGCGCTGGGTGCCGGAGAGCCGGGACGAGAACGCCTCCCGGACCGAGGGGCCGGGCCGGACCCGACGCCGGTTCGACGTGGCCGGCACGCTGCTCGGCGCGCTCGCGCTCGCCGGCGTCACGTACGCCCTGATCGACGCGCCGGCGCGTGGCTTCGACTCGGCGCCGGTGGTGGTCGCGGCACTGGTCGGGGTGCTGGCCGCGGTGACCTTCGTGCTGCTGGAACGGCGGCGCGGCGACAGCGCGATGCTGCCCACCGGGCTGTTCCGCAGCCGGCTCTTCTCGGTGCTGAACATCTTCACCGTCGTGGTCTACGCCGCGCTCGGCGGCTTCACCTTCTTCTTCGCCGTCTACCTGCAGAACGTGGTCGAGTGGTCGGCGTTCCGCACCGGGATCGCGCTGCTGCCGATGACGGTGCTGCTGCTGATCGGGTCGGCCCGGGCCGGCGCGCTGTCGGCGCGGATCGGCCCGCGGCTGCCGCTGGCCGTCGGGCCGGTGGTGGCGGCCGCCGGTCTGCTGCTGCTGCTTGGCGTCGGCCCGGGCGCGTCGTACTGGTGGGACGTGCTGCCCGGGGTGCTGCTCTTCGGCCTCGGGCTGACCCTGGTGGTGGCGCCGTTGACCGCGTCGGTGCTGGCCGCGGTGGAGGACCGGTTCTCCGGCGTGGCCAGCGGCTTCAACAACGCCGCGTCCCGGGCCGGCGGCCTGCTCGCGGTGGCCTCACTGCCGCTGCTGGTCGGCCTCTCCGGCGCTGGGTACGAGCAGAAGGCCGAGCTGACGCACGCGTTCCGGGGCGCGATGGTCTGGTGCGCCGGCCTGCTGCTGGCCGGCGCGGTGCTGGCCCTCGTCCTGGTCCACCGACCGCCCCGCTCGGCCCCGCCGTCGCAGCCCTGCCACTCGCTGCCCGTCGCCACACCCCCGAAGTAAGGAAGGGCCCCTTATCAACGCCAGGCGTTGATAAGGGGCCCTTCCTTTCACACGGGCGTCGGGAGCTTGCGGTCAGCTGCGGGCGCGGTTGACGGCGCTGGTGACCGCCTTGATCGAGGCGGTGACGATGTTGGCGTCGGTGCCCACGCCCCAGACCGCCCGGCCGTCCACCTCGCACTCCACGTACGCGGCGGCCTGCGCGTCCCCGCCGGAGGAGAGTGCGTGCTCGTGGTAGTCGAGCACCCGGACGCCCACCCCGACCGACTGGAGCGCGTTGACGTACGCGTCGATCGGGCCGTTGCCGACGGCGGACAGCGACCGCTGCTCGGCGCCCACGCCGACCTGGGCCTCGATCTCGACCTTGCCGTCGGTGGTGCCGATCGTGTACCCGGCCAGCCGCACGGCCGGGTCGGGCTGGTGGTCGAGCAGGTAGTGCGTCGCGAAGATCTCCCACATGGCGGCCGGGTCGACCTCACCGCCGTCGTGGTCGGTGACCTGCTGCACCACGCCGGAGAACTCGATCTGGAGCCGGCGGGGCAGGTCCAGCTGGTGCTCGCTCTTCATGATGTACGCGACGCCGCCCTTGCCGGACTGCGAGTTGACCCGGATGACCGCCTCGTAGGTGCGGCCCAGGTCCTTCGGGTCGATCGGCAGGTACGGCACCGCCCAGGTGTGCTCGTCCACCGGTACGCCGGCAGCCACCGCGTCGGCGGTGAGGGCGTCGAAGCCCTTCTTGATCGCGTCCTGGTGGGAGCCGGAGAAGGCGGTGTAGACCAGGTCGCCGGCGTACGGGTGGCGTTCGTGCACCGGCAGCTGGTTGCAGTACTCGACGGCCCGCCGGACCTCGTCGATGTTCGAGAAGTCGATCATCGGGTCGATGCCCTGGGAGAAGAGGTTGAGCCCCAGCGTCACCAGGTCCACGTTGCCGGTGCGCTCGCCGTTGCCGAACAGGCAGCCCTCGATCCGGTCCGCACCGGCGAGCAGGCCCAGCTCGGCGGCGGCCACGCCGGTGCCCCGGTCGTTGTGCGGGTGCAGGCTGAGCACCAGGCTGTCCCGGCGCGGCAGGTGCCGGTGCATCCATTCGATCGAGTCGGCGTACACGTTCGGCGTCGCCATCTCGACGGTGGCCGGCAGGTTGATGATCAGCTTCCGGTCGGGCGTCGGGTCGATCACGTCGATCACCCGGGCGCAGACCTCCACCGCGTACTCCAGCTCGGTGCCCGTGTACGACTCCGGCGAGTACTCGTAGTGGATGTCGGTGTCCGGGGTGTGGATCTCGGCGTACTTCTGGCAGAGCCGTGCGCCGGAGGTGGCGATGTCGGTGATGCCGTCCCGGTCCAGGCCGAAGACCACCCGACGCTGGAGGGTGGAGGTCGAGTTGTAGAAGTGCACGATCGCCCGCTTCGCCCCGCGCAGCGACTCGAACGTGCGCTCGATCAGGTGCTCCCGGCACTGGGTGAGCACCTGGATGGTGACGTCGTCCGGGATCATGTCCTGCTCGATGAGCTGCCGGACGAAGTCGAAGTCGGTCTGGCTGGCCGACGGGAAGCCGACCTCGATCTCCTTGTAGCCCATCTGGACCAGCAGCTGGAACATCCGGCGCTTGCGCTCGGGCGACATCGGGTCGATCAGCGCCTGGTTGCCGTCCCGCAGGTCCACGGCGCACCAGCGAGGCGCGGCGTCGACGTGCCGGGTGGGCCAGCTGCGGTCCGGCAGGTCGACCCGGAACTGTTCGCGGTAGGGCTGGTAGCGGTGGTACGGCATCCGGCTCGGCCGTTGCCGGGCGATCGGATCGGTCTCAGCGTCGGTGGCAGGTTGAGCCATCTCAGAGTGCTCCCGTGGTCACGTGGCGTTCAGCAATCGGACGGAGTCGGCGTCACTGCCGGTGCGTCGTTGCCCGGCGGGCCGAGGTGTGCTGCGTGCTGATGGGCGGCGCGGTCCGACTCCGCGACGAGGTGCCGGCCGTCAGGCCTCGTCGCGGCGACCAAGGAGGAGGTGCGCCTGCCACATGACAGGGTGACCCTACGTGATGGGATCAGGTCTGGGAAGGTCGGTCCGGAGTGTGGGACGGACTTCACGCGTACATCGACCGTCGACCCGGGCACGGGTCAGCCGAGCAGCAGGTCGGCCAGGGGTCGGCGGCGGCGTAGGCCGGTCTCCTCGGCGACCAGGTCGGCCGGGAGGCTGAGCGGGTCGCCGAGCTTCCCGACGGCGACCACCGCGTACGGCCGCACGCCGGGCGGCAGTTGCAGGTCGGCGGCGAGGCCGACGCGGTCCACGGTCAGCACCTGGCGCACGTGCAGCCCGAGCGCGGTGGCCTGCACGGTGAGGTGGGCGACCGCCTGTCCCAGGTCGTACGCGACCCCGTCCGCCGGTGCGGCGTCCGGCTCGGCGTCGGTGTCGACGTGCGCGGCGAGCAGTAGCGCGGCGGCCCGGTGGGCCCAGCGCTGGTCGCGTTCGAGCAGGTTGACCAGGATCCGCTTCCAGGTCTCGTCGTCACGGTGACCGAGAGTGAACCGCCAGGGCTGGCGATTGCGCAGGGACGGTGCCCAGCGGGCCGCCTCCAGCAGCGAGGCCGCCTCGGCCTCACCCAGCTCCTCGGTCGGGTCGAAGGCCAGCGGGCTCCAGCGGTAGGCGAGCAGGGGGGTGAGGTCGGTCATACGAGGATCGTCCTGTATGGGTGATTCGCCCTCAGCTCGGGGCTGTCTAAATGTGGGCAAACGCACCCGTAACGGGATGAAGATCAGGGCGTTCCCGCGCTCGGGCTGCTCGACGGGTCGGGTGTCGGCGGAGCTGCGGTGTCGAGCGGCTCCTCGTCCACCACGGGCCCGGCGAGCTGCACGGTGGCCGGCGCCGGACCGGGCGGAGCCGCGAGCTTCAGCGTCCCGGTCGCCGTCCGCACGCCGGTCGGCGTGCCGTCCCGGTCGTAGCAGTAGATGCCGACGTCCAACGGGGCGTTGAGCGAGGCGGACGTGGAGTCCACCGAGTAGCAGGTGCCGGTGAGGCCCTTGGGCGTTTCGGCCGGAGCGACCGCGAGCGGCGCGCGGCGGTCGGTGAGCACGTCCAGCCAGTCGGTGAGCGGGTGCTGGATCCGGGGGTCCAGCCGGCGGGGGAGCGCGTCGTCACGCTCACCGAGGCGTACGCAGCGCGCCGGCTCCGGCCGGCCGGCCGACGGCAGGGCGCACTGGAACAGCCCGTCGGCGGTAGCGGCCAGCGAGACGTCGGCGGTGCCCCCCAGCGCGCCACCCGGCACGTCGACCCGCCAGCTGCCGTCGTTCGCGCTGGTGAACACGATGGTGCGGTCCGGTTGGTCGGCGCGGCTGAACACGTACTGCGCCACCAGGTGGCGGTCCTGGGCCGCAGCGGCGAGCGCGGCCAACTCGTCCCGGGTCGCGTCGACCTCTACTGGGCCGGGATCGGTCGGTGGCGGGGGCGAGGGCTGCTCGCTGGTGCAGGCGACCAGGAGCGCCGGCAGGGCGAACACGAGCGGCCCGAGCACGCGGCCGGCCGAGCGGATGAGGACGGGCACCGACCCATTCTGGTGGGTGCCGGCGGCCGGCGGGGCCCCCGTACCCGGCTCGCCCCGGCGTGTCGGGCCCGGCCGCCCCGGCGTACCGCCCGACCTCGCGGACGGGGCCGCCCGCGCTGCCCCCGGCCCGGTCGGGCCGGATGGTGGGATCACCCGACCCGGCGCCGCGACCCGCCGGATACCCTCAAGGGGTCTGACACGCGCCGCCGGCCCCGGTGCCGGCGGCGTCGGCACGCTCAGGGTCACTGGGAGGGAGTGCACCGTCGTGGCACTCGTGGTGCAGAAGTACGGCGGGTCCTCCGTCGGCAATGCCGAGCGCATCAAGCGGGTGGCCGAGCGCATCGTCGCCGCCCGCAAGGCCGGCGACGACGTGGTGGTGGTGGTCTCCGCGATGGGGGACACCACCGACGAGCTGCTCGACCTGGCCAATCAGGTCAGCCCGCTGCCACCGGGCCGCGAGCTGGACATGCTGCTCACCGCCGGGGAGCGGATCTCCATGGCGCTGCTGGCCATGGCCATCCACAACCTGGGGTACGAGGCCCGCTCGTTCACCGGCTCGCAGGCCGGCGTGATCACCACCTCGGTGCACGGCCGCGCGCGGATCATCGACGTCACGCCCGGGCGGCTCAAGGGCGCGCTCGACGAGGGCTCGGTGGTCATCGTGGCTGGCTTCCAGGGTGTCTCGCAGGACACCAAGGACGTCACCACGCTGGGCCGGGGCGGTTCCGACACCACGGCCGTCGCGCTCGCCGCCGCGCTGTACGCCGACGTCTGCGAGATCTACACCGACGTCGACGGCATCTTCACCGCCGACCCGCGGATCGTGCCCAACGCCCGGCACATCCGGCAGATCACGTACGAGGAGATGCTGGAGCTGGCCGCGTGCGGCGCGAAGGTTCTGCACCTGCGTAGCGTGGAGTACGCCCGGCGGGCCGGGTTGCCGATCCACGTCCGTTCGTCATACTCGACCAACACCGGCACGATGGTCACCGGATCGATGGAGGACCTTTCCGTGGAGCAGGCACTGATCACCGGGGTGGCGCACGACCGCAGCGAGGCCAAGATCACGATCGTCGGGGTGCCCGACGAGCCGGGTGCCGCCGCGCGGATCTTCGACACGGTCGCCGGCGCCGAGATCAACATCGACATGATCGTGCAGAACGTCTCCACCGAGGGCACCGGCCGGACGGACATCTCGTTCACCCTGCCCAAGACCGACGGCCCGACCGCGATGGCCGCGCTCAGCAAGATCCAGGAGTCGGTCAAGTTCAAGGGCCTGCTCTACGACGACCACGTCGGCAAGGTCTCGCTGATCGGCGCCGGCATGCGCTCGCACCCCGGTGTGGCCGCCGGCTTCTTCGCCGCGCTCGGCGCGGCCGGGGTCAACATCGAGATGATCTCCACTTCCGAGATCCGGGTCTCCGTGGTCTGCCGGGACACCGACCTCGACGCCGCGGTCCGCGCCATCCACGACGCGTTCGAGCTGGGCGGCGACACCGAAGCCGTGGTCTACGCGGGGACGGGTAGGTAGCGCCGATGACGGCGCTGCCCACCCTCGCCGTGGTCGGAGCGACCGGTGCCGTCGGCACTGTGATGTGTGAGCTGCTCACCGGGCGTCGCAACGTCTGGGGTGAGATCCGGCTGCTCGCCTCGGAGCGTTCGGTCGGGCGGCGGGTGCGCTGCCGGGGCGAGGAACTCGTCGTCCAGGCGGTGACCCCGGAGGCGTTCGACGGCGTCGACGTGGCGATGTTCGACGTACCCGACGAGGTCTCCGCCGAGTGGGCGCCGGTCGCCGTCGCCCGTGGCGCGATCGTGGTCGACAACTCCGGTGCCTTCCGCATGGACCGGGACGTTCCGCTGGTGGTCCCGGAGATCAACCCGGAGCAGGTCCGCAACCGGCCCCGGGGCATCATCGCGAACGCCAACTGCACCACCCTCGCGATGATCGTGGCGGTGGCCCCGCTGCACCGCGAGTACGGCCTGCGGGAGCTGGTGCTCGCCTCCTACCAGGCGGTGTCCGGGTCCGGTCAGGCCGGCGTGGACATCCTGCACGACCAGCTCGCCAAGGTCGCCGGAGGCCGCGGGCTCGGCTCGCGGACCGGTGACGTGCGGCAGGCGGTCGGCGACGACCTCGGCCCGTTCCCGGCGCCGCTGGCGCTCAACGTCGTGCCGTGGGCCGGCTCGCCGGCCGACGGTGGCTGGTCGTCCGAGGAGATGAAGGTCCGCAACGAGTCGCGGAAGATTCTCGGCCTGCCCGACCTGAAGGTCTCCGCCACCTGTGTCCGGGTGCCGGTGGTCACCGGCCACTCGGTGGCCGTGCACGCGGTCTTCGCCACCGAGGTCGACGCCGAGGGCGCTCGCGAGGCGTTGCGCAACGCACCCGGGGTGATCCTGGTCGACGACCCCGCCGCAGGTGAGTTCCCGATGCCGATCGACGCGGTCGGCACCGACCCGTCCTGGGTCGGCCGGATCCGCCGCGCCCTCGACGACCCGCGCGCCCTCGACCTCTTCATCACCGGCGACAACCTGCGCAAGGGCTCCGCCCTGAACACCGCCCAGATCGCCGAACTCCTAGCCAAGGACCTGACCGCCTGACCCTCCCTCCCTCCCTCCCTCCCTCCCTCCGGCCGCCCCGTCGATCTAGGGCATATCGTCGCGAGTTGATCTCCTGGCGCAGCGATATGCCCTAGATCGACGCGGGCTGGGCGCGGACGGTGGAGGGCGGGGGCGTTGGGCGGGTTAGGCGGCGGCCAGGTGGACGCCGTCCCTTCCCTGGCGCTTTACCGCGTAGAGGGCCTGGTCGGCGCGGCGGAGGGTGAGGTCGGGAGACTCGCCTGGACGGGGCAGCGCGACACCCACGCTGATCGTGCGGCCGGTGCGCCGAGCCGCCTCGGTCAGCCGCTCGGCGATCCGGACCGCCTCCTCCGGGCGGCTCACCTCGATCACCGCGACGAACTCGTCTCCGCCGATCCGGTACAGCTCGTCGCCGTGCCGCAGCGCCCCCTCCAGCGCCCGGGCCAGCCCGACCAGCACCCGGTCGCCGGCCTGGTGGCCGTACGTGTCGTTGACGGTCTTGAAACCGTCCACGTCGATCGCGAGCAGGGCTGTACGGCCCGGGGTGGCTGCCGCGATCCGCTGCCCGAACGGGCCGGTGTGCCGCAGCCCGGTCAGCGGGTCGGAGCTGGCCTGTTCCCGAAGCCGGGCCAGCGTGCGCAGCCGGTCCAGGCTGGTCCAGGCCTGCCCGGCGAGCAGCTCCATCAGGCTGACCGTGGTCGGATCGGGGCGCAGCAGCCGCTCGTCGGCGACCAGCAGCACCCCGCCCGCGTCCACCGGTCCGACGGGAACGGCGACCAGCGTGCGCACCCCGGCCCGGGTCAACGGCCGGTAGTCCTCGGTAGGCGGCTGATCCGCCTCGCCCAGCGTGTAGCCGGCGCCGTACCGGTGCGCCCGATCGAGCATCCGACCGAGCGCCGCCGGACCCGCCTCGGTCAGCTCGGCGCGGATCCGGGTCTCCAGCTCGCCCGGGACCAGCGGCGACGGCCCCAGCAGAGCACCCTCCGGGCCGGCGATCAGCAGCACCGCCGTGGAGAGGGTGGAGACCTCCCGAGCGGCGCAGCTCGCCGCGCCCATCAGATCCCACTCGGTCGGCGCGGAGGACACCGCGGCGGCATGCCGGAGCAGCTTCTCGCTGCGGCTCTCCGCCGGCGGGCCGCCGAGCGCGACGATCCGCGCGCCGAGTCGGGCGGCCAGCCGCTGCGCGGTCTCCCGCCACGGCTCCAGGTCGACCGGCCCGCTCCACTGGAGGTCGAGCACGCCGATCGCCCGGCCGGACCGATCCAGCACGGGCACGCACAGCTCCGCGGTCACGTCGGGGCGTATCGGCAGGTAGTCCGGGTCGGCGGTGACATCCGGGACGACGGCCGCGGCGCCGGTCGCGTACACCCGGCCGACGATCCCGGTCTCCGGCGGCACGGTGGCGAAGACCTGCCATGCGCCGGTCGCCGCGACGCAGCGCAGCCGGTCGTGGACCTGGAGCAGCACGGAGATGGTCGCCGGGGTGTAGCGGGACAGCGCGGTGACCGTCCACCGGCAGGCCTCTTGCGCGCTCGACGCCATCGGCAGGCGGACGGTGACGTCACGGACGACTCGCTGATGATCCACTCGCACGTCGTTCCAGGTAGGGGAGGGGCCGGCCGGCGCCAGGCCACACGATCAAGCGTACTCACGGCCGGCCGGGGTCGGCCGGGCTTCGTACACATGTGCCATCCACAGGCTGTGGACACAGCCTGTGGGCGGCGCGGGTCCCCGGACGGTGCCGGCCGGCGATAGCGTGGAGCTTCCGGCACCGAGGAGGCGAACCGATGCTCATCGCCCAGCTCAGTGACCCCCACCTGACCACCGGCGTGCTCGCCGCGGAGCCGGCCGCCGGGCTGCACCGCGCGCTCGGCCGGGTGCTGGCGCTGCGGCCCCGACCGGACTGCGTGGTGATCACCGGCGACCTGGTCGACCACGGCCGGCCCGACGAGTACGCGGCGCTGCGCGAGCTGATCGGCCGGTTCCCGCTGCCGGTGCACCTGGTCGCCGGTAATCACGACGACCGGGAGTCCCTGCTCGACGCCTTCGGCGGTACGCCCTGGCTCGGCGGCGGATTCTCCGCCTACTACCACGTCGACCACGAAGCGGCGACCGTCGTGGTGCTCGATTCGCTCATCCCCGGCAGCGACGGCGGCCAGCTCGGCGAGGAGCAGCTCGGCTGGCTCGACGGCGTGCTGGCCGGGCGGCCCGAGGTGCCCGCGATGGTCTGCCTGCACCACCCGCCGGTCGCGGTCGGCATCCCGGCGGCCGACGCCATCCGGCTCGCCGACGGGGACGCGCTGGCCGAGGTGATCGGTCGGCACCGGCACGTCGTGCGGGTCGCCGCCGGGCACCTGCACCGCCCGGTCACCACGGGGTACGCCGGCACCGTGCTCACCGTGGCGCCCAGCACCTGGCGGCAGAGCACGCTCACCATGAGCGCCGACGAGCTGATCGGCTGGGTCGCCGAGCCGAACGCCTTCCTGCTGCACGCGGTCGAGCCGGGCGGCTGCGTGACGCACACGGTGCAGGTCAGCCACTCCGCCGGCCAGACGTGCGGCTTCTGAGGACGCCTCCGGTCGTGGTCGACACCGAAGAGCGGCTGGTCTGGTACGTCGCGTACGGCTCGAACATGCACGCCGCCCGGCCGGCGTGGTACATCGGCGGCGGCTGCCCGCCCGGTGGGCGGCGGACCTACCCGGGCTGCCGGGACCGCCGTCCACCGAGCCGGTCGGTGCCGGTGTCGCTGCCCGGCGGGATCTACTTCGCCGGCGAGTCGGGCGCCTGGACCGGCGGATGGCGTTCCACGACCCGCAGCTGCCGGGCGTGGCCGCTGCCCGCGCGTACCTGGTCACCCTCGAGCAGTTCACCGACATCGCGGCGCAGGAGATGTACCAGCCAGCAGGTCACGCCGACCTGATCGCGGCGACCGGCGCGGCGATCGACGCGGCCGTCGCCGACGGACGGGCCACGCTCGGCCCGGGGCGCTACGAGACGCTGGTCTGCCCGGGCCGCCGCGCGGGAGCGCCGATGCTCACCTTCACCGCGCCGGAGCCGGCGTCCGCCGTGCACTGCCGGCCGCCGGCGCCGGTCTACCTCAGCATGATCGCGCGAGGGCTGCACCAGTCGCACGGCTGGCCGGCCGAGCGGATCGCCGGCTACCTGGCGCAGCGCCCCGGGGTCACGGACTGCTGGCCGCCCGAGGCCGTCGCGGCGCTGGTAACCGAGGCACTCGTCGCCGGCTGACCGCCACAGCACGATGATCGCGTCCTTTCCGGACCTTGCGTCCGACCATGCCCGGCGGACGCCCGTCAACCGACGGTCAGGTCGGCCCACCCGGCCGCCGCCCCCCGGCCGTCCGGTGTATCCGCAGCTCTGATGTGCTGCCCGGGTCGACCGGTGGCCGTCTGGATGAGAGGCTGTCCGGGCGGGCGGCGATCCCAACCGCCGGCATCCGCGATCGACCCTTCCGACGGCGTCGGTCGGCGGCCCGGTCGACCCACAGTCCAGGCACCGCACGCGCCGATTCTCATGAGGAGTTCCATGTCCATCCCCGGGATGCGTCGGGCCGCCGTCGGCCTGACCGCACTCGCGCTGGCCGCGTTCGGCGCGGTCGCCACCTCCCCCGAGCAGGCCGAGGCGGGACCGAAGCCGGTCGACGTCACCCTGCTGGCCCTCAACGACTTCCACGGCAACCTCGAACCGCCGAGCGGGTCCAGCGGCACCATCGCCGGGCAGGCCGCGGGCGGTGTCGAGTTCCTGGCGACCCACCTGGCCGAGCTGCGTGCCGCCGCCAAGAAGAAGAACACCATCACCGTCGCCGCCGGTGACCTGATCGGCGCGTCTCCGCTGCTCTCCGCGGCGTTCCACGACGAGCCGACCATCGAGGCACTGAGCATGGCCGGCCTGGACTACGCCAGCGTCGGCAACCACGAGTTCGACGAGGGCGCCGCCGAGCTGCTGCGGATCCAGAACGGCGGCTGCCACCCGGTGGACGGCTGCGCCGACGGCACCCCGTACCGGGGCGCGGGCTTCCAGTACCTGTCCGCGAACGCCTTCAAGACCGCGACCGGCAAGCCGCTGATGGCGCCGTACGCGATCCACAAGGTGCAGGGCGTCAAGGTCGGCTTCATCGGGATGACCCTGGAGGGCACCCCGGAGGTCGTCAGCCAGCAGGGCGTCGCCGGCCTCACCTTCGCCGACGAGGCGGTCACCGCCAACCGGTACGCCCGCGAGCTGCGCCGCAAGGGCGTGGAGACGATCGTCGTCCTGCTGCACGAGGGCGGCACCCAGGCCGCGACCGGCGGCATCAACGACTGCGTCGGCATGACCGGCCCCATCGTGGACATCGCCAACCGGATGGACCCGTCGATCGACGTGGTGGTCAGCGGGCACACGCACCAGGCGTACAACTGCGACATCAACGGCAAGCTGGTCACCAGCGCCAGCTCGTTCGGTCGCCTGGTCACCGACATCGATCTCAAGATCGACCGTCGGAGCGGGGACGTGATCTCCGCCGGGGCGAACAACGTCGTGGTCACCCGGGACGTCGCCAAGGACCCGAAGCAGACCGCTCTGATCGACCGGTACAAGACGGTGCTCGGCCCGGTCGCCGACCGTCAGGTCGGCGAGACCACCGAGGCGATCACCCGTAGCCAGGAGACCCTCTTCGGTACGACCATGGGCGAGTCCCCGCTGGGCAACGTGATCGCCGACGCGCAGCTCGCCGCCACCGACGACGAGCAGGGCGCGGTCGCCGCGTTCATGAACCCGGGCGGGGTCCGGGCCGACCTCGACGCCGGCCCGGTCACCTATGAGGAGGCGTTCACGGTGCAGCCGTTCGCCAACAACCTGGTGACGCTCGACCTGACCGGCGCCCAGCTCTACTGCGTCCTGGAGCAGCAGTTCGTCACCGGCCGCACGCTGTACCCGTCCGCGACGGTCGGCTACGTGGTCGACCCGGCCGGCACCACCGGCACTGCCGCCGACCCGTGCGCCGGCACCCGCGTCGCCCGGGGCAGCCTCACCTTCGGCGGCACCGCGGTCGACACCGCCGCCACCTACCGGGTGACGGTGAACAACTTCCTGGCCGGCGGCGGCGACGGGTTCAGCGCCCTCACCGGCGGCACGGACCTGGTCACCGGCCAGATCGACCTGGACGCGTTCGTGGCGTACCTGACCGCGCAGTCGCCGGTCTCGGCTCCGACGCTGGACCGGATCCGCACCACCGCCGAGGTCCCCGCCGCCTGACGGACGACCCCGCGACGACCGGGCCCCGGAGCACCCGCTCCGGGGCCCGACCCGTCCCGGCACACGTCGCACCGCCGCCGAGGCCGCCACCAACGCTTGTCGCCGCGCGGGCGCGGGGCGAAGCGGGGTGGGGCGGGGCCGGGGAGGGGTGGCGGCGGCGCGGGTGCGTTCAGGCGTGTGCGGGTGCCGGCTCGGGGGAGGTCGAGCCGGTCGTCACCCGGCCGTCCTGCTCGGCGGTGAGCAGCCGGCGCAGGGAGAGCGCCACCAGCGAGGCGACCAGGCAGCCGCCGACCACGACGGCCACCCAGACCATGCCGTTGGCGGCGCCGATGAGCGGGCCGGCGGTCACCGGACCGATCACGCCACTGACCCCGAAGATCATTGAACTCATGGCGTTGTACCGGCCGCGCAGCTCGTCGGTGGCCAGGGCGTTGGTCAGCGCCGGCATCACCGGCGACAGCATCGTCTCGCCGAAGCCGAAGATCGCCGAGCAGGCCACCACGCACAGGGCGGCCACCAGGGCGCTCTCCGTGCTGACCAGGCCGGCCGCGCCGAGGACCAACCAGGCGGTGGCGAACACCGCGCCGACCACCGCGAGCGCGGCGGTGCGGCTGCGCCCCTCGATCCGGCGGATCACCAGCAGCTGGGCGAGCACGATCATCACGGTGTTGGCCGCGAGCGCCCAGGCCACCACCCGGGGGTTGACCTCGGCGACCCGCACGGCGTACGCGGCGAAGCCCACCTCGATCTGGGCGTACCCGCAGGTGGTGAGGACCAGGCCGAAGATCACCAGCCGGCGGAACGGGCGGTCACGGAGCACGGTCAGGTAGCCGCCGGGCGACGGCTCGTCGCCGGACCGACGCTGGCCGAGCCGGTGCCCGACGCCCGGCAGGGTGAGCAGGATCAGCGCCGGCATCAGGTAGCTGATCGCGTCCAGCAGGTAGATCACCTGGAAGGTGGCGGGTCGGCCGGTGTCGATGATCGCGCCGGAGGTCATGCCGCCGATGCCGATACCGAGGTTGAGCAGGGCGAAGTTCAGCCCGAAGACACGCTGCCGCTCGTCGTCGTCGGTCAACGAGGCGAGGATCGTGTTCTGCCCGGACCAGATCGCCGAGCTGCCGATGGCGACCACCGTCATCACCAGCAGCGCCGAGCCGGTCGAGTGGACCAGCCCCAGCGAGCCGGTGCCCACCGCCTCGATCAGCAGGCACGGCACCACCACCCGGCGCGCGCCGAACCGGTCGATCAGCGTCCCGCCCAGCGGCGAGAGTGCCAGGGTGACCGCGCCGTACCAGCCGATCACCAGGCCGGCGCGGGTGTCGGTGAGCCCCCGCACGTCGGTCAGGTAGATGAACAGGAACGGCAGGGTCAGCCCGCGCCCGATCGCCGACAGCAGGGTGCCGATGAGGAGCCGGCGAGCTTCCGAACGGCGGGGGAGGGAGCGACGCAGCATGTCCGGCATTCTGTTCGCCGGGTGTGACGATTGGCGAACCGATTACCGCCCCGCCGCGCGCCCATCGACGGGTCCGTGACGGCTCCCACGACGCGGCCATCCAGCCCGGCGTCCCGCCCGGTCGGTGGGCGCGCCGGGTGTCGGTGCGCTCTGCCATGCTGGCCCGGTGAGCGTGACCTGGCGACACCTGCCCGCACCGGCCCGTGAGATCGCCGTCGCCGCCGGCGAGGCCGTCGCCGCCGTACAGCAGCGCGACCCCACTGCGTACGAGCCGGCCGTGGATCGGCTCAGCGCTGCCGACCGGTCCGGTCTGGTGCTCGGCGCGGCGGTCCGGCTGCTGTTGGAGGAGACACATCCGGACGGGCTGGACGGCGACGACGTCCGCCAGGTGCTGGAGGGCTCTGTTCGCTCGGCCGCCGGCTGGCTTCCGGAGGTCGATCCGCACGTGGTGCTGGTGCTGCTCGCCGGGGCGCTCGGTGTGTACGACCCGGGCGACGACGACAACCCGCCGGGCCCGGCGGCGGTGGCCCGGCACGCCCCGCTGCTCGTCGCCGACCTGGTGTCGGCCGCCGGCCGGCCGCTCGACGGCTATCTGGCCACCGCGTTCGCCGAGATCGAGCGCACCGAACGGCAGGACTGACGCCACGCCCGGTGCGCTCCGCCTCGGCTCATGCCGGCGTCCGCTGCGCCACCACCTCCAGGTACTCCGCCGCGATCCGTACCGTGCCGTCGCTGGCGTGGTTGTGCGTCCGGGCCAGCTCCACCAGGTCGGCGTGCAGTTGCGGGCGCCGCTCCTCGGGCAGCGCCTCGAACGCCTTCAGCGTCGGCCCGTAGTTGGCCCGGAAGAAGTCGGCGAACTCCTCCGGCGTGCCGAACCGGAAGACGAACTCACGGCGTACCGTCCGCATCTCCCCCACGGACCCGCCCAGCAGCTCGCGGAGCCGGCCCTCGTCGCCCCACTGGACCGGCGGGCGGAGCCCGGCCGGCGGCGGCACGTGCCGCCCGACCGTGCGGAACAGTTCGCCGATGAACCCCTGGGGCGTCCACGACGCCAACGCCACCATGCCGCCGGATCGGCAGACCCGGAGCAGCTCGGCAGCCGCCCGCTCCTGGTCCGGCGCGAACATCACGCCGACGACGGAGAGCACCGCGTCGAAGGAGCCGTCGGGGTACGCCAACCGCTCCGCGTCGCCGGTGACGAAGGTGACCGGCAGCCGCTCCGCCGCCGCCCGGGCGTGGCCGCGCTCCAGCAGTTCGGGTACGTAGTCGACGCCGGTCACCACGCAGCCGCAGCGGGCGGCGGCGATGGCGGCGTTGCCGGTCCCGGTCGCCACGTCCAGCACGCGGGCGCCGGCCGGCAGGTCGGCCGCCGCCACCAGCCACTCCGCGATCGGGTGGATGAGCGCCGCGACCGCGCCGTAGTCGCCGCTGGCCCAGGTCACCTGCTGGCGCGCCTTCACGGCGCTGAGATCGAGTGCGATGGTCATGGGTGGTCCCCCTCGGACGGATCGTTGTGCCACCGACGCTAGGTGGCGCGCTACCCGGGGGGATCGGCAGAAACACCTATATTGGAGGCACCAGGCCCCGCCGGCGGGCCGCCGCGGCCGCCTGACCTCGGCTGGGCACCGCGAGCTTGTTCAACACCGCCGACACGTGGTGACCCACCGTCCGGGTGGAGAGCGACAGCCGGGCCGCGATCTCGGCGTTGCTCAGCCCCTCGGCGAGCAGCGCGAGCACCTCCCGCTGCCGGGCGGTCAGGCCCGCCGGGTGTGCGGCCGTCGCCGGGCGCGGCCCCCGAGGCACCCGGGCCATCCCGCGTACGCGCAGGTCGGCCCGGACCCGCCGGGCCACGGCGACCGCACCCAGCCCTTCCAGGATCCGCAGCGCTTCGCCGGCCGCGGAGTCGTCGCCGCAGGCCAGCGCCTCCGCCCGGGTGTACGGGCAGCCGAGCTGGCGCCACTCCTCGGCCGCGCCGGCCCAGTCGCCCTCGATCAACCGCCGGTACGGCGACGCCAGCACACCGGTGTCCCCGACCGGCTCCCCGGCCCGCCACAGCCAGTACGCCAGCTCGCCGGCGAACCACGGTTGGCCCGCCTCGACCGCGAGCTGGTGGGCTCGGCGCAGCTCGGCGGCCGTCCGTGTCGGCTCGCCGGCCAGCCAGTGCCGTTCCGCCAGAGCCGCGGCCACCGGCACGACGAACTGGAGTTCCTGGCTCTGGGCGGCCCAGCGCGTCGCGCCGTCGAGGTGAGGTGGCCCGGCCGGGCCACCGCAACGGGCGTCCAGCCGGCTCAGCGTGACCAGCGCCGGGGCCAGACTCCCGCCGGGCTGCTCGGTGCCGGTCAACGCCTGCTCGGCGTCGGCGCGGGCGCCGGACCAGGCCCCGGTGGCCAGCCGCAGCCGGGCCCGGTAGCCGAGCAGGTGGCGAAAGTACCCGTCGAGGTCCCGGTCGGTGGTGAAGCGCAGTGCGCGGTCAAGCGCCTCGGCGGCCGGCGCCAACCGGTGCCAGTCCACCGACATGGTGGCGAGATTGACCAGCGCGCGGGCCGCGTGGTCGTCGAGGTGGTGGGCGGCCGCCAGCGTGTGCGCACGTTCCAGCTCGATGACCCCGGCGAGGTTGCCGCGCTGAAGGCGTGCCGAGCCGACGTTGACCAGGGCGTGGGCCTCGGTCTCCGCGTCGCCGAGCCGCCCGGCCAGCTCCCGTGCCCGGTCACCCCAGTCGATGGCCCGGTCGGTGTCGTCGCCGAGCATGAACAGCTGCGACATGTTGCTGTACGCCATGGCCAACTGCACGCCGGGGGGCGCGGACTCCAGCACCTGGACCGCGCGGGTGCCCGCCGCCCGGGCTGCCGTGCTGTCCCCGGTCCACCAGGAGAGCCGGGACATCCAGCGCAGGTTCTCGCCGATCCGCAGCGGATCGCCCTCGGCCTCCCGCAGGGCCAGCGCGTCCCGCCAGGCGGCGAGCGCCTGCGCGCCCAGCCCGGCCAGATATGCGGCGATCGCGTACGCCTCCAGCAACTCGGCACGGCGTGGCGGCGGCAGACCCGCGGCGTGCGGGAGCGCGACGGTGTAGTGGTCCGCCGCCTGCCGGTGCGCACCCGCCCGGCTCGCCCGCAGGGCCGCCACGGGCGCCCAGCGCAGCACCGCCGTGGGATCGTCGGCGTGGTGCGCGTGGTGCACCAGCCGGGCGGCGTCGACGTCGGCCCGCGGCGTGAGCCGGGCCAGCACGGCCGCGTGCAGCGCGGCCCGGCGCACCGGCGACAGTGACTCCCGCGCCGCCCGGCCCAGCAGCTCGTGCCGGAACGCCACCCCGTTGCCCGCCGGCACCAGCACGCCCCGGTCCAGACATTCCTGCACGGCGGCCGGCGGGTGATCGTCCAGCAGGTACGACTCGGCCCGGGACGGCACCACCGAGACCAGGGTGGCGACCTCCCGCGCCGGCGGCGACAGCGCGGCCAGCCGGGCCAGCACCAGATCGCGTACGGTCGGTGGCACACCCGGACCGGTCGCGGCCAGCACCTCGGTGACCAGCAGCGGGTTGCCCCCGGTGGCCTGGTACAACCCGGCCGGGGCGCGGCCGGCGCGGCGGGCCAACGCCGCGACGGCGTCCGTGGACAGGGCGGGCAGCGGGAGCCGGTGGACCAGCGACCGGGGCAGGCCGGCGAGCACGCCGTGCAGCGGATGCTGCTCCCCGACCTCGTCGTCGCGCAGGGTGAACACGAGCAGCGCCGGGTGTCGTGCAAGCCGTCGCCCCAGGTACGCGATCAGGTCCAGAGTCGCCCCGTCCGCCCAGTGCGCGTCCTCCACCACCATCACCGTCCGGCGCCCGGGCCGGGGGTCGGTCAGCTCGTCGAGCAGCGCGTCGAACACCGCCCCGCGGCGTTCGGCCTCCGCCGCCTCGTGCAGCGCGGTCAGTCGCTCCGCGAGTACGCCACCGACGTGACGGGCGATGTCGTGCAGTGGGCCGAGCGCCCGTGGCGTCAACAGCGGGTCACAGCTGCCCCAGAGCACCCGCGCACCCGGCGCGGCCGTCGCCGCGAACGCGCTGACCAGGGCGGACTTGCCGGCACCCGCCTCGCCCGCGACGAGGGCGACCGCGCCGCCGGGGGAGGCCAGCAGCCTGTCCAGGGTGGCGAGCGCGTCCGCACGCTCCAGCAGCTCCATCACGGTCGATGCTAGTCAGTGGGGCGTCCAGCCGGTGTGCCGGTGGAAACGCTCGACGACCTCAACCGACACCCCGGCACAGCCCTCGCTCGACGCACACGCAAGCGGGCATCGAGCGGTTGGGCGGCGCCTCACTGCTGCCCGTCGCCCGCAGGAGGGTTGATCGCCGGGAGGTGTTCGAAGATGTAGTAGACGGGAACGGCGGCGATGATGGCCAGTGCCACCGGCGGGCTGACGAAGGCGACTGCGATCGCGGCCAGATACATGACCGAGGCAACCCCGGTTCGCAGCCGCGCCGTCCAACGGGCCCTTCCCAGCAGCGGCTGCCGGAGCCGCCCCGAACGCAAGCTCCACTCGAAGATCCCGGCGAAGCTGAACCCCATGCCCAGGAAGGCAGCCGCATACAAGAGCACCGCCACCCGGGCGTCCTGCCCGCCCAGCGTGAGGTACTTGGCCACCGTCGCGGTGTCGACCGGGATGAGGACGACGAACAGCAGCAGGACGAGGTTGAGGAGGGCCAGGGTCCGGTCGACGACGGCGACGTTTTCGATGAGGGCGTGATGGTTGACCCAGATGAGCCCGATCGTGAGAAAGCTGATCAGATAGACGACAAATGACGGCCAGTGGTCCACGACCTGGTGCAGGAGCGGACCATGACCCGGGCCGGCCACCACCAGGTTCAGCGCGAGCAGCGTGATCGCGACCGCGAAGACGGCATCGCTGAACACCTCCAGCCGATTTCGGCTCACTCGACAGTTCTACCGCAACACGTGGACGGGTCGTGGGTGTTCAACCCGGCCCGCTACCACCGGTCCCGGCCGCTGCCACGCCGCCCCGGTCCGCTGGGACCGCCGGAAACGAATCAAGGCTCCGGGGGGCTTCAGTCGCGCCCGGCACCGCGATCGGGTGCGCTCATGTCCCCCGTCCCGGGCGTGCCGTCGGCGAGCCCGTAGCGCAGGTACACGGTGCCCTTCGGGCTGGCCACCGGCGGTTCGAGGAGTGTGACGTTCGTGGGCACCGTGCCACCGTCGAACACCTTCTTGCCGACACCGAGCACGATCGGGTGCACCCAGAGGTCGAGACGGTCGAAGAGCTTCTCGCGCAGGAGGGTCTGTACCAGGTTCAGGCTCCCGACGACCTTCACGTGCTCGTGCCGGTCACGGATCTCGCGTACCGCGCCGGGCAGATCCCGGCCGAGCTGCGTGGACCCGGCCCACGAGAGGTCGGGCCTGCCGCGGGAGGCCACGTACTTCGGGACGCTGTTGAAGAGCGTGGCAATCTCGTTGGCCTCGCCGCTCTCCTGGTGCGGCCAGTAGGCGGCGAAGATGTCATACGTCCGTCGGCCGAGCAGGAGGGCGTCCGTGCCCTCGTACGCGGCAGCGACCTGCGCCCCGGCGACCTCGTCCAGCAGGGGTGCTTGCCAGCCGCCGAACGGGAACCCCACCGGGTCCTCGTCGGGGCGGCCGGGCGACTGCGCGACGAGGTCGAGGGTTGCGAACAGCTCGATGTGGATGAGACCCATGCCCTGCTCCCGATGAATTGGTTGTCTCGGTCGGAAGGTAGGCCTGTGGGCGCCGCGAACTCATCGCTGCGACGGCACCCAGCTTCGTACTCGTCGACCGCCTCGCCCGGCGCATCGCGTCGTCTGCTGCCTCCGGGAGAGCAGTGGTCGCCGGAAACGAATCAAGGCCCCTCGGTGGAGGGGCCTTGACCTTCACTTACCTCTGGTCGGGGTGGCCGGATTCGAACCGACGACCTCTTCGTCCCGAACGAAGCGCGCTACCAAGCTGCGCCACACCCCGAGGCGTGCCGACAAATAGTAGCCCACCCGCCCCGATGGTCAAACTCGGTACCCCCGGGGGTCGGGCCCGTTCCGGAGCAGCCAGGATCCGCACAACTTCGGGAATGTTGTGGCCTCGCGGCGCGGTTAGGCAGCCGTTTCCCCGAAGTTGTGCGGATCTTGAGCCGAGGGCGCCGGGGCGCCCCGTGGCGGGTCAGCGGGGGATCAGGGTGAGGATGGTCGCCTCGGGGGGGCAGGCGAAGCGGACCGGGGCGGTCGGGTGGGTGCCGAGGCCGGCGGAGACGTGCAGCCAGGAGTCCGAGCCCGGCCACCGGTGCAGCCCGCGCGCCATCGAGCGGGGCAGCCCGCAGTTGGTCACCAGGGCCCCGACACCGGGTACGCGGACCTGCCCGCCGTGGGTGTGCCCGGCCAGCAGCAGCCCGAAGCCGTCCGCGGCCATCTGGTCGAGCACCCGCGGTTCGGGGGAGTGCGCCAGCGCGATGGAGAGGTCTGCCGAGGACGAGACCGCGCCGTCCACCGCACCGTAGTCGTCCCGCTCGATGTGCGGGTCGTCCACGCCCACCAGGTCGATCTGCCGGCCGCCGGCCTTGAGCATGGTGCGGGCGTTGTTCAGGTCCATCCAGCCAGCGCCGGTGAACACCTGCCGCAGCTCCTCGTAGGGCAGGTCGACACCCTCGGTGTACTCCCGGTCCGGCAGGAAGTAGGTGAACGGGTTCTTCCACACCGGCCCGGTGTAGTCGTTGGAGCCGAACACGAACGCGCCCGGGTAGTCCAGCAGCGGTTGCAGCGCCCGCAGCACCCCCGGCACCGCGCCCGGGTGCGCCATGTTGTCGCCGGTCACCACGACCAGGTCCGGGTCGAGGGCGGCCAACGACGCCACCCAGTGCTGCTTGCGCGCCTGGTCGGGCATCATGTGCAGGTCCGACAGGTGCAGCACGCGCAGCGGCTCCGCGTCGGCCGGCAGCATCGGTACGTCGTACCGCCGCAGGGTGAACATGTTGCGCTCGACGAGTGACGCGTACGCGAGGGTGGCCGCTCCGATCGCGGCGGATCCGGCGGCGAGCCGGAATAGTGTGCGCTTTCGCATGGCGTTCAGGGTAGTTTGACCGTCCATGAGCACGCTGAAGGACCGCCTCACCGCCGACATGCGTTCCGCGCTCAAGGCGCGCGACGAGCTGACCACCTCCACGCTGCGGTTGGCCCTGGCCGCCGTCGGCACCGCCGAGGTCGCCGGCAAGGCCAAGCGCGAGCTCACCGACGACGAGGTGCTCGCGGTGCTGACCAAGGAGGCGAAGAAGCGCCGGGAGGCGGCCACCGCCTTCGCCGACGCCGGCCGCGCCGAGCAGGCCGCGAAGGAGGCCGCCGAGGGCGAGGTGCTGGACCGCTACCTGCCCAAGCAGCTCACGGACGCCGAGCTGACCGAACTGGTGTCCGGCGCGCTCGCCGCGGGCGACTTCACCGGAAAGGCCCAGATGGGCCCGGCGATGAAGGCGGCCCAGGCCGCGGTGGCCGGCCAGGCCGAGGGTGGTCGGGTCGCCGCTGAGGTACGCCGCCAGCTCGGCCTCTGAACCCGTCGGCACCCGGACCGACGCGGTCCGGCCCCGCACTTTCGTGACCTGCGCGTTCCCGGTACCGCAGACGCGGTTCGGACAAGCGAATGGGCGGGCACCCTCGGGTGCCCGCCCATTCGTGCGTCCTGCTCGTCGGCTCAGCCGCCCGGGCGGCCCGCGCCGGGTCGACCGTTGGTGCCGGGCTGGTTCGGGTTGCCCGGCGTGGTGTTGCCCGGCGGGGGAGCACCGCCGCCGCTGCTGACCTGGATGGTGACCACGCCGCCCTTGATGGTGCGCCCGTCCGGGCTGGTGCCGGCGGCGGTGCCAGCCGGGCACGTCGACGTCACCTTCGTGTCGGAGACGGTCGGCTCGAAGCCGGCGTCCCTGAGCCGGGACTTCGCGGTGTCCACCGGCGCGCACTTCACGTTGGGGATGCTGCGCTGATCACCCTCGGAGATCTTCTGGCCCGGTGGCTCGAACTGGATCTTCGGCTTGTTCTTCATCGCGTCCCGCAGCGTCTCCCACACCGGCGGGTTGATGCCGTCCCTCTCGGCGTGCTTCATCTTGACGTTGGTCTGCGGCCAGTCCGGGTCGGCCATGATGCCGGCCACCGCGTACTGCTTGGTCATCGCGACCAGGGCGGCGGTCTTCTCCGAGTCGGTGGTGCCGGACTTGCCGGCCACCGGCGCACCGACATCCCTGCGCACGTTGCCGGCGGTGGCTCCCGTGCACTTGGAGGACGACGAGCGGTCACCGACCGGGCAGCGGGCCGCGTCCACCGCGGCGCGGGCCACGTCGGTGCTGAACCGCTTCTCGCAGCGCGGGTTGGCGATGTCCAGCTTGTTGCCGTCCGGATCCCGAATCTCCTGCACCGGAATCGGCTCGCAGAATTTGCCGTCCGCGGCCAGGGTGGCGTAGGCGTTGGCAAGGTCCAGCGGGGTGGTCTGCGAGACGCCCAGGGTGAACGCGCCCCACTGGTGCGCTCCCCGCTCCAGGTCCAGATCCTCCTGGGCTCGGAAGTTGATGCCCAGCCTCTTGGCGGCCTTGACCACGTTCTCCGCGCCGACCTGCTGCTGGAGTGGCACGAAGTAGGTGTTCACCGACCGGCCGAACGCGCCCCACATGGTGTGCACCCCGGCCATGCTGTCGGTCGAGTTGGTGGGGCAGTAGAAGTGTGTGCCCTTGCAGGCCGCCGGGCTGCTGTTGTCGATGATGTATTCCGACTTGAACTGCTTCGGCGCGTTGATGGTGTAGCTGAGGGGGATGCCCTTCTCCAGCGCCGCCACGATGGTGAACATCTTGAACGTCGAGCCGGCCTGGTAGCCGGTGATGCCGTCGCCGCCGGTGAGCAGAGGGTTGACCGTCGCCGGATAGTTGCCCCGGATGCCCTTCCTCTTCTTCGCGGGATCGCTGGAGAGCTTGTTCTTCGGGTTCTTCGGGTCGTCCAGCTTGAACTGGCGGTTGACCGCGAGTGCCCGGACCCGGCCGCTGCCGGGCTCGACCACCGCGACCATGGCTGCTTCCTTGCTGTTTTCGCTCTTGGCCTTGCGGACCGCCTTGTCCGCGCCCTTCTGCGCCTGAACCTCGAGCGAGGTCACGATGGTGTAGCCGCCGCTCTTCAGTCGCCGCTCCCGGTCGTACGACGTCGAGCCGAACGTCTCCTGCTGCATCCACCAGCGGTAGAAGTAGTCGCAGAAGAAGCCCCAGCTGTTGAGGTTGGCGGCGACGCAGCCGTTCGGGGTGCGCTTGTCCTTCACCACCAGCTTGGCCGCCTTGGCGGCGTCGGCCTCCTGCTGACTGATGGCCTTGATGTCGAGCATGTTCTGGATGACGTAGTTGCGTCGGTCCAGCGCGAGCGGGAAGCCGGCCTTGGTGGTCGGGTCGTTGGTGGTGGGCGCCTTCACCATCCCGGCCAGCAGCGCTGCTTCCTCGATCTTCAGCTTGCTCGGCGGCTTTCCGAAGTAGACCTGGCTGGCGGCGTAGATGCCGTACGCGCCGTTGCCGAACGAGGCGAGGTTGAGGTAGCGGGTGAGGATCTCGTCCTTGGAGAATTCCTCGTCGACCTGGAGGGCCAGCCGCATCTCGCGGAGCTTGCGGGCGCTGGTGTCCTCGGTCGCCGCGACCACGTCGGCCGGGTGGGTGGCCGAGTAAGCGATGGCCAGCCGGACGTACTGCATGGTCAGCGTCGAGGCGCCCTGCCGGCCGGCGCCTTCGTTCTGGTTGTTCACGAAGGCGCGGGCGACGCCGTTGATGTCGACGCCGTTGTGCTTGTAGAAGTCATGGTCCTCGGCCGCGATGATGGCCTTCTGCATGTACGGCGAGATGTCGGCGAGCTTCACGTCGCGCCGGTTCTCGTCGTACATCGTCGCCAGCGGTGTCTTGCCGTCCGAGGCCAGCAGGTAGCTGATCTGTGGCGCGCGGGCCACCGTCAGCTCCGAGGGCAGGGCGCCGAAGGTCTCGGCGCCGGCCTTTGCGGCCAAGCCGGACATCGCCACCGCGGGGAAGGCCGCCGCTGCGACCACCACGCCGGCCAGCAGGCCACATACGAGCAGCGATGCGGCGTTGGTCAGCACATTGTGGTCACGTTTCCGCATCCAGGTCACCTCGACAGAGTACGCGAGTAGGGAACGAGGGGCGCTGGGGCGTTCTTTCCCCATTTCCTGCGCGCGCTGCCCTCGTTGTGCTAAACGCACGACCCCCGGTGCGTGGTTGCGTGTGACCTGGCGTGAGTCTCCTCCGACCAGAGGAGACGGCGCAGCGTTTTCGCCGACCTCGGCGGGGTAACCGGCGGTCGAGAGCCCGGGAAGCCGGGAGTGTCCGGAATGATGGATTTCGCCGACAACGTTGCGTAATCAGGCGACTACAGAGCATGATGGGGGGCGGCGACAGCGCCACATGTCGTTCGTGCCGCCTTGGGGAAGGCGAGCCGGGCGATCGGGGGGAATTGCCGGCTGACGTGCAACGAGGTCGGTAGGTACTGCAAGGGGGGACGTGTACACATGGGCATGATCACTGACTGGCCGTCGCTGGCGGCGTGTCAGAACGGGGACCCGGACGCGTTGTTCGTACAGGGCGCCGAACAGAACGTGGCGAAGCGGATCTGCCGGAGTTGCCCAGTTCGGTACGAGTGCCTGGCTGACGCGCTGGACAACCGGATCGAGTTCGGTGTGTGGGGTGGCATGACCGAACGCGAACGCCGGGCGCTGCTGCGTCGTCACCCGCAGGTGACGAGCTGGCGCAAGATGTTCGAGGCCGCGATGAAGAAGAACAGCAAGGACAAGGCCGACAAGGACAAGATCCTCGTTAGCGCCGCCAACTGACGTCGGTCACGGCCGGCTGATCGCCGCGCCGATCGTCCGCAGCCCGTCGACGTCGTGCACGTCGGCGGGCTGCGCCGTCACCGACACCGCAGGCACCGCCGGGAACGCCCCGGTGAACCGCGCGGCCACCCGCTGCTCGCGTACCGCCTGGCGGGCCAGCGCGGCGTGCGCCCGCAGCACGTCCGCGGTGGCCTCGTGCCCACCCAGGTCGGTCAGCCGCTCCGCGGCTGCCCGGCTCCGCTCGGCGTCCAGCTCCGGCACCGCAGGCCGGTGCACCCGGTTGAGCACCAGGCCGGCCAGCGGCATGTTCTCCTCCCGCAACCGGCCCGCGAAGTAGGCCGCCTCCCGGACCGCGTCCGGCTCTGGCGCCGCGACGAGCACGAAGGCCGTCTCCCGCGCCTGGAGGATGCGGTACGTCTGCTCGGCCCGCTGCCGGAAACCGCCGAACATGGAATCCAGCGCGGCCACGAAGCCGGACAGGTCGGTGAGCAGCTGCGCGCCGAGCACCTTCTGCACCACCTTCGAGAACATCCCGAATGAGGCCGTGACCAGGCTGAACATGCTCCGTCCGCCGCTGCGCGCCGGAGCCAGCAGCAGTCGCAGCATGCGGCCGTCGAGGAAGCGGGAGAGCCGGGCCGGCGCGTCCAGGAAGTCGAGCGCCGAGCGGGACGGCGGGGTGTCCACGACGATCAGGTCCCACTCACCCCGGGCGTGCAACTGGCCGAGCTTCTCCATCGCCATGTATTCCTGCGTGCCGGCGAAGGTCGAGCTCATCGCCTGGTAGAAGGGATTGGCGAAGATTTCCGCCGCCTTCGCCGGATCGGTGTGCTGCAGCACCACGTCGTCGAAGGTGCGCTTCATGTCCAGCATCATGGCGTGCAGTTCGCCGCCGCTGGTCTCGACGTCGATCCCCTTGACCTGGCGAGGCGTGTTGTCCAGCTCGGTCAGGCCCAGCGACTGGGCCAACCGGCGGGCCGGGTCGATGGTGAGCACCACCGTGCGCCGACCGTGGTGCTCGGCGGCCCGCAGCGCCAGCGCGGCGGCGGTGGTCGTCTTTCCCACCCCTCCGGCGCCACAGCACACGACGATCCGTACGCCGGGGTCGGCGAGGATCTTGTCGACGTCCAGCTGCGGCGCCGCGTCTTCGGAAGGCACCAATCGAGCGTATCGGGCCGGGTGGGTCCGTGCGCCCGTGCCGACCTCAGGTGTGAGTCAATCCGCCCGGACGAGGGCCTGGGCCAGTGTCTCGAGCCCCGCCCGGTCCACCCCGTCGGGCAGCAACGGCAGCTCGGTCATCGGCAGCCCCAACTCCACCAGCTCGGCCCGGAGTGAATCCTCCAACTCGCGCCGGATGAGCTGGTCGCGCGCCTCGTCGTGCAGGCCGGCGACGGTCTCCCGGTCGGCCGGCAGCCCGGCGGCGACCAGCCCGCGCCTCAGCTCGGCCGTGGTGACCGCCCGACCGGTGGGCACCGGTGGCCGCGTGCCGTTGACGATCACCCGCCCGATCCCGAAGCCGAGCGAGGTCAGGTCGGCGATGGCGTCCATCGTCTCCTGCACCGGCATCTCCTCCAGCAGCGTGACCACGTGCACCGCGGTTATCGGAGACCGGAGCAGCGCCGAGACCCCCTCGCTCTGGGTCTTGATCGGGCCCACCTTGGCCAGCCTGGCCGTCTCGGCCGTGACGTTGAGGAACCGGCCGATCCGCCCGGTCGGCGGGGCGTCCAGCACCACCGCGTCGTACACACGCCGCTGCCCCGAGGTGCGGGTGGTGGCCTCCTTCACCTTGCCGGTGAGCAGCACGTCGCGCAGGCCCGGGGCGATGGTGGTGGCGAAGTCGATAGCGCCGAGCTTGCGCAGCGCCCGACCGGCAGCACCCAGCTTGTAGAACATGTCGAGGTATTCGAGCAACGCCTCCTCGGCGTCCACCGCCAGCGCGCGCACCTCACCGCCGCCCGGGGCGTCAGCGAGGTGCCGCTCCTCGTACGGCAGCGGGTCGATGCCGAAGAGCTGGGCGATGCCCTGCCGCCCCTCGACCTCCACCAGCAGGGTGCGCCGGCCACCGGCGGCCAGCGCCAGGGCCAGCGCCGCCGCCACGCTGGTCTTGCCGGTGCCGCCCTTGCCGGTCACCACGTGGAGACGGGCCGACCATCCGGTACCGGCCGGGTCGGTCGGCCGCTCAGCTGCACGCACCCGTCGAGCCTATCCAGGCTTGCCGGTCACGCGACCTCGCAGACCCACCAACCCGACTTCTGCACCACCGTGAAGCGCAGGTCCTGGTCGGCCACCTTCTCGTCGGAGGTGGTCATGGTGACCCGGGTGGAGACGGTGGCTCGTTCCCCGGTCTGGTTGTCCACCTTGGGGCTGGTCCACCGGAAACGCGGGTTCTGGTACTGGGTGGCGTATTTCTGCACCTCGGCAACCTTCGCGGCGATCTTCTCGTCGTCCCGGGAGGCCGCGCAGACGCGGCTGGCCGCCTTGGTCGCGTCGCGATCCTTGTAGACCGCGGTGAGGAACTCGTCGACGGCGACCGCCGGTTCCTTGGCTCCCTCGCCGGTCTCGGCGTTGCGCAGGGTCAGGAACGCCACCACGCCGCCGCCCACGCAGAGCACCATGATCACGACAAGCGCGATCGCCGCGATAAGCAGGCCGCGCTTCTTCCTGGGCTCGGCGGTGCCCTGGTACGGCGGGTAGCCGGCCGGGGGTGGCGGGATTGCCGACGGGTCCGAGGTGCCGGGCCCCGCCGGTGCTGCGGCCGACCCACCCGGGCTCTCGGGCTGAGCGCCACCCGCCCCGCCGGCCTGCCCCGGGAAGGCCTGCTGGGTGGCGAAGGCCGGCCCAGCCGGCGACCCCGGGAAGCCGGCCGGCGATACCTGCTCGGCCGGCGAGGCCGGCAGCGCCGGCCTGTCGGGCTGTGCGGGTAGGGCGAGTGGGCCGGGCTGCGCCGCGGGGGCCGGCTGGTCGGGAACGGTGGGACCGCCGGCCTGACCGGCGGGATCCGGGTGGGCCGGCGGGAGTGCGGGCGAGCCGGCCTGGTCGCCGCTGGGCGGTTGGGTCATGTCTTTCCCCCGGGGGTACGGCGCCCGCCGCCACCCCTGGCGCCGAGCGTGATCGAGCGGGTGGCCGGCACTGCGCGACCGTCCGACCGGAAGGGTAGCGGTCAACCACCGAACCGGTGTCGCCCCTGCCGGCCCGCGCCGGTCACGGATCCGACCGACGGGATCTCCGGTGCGGCGCCCCGTCGGGCCTCTCACCTGCGATGTGTCGCATATGTGACTAGGGGTCACCGGCCGTGCGCGTCCTGTTGGCGGGACTGCGGCCACGGACCTACCTTCGACCCGGGTGCGGGGGCCCGGAGCGGATGAAGGTCCGGACCGGAAGCGTGATCCGACAGGTACGACCGGAGGCAGTGCATGCGCGACGTGGACAACATCCCTCGCACCCAGTTCCCGACCAACGACCGGGCGCGCCGGCCCGGGTCCCGCGGCGAGGCCGACTGGCCGGTCGGCGGCCTGCCGGTCAACGAGCGGTCGTACCGCCGGGTGCCGGAGCCGACGGAGGTGGCCCTGGCGTCGAGTCGCCCCGCCGAGCGGGGCCGGGACGACGAGGAGCCGGGCTTCGTCATCCACCTGCCGATCCGGGTGCCCGACCTGGCGGCGGCGACCGCGCTGGCCGGTCGGGTCGCGGTGTCCCTGGGTTTCCTGCCGGAGCTGGACGCCGGTGAGACCACCGTGTCCAACGCCGACGACCAGAACAATCGGCACCGGGTCTTCTGCGACCTGCTGCTGCCCGACCGCTCCCGCTGCCCGCAGGGGTACGAGCACGAGGGGCCCTGCGGGGAACTGCCGGCCGCGCCGGAGCAGCGTCCCGCACCTCGCCCCGCCAGCGGACCGTAGGCTGTGCCTCGAATACGTCCGCACCGAGAGGGAGCCCTCCAGCGATGCAGAAGTGGGAATACTCCACGGTCCCGCTGCTGGTCCATGCGACCAAGCAGATCCTCGACAACTGGGGCGAGGACGGGTGGGAACTCGTCGCCGTGATCCCCGGGCCGAACCCGGACCAGCTGGTCGCGTACCTGAAGCGGCCCAAGGCATGAGCAACGGTCCGCACGGCAAGCTCGCGGAGCTGGGGCTCGAACTGCCCGAGGTGGTGCCGCCGGTGGCCAGCTACGTGCCGGCCGTGCAGTCCGGGCAGCACGTGTACGTCTCCGGACAGCTGCCGATCGCCGAGGGCAAGCTGCTCGCCACCGGCAAGGTCGGCGCCGGGATCTCCGGCGAGCAGGCGAAGGATCTGGCCCAACGGTGCGCGCTCAACGCGCTGGCGGCAGTCGACTCGCTGGTCGGCCTGGAGAACGTGGTCAAGGTGGTCAAGCTGACCGGGTTCGTGGCGTCCGCGCCCGGCTTCACCGGCCAGCCCGCGGTGATCAACGGCGCCTCCGACCTGCTCGGCACCGTCTTCGGTGAGGCCGGCCGCCACGCCCGCAGCGCCGTCGGGGTGGCCGAGCTCCCCCTGGACGCCCCGGTGGAGATCGAACTGATCGTCGAGGTCGCCTGACGCGTCGCCGCCCCCGCGGTCGTGCACTTCCTGGCCGGATGAAAGCCCTGAACGGGGACGAATCAGGGACCGCACGTGCAAGATCGCGGGGTGTGGCGAGCGGGGTCGTACGATCGCAGCCATGAGCGGGCACGTGACGGCGCCGGCGGCGGCGCTCGCCGACGAGCTGCCGAACTGGGTGACGCTGCTGCGTGCGCCGAACCCGGGCCCGATGACCCTCGACGGCACCAACACCTGGGTGCTGCGGGCGGCCCCGGGCGAGCCGGCAGTGGTGATCGACCCCGGGCCGGCCGACGAGGGCCACCTGGCGGCGATCGCCGCGTACGCGCCGGTCGGCTTCGTGCTGATCACCCACGGCCATCCCGACCACACCGAGGGCGCGCCGCGGCTGAGCGGACTGCTCGGCGGCGTGCCCGTCCTCGCCGTCGACCCGGTGCACACCATCGGTGGTGAGCCGTTGACCGAGCCGGGCGAGCACTTCGGCCTCGAGATCCGTCCGCTGGACACCCCGGGGCACACCGCCGACTCGGTGTGCTTCCTGGTCGAGTGCGGCGACGAGCGGGTGGTGCTGACCGGTGACACCATCCTCGGCCGGGGCACCACCGTGGTGGCGCACCCGGACGGGCACCTCGGCGACTACCTGACCAGCCTGGGGCGGCTGTCCGCGTACCGCGGGATCCCGGCGCTGCCCGGGCACGGCCCGGCGCTGGCCGACTGCGCCGCCGCCGCCGATCTCTACCTGGCCCACCGCCGGGCCCGGCTCGACCAGGTCCGAGCGGCCGTCGCCGCAGGCGCCCACACCCCCGGGGAGGTGGTCGCCGCTGTCTACGCGGACGTGGACCGCTCGCTCTGGTGGGCCGCCGAGTGGTCGGTCCGTGCCCAGCTCGAGTACCTGGGCGTCGACACCGGGGAATCCGGGCCGGGGGTCAGTGGGTTGGAGCACATGTGACCTGCCCCGTGTGTGGAACCGTCGCCGTTCCCGGCGCGCGGTTCTGCCACAACTGCGGTGCCGCGCTGCCGGCCGCCGCGACGTTGCCGGCGGCCGAGCGTCGGGTGGTCACGGTGCTCTTCGGCGACCTCTCCGAATTCACCTCGTGGTCGGAGGATCTCGACCCGGAACGGGTCGGTGCGGTCACCGACCGGGTGCTCGCGGCCCTCGCCGGGGCGGTGAAGACCTTCGGCGGGCACGTCGACAAGCTGACCGGTGACGGCATCATGGCCGTCTTCGGCGCCCCCGTGGCGCACGAGGACGACGCCGAGCGGGCGGTCCGGGCCGCCCTGTCCATGCAGCGCGCGGTCCGTCGGGTGCTCGACGACGAGCGGGGCGGCGGCGCGCCGCTCGGGCTCCGCGTCGGACTGAACACCGGCGACGTCATCGCGGGCATCCAGGCCGCCATCGAGTACACGGTCATCGGCGACACGGTGAACACCGCCGCCCGGCTGGCCGACGCCGCCGCCGTCGGCGCGGTCTACGCCGGCGGGCGGACGTCCGCCGCCACCCGGCACGTGGCCTCCTGGCGGGCACTGCGACCGCTGCGGCTCAAGGGCAAGCGTGAGCCGGTCGAGGCGTACGAGCTGCTCGGTCTGCTGGACGCGCCGGGCACCCGGTCGGGGCTCGGCGACGAGGCGCCCTACGTGGGCCGGGAGACCGAGATCGGTCGGGTCGCCGGCCGGCTCGCCGAGGTGATCGACCAGGGTGACCCGCGGGTGCTGCTGATGACCGCCGAGGCGGGCATCGGCAAGTCCCGCTTCGCCGCCGAGGTGGAACGGCTCGCCGCCGGATACGACGTGGGCGCCGGCCGGTACGCCGCGCACACCGGCGCCCGGGTGCTCTCGGTGCGCTGCGCCGCCTTCGGTGAGCGGCGCCGGCTCGCGCCGCTGGCCGATCTGGTCCGCGCCGCGGTCGGCCTGCCCGGTGACGCGGCCACCGCGCTGACCCGGCCGGCGGTCGAGGAGCGGTTTCGCCGGCTCGGCCAGCGGCTCGCCCGCGCCGGTGGTGAGACGGCACCGATCGCCACCGACCAGCTGCTCGCGCTGCTCGGCTACGCCGAACTTCCCACGCATGGTGGCACCGACAACGGCGAGTGGGGTGCGGGCGCGCCGGCGGCCGACGCCGAGGCGGTGCCGAACGCGGTCGCCGACCTGCTCAGCGGGCTCGCCGCGGAGGCGCCGCTGGTGATCGTGGTGGACGACCTGCACGACGCCACCGCCGAGACGATCCGCGCCCTCGGGCTGACCCTGTCCCGGCTCACCGGTCCGGTGCTGGTGCTGCTGCTCGGCCGCCCCGAGCTGGTCCGTACCGCCGGCGCGCTGACCCGGGTCGCGGACGCCGAGGTGCACTCCCTGCCGCCGCTGCGCGGTGCCGACGCGGCCCGGCTGCTCACCAGCTACCTCGGTGGCGGCAAGCTGCCGCCGGCCGACGCGGACCGGCTGCTCGCCACCGCCCAGGGCAACCCGTTCTACCTGGCCGAGCTGGTCACCCTGCTGATCGAGCGCGGGGCGCTCACCACGGTGGAGCCGGGGCGCGGTGTCCGCGACACGGTGGATCCAGCGCGTGGTGTCCGCGCGGCACCCGGCGAACGGGACCAGGGCTCGACGGCCGGCTGGCGGCTGGTGCCCGGCTCGCTGGGCAGCCGGCTGCTCTCCCGGGACCTCGCCGCCGTGCTCGCCGCCCGGATCGACGCGCTGCCGCCGGACGCCCGCTCGGTGCTGCGCGACGCCGCGGTCATCGGTGACACGGTGCCGACCGGTGCGCTGGAGGCGCTGCGCGAGCAGCACGGCGGCCGTGATGGCCGGCCCTCGGCCGTGGCCGCGGTGGAACTCGACCGGGCCGTCGACGAGCTGCTGCAACGCCGGATGCTGCACCGCACCCGCCTCGGCTACGCGTTCGCCACCCCGCTGATGCGGGAGGCCGCCTACGCCGGGGTGAGCAAGGCGGAGCTGGCCGAGCGGCACGCCGCACTGGCCCGCTGGGCGGCGCCGCGGGACGAGGTCGCAGCCGGCACGCCGGGCGGGTTCACCGACGAGGCCCGGGACGACTTCGTGGCCACCCATGTCGAGCGGGCCGCCACGCTCGCGGACGCGGTGAAGTTGCGCCCGGACGCGCCGGCCCGGGCGGTGGTCCCGCTCGGGGTCGCCGCGCTGGGCCGCGCCGCCCGCCGGTCGCTGTCCGCCGGCGAGCCGGCGCTGGCCGTGGAGTACGCCGAGCGCGCCACCGAGCTGGCCCGCGACGGGGTGCCGGCGGCCGACCGCGTGGTGCACGCGCGGGCGCTGCTCCAGATCGGCCGGGTCGTCGACGCGCTCGCGTACGCCGAGAAGATCGCCGCGAACGCGGGGGACGAGGCCGTTCGGGCCAGCGCCCTGCTGCTCGCCGGGCAGGCCCAGCAGACCCTCGGCGACCAGGGCCGGGCGGTGGCCGCCTGGCAGGAGGCGTTGCAGGTGGCCACAGCCGGTCGGCTGCCCACCCTGCGAGCCTCGGCGATGCGCCGGCTGGGCATGGCCGACTTCGTGACCGGGCGGTTGAGTCAGGCGAGCAGCCGGTTGGCCGCCGCGTACCAGGTCAGCCTCGGCGCGCAGGACCGGCGGGGGCAGGCCTGGTCGCTGCAGAACCTGGCCTGGGTGACCACCACCCGGGGCGACTTCGCCGGCACCGACGCGGTGCTCGGCCGGGCCGCCCGGCTCTTCGCCGAGCTGAAGGACCCGTACGGGCGGGCCTGGCTGCGGGGCACCACGGCGTTCGCCCGGCTGCTCGCCGGCCGGCTCGGCGAGGCGTGCCGGTTGGCGCAGGTCTTCCTGCCGTTCGGTGAGCGGGTCGGCGAGGCGTGGGCGGTGGGCACACTGCGGGCGGTGGTGGCGTTCGCCACCGCCGAGCTGGGCGAGCTGGCCGAGGCGGATCGGGAGGCCCGTCGGGCGTACCGGGAGTTCGCCGAGGCGTCCGACGACTGGGGGCGCGGGTTCGCGCTGGTGGTCCGGGCCGTGGTGGCGCGCGGGCTGGGCGAGCCGGAGCACGCGGCCGACCTGCTCACCGACGCTCTGGCGTACGCCGAGCGGACCTCGCACCCGCTGCTCACCGGGATGGCCGGCACGCTGCGTGGTTTCGTGGCGCTGGACATGGGTGACTGTGCGACCGCCGAGCAGGCCGCCCGCGCGGTGCTCACCGCCGTGGAACCGCACAACCCGCAGGCCCCGGCGCAGGTCGCGCCACGGGTGCTGCTGGCGACCGCCCGGCTGGCGGCCGGCGACCCGGCGACCGCGGTCGGGCTGCTCGCCCCGGTGGCCACCGCCGCCGCGAACGCACCGTCGCTGCTCTTCTCCCGCCGCCAGACGATGGCCCGGTACGCGTCGGCGCTGCTCGCCCACGGTCAGCGGGAGCAGGCGCTGGACTGGGCGCGGCGGGCGGTCACCGCACCGGCCGAGGACGTACGCAGCCAGGTGATCGCGGCCAGCGTGCTGGCTGAGGCGCTGGCTGCCTGTGGTCGCCCGGCGGAGGCCCTGTCCTGTGCGGACGAGGCGGTCCGCCTGGCGTACGCCACCGAGCAGCGCAGCGAACGTGCCGAGGCGGACGCCCTGCGCGCCCGGCTCGCCGCCACCCCCTAACCCCGCCCCGGCGCGCGTCGATCTAGGGACGATTGCTGCTCTAGGAGATCAACTCGCCGTGATTTGCCCTAGATCGGCGAGGCGAGGCGAGGCGAGGCGAGGCGAGGCGCGGCATCGGCGGGGCGGGGCATCGGCGGGGCGGGGCGGGCGGGACGGGGATCCGGTTCTGACGGTTTCGGGGATGTGATGGTCGTGGGCGAGCGGCTAGCGTGTCACCACCGTGTGCCGGTCCACAGTGGTGACCGTTGCCGTGCCTGGGGAGGCCCTTCATGAAGCTGCCGCGTTCCATCGCGGGCTGGACCATCGCGGTCTTTGGCGTGCTGGCGCTGGTGATGGGCGCGGTTGGGCTGCTCTGGCCGGAGGCGCAGCTGCGCATGCTCGGGTTCGAGGTGCCGGCGACGCGTGCCGTTGGTGACCACACCGGCACCTTCCTGCTGGCATCCTCGATGGCGGCGTTCAACATGGGCGTCTACTACCTGCTCGCGACGGTGACCGAGTGGCGGGCGTTCTACCGGTTCACGGTGGTCTTCCGGCTGGTGACCTTCACCGTGTTCACCATCGCCGTGCTGGCCGACATCGCGCCCGACCGGTTCTTCGGCGTGGCCGCCTGGGAGGGCCTGGGCGCGCTGGCCACCGCCGTCGGCCTGCGCCTGGACGCCCGGAGGGGCGCGCCGGCCGGCGCCGGCGCGACGCCGGAGCACACCGCTGCGACGGCCGACGGCACGGACGTCGCGGACGACGTTGGAGAGGGACCCGGCGCGGCCGGTGCCGCTCCGGCGGACGCGGTGCGCTGAGCCACCGACAGGGTTGGGTATTTTCGAGCAGTGACCGACACCCCGAACGGCGGCTTGCGGGTGCCGAACGTGCCCGGTCTGACTGATTTGAGGGTTTTTGCCCGGGGTGGTTACGCGACCGTCTACCAGGCCACCCAGATCTCGGTGGGCCGTGAGGTCGCCGTCAAGGTGGAGAACCGCACGCTGGACAGCGAGCGCGACCAGGCCCGTTTCCTGCGCGAGGCGCGGGCTGCCGGGCGGATGTCGTCGCACCCGCACGTCGTGGACCTCTTCGACGTCGGGGTCACCGTCGACCAGCACCCCTACCTGATCATGGAGCTCTGCGACGGGTCGTACGCCGAACGGATGCGCACCTCCCCGCTGGGTCCGGTGGAGGCGCGTGACCTGGGCCTGAAGATCGCCGACGCGCTGGCCCACTCGCACGCGGCCGGGGTGCTGCACCGGGACGTGAAGCCGGCGAACATCCTCTACTCGCACTTCAACTCGGCGGTGCTGGCCGACTTCGGGCTGGCCGTGCTGGCCGAGGCCCGGGATGCCTCCGTCACCCTGGAGGTGCTCACCCCGGCGTACGCGCCGCCGGAGATGTTCAACCACAGCCCACCGTCGCCGGCCGTCGACGTGTACGCGCTCTGCGCCACCCTCTACGCGGTGATGCACGGCCGGCCGCCGCGCTGGCAGTCCGAGCGCAACCCCAGCCTCGTCACCGTGCTGGAGATGTTCAACCAGCCGGTCCCCCACCTGCCCGGCGTGCCGGACGAGCTGATCGACGTACTCCGCGCCGGCATGGTCAACGACCCGGCCGATCGGCCGTCCGCCCTCGAACTGCACGACCTGCTCGCCAGCCTGCCGCTCGGCCCGCCGTCGGCGCCGGTCAGCGGCGCCCCGGTCAGCGGCGCGACGGGCCACGCCGGCCCGTACGTCGCCAGCCAGCCGATGCCCCGCCCCCCGGTTGAGGACGTCCACCCGACGGTCCCCGGCGGCCGGCGCTGGCGGCGCTGGTTCCTCGGCGCCGCCGGGGCGCTCGCGCTCGCCGCCTCCGCCAGCGCCGGCGCCTGGATGGCCGGCGGCGGCCCGCAACCCGGCCCGTCCCCCTCGGTCAGCCGGGTCGCCGCGCCAGCGACCGGGCCGCTGCCCGGCTGCACGACCGACACCGGCGCGCCGACCACTCTGCCGGAGGGTGCCCGGTGCCTGCCCGAGCTGGAGTGCTTCGGCCCGGTGCGGATCCGCGGCACCCGCGCCGAGGCGGCCCGTGTCCCCTGCACCGGGCGGCACACCTGGGAGACGTACGCCGAGGGCATCCTGCCCGTGTCGCTGGTCGGCGCCGAGTATGACGACGTGGTCGCCGCTGAGCCGGTGCGCCAGGTGTGCAGCGCGACCACGTTCCGATTGACCACGGGGATCACCGAGCCGGTCGGCTGGCACCTGGAGGTGCTGCCGCCGATTGACGGCAGCCTCGACCGGACCTACCGGTGCCTGGCCGGGCGAGGCGTCGACGCGCTCACCGCGCCCACACTCACCGGTCGCTGAGCCCGCCCAACCCGCGCCGCCGGTCACGCACCGCACGCAACGCGTCCCGGCTGTCCAGGGCTTCGAGGGTGTCCGCGTCGATTCCGTACGGCATCAGCTCCGGCGGCCCGGCGGCGAACGGACGGTCCACCGGCTTGGGGTCGTCGCCCTGCCGGGCGGCGGACACGGACACTCCGGCGACCATGGCCAGCAGGACACAGAGCAACGCGAGGACCACGCCGAGAAAGTCCTGGCGGCGCCAGACGACCAGCGTGACCAGCAGCGCGAGGACTCCCAGCGCTGCGACCACCGCTACCGTCCGCGCATCGGACCTGGGCAATCGACTCACCTCTCCAGCATGTCGTCGCGCGGCCCGCTGTCAACCGCAGAGACGCCCGGCGTGCCGATCGACGCGACCAGCCGGACCGACCGACAGGGCCGATCGGTGTCCACACGGAGTGGACCGAAACCGCTACTCTCGGTGTCCCGCAGGCCGGTTCCGTCAGCGAGGTCGCCCATGAACGCACGCAGTGCCCAGTCCCGGCTCCGCTCGGTCGCGACGACACTGGCGGTCGCCCTGACCCTCACCCTGGCCGCCGCGGCCGGCTGCGACAGCCGGCAGGAGCCGGACCTGCAGTCCGTGCAGGAGAAACTGCGCGAGACGCACATCTACGGCCAGTCGAAGCTGCGCATCGGCGTCGCCACCAACGAGCCGTTGATGGGCGAATTGCGCAACGGTCAGCACGTCGGCTTCGACGTCGAGATCGGCCGGTACGTCGCCGCCTCGCTCGGCTACGAGGGCGAGCAACGGCTCGAGTTCGTCTCGGTGTCCACCGAGGACCGTATCCCGGCCCTGCAGGGCGGCACGGTCGACCTGGTGGTGTCCAGCTTCTCCATGACCGAGGACCGCAAGAAGCTGGTCAGCTTCGCCGGGCCGTACTTCGTCACCACGCAGGAGGTGATGGTGCCGACCCGGCTCAAGGACCGGATCCGCACCATCGAGGACCTCCGCGACCCGGCCTACAAGATCTGCACCAGCGGCGGTTCCACGACCGAGGCCGAGCTGGAGAAGCACCAGGTCAAGACGTTCGTGGTGAAGGACGTCGGTGACTGCGTCGACGGCATCCGGAAGGGCCGGTACGACGCGGTCAGCTCCGACGAGGCGATTCTCGCCGGCTTCCTGGCCACCTTTTCGAAGGAGTTTGAGATCGTGGACATGCCGTTCGGCACCAGCGAGCTGCTGGGCATCGGCGTTCCGATCGGCGATCCCGCGCTGCGCGACCTGGTCGCGTTCTTCCTGCAGAAGAGCTACCAGCAGGGCCGGGACGGCCAGGCGAGCCCCTGGCAGACCGCGTACAACCGGACGCTCGGCCCCTGGCTGCCCGCCGAGAAGCGGCAGCCGCAGCCGTTGGACGTGCCGAAGCTGGTCGACTTCGACGACAAGGCGCCCCGGCGGTGAGCACGGCGCCGACCGTCACCAGCGGAGCAGGCGCGGATGATCCGGTCCCGCCGCCCCGGGCGTCCGCGCCCACCGGCACCGCCGTCTCGCCGGTCGCCGACGTTCCGGCCGGCGTCGAGGCGGGCGCCGCCGGTTGGCCGGCGGGCGTGCCGGCCGCCGAACCCGACGAGCCGGTCGTCGCCGACGTCGAGCCCGGGCGGGTGCGGTGGGACCCGGCGGAGCGGCGGGCCCGCGCCAGCCAGTCGTTCTGGACCGCGGTGGTGGGCGTACCGGCCATCTTCTCGGTGCTCCGGCTCGGCGTGGAGGCGGGCGGCGAACTCCAGACCACGCTGCTGCTGGTGGCCAACGTCGGGCCGGTCAACCTGCTCGCCGGCTTCCTGACCACGGCGGCCCGGCTGCTCTCCACCGGGCTGGTCGCCGTCTTCGCGCTCGGCGCGGTGCTGGGCGTCAGCGTGGACCGGTTGCCGCCCGGCACCCGCCGTCGCCCGCTCTTCGCCCGCTGGGCCGACCTCACCCCGGCCTGGCTCGTGCTGGCCAGCTTCCTGCTCGCCCTGCTCACCTGGCCGCTGCTCTACCTGCCGCTGCTCCTGCCGGCGTTTGTGGCCGCCTTCCAGCTCCGCCCCGGGCGGCTGCACGAACGGGTCGCGCCACGGCTGCTGCTGATCGTCGCGCTGCTCGCCGGGTACGGCTGGCTGGTGCTGCCCACGCTGCGCGACGCCGGCGGGCAGGGCGAGCTGCTGGCGCTGGCGCTCATCGTGGTGCCGCCGGTGCTGGCCCTGTTCATCGCCGGGCCGCTGCCCGGCCTGGTGATCCGGCCGCTGGCGTCGGTGACCGAGGTGGCAGTGCTGGCCATGCTGGTCTGGGCCGCGCTGCCGGTGATCAGCACGCCGGTGCTGCCGCTGACCGTCACCACGGTGGGCGCGGAGAACGGGCCCACCGAGGACGTACGGGGGCACGTGGTGACCACCGACGACGTCAACATGGTGATCCTCCAGGAGCGGGGCGGCGTGCGGTACGTGCCGGTCGAGCTGGTCCGCGCCCAGGTGCTCTGCCCCAGCGAGGAGGAGTTGCCCCGGCACCGGCTGCGGATCCACGACTTCCACGTCGAGGACTCGCTGCTGGAGGGGATGGGCCGGCGGGTCCGACCGGTGCACCGGATCGACGCCGCCTGCCGCGCCCCGAGCTGAGCCCCGCCGGCAGGGGACCGATGCGGGTCAGTACGACTTCTCCTGGCCGAGCACGTGTTGGGCGACGAAGTTGAGGATCATCTCCCGGCTGACCGGGGCGATCCGGCCGGCCCGGACCGCCCCGAGCAGGGTGGCCACCCCGTACTCGGTGGTCATGCCGGCCCCGCCGAGCACCTGGACGGCGGTGTCCACGGCGAGCGCGGCGGCCTCCCCGGCGGCGTACTTGGCCATGTTGCCGGCCACCCCGGCCTCCAGGTCGCGGCCCGCATCGTACAGGGTCGCCGCCTTCTGGATCATCAAGCGGGCAAGCTCGACCTGCACCGCCGCGTGCGCCAATGGGTGCGACACCCCCTGGTGGGAGCCGATGCTCCGGCCGCCCCAGACCTTGCGGGTGGCGGTGTACTCGCTGGCCCGCTCGATGGCGTACCGGCCGGTGCCGGCGCCCATGGCGGCGACGGTGATCCGCTCCGGGTTGAGCCCGGCGAAGAGAGCCGGCAGCCCGGCGTCCAGCGACTCGCCGACCAGCGCGTCGGCCGGCACGCGAACGTCGTCCAGGTAGAGCAGGAACTGGTTCTCCGGAGACAGGATCTCCATGTCCAGCTCGGAACGGGTCAGCCCGGCCACGTCGGTCGGCACGAGGAACAGCGCCGGCTTGAGCTTTCCGGTCCCCGTGTCCTCGGTACGAGCCACCACCAGCACATGGTCGGCCTCGTCGACCCCCGAGATGTAGCACTTGCGGCCGGAGAGCAGCCAGCCGTCGCCGTCGCGACGGGCCACCGTGCCGAGCCGGTGGAAGTTGGAGCCCGCCTCCGGCTCGGTGATCGCGAAGACGATCTTCTGGGAGCCGTCGGCGAGGCCGGGCAGGTGCCGCTTGCGCTGCTCCTCCGTGCCGTGCCGGTTGATGACGGTGGCCGCGATGGCGGGGGAGACCACCAGCAGCAGCAGCGGGCAGCCGGCCGCCGCCAGCTCCTCGCAGACGATGGCCAACTCGGTGATGCCGCCGCCCCCGCCGCCGTACTCGGTGGGGATGTTGACGCCCAGGTAGCCGAGCTGGCCCGCCTCGGCCCACAGCTCGGTGGTGTGTTGCCCCGATTTCGCTTTCGCTACGAAGTAGGGGTGACCGTATCTGCGGCCCAGCGCCCGCACGGCGTCGCGCAGCTGGTCCTGCTCGGGGGTGAGGTCGAAGGTCATCGGGAGTCCTCCTCGGGGTTCGACGGCTCGGGGTCGCGGCCCGGCGCAGGACGCGCCGAGCTGGAGGTGTCGATGACGGCCAGCACGGCGCCGGTGCGAACCTGACCGCCGGCCGGCACCGGCAGCTCCGCGACCACGCCGTCGGTCGGGGCGAGCACGGGATGTTCCAGCTTCATCGCTTCGAGCGTGAGCAGCGGATCGCCGGCCGCGACCCGCTGGCCGACCTGAACGTGCACCCGGGCCACCGCGCCGGGCAGCGGCGCGAGCAGCGACCCGGCGGCCAGTTCCGCGGTGGGCAGCGGGAAACGCGGCAGCTCGGCCAGGCTCGCCGCCCCGTCCGGGCCGTCCACGAAGACCGCCGACCCCACCCGGTGTACGCGGTACGCGCGCCGCACGCCGTCGACGTCGAGCACGACCCGGTCCGGAGTGGCCTCGACCAGCGCCACAATGGGTGCCCCGGCCGTTTCCGGCCGGTCCCCGGATCCCCCGGCGGCACCGGAAGCCGCCAGCGTGCTGGACCAGTCGTCGAGCCCTCCGGTGCGGTTCAGGCGGTAGCGAATCTCCAGCTCGTCGCCGTCGGGGCCGGCGAAGCGGGCGACCTGGGGGAAGGCGGGAACGTTGCGCCAGCCGGAGGGGAGCCCGGGAAGCACCGGCGCGCTCGCTCGGCGCTGCGCGGCGCCCGCCAGTGCCGCGGCGAGGGCGGTGACCGGGAGCTGGTCGGTGGGGAGCAGCGGAACGAAGACCTCCGGGTGCCGGTCCAGGAAACCAGTGTCGATCTCGCCCGCCGCGAACTCCCGGCTGCGCAGCACCCGGACCAGCAGATCGCGGTTGGTCGCCACCCCGTGCAGCTCGGCCCGGGCCAGTGCGCCCGCCAGGGCCCGAGCCGCCTCCGACCGGGTCGGCGCCACGGCGATCAGCTTGGCGAGCAGCGAGTCGTAGTGCACGCCCACCACCGAGCCCGTCACCACGCCGGAGTCGAGCCGCAGCCCCGACCGCTGGAGCCAGCCGAACTCGCGGTCCACCCCGGGCACGCTGAACCGGTGCAGGGTGCCCGTGGCGGGCCGCCAGCCCTGCGCCGGCTCCTCCGCACACAGCCGCACCTCGATCGCGTAGCCGCGGGCGGCGGGGTAGGGGGCGTGCGCGGGCAGCGGGGCGCCCTCGGCCACCAGCAGTTGCAACCGGACCAGGTCCAGCCCGCCCGGGGTGATCAACTCGGTGACGGGGTGCTCCACCTGGAGTCGGGTGTTCATCTCGAGGAAGAAGAACTCGCCGGTCGGTGCGAGCAGGAATTCGACCGTGCCGGCCCCCACGTAGTCGACCGCCCGCCCGGCGGTCACGGCCGCCTCGTGCAGCCGATCCCGCAGCCCGTTGGGGAGGTTCCCCGGCGCCTCCTCGATGATCTTCTGGTGTCGGCGCTGGATCGAGCACTCCCGCACACCCAGAGCGTTGACCGTGCCGTGGGCGTCACCGAAGATCTGCACCTCGACGTGCCGGCCGCGCTCGACGTACCGCTCGATGAAGACCGTGCCGTCGCCGAACGCCGCAGCCGCCTCGCGGCGCGCCGAGGCGACGGCCTCGGCCAACCCCCCGGCGTCCCGGACGATCCGCATCCCGCGCCCGCCGCCGCCGGCCGCCGCCTTGACCAGCACCGGGAAATCGGTGATCTCGTCGGTGTCGGTCCAGCTGGGCGGCATCGGCACGCCCGCCTCGGCGAGCAGCGCCTTCGCGGCCAGCTTGTCGCCCATCGCGGCGATCACCTTGGCCGGCGGCCCCACCCAGGTCAGGCCGGCGTCGGTCACCGCCGCCGCGAACTCGGCGTTCTCGGCGAGGAAGCCGTAACCCGGGTGGACGGCGTCCGCGCCGCTGCGGCGGGCCGCCGCTAGGATCCTGTCGACCCGCAGGTACGTCTCGGCCGGCGTGTCCCCCGGCAGCCGGACCGCCTGGTCCGCGTCGGCGACGAACGGCGCGGCGGCGTCCGAGTCCGAGTGCACGGCGACCGTCTCCACGCCGAGCGCCCGGCAGGTCGCGAAAATCCGGCGGGCGATCTCCCCCCGGTTGGCCACCAGAAGTCGGGTGATCATGTTCCTCTGAGCCTGCCTCTCGTTCGCGACTGCGGGACTCCGCTGCGGTGCGTTCCTCGCGCTCACCGGCTACATCCGGAAGACGCCGAAGCCGTCGGCGCCCTGCACCGGTCCGTTGTGGATCGCCGAGAGGCAGAGCCCGAGGACGGTCCGGGTGTCCCGGGGGTCGATCACCCCGTCGTCGTAGAGCCGGCCGGAGAGGAACAGCGCCCCGGACTGCGACTCGATCTGCTGCTCGACCATCATCCGCATCGCCGCGTCGGACTCCTCGTCGTAGTCGCGCCCGCGGGCGGCGGCGGCCTGCCGCGCCACGATGGACAACACGCCGGCGAGCTGCGCGGGGCCCATCACCGCCGACCTGGCGTTCGGCCAGGTGAACAGGAACCTCGGCTCGTACGCCCGCCCGCACATGCCGTAGTTGCCGGCCCCGTAGGAGGCACCCAGGTTCACCGTCAGGTGCGGCACCGTCGAGTTGGACACCGCGTTGATCATCAACGCGCCGTGCTTGATGATGCCGCGCTGCTCGTACTCGGTGCCGACCATGTAGCCGGTGGTGTTCTGGAGAAAGACCAGCGGGGTGTCGACGGCGTTGGCGAGCTGGATGAACTGGGCCGCCTTCTGCGCCTCCTCGCTGAACAGCACACCCCGTGCGTTGGCCAGCACGCCCACCGGGTACCCGTGCAGCTCCCCCCAGCCGGTGACCAGCGCGCCACCGTACGCCGGCTTGAACTCGTCGAAGTCACTGCCGTCCAGGATCCGCGCCAGCACCTCGCGTGGGTCGAACGGCACCTTGAGGTCGGCGCTGGCGATGCCGAGCAGCTCCTCCGGGTCGTACTTCGGTGGCTGTGGGACGGCGGTGCGCGGCGGCGGGCCCTGCTTGCGCCAGTTCAGCCGCCGGACGCACTGCCGGGCCAGTCGGATGCCGTCCCGCTCGTCCTCAGCCAGGTAGTCGGCGAGCCCGGACGTGCCCGCGTGCATCGCCGCGCCACCCAGCGACTCGTCGTCGGTGACCTCGCCGGTGGCCATCTTCACCAGCGGCGGCCCGGCCAGGTAGACCTGCGACCGGTCCCGGGTCATGATCACGTGGTCGGACATCCCCGGCACGTACGCGCCACCGGCCGTGGCGTTGCCGAAGACCACGCTGACCGTGGGAATGCCCGCCGCCGAGAGCCGGGTCAGGTCACGGAACACCCGGCCGCCCGGAATGAAGATCTCCGCCTGGGTGGGCAGGTCCGCACCGGCCGACTCGACCAGATTGACCATCGGCAGCCGGTTGGCCAGCGCGATCTCCCCGGCCCGCCGGGTCTTCGCCAGCGACCACGGGTTGACCGCACCGCCGCGGACCGTCGGGTCGTTGGCGACGATCAGGCACTCCACGCCCTCGACCACGCCGATGCCGGTGACCACGCTGGCCCCGACCGGGAAGTCCGTGCCGTAGGCGGCGACCGGCGACAGCTCCAGGAAGGGGCTGTCGGCGTCCACCAGCAGCTCGATCCGTTCCCGGGGCAGCAGCTTGCCGCGGGCGTGGTGCCGGGTCATGTACTTCTCTCCGCCGCCGGCCCGCGCCTGGTCCAGTGCGGCGTCCAGCTCGGCCAGCCGGTCCAGCAGCGCCGCCCGGTTCGCGGCGTACCCGGGTGCGGACGGGTCGATCGCGCTGTCCAGGGTGGTCATAGACCCATGCCTTTCACGATGATCTCGTTCATGATCTCGGTGGTGCCGCCGCCGATGCCGAGAATCCGGGCGTCCCGGTAGTGCCGCTCCACCTCGGCGTCGCGCAGGTAGCCGAAGCCGCCGTGCAGCTGCAACGCCTGGTCGACGACGTGGTCGCAGGCGGCCACCGCGACGTTCTTGGCCATCGCCACCTCGGTCACGACCGGCTCGCCGGCCGCCACCCGACCGGCCACCTCGTGCACGTACGACCGGGCCGCCTCCGCACGCGTGTGCATCTCGGCCAGCCGGTGCCGGACCAGCTGCCGGCTGGCCAGCGGGCGGCCGAAGGTCTCCCGGTCCCGGCACCAGCGCACCGCCAGCTCGACGCAGCGCTGCGCCGTGGCGTACGCCTGCGTGGCCAGCGAGAGCCGCTCCGCGGCGAAGTGCTGCATGATCGCCAGGAAGCCGGTGTTCTCCGCGCCGATCCGGTTGGCCACCGGCACCCGTACGTCGACGAAGGAGAGCTCGGCCGTGTCCGAGCAGTGCCAGCCCAGCTTCTCCAGCCGGCGACCCACGGTGAACCCGGGACTGCCCTTGTCGATGACCAGCAGGCTGAGCTCTCCGCTGCCCGGGAAGTCGGTGCAGACCGCGGTGGTCACGAAGTCGGCCCGGTGCCCGCTGGTGATGTAGGTCTTCGACCCGTTCACCACGTAGTGGTCGCCGTCCCGGCGTGCGGCGGTACGGATGCCGGCAACGTCCGAACCGCCATCCGGCTCGGTGATCGCCAGCGCCCCGATCATCGTTCCGGCCAGCGTGGGCCGGACGTACCGCTCGATCAGGTCGTCGTCACCGGCCGTCGACGCGCCGCCGAACCGGCCGCCCAGCGAGCCACCGGTGCGCGCACCGGATGCCGCGACCATGTGCGGCAACGCGATGCCGTGCGTGAACAGAGCCGCGACCAGGCCGGACGAACCGCCGGAGCGGATCAGCTCCTCGGTCACGAGGATCGAGTCGAGCAGGTCGCCGCCGCTCCCGCCGACCGACTCGGGGAAGCCGATGCCGAGCAGACCGAGCTTCGCGGCGGTGGCGTGCAGCGCCCGGGGCACCTCGCCGGCCCGTTCCCACTCGTCCAGGTGTGGCAGCACCTCCCGGGTCACGAAGGCCCGGGTCAGCTCGCGCAGTTGCCGCCGCTCCGGGGTGTCCACGATGCTCACGCCGCCTCCCCGCCCGATGTTGCCGGACCGCTCGGCACGTCGACCGGCAGGTCGACGATCCGCGAGCGCAGCAGCTCGCCGAGCGCCTTGGCCTGCGGGTCGAACCGGGTGGACGCGGCCACCCCGGCCCCGAGCAGGCCCCCGATCACGAAGTTGACCGCGCGCAGGTTCGGCAGCTCGTACCGCTGCACCGTCAGCGGTGCGGTCTCCGGCAGCAGCTCGGCCAGCCGTTCAACCGTCAACCAGTGCCGCAGCCAGGCATGCCCGGCGTCGGAGCGCGCCCAGACACCGAGGTTGGCGTCCCCGCCCTTGTCCCCGGAGCGCGCGCCGACCAGTTCACCGAGCGCCCCCCGCCGCGTTCGAGGTAAGGAAGGGCCCCTTGTTATCGGATTTTGTTGTACAGGGGGCCCCTGCAAACACGTGGTCGGTGGTGGCGCGATCGGCACCCGCTCGCCGGAGGGCAGTACGGCCACGTGCTCCACCGCGTCCTGCGGCACCGTCTCGGCGGTGAAGACGCCGTACGGTGTCGCGTCGCCCGGCAGCGTGGTCAGGGTGCAGCCCGGGTACGAGGCGAGCGCCAGCTCCACCGCGGCGGCCGAGAACGCCCGGCCGGCCCGCGTCCGGTCGCTGTCGCGCAGGTGGACGTGGAGCAGGGCGCTGGCCGCCTCGGTGTCGGTGGCGTCCGGATGGTCGGTCCGGGCCAGCACGAACTCCAGCCCGTCCTTGCCCACCGCCTCCTCGACCTGCCCCTGGACCAGGGCCGCCTTCGCCTCGATGTCCAGCCCGCAGAGCACGAACGTCATCGAGTTGCGGAAGCCACCGAGGTTGTTGACGCCCACCTTCAGGGTGGCCGGCGGAGGCGTGCCCCGGACGCCGGAGACCCGGACCCGGTCCGGCCCGTCCGGGCGCAGCGTCACGCTGTCCAGGCGGGTCACCACGTCCGGCCCCAGGTACGCGGGCCCACCGACCTCGTAGAGCAGCTGGGCGGTGACCGTCTCCACGGTGACCGCACCGCCGGTGCCCGGATGCTTGGTGAGCACCGTGGAACCGTCCGGGTGCACCTCGGCGATCGGGAAGCCGGGCCGGTGCCCGCCGTCGGGCAGTTCGGTGAAGAAGCTGAAGTTGCCCCCGGTGACCTGCGCGCCGCACTCGAGGAGGTGCCCCGCTGCGGTCGCCCCGGCCAGCTCGTCCAGGTCGTCGCGGCCCCACCCGTAGCGGGCGATGGCCGGGCCGACCACCAGCGACGCGTCGGTGACCCGTCCGGTGACCACCACGTCCGCCCCGCCGTCGAGGCAGGCGGCGATCCCGAACGCGCCCAGGTAGGCGTTCGCCGTCAGCGCGTCGGGCCGCTGGATCGCGTCGCCCCCGACGTACCCGACCTTCACCGGCAGGTCCAGCCGATCGGCGAGCCGGTTGATGGCGGCGGCCAGGCCGGCCGGGTTGAGCCCACCGGCGTTCGTCACGATCCGCGTACCCCGCTCGAGGGCGGTGCCGAGGCAGGTCTCCAGCTGGCGCAGGAAGGTTTTCGCGTAGCCCAGATCGGGGTCGCGCAGCCGGTCCCGGCCGAGGATCAGCATGGTCAGCTCGGCCAGATAGTCGCCGGTCAGCACGTCCAGCTCGCCGCCGTCGAGCATCTCCCGCCAGGCGGTGAACCGGTCACCGTAGAAGCCGGAGGCGTTGCCGATGCGGATCATGCCCGTACTCCGTGCCCACCGGCCGGCGTGGCGGACGGCTCCCGCCCGGCGCCCGGCGGACCGGCGAAGGCCTGCGCCACGTCGAGCCATTCGTCGCCGACCGGCCCGGTGGCCAGCAGGGCGAGGTCCGCGCGGTGCCGACGCTGGGTGACCAGCAGGCAGAAGTCCCGGGCCGGGCCGGTCAGCCGGTCGGCGGCGTCCGCTGGACCCCAGCTCCAGGTGTCGCCGCCGGGTCCGGTCAGCTCGACCCGGACCGGCGCCGTCGGCGCCGGTCGGCCGTGCGCGGCGAAGCCGTGCCCGAGAGTACGAACGCCGAGGTGCGCCACGTGCCGGAGCCGGTCGCTGGCGGGGCGGGCGACGCCGAGCGCGTCGGCCACGTCCTCGCCGTGTGCCCAGGTTTCCATGATTCGGGCGGTCGCCATTGAGGTGGCCGACATTCGGGTGCCGTACCAGGGCAGCTTCTCGCCGGTCGGGACGGCGGCCAGCGCGGCGGCGAGCGCCGTCCGGCCGGCGCGCCAGCGGGTCAGCAGCTCCGCCGGCGGGGCGAGGAACTGCTCGGCGCCGTGGTCGACCAGTCGGGCCGGCTCGGGCGCGGCGCTCACCGTCGCGAAGAAGGCCGCGGCGTCGGTGGCGGCCAGTAGCGCCACGTGGTCGGTCCAGGCGAGGTGGGCGACCTGGTGCCCGATGCTCCAGCCCGGCGCGGGGGTCGGCCGAGTCCAGTCGTCGGCCGGTAGCGGAGCCACCAGGGCGTCCAGCTCGGCGGACTCGTCGGCCAGGTCCGTGAGCAGGTCGGTGAGGTCGACCATGGTGCCTCCGGTCGGTGCGGGCCGGTGCGGCCGGCGGTCAGGGCGTGAGCAGAGTGGCGAGCTGGCGCTTCCAGGTGGTCAGCAGGGCGGTACGCCGGGCGGAGTCGTCGTTGAGCAGGTTCGCCACGCCCAGCCCACGAAGCAGGTCGAGGGTGGCCTGCACCGCCTCCCGGACGCCGGGGCGGCGTTCGTCGACGCCGAGCAGGGCGACGGTGAGCCGGTGCATCTCCCGGCCGACCGTCGCCTCCAGAGGGACCAGGGCGTCCCGAAGCTCCCGGTCGGTGCGGGCGGCGACCCAGAGTTCGAGCGCGGCCACGAAGAGCGGCCCGGTGAAGGCCACGCCGAGCAGGTCGATCACCCGGTCGAGCCGCTGCGGCCCGGCCGGCAACGCCTCCGCCTCGGTGCGCAGTTCGTCGGCTCGGCGTTCGGCCAGGTGGGCGACGGCGGCCGTGACCAGCGCGGCCTTGGTGGGGTAGTGGTGCAGCTGGGCGCCCCGCGAGACGCCGGCCCGGGTCGCGACGACGGTCGTGGTGGTCCCGGACCAGCCGTGCTCGACCAGGCAGTCGACGGTCGCCTCCAGCAGCCGGGCCTGGGTGGCCCGACTGCGCTCCTGCTGAGGGACACGGGTCGATGCGGTGGACACGGGCATAGCCTGCGGCCTACGAAACAAACAGTCAAGACTGACTTTTTCTGGGCCTCGCGTCCCTCTTGTGGGCACGCGGTGGCACGGCGGCGGCCCGGCTCGGGGTTGGTTGCGGTGTGCTGGCTCGCTGTGGAGCTGATGTCACAAACGAGTCATCCGTCGATCTCGCCCGCTGATGTCGCCCGCTGATGTCGCCCGCTGATGTCGTCCGTTGATGTCGTTGGCTGATGTCGCAAACGATTCAGCTCCAAAGGGACCCTGACCCATGCCCCCAGCTGCTGCGTCAGCGGCCGTCGCGGGGGCCGAAGACGGCCAGCGCGTCGGCGTCGCTGTGCTGCGAGCGCAGGTACTCGTCGGCCCAGGCGGCGGCGTCGGGAAAGGTCGACTCCGCTGCCACCCGGGCGCAGGCCGCGTCCACGTCGAATGCGGTGCGGCGCAGCTGCACCCCCGGCCCGAGCAGCACCCACCACGCGCCCGCCCCGCCGTACGGCATGCCGATGCTGCCCGCGTTGACCACCAGGCGGCGGTCGACCAGGCGGGTGAAGGGCATGTGGGTGTGGCCGCAGACCACCGTTCCGACCTCCGGCGGGAGGCCGGCGAACACCTCCGACCAGCGTGCCATCCGGGAGTCGACGAGCACGATCTCCTCGTCGTCGCGGGGCGTCGCATGGCAGAACAGCGTCGGGCCGAGGCCGTCGATCTCCAGGGTCACCGTCGCCGGCAGCGCGGCGAGTCGGGCCACCTGGTCCTCGCGCAACTGGTCGGCGGCCCAGTTCGACACCTCGATCGAGGCGGGCCGGCCGGCGCGGGCCTCGACCAGCTCGCGGTCGGCGTTGCCCCCGACCCAGCAGATCCGGTCACCGAGGCCGGCGAGCAGGTCGAGCACCTCGACCGGTTGCGGGCCGGCGGCGATGTCGCCGGTGAGCACGATCAGGTCGGCGGCGGCGACGTCCGGCTCGGCCAGTACCGCCTCCAGTGCGGGCAGTACCCCGTGGATGTCGGACAGGACGGCAACTCGGTTCAGCATCGCTCCACCCTCGCCGGGCACCGGCACCCCGTCCAGCGATTCTGCGCCGGGCAGAGGAGGAAGCGGTGAGCACCAGGCCGCAACGAGACGTCCCCGCCCACCGTCATCGACGGCGGGCGGGGACGGACGTGCTGCTCAGACGCGGGCGCGGCGGGCCAGGCGCTCCGGGTCCAGGATGATGATGCTCTTGCCGTCCAGCCGCAGCCAGCCGCGCGAGGCGAAGTCGGCCAGCGCCTTGTTGACCGTCTCCCGGGAGGCGCCGACGAGCTGGGCGATCTCCTCCTGGGTGAGGTCGTGGGTCACCCGCAGCACGCCGCCGTCGCGCGTGCCGAACCGGCCGGCCATCTGGAGCAGATTCTTGGCGACCCGGCCCGGCACGTCCGTGAAGATCAGGTCGGCGAGCGAGTCGTTGGTCCGGCGCAGCCGCCGGGCGAGCACCCGGAGCAGCTGCTCGGCGATCTCGGGGCGGTTGTTCAGCCACGGTCGCAGCGCCTGCTTGCGCAGTCGCACCAGCCGGGTGTCGGTCACCGCGGTGGCGGTCGCCGTACGCGGACCCGGGTCGAAGAGCGACAGCTCACCGACCATGTCCGACGGGCCCATCACCGCGATCAGGTTCTGCCGGCCGTCCGCCGCGCGGCGCCCAACCTTGATCTTTCCAGACAGCAGGATATAGAGGCTGTCACCGGGCTCGCCCTCATTGAAGACGATCTCGCCCTTGCGGACCTCGATCGTCTCCATCTCCTTGGCGAGCGCCTCGGCAGCCTCCGGGTCTACACCCTGGAAGATCCCGCTGCGGGCCAGTACCTCGTCCATCGCGCACCTCCGGTTGCGCGTGCCGTCCGTCGGCCGGGTCCGCCGTCCGCTGATCCCCTCGCGCGCCGCCAAGTCTAGGCGCACGTGAGCACGAATCAGAGGTCGCCCCTGGAATCTTGATCGGTGGGCGTAACCTGCCCGACGTGCTGAGCGAGCCGACACTGACCAGCCGCACCGAGGATGGGCGGGACATCCCGCTGCTCGTCTGGCGCGCGGACGGGCCGCTGCGGGCCGTCAGCAGCGGCCCGCTGGGGGGTGGTATCGGCGTCCGGCGCTGGGTGCTCAACGCCACCGTGCCCATGTCGTACGACCGGGACGACCCGGCCGCGCACCTGGCCGTGCTCGCCACCGACCTGACCCTCGACGGGCCCGGGGTGGGCCTGCTGACCGGTGTCGATGTGACCGAGGTGGTGGCCCGGACCGACACCGGCGTTCGGGCCTGGGCGACGGTCGGGCTCGGCATCCCGGTGCCGGCCGCCGCGCCGGCCCCGGCCGCGCTCACCCAACGGGTCGGCACGGTCAACATCGTGGTGTACGTGCCGGCCCGGCTCGCCGACTCGGCTCTGGTCAACGCGGTGGCCACCGCGACCGAGGCGAAGACCCAGGCGATCACCGAGCTGGGGCTGCCCGGAACCGGCACGCCGACCGACTCGGTCACCGTGCTCTGCCCGGTGGACGGGCCGGAGGCCGCGTACGGCGGGCCGCGCTCCGCCTGGGGCGCCCCACTTGCCCGAGCGGTGCACGCCGCGGTGTTCGCCGGCGGCGACCGACCGGTCGTGCCCTGGTCAGACCAGCTGACCGGCTGAACTTCCGACCGATCGGCCCTCGTCGGCGCGTTTAACGACCGGTAGGGTCGCGAACGATGTACGCTCCCGAGCCCCTCACGCCCCGCCCGCGTCGCCGCGTCGCCCTCGGCCTCGCGGCGCTGCTGGCCGCCCTGTTCCTCGCCGGCTGTGCCGACTCCGGGGAGGGGCCCGTCTGGCAGCCTGGTGCCGGAGGCGGTGGCACCGGCGCGCCGGTGGCGACGGCCGGCCCGAAGGCCAGCGGCGGCACGTCGGCCTCCGGCGGGGGCGGCGCGATCTCGCTCTCCGCCACCGGCGACATCATCATGGGCAACGCACCGAACCGGCTGCCCGCCGCCGGCGGGAAGGGCTTCTTCACCTCGGTCACCGAGGCGCTCAAGGCCGACCTGGTGATGGGCAACCTGGAGGAGCCGCTGACGGTGGACACCGGCACCGGGAAGTGCGGGGCAAACTCGACCCGATGCTTCCAGTTCCGGGCCCCGCCCGAGTACGCCGCGCACCTGCGGGACGCCGGCTTCGACCTGCTCAACCAGGCCAACAACCACGGCTACGACTACGGCCCGAAGGGTTACCAGAACACCCAGGATGCGCTGGAGAAGTACGACCTGGCGCACACCGGGGCTCCGGACCAGATCACCGTGGTCGACGTCAAGGGCGTCAAGGTCGCTGTGGCCGGCTTCTCGTCGTACGTCTGGTCGAACAGCCTGGTCGACATCAGCAAGGCGAAGGCGGTGGTCGCCAAGGCCGCCACCATGGCCGACGTGGTCGTGGTGCAGGTGCACATGGGCGGCGAGGGCGCCGGGCAGACCCGGGTCAAGCCGGGCACCGAGATGTTCCTCGGCGAGAACCGGGGCGATCCGGTCAAGTTCTCGCACGCCATGATCGACGCTGGCGCCGACCTGATCGTCGGGCACGGGCCGCACGTGCTGCGCGGCATGGAGTTCTACAAGGGCCGGCTGATCGCGTACAGCCTGGGCAACTTCGCCGGTGGAGGCAACTCGCTGAGCAACGACGGCCGGCTCGGCTGGGGCGGGGTGCTGAAGGTGTCGCTCAAACCGGACGGCAGCTGGTCTGGCGGCACGTTCACCTCGACGTACATGAACTCCGCCGGCAAGCCGACGATGGACCCGGACGACCGGGGCCTGGGCCTGGTCACCGAGCTGAGCCGCAGCGACTTCCCGAAGGGCGGCGCCCGGTTCGACGGGCAGGGCAAGATCTCCCCGCCGACCGGCGGTTGACCCGGCGGGAACGTCCGGTGCGCGACGTAGGCTGGCCGTCGTGACCAGTAGCCCTCCCGGTGCCAGCGAGACCGACCTCGGGCGCAAACGCCGTGCCCGCAAGATCGGCCGGGCGCTGGCCGAGACGCACCCCGACGCGCACTGTGAGCTGGATCATTCCACCCCGCTTGAGCTGGCCGTCGCCACCATCCTCTCCGCGCAGTGCACGGACAAGAAGGTCAACGAGGTCACGCCGAAGCTCTTCGCCCGTTACCCGACGGCCGCGGCGTACGCCGGCGCGGACCGGGGCGAGATGGAGGAGCTGATCCGGCCCACCGGCTTCTACCGCAACAAGACCGACTCGCTGCTCAAGCTCGGTCAGGCCCTCCTCGACCGGTACGACGGCCAGGTTCCCGGCCGGCTCGTCGACCTGGTGACGCTGCCCGGGATCGGCCGCAAGACGGCCAACGTCATCCTGGGCAACGCCTTCGACGTTCCGGGCATCACCGTCGACACGCACTTCCAACGGCTGGTCCACCGGTGGCGGCTGACCGCCGAGACCGACCCGGTCAAGATCGAGCACGCGGTCGGCGCGCTGTACGACAAGCGCGACTGGACGATGCTGTCGCACCGGATCATCTTCCACGGGCGGCGGGTCTGCCATGCCCGCAAGCCAGCCTGCGGCGCGTGCACGCTGGCCAAGCTCTGCCCCTCGTACGGCACCGGGCCGACCGAGCCGGCCGCCGCCGCCAAGCTGCTCAAGGGGCCCCGGGCGCGCGACCTCGCGGCGGCCGCCGGCGTCGACCCGGAGTTGGTGCCCGCCCAGGCGGTCGCCGCGGAGGTGCCGTGAACCGGCGCCTCGCCCTGCTGGTCCTGCCGCTGCTGCTGCTCGTCGTCGCCGGGTGCACCGCGGCCGCGGACGACGCCCCCGCACCCCGGGCGACCGCCGCCGAGCGTCCGTCGCCGTTCCGGGACTGCGCCGCGCTGAGCACGGCACCCACGGCCGGCGCGGGCACGCCGGCACCCGCCACGGGCGGGGAGACGCTGCCGGAGCTGACCCTGACCTGCTTCACCGGCGGCGCCCCGGTCACGTTGCGGGATGTGGCCGGGCCGGCGGTGATCAACGTGTGGGCGTCCTGGTGCCCGCCGTGCCGCAAGGAGCTGCCCGCCTTCCAGCGGCTCAGCGAGCGGGCCGCCGGCCGGCTCCAGGTGGTCGGGGTGAACAGCCGGGACAGCCGCAACGGCGCCCGGTCCATCGGCGAGGACTTCGGCGTCCGGTTCCCGATCCTGGTGGACCAGGGTGAGGCGCTGCAACGGGCGCTGAACCGCAACGCCATCCCGCTGACCCTCTTCGTCGACGGCCAGGGCCGGATCCGGCACATCGACGCCACCGGGGCGCTCGACGACGCCCGACTCGCCGAACTGGTCCGTCAGCACCTCGGTCTGGCGGTGCCCGCGTGACCCGCCGCCCGCCGGTGTGGATCGACCCGTTGCTGGCCCGGCTCGGCACCGCCCGCGCCGAGGACTTCACCCGGCTGACCACCCCGGCCGAGGGCGGCCGGGAGAGCGCCGTGCTGGTGCTGCTCGGCGAGCAGCCCGGCGCCGGCCCCGACGTGCTCGTCCTGCAACGCGCCGCCACCCTGCGCAACCACGCCGGTCAGCCGGCCTTCCCCGGCGGCGCGGCCGACCCCGAGGACAGCGACGTCCGCGCCACCGCGCTGCGCGAGGCGAATGAGGAGGTCGGCCTCGACCCGGCGAGCGTGACCGTGCTGGCCGAGCTGCCGAAGCTGTGGATCCCGGTCAGCGACTTCGTGGTCACCCCGGTGCTGGCCTGGTGGCACGACCCGCACCCGGTGCACCCCCGGGAGCCCGCCGAGGTGGCGCACGTGGCCCGGCTGCCGGTCAGCGAGCTGGTCGACCCGGCCAACCGGCTGGGCGTCCGTCACCCCAGCGGCTGGATCGGGCCGGCGTTCTCGGCGCGCGGCATGCTGGTCTGGGGCTTCACCGCCGGGGTGCTGGCCACCCTGCTGGAGATGGGCGGCTGGGCCCGCCCGTGGCCGCGTGGCCGGGTGGTCGAGCTGCCGCCGACCGGGGCGACGCCGGCGCCCTCGGCCGGCACCGACGACGCCGACGAGACCGCCCTGCACTGACCCGGCGGTCACCTTCCGCAAGCGATGGTCATCTGCTGGGCGCCCTGCCCGTACGCTGGACCCGTGTCCGTCGTGGATCTCGTACTGCTGCTGCTCATGCTCGTGTTCGCGATCAGCGGATACCGCCAGGGCTTCGTCATCGGAATCCTGTCGCTCTCCGGCTTCTTCCTGGGGCTGCTGCTGGGCCTTCAGCTCGGGCCGCTGTTCGCGCGGCAGTTCGTGGACCCCGGCATCCGGGTGCTGATCTCGCTGGTGGCCGTCTTCGGGCTGGCCGTGGTCGGGCAGGCGCTCGCCGGCTGGCTCGGCTCGCACGTGCGCAAGACGATCACCAGTGACGTCGGCAAGCAGGTCGACGACGTCGGCGGCGCGTTCGTCTCGCTGTTCGCGGTGCTCCTGCTCGCCTGGCTGGTCGCCGTGCCGCTCGGCTCGTCCTCGGTGCCCTGGCTCGCCGCCTCGGTGCGCAACAGCGCGCTGATCACCGTGGTGAACCAGGTCCTGCCGGAGCAGGCCCACGAGCTCTCCACCGCGTTGCGGGACACCGTCGACACCGATGGTTTCCCGGACGTCTTCGGTGACCTCGCACCGACCCGGGCCCGGCAGGTCGAACCTCCCGACCCGGCGCTGGCCGGCTCCCAGGTGGTGGTCAACGGTCAGCGGTCGGTGGTCAAGGTGCTCGGGTCCGCGCCCGGCTGCTCGCGCCGGATCGAGGGATCCGGTTTCGTGTACGCCGACGACCGGGTGATGACCAACGCGCACGTGGTGGCCGGCACCCGCTCGGTGGCGGTGGAGCTGGGCGGCGACCGGTACGACGGCGAGGTGGTGGTCTACGACCCGGACCGGGACCTGGCCGTGCTGCTCGTACCCGGGCTGCCCGGCCCGTCGCTGCGGTTCGCGGCCGGCGACGCGGGCAGCGGTACGGACGCCATCGTGCTCGGCTTTCCGCTCGACGGCCCGTACAACGCCCAGTCGGCGCGGGTGCGCGACGTCGACCGGATCACCGGGCCGGACATCTACGCCTCCGGGGACGTCACCCGGGAGATCTACACGATCCGGGCGTTGGTCCGTAGCGGCAACTCCGGCGGTCCGCTGGTTTCCGCCAACGGCCTGGTGCTCGGCGTCATCTTCGCGGCGGCGGCCGACGACCCGAACACCGGCTTCGCGGTGACCGCCGCGGAGGCGCGCCCGGTGGCCCTGGCCGGCGCGGAACGCAACCGGCGTGTCGGCACCGGAGAGTGCACCTGATCGCCGCCCGGGTCAGCTCCGGGCCGGCTCGGCGGGCCGGCCCGCCGTGGGCAGCTTCGCCCGCCCCACCGCACCCCCGGTCCCGCATGGCCGACGTCGGCACGCCTCAGGTCGCTCCCGGGTGCCGCTCGACCTCCGGCGCGACGCCTCCGCGAGTGGGCTGGACCGGCCGCAGGCCGGTGTGCGCCCGCCAGCTGGTGAACGCTGCCGTGGTCGCCGCGATCACCGCCGCACCCAGCAGCCAGCCGCCCAGCACGTCACTGGCCCAGTGCACGCCGAGCGCCACCCGGCTCAGGCCGGTCAGCACGGCGACCAGCACTGCGGCGACCCAGAGCGCGACCCGCCATCGCCCCCGCCCGGCGTACGGCAGGAACACCAGCAGCAGCACCCCGGCTGTCAGGATGGCGTTCAGCGCGTGCCCGGAGGGGAACGCGTAGCCGGCTGCCCGGGCAACCGGGTCGAGCAGGTCCGGCCGGTCCCGGCCGACGAGCAGTTTGAGCAGCGGGCCGATCGATCCGCCCACCACCATGGTGGTGGTCACCCACAGGGCCAGCCGGCGGGCTCCCCGGCGCAGCAGCCAGATCACCACGAGCAGGGCGGCGGCCCGCAGCGGCATCGGTGCGAACACCTCGGTCCAGATGCGCATCAGCGCGACCCAGACCGGGTGATCGAGCGCGTAGCCGTGCAGCGCGTCGGTGACCGTCGCGTCCAGCCGGTGCAGCGGCGCCCAGCCCCCGAGCACCAGCAGGGCGAGCAGCGTGAACGGCACCAGGACCAGGAACGCCGCCGTCGCGGCCAGGGTCAGCCGCAGGCCCAGCGAACGGTCCGGGTCGAGGCGGCGGCGCCGCCAGGACGCGTGGTCGGCGCGGACCAGGGTGCGCGGGCCGGGCATGGTCATGGGGACGTTCTACCCCACCGGCGGTGCGCTCAGCCCTACGGCTCCGGCAGTGATCAGCGGGTCCGCTGGCGGAACCGCCGCACCATCAACGCCGCGCCGGTGATCAGGGCGACGAGGAGCGCGGCCCCGGTCCACAGCTGCTCCGGCGCCGAATCGGCCTGCGCGCCCGCCGCCCGGGCCGTCCACCGGGTCTGCTGCCGGGGTGCGGTGAGACCGAGCGGGTCGCTGCCGGCGCCGGTCACCGGGTCGTTGTCGGCGGAACCGGGGGCCGGGCCGAAGCCGACCACGCCCGGCGACGTCAGGTCGTCCAACGGGTTGGCGGTCACCGGCGGGACCTCTGCGGTCAGCGCGGCCACCGGGTCCACCGCCCCGTACCCGAAGCGGTCGTCCCGCCCGGTCGGGCCGAGGTCGCGCGCGGTGGCCAGCAGCCGGTTGACCACCTCGCCGGCGGGCATCAGCGGGTAGCGGGACCGCACCAGCGCGGCGGTGGCGGTCACCAGCGGCGCGGCGAAGCTGGTGCCCTGCACCCGCCAGTACCCGTCCGGGGATTTGGCGCCGACCAGCCCGGTGGCGGGTGCGGTCAGCACCGTCGCCCGCCCGGTGATCGAGCCGGACCACAGATTGTCGCTGTTGCGCTCCAGACCGGCGACCGCGATCACGCCCGGCTCGCGGGCCGGATACCAGACCTTGGAGTTGCTGGAGGTGGCCAGGTTGCCGGTGCAGGCGATGACCACCACGTCCCGGGCGAACGCGTAGTCCAGCGCCGCGGCCAGGGCGGGGCTGTCGCCGCTGCCGCCCAGCGACAGGTTGATCACGCGGGCGCCGTGGTCGACCGCCCAACGCACCCCCTGGGCGACGATCAGCGCGTCGTCGTAGCGGTTCTCGTCGTCGAGCACGCGCACCGGCAGGATCCGGGCGTCCGGCGCCAGGCCGACCACGCCCCGCTTGTCATCCTTCCGACCGGCGATCAGGCCCGCGACAGTGGTGCCGTGCCCCACCGGATCCGGGCCGGCGCCCCCGTCCGGGCCGACCAGATCGACGCCCTGCAGCACCTGGCCGGCCAGGTCGGGATGGCTGGCGTCCACTCCGGAGTCGACCACCGCGACGGTCACACCCCGCCCGGTCGAGCTGCGCCAGGCCGTCTCGGCGCGCAGCTCGTCGAGCTGCCACTGCTCGTCGCGGACCTGGTCGGTGCGGCTCACGCTGTCACCGGGGGCGAACGCCACCGGCGCTCCGGCGAGCTGTCCGCCGGTGGCGGGCGCGGCGACGGGCGCGGCGGCCGGGGCCACGACGGCGAGCGCCGCCACCACACCGAGCAGCGTCCGGCCGGTTGCCCGTCGGGCCGCTGCCGGACAGCTGTGCCGAACCCCAGTCACATCCTCAGCCATTCATCCCGACGGAACCATGACGATCGGAGATTACCGGTTTCCCCACCTGTCACGGGAGGAACCGGGGAGACAGGTCACGGCGGTGGCAGCTGAGCGAGCTGGACGAGGCGTACGCCCTCCCGCCGGGTGACCAACCGGCCACGGCCCGGTGGCAGCGGCCCGGGCCGGACCGGTCCGACAAGCGCGCCCTCCTCCGGGCTGCCCGCCATCACCAGGCCGGCCGTGGACAGCTCCCGCAGTCGCTGCACGATCGGCTCGTACTGGGCCCGGCCCGCGCCACCGGTGCGGCGGGCCAGCACCAGGTGCAGGCCGACGTCGCGGGCGTGCGGCAGGTGCTCCTCCAGGGCCCGCAACGGGTTCGCCGGCCCGGTCGCCACCAGGTCGTAGTCGTCCACCAGCACGAACAGCTCCGGCCCGGACCACCACGACCGGTCGCGCAGCTGCTGCGGGGTGACCTCCGGCCCCGGAGCCCGCCGCTCCAGGTAGCCGGCGGCCGACTCGACCAGGTCGGCGGTGTGCGCCGCAGCGGTGCCGTAGCCGATCAGGTGCGGTGTCTCGATGGCGCCGAGCAGGCTGCGCCGGTAGTCGACCAGGATCACCCGGGCCTGCTCCGGGGTGAACCGAGTGGTGATCGAGGTGGCCAGCGCGTGTAGGAACGACGACTTGCCGCACTCCGCGTCCCCGAAGACGACGAAGTGCGGCTCGGTGGCGAAGTCGAGCAGCACCGGGCGCAGGTCCGCCTCGGCGATGCCGATCGGCAGCCGCAACCCGGTCGTCGCGGCGAGGTCCAACTCGGCGTACGGCAGCACCGGCGGCAGCAGCCGCACCCGGGGCGCCGGAGGGCCCGCCCAACTGCCGGCGACCCGCTTGACCAGGTCGGCGGTGTCCCCGCTCGCGGCGGCGAGCTGGGGTAGCGCGGTGAGGAAGTGCAGACCCTCCGCGGTCACCCCCCGACCGGACCGCTCCGGCACGTTCGCGGCCGCCCGCCGGGCCACCAGCGAGTCGGCCGGGTCGCCGAGGCGCAGCTCCAGCCGGGAGCCGAACAGGTCCCGGATCACCGGCCGGAAGTCCAGCCAGCGCAGCGCCGTGGCCACCACGTGCAGCCCGTACGACAGGCCCCGGGTGGCCAGCTCGGTGACCAGTGGCTCCAGGTCGTCGTACTCGCCACGCACCGTGCTCCAGCCGTCGATCACCAGGAACACGTCGCCGAACGGGTCGGCGCCCGGCTGGCCGGCTGTCCCCGCCGCGGCCCGGCGCTGCCGGTACGCAACCATCGACTCCACACCCAGCTCGGCGAAGCGGCGCTCCCGGTCGGCCAGCAGGGTGGTCATCTCGCCGACGGTGCGCCGCACCGCCGTCGGGTCGGCGCGGCCGGTAACCCCGCCCACGTGCGGCAGGTCGCGCAGCGCGGCCAGCCCTCCGCCGCCGAAGTCGAGGCAGTAGACCTGCACCTCGGTGGGGGTGTGGGTGAGTGCCAGCGCGCAGATCAGCGTGCGCAGCGCGGTGGATTTGCCGCTCTGCGGCGCGCCGACCACCGCGACGTGCCCGGCGGCGCCGTCCAGCGTCAGCCAGAGCAGGTCCCGGCGCTGCTCCAGCGGCTTGTCCACGATAGCCACCGGCACCCCGAGCGCGCCGTGCAGCTCCGGGTTGCCCACGGTGAGCCCGCGCGCCGGGTCCACCTCGACCGGGCCGAGCAGGTCGTCCAGGGCCGGCGGCTGGCCGAGCGGCGGGAGCCAGACCTGGTGCGCGGGCGGGCCCTGCCCGACGAGCCGGTCGACCAGCAGGTCGAGCAGGGTCTCCCGGCCGCTCTCCTCCTCGGCCACGACGGGCACGGCCGGGCTGACCGGCTCGGGCACCGGCACGACGTGGGTGGTGAACGTGAGCAGGCGGGCGCCGCTCCCGGCGGTGCCACCGGCCGGCGTGGCCCGGCGACGGACCGCGCCGGAGACGTACGCGGCCCTGAACCGGGCCAGCGGGTCCGTGCCGGCGCGCAGGTAGCCGTGGCCCGGCGAGCGGGGCAGCTCGTGCGCGTCCGGCACCCCGAGTACGGTCCGGGACTCCAGGGCGGAGAAGGTCCGCAGCCCGATCCGGTACGACAGGTGGGTGTCGAGCCCCCGTAGCCGCCCCTCCTCCAGGCGCTGGCTGGCGAGCAGCAGGTGCACGCCGAGTGACCGGCCCAGCCGGCCGATCTGCACGAACAGGTCGATGAAGTCGGGTTTGGCGGAGAGCAGCTCGGAGAACTCGTCGCAGATCAGCAGCAGGGATGGCAGCGGTGCCAGCGGGCTGCCGGCCGCGCGGGCCCGCTCGTAGTCGCGCACGCTGGCGAAGTTGCCGGCCCGCCGCAGCAGCTCCTGGCGGCGGACCAGCTCGCCATTGATCGCGTCCACCATCCGGTCGACCAGGGGCAGCGCGTCGGCCAGGTTGGTGATCACGGCGGCGGTGTGCGGCAGCCGGTCGAACGAGGCGAAGGTGGCGCCGCCCTTGAAGTCGACCAGCACGAAGTTGAGCTGTTCGGAGCTGTGCGTGACGGCCAACCCCAGCACCAGCGTGCGCAGCAGCTCGGACTTACCGGAGCCGGTTGCTCCGATGAGCAGGCCGTGCGGGCCCATCCCGTCCTGCGCGGACTCCTTGAGGTCCAGCTCGATGGCGCCGCCGTCGGCGCCCACCCCGATCGGCACCCGCAACCGGTCCCGGGCCGACCGCGGCGCCCAGCCCTGCTCGGCGGTGAAGCTCTCCGGGTCGCCGAGGCCGAGCAGCTCGGGCAGGCCCAGCTCGGCCTGGAGCGGGGCGTCCGGGCCACGCGCCGCGCCGGCCAGCCGCAGTGGCGCCAGCCGTCGGGCGACCGCCTCGGCGTCGGCGGGGTCGAGCTGGTCGGCGGTGCCCACCTCGGCCTGCCCCTCGAGCGACCAGGAGTGCAGCCGCCGGCCGCGCAGCTCCAGCAGCAGCGCGTACCGGTCGAGCAGACGCGGCGGCGGCGTGTCCAGGTCCAGGACGGTGACCGCGTCGATGCCGCCGTCGCCGGTCAGGTCGGTGGCGCCGGTCAGGTCGCCGCCGTCGAGGACCACCACCACGTGTGGGCCGTCGGTTGCCGGGCCGGCCGGGCTGAACCGGGACCGGCTGGTCAGCACGTCTCCGAGCAGCCGTTCCAGCTCGGCGGCGGAGCTGGTGACCAGCCGGACCGGGCCGAGCGCGTCGGTGTGGCCGGGATGGTGGGCATGCGGGAGCCACTTGACCCACTCCCAGACGGCCCGGCGTTCCGGCCCGGCGCAGACCGCCACCAGTAGCTCGTCGGGCGCGTGGAAGACGGCCAGCTGGGTCAGCACGGCCCGGACCAGCGCCTGTGCCGCCGGGTCACCGGTGGGCGGACCCCCGGTGGGCGGGCCGCCGCCGGTGCGGCCGGCGGTCCGCACGTACACCCGGGCGAAGCTGCGCAGCGACAGCGCCACCGGCAGGTCCGGCACCACGGAGTACGTGTCCAGGAAGCGGCGCAGCGCGCCGGCGGTCATCGGCTCCAGCTCCTCCGGCGGTCGGGTGACCGGTGGGACGAGCGGGGTGGCCAGCGTCTGCGGCCCGACGGCGACCCGGACCACCGCGAAGTCCGGGTCGGCGGGGCGCCGCTCCCAGACCCGGTGGCTGTCCACCGTCGACCACAGTCGACCCGGGTCCGGGTGTCGGTAGTAGAGCCCGGCTCGCTGCCGCCCGACGGTCTGCCGGACCCGGCGGCGCAGCGTGGCCAGGTGGCGCAGGTACTCCCGGCGGGCGGCCATCATCTCGGACTTCTTGGGCGTGCCCGATGCGCTGCCCCAGGAGGTCACCAGCATCGCCAGCGAGGAGAGCCCGAACATCCCGCCCACCACGTACGAGTAGGCGCCGCCACCCCGGCCGAACATCATCGCCATTGCCACCGTGCCGCCGAGCATGGGCAGCAGCATGAGTATCTGCTGCCACCGCCCACCGGTCACCGCGGGGATCTCCGGTGGCGCCTCGACCGGCAGTTCACCGGCAGGGATCTCCGGCGCCGGCCGGCGGGGCGGGCGCTTGATGACGACGGTGGACACTCGGCCTCCTGACAGCGCTGGGTAACCCGAGCCTGGCTCATGGTAGGTAAAGTCCTGTCGTCCGCGCAGCCTCCGATCCCCCTCGATATGGAGATCAGTCGATGACAACCGGGCTGGCACGCGTCACCATCAGCACTCCGCAACGGCGGGTGGACGTCGCCCTGCCGGAGCAGGTGCCCCTGGCCGAGCTGCTGCCCGACGTGCTCCGGCACGCCGGTGAGGGGCTGGCCGACGACGGCGAACGGCACGGCGGCTGGGTGCTGCGCCGGACTGACGGAGCGCTGCTGGCGACCGCTCAGGCGCTGCTGCCACAGGGGGTCCGCGACGGTGAGGTGCTGCACCTGGTGCCGGCCCGCGCCCACTGGCCGGAGTTGGAGTACGACGACGTGGTGGAGGCGATCGCCGACGGCGCCCGCCGCCGCGGCGGCGCCTGGTCGCCCACCGCCACCCGGGTGGCCGGTCTGGCCGGCGCCGCGGTACCGCTCGCCGTCGGGCTGCTCGCGCTGCTCGCCGGCGGTCCGGCGCCCCGGGGCGGCTGGATCGCGGCGGCGGTGGTGGCGGTGCTGCTCACGGTGGCCGGCACGGTCGCCTCCCGGGCCAACGGCGACGGCGCCGCCGGGGCGACGCTCGGCGGCTACGCCCTGCCGTACGCGTTCGTGGCCGGCGCCCTCGCGGTCGGCTCGGGCGACCCGGTCGGCGTGTTCGGGCCGGTGCGCTGGGTCGGCGCGCCCGAACTGCTGGCCGGTTCGGTGGCGCTCCTGCTGGTCGCGCTGCTCGGGCTGCTCGGGGTGGCCAGCCGGCTGCGGGTCTTCGTGGCCGGCGTCACGGTGGGGCTGGTCGGGGCCGGGGCGGCGCTCGGTGGGCTTCTGCTGACCCCGGCCGGCACGGCGGCGGTGCTGCTCAGCACGTTGGTCTTCGCCGTGGGGGCGATCCCGCTGCTGGCCATCCGCCTGGGCAAGCTGCCGTTGCCGCCGATCACCCTGCCGGCCGCCACCCCCGCTGCGGAGCCGGAGCGGGCCCGGGACCTGCCGGACCGGGGCCGGGTGCACGCGGCGGTGACCCGCACCGAGGAGATGCTCACCGGGATGCTGCTCGGGCACGCTCTGCTGGCGGTGGCCGCGGCGGCGGTGCTCGGGGTGGCCGGCGGGACCGCCGGCCGGGAGCTTGTGGCGGTGACCTCGGCCGTGCTGCTGCTGCGGGCGCGGCTGTTCGTGGCGCTGCGGCACCGGGTGTCGCCGGTGCTCGCCGGTCTGGCCGGCTACGCCGTGCTGGGCGCGGTGCTGGTCGGCCGGGCCGACGACGCCGGGCGGCTGGCGCTGGTCCTCGGCGGGGCGGCGCTGGCCCTGGTGGCCGTCGCGGCCGGCACCGGGTACGCCCGCCGGCCGGTCTCGCCGTACCTGGGCCGGATCGCGGACCTGACCGACACGGCGCTGGTGGTCGCCGTGGTGCCGGTCGCCTGTGCGGTGCTCGACCTGTACGACCGGGCCCGGGGGCTGCTCGGTTGAGCGGCCCCCGGGCCCGGCACGTCAGCGATCGTCAGTGGGCGGATTCGCCGCGGGCCTCAGCGTCCCGCGCCCGCTGGTAGGAGGCGTGGATCTCAGCCTCGGCCTCGGTGCGGCCGACCCAGGTCGCGCCCTCCACCGACTTGCCCGGCTCCAGGTCCTTGTACACCTCGAAGAAGTGCTGGATCTCCAGCCGGTCGAACTCGCCCAGGTGGTGGATGTCGCGCAGGTGCTCCTGGCGGGGGTCCTCGTAGGGCACGCAGAGGACCTTGTCGTCGCCGCCCTTTTCGTCGGTCATCCGGAACATGCCGATGGTGCGGCAGCGGATCAGGCAGCCCGGGAAGGTCGGCTCGGGGACCAGCACCAGGGCGTCCAGCGGGTCGCCGTCCTCGCCCAGCGTGCCCTCAATGAACCCGTAGTCCGCCGGGTACTGGGTGGACGTGAAGAGGGTGCGGTCCAGCCGGATCCGGCCGGTCGCGTGGTCCACCTCGTACTTGTTCCGGTGACCCTTGGGGATCTCAACCGTCACGTCGAAATCCATCTGCACGCTCCCTCGTCTGCCCACGCTGGCTAACGGAAACCACTGGCGGCCCCCCGGGACAGGCGAATGCCCACCCACCGACTCCGGCCGCCGCATAGTCTTCGGACCGAAGTAGTGTCACCCAAGCCGATTTTCGCTGGGGGAGGAGGGGGTCGTGGGGAGGGAAGATTCACACTACCGCCCGGACGGGGGCGCCGCGCGCGGTACCGGACGATCCGGCTCCGGTGGTGCCACCGGCAGGGTCCCGGTGCCCGACGCCCACCTCCCTCGGGCGGCAGAGCCGGCACCTTCGGCGCCGGAGCACGTTCCCGAGCGTCCTCCGCCACTGCCGTGGCGCCCACCCGCGGGGTCGGCTCCCGTAGGCCCGAACACCGGTCGCTTTCCGACCTTCGACGGCAACCGGCCCACGAGCGCCCCGCCCGGCGGGAGCGCTGCGATCCCGACCAGCCCGGCCCCGGGGCGCCCGCCGGCCGGCGACGAGTCGACCATCCCGATCCCGACCGGCGTCCCACCGCTGTATCCGCCGATCTCCGCGCTGCCCGCCCCCGGCGGCGCCGCGTCGCCCCCCACTCCCGCCGGCGCCGAACCACTTCCCACGCCTGCCGCGCCGCGCCGACGGCTGCCGATGGTGCTCGCCGTGGTACTGCTGCTGGTGCTCGCCGGCGTCGGGGTCGGCGTGACCCAGCCCGGCCCGGTCGCCGGCTGGCTGGGCGACGACGCGGGGCCCGCGCCGACCGCCGCCGGCGCGACCCCTGAACCCGACCCGTCGGACGTGCTGGCCGGGTCGGACCCGAACGCCCCCCTGCCCAGCGCCGACGGGGTACGCGCCGCGCTGGACCCGCTGGTCGGGGCGGCCGACCTGGGTGACCGGGTGAACGTTTCGGTGGCCGACGTGACCTCCGGCAACACGCTGTTCGCCAAGGGGGCGGACGACGGGACGGTGCCCGCCTCGGTGACCAAACTGGCGACGGCGGTGACCGTGCTTGCCGCGCGTGGCCCCGGGTACCGGATCCCCACCCGGGCGGTGGCCGGCGCCAACCCCGGCGAGGTGGTGATCGTCGGTGGGGGCGACCCCACCCTCGCGGTCGACAAGAAGGGCTACTACCCGGGTGCGGCGCGCCTCGACGACCTGGCCGCCCAGGTGCGCACCGCGCTCGGCGGCGCCGCCCCGACCAGCGTCATCGTCGACGGCTCGATCTACTCCGGTCCGGTCTACGGCCCGGGTTGGGACGACGACATCCCCACCGGCGGGTCTGGCGGAGCGGTGACCGCGTTGATGGCCGACGGGGCGCGCAGGGACCCGAGCGTCGGGCCGGGCGCCGCCGAGCGGGTCAGCGAGCCCGACCTGGCCGCCGGCCGCTCGTTCGCGCGGCTGCTCGGCGTACCGGCCGCCGCCGTCAAGCGCGGCACGGCGCCGGCCGCCGCCGCCGGTGGCACGACCCCGGCGCCCGGCACGGAGCTGGGGGTGGTGCAGTCGCCGCCGCTGATCCGGCTGGTCGACGTCATGATCAGCGAGAGTGACAATCTGTTGGCCGAGGCGCTGGCACGGCAGGTCGCGTTGGCCCGCAACCAGCCGGCCTCGTTCGACGGGGCCGCCGCCGCGATGGACGCGGAGGTGGCCGAGCTGGGCCTGCCCGCCGACGAGATCAGCCTCTCCGACGGCAGCGGGCTGTCCCGCCGCAACCGGATCAGCCCGTCCCTGCTGACCGACCTGGTCCGGCTGGCCGCCAGCCCCGACCATCCGGAGCTGGCCGGCATCTTCGGTGGCCTGCCGGTGGGCGGCTGGTCCGGCACCCTGGACGACCGCTACCGCAACGCCCCCGGCACGGGTGCCGGGGCGGGCACCGTACGGGCCAAGACCGGCACGCTGACCGGCGTGCACGCCATTGCGGGCCTGGTCACCACGGCCGACGGCCGGCTGCTCACCTTTGCGGTGCTCACCGACCAGGTGCCCGGCGGAAAGGAAACCGCCCAACCGGCGCTGGACCGGATCGCCGCCGCGCTGGCCGGCTGCGGCTGCCGCTGACCGTCGCCGGCCCGGGGCGCCCTCGACGGCGGCGGTGCCCTCGACGGCGGACGCCGCGAGCGCCGTCGCGAGCCCGGGCCAGGGTGTTGCGGCGCGGGTACGGTGGGTCCATGGCGCAGTTCGTGGACTGGGATCTGGCCGCCGCCACCGCGGGGGCGTTGAGCAAGTCGGGCCCCCGGGTGTCGTACACCGAGGCCACCGACGTGGTCGGCGACCTGCGGCGGCTGACCGACGAGGCAGCCGGGCACGTGGCCGACTACACGGGGCTGCGGGCGCAGGTGGCGCACCCGCCGGTGCGGGTGGTCGACCGCCGGGACTGGGCCGCCGCCAACATCGCCGGGCTACGTGAGGTGATCACCCCGTTGGTCAGCCGGCTCTCCGGCGACAAGCGGCCCGGCGCGCTGACCGAGGCGATCGGGTCCCGGCTGACCGGGGTGCAGGCCGGCACCGTGCTGGCCTACCTCTCCGGCCGGGTGCTCGGCCAGTACGAGGTCTTCTCCGCCGACCCGGGCCAGCTGCTGCTGGTCGCGCCGAACATCGTCGAGGTGGAGCGCAAGCTCGGCGCCGACCCGCGGGACTTCCGGCTCTGGGTGTGCCTGCACGAGGTCACCCACCGGACCCAGTTCACCGCGGTGCCGTGGATGCGGGCCTACTTCCTGAGCGAGGTGCAGGCGTTCGTGGACGCCTCGTCCAGCGGCGGCGAGCACCTGGTCGAGCGGCTGCGGCGTGGGGTGGCCACCCTGTCCGACGCGGTCCGCGACCCGGAGAGCCGCACCAGCGTGCTGGACATCGTGCAGACCCCGGCGCAGCGGGCGGTGCTGGACCGGCTCACCGCGCTGATGACCCTGCTGGAGGGGCATGCCGAGTTCGTCATGGACGGCGTCGGCCCGCAGGTGATCCCGAGCGTGGAGCGGATTCGGGCGTCGTTCAACCGGCGCCGCGAGGCGGGCAACCCGCTGGAGAAGGCAATCCGCCGGCTGCTCGGGGTGGACGTCAAGATGCGCCAGTACGCAGAGGGGCGCAAGTTCGTGCACGGCGTGGTCGAGCGGGTCGGCATGGACGGGTTCAACTCGATCTTCAACTCGCCGCTCACCCTGCCCCGGCTCTCCGAGCTGGGCGATCCGGACGCCTGGGTGGCCCGGGTGCACGGCCCGGCCGGCACCTTCCCGGCCGCCGGCTGACCATCCGCCGGTGGCCGCGCTCGCTCCGTCGGTGGCCGCGATCCGGGTGGCGGTCCGCCGCGCGCTGACCGGTCTGCCGTCCGGTGGGCCGGTGCTGGTCGCCTGCTCCGGCGGCGCCGACTCGCTCGCCCTGGCGGCGGCCACCGCGTTCGTGGCGCCCCGCTTGGGTCGTGCCGCCAGCCTGGTGACCGTCGACCACGGCCTGCAGAACGGCTCGGCGCAGCGCGCCGAGGCGGTGGCAGCCTGGGCCCGGGAGGCCGGTTTCATGCCGGCGACCGCGGTCCGTGTGGAGGTGGCCGGGAGACCGGGTGGACCGGAGGCGGCCGCCCGGGAGGCCCGCTATGCGGCGCTGACCGAGATCGCCGGGCAGCACGGCGCGGTCGCGGTGCTCACCGGGCACACCCGCGACGATCAGGCGGAGACGGTGCTGCTCGCCCTCGCCCGGGGTGCCGGTCCGCGCGGGCTGGCCGGGATGCCCGTCCGGCGGGAGCTGTCCGGGGTGCCGCTGCTGCGGCCGCTGCTGGAGATCGGTCGAGAGCAGACCCGCGCCGCGTGTGAGGTGCTCGGGTTGAGCCCGTGGCAGGACCCGCACAACACCGATCCGTCGTACGCCCGGTCCCGGGTGCGGGCCGACGTGCTGCCGGCGCTGGTGCGGGCGCTCGGGCCGGACGTACTCGACAATCTGGCGCGTACCGCCCGGCTGGTGGCGGCCGACAACGCCGCCCTCGACGATGTGGCGCAGGCGGCACTGGCGGCGGCCCGGCATCCCGGGGGTGGGCTCCGGGTGCCGGTACTGGTCGGCCTGGCCCCCGCCGTACGCGGCCGGGTGCTGCACGCGTGGGCGCGCGAGCTGGGAGCCCCGCCGGGTGCCCTGTCGTACCGGCACGTCGCCGCGCTGGACGCCCTGGTCACCGGGTGGCACGGTCAGGGCCCGACCGACCTGCCCGGCGGTGTCCGGGTGCTCCGCCGCGCCGACCGGCTGGCGCCGGTGGCCCCCACCTGATCGGCCGTGCGGGTGGTGCATCGGGTCGGCTGGTCTCAGCCGCTGTGCGCCCGGTCGCGGAAGGTGGTCCGGTAGCCGTGCGGGGTGGCGCCGACCCGGCGACTGAAGTGGTGGCGCAGCGCCGCCGCGTCGCTGAAGCCGGCCTGGTCGGCGACCGCCTCCACGCTCAACGGGGTCTCCTCCAGCAGCCGCCGGGCGAGTAGCACCCGCTGGTTGGTGAGCCAGTCATGCGGGGTGGTGCCGGTCTCGGCCCGGAACCGGCGGGCGAACGTACGCGGTGCCATGCCCGCCCTGGCGGCCAGTTCCTCCACCGTGATCGTCCGGTCCAGGTGTCCCATCAGCCACTCCAGCACCGGCTCCAGGGTGGGCGCCTCGGGTGCCTTCGGGATGGGCGCTTCCACGTACTGCGACTGGCCGCCGTCGCGGTGCGGCGGGACCACCATCCGCCGGGCGAGCCGGGTCGCGGTGGCCGAGCCGTGCTCCTGGCGGACCAGGTGCAGGCAGGCGTCGATGCCGGCCGCCGTGCCGGCGCTGGTGAGCAGCCGACCGTCCTGGACGTACAGGGAGTTGCAGCGCACCCGGGCGCGTGGGTGCCGGTGTTGCAACTCGTCGACGTACCGCCAGTGGGTGGTGCACTCCCGGTCGTCCAGCAGCCCGGCCGCGCCGAGCAGGAAGGCGCCGGAGCAGACGCTGAACAGGTACGCGCCGCGCGCGTCGGCCCGGCGCAACGCGTCGAGCACCGGGCCGGGAACGGTGGTGCCCTGGCTGTGCGCGGGCACGGCCACCAGGTCGGCGTCCTCCACCGGGCCGAGATCGGCGTGCGGGGTGAGGTGGAAGCCGGATGAGGTGCGCACGGGTGCGCCGTCCGGACTGCACACACGGAAGCGGTAACCGGGGAAACCGTCGGCCGTGCGGTCGGTGCCGAAGACCTCGGCGAGCACGCCGAGCTCGAAGGGGGCGACCTGGTCGAGGGCGAGGACGGCCACGGAGCGAAGCATGTGACGAGGGTAACCCGACAGGTGGCAGAAAATCGATGACCAGTGGCATCCCTGCCACTGTCCGGTCGGTGCGAGTCGTCGCAGACTGGTCCCAGTCCGGTGCGCACCGGCGGCGAAACCGACAGCAACCATGCGAAAGCGAGCGCCGCCATGGAGTTCCTGCTCTTCCTCCTGTTCGTGATCCTTCTCGCCGCCGCCTCGGCGGCCGGCCTCACCACGGACAGCCGCGATTCGGCCGACTGGAAGCCCAGCGACGACGGCCGCCGCTGGCGGTCCCGTACCAGCTGATGTGTTTGGTGGCCTTTGCGGCGAAAATCCCCGGCGGGACCGCGCCAAAAGGTGCGGCCCCGCCGACGGAGGCCATCCGACGTACGGCAGGCTAGGAGTCATGGCTGACGGCTCCTGGTACGACGCCGACATCGACCACGTGATCATTTCTGAGGCGCAGATCCGCGAAAAGACGGCGGAACTGGCCAAACAGGTCTCCGCCGACTACGCCCACGTGGGCGATGGACTGCTCCTGGTCTGCGTGCTCAAGGGCGCGGTGATGTTCATGGCGGACTTCGCCCGGGCACTGGGCCGCAACGGTCCCCCGGCCGAACTCGACTTCATGGCCATCTCCTCCTACGGCCAGGGCACCACCTCCTCCGGGGTGGTCCGCATCCTCAAGGACCTCGACCGGGACATCGCCGGCCGGCACGTGGTGGTCGTCGAGGACATCGTCGACTCCGGCCTGACGCTCTCCTGGCTGCTGCGCTACCTGGAGTCCCGCTCCGCGGCGAGCGTCGAGGTGGTCGCGTTGTTCCGCAAGCCGGACGCGGTCCGGGTGCCGGTTCCGGTCAAGTACGTCGGTTTCGACATCCCGACCGAGTTCGTGGTCGGGTACGGCCTGGACTTCGGTGAGCGCTACCGGGAGCTGCCGTACGTCGGGGTGCTCAAGCCCGAGGTCTACGCCCGGTCCTGACGCCGGCCGGAGCCACAACCGCCGGGCCCGCCCGCGGTGTGAGATCAACTCGCATCGGCATCCGTCAAGCCGACGTTCAGCGCGCTCTCAGCTGTTCCGGCTACCGTGGAGCCCGGTGGCGCGGAGGTTAATCCGCGCCCGACCCCCTCGACCGCGTGACCGGGCGTTCGGGTGGTCGGGCCGGACTCTCCGCCACGCCGGCTTCTGCCCGGACCCGCTGTACGTATCGGTGAGGGCTGGTGAGCCTGCCCACAGTGCGCGCCGTCGATCGCGAAGGTGTGCCGAGTGCGGGGCTCGCAAGCTCACTCCTCGCGTACACGGTGTACCGTCGAATGACCGCGGCGCGGCAGTTTCCGCGCCTCGGGGCCGAGGCCGGCCCGCACGGCGGCTCCGGCCGCCGCTCAACCGCGGCGACACCATCAGACGGTCAGGACGTCGATCAGGAGGATGCGGGCGCTCCGGCGCTCGACAACAGTATGGAACGTACGCGTTTCTTCCGCCGACCGGTGGTCTGGATCATCCTGGTCATCCTCGGCGCCGTTGTGCTCAGTCAGCTGTTCACCGCTGGTCCCAGCTACCACCGCGTGGACACTTCCGTTGCGCTCGACCAGCTCCACACCGCCAAGATCAATAAGGTCGTCTTCCAGGACAAGGAGCAGACGCTCCAGCTGGACCTGGCCCAGAAGACGAAGTTCGGCGAGACCACCACCAACAAGATCGAGGCCCAGTTCCCGTACCAGGTTGGGGACGAAGTCTGGAACGAGGTGCTGGACGCCAAGGCGGCCAACCGGGTCACCGGCCCGGCCGACGCCAAGGTCTCGTCGGACAGCATCTGGGTGAGCCTGCTGGTCAACCTGCTGCCGATCGCGCTGCTCGTGCTCCTGCTGCTGTTCTTCATGTCGCAGATGCAGGGCGGCGGCTCCCGGGTGCTCAACTTCGGCAAGTCCAAGGCGAAGATGATCACCAAGGACACTCCGAAGACGACCTTCGCGGACGTCGCGGGTGCCGAGGAGGCCGTCGAGGAGCTGCACGAGATCAAGGACTTCCTGCAGAACCCGGCGAAGTACCAGGCCCTGGGTGCCAAGATCCCGAAGGGCGTGCTGCTGTTCGGCCCGCCCGGCACCGGCAAGACCCTGCTGGCCCGCGCGGTCGCCGGCGAGGCCGGGGTGCCCTTCTACTCCATCTCCGGCTCCGACTTTGTGGAGATGTTCGTCGGTGTCGGCGCCAGCCGGGTCCGTGACCTGTTCGAGCAGGCCAAGGCGAACGCTCCGGCGATCGTCTTCGTCGACGAGATCGACGCCGTCGGCCGGCACCGTGGCGCCGGCATGGGCGGCGGTCACGACGAGCGCGAGCAGACGCTCAACCAGCTGCTCGTCGAGATGGACGGCTTCGACACCAAGGGCGGGGTCATCCTGATCGCGGCCACCAACCGGCCGGACATCCTCGACCCGGCGCTGCTGCGCCCGGGCCGGTTCGACCGGCAGATCCCGGTGGACGCCCCCGACATGGAGGGCCGCAAGGCCATCCTGCGGGTGCACGCCAAGGGCAAGCCGTTCACCCCCGACGTCGACCTCGACTCGGTGGCCCGGCGTACCCCGGGCTTCAGCGGCGCCGACCTGGCCAACGTGATCAACGAGTCGGCCCTGCTCACCGCCCGTAAGGATCAGCGCGCGATCTCCAACGACTCGCTGGAAGAGTCGATCGACCGGGTGATCGCGGGTCCGCAGCGACGGACCCGCGTGATGAGCGACCAGGAAAAGAAGATCACCGCGTACCACGAGGGTGGCCACGCGTTGGTCGCCTGGGCGCTGCCGCACGCCGCGCCGGTGCACAAGGTGACGATCCTGTCCCGTGGTCGCTCGCTGGGCCACACCCTGGTGCTCCCGACCGAAGACAAGTACACCCAGACCCGCGCCGAAATGATCGACACCCTGGCGTACGCGCTGGGCGGTCGCGCCGCCGAGGAACTGGTCTTCCACGAGCCGACGACCGGTGCTGGCAACGACATCGAGAAGGCCACCCAACTGGCCCGCGCGATGATCACCCAGTACGGCATGAGCTCCAAGCTCGGTGCGATCAAGTACGGCACCAGCGGGGACGAGCCGTTCCTCGGCCGCAACATGGGTCACGAGCGGGACTACTCGGACTCGGTGGCCGCCGAGATCGACGGCGAGATGCGGGCACTGGTCGAGCTGGCGCACGACGAGGCCTGGGAGATCCTGGTGGAATACCGGGACGTCCTGGACAACATCGTGCTCGAGCTGATGGAGAAGGAAACTCTCTCCACCGCCGACATGGCCCGGATCTGCGCGCGGGTGGTCAAGCGCCCGCCGCTGGTGCCGTACAACGGCTTCGGCAAGCGCCAGCCCTCCACCGAGCCGCCCGTGCTCACCCCGGCGGAGAAGGACAAGCTCAAGGCGCAGGCCGAGGCCGACGGCGCGCAGGCGTCGGTGGGCGGCGGCGCCTCGTCCAACAACTCGGACGGCACGCACTGAGCACCGACCCGACGGCCAGCTCCCCCCACCGGGAGCTGGCCGTCTCCGCGACCGAGCCCGACGGCGACGACGGGCTGGACTACGTGGCCGCACGGCTGATCAGCGGCAAGCTGACCGGCCGCCCGGTCGAGGACGCGATCGACCTGGGCCGGATCGAGAAGGCGGTCCGGGAGATCCTGATCGCCGTCGGGGAGGACCCGGACCGCGACGGGCTCCAGCAGACGCCGGCCCGGGTAGCCCGGGCGTACGCCGAACTCTTCGCCGGCCTGCGGGTCGACCCGGCCCAGGTGCTCAGCACCACCTTCGAGGCCAACCACCAAGAGCTGGTGATCGTCCGGGACATCGACGTGATGAGCCTCTGCGAGCACCACCTGCTGCCGTTCCGCGGCAGTGCGCACATCGGCTACATTCCCGGCCCGGACGGACGGATCACCGGCCTGTCCAAGCTGGCCCGGCTGGTCGAGGTCTTCGCCCGTCGGCCGCAGGTGCAGGAGCGGCTCACCTCGCAGGTCGCCGATCTGCTGATGAGCAAACTCGCCCCACGCGGCGTCGTCGTCGTGCTCGAGTGCGAGCACATGTGCATGGCGATGCGCGGCATCCAGAAGTCGGGTGCCAAGACCATCACGTCGGCCGTACGCGGCACCCTGCAGCACGACGCGAAGTCGCGGGCCGAGGCGATGGCGCTGATCATCCCTCGCTGACACCCGGACGCGTCGACGGCCGGCCGACCCACCCCGGGACGGCCGGTCGTTCCGTCTCCGCGGCTCGCCGTATCCGGCCGGGCCTTCCGCCGACTGCCCGCCTCCTGACCGGTCAGCCGGCCAGCAGGGCCAGCAACAGGCCGGCCGTGACCAGCACCGCCGGCACCAGGCAGACCAGCGCACCGAAGCGCACCGTACGGTCCAGCCGTTCGCCGGGGCCGGCGCGGAACACCCGGCCGATGCCCACCCAGCCGGCGACGAAGGCGACCGCCGGCATCGGCAGACCGCAGATCAACGCCGCCACACTGGCCGGGCCCGTTCCGGTCGCCACGAACACCACGACCTGGATCAGCGGCACCAGCAGCGCCAAGGGCCCGTACACCAGGAGGTTGCGTCCCCGCGCCGACCAGGACCCAAGGCGGAATCGACCACGCGCGGCCAGCGCCGCGTCCGCCGCCTCGGCCCGCCCCCGCGCGGCCCGCAGTGCCGCCAGCACGGCCGCCGGGCCGCCCACCATCGACCGGGCCGCCTCGCTCAGCTCCGGTGGGGACGGCACCAGCGAGATCGCCGGTACGCTCAGCTCGCGCAGCCGCTCCTGCTGGCTCGCCAGCCCGGTGCGAACCACCGTCAGCTCCTCCCGGGCGGCCTCCGCCGAGCGGGCCTGCTCACCGGCGGCGGCCGCCGCGCTGCGACGTACCCCGTCCAGCTGACGGGCCGCGGCGAGATACTCCGACCAGGCCGTGGTGGTGGTCTCCGCGCCCGCCGGCGCGACGCCCCCGTCCGGAGCGGCGGCCCGCTGCCGTCCCGGCCCGGTCACCGTCGCGTTCGGACCCATCCCGACACCCCCCGCGCGCATCACCGGATCACCCGGCCTCGTCGGCGAACGGCACCAGGACCGTGCCCCGCTCGTCCGGCCCGTCCCAGAGCACCGCCCGGTCGGGACGGGCCCGCCACTCCACCGGCCGACCGAAGACTGCGGCCAGCTGGGCGGCCGGCACGTCCAGCACGGCCACGGCGGCGAGCTTGTCCACCTCGCCCTCCGGCTCCAGCAACGCGGCGAACGGTGGCACCGCCCGCCACCAGCCCAGCAGGTGCCGACCCGACGGCGGCCCGTCCCGCAGCAGAGCGCGCAGCCGGTCCACCGGCAGCTCGCGGGGCCCCGGCCGGTCCAGGCCGAAGACGACCAGGTAGGTCGGCAGCTCCCCGTCCGCGTCCGCGAGCAGCGTCGGCAGGTCCACCAGGGTGGCCGGATGACGGACCGCCAACTCGGCCGTCAACGCCTCCGCCAGCTGCCGGGAACCCGGGTCCGGCGCCGCCACCAGGAACCGGGCGGTGCCGGGCGAGTGGTGATCCGCCGTGCTCCGCGCCGCCGTCGCCAGCAGCCCGCCGGCCGCCGGGCCGGACCCCAGCACCGCGAGGTTGCGCCCCGCCGCCGGCCCCAGCGGTACGGCGACCGTCGAGCGGGCCACGTCCACCGCCCGGCCGAGCAGGGCCGCCGGCCCGTGCGCCTGGCCGGCCAACGCCGCCCGGTGTCGCGGATCGTTACCCAACAACGGACGGGCGTACCCGGCGAACACCACCGGCGGCACCGACCCGGCCGGCCGTGCCGTCCACAGCTCGTGCCGCAGTCGATCCACCACCTCCGGGTGGTCCTGCGGATCGGGGTGGCGGATCAACCGTTCGTGACCTCGGATCGCGCCCCGGGGGCCGCCGAGCCCGCCAGCGGTGTTCACCACCGCGCTACCCACCGGAAGGCCGGCGGCCGAGTCATTGGTCGGTTCGAGCACCGGCCCGCCGCCCGGCAGCGCCACCCGCACCGGGAACTGGCCGAGCACCGAATCCCGGTGCCCGGTGTCCGCCCGGCCACTCAGCCCCAGCTCGCCCGCGCCGGCCAGCACCAGGTGCACGCCGTACGCCCGGCCGGCGCGAGCCAGCCCATCCAGCTGGGCGGCCACCTCGGCGGCCAGCCGGTCCCGCTCGGCGAAGATCAGCGGCAGATTGTCCAGCACGCACACGATCCGGGGCAGCGGCCGATGCTGGCGCAGCTCCGCGAAGCGTTGCCCACCGGCGCGCCCGCCGGCCTCGGCCCGGCGCTGCACCTCGACCGTCAACTGATCGAGCAGGTCCCGGACGTACTCCCGATCGGCGGCCATCGCGGCCGCCCGCACCTGCGGAATCCAGGAGCGGTCCCGCTCGGTCTGGAGGAACTCCACGAAGGACTCGCCGCCGCCCAGATCCACCAGGTAGAGCGCCAGGTCGTCCGGGCCGTACCGCGCCGCGAGCCCGAGCAGCGCGGTGGTCAGGAACGCCGCGCGGCCCGCACCGGACCGGCCGCTGACCAGCCAGTGCGGGGTCAGCTCGGTGAAACCCAGCGGCACCGGGCGGCCCCCGGCATCACCGACCGTCGTGGTCAACCCGTCCGCGCAATCCGACTCCCACAGCCGCTCACCCGTCGGCGGCAGCAGATCCGCCAGGGCCAACCGGGAACCCGCCTCCACCTGAGCGGCGAGCCGCCGGCATACCGCGTCGACCAGGTCCGCCGGCGGGTCCGCCTCGACGAAGACCGGTGAGTTCAACCCGCCCGGCGGGTCGGCGCCAGGGCTGGCGAAGGACGCCCCCGGCGGGTCACCGAGCAGCGCGTACGCGTTGCGCAGCACCAGCGGGGTGGCACGCGGCAGTGGCCCACGGGCCGCGTACGGGCCGGCGGGAGGCCAGCCGGCCACCACCAGGTGCAGCCCGGCCGCCGGCCCCTGCTCGGCCAACGCCTCGATCCGTGCCAGGTCGGTAGGCCCGGTCAGCTCCGGCAGCGCGGCGACCACCAGCAGCAGTGTCCGGTCATGCCGGCGTCGCCCGCTCGCCCCCGGCGTGACCCACTGCTCCGCCTCGGTCAGCACCGCGCGCAGACCCGCCACGTCCACCGCCGGTGGCGGCAGCAGGCCAGCGTCCGCCAGCGCCCCGAACGGGGTGAGCACGCCCGCCGTGGCGTCCACCGCGCGCACCAGCAGCGCACCCGCCGGTGCCGCCGCCAGGGACCGCAGCAGCACAGCCCGAAGCAACCCCGCCACCCGCGGTTCCCGGGCGTCGGTGTCCACGCTCAGGTGCCCGGTGCCGACCAGCGGCACCAGCGCGGGAAAGCGGGCGTCGTCCAGTGGCGCCGCGGTGCCGACCCGCACGAAGGGCGGCGGGCCGTCGCCAGCCGGCGAGTCAACGGTGAGGGAGTCCAGGGCGGCCCCCGACCATCCCGGGGCCAGCCGCGCGGCGACCGCCCGCAGCCGGTCGGCCAGGTCGTACTGGCGGCGCTGATCGGCGGGGGCAGGTCGGGTCTCGTCGAGGATGCCGGCCGCGGCGGTCGCGACGGCCGCAGCCCGCCGGTGCAGGGCTGCGGCGCGGTTCGTGCGTGCCTTCGGACCGGCCACCGCGTCCACCCCCTCTGCCCGAGGTTGGCAACCCCTCCCTGAGCAGAGACGGTATCCCAGCCGGGGCCGCTCCTCCGGGAGGTGCCACGGCGGTGCGCCGGTGTTGTCGGGGATGTCACCGATGGACAGGGGTCCGTCACGATCCGCTGGACTTGAGGCATTGGCTCCGGGGCGTCCAGCCGTTAGCTTCAGGGGGTGGAATCAGTGCAGCCCCCCGCCGGTTCCCAGGTCTCCCGCGTACCGGCCCAGCGGACGCCGTCCGAGCAGCTGCCGCCGGCCCCGGCCGCGCCAGCGCCGCAGCGGCCACGCCGCCGGGCGCGCACCGTGCTGACGGTGGTCGGGGGCGTTCTCGCCCTGCTCTGCCTGGGCGCGGTGGCCACCGCTTATGTGCTGTACGACCGCGCTTCTACCCCGGACCGCAGCGCGCCCGACGTGGTGGTGGTCAATTATCTCCAGGCAGCACTCGTGTCCCGCGATCCCAACAGGGCGACGCTGTTCACCTGCGACGGAGCGGTTCCCGCCTTGGAAGAGTTCGGCGCGCAGATGGTACGGCGAGAGCAGGAGTTGAACGTATCGTTCTCGATCAACATCGAGAACGTCGCTGTTTCGAAGGACGGTCCTGCTGATGCATCGGTTGTTGCTGTCATCCGCCGTAGCGCATCGATAGACGGAGTCCAGCAGAGCCTGACCGATACGTGGCAATTTGACGTGCAAGAGAGGGAGGGCTGGCGCGTTTGCGCCGGTGCCAGAGTCGGCTGAATTCTCACTCGATCCACAGCAAATGGACGGGAACCTCCAGAGTGGAGGGCGCCTGGCCTCGCCAGGCCCAGCGGTACCACTCCACCTCGGGTGTGATGCGGACGCAGATGTCTCCCTCGGCGCCCGAGTAGGTCTCGGTCACCGCCCGCAGGTCGCGGTGCTCCAGAGCGCCCTCGACGTGCACGACCCGGCGCCCGGTGACGGCATCCGCCTCGAAGACCGGTGTGGGGGACCGGTGGGCCGGGCCGTCCAGCGAGACCAGCCGGATGCCGGTGCCCCGGGTGTCGTCCGTCCCCGGCCGGTCTCCGACCGTCTCCACCCAGACCCGATCGACCGGCACCAGCGGCGCGAACACCTCGACTTGGTCGGTCTCGGCTCGGTACCACTCGTGCTCGGGGATCACCGGCACATAGGTCCGGGCGCCCTGCACCACCCGGTCGTCCGCGCGCAGGTCGCCCCGCCAGCCCAGCCCTGGCAGCCCGACCAGCACCCGTCGCCCGCGCAGCTCCACCCGTTCGGTGGCCGGCACGATCGCCAGTGGCCGGGGTGGCCGGGGCGCCCAGTCGGGCTGGTCGGCGAACGGGTCCGGCAGCGGTCCGGTCATGCCCGTGGTGGCCTCACTCCGCGCTGCGCAGCGGGGCGCCCCGCTCGCGCATGAACGGGACCGGATCGATCGCGCCGCGGCTGGTGCGGTCGTTGCGCAGGTGCACCTCGAAGTGCAGGTGCGGGCCGGACGAGTTGCCGCTGCTGCCGACCTGCCCGATCACCTCGCCGGCCGGCACGATCTGATCGGGTGACACCCGGGGACGGACCACCATGTGGCAGTACCGGGTGATGTAGCCACCCGCGTGCAGCATGTCGACGAACCAGCCGCAACCCCCCTTGCCGGGGTGCCCGTCCACGTCGCAGTCCTTCCGGCCGCGGTCGTCCGGGTCGCAGCGTGCGACCAGCACCCGGCCGGCGGCGGCGGCACGGATCTCGGTGCCCTTGGCCGCCCCGATGTCGACCCCGTTGTGGCTGGGTCGGCTGCTGGTACGGAAGCCGGAGCCGACGTCGCCCGGAATCGGTGCTGTCCACCCGGAGGCGGCGATCTGGCCGCGCTCGGCCGCGTTGCACACCGCCTTGCCGTTGATCTCGATCGTGCGCGCCGCGCCACCCGCCAGCGCGTCGACGATCCGGCTGGCCAACTCCTCGTGCTTGGCGTACGCGTCCGGATAGGCGCTGATCTGGACCTGCTGTGCCACCACCGTCAGTGGTCGGCGCTGCCAGCTCCGCACCTTGACCAGCTTCTCGTAGAACTTGCGGGCCGTGTACGCGGGAGTCATCCGCTCGGTGGCAGTTCCCCACCCCGGCCGCTGCTGGAAAAGGCCCAGCGAGTCATGGTCGGCGCCGACCCCTTCGTGCGGCAGGGCCAGTGACGCGGGCACGCCAGTGTTTGCCAGGTTGCGCAGAGCGGACTCCTGCATCGCGGTGGCCAGGGCGATCACCCAACCCCGCGACGGCACCCCCAGGTCCTGGCCGACCTTGATGATGATGGCGGCGTTGCGGATCTGCGCGTCGCCGTACTCGGTGAACCGCGGCAGCTCACCGGCGATGTCCACCGGGCGGACCGGGCCGCAGCCCCGGCCCATGAGGGTGTCCGCGTCCTCCGGGTCCCCGCCGAGTCCGCTGAGGAAGAACGCCGCGGTCCCCCCGGTGCAGCAGAGCAGGAGCAGTACCCCGGTGAGGATTGTGGCGATTACACCGACCCGTACCGGCCGGCGGAAGGCGCCGCCGCTGCCGGCGTTCACTGCCGCTCCCAATCCACCACGTCGACCAGCCAGCCGTCATCCGCTGCGACCAACTCCAGCCGCAGCCGGCCGGTGTCGAGGGGCAGCAGCACCTCGACGAACGTCTCGGTGCGCGCCCGCACCGCCGGTGGGCCGGCGACCTCCTCGGCCGGGACACCGGCGGGGTCGACGCCGGCCAGCTTCTCGGTCAACGCCGCTGTGGACAACGGTTGCAGGCCGGCCTGCCACTGTTCGGCGGTCATCCCGGGGCGGCCGATCCAGGCCGCGGTGAACCGGTCGGCGGTCTGCTCGGGCGTGCGGTCGCCCGGCCGGGTCACCGGCGACGGCGGAGCTTCGGTGGAGATCGCACCATCGTCGCCGGCCGTCGGGTCCACGGTGGTGATCGGCCGGTCCGGACGGCTGCTCAACCCGTCCGCCGGATCGGCCGGGCCGGCGACCAGCCGGGCCGCCCCGAGCACGCCGAAGACGAGCACCGCGATCACCAGCGCCACCCCCAGTCGGGACCGCAGGACCCGGGTGAACAGAAACTCCAGAGCCCGTCGCATCGCCGTCACCGTGCCTCTGTGCGCACCCGCGGTCCGGCGCGGTCCGGCGCACGTTCGGCGGAGCCGGGTCGGTAGACCACGAACGACGGGTTCTCGGCTGGCACGTCCGGCTCGGTCCAGCTCGCTGGCTGCCGGCGACGGGGTTTAGGCGCGACCGGCCGGCCCCGGCCACCGGTCTCCTCCTTCGGCGCGTCCTCCGCGCGTTCCTGACCGTCCGGACGCCCCGCGCCGGAACGCGAGCCTTCGACGGGGGTGGTCGGTGCCAGGACCGGGTCCTCCCGCCGCGCCTCCGGGCGCAGCGTGGTCTGCTCCGCCACCGGTGAGCGGCGGCGGCCTCCCACCGGCTCCGCCGTGCCGCCCGGTTCCGCCACGTCCAGCCGCGCGGCGGTCCGCATGTCCCGGAAGAACCGGCGGTGCCAGGACCCGGCCGAACTGACCGCCTCGCTGCTGTCCTTGCCGCCGAGCTGGGTGATCCGCCGGTAGGGCCGCAGCAGTAGCCAACCGACCACCCCGCAGAGCCAGACCAGCACCACCTGGAGCCAGCCGGGCAGGGTGGGTGTGCTCATGATCAGGTCGACCGCGAACAGGTAGATCGCTGCCCCGGTGCCGAAGATGGCGATGTTGAAGACCGCGGCGACCACGGCGTTCGCGAGCCGCCGCAGCCCGGCGCTCGCCGGTCGGAGCAGACCGACGGTGCCCAGGATGGGTGCCGCGATCACGGCCCACCGGAAGATCAGGAAGCCCAGCAGGACCAGCAGCGACGCGGTCAGATCGAACATGGCGAACAGCACCGACGCCAGCACCGCGATGAACCCGGCACCCACCCGCTCCATGTCCCGCACACCCTGGAGGTACTCGTACGCCTCCGGGTCCTCGTCCTGAATCTGTTGGGCCACTCGCGCCCACTGCTGCTGCTTGGCCTTGATCGTCGCCTTCCGCGTCTCCGGATTAGCGCGCATGGACTGAGCTTCGCCCCAGGTTAGAGACCGTGCGTCATAAAGGGCGGGGCCGTACTTACGCGCGGTCTCACTATCCGCAGAACCCAGCACCCCACGGAGCCAATTTCGGTACAGCATGGTGTCGGTAGCGGTGTCGCTGGCTCGGACGGCAGGGGTGCGGAGGTCCTTGCAGCGACTAGGGTCGATGCACCGTCCTGGCGCCGGCTCCTTCGCCTGCGGCCCCACAGCGTCGTGTACCACTCCCAGGCCGGTGACAAGCGCACCATCGGCAACGTTCGCTGACTTCACCGGCCATGCGGCGAGCGCGGTGACCGCGACCATGACCAGCAGCGCCCAGCCAGCGGTGGTCATGGCGTTGCTCATGTCCGCCTGGCGAGACCGCCAAAGCAGGTAGAGCCCCACCACGCAGAGCGTGACGATGCCGAAGACGCTGAATACCTTCTCGTAGACGGCTTTGGTTGCCTTGTCTACCAGAGGATCAGCCCAGCCCCACATCGATCCTGGATTCCAGGCACGCTCCCTGAGCGCGTTTGATGCACCGATGATCGCGGTTGCGGCCATGAATTCGCCATTGGCAATCGTGGTGGTGAACTTGTAGTCGGGATGCAGCACGCTTGATGCGCAACCACCGATGTCGTAGGTGGTATAGCTGTAACCCGCGTAGCCGTAGAGGCTGTAGCGGCCGGCGACTCCGTTCGCCGCCTCTGCCGGTGGCGCTGCCGCGAACCAGCCGGCGAGGCCGGAGTCGGGAGTGCCGGGGGTCGGTGCGTTGCGGCAGGTGACCTCGTCCTCGCTGACCTCCTTGAGCTTCGCCACACAGGCCCGGAAGTCGGCCTGCCACTCCGCGGTCGTGCAGAGGTCGGCGCGGGCCTGGGCGGCGGCGGGCGGGGCGGCGGCAGCCGCCTCCGCGCCGATCAGCGGCCAGGTGAGGGAGGCCCCGGCCAGTACGCCGAGGGCGAGCAGGAACGCCGCGATCCGTGCCCGGGCCCGAGGGCTTGCCGGACGCCGCCTGGACTCCGCCTCGGCTCGACCGAGGACCTTGACCCAGGCCCTAGCCATGTCACGCCTCCAGGTCCGGCAGGGGGATGCTCGGCAGCACTCCGGCCGCTGCGGCGATCGCGGCGGGCGTCGTGTCGAGGTGGTCCAGCAGCCCCTCGACGTACGAGACGTCGACACGGACCTTCTGCACCCGCCCGTCGACGTCGCGCATCACGAACTCGCGGAAGCCGAGGCGGGCGGCCGAGCTGGTGTCGGCGGCGGAGAGCGAGGCCAGGGTGGCCTCGTACCCGTCGTTGACCGGCACCCGCAGCAGCCGCAGCGCTTCGGAGGCGATTTCGGCGTCCTCGGCGATCCGGCCGACGAAGACGGTGGAGACGAGATTCTGCACGTCGAGGCCGAGGATGTCGCGCGGGTTCTGGGAGGCCACCAGCGCGGCCAGGTTCCACTTGCGGGAGTCCCGGGCGAGCCGTACGAGGAACGATCGCCCGGACCGCCAGCCCTCCATGAAGTGCGCCTCGTCCAGGCCGACCAGCTTGCGCGACGACATCGACCCGCCGTAGCAGCGGCGGACGGCGAGCCGGTGCGCGGTGTGCAGCATCGGCAGGGCGAGTGCCTCCTCGGCGGACCAGTACTCCCGTTCGATCTTGAGGTCGGGCAGCCGCAACCCGGCCATGGTGATCACCGTGAGCGCGGCGTCGGCGCCGAGCAGCCCTTCCGGTGGTCGGCCGAAGAAGAGCATGGCCAGCGGCATCTCGGCGGTGTCCAGCAGAAGGTTGGCCAGCTCCTTGCCGGCGTCGTCGTCGAGTCGCCCGAGGCAGCTCACCACGTCGTCCAGGGTGGACGTCTCCTCGGCGGGGACCTGGCGGACCGCGTGCCGGAACAGGGTGGCGGTGGACGCCTCCCGGGCCACCTGCGGCGGCACCAGCATCATGCAGATGTCCTGGACGAGCATCCGGCGCTCGGCCCGGGCATTGGAGACCGCGATCTCGAACTCCCGGTCACCGGAGGCGCCGGCGCCGAACTCACTGCGCAGCGGCGTCGGGATGAGCGAGTAGGGCGCCAGGGTGCCGTGCTCCGAGCCGGTGAGGTTCAGCACCCGGGAGTACGGCCGCAGTTCGGGCATGGCGCAGAGCCGGGCCAGCGGCCCGGACGGGTCGAGCAGGGTCACCTGGACGCCCCGCCGTGCGGCGAGATAGCCCAGCGCGCCGAGCAGGGTCGACTTGCCACCGCCCGGCTCGGCCACGAACACCGCGAGCCCGGAGCGCTCCCGTACCTCCATGGGGAAGTGCAGGTCGAGGAAGACCGGGCGGCGGCAGGTGCCTGCGGTGCGGCCGATCAGGTCGCCCCGCCGGTCGCCCACGTTGGAGGCGGCCTGGGGGAGCGCGGCGGCGAGCAGCGGAACCGGCATCCGACGGACGTAGCCGGTGTTGGCGATCGGCTCGCCGGGAATGAACTCGCGGGCTAGCCAGTCCTGGTTCTTCGGGTGCTGAAGCGAGATGCGCAGCTCCCGGGAGTAGAGCTGGATGAGCCGGCGGGCCCGTTCCAGGCACTCCTCCCGGGTCCGGCCGCCGACCGCGATCCGGTGCCAGCCGTGTGCGCGGGCCGAGTCGACCGGCAGCCCGGTGGTCATCTCGTCGCCGATCACCAGCGCCCGCTTGGCCAGCCGCTCCAACTCGGGCGGCGCGTCGATGCCGTGCTCGGCGTAGTCGAGTTGCTGTGAGCGGATCATCCGCAGCCGGTGTTCGAGATTGCGGAACGAGTCGCCGGAGCCGAGGATGTCGACCCGGGTGGAGATCTCCATCGGCCAGGGCAGCCGCTCGTGGAAGTGCAGCCACGGCTCGTGCCGTTCCGGGATCTCCAGTGGCTCCATCCGGCCGACAGCGAGCACGGCGACGTGCCGTTCCTCACCGGTCACCCGGTTGACCAGCTTCACCGTCGAGCCGTACGGGGTGCGGTAGCGCTCGACCTGCTCGGTCAGGGCGAGCAGGTCACCGCGCTCCCAGCGACCGTTGGTCACCGGGGAGAGCGTGCCGGGAGGTGCCATGCACAGCGCCACCGAGCGGTAGAGCAACCACTCCAGTTCCTGGGCGGTGACCCGCCGGCCGCGCATGCCGAACGCGCCGAGCACCTCGTCGAACTGCTCCACGGTGCGGCCCAGCTTGCGGCGTTCGCCCTCGGCGGTGCCCCGCCCGAAGGTGCGCAGCAACCGCTCGGTGAGCGAGTCACCGAGCGACCGGCGGGCGAAGGTGACGCCCAGGTAGGTCTGCCCCTCGGCGTGGTTGACCGCCATCAGGTGCCGCTGGGCGGCGACCAGGTGGTCGGCCCAGCCGGTGGTGCCGGCCACGTCGGGTAGCGGTGCCGGGGTGTGCGCGTCGATGGTGCGGGCCCACTCGTCGGCGGGGAACGGCCGGGTGGTGCGGCGCAGGTGCAGCCGGAAGCCGGCCAGGCCGGCGTACTGCTCGGAGATCGCCGAGAGCAGCGCCTCGCGTTCGGCGTCCGGCCGGAAGGCCCAGCGCACCTCGGGCAGCCAGTACCAGGCGGTGACCGTGTTCGGGGTGAAGGTCAGGTGGCCGGCGATCTCGGTGATGGCCAGTTCGACCGACGGGTCCCGGTCCCCAAACTTGATCTTCGGGGCGCGGACCCGGGCCGGCCGGGTCGGCCGTTCCTGCCGGCTCACGGCCCGTTGTCGGGGTGCGGCGACCTCCCGCCCGGTCGGCTCCGTGTCGATCGTTGCCGGCCGCGCCGGGCCGGTCCCGGTGGCGCGGCGTGGTGCGCGCTCCAGCGCCGGTCGCTCCGTCGGGGCGGCGCTGGCCGGCCCGGCCGCCGGTGCCGTCGGGCGGCCCGCTGGCGCGGCGCTGGACGGTCGGGTCGTCGCACCGGCGGTCGACGTCGTCGGCGCACCCTCTGCGACCGGGTCGGGCTCGCGCGGTGGCCGGAGCATTGGCAGCCGGTCGCCGGCCTGGTGCGGCACCCGGGATTCGCCGGCCGGGTTGCCGCCGCCGCGCCGCCGCTCGACGGACGCCCCACTGCTGGTGGACGCGTCCTCGGGAGTCCAGGGCGGTTCGAGGCCCGGTGCCCGGTGGGCCGGCCGGGTCGGCTCGGTGGCGGGCTGCTGTTGCGGGATCGCCGGCTGCTCCCGGTGGGGCGGTCCGGCCGGCACGGCACGCGTCGCGCCGGGCCGGGACGCGCCGAAGAAGTCCAGGAACGGGGAGTCGATGTCGGCGTTCTCGCCGGCCGCCACCGCGCTGGGCTCGGCAGGCGGCGTCCGGCGGGGCACCGGCCGGGGGGCCTGGAAGACCCCGACCGCACCGTGCCCGGGCGAGGTCACCAGCGCGGGGTCGAGCGCCACCTCGTCCTCGGAGTCGGTGTAGTCAACTGACTGCGCACGGTGACCTCCCGGCACGGCCGGACGGCCGGCCGGGGGACCCGGCGTGGAAGAGCGACTCATGCGACCGCCTTAGAGACTCTCGGGAGACCCCGCAGCGGCTGCCGCGCCGCCTCGCTCGCCCCGGGGCCCGCCGACAGCCTCCTACCCGCGTCGTGCGACGGACCGATCGGCGTACGCCCGGTCATGCCAGCTCCTCCCGGATCCTGATCCGGCTGCCGACCAGGCGCGGGTCGCGCTGCTCGATCGCCGGCTCCCGGGTGCGTCGCCAGTCGGTCAGCGCGGTGCGGATGACCACCCGCGCCGGCCGGTCCGGGTCGACGTGCCGGAAGATGAACGACGTGGTCACGATGGCGAGCGCGATCTCCCACGCCGGGAAGAGCTCGACCGTCAGCGTGAACAGCCAGTGGATGAACATGTAGAGGGGGACGAGCAGCATGAAGAGCCCGTACTGGGCATACGGCAGGTGGACCGGAAGGGTGTAGCCGGGCGGCCCGAGGTAGACCAGGCGGGCCCGGTAGATGTCGTCGTCGGTGCGCAGCCGCATCTGGGAACGCGCCTATTCGAAGATCAGGTCGATCAGGTAATCGCCGACGAAGAAGAGTGTGGCCGCGCCGGCGATGAAGGCCAGCCCGACGATGGCGATCGCGGAGCTGGTCAGCACCTTGGAGATCTCGCCCCGGCTGGCCCGCCCGATGAAGATGACGCCCAGGACGGCGAGCAGGATCGGCGCGATCTTGCTGGCGAAGAAGGTGACCACACTGTTGGTGTCGATCCCCTTCGGTGCCGGCTCGGCGAGCGGAGTCGACGCCAGGGTGGAGAGCGCGTGGGCGACGCCGGACGACGTCGTCTCCATGAGCTCGAAGGCGATCACTGGAACCTCCCCATAGCGCGGCCGGCGATGCCGCGGCGGTGCAATAGGCAAGCCTGGCGGGAAATGTGCTCACAGGGCGCAGCGTTCTCGACCCTGCGTTCGTTACTCACCACGGAGAGTGGTGAGCTTTGGGCGGTTTTCCCCCGCTTCGGCCCTCCCTCCAGGCTTCGCCATCTCGATGCTGGCCAATTCCAAAGCGTACGGGCCGCCCCGGATTGCGACAAGCCGCGAAGGGACTGCCCGATACTGCCCGGACGACCGATCGTACACCTGTTCCAATGCGCACGTCAGGGATGGTGACCCGGGGGCGGACCCGGGTCGGCCGGGCCGACCGCCACGACCGGTACCGTCTAGTCGTGACCGATCTGGTGCGGGCCCCCGGCCCGGTGGTGATGGGCGTCCTCAACGTCACGCCGGACTCCTTCTCCGACGGCGGACGGTACGCCGACCTCGGTGCGGCCGTCGGACACGGCGTCCGTCTGCGCGCTGCGGGGGCCCACCTGGTCGATGTCGGCGGTGAGTCGACGCGACCGGGCGCCGAGAGGATCGACGCGGAGACCGAGGCGGACCGGGTCCTGCCGGTCATCCGCGAGCTGACCGCCGCCGGCGTGCCGGTCAGCATCGACACCAGCCGCGCCCGGGTCGCCGAGGCCGCACTGGCTGCCGGCGCGGTTGTCGTCAACGACGTCTCCGGCGGGCTGGCCGACCCGGACATGGCCCGGGTGGTCCGCGACGCCGGCTGTCCCTGGGTGCTGATGCACTGGCGTGGCCACTCCCGGGAGATGCGCGACCTGGCCAGCTACACCGACGTGGTGGCCGACGTCCGGGCCGAGCTGGCCCAGCGGATCGACGCGGCGCTGGCCGCCGGCGTGGCCGCCGACCGCATCGTCATCGATCCCGGCCTCGGCTTCGCCAAGACCGCCGCCCACAACTGGGAGCTGAGCGCCCGCCTGCCGGAGCTGCTCGACCTCGGCTACCCACTGCTCTTCGGCGCCAGCCGCAAGTCCTACCTCGGCCGACTGCTCGCCGGCCCGGACGGGACGCCGCGGCCCACCGCGCAGCGGGAGGCGGCCACCGTCGCCACCAGCGTGCTGGCGGTCGCGACGGGCGCCTGGGGGGTACGCGTGCACGACGTCCAGGCCACCGCCGACGCGCTCGCCGTCTGGGTCGCCACCGGCAGTCCGCGGGTGGTCCCCGCCCCGGCCGGTCACGAGCGGGAGGTCCAGCGATGACAGACCGGATCCACCTGATCGGCCTGCGGGCCCGGGGCCGGCACGGGGTGTACGACTTCGAACGGGTCCAGGGGCAGGATTTCGTCGTCGACGCCGTGCTGGAACTGGACCTCGCCCCGGCCGCCGCCAGCGACGACGTCACCGCCACCGTCCACTACGGCGAGCTGGCCGAACGCCTGGTCGCGGTGGTGACCGGCGAGCCGGTGAACCTGATCGAGACCCTCGCTGACCGGCTGCTCGCGGTCTGCCTGGCCGACGAGCGGGTCGCCAGCGCCACCATCACCGTGCACAAGCCGGAGGCGCCGGTGCCGCACACCTTCACCGACGTGGCCGTCACCATGACCCGGGCGCGTGCCCGGTGACCCGGGCCGTGCTCTCGCTCGGCAGCAACCTGGGCGACCGGCTGGGCCACCTGCGTACGGCCGTCGCCACGCTCGGCGACAGCGTGCTGGTGCTCTCCGGCGTGTACGAGACTCCACCGTGGGGCGACGCCGATCAGCCCGCGTACCTCAACGCGGTGCTGCTGGCCCAGGACGACGCCGCGACCCCACGCGACTGGTTGGAGCGGGCGCGGGCCGCGGAGCGCGCGGCCGACCGGGTCCGTGACCCGCAGCGGAGGTTCGGGCCGCGCACCCTCGACGTGGACGTGATCGCGGTCTGGGGCGACGACGACGAGCCGGTGCTCAGCGACGACCCCGAGCTGACCCTGCCGCACCCCCGGGCGCACCTGCGCGCCTTCGTGCTGCGACCGTGGATCGACATCCAGCCGTACGGGCGGCTGCCCGGTCACGGCTGGCTGACCGACCTGCTCACCGCCGGCCCGGCCGCCGACGACGCGCTGGATCTGCGTCCCCGACCGGAACTGGCGTTAGAGTCGACGGCATGACCGAGCGGAGCCGGCCGGCATGACCCAGGCGAAGTCCCCACCACCGGGCGGGCCGGGCCCCGACGGGTCGCGGATGGGCCCCACCCGGATCTCCACCCTGGTCGTGGCCGCCCTGGCCGCGGCGGCGGTGGCCTGGCTGCTGATCAGCACCCTCTACTACAGCGGCATCCCCCGGCTGCCCTGGCTGCCGGTGGTGACGCTGGCGGCGCTCGCCGTGCTCGAGGCGTACGCCGCGGTCAACACCCGGGGTCGGATCGAGCGCAAGCCCGGCCGGGACCCGGTCAACCCGTTGCTGGTCGCCCGGTTCGTGGTGCTGGCCAAGGCGTCGGCCTTGGCCGCGGCCATCTTCGCCGGCTTCTACGCCGGGCTCACCGGCTGGCTCCTCGTCGAGAACACCCGGGCCGCGACGGAGGATCGACCGGCCGCCGGCGCCGGCCTGCTCGCCTCGTTGGCGCTGGTGGGCGCCGCGCTCTGGCTGGAGCGCTCCTGCCGGGTGCCGGAGCGCCCGGACGACGAGCGTGAGCCCGACCAGCGGGAGAGCCACCCCGGCCAGCGTTGAGAGCTGTCGGGAGACCCCGCGGCGGCTGCGGCGGCCCCGGCGACGACCGGCGGCGTTGGAGTTGGGTCCGGATACAACACCGGTATCCAGACCCAACCCCGCCTTGCCGGATCGCCGCCTGGACTCCGCCTCGCCCGCCCCGGGGTCTCCCGACAGCCTCTGACAGGGGGTTACGCCCGGCTCCGGGCGCGGGTACGGTGCCTGCGATCGGAGAGCAACGGCCGCCCCGGTCCGTCCGCGAACCGGGGCGGGGACGGCGGGCCACTGGGGAGGCGGCGTCATGGGGTACGAAGAAACGGGCCGGGAAGGGTCGGTCGAGCCCTCGTCCGAGGTGCCCGCCGCCGTTCTGGAGAACGTCTTCGACGACCCCGGTCAAGGTGATTCCGGCCGGGACCGGGTCGGTGTGCACCTGGTGTGGGAGGTCCTGCTGCTGGCCGGTCTCGCCACCCTGGGCTGGCTGCTCTGGCGGGCCGACTCGGACGTGCTGCGTGGCGACAACCTGCGCACCCTGCTGGTCGGCATGGTCGGGCTCGGGCTGCTCGCCCTCGCCGCCGGGCTGAGCCTGCGTACCGCCGCCCCGAACCTGGCCGTCGGGCCGGTCGCGGTCGCCGCCGCACTGCACTACGCGGAGCAGGGTGACCAGGGTCTGGCGGCCTCCGTCGGCCCGGCGGTCGCGGTCGCCGCGCTGGGCGGGCTGGCGCTGGCGCTGGCCGTGGTGGTGCTGCACGTGCCGGGCTGGGCAGCCAGTCTCGCCGGCGCGGCCGGGGTGGTGGTGTACATCGAACGCCGGTCGGCGCCGGTGCTGGTGCAGGGCGACTACGACCCCGGCCGGAGCGCGGGCTACCTCTTCGCCGGCTTCGCCGCGGTGGCGGTCCTCGGCGGGCTGTTCGGCGCCATCCGGGCGATCCGCCGGCTGGTCGGCCGGTACCGGCCGGTCACCGATCCGGCCCGTCGCCGGGGAGTGGTGGCCGCCGTGGTCACGGCGCTCGCGCTGGTCGGCTCCACCGTGCTCGCCGCCCTCGCCGGCGTGTTGCTCGCCGCCAACGGCCCCGGGCCGGTCACACCCACGCCGGGGCTGGACTGGACGGTGCTGGCGATCGGGGTCGCCCTGCTCGGCGGCACCAGCGCGTACGGCCGTCGGGGTGGCCTGTTCGGCACCCTGCTGGCGGTGAGCCTGGTCACCGTCTTCCAGGCGTACGCGCCGGCGCGCGGCTGGACGGTCGACCGCTGGACGGTCGGCGCGGTCGCGATCGGCGTCGGACTGCTGGTCACCCGGTTGGTCGAGACGTACGGGCGGCCCCGGCCGGGCAGCACCGACAACCCCGAGCCGATCGGCGACGGCGCGATCAGCACGGGCTGGACGATGCCACGGTCGCAGCCGGTCGACAACTGGCCTCCCACCCTGCCGACGCCGGCCGCACCGCAACCGGTCGACCCGTGGCGGGATCCGCGCTGGGAGGACAGCCCGCGCCGGTGGGACGCCGGTGAGCGATGAGCCGTGCGGCGTCCGCCGAGCCGGAGCTGATCTCGACCGTTAGGCTCGGCGGCATGACCGACACACCTGCCGCCACCCCCGGCGGAACCTCGTTCGAGGAGCTCGACGCGCTGTCCACCGAGGAGCTGCGGGAGCGGGCGTTCGCCCGGGCCCGGGAGCACCGTGACGTGGGTTTCTTCTGGTCGGTGCTGCGGCATCTGCCGAACGCGGACGAGGCGACGGTGCTGGACGGCGCGCCGAACTCGATCGGTCCGATCATCGACGAGGCCAACGCGCTGTGGCGTGAGCTGACCGGTCACGGCTACGAGGAGTCGGAGCCGCTGCTGCGGGCCGCCTTCATCGACTACCTGTTGAAGCGCTGAGCCGGTCGGGGCAGCCCAGGTCCGCCCGGTCGGTCGGCTCGGGCCCTGGGCGGATCATGGGGCTCTTCCACCGCAGCGGCCCGGTCAGCCGTTACGGGACGGCCGCCGGCACCGGCGCGCTCGCCGTGCTGCTGCTGGTCGGGATCTGCGGCAGCCCGGCGTACACCGGATGGGCCGGCACGCGGGCCGACCCGGCATCGGCCGGTGACTACTACCTGCGCCTGCTCGCCTGGCCTGCCTGGCGGCTGGACGCGGACGGGCAGCCCGGCGGCTTGCTCGCCGCCGACCTGCGGGCCGTCCTGCTGGTGGTCCTCGCGGTGGCCCTGCTCTACCTGCTGCCCGCCGCCCAGGTGGCCCGGGTGCCCGGCCCGGTGAGCCAGTTCTTCTCCGGCTGGGCCGCGTACGTGCTGGCCGGTGGGCTCGCCGCCGTGCTCGCGGCGCCGTTCGGCCCGGACCCGTCGCTGCTGGGCGCGTTGCAGGACGCCAGCAGCGGCGCCGGCTACGGCTTCCTCTCCGGTTGGATCATCGGCACCGCCAGCCTCGGCGGTCGGGCCTGACCCGACCGGTCGAGCCGGGTGGGTCAGCCCGTCACGCGGCCGAGGTCGAGCAGGCGCTGCCGGCTGAGCGCGCCCACGGGTCGGCCGCCGTCGGTGACCACGAGCCGGTCCCGTCCCGAGGTGAGCAGTACCGCCAGCGCGTCGTACGCGGAGCCGTCCAGCGGCACGGTGGGCAGGTCCGCCTCGACGTCGCCGGGCACCGGCTCCAGCGCGTCCCGGTCGAGCTGGGTGACCGCCAGCCGGCGGATGCCCCGGTCGGCCCCGACGAACTCGCGCACGAACGGCGTGGCGGGCGCGCCCAGCAGGGCGGCCGGCGTGTCGTACTGCTCCAGGTGCCCGCCCTGGGAGAGCACCGCGATCCGGTCGCCGAGCCGGACCGCCTCGTCGAGGTCGTGGGTGACCAGCAGGATCGTCTTGCGGACCTCGGCCTGGAGCCGGAGGAACTCCTCCTGGAGGCGGGCCCGGACGATCGGGTCGACGGCCGAGAACGGCTCGTCCATCAGGAGCACAACGGGGTCGGCGGCGAGCGCACGAGCCACCCCGACCCGCTGCCGCTGCCCACCCGACAGTTCGTGCGGGTAGCGGCGACCGAACTGGGCCGGGTCCAGCCCGACCAGGTCGAGCAGTTCGTCGACCCGGGCCCGGGTCTGGTCACGGGACCAGCCGAGCAGCCCGGGCACGGTGGCCACGTTCGCCCGGACCGTCTGGTGTGGAAACAGCCCGACGTTCTGGATCACGTAGCCGATCCGGCGGCGCAGCCGCACCGGGTCGACGTCGGTGACGTCCTCGTCGCCGAGCATGATCCGCCCGGCGGTCGGCTCGATCAGCCGGTTGACCATGCGCAGCACCGTCGACTTGCCGCAGCCGGACGGGCCGATCAGCACCACCAGCTCGCCGGCCTTGACCTCCAGGCTGAGTTCCCGGACGGCCTCGGTGCCGTTCGGGTAGCGCTTATGGATGCCCTGAAGGGAGATCGACGCTGCGCGAGGGGATCCGACCCCGCCGGCAGCCTCCGGGGTAACGTCCACGTATGTCCTTCCGCCTGAGCTACCGGGCCGACCCGGGTAACCCCTGGTTCTCCTGGCAGTACGTGCGGGACAACTCTGACACGATCCTCGCGGCGGCGGGTGAACACGCCTCCCTCACCGGGCGTGCGGTGCTGGTCGCGGTGCTGATCGCCATGCCGTTGTCCGTGGCCGCGTACTGGTTCCGCCCGCTGGCCGGGCCCATCCTCGGCGTCACCGGCGTGATCTACACCATTCCGTCGCTGGCGCTGTTCGCGTTCATCGCGCCCTACCTGGGCACCGGCGCCACCACCGTGTTGGTCGGGTTGGTCCTGTACGCGCTGCTGCTGATCGTCCGCAACGTGGTTGCGGGGCTCAACCAGGTGCCGCCCGAGGTCCGCGAGGCTGCCGAGGGCATGGGCTACGGCCGGTGGGGCCGGCTGTTCCGGATCGACCTGCCGCTGGCGATCCCGGGCATCATGACCGGGCTGCGGCTGGCCACCGTGTCGACGGTCGCGCTGGTCACCGTGGGGGTGCTGGTCGGGCACGGCGGGCTCGGCCAGCTGATCTTCGCGGGCTTTCAGAACAACCTCTACAAGGCCGAGATCATGACCGGCACGGTGCTCTGCGTGGCGCTCGCGGTGCTGCTGGACCTGCTGCTGGTCCTGGTCGGCCGGCTGGTCACCCCCTGGTCCGCCCGGGGCGTCCGGTGAGCGCCGCGGCGAGCCCGGTGCAGCAGGCGGTGATGTGGCTCAACGACCCACTGAACTGGACCAACCCCGGCGGCATCCTGGACCGGCTCGGCGAGCACCTGGAGATCTCCGCCGCGGCGGTGGCGCTCGGCTGCCTGGTGGCCTGGCCGCTCGGACTCTGGCTGGGGCACACCGGGCGGGGTGGTGGCCTGGTGGTGCTGGTGTCCAACGCCACCCTGGCCATCCCTACCCTCGCGCTGCTGACCATCCTGCCGTTGACCTTCCTCGGCTTCGGCCGCACGCCGGTGGTGGTGGCGCTGGCCGTCTTCGCCGTTCCGCCGCTGCTGGCCAACGCCTACACCGGCGTACGCCAGGCGGACCTGGAGGCGCTCGACGCGGCCCGTGGGATGGGCCTGTCCGGCGGGCAGGTGCTGCGGCGGGTGGAGCTGCCGCTCGCGGTGCCCTACCTGGCCGCCGGGTTCCGGACCGCCGCCGTGCAGGTGATCGCCACCACCGCGTTGGCCTCGTTCGTCAACGGCGGCGGCCTCGGCGAGATCATCCGTACCGGCTTCGGCCTGAGTATCGCGGCGGGCGGGGGCCAGATCCTGGCGGGCGGCGTGCTGGTGGCCGGGCTCGCCCTGCTGGCCGAGGTGGTCCTGGGCGGCGTCGAACGGCTGGTCACCCCCCGTCCGCTGCGGCGCGACCGGCAACGCGCGGGGCGGCCCCGGCCCGCCGACGCCACCGGCCGCGCCTGATCTGTCCCGGTGCGCCCCACGGACGACCCTTCTGGGTGAGCGGTCTCCGGACCGGTGACCGGCAGCCGGCCGGTCGGTGACGATGCGGTGACGAACTCCACCTCAAGTTGTCGGTCGGACGCGGAGGATGTTGGGTGGACATTCGCGGGCGGCCGACAGTCAGGATCGCCCGTCGGACACGCGGCCGGCCCGGAACGGGTCGCGCCGGGACACGGAAGGCGGGCATATGCGCGCACGTACACGTCTGGCGATCGGCGCGATCGGCGCCGTCGCTGCGGCAGGGCTTCTGACCGGGTGCGGTGACGCCGGCTCGTCCGGCACCGACGCGCCCCAGCAGGGCGCCTCCGGGGCCGGGTGCGCCCCGGTCGCCGGGCAGCAGCTCATCGCACTGCAGGACGACAAGAAGCTCCAGAACGCCGACAACGTCATTCCGGCGGTCAACAGCAAGGCGGTCAACCCGCAGTTGATCGCCGCGCTGGACAAGGTCTCGGCCGCGCTCGACACGCCGAAGCTGATCCAGCTCAACAAGGCCGTCAACGACGACCGCAAGACCCCCAAGGTGGCGGCCGAGGAGTTCGCTTCCGCCAACAACGTCACCGCGGGCATCGCCAAGGGCCCGGGCGGCGAGATCGTGGTGGGAGCGGGCAACTTCGCCGAGAGCCAGACCCTGGGCGAGCTGTACCGGATCGCGCTCACCGCCGCCGGCTACCAGGTCAAGGTGCAGCAGATCGGCAACCGGGAGCTCTACGAGCCGGCGCTGGAGAAGGGCGAGGTCCAGGTCGTCCCGGAGTACGCGGCGACCATGGCAGAGTTCCTCAACACCAAGGCCAACGGCCCCAACGCACAGCCGGTCTCCTCGCCCGACATCAACAACACCGTGACCGCGCTGAAGGCCGAGGGCGACAAGGTGGGCATCACCTTCGGCGCGCCAGCCGCCGCACAGAACCAGAACGCCTTCGCGGTCACGCAGGCGTTCGCCGACAAGTACGGCGTGCGGACCCTGTCCGAGCTGGCCGCGAAGTGCTCGGGCAACGCGACCGTGCTGGGTGGTCCGCCGGAGTGCCAGCAGCGCCCGTTCTGCAAGCCGGGCCTGGAGAAGACGTACGGGCTGTCGGTGGGTTCGTTCTCCTCGCTGGACCAGGGCGGGCCGTTGACCAAGAACGGGCTGCGTACCGGCGCGATCAGCGTAGGCCTGATCTTCTCGTCGGACGGTGCCTTCGCCAGCAGCTGAGCCACCTCGTGGCGTGATGACGGACGCCTCCGCCCCCACCCGGGGCGGGGGCGTCCGCGCTTCCCGGGACCCCGTTCCGTCAGCTGGGGATCCTCGGTAGGCTGCACAGCCATGCCAGCCCCGGTCGCCCCCGATGCCCGGCGTCAACCGCCGCTGCTCACCCTGCTCTTCTGGGCCGGAGTGGGCCTCGCTCCGGTGGCGGCGCTGATCCTGCTGGTCGCCGACGGCAACGGCCCGCTGCGCTTCGCGGCGGTGCTCGCCATCCTGGCGGTGGTGCTGATCGGCCTGTCCATCGCGCTGCGGCCCGACGGTGAGGACGCCTCGGCGCGAGCCGATGAGCTGCTGGACGAGATCGAGGAACTCCGCCGGGAGCTGCGCGCCGAGATCGTCGCGGCCGCGCAGCGCGGTAACCAGGCGCTCGACCAGGCACAAAGGGCCCAGGAGGGTGTCGTCGCCGTCCGCCGCCGCCTCGACGCCAGCGGCGCCGCGCTCGCCGGTGCCGCCCCCGCCGCCAGCGAACCGGCGGGTGCCGGCCGGGCGCGGGTGTCGGCCGGCGAGCCGGCGGACGATGTCCCGGTCGTCCGCAGCCGCGTGCCGGTGCCCGGCGACGCCCCGGCGGGCCGAGGCCGGGTGTCGCCCCCGGAGCCCGCCGGTGCGCGGTGGGGTCACCCCGAGCGCGTGGACGATGACGAGCCGGCGTACCGCCGGGCGACCCCCGATGCCGGCGCCGAGCCTCCGGCCAGCGACGGGGTCTACGGTGCGGAGCCGCCGGCCCCCGGGCTGTACGGCGCGGACCGGCCGGCCGCCGGGTACGGCGCGGAGCGGCCTGCCGCTGCCGGGTACGGCTCCGTGCCCCGCCCCCGTGAGCACGACCGCCCCGAGTCGGGGCACCGCCCGGTCGGGGTGGTGCGGCACACCGAGACCGTGCACGTCACCACCCGGCACACCGTGGTGGACGGCGGTCCGGCCGAGCCGGGTGGGCGGTACGGCGGCGGGTACGCCGGGCAGTGGACCCCGCCGGCGCAGGAGTGGACCCCGGGCGGCGGCGCGGAGGAGCGCTCCCGGCCGGCGGACCGCTCCTGGGGTGAGCCCGAGGAGCACCCCGCGTCGGGGTACGCCGACGACCGTGCCCGCCCCACGGACGACCGTTTCCGGGGCGCGCAGCCCGCGACCCGGGGTGAGCCCGACTGGACGGCCCGCCGCGACGAGCCGGAGTGGGCCGATCCGCGCGACGCGTACTACCAGCCCGAAGAGCCCGGCTGGGGTGCCCGGCCGCAGCCCGTCGCGGACCGGCCGCAGCCGGATTCGTGGGTGGGCCCCGACGACCGCGGCTGGTCGGAGCAGCGGGAACCCGACCGGCCGGTCGCCCCGGGGCAGCCCGGACCGGCTCTGCGGGCGGACGACACCGGTGAGTACTGGTCACAGCTGCGGGCCGGTGACCGGTGGGCCGCCGTGCGGGACGACGAGAACGGCCGTGAGCTGCGGGTCGGGGAGCGCCGGGCCGAGGTGCACGCCGACGCCACGGGCGCCGAGTACCGGGTGGCGGACCGCTGGGCCTCCGTCCGCCACGAGGAGCCCCGCCGCCACGAGGACGCGCGCGGCTACGACGAACCGCGTCGGTACGACGAGCGCGAGCCGTACCACCGGGACGAGCCGGCGCGCCGGCACGACCGCGACGGCGGTTGGCGGGACGAACCGGCGGACCGGCCGGCGCTGCCGGTGGGCGGCGTGCCGGTGCCCGACGAGTGGCGTCCGCCGCGCCAGCGGGGCCACCAGGCGGAGCCCGCACCGGAGCGGACCGGCCGGCGCCGGGTCGACGAGCGGTACGGCTACCCGCCGCAGGACGACGTGCCGCGCGCCGGGGGCGCCCCGGCCACCGACCGCTGGCGCTGACCGGCGGCCGGGCCGCTCGGGGTCACTTGTCGATGTCCCCGACCACGAAGAACATCGAGCCGAGGATGGCGATCAGGTCCGGCACCAGGCAGCCGGGGAGCAGGGTGGCCAGTGCCTGCACGTTGGCGTACGACGCCGTGCGCAGCTTCAACCGCCAGGGCGTCTTCTCACCCCGGGACACCAGGTAGTAGCCGTTGATGCCGAGCGGGTTCTCGGTCCAGGCGTAGGTGTGCCCCTCCGGCGCCTTGAGCACCTTCGGCAGGCGGGTGTTGATCGGCCCGGTCAGCCGGTCCACCCGGTCCAGGCACTGCTCGGCGATGTCCAGCGAGGCGTACACCTGATCGAGCAGCACCTCGAAGCGGGCGTGGCAGTCTCCGGCGGTCTTCGTCACCACCGGCACGTCCAGCTCGTCGTAGGCCAGGTAGGGATCGTCGCGGCGCAGGTCCAGGTCGAGCCCGGAGGCCCGGGCCACCGGCCCGGACGCGCCGAACGCGGCGGCGTCCGCGGCGGAGAGCACCCCCACGCCCACCGTCCGGGCCAGGAAGATCTCGTTGCGCCGGATCAGGTGGTCCAGGTCGGGCAGCCGCCGGCGTACCTCGCCGATCGCCGCGCGGGCCCGGCCGGTCCAGCCGTACGGCACCTCCTCCTTGAGGCCGCCCACCCGGTTGAACATGTAGTGGATCCGGCCGCCGGACACCTCCTCCATGACCGCCTGGATGGTCTCCCGTTCCCGGAAGGCGTAGAAGACCGGCGTGATCGCGCCGATCTCCAGCGGGTAGGAGCCGAGGAACATCAGGTGGTTGAGCACCCGGTTCAGCTCGGCCAGGGCCATCCGCAGCCAGGTGGCCCGCTCGGGCACCTCCATGCCCATCAGCCGCTCCACCGCGAGCACGACACCCAGCTCGTTGGAGAAGGCCGAGAGCCAGTCGTGCCGGTTGGCCAGCACGATGATCTGCCGGTAGTCGCGCACCTCGAAGAGCTTCTCCGCGCCCCGGTGCATGTAGCCGACGATCGGTTCGCAGGCGATCACCCGCTCGCCGTCGAGCACCAGCTTCAGCCGCAGCACGCCGTGGGTGGAGGGGTGCTGCGGGCCGATGTTCAGCACCATGTCGGTGCCGAGCTGCTGGTCGCCGGTGCCGGCGACCAGGCCGGCCCCGGTGCCGACGGTCAGTTCACGGAGGTCCCCGGCGTCGGTGGTCATGCCCGTCATCGTGCCACGGCCGGACCGAGCGGGATGCCGACCGGTTGGCGCAGCCACCAGTGCCCGCCGAGCCCGGCCGGGTCGGTCAGCTCGGCCACCGCCGACGCGGCGGCCAGAGCCCGCACGTACCCGGCCGGGTCGGTGCCGGCCAGGCTCAGCGGCGGTCGGCCGCCGTCGGCCCCGAGCGCCCGCAGCGCCTCCCGCTGCGAGACCAGGGAGTACGCGCACCGGGCGACCGCCGCACCGGCGGAGGCGACCGAGTCCATGGCGACATGCGCGGTCACGTCTGTCGTCCCGTCCGGCACCGGAGGCACCTGCCGCCCAGCCCGGTACCCGGTCAACGTCCCGTCGATCGGCCGGTCCTCCTTCAGATGCCCGTAGTCCACAGCCACCGCGAGCCCTCGGCTGATCTTCTTCACCGCGTTCGCCCAGGCCTCGTCCCTCGACCTTCCCATCTCTGCGCGGTGGTCGCTGTGCGGGGTTTCGGGGCGGCCGGGCCGGCTCCGGGCGGTCAGGCTTGATCCCTGCGCCGGCCGGGCTGCCCCGAAACCCGACCCGGACTGGCTTGTCGCATCCGTCGAGGTCAGATCACGGGCCGCGTGGGGCGGGCTCGTGGGGTGAGGCCACCAGGTGGTCAGCCAATCGAGATCGGCATGGCTGACCGGCTCGCCAACTGTTTCCGCACCACCGTCGGGGTCGACCAGCACATATCGCCAGCCATCTGCGGTGTGCACCGCCACGTCGAGTGGAACGTTGTCCAACCACTCGGTGGCCAGCAACAGCCCGTTGATCCCATCAGGGATCTCAGAGGTCCAGTTGATCTCTTCTGGGAGGTTTTGCGGGCGGGTTGCGTACTCGACTGCTGTGAAGCGCACTCGTTCCGCGAGCGACGGACGGACGGCGACCGACGACGGATCGTCCCGCGACGGACGGGCGGCGGCCGTGGAGGTCAGGGTTTCCGGGGAGCCCGCCCGCGGAGGGATCAAGCCGGACCGCCCGGAGCGGGTGGGCTCCCCGGAATTTCCCACCGCAAGCCCGACGGCGTCTTCGATGGAGCGCAGCAGGGTGCGCAAGAGTTCCCCACGACCCGCGCCCACGTCGACCACGTCGAGTCGGTCAGGGTGGCCGAGGGCCGCGTCCACCTCGGAGATCAGCCGCAGCAGGGCGGCGGCGAACGCCGGGGAGGCGTGCACGCTGGTCCGGAAGTGGTCGGACGGTCCGGTGCCGGAGACGAAGAAGCCGCCCGGCCCGTAGAGGGCCCGGCTCATCGCGTCCCGCCAGGGAATCGACATCAGTTCGCTCCACGTCCAGGGTGCATCACCGTGCCGACCCTACGGTCAGCGGTCAGGAGACGACTCGTGATCCCCGCGCTGACGGTCGTACCGCTGCTGCCGGCTCCAATTTCCTCGACGCCGGTTTCCTGCACCCCGGCCGCTGACTTGTCAGGAAGGGCCCCTTGTACAACCGGAGGCGTTAACAAGGGGCCCTTCCTTCGGTGGTGAAGGTTTTCACACATGCTTGTCCCGGTTCGGCGGGCCGGGCGCATACTTGCGATCGACCGGTACCCCTTCTCGAGGACTGGATCGTCGTCATGAGCGCACCGTTGCGCCCGCGTCCGGCGGCCCCGTACGGGCCCGCCGCATCGCGGGATCGCGCCGTCACCGGCGCCCCGGCTGCCGTCACCTCCCGCCTGCTCACCGTCGGCGTCGTCGGTGCCGGCCGGGTCGGTGCCGTGCTGGGCGCCGCACTCGTCGCTGCTGGCCACCGGGTGGTCGCCGTCGCCGGCGGCTCCGGGGCCAGCCGTGCCCGGCTCGCCCTGCTGCTGCCCGAGGTGCCCCGCCGCCCGGTTCCCGCCGTCGCCCACGCCGCAGCCGACCTGCTGCTGATCGCGGTGCCGGACGACGCGCTGGCCGGTGTGGTCGCCGACCTTGCCGACCGGGGCGCGCTGCGCCCGGGCCAGGTGGTCGCGCACACCTCCGGCGCGCACGGGCTGGCCGTGCTGGCGCCGGCTGCCGCGGTCGGCGCCCGGCCGCTCGCCCTGCACCCGGCCATGACCTTCACCGGTACGCCGGACGACCTGTCCCGGCTGGCCGGCATCTCGTACGGAGTGACCGCCCCGGCGGAGCTGCGCCCGCTGGCCGCCCGGCTGGTCGCCGATCTCGGCGGCGTGCCCGAGTGGGTGGGCGAGTCCGACCGCCCGCTGTACCACGCAGCGCTGGCGCACGGCGCGAACCACCTGGTGACCCTCGTGAACGAGGCGACCGACCGGCTGCGTGACGCCGGCGTGGCCCGGCCGGAGAAGGTGCTCGCCCCGTTGCTGCGGGCCGCACTGGAGAACGCGCTGCGGCTCGGCGACGACGCGCTGACCGGCCCGGTCTCCCGCGGTGACGCGGGCACGGTCCAGCGGCATCTGGCCCGGTTGGCCGCTACCGCACCGGAGTCCGTTCCCGCCTACCTGGCGCTCGCCCGGCGTACCGCCGACCGGGCGATCGCCGCCGGTCGGCTGCGGCCGGTGGACGCGCAGTCGCTGCTCGGCGTGCTCGCCGACACCAGCCGGGCGGTGAACGCGTGAGCGTACGGAGTGAGCCGATCTTGCGCGCCCCGCGGTCGCGAACCGAGGTGACGCGGTGACGCAGCTGGTGCACACCCGCGCCGACCTGGCCGAGGCTCGCGCCGGGCTGAAGGGCACGGTCGGTGTGGTGATGACCATGGGTGCCCTGCACTCCGGGCACGAGACGCTGCTGCGCGCGGCTCGGGACCAGGCCGACCACGTGCTGGTGACGATCTTCGTGAACCCGTTGCAGTTCGGGCCGAACGAGGACTTCGACCGCTACCCGCGGACACTGGACACGGACCTGGAGGTGTGCCGTCGGGCGGGCGCGGACCTGGTGTTCGCCCCGTCGGTGGCCGAGATGTACCCGGACGGTCAGCCGCGGGTGCGGCTCGACCCGGGCCCGCTCGGCGGGGAGCTGGAGGGCGCGAGTCGCCCCGGCTTCTTCCACGGGGTGCTCACCGTGGTGCTGAAGCTGTTCCAGCTCACCCAGCCTGACCTGGCGTTCTTCGGCGAGAAGGACTACCAGCAGCTCACCCTGGTCCGGCGGATGGCCCGGGACCTGGACGTGCCCGTCGAGGTGCTCGGTGTGCCGACCGTCCGGGAGTCGGACGGGTTGGCGCTGTCCAGCCGCAACCGCTACCTGAGCGAGCCCGAGCGGGCCGCCGCGCTGAGCCTGTCCGCGGCGCTGCGGGCCGGAGTCCAGGCCGCCGACGCCGGCCTGGACGCGGGGGCGGTGCTGACCGCCGCGCACGCCGTGTTCGGCGCCGGTACGCCGGGTGCCCGGCTCGACTACCTGGTGCTCACCGATCCCGAGCTGGAGCCGGGGCCGGTGTCCGGGCCGGCACGGCTGCTGATCGCCGCGTGGGTGGGCGCAACGCGGTTGATCGACAACATGGCGATCCACCTCGCCCCCCGCCGCTGACCCGGCCGCATCCTCAACCACTTTCGCGAAAGGCCATCCCGATGCTGCGGACCATGCTCAAGTCGAAGATCCACCGGGCCACGGTGACCCAGGCCGACCTGCACTACGTCGGTTCGGTCACGGTGGACGAGGATCTGCTCGACGCTGCCGACCTGCTCCCCGGCGAGCAGGTGGCGATCGTGGACATCACCAACGGTGCCCGGCTGGAGACGTACGTCATTCCGGGCGAGCGGGGCAGCGGCGTGATCGGCATCAATGGCGCGGCCGCGCACCTGGTGCACCCCGGTGACCTGGTCATCCTGATCTCGTACGGGCAGATGGACGACGCCGACGCCCGGTCGTACCGGCCGCGGGTGGTGCACGTGGACGCCGACAACCGGGTGGTCGAGCTGGGCGCCGATCCGGCCGCCGCGGCTCCGGGCACGGCCGGCGACCCGGTGCCCAGCCCATTGGCCGTGGCGAGCGTCTGATCCCGCGCGCGGCGATTCCGGTCTGTCACCGGAAGGTCATTTCCGGTTACCCTTGTCACGCCGTCGGAAGCTGGTCGGTGGCTGGGGGAGGCCGCGATGCGCCGTGCCATGACGACCCTGCTCGCCGCTGCCGTCACGGCAGTTCTGCTGGTCGGCTGCGCCGGAGCCGGTGACCTGGACGGTGATCTGACCGACGACTGGGCGGCGCTGCCGCCAGCGGCGGCGTTCACTCCGGCAGCGGCGGTGTGTCAGGCCGCCGACTTCACCGACGTGGTCACCCTGGCCAGCTACCAGCCGATGGACTGCGCCGGCCCGCACCGGCTGGAGACCGTGCACGTGGGCGCTTTCCCGGCCGAGCGGGCCACCGCCCCGGCCGGCGGCTCGGCGGAGCTGCGTGGCGCGTTCGCCGAGTGCGACACCCGGGCCACCGGGTACGTGGGCGACGACTGGCAGGCCGGCCGGCTGCGGTTGTCGGTGGCGCTGCCCTCGGTGCCGGGCTGGGCGGCCGGGTCGCGCTGGTACCGGTGCGACGTCAGCGAGTTGACCACGGTGGAGGCGGCGGCCACGGTGGTGGTCCGGTCGGGCAGCCTGCGGGACGCGTTGAAGGGGCCCTCCGGGCTGCGTCTGGGCTGCCAGCAGACCCGCGGCGGGGCCGGCCGGGGCGTGCGGACGCTGGTCCCGGTGGAGTGCGGCGTTCGGCACGACGCCGAGTTCGTCGGGGTGTGGCGGGCGCCGGACGGGCCTTATCCGACCCGGGATGCCGACTGGGCTCCGCTCTACACGGGTTGTCGTAGCGTCCTCGGGCGGTACGTCGGGGTGCCGGACGACGCCGAGCTGCGGTTCCGCAGCGGGGTGGTGGTCCGCCCGCCGGGCGCGGGGCGCTGGCGGGTCGGTGACCGGGGGGTCCGCTGCTATCTCTGGCTCAGCGACCGTACCGTGACCGCCTCGCTGCGGGGCGCGGGCCCGGCGGGGCTGCCGGTCCGGACGAAGTGACCACGGCCCGCCGGTCGGCGCGGCACGGTGGGTGCGGGACGGGGTAGTCCATACCACTCGTCCAGCCCCCGCCGCCCCGGACGAGGATGGTTCGGGTTGACTGGGGGAATGGACCTTCCGACCGTCGACCTGCCGGCCCTGCCCCCGTTGCTGGCCGCGCCCGCCCCCGGCTGGGTGGAGACCACCGACGTGATCGTGGTGGGTTCCGGGGTGGCCGGGTTGACCGCGGCGCTGCACCTGCGCGAGGCGGGCCTGCACGTCACGGTGGTCACCAAGGTCAACATCGATGACGGGTCGACCCGGTGGGCGCAGGGCGGCATCGCGGCGGTGCTCGACCCGAGGGACACTCCGGCGGCGCACGCCTCGGACACCGAGATCGCCGGCGTCGGGCTCTGCGACCCGGCGGCGGTCCAGGTGCTGGTCGAGGAGGGGCCGATCCGGCTGCGGGAGCTGATCCGGATCGGCGCCGAGTTCGACCGCCACCCGGACGGCTCGTTGATGCTGACCCGTGAAGGCGGGCACCGGGCGGACCGGATCGTGCACGCCGGCGGGGACGCCACCGGGGCCGAGGTGCAGCGGGCCCTGCACGCGGCGGTGCGGCGGGACCCGTGGATCCGGTTGGTCGAGCACGCCCTGGTGCTGGACCTGCTGCGGGCGCCCGGCGACGGCCCGGACGGGCTCGGACCGGCCTGTGGGATCACGCTGCACGTGCTCGGCGAGGGCAGCGAGGACGGTGTCGGCGCACTGCTGGCCCGGGCGGTGGTACTGGCCACCGGCGGGATGGGCCAGATCTTCGCGGCCACCACCAACCCGGCGGTTTCCACCGGGGACGGGGTGGCGCTGGCGATGCGGGCCGGCGCGGCGGTGACCGACGTGGAGTTCGTCCAGTTCCATCCGACCGCCCTGATCACGCCGCCCGGTGCCGGTGTGCCCGGCGCCGGGCACGCGCAGCAGCCGCTGGTCTCCGAGGCGCTGCGCGGCGAGGGCGCCCACCTGGTGGACGCGGACGGCAAGCGGTTCATGGTGGGCCAGCACGAGCTGGCCGAGCTGGCTCCCCGGGACGTGGTGGCCAAGGGCATCCACCGGGTGCTGCTCGCCACCGGCGCGGACCATGTCTTCCTCGACGCCCGGCACCTGGGCGGGGAGTTCCTGGCCGCGCGGTTCCCGACCATCGTGGCGTCCTGCCTGGCGATCGGCGTGGACCCGGCCACCGACCTGATCCCGGTCGCCCCGGCCGCGCACTACGCCTCCGGCGGTGTCCGTACCGATCTTTTCGGCCGCACCTCGATCCCCGGCCTCTACGCGTGCGGTGAGGTCGCCTGCACGGGCGTGCACGGCGCGAACCGCCTGGCCAGCAACTCGCTATTGGAGGGTCTGGTCTTCTCCCGGCGGATCGCCGACGACATCGCGGCGGGCCTGCCCGAGCAGGTCCGACCGGCGGACACCGGCGCGTGGCGCGGTGGTGCGGGCTGGGTGCTGCCGGCCGAGGCGACGCCGGCCCTGCAACGGGCGATGACCCGGGGTGCCGGGGTGCTCCGCTCGGCTGCCACGCTGGCCGAGACGGCCGGGACGCTGACCGAGCTGGGCGCCGCCCGAGGTCGGCCGCGGACGGCCGACTGGGAGGCGACAAACCTGCTCACCGTGGCATCGACGCTGGTGGCCGCCGCGTACGCGCGCGGCGAGACCCGGGGTTGCCACTGGCGGGAGGACTTCCCGACGGCCGACGAGCGGTGGTCGGGCCACCTGGTCGGGTCGATCGGGGCGCAGGGCGGGTTGACGCAGCAGTGGGAGGGACGGCCATGACGGAGTCGACGCAGCAGGCGTTGCGGGCGATCGGACTGGACCCGGCGCAGGTGCGGCGGGTGATCGAGGGCGCGCTGGTCGAGGATCTGGGGCCGGACTTCCTCGACGTCACCAGCGTGGCCACCATCCCGGCGGAGCAGACCGACACCGCCGACCTGGTGGCCCGCGCGGACGGCGTGGTGGCCGGGCTGGCCGTGGCCGCCGCCGTGTTCGAGCTGGTCGGCGAGGTGACCGGGTTCGGCCGTACCGTCGAGGTGTCGCAGGTGGCCCGCGACGGTGAGCGGGTTGCCCGCGGCGATGTGCTGGCGACGGTGACCGGGCCGACCCGGCTGCTCCTCACCGCCGAACGGACGGCGCTCAACCTGCTCTGCCGGATGTCCGGGGTGGCCACCCACACCCGGGCCTGGGCGGACGCGTTGGACGGCACGAAGGCGATGGTGCTGGACACCCGCAAGACCACGCCGGGCCTGCGGGCGCTGGAGAAGTACGCGGTGCGGGCGGGCGGCGGCACCAACAAGCGGATGGGCCTCTACGACGTGGCCATGATCAAGGACAACCACAAGCTCGCGGCCGGGGGCATCACCGCGGCGTACCGGCGGGTCCGGGAGGCGTTCCCGGAGGTGCCGGTGCAGGTCGAGGTGACCACGGTCGGCGAGGCGCTGGAGGCGGTGGACGCCGGCGCGGACTTCCTGCTCTGCGACAACATGACCCCGGAGAATCTGGCCGAGGCGGTGGCCGCGGTGGGTGACCGGGCGGAGCTGGAGGCGACCGGCGGGCTCACCCTGGAGGTGGCCGCCCGGTACGCCGCCACCGGCGTGGACTTCCTCTCGGTGGGCGCGCTGACCCACTCGTCGCCCATCCTGGACATCGCGATGGACCTGCGCGTCGAATGACGGATGCCTGATCGGGCTTCAGACGGTGGTCAGTGAGGTCGCGGCCAGATTGAAGATCACCCGGTTCTCGGTGTCCTGCCGGCCGTCCAGGCCGTACTTGGCCCGGAAGAGCTCCAGCACCCGGTTGTAGATCTCGGGCGCCAGCTCGTCGGCCTCGCCGATGGCGAAGACCTCGCCGGCCGCCTCGGGCCGGTCCAGCACGACGCTCAGCCCGGCCAGCCCGTGCCGGGCCACGTTGCGCACCAGGTCGGTGCCGGCGATGTACCAGTCGCCGTCGGAGCGTACGTAGAGCGCCTCGCAGGTCTCCAGGTCCCGCCCAGCCTGGCGCAGGCAGAGCCGCAGGCTGAGGCAGGCCTCCAGATCCTCCAGGGGCGCGGTCTCCCACAGCTCGGCGAACCGGTCGTCGACGAACTCGCCCAGCGGAGTGGAGACGAACGCCTCGATCTGCTGGGTGTCGAAGGTGCTGCCCTGCACCGGGAAGAACGAGATGAACGCCTTGCCGTCCCAGCGGTACATCTGCACCGAGGGGGCGGCGCTGTAGACCCGGACCTGGAGCCGGGCGCGGGCCGCTTCCGGCAGCTCCTCGCGGAGCCGGGCCAGGTGCCACAGGTTGTTGAGGATGGCCACCGAGGCGTCCCGTCGGCGCAGCTCCTCGCCGCGCAGCCGGACCGCCGGTGAGTCCGGGTCCAGCAGCAGCACCTTGACGGTGGCGCCGTTGGCGAGCGCGGAGCGCAGCGCGGCCACGAACCGGCTCGCGTACGGGCCCTCCAGCATGCTGGTCCAGGTCTCCAGGATGGCCACGATCTCCCGGCACTGGGCGACCCGTTCGATCAGCGCGTCCCGGTCCAACCGGGGATGCTCGATGATGCTGACCGTCTGGAGTTCGCGGAAGAGCGGGTTGAGCACCACATAGGTCAGCAGCGTCATGATCAGCGCGGCGCCGATGTTGAGGTAGAGGTCGCCGGCGAAGCTGCCGGTCTCCCGTCGGGACGCCTGCCACGCCCGCACGATCATCCAGATCGCGCCGCCGGCCAGAGCCACCAGCACGAGCACGTGGCGCCGACGCCGGCGCAGGGTGTTGCGCCCTCGCACCCACCACGTCCCCGACATGTCCGCTCCCCGTCCGGCCGCGCCGTGGATCGACCTGTGTTCATGTCGTGATGGCACCAGGATACGGTCCGCCGGCCGGTCCGCGCCCGCCCGGACGGTCGTTGTCTAGGCTTCGTGCGTGCTGCTCTGCATCGACATCGGAAACACCAACACCGTGCTGGCGACCTTCGACGGCGACAAGCTGGTGCACTCCTGGCGGATCAAGACCGACGCCCGCTCGACGGCGGACGAGCTGGGTCTGATGTTCCGGGGTCTGCTCGCGGGGGACAACGTCGAGATCACCGGCGTGGCCGCCTGCTCCACCGTGCCGGCCGCGCTGCGCTCGCTGCGCACCATGCTCGGCCGCTACTACGCCGACCTGCCGAGCGTGATCGTCGAGCCCGGGGTGCGGACCGGGGTTCAGCTGGCGATCGACAACCCGAAGGAGGTGGGCGCCGACCGGGTGGTGAACACCCTGGCCGCGTACACGCTCTACGGCGGGCCGTCGATCGTGGTGGACTTCGGTACCACCACCAACTTCGACGTGATCAGCGGTCGGGGTGAGTTCCTCGGCGGGGCGTTCGCCCCGGGCATCGAGATCTCCTTCGACGCGCTGGCCGCCAGGGCCGCCCAGCTGCGCAAGGTCGAGGCCACCAAGCCCCGCTCGGTGATCGGCAAGAACACCGTGGAGTGCCTCCAGTCCGGCCTGTACTTCGGCTTCGCCGGGCAGGTGGACCGGATCGTCGAGCGGATGACCGAGGAGTTGGGCGAGGTGAAGGCGGTGATCGCCACCGGCGGCCTCGCCTCGCTGGTGATCAACGAGTGCCACACCATCACCCACCACGAGCCGATGATCACACTGATCGGTCTGCGGATGGTCTACGACCGGAACCTGTGACCCCCGTGCTTCAGCGCCGGCGGGCGCGGAAGGCCAGTGTCCGGTACGGCAGCTCGAAGGTCTCCCGCCCGACGAGGTCCGGATGGCTGGCCAGGAGTCCCCGTACCTCTCGGTCGATCTTCTCCCGTTCCTCCATCGGCGCTGTGAGCCAGTAGGAGCGGGTGTGCAGCATGCCGAGCAGTTCGTCCGGGGTGAGCAGCGTCCGGTGCGCGAACTGGGCCACCTCCACCGGCCCGAAGGCCGGGCCGAAGCCGGTGACCTGTTCGAACAGGTTGGCCGAGTTGTCCCGGAGGTCGGCGATCCGGCTCAGCTCGACCACCCAGCTGGCCGCCCGGTCGTCACGGACGTTCCAGATCGGCGCGAACGTCCCGCCCGGCCGCAGCACCCGGGCGACCTCGGCGTGCGCGGGCTCCCTGTCGAACCAGTGGTAGGCCTGGCCGACCAGCACCCCGTCGGCGCTGCCGTCCGGTAGCGGCATCGATTCGGCGCTGCCGGCCAGGGCCGTTACGTCGGGGGTGGCGGCGTCCAGTTGGGCCCGCATGCCGGGGTCGGGCTCCACCGGCAGCACCTGGTGGCCCAGTGCCCGTACGGCCCTGGTCAGGATGCCGGTGCCCGCCCCGAGGTCGACGACCTGGGCGGCGTCGCTCAGCCCGTCAAGCGCCCAGCGGACCGCCTCTTGCGGATAACTGGGACGAAACCGGTCATAGTCACTCGCCGCGGCACCGAAGGAGAGGGCGTGAGTGTGATCGGCCATGAGGCGCAGGTTATCTGGTAACGACCCTCAGGGCGCTTGAGTACGCTCGGGCCTGACCCCCCGTATCTCCGTGACGAGGAAGCGTGCCGTGAGCGAGCAGAACGCCGTGCCAGTGGACCCCGCCGACGACCTTCCCGAGCAGATGAAGGTCCGCCGGGAGAAGCGGGACCGGATGATCGCCGACGGCATCGAGGCCTACCCGGTCGGATTCTCCCGCACCACCACCCTGTCCGAGGTCCGGGCGCGTTACGCCGACCTGCCGACCGACACCGCCACCGGCGACCAGGTCTCGGTCACCGGCCGGGTGATCTTCGTACGCAACACGGGCAAGCTCTGCTTCGCGACCTTGCGGGACGGCGACGGCACCGAGTTGCAGGCGATGCTCTCGCTGGACCGGGTCGGGCCGGAGCGGCTGGAGGCCTGGAAGCGGCTGGTCGACCTCGGCGACCACGTCGGCGTCACCGGCGAGGTGATCACCAGTCGCCGGGGTGAGCTGTCGGTGCTGGCCGAGCGCTGGGACATGACCGCCAAGGCGCTGCGGCCGTTGCCGGTGGCGCACAAGCCGCTCTCCGAGGAGGCGCGCGTCCGGCAGCGCTACGTCGACCTGATCGTCCGGCCGCAGGCCCGCCAGATGGTCCGTACCCGGTCCGCGGCGGTGCGCAGCCTTCGCGATTCGCTGCACGGGCAGGGCTTCATCGAGGTGGAAACTCCGATGCTGCAACTGCTGCACGGCGGCGCGGCGGCCCGACCGTTCGTGACCCACAGCAATGCGTTGAACACCGATCTGTATCTGCGAATCGCTCCGGAACTGTTTCTCAAGCGCGCCGTGGTCGGCGGTGTCGACCGTGTCTTCGAGATCAACCGCAACTTCCGTAATGAGGGTGTCGACTCTTCGCACTCACCCGAGTTCGCGATGCTGGAGACGTACGAGGCGTACGGCGACTACGACACGATGGCCGAGTTGACCCGCAATCTCGTACAAGAGGCGGCGGTCGCGGTCAGCGGCTCGACCGTGGTGACCCACGCCAGCGGTCGGGAGTTCGACCTGGGCGGTGAGTGGCGGTCGGTGACCCTGTTCGGGGTGCTTTCCGAGGCGCTTGGCGAGGAGGTCACGGTCCGCACCGACCGGTCCCGCCTGGTGGAGTACGCGGACAAGGTGGGATTGGCCGTGGACCCGAAGTGGGGCCCGGGCAAGCTGGCCGAGGAACTGTTCGAGGAGCTGGTCGTCCCCGGCCTGGAGGCGCCGACCTTCGTCCGGGACTACCCGGAGGAGACCAGCCCGCTCACCCGGGCGCACCGCAGCGAGCCGGGGCTGGCCGAGAAGTGGGACCTCTACGTTCTCGGGTTCGAGCTGGGCACCGCGTACTCCGAGCTGGTCGACCCGGTGGTGCAGCGGGAGCGGCTGGTGGCCCAGGCGCAGCTCGCCGCCCGCGGCGACGACGAGGCGATGCGTCTCGACGAGGACTTTCTCCGGGCGATGGAGTATGGAATGCCGCCGGCCGGCGGTATGGGAATGGGAATCGACCGGCTGTTGATGGCCCTGACCGGGCTCGGAATTCGGGAAACGATCCTCTTCCCGTTGGTCCGCCCCGAGTAGTCCGGCTCGGCTCGTGCCGCGTCGATACCGCATCCTATTGACGGGGCGAGCAGCGCGCGGGTTATTGTGCTCTCGTTAGCAGGAGCACCCTGCTCGAAAGGAATGTGGGACGTGGCCAAGCAGATCATTCACAAGCTGGTCGATGACCTGGACGGCGGGGACGCGGACGAGACCGTCAAGTTCGCGCTCGACGGCGTTCAGTACGAGATCGACCTGTCGAGTTCCAACGCCGCGAAATTGCGCGACGTATTCGCCCCCTACGTGGGCGCCGGCACCAAGGTGGGCCGGGGCGGCGTGGTGATCGGTGGACGGGCCGCCCGCGGCCGGGGCGGCGCGACCGCCGACCGGGAGCAGAACAAGGCGATCCGGGAGTGGGCCAAGAAGGCCGGCAAGGACATCTCGGACCGGGGGCGCATCCCGCAGGAGATCGTCGACGAGTACCACGCGAAGCGCTGATCCGTCAGCAGTCTGGTGGCCAGCGGCCGCCGCAGGGCGACACCGACGCCGGGCCGGAGCATTCTCCGGGCCGGCGTCGCCGTATTCCCGTCAGCCGCCGACCGGGCGCCGGAGGCCGGGCCCCGGGGTCGGGGAAGCATTCCCGCGCGACCGACGTTGTCCACAACCGGTGGAGCAGCTGTCCACAGCCTGTGGACAACCCTCCCCAGGGCCGGGTGCGGCGTTCGTCGCCGGCGTCGGTCCCCCTCCCCGGAGCCTTCCGGAGCCGGGAGAGGGCTTCCGTCGAGCCAGTCGGATTTCGCTCTGCGCGTAGCGACAGGGGTACCGGAACACCTTCTGAGCGCGGACGGTTGTTCAAAACGACGTGGAACCGACCCGTACCCGAGACACACGACCTCAGCTGAGTCGGTCAGCGACGATAGAGTAAGGAGGCACGGACGCCCGTCCCGGACGTTCGTGCACCGGCCCCGCCAAGATCTTGACCATCAAGGCGCACGGCACGTGAGGAGCACGAGGGCATGTTCGAGCGGTTCACCGACCGAGCGCGACGGGTTGTCGTCCTGGCCCAAGAAGAGGCCCGGATGCTCAACCACAACTACATCGGTACGGAACACATCCTGCTGGGCCTGATCCACGAAGGTGAAGGCGTCGCGGCAAAGGCCCTGGAGAGCCTCGGCATCTCCCTGGAGGGCGTCCGCCAGCAGGTCGAGGAGATCATCGGCCAGGGCCAGCAGGCGCCGAGCGGGCACATCCCGTTCACGCCGCGGGCCAAGAAGGTGCTGGAGCTGTCGCTGCGCGAGGCGCTGCAGCTCGGCCACAACTACATCGGCACGGAGCACATCCTGCTCGGTCTGATCCGCGAGGGCGAGGGCGTCGCCGCCCAGGTGCTGGTCAAGCTCGGCGCCGACCTCAACCGGGTCCGCCAGCAGGTGATCCAGCTGCTCTCCGGCTACCAGGGCAAGGAGCCGGCCGCGGCGGGCGCCGCGCCGGGTGAGGCCGCGCCGTCGACCAGCCTGGTGCTGGACCAGTTCGGCCGCAACCTGACCCAGGCCGCCCGTGAGGGCAAGCTCGACCCGGTCATCGGGCGCGAGAAGGAAATCGAGCGGGTCATGCAGGTGCTCTCCCGCCGTACCAAGAACAACCCGGTCCTGATCGGTGAGCCCGGCGTCGGTAAGACCGCCGTGGTGGAGGGCCTGTCCCAGAAGATCATCAAGGGCGAGGTGCCCGAGACGCTCAAGGACAAGCAGCTCTACACGCTCGACCTCGGTGCGTTGGTCGCCGGTTCCCGCTACCGCGGTGACTTCGAGGAGCGCCTCAAGAAGGTGCTCAAGGAGATCCGCACCCGCGGCGACATCATCCTGTTCATCGACGAGATCCACACCCTGGTGGGTGCGGGTGCCGCCGAGGGCGCGATCGACGCGGCGAGCATCCTCAAGCCGATGCTGGCCCGTGGTGAGCTGCAGACCATTGGTGCCACCACGCTCGACGAGTACCGCAAGCACCTGGAGAAGGACGCCGCGCTCGAGCGCCGGTTCCAGCCGATCCAGGTGGGTGAGCCGTCGCTGGCGCACACCATCGAGATCCTCAAGGGCCTGCGCGACCGCTACGAGGCGCACCACCGCGTCTCGATCACGGACGCGGCCCTGGTGGCTGCCGCAACTCTGGCCGATAGATACATCTCCGACCGCTTCCTGCCGGACAAGGCGATCGACCTGATCGACGAGGCCGGTGCCCGGATGCGGATCCGCCGGATGACCGCGCCGCCAGACCTGCGTGACTTCGACGAGCGCATCGCCCAGGTGCGTCGCGACAAGGAGTCCGCGATCGACGCGCAGGACTTCGAGCGCGCCGCCCAGCTGCGCGACAAGGAGAAGCAGCTCCTCGGCCAGAAGGCGCAGCGGGAGAAGGAGTGGAAGGCCGGTGACCTGGACGTCGTCAGCGAGGTTGACGACGAGCAGATCGCCGAGGTGCTCGGCAACTGGACCGGCATCCCGGTCTACAAGCTGACCGAGGAGGAGACCTCGCGCCTGCTGCGCATGGAGGACGAGCTGCACAAGCGCGTCATCGGCCAGGAGGACGCGGTCAAGGCGGTCTCGAAGGCGATCCGGCGTACCCGGGCCGGCCTGAAGGACCCGAAGCGCCCGTCGGGCTCGTTCATCTTCGCCGGCCCGTCCGGCGTCGGTAAGACCGAGCTGTCCAAGGCGCTCGCCGAGTTCCTCTTCGGCAGCGAGGACGCCCTCATCCAGCTGGACATGTCCGAGTTCCACGACCGCTACACGGTCTCCCGGCTGGTGGGTGCCCCTCCCGGCTACGTCGGCTACGACGAGGGCGGGCAGCTGACCGAGAAGGTGCGGCGTCGGCCGTTCTCGGTGGTTCTCTTCGACGAGATCGAGAAGGCCCACCCGGACGTGTTCAACACGCTGCTCCAGATCCTGGAGGACGGTCGGCTCACCGACGGTCAGGGTCGGATCGTGGACTTCAAGAACACGGTCATCATCCTGACGACCAACCTGGGCACCAGGGACGTCGCCAAGGCGGTGTCGCTCGGCTTCCAGCAGTCGGAGGACTCCGAGTCCACCTACGACCGGATGAAGCAGAAGGTCAACGACGAGCTCAAGCAGCACTTCCGGCCTGAGTTCCTTAACCGGATCGACGACACCATCGTCTTCCACCAGCTGCGCCAGAACGAGATCCTCTCGATCGTGGACATCATGATCCAGCGGATCGAGACGCAGCTGCGCAACAAGGACATGGGTCTGGAGCTGACCGACAACGCCAAGAAGTACCTGGCGCTGAAGGGCTTCGACCCGGTGCTCGGTGCCCGTCCTCTGCGTCGCACGATCCAGCGCGACATTGAGGACAACCTCTCCGAGCGGATCCTGTTCAACGAGCTGACCCCGGGTCAGATCGTTGTGGTGGACTGCGAGGGCGACCCGAACGACATCGACAAGTCCAAGCTCGTGTTCCACGGCGCGGACAAGCCGGTCGAAGTTCCGGACGCCGTGCCGGCCGATCTCGGCGGCACCGCCGCCGCAGGCGCGGACGAGTAGAACCAGCAGCAAGGGGCGGGGCCCCGGTGGTGAAAGCCACCGGGGCCCCGCCTTTTCGCTGTCCGTCGGCCCCGCCGCGCGCGGCTTCGACCTCGACGGTCGTCGTCCGCCTCGGCCGGTGTCGTTGCGGTGATCGACTCGGTGTCGGCGATGTCGCGGTGTCCTGGCGCCGTTGGCACCAATGTCGGCGATATGGAGTCGATCACCGACTCACGAGTCGGCCCGACGCCGGGCCTCCGGCAGAGCGGCACTGCCTCCTGGAGGCAGACGCCTGCGGCGCGCCTCGCCCCCGTGGCGGGCGGGCGGCCGGGTGCACCGAAGGTTTGGGCGGGTCAGGCGGTGAGGTCGGCGGTGGGCAGGGACGGGCCGTCGCCGGCGAGGCGGAAGGCGTCGGTGCCGACCGGTTCCACCAGCCCGTCCTGCACCAGACCGGCGAGGGCCCGGGCGCGCTGCACGTCGTCGGTCCAGACCTGGTCCAGCCGTTGGTGCGGGACCGGTCCGGTGGTCTCCCGGAGCACCCCGAGCAGCAGCCCGCGTACCTGCCGGTCGGTGCCCGCGTACCGCTGTGGTCGGCGGGTGGGCCCGGCCGGCGCCTCCTGCCCGGAGGCCCGCCACGCGCAGACCGACTCGACCGGGCAGGCAGCGCAGCGCGGTGACCGGGCCATGCAGATCACCGCTCCCAGCTCCATGAACGCCGCGCTCGCCAGCGCCGCGGCGGTCGGCTCCGAAGGCAGCAGCTCCTCGGTCGCGACCAGGTCGGCCGGCCGGGTGACGGTCCCCGCGTCCGGTTCGCCGGCCACCGCCCGGCAGACCACCCGGCGCACATTCGTGTCGACCACCGGGTGCCGCTGCCCGTACGCGAACGCGGCCACCGCCCGCGCCGTGTACGTGCCAACCCCGGGCAGCGCCAGCAACTGCTCCAGCCGGTCCGGCACCTGGCCGCCGTGCCGGTCCACGATCGCGACCGCGCACTCCCGCAGCCGGACCGCCCGGCGGGGGTAGCCGAGGCGCCCCCACATCCGGATCGCCTCGGCCGGGCTGTCCGCCGCCAGGGCGGCCGGATCCGGCCAGCGGACCATCCACGCCTGCCAGGCGGGGACCACCCGGACCACCGGCGTCTGCTGGAGCATGACCTCGCTGACCAGAATGGCCCACGGGCTGACGCCGGGCTCGCGCCATGGCAGGTCACGGGCGTGCTGTCGGTACCACTGGCTGACCAGGGTGGTGAAATCGGGTTGAGTCATCGCGCCGTCGATGATGTCACGAGGCGCGGTCCCGCTGGATGGGCGGCTCGGGCGGGGTGCCACGGCGGCGGCCGGCGGATCGGGCAGAATGCCCGGATGAACGAGCTCGCGATCACCGTCATCGGTCGGGACCGGCCGGGCATCGTGGCCGACGTCGCTGAGGTGCTGGCCCGACTGGGCGCCAATCTCACCGACAGCACCATGACCCGGCTGCGGGGGCATTTCGCGATGACCCTCATCTGCACCGGTCCGGCCGCCGCCGAGGTCGAGGCCGCGCTGGCGCCGCTGGCCGCCGAGGGCCAGCTTCTGGCGACGGTACGTGCGGTCACCCCGGACGGTGAGGTGGCCCCGGTGGGCGAGCCGTACGTGATGGCGGTGCACGGGTCGGACCGGATGGGCATCGTCGCGGCGATGACCCGGGTGCTGGTGGACGCCGGTGGGAACGTCACCGACCTGAGTACGCGGTTGGCCGGCTCGCTCTACGTGGTGCTGGCTGAGGTGGAGTTGCCGGCCGGCGTCGCCGACGGGCTGACCGACCGGTTGCATCGGACGGCTGGCGAGCTGGGTGTCGAGGTCACCCTCCGGCCGGCGGATCCGGATCTGCTGTGACCGGCGAGCTGAGCGGCCCGGACACCGGCCGGAACGTCGGGACGTACGTCGGCCTGGGCGAGTGGACGCCGGAGTCGCTGGCCGTGCCGGGCGAGGTGCGTGCGGTGGTGTCTGCCCCGCACCCGGTGCTGAGCCGGGCCGGTGGCGAGGTGGATCCGACCGCGGCGGAGACGATCCGGCTGGCCGTCGACCTGGTCGCCACCATGCGGGTGTCGCCGGGTTGCGTCGGCCTGGCCGCACCGCAGATCGGCGTGGCCGCCCGGGTCTTCGCCGTCGACGTGACCGGGCATCCGAAGGCGGTCACCGTGCACGGCACCTTCGTGCTCTGCAACGCTCGCGTGGTCGAGGCGACCCGGTGGAAACCGGGCCGGGAGGGGTGCATGTCGGTGCCGGACCTGACCGGGGACGTGAAGCGGGCCAGCCGGTTGGTGGTGGAGGGCGACCTGCCGGGCAGCGGAAAGCCGGTCCGCCTGGTGACCGACGGCTTCGAGGCGCGGGCGTTGCAGCACGAGATCGACCACTGCGCCGGGCTGCTCTTCCTCGACCGGGTGGCCGGCGCACACGCCGTCTACCAGCGCAAGGTCTACCTCTGACGGCGCGCCGGGCGACCGACGCATTCGTCCTCAGTGGACGGTTTTCGGGTCGTGCCCGCGGCGCTCCGGCGCGTCGCGGCGGACTGGCGGGTGCGGCGCCGCTACGGTGGGAGGCATCATGCGTCTGACGGTCGGCCCCCTGCCACCCGCCGTGTACTGGCGGCGTCGCGCCGTCGTACTCGGAGCGGGGCTTCTCTTCCTGATTGTCCTGCTCTACTCCTGCACCGGCTCGGGTCGCTCCGACGGTCGACCGCAGGCGGGGGCGACGCCGACGTCGGCTCCGACGTCCGCCGCGACCCCGGGTCCCGGTGGGCCGGTGTTGACCCCGCAGACCGGCGCTCCGCCGGCGTCCGCCGATCCTGACACCGTGAGTCCGAGCCCGGAGGTCACCAGCAACGAACCGCCACCGGGTTCGGCTGCCGGGTCGGTGGACGACGGCACCTGCACCGACGCCGAGATCAGCGTGACGTCGGTGGCGCGGCCCACCTCGGTGCAGCGCGGGGTGGTGGTCGACCTCCAACTAAAGATCAAAAACACCTCGGACCGGACGTGCAGCCGGAACGTCGGCGCCGACCTCCAGGAGATCTTCATTAAGTCCGGCGCCGAGAAGGTGTGGTCGTCGGACACCTGCGGCAAGGTCAAGGGTTCGGACGTGCAGTCCTTCACGCCCGGCTTCGAGCGTGCCTACGAGGTGGGTTGGAACGGGCGGGACACCAGCCGGTGCGACAGCGGCGGGTTGGCCGCCGGCCCGTTCCCGCCCGCTGGGACGTACCAGGTGTTCGCCCGGGTCGGCACCAAGCACAGCGCGCCGGTGAAGATCACCATCACCGGCTGAGCCGGGTCAGACGTACCGCTCCAGGATGGATGCCTCGGCGAGCCGGGACAGCCCCTCGCGGACGCCCCGGGCCCGGGCGTCGCCGACCCCCTCGACGGCCTGCAGGTCCTCCACCGTCGCGCCCAGCAGCCGCTGGAGGCTGCCGAAGTGCACCACCAGCCGGTCGACCACCGGCACCGGCAGTCGGGGCACCTTGGCCAGCAGTCGGAAGCCCCGAGGGCTGACCGCGGCGTCCAACGCGTCCGATGCGGCCGGGTAACCGATCGCCTTGGCCACCGACACCAGGTCGATCAGCTCGGTGGCGCCGAGCAGATCCAGCTCGACCAGCGCCTCGTCCAGAGTGCGGGACTTGCGGCCGACCGGGAGGTAGTCCCGGATGACCAGCGTCCGGTCGGCGTCCACGCCGGCCATCAGCTCGTCGAGCTGGAGGGCGAGCAGGCGGCCGTCGGTGCCCAGCTCGACCACGTAGCCGGCGATCTCGTCGGCGATCCGGCGGACCATCTCCAGTCGCTGCACCACCGCCACCGCATCCCGCACGGTGACCAGATCCTCGATCTCCAGAGCGGAGAGCGTCCCGGAGACCTCGTCCAGCCGGAGCTTGTAGCGCTCCAGGGTGGCCAGCGCCTGGTTGGCCCTGGAGAGGATGGCCGCCGAGTCGTCGAGCACGTGCCGCTGACCGTTGACGTAGAGGCTGATGATGCGCATCGACTGGCTGACCGAGATGACCGGATAGCCGGTCTGCCGGGCGACCCGCTCGGCGGTGCGGTGCCGGGTGCCGGACTCCTCGGTCGGGATGGACGGGTCGGGCATCAGGTGCACGGCCGCCCGGACGATCCGGGTGCCGTCGCTGGAGAGCACGACCGCGCCGTCCATCTTGCAGAGCTCCCGTACCCGGGTCGCGGAGAACTCCACGTCCAGGGGGAAGCCGCCGGTGCACAGGCCCTCGACGACCTTGTCGTAGCCGAGCACGATGAGCGCGCCCGTGCGGCCGCGCAGAATGCGCTCCAACCCGTCCCGCAGCGCGGTGCCGGGCGCCATCAGGGCGAGGTTCGCCCGCAGGGGGTCCCCGGCGCTCCCGGCGGCTCCCGCGGTCACGCTCACGCTGATCGGACGGGCGGGCGAGCCCACGCCGCCGGTGCGGGCGTGAGGCGGCGCGCCGGCAGGCTTGGTGGTATCGCGGTCGATCGGCACGGGCACAGTCTACGGACTGCCGTGCGGTGGGTGCTGTCGTGGTTACTGTGATGTGTCACGATGCTGCCCCTCCAACCGTTTCCCGCTTGCGGCGCGCTGTCCGGTATCGCCGTCCCCGTCGGCACGGTGCGTCACTCGGCGGACGCGCGGGCCGCGTGGTGCAGCGCCGAGCGGACGTCCGTGACCTCGGTCACCCGCATCTGCTCGGGACCGGCGCCGGTGCTGGTCGGGCCGCAGCCGGGCGGGACCAGGGCCACCTTGAACCCCAGCCGGGCCGCCTCGGCGAGCCGGCGCGGAACCGCCCCGACCCGGCGCACCTCGCCGGTCAGCCCCACCTCGCCGATCGCCACCAGGTGCGGCGCGATGGCCAGGTTGAGCCCGCCGGAGGCGACCGCCAGCGCGACCGCCAGGTCGGCTGCCGGCTCCACCACGCGGATGCCACCCACGGTGGCCGCGAAGACCTCCCGGTCGTGCAGGGTGAGCCGCTCGGTGCGGCGTTGCAGCACCGCGAGCACCATCGCCAGCCGGGCCGAGTCGAGGCCGGAGACGGTGCGTCGGGGCGAGCCGGCGACCGTCGCGCCGATCAGCGCCTGCACCTCGGTGACCAGCGCCCTGCGCCCCTCCATCGCCACCGTCACGCAGGTGCCCGGCACCGGCTCGGAGTAACGGGTCAGGAACAGCCCGGACGGGTCGGCCAGGCTGCTGATGCCGCCCTCGTGCATCTCGAAGCAGCCGACCTCGTCGGCCGCCCCGAACCGGTTCTTGACGCCGCGCACCAGCCGCAGCGAGGAGTGCTTGTCGCCCTCGAAGTGCAGCACCACGTCGACCAGGTGCTCCAGCACCCGGGGCCCGGCCACCTGGCCGTCCTTCGTGACGTGCCCGACCAGCACCGTGGCGATGCCCCGCTCCTTGGCGACCGAGACCAGCGCGGCGGTGACCGCCCGGACCTGGGTCACCCCACCGGGCACGCCCTCGGTGCCGGTCGTCGAAATGGTCTGCACCGAGTCGAGCACCAGCAGGCCCGGCTTGACCGCGTCGAGGTGCCCGAGCACCGCCCCCAGGTCGCTCTCCGCCGCGAGGTAGAGCTGGTCGTGCAGGGTGCCCATCCGCTCGGCGCGTAGCCGGACCTGACTGACCGACTCTTCTCCGCTGACCACCAGCGAGGGACTGCCGGCGCCGACGGCCCACTGCTGTGCCACGTCGAGCAGCAGGGTGGACTTGCCCACGCCGGGCTCGCCGGCGAGCAGCACCACCGCGCCCGGCACCAGGCCGCCGCCGAGCACCCGGTCGAGCTCGCTCACACCGGTGGGCCGGGCGCGGGCCGGCGCGGCGCTGATGGTGGCGATCGGCCGGGCCGGCTCGGACGGCAGCCGGGAGCTGACCACCCGACCGGAGACGGTCGGCCCGGTCACCGTGCACTCGACCACCGAGCCCCACTCACCGCACTCCGGGCAGCGCCCCACCCACTTGGGCGGCTGGTGGCCACAGGCGTCGCACTCGTACGCCGGACGTGGCTCGCGGGCGGTGGACCGACCGCGGGCGCCGCCGGCCGTGCCGCCGCGCGGAGAGGTCGATCGGGGAGTGGTCACATCAGGACGCTAGCCCTCGCGTACGACGAAAACACCCCGGCGTGGTGGTCACCACGCCGGGGCGTTCGTCGATCTCACGTGTGGTCAGCCGTGGTTCGAGCCGCCCTCGTCACCCTCGTAGCCGCCCTCGCGCTCGATGATCGGCGAGGGGGGAGCCGCCGGGGTGAGCGGCACCGCGATCGGCGCGGCGCCGGTGACCGTGTTGCCGTTGCCGAAGTCGAAGGTCACGAAGACGTTCTGGCCGGAGCGCAGCTCCTCGGTCAGACCGATCAGCCGGAGCTGCTGGGTGGCCTCGGAGTTGAGCTGGAGGTAGCTCAGCGGAGCCAGCTCGATCCGGGCAGGCTGGCCCGGAGTGGAGGGGCTGGCCGAGCCCGACGCCCGCGCCGACTCCGGGGCGGACGGGGTGGCCGAGGACGACCCGGTCTCCGACGGGGTCGCCGACGGGCTGGCCGAGCCGGACCTGGAGGCGGACGGGCTGACGGAGGCCGACTCCGAGGCGGACGGCGACGGGCTCGCGGAGCCGCCGGTGATCACCACCTCGCGGGCGTCCTCGGTGGTGACGGTGACCGTCACCGTGTCCTTCGAGTCGTTGTAGATCACGGCGTTGAGCGCCGCGTCCTGCCCCGCCCGGTAACCCTCGGTGCCCGGGTAGTCGACCAGCAGGCCACGCACCACGAAAGCGCCGTTGCCGGCCGAGAGGTTGACGCCCTGGACCGACGGCTCCTTGTTGGCGGTCTCGGCGATCTGGCCGGCGCCGCACCCGGACGCCAGCAGGCTGGTCGCCGCCGCAATCCCGGACAGCAGCAGGGCCGCCCGCCGGGATCCCCTGATCGAGCGCGTCACGTCGGTCCTCCTCGTCACGATCCCCACCCGGCCACACGCCGGGCACGGTGGCCATACCCGCGCAGACCGCGCTCCAGGGTAGTTGGGGCTGATCGAGGCCCGCACGCGGACCCGGGCAATGCCACCTTCCCGGGTGCCGGTCACACCACCCGACCGCTCGCCACCAGCAGGACCACGTCGATGAGAGCCACCAGCATCACCGCCCGGAAGGCGGCCACCGGCCGGCGGCCGGCCCGGACCGCCGAGCGCCCGGCGTACCAGCTCAGCGCCGGCACCACGGCGGCCGCGCCGACCGCCGTCAACCCGATCGCCGACGGTGGCCCGGGCGGCCCGAGGACCAGGGCAGCGGTCGCCGCGAGGAGTAGCCCGGCCGCGGCGGCCCGGCTGCCGGCGGCACCCAACCGGTGCGGCAGGCCCCGCACCCCGGTGCGGGCGTCGTCGGCCAGGTCAGGCAGGACGTTGGCGAAATGCGCACCGGCACCCAGGCAGGCGGCCGCCGCCAGCAGCCAGGCCGGCGGAGTCGGCTCGCCGGGCAGTCCCAGCACCACGAAGGCGGGTAGCGCACCGAAGGAGACCGCGTACGGCAGCACCGAGAACGCGGTGGCCTTGAGCGGCCAGTCGTAGAGCAGTGCGGAGACCAGGGCGACGGTGAGCCAGAACGCCGCCGTGGGGTTCGTGGTCAGCGCCAGCAGCGGGCAGGCCACCGCGGCCGCCGCCGCAGCCCCGGCCGTGGTGCGGCGGCCGACCGCGCCGGCAGCGACCGGCTTGTCGGTACGCCCCACCGTGGCGTCCCGCTCGGCGTCCAGCGCGTCGTTGGTCCAGCCCACGGCGAGCTGGCTGGCCAGCACTGCGAGCACCACCGACACGACTCCGGCCGGCCGGTGCCCCACTCCCCAGGCCAGCAGACCAGCCACTGTGGTCACCGCCGCGGCCGGTTCCGGATGGCTCGCCCTGACCAGCCCTAACACCCTCGACGACATAAGGGAAGTCTGGTCGTTACCGAGCAGTCGTGCCACGCTCGGAGCCATGCGAGACGTGGCTGCGGCCGCGGCGTCCACCGGCCCCCGGGTGCTGCCGCGCAACGATCCGCGCCAGTACGACGATCTGGCCGGTGAGTGGTGGCGGCCGGATGGCGCGTTCGCGATGCTGCACTGGCTGGCCGAGGCCCGTGCGGCGCTGGTGCCACCGGCTTCCCGCCCCGACGCGCTCCTGGTCGACCTGGGCTGCGGCGCCGGGCTGCTCGCGCCGCACCTGGCCGGTAAGGGATACCGGCACGTCGGGGTCGACCTGACCCGTTCGGCGCTGGTCCAGGCCGCCGGGCACGGAGTCCGCGTGATCCAGGCCGATGTCACCGCGGTCCCACTCGCGGATGGCTGCGCCGACGTGGTCTCCGCCGGCGAGTTGCTCGAACACGTGCCGGCCTGGCCGCGCGCGGTGGCGGAGGCTTGCCGGCTGCTGCGCCCGGGCGGTCTGCTGGTGCTGGACACCCTGAACGACACCGCGCTGGCCCGGCTGGTCGCGGTGCGGATCGCCGAGCGACTGCCGACCGTGCCGCGCGGCATCCACGATCCACGGTTGTTCGTGGACGCCCGGGCGCTGGTGGCCGAGTGTGCCCGGCACGGCGTCGAGTTGCGGCTGCGTGGCATCCGGCCGCAGGTCGGCGGCCTGGTCACCTGGCTGCTGCGGCGGGCCCGCGCGGCCCGGACGCCCGGTGCGGCGTCGCCGACCGGCCGTGCTCCACGGATCGTGCCGACCCGGTCGACCGCCGTGTTGTACCAGGGCCGGGGTGTCCGCAACGGATAGTCGGGCCGTGGCGGGGGTAAGGGACGCCGAGAAGGGGGCGATATGACGGTGCACGCGCTGGAGGCGGCCCGCAGGTTGGCGCCGCGGTTCGCCGCGCGGGCGGCGGAGCACGACCGGGACGGCTCCTTTCCGGTCGAGGACTTCCGTGACCTGCGGGAGGCCGGCCTGTTCGGGTTGATGGTTCCCCGGTCGTTGGGCGGCCTGGGCGCCAGCTTCGCCGAGTACGCCGCAGTGGCGACCGAACTTGCCCGAGGCAACGGCGCGACCGCCCTGGTGTTCAACATGCACGCCTCGGTGACCGGCGCGTTGGGCGCGGTGACCGAGGAGTTGGCCGAGGCGCTGGGTGTGCCGGCCGAGGCGCTGGCCGCTCGGGACCGGCTGCTCACCGCCGCCGCGCAGGGCTCCTGGTACGCGGTGGCGATGAGCGAGCGCGGTGCCGGTGCCCGGCTCTCCCAGCTGAGCACGGTCTACGAGGCGACCGACGCGGGCTGGCACCTCAAGGGGAGCAAGACCTTCTGCTCCGGCGCCGGGCATGCCGACGGCTACCTGGTGGCCGCGCGCAGCACCGCGGACCAGTCGGTGGTCTCCCAGTTCCTGGTGCCGGCCGGCCCGGAGGGCCTGACCGTCGAGCCGACCTGGGACGCGCTCGGCATGCGCGCCACCTCCTCGCACGACCTGCACCTGGACGTCACGGTGCCGGCCGACCGGCTGCTCGGCGGAGTGGAGGGGCTTGCCCTGGTGGTCGCCCAGCTGATGCCGCACTGGTTGGTTGCCAGCTACGCGGCGGTCTACGTGGGGGTGGCCCGGGCGGCGATCGACGCGGCGGCCGAGCACCTCAATGCCCGCAACCTGGCCGGCCTGCCGGCGGTGCGCGCCCGGCTGGGGCGGGCGGACGCGGCGACGGCCGCGGCTCAGCTGGTGGTGGCGGAGGCGGCCCGCCGGGTGGACGAGGCGCCGGGTGACGCGGAGACCAACCGCTGGGTGTGGCGGGCGAAACTGCTCGCCGGCACCACGGCCGCCGATGTGGCGGCGTCGATGCTGGAGGCGGCGGGCACCTCGGCGACGCGGCGCGGCCATCCGTTGGAACGGCTCTACCGGGACGCCCGCTGCGGCTCGCTGCACCCGGCCACGTCGGACGTCTGCGCCGACTGGCTCGGCATCTCCGCGCTGGGCGGTGACCCGGACCGTGACGGATCGGCCCCGCGTTGGTGAGCCGATGTGGCTGGACCAGCGCGGGGGATCGGCCGGCCGAGGTGGCCGGGGGGAGGAACCGGGGGAGCGCAGCGTCGGACGAGAGGTGGGGATCGTGGCCGTACCAGTGATCGCGGGGCTCGGGGCGGCACAGCCGCCGTCCGCTTCGCAGGACGAGTTGTGGGAGGGCTTCTTCTCCCGGCACTTCTCCGGCACCACCCGGTCGTTGGCCCAGCGGATCTTCGCGAACTCGGGGGTGACGCGGCGGCAGGCCGCGGTCAATCCCCTGCTGGAGGACGTCTCGGACTGGCCGACCGAACGCCGGATGCGCCGCTACCAGGTGGAGGCGCTGCCGCTGGGCAAGGAGGCGGTCGGCCGGGCGCTGACCGCGGCCGGGCTCGGCGCCGGCGACGTGGGGCTGTTCATCGTCTGCTCCTGCACCGGGTACGCGACCCCGGGGCTCGACATCCTGCTCGCCCGGGATCTCGGCATGGCTCCGGACACCCAGCGGATGTTCGTCGGCCACATGGGCTGTTACGCGGCGCTGCCGGGGCTGGGCGCGGCGAGCGACTTCGTCACCGCGCGGGGTCGCCCGGCGCTGCTGCTGTGTGCGGAGCTGACCAGCCTGCACATCCAGCCGTCCAGCGCCCGGGTGGACACCCAGCAGATCGTCTCGCACGCGCTCTTCTCGGACGCCGCGGTCGCCGCCGTGGTGATGCCGGGTGGCCCGGGGTACGTCATGCGTGAGGTCACCTCGATCACCGACACCTCCACCGCCGACCACATGACCTGGGACGTCACCGACGCCGGCTTCCGGATGGGGTTGTCGCCGAAGGTGCCGCAGGTCCTCTCCAGGCACGTCCGTGGGCTGGTCGACGACCTGCTGGCCCGGCACGGCACCACCGTGTCCGAGGTGGACGGCTGGGCGGTGCACCCGGGCGGGCCGCGAATCCTCAACGTGGTCGAGCGGGAGTTGGCCCTCCCACCGCAGGCGCTCGCGGCGTCCCGGGCGACGCTCGACGAGCACGGCAACTGCTCCTCGCCGACGGTGCTGCTGATCCTGGATCGGCTGAACCGCGCGGCGGCGGCGCCCCGGCGGATCGTCATGCTGGCGTTCGGTCCCGGCCTCACCCTGTACGCCGCGCTGCTCGATCGACAGGGCTGATCGCCGGGGGTCCGGCCGGTACGCTCGCCGCATGGATGCTGGGCCGGACGACCGGCTGCGGTCGGCGGCGCTGGTCGTGGTGGCCGTGGCCGCCCTGGCCGTCGGCCGCTGGTGGTGGCGGGCCGCCGACCCCGCTCCGACGGTCCAGCCGGCGCCGACCCCGACGGTCCGGCTCGACGAGATCGGGCCGAACGGCACGCCGTCCGGCGCGCCCGACGTGCGGCGCACGGTGCGGGTGGACACCAGAACGGGTGAGATCGTCCGCGAGGGAGAGAGCTCGACCGTGCAGATCGACCCGGAGACGGGCATGAACACCGACGTCGACGGCCCTCCGGGGGAGTTCCTCTACCAGGGAGACCCGACGGACGGGCTGCCCCGGTTCAGCGAGACGATCTGGCAGGAGCGGGCGACGCTCACCCCGGGAAAGAGCGTGATCCGGCAGTCCACGGACGATGGGGGCCGTTATCTGCTGCAGTACCGGTGCACGCGGCCGGGTGCCATGCTGCTGGTGGTCACCGGAGCCCGGCTCACCGGACCGTCCGGGATCGACTGTGACGGCACGGTCAGCACGGCCGAGGTGAACCCGATCGGTGGCCCGATCCGGGTGTCGCTGTCGACGGCGGGCGAGGAGCCGGTCGACGCCGAGGCGCAACTCGTCGCGCTGCCCTGACCCGGGCCGTACATCGGTCCTGCCCTGGCCGGCCGGTCGGTCGGGCCGAGTCAGCGGGCGAGGGCCGTCAGGTCGCCCCGGTACGCGTCCACCGGCCCCAACTCGGGTAGCACCCGGGTCACCACGCCGGTGCGGTCGACCAGCAGCGCGGTCGCGGTGCCGGGGCGGGCCGGCTGACCCAGGAACGAGCGCAGCCCGCCGGCGGGGTCGGCCAGCGCCTGGACGTCCCGCCCGGCCGGTGGCTGGGCCGTCACCGTCCGCCCTCCGGCGACGGTGACCACGGCCACTCCGCCGGGCGCCGCCGCCGCGGCCTCGGCCACCCGGTCCGGGCACGGGCAGCCGTCCACCAGGATGATCATGGCCGGGAGCAGGCCGCGCAGCGGTACCGGCGACTGGCCGGCGTCGACCAGGTCCAGTGCGGGCAGCGCCCGCCCGGCGAGGGTCGCGGGCGGCGCGTAGGGGGCCGGGGTCGGGCGGTCGGTGCCGCGGTTGGCGCGCGGCCAGGTGACGGCGAGCAGGCCGGCCAGCGTGGTGAGCACCGCCACCAGAAGGACCAGCAGCGGCAGGGCCAGGGCCCGGTGGCCGCCCGGTGGGCCGGCGGTCCGGCGCAGCTCACGGCGGATCTGGGCGGCCTCGGTGGCGAGTGCGGAAGCGTCGTCGGGGACGACCACACGACCCCACTCGGGCGGCAGGTCGGGCAGCCCGTGGCCCTCTGCGTCCGGCTTGCCCATCGGACCCCCTGGCAGCGTCTCGAGAGCGGAGTGCGTTGCTGCCTCCAGCGTCCCGCACGAGGGGCGCCTCCCGCTACACCTGGGCGCAGTCCCGCCCGGCGGGATACCATGAGGTGAGCGCATTGCCCTTGATCTCGACGTTCTGTTCACCCGTACCGGGAAGTCATCCGTGCGTTACGGAGCGTGTTCGAACCATCGGTTTGACCGCCTGTCAAGCTGAAGAAAGACCTCTCACAGGGCCCCTGAGCTGCGCCAACGGTCAGGACATCGGTGAGACATCGGTGCCTGACCGTGTTACCCTAGACACAGCGAAAGGGGTTTCGAACCTATGGTTTTCAGTGTCGGCGAGACCGTTGTTTACCCCCACCACGGGGCCGCACTCATCGAGGCAATCGAGACTCGGGTCATCAAGGGCGAGCCCAAGCAGTACCTCGTCCTGAGGGTCGCGCAGGGTGACCTGACGGTCCGGGTGCCGGCCGAGAACGCCGAGATCGTGGGCGTGCGTGAGGTGGTCGGCGAAGAGGGCCTCGGCAAGGTCTTCGACGTTCTTCGGGCTCCGCACACCGAGGAGCCGACCAACTGGTCGCGGCGTTACAAGGCCAACCTGGAAAAGCTGGCCTCCGGCAACCCGCTGAAGGTCGCCGAGGTCGTGCGTGACCTGTGGCGTCGGGAGCGGGAGCGGGGCCTTTCCGCGGGCGAGAAGCGGATGCTCGCCAAGGCCCGCGACATTCTCGTCGGCGAGGTCGCGCTGGCGGAGAAGAGCACCAAGGATGAGGCGGAGACGCTGCTCGACAAGGTGCTCACCGAGGCCTAGTCCGCACAGCATCGTCGTACCCACTTCGTAGCGAAGAAACCACCGAGGACCGCGACGTGACCGCGCAGCTGAATCCGCGCGGTGACGTCGCGGTCCTCGTGCCTGCGGCGGGTGCCGGCGTACGGCTCGGCCCCGGCCGACCCAAGGCGCTGCGGCTGCTCGCCGGAGAGCCGCTGCTGGTGCACGCCGTGCGCCGGTTGGCCGCCGCACCCTCGGTGCACACGATCGTGGTGGCCGCCCCGGCCGCCGAGGTGGCGGCCGTCCGCGAGCTGCTCGCCCCGGTCGCCCCGGTGACCGTGGTGCCCGGCGGCGCGGAGCGGCAGGCGTCGGTAGCCGCCGCGCTGGCCGCGGTGCCAGCCGGTCCGGCGATCATCCTGGTGCATGACGCCGCCCGTGCGCTCACGCCGCCGGAGCTGGTGGAGTCCGTCGCGGCGGCGGTCCGCGACGGGCGGGACGCCGTCATCCCGGTGCTGCCGGTCGTCGACACGATCAAGGAGGTCGGCGCCGACGAGGTGGTGCTCGGCACCGTGGACCGATCCGCCCTGCGCGCGGTGCAGACGCCGCAGGGCTTCCGCCGGTCCGTGCTCACCGCCGCGCACGCCGCAGCCGGCGACTCGCTCACCGACGATGCCGGGCTGGTCGAGAAGCAGGGCGTCACGGTGAGCTGCGTGCCCGGCTCGGAGTACGCGCTGAAGATCACCCGCCCGTTCGACCTGGCGTTGGCGGAGCACCTGCTTGCCGGCGCCGGCTGACGCGTACCCTCTTATCATGATCGTTCCCCGGGTGGCCGTCGGCACCGACGTGCACGCGTTCGAGCCCGGTCGGCCCTGCTGGGTGGCCGGCCTGCTCTGGCCCGACCAGGACGGCCTCGCCGGGCACTCGGATGCGGACGTGGCCGCGCACGCCGCGTGCAACGCGCTGCTCTCCGCCGCCGGTCTCGGCGATCTCGGCTCCGCCTTCGGGGTGGGCCAGCCGGAGTGGGCCGGCGCGTCCGGGGTCGCCCTGCTGACCGAGACGGCCCGCCGGGTGCGGGCCGCCGGCCTGGAGATCGGCAACGTGTCCGTGCAGATCGTCGGCAACCGACCCAGGATCGGCCGGCGCCGTGCGGAGGCCCAGCAGGTTCTCTCCGCTGCCGTCGGTGCCCCGGTCACCGTCTCCGCCGCGACCACCGACGGGCTCGGCTTCACCGGTCGTGAGGAAGGGCTGGCCGGCATCGCGGTGGCCCTGGTGTACGACGCGCCGGCCACCTAGGCTCGCCGCGATGTCCAGCGACCCCGCCTCCGACCGTTCCGCCGCCGACGGCTACCTCGAGCGTGCCCAGCTCCTCGCCGAACTCGGCCGCCACGACGAGGCGGCCGAGGAGCTGACCCATGGGCTCGCGCTGAAGCCCGATGACCTGGAAGCACTCACCATGCTGGCCCGGGTGCACCTGGCCGCCAGCCGGCCGGTCGATGCGCTCACCGCCGCCGACGCCGCCGTGGCCGCCGCACCGGAGGCACTCCCCCCGCTGGTCGCCCGGGGCATGGCGCTGGCCGACCTGGAGCGCTACCCCGAGTCGGCCGCCATGGCCGACCGCCTCCTCGCGCTCGGCCCGGCCGACGCGTACGCCCAGCGCAGCGCCGCGGCGCTCCTGGCCGATTCGCGCAACGGCCAGCCGGCGCTGAACGCGGCCTGGCGTGCGGTCGAGCTGGCCCCGGAGGAACCGCAGGCGCACCTGGTCCTCGGCCTGGTCGCGGCCCGGCTGGAGCTGTTCGACCTGGCCGAGCGGGCCTACCGCGAGGCGCTGCGACTCGACCCGCGCCTCGCCGACGCCCGGCACGACGTGGGCGTCATCCGGCTGGAGCAGCGCCGCTGGTCGGAGGCGTTGGAACACCTTGCCGAAGCGGCCACGATCAGCCCGAAACGGATGGACTCCGGGCGGACCATCGCCTACGGCCTGCACCGTCTGGTGCTCTACGGCGCCGGCTGGTCGCTGGTGGCCGCGGTGGTCGTGGCGTTCGCCGCCTCGGCGAACGACGGGTTCTCCCGCGTTCTGGCGGTGCTCGCCGCGCTCACCGGCGGGATCGTGGTCTGGCAGCTCGCGGCCCGGTTGCCGGGGCTGACCCGGACCGTCCTACCCGAGCTGCTGCACTCGGACCCGACCCTGGCCCTGGCGATCTACGCGGTGGCCGCCGCACCGCTGCTGCTCCTGGTGTACGCGGTGGTCGGCTCGCCGTGGCCGCTGGTGCTGGCCATCGCCGCCACCGCGGTCGCCGAATTCGCCATCTTCACCCGCACCGCCATCCGCTGACCCCAGCGCGACTAGAGCCTGTGCCAAAGCCCCTGGCCGGCCTGCGGCGGGCCCAGACGACGGCCGGCTGCCTTGGAGATTGGCCCGGATACAACACCGGTATCCGGGCCAATCTCCGCCTTGCCGGACCGCCGTCTGAACTCCGCCTCGGCTCGACCGAGGACTTTGCCACAGGCCCTAGACCGAACGCGCCCAGGTCCAGGCGTAGCCGTCGTCCTCGCAGGTGCGGGCCGCGTCGCAGAGATCCAGCGGGCGGAAGGTGTCGACCATGACGGCCAGTTCGTCGAAGTAGTCCGCGCCGATGGAGCGCTCGGCGGCACCCGGCTGAGGGCCGTGCGTGAAGCCGGACGGGTGCAGTGAGATCGAACCCTGCTCGATGCCGGAGCCACGCCGGGCCTCGTAGTTGCCGCCGGTGTAGAAGAGCATTTCGTCGGAGTCGACGTTGTGGTGGTTGTACGGCACCGGGATCGAGTCCGGGTGGTAGTCGACCTTGCGGGGCACGAACGAGCAGATGACGAAGTTGGGGCCCTGGAAGGTCTGGTGCACCGGCGGGGGCTGGTGGATCCGGCCGGTGATCGGCTCGAAGTCGTGGATGGAGAACGCCCATGGGTAGAGGTGCCCGTCCCAGCCGACCACGTCGAACGGGTGGTGGGCGTAGACGTAGCGGGTCCAGCCACGCCGGTGGCGCACCAGCACCTCCGCCTCCTCGCCGTCGACGAGCAGTGGCGCGTCCGGCCCGCGGACGTCGCGCTCGCAGTACGGCGAGTGCTCCAGGAACTGGCCGCGTACCGACAAATAGCGCTTGGGCGGGCCGATGTGCCCGGCAGCCTCGATGGTGAGCAGCCGGACGGGCTCCGCACCGGTGGGCACCAGCCGGTGAATGGTCGAGGTGGGGATGATGACGTAGTCGCCGGCCACCGCCTCCAGCACGCCGAACGGGGACTCGACCCGCAGTGCCCCCGACTCGACGTAGAGGCAGTGGTCGCCGGTGGCGTCGCGGAACAGCGGCGAGGGGCGGTCGGCGAGCACGTACCCGATCCGCACGTCGTCGTTGGCGAGCAGGTACTGCCGGCCGAGGATCGGGTCGGCGCCGCCGGCGTCGAGCTTGTGGGTGCGCAGGTGGCGGGGCTTGAGCGGCAGGTTCGGCGCCCGGGTGAACGCGGGCGGGGTGAACTCGTCGGCGGCCAGGATCGCGGTGGGCGCGTGCCGGTGGTAGAGCAGGGACGAGTCGGAGGAGAAGCCCTCCTGGCCCATCAGCTCCTCGGCGTAGAGGCTGCCGTCGGGTTGACGGAACTGGGTGTGGCGCTTGCGCGGCACTTCGCCGACGCTGCGGTAATACGGCATCTCGCCTCCCGATATGTCCCGTTCACCGGCCGGGGGCGTCCGATAATCGGACGCTGTTGTCCGTTCCTTGTAGCGTCCCGTACATTCTTGTTCCGTGTCAACGCAGGTGCCCGCACTCCTCGACGGCCTGGTGGATGACGCCGCCGTCTTCCCTCCGGGCAGCGCCGCGCTGCCCGACGCCCTGGCCGCCCACCGCCGGCACCGCAACGCCTGGTACGCCGACCTGGTCGGCCCGCTGCTGGTCCCCGCCTCGACCGTCGCCGCAGGCGAGCTGACCGGTCTCGTCGACCCGGCCGAGGGCCTGGTGGTCGGCGTGATCGGTGACACCGGGGTCGGGAGCCTGCCCTTCGCGCTGTCGTTCCTGGCACCGGACGGCGTCACCGCCCGACAGGTCGAGGTGGCGGTCGCCCGACGGGGCGAGGACCCGCTGCCCGGCATCGCCGAGCTGTTGCGGGTGGTCGACTCCCTGCCGGACGTCGAGGCCGTCTACGCCGAACTGCCGCTGACCTTCGGGCTGATGGGCGCGTTGGACGCGCTCGCCGCCGCCCGGGCCGACGGGGTGCCGGTCGCGGCCAAGTTCCGCACCGGTGGGCTGGCCGCAGAGCTCTTCCCCACCCCGGCCGAGCTGGCCGCGGTGATCTGCGCCTGCCGGGACCGGGACCTGCCGTTCAAGCTGACCGCCGGGCTGCACCAGGCGGTCCGGCACCTCGACCCGGAGACCGGGTTCACCCACCACGGCTACGCCAACGCGCTGGCCGCGACGTTGGCGGCGGCCGAAGGCGACGGCGTGGGCCGGGTCGCCGAGCTGCTCACCGTCGCCGACCCGCGCCCGCTGCTGGAGCGAACGACCGGCCGGCTGGACGCACCCCGCCCGCTCTGGGTCGGCTTCGGCTCGTGCAGCATCCTGGAACCACTGACCGATCTGATCCGGCTGGGGCTGGTGAACGGGGGCTACGACGCATGACCTGGGTGACCGGCGCTGACGGTTCGCCGTACGGGGTGACGAACCTGCCGTACGGGGTGTTCCGGTCCGACGGGGGTCGACCGCGGATCGGCGTGCGGATCGGGTCGTGGGTGCTCGACCTGGCCGCGGCGGAGGCCGCCGAGCTGGTGCTGGCCGCCGGCGCGCTGTGCCGGCCCACCCTCAACGACTTCATGACCCTGGGCCGTCCGCAGTGGACGGCGGTGCGGCAGCGGATCGCCGAGCTGCTGACCGACCCGGCACACCGGGGCGCGGTGGAGCCGCTGCTGGTGCCCCTGGATGAGGTGGAGCTGCTGCTCCCGATCGAGGTGGCCGACTACGTCGACTTCTACTCCTCCGAACACCACGCGTCGAACGTCGGGCAGATCTTCCGCCCTGGCCAGCCGCCGTTGCTGCCCAACTGGAAGCACCTGCCGATCGGCTATCACGGGCGGGCCGGCACCGTGGTGGTCTCCGGGACGCCGGTGATCCGCCCGACCGGTCAGCGTGCCTCCGCCGAGGGTCCGGTCACCGGCCCCTCCGTACGCCTCGACATCGAGGCCGAGGTCGGCTTCGTGGTCGGCGTGCCCAGCCCGTTGGGCGCCCGGGTGTCCGCCGACGACTTCGCCGACCACGTCTTCGGTGTGGTGCTGGTCAACGACTGGTCGGCGCGGGACATCCAGGCCTGGGAGTACCAGCCGCTCGGTCCGTTCCTGGGCAAGTCCTTCGCCACGTCGATCTCGGCCTGGGTGACGCCACTCGACGCGCTCGCCGACGCCTTCGTGCCCGCCCCGGATCAGGACCCGCCGGTCGTCGACTACCTGCGGGACGTGCCGCACCTGGGGCTGGACCTCCGGCTGGCCGTCGAGTGGAACGGCGAACGGGTCAGCGAGCCGCCGTTCGCCACCATGTACTGGACGCCGGCCCAGCAGTTGGCGCACCTCACCGTCAACGGCGCGTCCCTGCGCACCGGCGACCTGTACGCCTCGGGCACCGTTTCCGGCCCGGACCGTTCGCAGGTCGGCTCGTTCCTGGAGCTGACCTGGGGCGGAGCGGAGCCGGTGAAGCTCGGCGACGAGAGCCGCACCTTCCTCGCCGACGGCGACACGGTGACCATCACCGCCACCGCTGCCGGCCCGGACGGCACCACCGTCGCCCTCGGCGAGGTCACCGGAACGGTCCGTCCGGCCCGCTGACCCGCGCGGCCCTCGCACGACCGCCGGACCCGGTCCGGCGGTCGTGTCGGGCCCCGTGTGGCCCCGTCCGGCGGACCGTCTCGTCGATGGGACTGATGATCGCACCGGCTGTGCGACCGCCGATCCGGGTTACCCCGTTGATCGTCGCGGATTCCATCGCCCCGCCACGCGGCACGGGCCGGGCCGCGCCCGGCTGCCAGCGGTGGGGCACCCATCGCACACGGAGGTAGGACGATGCACGATTTCGCGGGCGCGGTATGGCGTACCAGCAGCCGCTCCAACGACCAGGGGCTCTGCGTGGAGGTGGCGGACAACCTGGTCGACGTCCTCGGTCTGGTCGCGGTTCGCGACTCCAAGGACCAGGCCGGTCCCACACTGGCCGTCAGCCCGCCGGGATGGACAGCGTTCATCGGTGCGATCCGGGCCGGTCGCTTCGACCGCTGACCGCCCGACCGGTCGCCGACCGGTGCCGAGCGTCCGGCGAAACGGACAACGTGGCCTCCGGGTGGTGGAAATTCCGTCCCGGAGGCCCCGTCCAGCCCTCACCCCGCGTACCGTCGAGGACACGGGAGGGTGGCATGTCGACGGTGGCGGTAACCGGGTTCATCGAGGCGCACGCCGTCGATGTCTGGCGTCTACTGACCGACCTGCCCGGCCGTGCGGCCCGGCTGAGCGCCGCCGGCCCGGTCGAGCTGCTCACCCCGGGTCCGTTCGGGCCCGGCACCGCGTGGCGTGAGGCGCGCACCCAGCCGGGCGGCGGCACGCTGACCGAGGAGTTCCTGGTGGTGGAGGCGCGCGCCCCACATCGGCTGGTGCTCTGTTCCTCCGGTGCCGGTGTGGACTACCGGATCACCTGGAGCCTGCGGTCGGTCCAGCGTCGCCGTCGTGGCTGCACGGCGGTCACCGTCACCCAGGAGGCGGTGCCGACCGCCCCGTACGGCCGGGTGGTGGCGCTGCTGCTCGGCGGGCTCGCCGCCCGGGCGGTCGAGGTGGCGCTCCGGCGTGATCTCGCTGACCTGACCTTCGCGGCCAACGCGACCGGCGCCACCGGCTCCGTCGAAGCAGCGTGACCTCCATCCGGCCGGTTCCACCGCCGAGGTCCGCGCCCGGGGCGGCGTGACCTGACCAGGGTCCGGCGGGTTCCGCTGGGTAGGGTGCCGGGCGGAGGTGCGGCATGGGGTTCCCGAAGGGTCGGCGACGGCTCGTGGTGGCGGTCGTGGCGCTGCTCGCCACCGCGGCGGTCGCGGTCATCGTCCACCGGGTGCTCGCGCCGGCCGAGGTGAGCACGGAGGCCCGGGGCACGTACCCGGCCGCGGCACAGCCGGCCGTCGGCGTGGTCGGTCGGCTGCCGGTCGCCCCGTTGATCGTCGACGCCCGGCTCCGGGTGTACGCCGCGCACCGCCAGGTCTACGCCGACCGGCCGGTCGACGGGCGGCACCGGACCACCCCGTACTGGTCGTACCGGCGCTGGCCGGCGGAGCTGGCCGGGGTGGTGGCCAGCGGCAGGACCGTGGTCAGCCGGTGGTCCGACGGGCGTCTGATCGCGCTCGACGCGTCGACCGGGCGGGTGCTCTGGCGAGCCGACGGCCCGGTGCCCGCCGGGGGCGGGACGGTGGTCCGGCGTACCGGGGCGGTCACCGTCTGGGATCCGCGCGGGCTCTACCTCACCGACCTCGCGGACGGCCGGACGGTGCTGGTGGTCACCGGCGAGGACCAGGCGCGCGGGGTGGAGCTGGCCGGCGGCCGGGAGCTGTGGCGGGTCGAGCTGCCCGTCGGCTGCCGCAGCGACGTCGGCACCAGCTCCTCGGGGCAGCTGATCGGCGTGGACAGCTGCGCCGGGCCGACCACGGTCGAGTTCCGGGACGCGGCGACCGGCGTGGTGCGCGAGCGCTGGCGGCCGCCGAACGGCCCGGACGGGCTGGTGGCGACCCCGCTCGGTTGCCGTACCGGCCGGTCGGACTGCTCAGGCCTGCGGACGGCCGGGCCGGGTGACGCGGGTGGCCGGGGTTGGCTGCTGGGTGCCGGCGAGCCGATCGCCGCCCCCGCGCTGGACGCGTCGGGCGCCACCCTGGCCGGCGAGCAGGCGTTGACCGTGCTCGACGGGGTGGCCGTTGGTCGGTCGGCCCGCTCCGGTGCCGAGCTGTGGCGGGCCGACGGGCTGGGACCGGCCCGGGTGCTCGCCGTCCAACCTGGCCGGGTGCACCTGCTGACCGACGCGAACGAGCTGGTGACGCTCAATCCGGTGACCGGTACGCAGCTCTCTCGCTTCTCGCTCAACGTCGGCTCGGACGGGACCGGCTGGGCGCCCGGGGCGGTGGCGGCGGCGGACGGCTACCTCGCGGTGGAACGGCTCCGCGAGCCGGTCGACCCGGACGGGGACGACCAGCGGTACTACCTGACCGCCGAGGCCGTGATCCTGGCCGCCACCTGATCGGGTCGCATCGACCGTCCAGGCTCCGAACAGCTCACGGCATATGACCTGAAAAGGTACTTTTTCACGGTTCATGTTTCCGGTGAAGAGGGGCGGCTCATGGACAGTTGGATGGTGGTCCGCCGCCGGCGACCGGAGTGAACCGGTCGACCAGCGGCGTCCTCGGTCGCGGACCGGCACAGGTCAGGCCAGCGCCGCCTCCGCGGCGGCCAGGAACGCGTCGTTCTCGGCCGGAGTGCCGATGGTGACGCGGACCCCGTCCCCGGCGAACGGCCGGACGATCACCCCGCTCGCCTCGCACGACTTGCCGAACGCCACCGCCTTGTCGCCCAGCGGCAGCCAGACGAAGTTGGCCTGGCTGGTCGGAACGTCAGGCACGAACTTCCGCAGTGCCTCGGTGACCCGGTCCCGCTCGGCGACGACCAGGGCGCAACGACGCTCCATCTCCGCGGACTGGGTCAGCGCGGCGAGTGCCCCGGCCTGGGCGGCCGTGCTGGTGGAGAACGGGGTCACCACCTTGCGGATCGCCGCGGCCACCACCGGCTGGGCGACGAGCCAGCCCACCCGCAGCCCGGCCAGGCCCCACGCCTTGGACAGGGTGCGCAGCACCGCCACGTTCGGCCGGTCCAGGTAGTCGAGCCCGTCCGGCACCTCCGGGTCGGTGACGAACTCCCGGTACGCCTCGTCGATGACCACCAGCACGTCGTCCGGCACCGCGTCGAGGAACCGGTCCAGGTCGGCCCGGCGTACCGCCGTGCCGGTCGGGTTGTTCGGGTTGCAGACCAGGATCATCCGGGTCCGGTCGGTCACCGCCGCGGCCATCGCCGCCAGGTCGTGCCCGTGCCCGGCGTCGTTGGGCACCCGCACGCTGGTCGCACCGCTGGTCGCGGCGATGATGGGGTACGCCTCGAACGACCGCCACGCGTAGAGCAGCTCGTCGCCGGGCAGGCAGGTGGCCCGCACCAGGTGCTCGGCGAGCGCCACCGACCCGCAGCCGGTGGCGATCCGGTCGGCGTCCACGCCGTACCGCTGGGCCAGCGCGTCACGCAACGCGACCACGCCCATGTCCGGGTAGCGGTGCGAGGCGGCGAGGGCCTCGGTGACCGCCTCCACCACACCCGGCAGCGGCCCGTACGGCACCTCGTTGCTGGCCAGCTTGATCGCCTCCGGCAGACCCAGCTCGCGCGCCAGGTCGGCGGGGCTGCGCCCGGGTACGTAGCTGGGCAGCGCGTCGAGGTCGGCGCGGGTCAGCCGCAGCGCCGGCTGGTGACGTCCGGAGTCGGTCATGGGTTTTCTCCCGAGGGCTGGTCACGGTCGTTCGGGGTGGCGGAACCGGTGGTGCGGGGGACCTGGACGACCACCGTCTGCGCGCGCTTGTCGTGCAGCGCCTGACGGAGCGGGTGGTCGAAGAGTGGGGAGAGGGCGTCGACCAGTTGCAACACCAGGCCGAGCCCGGCGCAGTACCAGAGCAGGGTGGGCATGCCGAGGGTGGTCCACCGGCTCAGCGCCGAGCCGAAGCCCAGCGGCTGGTCGGCGGCGAGCGGCACGGCGCGGATCCGCATCACCCGCTTGCCGACGGTCTGCCCGCCAGCGGCCATGGCGGGCACCTCGTAGGCCAGCCAGAGCGCGGTGGCGATCACCAGGATCACCACCAGGAGAAGCCCGGCCTGCTCGCCGATCGGCGGCAGCCCTTCGGTGGAGCTGTTGCCCTCCCGCGCTCGCCGGATCACCTCACGCCAGTACGGCAGCAACTCCAGGAGCCAACGCCAGACGAACCAGCCGTTGACCAGCGCGTTCAGCGCGAAGACGAGGCCGAAGTCGATCAGTCGGGCGGCGAACCGCTGGCCGTAGCCTGCCAACTCCAGCCCGTGCGGGCGCGGCTCGGGCGGCCGTCCGGGCCAGCCGGGCGGAACACCGTGCGGAGCCCAGCCGGGGGGAGCACCCTGCGGTGCCCAGCCGGGGGGAGCACCCTGCGGTGCCCAGCCGGGAGGACCGGCCTGCGGTCCCCAGCCCGGGCCGTGCCCCGGCTGCGGGCCGTGCCCCGGCTGCGGACCCGGCCCGGGGTGTGGCGGCCAGCCCGGCGCGGCGGTCACCGGGCCGGCGGCTGCCGGCGCGGCCGGGGTGACCGGGACGGGCGGTGGCTCCACCGGGGGCGGGCCGTCCGGCGGGGTCGCGTCGACGGGGATGGGCGCGCCGAGCCAGCCCTCGCCGTCCCAGTAGCGCCGGGTCTCGGGGTCGGCGGGGTCGACGTACCAGCCAGGTTGCACACTCACTGGGACACCTTAACGACGACCGTGCCGGCGAACTTGTCGTGGAGGCACTGCTGCCAGGGCTTGTCCCAGAGCTGCCAGAACCCGTCAAGGTAGCTGATCCCGGGAACCAGCGAGGCCGCCAGGTACTGCACCAGCCACCGCCGGCCGGCCATCCGCCGGTCCAGCGCGCGGGTCGGGTCGAGCGGCACCACCCGCAGCTTCATCACCTTCTTGCCGAGTGTCTGACCGCCGCGTTTGAGGTACTCCACGTGGTAGAGCCAGTAGAGACCGAGCATCAGGACGAGCAGCCCGAGCTGGAGCAGCAGGATCGGCAGGAAGAAGGAGATGAAGAGGCGGCCCGGGTCGGGCTCGACGAGGGTCCCGTCCGGGTTGGTCCGGCTCATCTCGGTAATCATCCGCGCCCAGAGGACGAGGAAGACCGGCATGAACAGCACCAGCGAGACGGCGCTGGCCAGCGTCATGTCGATCAGCCAGGCCAGGAGCCGGTCGCTGAAGCTGGCCAGCGGCTGACCACCCGGGCTCAGCGTCGGGGGCAGCGGACGGGGTGGTCCGGCGTACCCCGGCGGGGCCCAGCCCGGTGGGGCGTACTGCGGCGGCACCGCGTACCCATGGGGGTGTGGTCCGGGCGGCGGTGCGAAGCCGCCGGCGGCGGGCGGAGGCCCACCGACCGGCGGCGTCGGGTACGACGGAGGCTGCGTCACGCTCGACAGTGTTACAGGTTGCCGCGGGCTTCCTGCTCCCGCTCGATGGCCTGGAAGAGCGCCTTGAAGTTGCCCTTGCCGAAGCCGAGCGAGCCGTGCCGCTCGATCAGCTCGAAGAAGACGGTCGGGCGGTCCTGCACCGGCTTGGTGAAGATCTGGAGCAGGTAGCCGTCCTCGTCCCGGTCGACCAGGATCCTGCGGGCCTTCAGCTCCTCGATCGGCACCCGCACGTTGCCGATCCGGGCGCGCAGCTCCGGGTCCTCGTAGTACGAGTCCGGGGTGTCCAGGAACTCCACCCCGGCGGCCCGCATCGCGTCGACGCTGGCCAGAATGTCGTTCGTGGCGACCGCGATGTGCTGGGCGCCCGGGCCCTGGTAGAACTCCAGGTACTCGTCGATCTGCGACTTCTTGCGGGCGACCGCCGGCTCGTTGAGCGGGAACTTCACCTTGCGGGTGCCGTTCGCCACGACCTTGCTCATCAGCGCCGAGTAGTCGGTGGCGATGTCGTCGCCGATGAACTCCGCCATGTTGGAAAAGCCCATCACCCGCTTGTAGAACTCGACCCACTCGTCCATCCGGCCCAGCTCCACGTTGCCGACCACGTGGTCGACGGCCTGGAAGAAGCGCTTCGGCTGGATGCCGGCGTCGATCATCGGCTGCCGGTCCACGATCGGGCCACGGGCCACGAAGCCGGGCAGGAACGGGCCGGTGTAGCGGGACCGGTCGACCAGCGTGTGCCGGGTGTCGCCGTACGCGGCGATGGCGGCCATCCGGACCGTGCCGTGCTCGTCGGTCACCTCGTGCGGCTCCACGACGCCGGTGGCGCCCTGGGCGATGGCGTGCGCGTACGCGGTGTCCACGTCCGGCACCTCGAGCGCGATGTCGCTCACCCCGTCGCTGTGCCGGGCCACGTGCTCGGCGCCGTCGGCGTCCGGGCGCACCGTGCCGGTCAGCACGAACCGGGCCGAGCCGCTGGTCAGCACGTACTGGGCGTGGTCCCGGTAGCCCTGCTCCGGGCCGCGGTACGCCACGCAGGTCATGCCGAACGCGGTGGAGTAGTAGTGCGCGGACTGCTTGGCGTTGCCGACCAGGAAGTGCACGTGGTCGAGACCCCTGACCGGGAAGGGGTCGTGGCTGATGTCGTGGTCGACGGCGCCGACGAGCCGGTCGACGTCGACGTCCTCGGTCGACTGGGGTCGGTCGATCGCCTGGGTCATGGTGGCCTCCCTCGCGTACCGGCCGGCCTCGTGGGCCGCCGTGGTTGGTTCCTGTGGCGAGGATCGCTGTGCGGGCCCCGACTGGGCAACTGTCGGAGTAAACGCTGGTCAGGTTGCACATTCGGTATGGTCTGAACCCATGAACGGTGAGCAGGCTGTACAGCTCGACACGCTCGACGTGCGCTTGATCGAACTGCTCGCCGAGGAACCGCGGATCGGCGTGCTGGAGTGCTCCCGGCGGCTCGGCGTAGCCCGGGGCACCGTGCAGGCCCGGCTGGACAAGCTGGTCGACCGGGGTGTCATCGGCGGGTTCGGCCCGGAGATCTCACCGGCCGCGATCGGGTTCGGGGTGACCAGCTTCGTCACCCTGGAGATCAGTCAGCGGCACGGCCACGACCCGGTCACCGCCCACCTGGCCGCCATCCCCGAGGTGCTGGAGGCGCACACCATCACCGGCTCCAGTGACCTGCTCTGCCGGATCGTGGCCCGCTCCAACACGGACCTCCAGCGGGTCATCGACCAGATCGTCTCCTCCGCCGGCATCACGCGGGCGTCGACGATCATCGCGCTGGCCGAGCAGATCTCCTACCGCACGCTGCCGCTGGTGCGCAGCGCCGTCCGGACCGAAGGAAGGGCACCTTCTTAACGCCCCCGGTAGAGGAAGGGCCCCCTGTTAACACCTCCGGCCCCAGAAAGCGCGGCGACACGGCGGCGCGGGCGTACGGAAGATCCGTGATCGTGGCTACCGTGTGCGGTGTGGCGAAGGGGAGCGTGCGCGGCGGGCTGCTGCTTGGCCTCGCCGTGGTCGTCGCCCTCGCCGCCACCGGGGTGTGGAACCCCTTCCCGGGCCTGTGGGACTGGGTGGACCGCAGTGAACCCATCTCCGAGCCGGACGTGGTCTGGCAGGAGCGGATCGGCGGCACCCCGCGCAGCGTGACCATCGCCGGCGACACGGTCGTGGTCGAGCAGCGCACCCGGGTCGAAGCCCGCAGCCTCGCCACCGGAGCCCAGCTCTGGGAGCGCAAGGCGGACTGGTCCGCGGTCGCCGGCGGCGACCGGGACCCGGTGGTCGCCGTCGGCAAGCTCCTGGTCAAGGGGTACGAGCTGCTCGACCCCGCCACCGGAGCGACCCGGCGGCGCGACGACGACGCGGTGGCAGTCTGGACGTACCGCAACCTGCTGCTGGACGCCCACTGCACGGATGCCACCGACTGCACCCTGAGCGCCTGGGACCCGCGCGGCACCGCACCACTGTGGACGGCTTTCCTGCCCGGCGTGAGCAGTGGGCTGCTCGCCGACAACCCGGGTCTGCGCGGCACCCGCCGGCTCACCGCCACCCGGATCGACGACAGGGTGGCCGGGCCGGAGTCGGTGCCACCACTGCTCGGCTTCCCGGTCGACGGTCGCGTGCACGTGGTCGACACCGCCACCGGCCGGGTGCTGCAGAACGTCGAGCCGGGCCGGGACGAGCGGCTCTCCGTGGTGGGCGGCCGGATGCTGCGGATCGCCGCCCGCTCCCAGGACGGCAGCTGCTACTTCGCCATCTCCGCCCGCGACCCGGCGACCGGGCAGGAGGCCTGGCAGCGGGCCGGGGTCAACCTGCGGACCGCCGACAGCGCCGGCTGCGCGCAGCGGGAGGACCCGCAGGGCGCGCGGAACGTTCTGATCGGGGTCGGCCCGGACGGCCGCGAGGCGGTCATCGACGGGTACGACGGACGGCTGCTCTGGGTCGGCGAACCGGGTACCCGGCTGATCGCGGTCGACGATCGGTACGCCCTGTTCCGGGCCGCCGACAAGCGCTCGGTGGTGGCCCGCGAACTCGGCACCGACCGGGTCCTGTGGACCCGACCCGCCAGCGGCAAGGCCGGCGCCGCGCTGACCCCGTACGCGGCGGTGGTCGTCGACGAGAAGCCGTCCCGGTTGGTCGCCCTGGACCCGCGCACCGGCCGCGAGCTGGCCGTCCTGCGGACCCCCGCGAACGCCCTCGCGGTCGGGCCGCAGGGCATGATCGTCGGTGAGGGACGGGAGATCGGGTACGTCCGCTTCGGCGCGACCGGCGGCACCCCCGTCCCGCCACCCGGCGACGGCGGCAACCCCGCCCCGGGCGGCACCGGCCCCGGCCCCGGCACCGGAGACGACGGCGACAACTGCGGGCCCAAGCGGGAACTCTGTCCCGATCCCGCCGGCGGCAAGGACGGCTGAGCAGGCGGTCAGCACGGCGTCCCGGACCGCGAGCGGCGGCCACCGGAGCGCGGCGGGCCCGGCGAATGAGAGCGGCGTCCCAGGACCAGCCGGCGGGTGGGAATGATCGACCGGTCTGCCCTAGGCTTGCCGCTCATGAGCAGTGCCGCCGCATTCTCGTACGCCCCCCTGCTGCCGACCGGCCCCGACCAGACCGACTACCGCCTGGTCACCGACGAGGGCGTGGACGTCGTACACGGCCCGGGAGGCCGCCGGTTCCTCACCGTGGAGCCGGCCGCGCTCACCGCGCTGACCGCCGAGGCGATGCACGACATCGCGCACTTCCTGCGCCCGGCGCACCTGGCTCAGCTCCGGGCGATCATCGACGACCCGGCCGCTTCGCCGAACGACCGGTTCGTCGCGCTGGACCTGTTGCGCAACGCCAACATCGCCGCCGGTGGGGTGCTGCCGATGTGCCAGGACACCGGCACCGCCATCGTGATGGGCAAGCGGGGCCGGCACGTCCTGACCGACGGCGCCGACGCCGAGGCCATCTCCCGGGGCGTCTACCAGGCGTACACCAAGCTGAACCTGCGCTACTCCCAGCTCGCCCCGCTGACCATGTGGGACGAGCGGAACACCGGCAGCAACCTGCCGGCCCAGGTCGAGCTGTACGCCGAGGACCCGGACGGGCACCCCGACGCGTACAAGTTCCTGTTCATGGCCAAGGGCGGCGGCTCGGCCAACAAGTCGTACCTCTACCAGGAGACGAAGGCGCTGCTCAACCCGACGCGGATGATGCAGTTCCTGGAGGAGAAGCTGCGGCTGATCGGCACCGCCGCCTGCCCGCCGTACCACCTGGCCATCGTCATCGGCGGCACCTCCGCCGAGTACGCCCTGAAGACCGCGAAGTACGCCAGCGCCAAGTACCTGGACGCGCTGCCCACCGCCGGCTCGATGAGCGCCCACGGCTTCCGGGACCTGGAGCTGGAGGCGGAGGTGCTGGAGCTGACCCGCAACTTCGGCATCGGCGCGCAGTTCGGCGGCCGGTACTTCTGCCACGACGTGCGGGTGGTCCGGCTGCCCCGGCACGGCGCGTCCTGCCCGGTGGCGATCGCGGTCTCCTGCTCGGCGGACCGGCAGGCGGTCGCCAAGATCACCCCGTCGGGTGTCTGGCTGGAGAGGCTGGAGACCGACCCGGCGCGTTTCCTGCCCGACGTCACCGACGACTCGCTCGACACCGAGATGGTCGTCCGGGTCGACCTGAACCGGCCGATGGACGAGATCCGCGCCGAGCTGTCCAAGTACCCGGTGAAGACCCGGCTGTCGCTGTCCGGCTCGCTGGTGGTGGCCCGCGACATCGCGCACGCCAAGATCGCCGAGCGGCTGGACGCCGGTGAGCCGATGCCGCAGTACCTCCGCGACCACGCGGTCTACTACGCCGGCCCGGCCAAGACCCCCGAGGGTTACGCCTCCGGCTCGTTCGGGCCGACCACCGCGGGCCGGATGGACGCCTATGTGGAGAAGTTCCAGGCGGCCGGCGGCTCGCAGGTGATGCTGGCCAAGGGCAACCGATCGGGTCAGGTGACCCGCTCCTGCCAGCAGCACGGCGGTTTCTACCTCGGCTCGATCGGTGGCCCCGCCGCGCGCCTCGCCCAGGACTGCATCAAGCACGTCGAGGTCCTGGAGTATCCGGAGCTGGGCATGGAGGCGGTCTGGAAGATCGAGGTGGAGGACTTCCCCGCCTTCATCGTGGTCGACGACAAGGGCAACGACTTCTTCGCCGAGGTCACCAAGCCGGTGCTCACCGTCGGCCGTCGCTGACCCACGGGTACGCGAAGAGGGCGCCGGGCCGATCGGCCCGGCGCCCTCTTCTGTCGTCCGTGCTCCACCGACATCGGTGCGCCCGCCCCGCTGGGGTGGGAACGGGCGCACCGCCCCCGTCGGATGCCGTCACCGACAACCCGGGGCGAGTCTTCGGCGTGCCGCTGTCGATCCGCTCTCAGATCACTATCGACGGATCGCGGCGATCCGTGACCACCGGGCTACTCTGCTGGAAGTTGCACCATCAATGCGGGAGAGCAGATGCGGTTCGGGATCCTGGGACCCCTGCGGGTCGGCGGTGGCGAGTCCACCGTCACCGCCGGTCGCGACCGGATCGTGCTCGCCATGCTGCTGCTGCGGTCCGGTCGGCTGGTGCCGGTCGAGGAACTGGTCGACGCGGTCTGGGAGGAGCGCCCACCGGCCACCGCCCGCGCACAGTTGCAGACGTGCGTGTCGCGGTTGCGGCGTCGGTTCGCCGAACTCGGGCTGACACCGGAGACCATCGTCACCGACCCGGTGGGGTACGGCGTCCGAACCGCACCGACCGAGCTGGACGCGGAGGTCTTCGCCCGGGGTGTGGAGGCGGCCCGGGCCGCAGTGGCCTCCGGCCGGTTGGCGGACGCGCGTGAGCGGTTCCGGGCCGCCCTGGCGCTCTGGCGGGGGCCGGCGCTCGGCGGTATCCCGAGCCGCAGCGTCCGCCGCCGCGCCCAGGCGCTCGACGAGCAACGCCTCACCGCGTTGGAGGAGTGCGTCGACGTCGAGCTGCGCCTCGGGCAGGCCGCCGAGCTGCTCGAGGAGCTGACCGAGAGCGTCGACCAGCACCCGCTGCGGGAGCGCCTGCGCGGCCAACTGATGCTCGCCCTCTCCTCGGTCGGCCGGCAGGCCGACGCGCTGGCGGTCTACCGGGAGGGCCGGCGGATCTACGCCGACGAGCTGGGCATCGAACCGGGCGCCGAGTTGCAGGAACTGCACCAGCGGGTGCTCGCCGGCGACCTGGCCCTGGCCGGCCGGGAAATCCGGCCGGCCGCGCCGGTCCGGTCGCTACCTCGGGCGATCGGTGACTTCACCGGCCGGCAGGAGACGGTGGCCCGCCTCGTCAAGGAGATCGAGGAGGACGGCACCCGGATCCAGCTGATCGACGGAATGGCCGGCAGTGGCAAGACCACCCTCGCCGTGCACGTCGCCACCGCGCTCGCCGACCGTTACCCGGATGCCCAGCTCTTCGTCGACCTGCACGGGCACAGCGAGCGCAGCCCGTTGACGCCGGCCACGGCCGTGGCCGCCCTGCTGCGCCAGCTCGGCGTGCCGGCGGAGCGGATGCCGGTGGACCCGGACGACCGGCTGGCGCTCTGGCGGACCGAGCTGGCCGGCCGCCGGGCTCTGGTGGTGCTGGACAACGCCGCCACCGCCGACCAGGTGGCACCGCTGCTGCCCAACGGCTCACACTGCCTGGTCCTGATCACCAGCCGCCGCCGGCTGGTCGGGGTGGACGAGGGACGACCGTCGTCACTGCCCGTGCTCGACGCCGACGAGGCGGTCGAGCTGCTCGCTCGGGTGGCCGGCGCCGAACGGGTCGCCGCGGAACCGGAGGCGGCCGCTGAGGTGGCGCGTCGCTGCGGCCATCTGCCGCTCGCCATCCGGTTGGCCGGCGCCCGCTTGGCGCACCGACCGCACTGGCGCGTCGCCGACCTCGCCGAGCGGCTGGTCGCGGGTGCGGGCCCGCTGGCCGAGCTGGCCGCCGGGCAGCGCTCGGTGGGGCAGGCGTTCGCACTGTCGTACGCGCAGGTCTCACCGCCGGCTCAACGGCTGTTCCGGCTGCTCGGTCTGTACCCCGGCGGACGGCTGGACGGCGAACTGGCCGCCGCCCTGGCGGAGCTGCCCCGGACCGAAACTCAGGACCTGCTGGACGAGCTGGTCGACGCGCACCTGGCGGAGGAGATGCAGCCGGGCCGGTACCGGTTGCACGATCTGCTCCGGGAGTACGCCAGGCTGCTGCTGGATGCCGGAGAGCGGCGGAACGAACGCCACGACGCCCTTGAGCGGTTGCTGGACCATCACCTGTCCGTCGCGGTGGCGATCGCCCGGGCGATCGAGGCGGCGGGCAGTCGCCGCACCATTCCGGTCAGCACGCCCAGCCGGCCCGATCTGGTGGCCGCCCCGGCAGCTGAGGGGCGGGCGTGGTTCGAGGAGAACCTGGCCGCGCTCACCGCACTGGTCCGGCTGGCCGAGGAGGAGGGCTTTCCGACGCAGTGCTGGCAGTTGGCCCGGGCCTGCTGGCGGTTCAACTTCGACGGCGGGCACCTCGACGAGCTGATCGAGACCCACACGATCGGGCTTCGGGTCGCCGAGCGGCTCGGCGACGAGGCGGCGGTCGCCGTGATGCTGAACTACCTCTCCTCGGCGTACTTCCGGCTGGCCCGCTTCCCGGAGGCGATCAGTTCGATGGAGGTGGCTCTCGACCTGCGCCGCCGGCTCGGGCTGCGGGGTGACGAGCTCAGCACGCTGTGGAACCTCGGAATCTCGTACGCCGCGAACGGCGACTTCCGGCAGGGCAAGGCGAAGTTCGACGAGGCACTGAGCATGGTCACCGGGCTGGATGACGCACACGAACTGACCAACCTGCAGAACAACCTGTGCTTTGCGCTGATCGGCTGGGGCCGGTACGACGAGGCGCTGCGCACCGCCCGGCAGCACCTGATGCTGGCCCGCCAGACGAAGGACATGCGACAGACCGCGAACGCGATCGGGCACCTCGGCATGATCCGGCACCGGGTGGGTGACCTCGGCCCGGCCCGTCGGATCCTGCGGATCGCGTTGCACCTCAAGCGCCAGTGGGGCAACCGGTTCGGCGAGGGGGAGGTGCTCAACGAGATCGGGGTGTTGGAACGCGTCGCCGGGCGGCCGGAGCGCGCCGCCACCCTGCACCGGGACGCGCTGGTGGCGATGATGGAGGTGGGCGACCGGGTGGGGCAGTGTGCCTCGCGCAACCTGATGGCCCGGGCGATCCAGGACCAGGGGGACGTCGCCAGCGCGCTCGACCTGCACCGCCGGGTGCTCGCCGACGCGGCGCGGTTGAGTGTCCGATACGAGCAGGCCCGCGCGCTGGAGGGCATCGCCCGCTGCCTACGGGACACCGACCCGGCGGCGGCCCGGGCGCATCTGATCCGGGCCCTGCCCCTGTTCCGGCAGATCGAGTCACCGGACCAGCACGGGGTGGAACGGCTGCTGACCGAGTTGGACTGAGGGTTCATCTGCGAGTCGGCGACGGGCGCGGCAGGATGGTACGCGTGACGACTCCAGAGGCGACCGGTTACCGGATCGAACGCGACTCGATGGGCGAGGTGGAGGTGCCCGCCGAAGCGTTGTGGCGGGCGCAGACGCAGCGTGCGGTGCAGAACTTCCCGATTTCTGGCCGGGGTATCGAACCGGCCCAGATCAAGGCGCTGGCCCAGATCAAGGGCGCGGCGGCCGAGGTCAACGGTGAGCTGGGCGTGATTGACGCGAACGTGGCCGCCGCAATCGCCGCCGCGGCCGCGCACGTGGCCGCCGGCGGCTACGACGACCAGTTTCCGGTCGACGTGTTCCAGACCGGGTCCGGGACGTCGTCGAACATGAACGCCAACGAGGTGATCGCCACCCTGGCCACCCGGGAGCTGGGCCGGGACGTCCACCCGAACGACCACGTGAACGCCTCCCAGTCCAGCAACGACGTCTTCCCGTCCTCGATCCACCTGGCCGCCACCCAGTTCATCGCGGAGGACCTGCTGCCGTCGCTCGACCACCTCGCGGAGGCGCTGGAGGGCAAGGCGGCCGAGTTCGAGACGGTGGTGAAGGCCGGGCGTACCCACCTGATGGATGCCACGCCCGTCACCCTCGGGCAGGAGTTCGGCGGGTACGCCGCCCAGGTGCGCTACGGCATGGAACGGCTGGAGGGGGCGCTGCCCCGGCTGGCCGAGCTGCCGCTGGGCGGCACCGCCGTGGGCACCGGGATCAACACCCCGCTCGGCTTCGCCGCCGCCGTCATCGGCAGGTTGCGCGAGTCGACCGGGTTGCCGCTGACCGAGGCCCGCAACCACTTCGAGGCGCAGGGCGCCCGGGACGCGCTGGTGGAGACCTCCGGCCAGCTGCGTACCGTCGCGGTGGGCCTCTACAAGATCGCCAATGACATCCGGTGGATGGGCTCCGGTCCCCGGGCGGGCCTGCGCGAGTTGCGCATCCCCGACCTCCAGCCAGGCTCCTCGATCATGCCGGGCAAGGTCAACCCGGTCGTCGCCGAGGCGATGCGGCAGGTCTGCGCCCAGGTGATCGGCAACGACGCGACGGTCGGCTTCGCCGGCTCGCAGGGCGACTTCGAGCTGAACGTGATGCTCCCGGTGATGGGCCGCAACCTGCTGGAGTCGATCCGGCTGCTGGCTGCGGCCAGCCGACTCTTCGCCGACCGCCTGGTGGCCGGCGTGGTCGCGGACGCCGAGGTCTGCCTGGCGTACGCCGAGGGCTCGCCGTCGATCGTCACCCCGCTCAACCGCTACCTCGGGTACGACGAGGCCGCGTCGATCGCCAAGGAGGCGCTGGCGAAGCGGACCTCCATCCGCGAGGTGGTGATCTCCCGGGGGCACGTGGACTCCGGCAAGCTCACCGAAACCCAGCTGGATGAAACCCTGGACCTACTTCGAATGACCCATCCCTGAGGCGGGGAGCCGCGCGGTGCCGCCCAGCCGGGGAAGCGGGCGACGAGCGCCAGGTGCGGTCGGCGTGGTGCCGTCGCGAGATCGTCCGAGGCGGTCCGGGACATACTGCGACCTTCCTATCGAGCTGAATCGTTTGCGTCATCACCTCGCTCGCCCCCGGCGGTGGGACCCGCCCGGCCGGGGGGAGCGGGCTGTCCCGTGCGGCGCCAACAGGTCCGGGGACGGGGAGCGGCGTAGCGCGGCGGCGTTCCTGGTCGCGGAGCTGAGGCTGGCGCGGGCTCGGCGTGGCTGGAGTCAGGACGAGCTGGCCAAGGCGGTCAACTACTCGGCGTCGATGGTCAGCGCGTCGAGCTGGGCCAGCAGCCGCCCACGACCACGTACCTGGAACTCGTCGACCGCGCCCTGGACACCGGCGGCCTCTTCGGTCGCATGTCCACCGAGCTGGTCAGCCTGGACCGGGCGCAGCCGTGGCTGCGTGGCTGGCAGGCGAGCTCTGAGCAGGCCCGAACGTGTCCGGTGGTACGAGCCTCGCTACGTGCCCGGGCTCTTCCAGACGGAGGCCTACGCGCGAGCGGTCTTCGAGGCTGGCGGCCTGCTCGACCCCGAGGAGGTCGACCGGCGACTGACCGACCGGATGAATCGCCAGGACGTGCAGCACGGCGAACGTGCGCCGCAGATCGTGGCGGTGTTGAACGAGGCGGTGCTGCGGCGACGGTGGGTGGGCGGAAGGTGCTGCGCGACCACACGCTGCACCTGGCCAGCATCGCTACCGGGCACCCTCGGGTCCGGCTGCACGTGGTGCCGCTGACCGACGCTCGATGGCGCAAGAGCAGCCGCAGCAACCAGGACAATTGCGTCGAGGTGGCGACTGATCCGGGGGACGTGGTCGGGGTGCGCGACAGCAAGGACCCGGACGGGCCCGTGCTCGCCGTCGACGCGTACTCCTGGCGGCTCTTCGTGGTCGCGCCCCCGCGCTGACGCGACCGCCTCGCGCGCGACGGTGGTCGTGGGGTTTCCGCGCAACTTCCCGGAAGTTGCTGCCTCTCAGTGGCCTGAGGCAGCAGTCTCCCCGAGGTTGGGCGGATCTTGCGAGCGGACGGCGTGGGTAAACGGCTCGACGGTGTCGCAGCGTGGACGGGATGATCCCGCCATGGGTGGAGATGACGCGGGCCTGCCTCCGGCGACCGAGCGGCTGCGGTGGCGGCGGCTCACCATGGGCGACGTGGACGCGCTGGTCGACCTGGACAGCGATCCCGAGGTGATGCGCTTCCTCACCGGCGGCGTGGCCACCCCGCCCGCCACGATCCGTGACGGGCAACTGCCGACGCTGCTGGCCCAGTACGACCGGCATCTCGGCCTGGGCCGCTGGGCGGCGCTGGACGGGGAGACCGGCCGGTTCCTGGGCTGGTTCGCGCTCGATCCGTCGGCGGACGGCACCGAGGCCGAGCTGGGCTACCGGCTGCGCCGCCCAACCTGGGGGCGTGGCCTGGCCACCGAGGGTTCCCGGGCGCTGGTCCGGTACGCCTTCGACACCGTTGGCGTGCGGCGGGTCTGGGCCGAGACGATGACGGTCAACGACCGCTCCCGGCGGGTGATGGCGAAGGCCGGGCTGCGCTACGTGCGCACCTTCCACCTCCAGTGGGACGACCCGATTCCGGGCACCGAGCACGGCGAGGTGGAGTACGAGCTGCGGGCCGAGGAATGGGCGCACACCGCTCAGGAGCGGCCGGCGGCCCGGCGGGCGCGGTAGGCGGTCACCGCGGCGCGGTTGCCGCAACCAGCCTCGCAGAACCGCCGCGACCGGTTGCGGGACAGGTCCACGACCACGTTGTCGCAGTCGGGGTACTCGCAGATCCGCAGCCGGCTCAGCTCGCCGGCGCGGACCAGGTCGGCGATCGCCATCGCCGCCTCCACGGCGATGCGGGTCGCCAGCGGCGCGTCGCGGGGCACGGCGTGCAGGTGGTACGGCTCGTCGTCGTGCTCGATCAGCTGCGGCAGCGCCCGGTGCTCCAGCAGCAGGCCGTTGACCACGGCGACGATCTCGGCCGGCTCGGCGTGCCAGATGCGGCGCAGCCGGGGCCGCAACTCCCGCACAGCGCGTAGCTCGGCGTCGGTGTGCTCGTGCCGTCCACTGTAGGAGTGGCGGATGAAGAACGCGTCCAGCGCGGCGATGTCGGGCAGTAGCTCGCCGTCCCGGCCCGCGGTGTTGACCAGCGCGGCAGCGGCGATCAGCGAACATTCGGTGTCATGAGCGAACAGCAACTTGACTCCTGTCACAGGGGCCGCCTAGCGTCATGGGCACAAGGATAGTTTGCCCATGACACCATCGCCCGTTCCGAGGAGTGCAGGATGCAGTCACGACCCGCCGCCGGCGCCGCGTTGGCGCTGCTCGCCGCGGTCACCTTCGCCACCTCGGGCACCTTCGCGCGGTCGCTCATCGAGGCCGGCTGGTCCGCCGAGTCGGCGGTGATCGCCCGGGTCGGCGTGGCAGCCCTGGTGCTGGCTGTCCCCGCGCTGCTGTCGCTGCGGGGCAGGTGGGATGTGCTGCGGCGGAACGTCACAGCGATCGGGATGTTCGGGCTGCTCGGCGTGGCGCTGGCCCAGGTCTGCTTCTTCAACGCCGTGCGCTACCTGCCGGTCGGCGTCGCGCTGCTGCTGGAGTACCTGGGCATCATCCTCGTCGTCGGCTGGATGTGGCTCCGGCACGGGCAGCGGCCGCGCCGGCTCACCGTGGCCGGTTCGGCGGCCTCCCTGGCCGGGCTGGCGTTCGTGCTGGACCTCACCGGCGCCGCCGGCTTCCACCCGGTGGGCGTGCTCTGGGGGTTGGGCGCCGCGGTCGGCCTGGCCGGCTACTTCGTACTCGCCGGCCGGGTCGACCCCCGCCTGCCCTCGGTCGCCATGGCCAGCGGCGGGATGGCAGTCGGCGCCGTCGTGCTGCTCCTCATCGGGCTGACCGGTCTGCTGCCGCTGCGTGCCACCTTCGGTGAGGTCACCTTCGCCGGGGAGCGCACCAGCTGGCTGCTGCCGATCGTGGGGCTCTCCCTGGTGGCTGCCGTGATCGCGTACCTGGCCGGGATCGCCGGCAACCGCATCCTCGGCCCGCGGCTCTCGTCGTTCGTCGGGCTGACCGAGGTGCTCTTCGCGGTGCTGATCGCCTGGCTCTTCCTGGACGAACTGCCCACCGCCTGGCAGCTGTTCGGTGGCGGGCTGATCGTCGCCGGGGTGGCCCTGGTGCGCCTCGACGAGCTGCACGGACCGGCAGCGGAATCCACGCCCCTGTCGCCCGAGCCCGTGCTGGCGGTCGACGGTCGTTGAGACGGTGGGCGTGCTGACCACCGTGGTGTTCGGTGGTGGCTCCCCCGGCGGGCCGGCCTGCGATCGGTGCGGTTGAACCGGCACGGCCTGCCCCGACCGGCCGGGGACGGGCCCGCCGGCGAAGTGTCCACCACGGCCGATCTGCCAGCGGCGCTCGCTGACCTGCCGGCGATGGCGGACGACCTGCCCCGCGACGTTGTCCGACCGGCCGCCGGTGCGGGCCGATCTGCCCGAGGTATGTCTCGACCTGGGTGGGTCGCGCGTCGACCTCGGTGGATGTAGGAGAGATTCACCGCTATAGAGCCTGTTTCTGATCTGCCTGGCGGGACTTGTGGTACGTGAGCGACGGTCGGCGTGGCGGCCGTCCATAGAAGACGGGCTCTTGGTAAGCAGACGGTTCCTACACCCTGCTGCCCCAAGAGCCCGCCTTGACATTGAACCCTGCCCGGCCTGCCGCCAGCCAGC
>NZ_JAGPYK010000097.1 GCF_018070045.1 Micromonospora sp. U21
GACCCTTCTTGCGACTCATGACCCCATCCTGGGCCACCACCATGTCAACAGCAGTAGTCAACACTTCCCGATCCTGAACTCGCCCTGTCCGGCGGACTTGCTAAGAACCGCTGGCCTCAACTCACCCCTGACAGACAGGGGTCCGCCGCCTGGTCCTGGCGCTCGACATGGCGTCCCAGTCCGCGATCGTCCGCTTGCGTTCGCCGGCTTGGCTGCTCCGTTGGCTGCTCCTGGTAGAACCAGACCACTGCGTAGGGAAGCTCATCCGCAACACGTGCCGCCAGCAGACGTCCCTCAGCGGCGAAGGCTGCATCCTCGTCTGCCGTCACGGGTCTTCTGTCATTTGGATCGGCGATGTTGACCATGGACTCGGACCATTGCCGCCAAGACGCCAACCGCCCCACGAGGCTGCCGGACAGCCCGAGCGTTGCAGGATCGTGCGGCTCGTAGACGTCATTGGGGT
>NZ_JAGPYK010000011.1 GCF_018070045.1 Micromonospora sp. U21
CAGAAGGCCTCAGCAAGCAGGAGATCCTGCGCTGCCTCAAGCGCTACATCGTCCGCGACGTCTACACGGCCCTACGCGCCGACTTCGCCGCCCTCACCCCTTGACCTCCATAGGAGCATCGGGATGGGGTAGCCGTGGCGGTTTTAGTCGACGTCACGAGCGGAGATCTAGAGTGAAATGGTGCAACTCAAAGCCCGCATGGTCACTGGTGTGCTCGAGAATTTCGGGTGCCTGCCGGCCCCGCGAGCGAAGCACAGCCGTAGGGCCGAAGTCGGGTTCCGCGACAATGGTCTTATTTACGAGGTCAATGACCTGGATGGGATCATCCTCGAGAATGTAGCCAAGCATCCCACCCAGCCCACAAGAAGTCGTCTCGTACCGTCCATCGACGAACCGACGCATGCCTTCTGTCACGTACTTCCTCGGTAAGCCGCCGCTTGCCTTAAGGCGCTTGGCCTCCACATGAACAACAACATCTTGCCCGACCGAAATATTCAGGTCGGGCCGAGAGGCCCGAGCCGGGTCCTCAACGCCCTCACACATTTCCCTCGTAGGCTGCGGGCCGTCATACTGCATTCGGTATATGGCCCATCGCGGATTGTTGCGAATAACGTGGACCGACCAATGGTAAACCCTGACAGTACAGGCTACTTCGGAGTCGCTGTAGCGGAAAAAGGCTTCTTGGCCCCAGAGACGCAGTGCTTCGACCAGCAAATCGCGCAGGCTGCTCTTCATGTTGGCGGCTGCTCGGAGCCGAAGGTTGGAAGCTGCCGCGCCCATCACTTTTGCCCCGAGCCTCTCCAGCACATCAGCTCCCAAATGCCAACGCGGTGATGATCCGGTCAGCGTCGTCTAACGCAGCATCGATCGACCAACGGTCACGGTCGGAAGTCTTGACGATATAGACAGTATCGTCGTCGACGAAAAAGCCAGCCGGCTGAGCGACCACAGCGGTGCTAAGCGAGTCATCGATCGGGTTCGACCGAAGTATTCCTTCGATATCAATTGGGTACGTCGACTGCGGGGACCCACGCTCGTCACCCATTGGACGGATTGTTACAGCAACCGCCCGATATGAGTTCCTCGCTTCATGGAGGCTTGTCACGCGCATGTCGCTGAAGAAACCTGAGAGGACGCCGCAGAGTTGATCCTGGTAAGCGTCTAGCTCTCGCTCATGCACAGAACCAAAGTAGGCCGTCGGGCGGCGGAATCTACCTAGACCGAACTGAAGGCGTTCCATAACCCGCGCCCGCTCTGCCGTCGTCAGCTTATAGGCCGCGAAGACAATCTCGTCCAGTCGGCGCAGCAGCTGGTCGGTCATGCCTCCTTCCGCCCTGCGGAAGATGTCGCTTAGCTCTTCGTACTGGGCTGCGGTTGGGGTTGCGAGGGGTAAACTAAGGTGTTCGTTTAGCTCGACAAAATCTCTCTCTACACCCCAAGCAGCACTAGTCATGAAGTGGAAGTAGTGGCCGAGAGAGGAAACCGTGGTCGCGGCCAGCATGGCTAGTAGCGGCCGGTCGACGAGAGGGCCGGCGAATCCCATAACGCCATGCCGGAATACGACATCCTCGTCTACCAAGACTGCTGCAAGTCGGCCGTTCACGAAGGTCGTACGGATCAAGACATGTGGACCCCTGAACAGGCGTTCGTCTCGAGTCCGATGAAGGTACGGTCTCTGGAAGGTCTCGACTGGTCGCTCGGCAATTCGCACAGGAAGCACGAAGCTCGCATCGAGGTCAGGCATGCCTAGGAGATGCGCGGCGTCATTTCGGTCGCCGCCGTTGGGCTGATAGCCCTGGCCGGCAATCCAGCCGTTCTTCGTAACCAACTCCTGAACGGAGGGAAAAGATGCCTTCAGCCAGTCGATCAGCTGAAGGTCTCGGTAACCTCCCCATAGCAGGACTTTCCAAATGTCTGAACGTACTTGAGCTTGCCGCCGACTGAGAGTTCGTACCTCTTCAGGAATGATTTGCAGGGCGTCCAAAGTCGTGTTCATGGGCCGCGGATGAGCAGCTATGTGAAGGATCTCTGGAGAGATGTCAGCGACTGATCCGTCTTCGAGTTCCGACATTGCCTCGGCAACTATGACAGCGGACGGAGCTATTGCGGTTGCGAAGACGCTACGCCTGACGGCGGACAGATCTATAACGGCGGTCACATTAAGTTGCGAAAACACTTGATACCGGAAGTCTGTGGCCCGCCCGCTGCGATTGTGGAGCAGAGGCTTGGCCGGCATTACTAGGCCCAGTTTGCCGGACGGCGCGAGAGATTCCTTTGCGAGCCACAGAAAAGCCTGGGCCATCTGCTGATCGGCAATCGGGAGTTGACGCTGTCTGACGAATCTGGCCGCCCCGGCGGTCAACTTACTGCGCCAAGGGGGGTTGCTAACGACAGCGTCGAACCGCTCGCCCGATAGATGATGCTCCTCGAAAGCGTCGGCGACGACGATGTTATCGTTAAGTAGCTTAGGTAGTACTACTTCGTCCCAGACAGTAGGAGGATCGAGTTCCTCGAGGAGCGCCAGATATAGACCGAAAGCTGCGACACGGGCAGCGTCCGGGTTTCGCTCGACGCCGAATATGTGGTTCTTTAGCAGTTGCGTGAGCTCAGAATATGCCAGCTGGCTACCTTGTGCCCGCCGCTCGCGATAGGCAAGTCTCCGGAACGCCTCAGTCATGAAGGCGCCGCTGCCGCAGGCCAAGTCAATGAGCCTTGGCTGATTGGGTCCGGCCCAAGGCAGTACCTCGTCGAGGACCAAGTCCACTAAGAACTTTGGCGTATAGTACGCGCCGTGGGTCCGTCGGTTGTCTTCGAGGAGCTGCTCATAAATGCTACTTACGAGGTCAGACGGCAATACGGAGAAGTCATACGGATACAAGGACTGCTGGCCCGTAGGCAGGTGGTCCCCATTGAGAAAAGATGAAACCATCCTGAGGTCGCTGCGACTGACTGTCTGTAACGCCTCGGGCACAGGTCCAAAGACATCTCCGTTGAAGTGCTCAGCCAAACCCTCGAAGAGGGCACGCGTTGTCTGCCTGCCATCATTAAGGGCTTCTTGGAGGCTGATCCTCCCGGACAGGTCGGCGAAATGGCGTTGGTCGAGGATGCCCCGATGCGCCAGGTAGCTTGTGACAAGACAGCCGCCTATGACCTGGTCGACTGCCATTCGGCGACGCGGATCGTCGCCCGCGATAGTCATGCGCAAATAATGCAGGTTCGATAGAAGCGCCTTGCTTACTCGGGAGGCGCGCGCAAACGACCTAGCATGTTGCTGCGCAAAGGTCCCGGCCTGAATCTGGAGCCGGCCGAAGACATCGAGAAGTCTCCGTGCAGTTCCGCTTCGTCGCTGATGTCCGACGAGACCTGAGGTGTCGTCGCGCTCGAGCGATGGAATGTCGACCGCGTTAAAAGCGGTGATGTCAGTCGCTCCCGCAGATATCAAGAGTGGGATTCGACCATAATTCCACAGGCGTCGACGTAGGGCGAATAGCCCTGGACCTCGCTCGTAGGTCGTGAAGCCTACGAGGGGTACTCCATCGTGAAAGAAGGCAGCATCAAGACCGACCTTGTTATGCAGGTCACGCCAGACGTAGTCTCGCGGGCCCTGCACATGGTCAGTGCCCGTAGTGAGCAGACCATCGTGGCCCAGGTAGTCCAGTTCCTCGAGGGCGGTGACCAGGGAGTCCGGAAGTCCGGCGTTCAGCGGCACGATGTAACTCCTGCACGCCGGATCATGGCATCACCCTACGGCCAACCGGCCACTGTAGCCAAGCACGTTGACTGGTTCGGTGGGCTGGAGCGGGCCACGTGCGAAGCACTGGAGATCTTCTAGCGAACCTGCCCCAAGGTGCAGTGGGGCGGACGAGCGGCGTTACGCCGCCATTGCGGCCTCAAGGCCGGAGTACCAGTAGTGCGAGTCCGGGGTCTCGCCGTCCCGAACCTCTCCGAGGAATCGCTCCCACAGCGGCCTGTCGGCCGGTCGTAGCTGCACCGTTGCCTGGTAGAGGTCTACAGCCAACTGGACCATGCCTGTCGCGCTTCGACACTCACCGTTCGAAGCCCACTCCTTTAGAGCATCGCGTAGGTCATCCTCGGTCATCAGGGGTCCGTACGGCACGACAGCGAGGCGCGTAAGACCTTCAGCTTGGCGGAAAGAGCCGGCCTCGCGAAGTAGGCTCGGTACCCACGGGACAAAGTAGGGGTTGATATGGCGCGCCATGACCGTTGCTTTGCCCATGACGCTTAGTCGCTCGAACTCCCGCTGCAAGCTGGGGATGCGCTCACGTGCCTCTGCGCTACGGGCCAAGGCGAGTACTTCGGCCTTGTCTGGCGTCAGGCCGTCCCATGTGGCCGCAGAGCTCATGTCTTTCACCAGGTCATCAAGGCGCGCGGACAGAGGGGCATCGACGAGTTCCCAGAAGACGTCGAAGTCGCCGAGGCGTGCTGCCGTGCGTAGAAGGAGTTCCCCATCCGATACACGGAGGCGATCCACTGACTTGCTCAGCAAGTCGCGGACCAGAAGGCGGTCTCGGCTAGCGAACGCCTGAAGGCAATCCGCCATGCGGCCGGCAAGAACCACATTGCTGACCGTAGGAAGGCCTGGTAGCTCAAGCAGGGCATGCTTCCCAGCGAGGTCGACGATTCGGCGGCGCGCAGCAGGTCGCACCCGATCGAAGAACGTTGCAAGGATGTGGCCCTTGCTGGCCGAGAACAGGGGGTCGCAAACATGTACCGCGAATTCGTCGACCACCTTGCGACCCTGAGTCGGTGGCTGAGTGAGTAGCGAGTCCAGTGCGATGGCCAGGTGGGCGCGCGCGACCTCTGATCGAGGCTCGTACACCTCCCCTAGCCGGCGCAGGGACGGGTGCACGCAAAGGTGCCGGTCCTGACGTAGCCGGTCTAACTCTCGCTTCGTGATGGTGTCGATCAGTTCGAGCTTGACCGCCTGATCGAGAACATCGCGCTCCACCTCTTGCATGGAGTTCACACCTGCCGGGGCAAGTCCGTCAGCTCGCGCCTTCTCTACCTTCGTACGGAAGGCTGCAGCCTCAGCATCTCCCTCGTCGGCCAGCCTGATGATCTTCTCGGTGAGGTCGGCGCAGACGGCGGTCCAGGTGGAGGCGATGCTTGCTCGCACAGCGCCAGCGTTGTAGCACCTCCAGGCGTCATCGACCAGGCTGCGGACATCCGGGTTCCACACGCGGTGTACCTGGGTCTCTAGGTCTAGCATCAGATCTATCCGTCCCTTGCGTTGCCCGCCGAGCAGGTGGAGCGCTGGCAGCGTACCGGTGGAGATACCTCCCGGACGACCCGCTTTAGCACCGTCCGACGCACCGTCGCATCCCCCAGCGGCATCCCCCAGCGGCGTCGCCTCGGTGGCCGGCGAAGTGGTTGTCGACAGCAACGCTGAGAGCAACTGCGATGGACGGCGACACGCCGAGGAGAGCCGGCACTGACTACGCTCCGAGCTTGCAGCCGTTCCCGGATGTGTGCGGACGCGGTGCACAGAGCTTGTAAGCGAGTCGTCAGGCTCAGGACGGGCGCAACTGCACGTCAGGTCTGATCGCCCGGCGGATCCTCTTCGCCAGGTTCCTTCGCCGCATCGGTGCCGGAGCTTCGCCTGCGCCGCTCCCGCTTCTCACGCTCCTCGCGGTCGATCTGCTCGTAGATTGCCTCTTGTTCAGCCAGGGCCGCCTCATAGGCGGCGACGAAGACGGGCGGTGCGGGAGAGGGGCTACCTTGCACGTAGGCCGCGACAAGAGCAAGACCGTACCGATTGCAGTTGCGGGCGATGAGCCAGTCGCGGTCGCCTTCGAAGTTGTTGATGGCGCCGCTGCTGTAGAACCTCGTGAGCTGGTACAGCCGCTCACGTAGCGGCGTTGGCGCGGCCGCCGTGTGCGCCTGGATCTCCCGAAGGAGACGAAACTCCTGATTGCGACCGTCGGACGTGAGGGAACCATCCTTGTCTCGCTCGACGTCGTACAGATGCTCAACGTCCAGCAACAGCTGCCGGATAGCCATGACAGCCTGCCGCTCGTGATCCTGCCGGCGAAGCCAGGCCTCCCGCTGCCAGCCCACTGCGAACAGGATTGCAGCCGTTGTCGTGCCTATACCACCGAGCCAGTCTGGAAATGATCCCCAGTTGATGGCTCGGTGGCCGATGACGGCAAACATGCTGAGGACGAGACCGGCGCTGCTCAGAGTGATACAGCCGACGAGTAGGTGCCAGATTCTCAAAGCAGGCATCTTCACCAGGGCATCTTGCCGGGCTCCACCGCCTACAGCGATGTCGGTTGTACGACACGGGTCCGGGCGAGGACGCGTCGAGGCGCGACCACGGTCAATCGAACGAGTTGGCCGAGGTGCAGGGACGACGCGGGACGAGACAGACAGAGCCTGTAAGCGAGACGTCAGGTGGCGAGGCAGCAAGAAGGCAGCGCGAACCTTGATGCGGGTCAGCCCGGAACATCAACGGACGAGGGCCACTGCCTGCTCGTTGACGCAGTACCTCACCCGCTGGCACGAACCGACGGCCTGGGACCGCATCCCCCCGACGGGGGTCGTCGTACTGCCATCAGTGGCGCCCCTGCCTCATTGCGGCCGGTGTCCGCGGCTGGCCCGTTCCCCAGTTTCGCACAAGACGGCAGCTGCACGAGACTGTCACCGTGGCGCACGACGATGCAGCGGTTGTGAAGATGGCCGACCTTTTCTACCCCGAGCCGGCAACCTGGGGCCTGCGTGGTGACCCCTACGTATGGGCAGCCCTTCGGGAGCACCTATCTGGTAAGGACATTCCGACATCGCTCGACGAGGTGGTCGCCCTTCTGCACTCAGCGTTCGGTGAGCTCGTGGGTCTTGACCTAGTCACCGAACCGGCGTCGTCGGTGTACCGGGAGCAATACGCCCACGGCGGCATGTCCGGTGGGAGGGTCGATCTCGACGCTTGGCGACAGCGGCTGTTCCCATTGCTCACGGAGCGCGCCAGGATGCTGCTGGTGGCATGATCGCAGCTACACCTCGATCCGCCATCGTCGCAGCCGGCGGCGGGTCTCTCCGGCCGGCCGCGAGCAGCGGACCTGCGGCGGCCGCTTGACATCAACACCTGACATCAACGGTCGCGGCCTAGGGCGGACTGCCTCGTACTGATCTCGCGTACGGGCCGGAGCCAACGGACGTCAGCGGACTCTGCGACTCTTGCCCAAGACGCCTTGTAAACGAGACGTCGGGCAGGGGCAGCACCCTTGTGTGCCAGGGGCAAGCACACTTGTGTGCCGGGACCGCCCTTAGGGCCGGCATTCTCGTCTCCAGAGGGGAGGCCGCCGGTGTCCCAGTACCCCGTCTGTCACTGGAGTCCCCGCGGCGCGCGATGGGATTGATTGCCGTGCATCCAGACCGAGGCCTGCTGGATGCGACCCACAGCGAGCTCGGCTGTGCTTGGGATTGGGCTGAAGTCCACCGGGTCCGGCCGCGAGTCCCGCTGGCCTGCCCGGAGTGTGCTCACACCATGCACGCCAAGGTTTCTACCGGAGGATTTAGGTTCTTCGCCCATGACCCAGCCGGGCCTACTTGCACGTTGGCCTGGGAAACCTTGGAACATCGCCTACTCAAACTGGAACTGGCGACGGCGGTGCGGGCCGCAGGGTGGCAGGCGGAATTGGAGGTGGCAGGAGCACACCGGCGGTGGCGTGCGGATGTCCTGGCGACATCGCCGGACGGTTCTACGCGCTTGGCATGGGAGGCCCAACTATCACCGATCACTATCGAGCACATCGCAGCACGCACTGAGCGCCTGGTCGCCGATCACGTTCAGGTTTGCTGGGTCACCGTCGAAGACCGCCCCTGGCTCGGCGTGGTTCCCTCGATCGCGGTCGACCCTCCGGCCAGTCGGACCACGCCATGGATGGTGCGTGCTGGACTCCTGCGTTTCACCGAGACTTGGGAGACAGTGCCCGGCCAGAGCTTGCAGAATTTCGTCGGCTGGACGCTCGCTAGACGGGTCGTGGCTCACACCCCATTGCGTAGCCTCTCCCTTCCTGATTCCTCCCGTCGATGGCAGAAGATATGGACGTCGCCGGCGTACATACGAGCCGCTTCAACCTCCGTAGCCTCGGACGGCGCTAGCTACCAATCGAAGGGGCAGGCGAAACAGCGCGTGGTCGGACCGCAGAAAGACAACATGGACGTGCCGTATACAGAGCCCCCGCCAGAATTCTTGGATCATCTATCCCGGCACCTAGCCCATGCAACCGGCGATGTTGAGGTAGGCGATCGAGGACCGCGTTGGGCCAATGGTCATCCGGTGTACGTAAACGGCCGCCTCTATGGCATAGCCGGCCCCCGGCCCGACAACAACTCTCAATGGCTGCGCCTGAACGGACTACTCGTCCTCGTACCGGAGAACCAACTCGCGTGGTTCAGTCGTAAGGCGCCACTAGGCACTCGGATCTCCGTCGTCCACGCCTCATTGCCATGGATCTACTACGACAGAGATGGCGACGACGACACGGATAGAGAACTCTAACCGCCGCACAGGAGACAGCAGAAAGTCAGCGAACTACCGTGTGTCGCTGGGACAAGCGTCGCTCTCGTGCCGTTACGAGGCCACGGCTATCGTGGGCGCAGTCAGCAGAGAGTCAGCCAGCTAAATCAGCGGGAACTTCATGGGAGGCGGCACGAGGTCTACCCCGACCAGATCCGCTACCTTCTTGTTCACGTAGCTGATTGAGAGTTTTGCCAGGCGGTTGACCAAGTTCAGCCCATCTCTCGCGTCCTTCTTCAGTACTGTCGCGTCCGTTGGCCCACCTCGGTGAGCGATGGCGTTCCGCAGCTTAACAAATTCATCGAGGCGCTCTCTGTTCTTCAGAACCGTTGCCTTAGGCCAGTACCAACAACTTGTAAGGCTAGAAATGCCAGCCTGGTTGCAGAAGAAGGTCTCTACATTCCTAGAGTTCGGCGTGCTTAGCGTCCGATCCTCGCCGTCCTTGATTTTTGCGGCGCGGGCCCGAAGGATCGCCCGCCACCCATCGCCGGCCAACTCCCACGAGGACAGCTCGTGCTTCGCAGATGCTAGTTCCTTCGCGACACTCTTTCGAAGTTCAAGCGGGAGCAACTCGGCAGAACTTGCCTCTCTTGCAAAATGTTCCAGGACCTCTGCGGCGAGGTCCTCAACGAAAGCCTCCCAGAAGGCGCAGGTCAGCACAATCGCAGACTTGTTTAACACTTCCAGGTTGTGACGACGGCCGCGACCCGATCCTCCGATCTCCTCATGGATCTTCAGTAGTCGATCAATCTGAGGGCTGGCTTCGAGTTCGAAACTGGACTCCGCAGCGCTGAGAAACTTGACCTCAAACTCACGGCGAGTCTCACTCGTCACATCACTGGTCATCGGCCATCAACCGCCAGCGAAGGCAGGATGCCGACGGCACCTGCTGGCAGGCTCCGTCGTCGAGGGTTCTGCCGCAGCGTCGAGCAACAGCAGGAGGCGGACGTCGTCCCGCCACAGTTTCGCCCGCCAAACCACCAGTTCAGCCACAGCAGTAGCCAACCCGATCAAGACAGTTCGTGTCTAGATCCCGCCCCCATGTGTGAGACCTCCGTCCAGAAGTTTCACTTGAGTTGACCACGCAGCGTCCCGCGTCTCGAGGCGCCAGCTGCACAGCTCCCGGTCGGCTGTGTCAGCCACACCCGCACGGCATCGGTAGGTGCTGGCAGGGCGAGCACCAGGCGGGAACGGGCGAAATTGCCTGGTCATCAGGACGGCCGTCTGATGATCGGGGCATGTGGGAGAAGGTCGACGTGCCGTGTGTTGGAGGTCCGGTCGACGGCCGGTCCTTGCTGGTGCCCGTCGACGAGGACGGCGTCCCGCCCAACATGATCGACCAGAACTGGCTTTGGGTGGAGTTCGGTGGCGAGTTACTCGATGCCGACATGGCCGGCGTCTACGAGCTAGAGCCCGTGGCCGGCACCGGCCCGCCGTGGGTTTACGTCTGGGCGCCCCGGGCGACCTTTAGATCGGGATGATCGGGCGCCGTCCTGCCTTCGTCTCACTTGTCGTCTCGTTCGTTAGCGTACGGCGGCGACTGTAGACGAACGGCCGGTCGAGTTGGCCTAGGTGGCGAACCGGCCCGATCAAGCGCGTACGGGGCCGAGCAGACTTGGAAAGCGTGCCTGGGGTCGGCTCGATAGCCGGCGGATGCGGTGTCGACAGCAACGCTGACAGCAAGGCCGCCGGACGGCGGCACGCCCACGAGCGCCGGCACGGACGAAGCTCCGAGCCTGCAGCCGTTTGCCGGAACCCGTGCGGACGCGACGTACAGAGCTTGTAATCGACGCGTCAGGGCTGCGCCTAGCGGCCCGAACAGGAAAAGGAGCAAGTGGACGGCCACCTTGCAACACATAGAGTTCGAGACATCTCACCCCTCAGCGGCGGGAGCCCCATGTTCTTCACCCTGACGTATGACGGCATCCTCCGTGGCTCCAGGAGCTCCGCTGCCGTCAAGCACGACATCCGGCGCTCCTTGCATCCGCAACTCAAAGCCCTCTGGCAGCTGCCACCCCTGGCCACACGATCAGAGGCGATCGACACGGAAGCAACGGGCGGCGGGGCCGGGCGAATGGTCAGCACGGTAGGCAGCCACACGTTCGCTGCCCTCGTCAACGACGTCTACCACCTACGGGCCAGGCTGCACATTCTCATGCTGCGGCGTGATTCCCCTGGTGGCCTCATGACCCACGGTGGTGACATCGACAACCGGCTTAAGACTTTGTTCGACGCACTTCAGCGCCCCCAACACCCTCAGGAGATCCCGGCGGACTGGCATCCGAGCGAGGATGAGAGCCCACTTCACTGCTTGCTGGGCGACGACCGCCTGGTAACTAGAGTCGATGTCGATACGGCCCGGTGGCTGATGCCGGGAGACCCTGCGGAGGTGCGCCTCGTCATCAATGTCGAAGTCTGGACCCCGTCGCCCACGTACTGGTCACTTGGTGTGATCGGATAGTCCGACACCGGGTCATCGGTGATCCAACGGCTTGTGCCGCCCCTGCCCCGCAATTGAGCGTCGGCTTGTCCCTTGCGCCTCACCACCCGTCTTGGGCAGAGGACTGACCTGCGGCACGAAGCTGTAGGTGAGGCAGCAGGGGAGGCAGCGCGAGCATCGATGTGGGTCGGCCCCGAACATGAACCGATGACTTGTCGGTGGTCCCCCGTACCGTCTCCGACGGCCTGTCGCCGAGCGTTAGGAAGATCAGCCATGACCGACGCTGTCGCATTTCGTGATCAACTCGTGGATTGGGTTTACGAGAAGGCGCATGGAAGCGTCACCGAAAACATCCCAATCATGGAGTTCGCCGAAAGTGTGGGCCTGAATCGGGACGGTGCGTACACGCTGCTTCGGTTCTGCCGGGACCAGGGGCTCCTGAACGACAAAGCATCGGGGATGGGTAACCCGTGCGCTCTGCTCACGTCGTACGGGATCGCCGACGTCCTGGAGCGTCGTCGTCGGCGCGCCGACCCCGCGCTGCGCGCGGGGGCGTGCCGGACTCGCCTTCTGCGATGGTTCTACCGGCAGCGCATCGCTCAGGTTCACATGCCGATCACCGGCGACTTCGGCCAGGACGACGAGGCGCTCTGGGAAGGCACCCGCTTCTCCGACGTCGAGATCCAGGACGCGGCTGAGTACCTCTCCGACAAGCGGCTAATCGAAGGCGTCAGTGTCGACCAGCTCCGCGGCCCGGTCCGAGCCGAGATCACGAGCCAGGGCATCGACTGCGTCACCGACTGGGAGAGCAACGTGTCGCAATACCTGCGGGACCAGCGCGGCTATGGGCCGACGAACTATCACGGACCGGTGATCCAAGGGAACACTCACGGTGGGCAGTGGGCATGGGGCAACCGCGACGTGACGCAGAGCCAGACCAACCAGGCGGTTGCGCCCGGGTTCGAGCCGCTTGCCGAAGCGATCGCCACGATCCTCAAGCAGCTTCCGGCCTTCGACCTAGATCCCGACGACCAGCAGGATATCGAGGCGGCTGCGAACGAGGCGCTGGCCGAAATGCAGCAGCCGAACCCAGAACCACGGCGAGTCCGCCGCGTGCTCGCTGCCCTCAAGGGTTTCCTCATGCCCCTCGCGCTTGATGCGGCGCGGGAAGAGGTCCGCGAGCTCGCACAGCAGGGTCTCGACCAGATCAACGCGGCGTTGTGATGGGCGGCCGGGGTCGGCGATCGACTGTGCTCACCCCGGCCAGGGTCCTCCTTCGGACAGGACTTGTGGCCCAGGCCCGGCTTGCAACTACAGAGCCTGGCGGCGTCTATCGGTGTGTCGGGACGGCGGGTGGGACGCTGACTGTCCCCATGATCACATGGCACAGATCCGGCACAACCGAGCGCGAGTAACGGCGGAAGATGCCGGAAACCGACGGAAGGCGTTTCGGCAGGCCAGAAGCCCTGCCGTGGGCAGGGTGGGACGTCAGAAAGCCGGGACTCTTACTTCCAGCGAAAATGCACGAACCGGCCCTCAGCCAGCCGAGCGCCGGCAGCAGAGGCAACTTGACATCAATCGTTGACATCAACGGTGGCGGCCGAGGCCGGACCAGAGCGGACGGATGTCGCCTCGGGCTCGAACCCCGCAGACGTGAGCGGACGCTACGACTCTCGTCGAAAGCGCCTTGTAAGCGAGACGTCCGGGCCGGCAGACCGGTCGGACCCGCGACCGACAGCGTGCCGCACCGGCGCAGCGGCTCTGTTGTCCGATTTCTCGGCCCATGAACCAGGCGTCCCGATCCGCCCCCCGATACGCCCCCGGACTGTGAGCGACGGCGGGTAACGGCTGGACGCAGCGGGACCATAGAAGATCGGCCCCCGACCCGCATTTCTGCTGGTCAGGGGCCGTCTTCGCACCTGGTGACGGGTAGAGAATTCGAACCTCTGAAGCTTTCGCGACGGATTTACAGTCCGTCGCAGCTGAGCGGGCAAGCTCGCCTTGCATCGCGCGGCGTCAACTCCACGTCTCGTTGCTGCCCGCCGTGAATGTAACGGCGCCCTGCACGAGCGCGGTGGACAGCTCGCCCCCGCCTACACGCAGAGCATTGCGGCATGAAGATCGACCAAGCCTAATCCAAGCGGACGGGGACGGACAGGCTCGGACGTAGGACACGCTCGTCGTACGAGCACCATTGGAGCACCAATGCGTTCACCGGTGACGAACGGCAAAGGCGCCTGACCTCTGGTTTAGCAGGTCAGGCGCCTTTTGATCTTGTGCGCCCGAAGGGACTCGAACCCCTAACCTTCTGATCCGTAGTCAGATGCTCTATCCATTGAGCTACGGGCGCAGGTGCTCAGCCAGTGTACACACCCAGCTTTCGCGCGGAGACTCCGGGATTCGAACCCGGGAGGGGCTTTAAGACCCCAACCGCATTAGCAGTGCGGCGCCATAGACCAGACTAGGCGAAGTCTCCCTGGTGGCCCGTAGACCACCGCGCCCGAGGATACAGGTCGCCACCCACCGGGAGCAAAGCGACTTCCGACGTACGCCCACCGAGGCCGCCGACCCCGTGTTCCCACGCTGTGCGCCGGCGTGATCGGGACTACGCTCCATCGATATGCAGGAGCAGCCGCCCGCCGAGCCGACCCGCCGAGAGCCTGCTGACCGCACGCGCCGGCGCCCTCCACGGCCAACCTTCACTCCGCCGACGGCCGCCGAGCAGTCCGTGGAGAGGGCGGCACCGGCGCCCGACCCGGCAGCGGCGCCGGCCACGCCCGGCACCCAGCGCCCTCGACGAGCCAGGCCCGCCCCGGCGGTGCTCTTCCAGCCACCGGAACCGGACCGCCCCCTGCCCGGCCAACCGGTCCCCGCGCCCACCGGCGCGAGCGGCGGCACGGCGGGCGCCAGGGAGGCCGGCCCGGCGGCGGGCGTAGGCCAGGCGAGCCCAGCGGACAGTTCCGGGGAGGCCGACCAGCCAGCCGGTGCCGCGCCGACCGACCCGGGCGGCAGCTCGACGACTCAGGCGGATGAGCGAGCACCCGAGGGCAGCCCGCAGCAACCGGCCGGTCCGCCGCCTCGGACGCCGAAGGCCCGGTCCAGCCGCGCCACCCCGGCCCGCAAGGTCGCCCCCCGGAAGGCAGCCGGCACCTCGGCCGGGGAGGTGACGCCCGCGACATCGCCAGCAGCCGACGTGGCCGCGGCCACTCCAGCCGCCGCGCCGACCAAGCGCGCCGCGCGCTCGACCGCTGCGGCGGCCACCCCGGCCAAGCGCACCGCGACCCCGGCCAAGCGGGCGGCAAGCGCGCGGAAGAGCGCGGCTCCGAAGCAGGCCGTCCCCGCACCGCAACAGTCAGCGGAGCAGGCCCCGGCCGGGCAGCCGGTGCCCGCGGTCGTGGCCGACCACCCCACCCCGGACGTCCAGCCCACACAAGGTCGGGACGCGGTATCAGTCGAGGAGGCAGGGCCCGCCGAGCGCCACTCTGCGCCGGCTTCGGTGCGTACCCCGGAATCGGAGTTGCGGGCAATCACCGCGGAGCTGCGCGACCACCCGGGCTTCGCGCCGGAGTTGCTGGCTCTCGCCGCGGTGCGGGCGCTCGGCCCCGGCGCGGCCGACTGGGCCGAGCGGATGCGGGCCCGGTACCCGGGCGCCCCGGCGGACGGCCTGGCCCGGCTGGCCACCCGGCGGTTCGTCCGCTCGGCGGGCGCGGGCGGAGCGGCCGCCGCGCTGGCCGGGCTCTTCGCGCCGCTGGCCGAGCTGGCCTCGGTGCTCTGGACCCATTCGAACCTGGTGCTGCACCTGGCGGCGGCGTACGGCCGGGATCCCGCGCATCCCGACCGGGCGGTCGAGCTGCTGGTGCTCACCCAGGTGCACCCGGATCCGGAGAGCGCACGCGCCGCGTTGGCGGCCGCCGGGACGGCGGACGACCCGGTCGAGGGGACGTGGCCGCGGGCGGCGGAGGCCGCGTGGCGGCTGGCCGCGCCGCTCACGGCGCAGGCCGGCGGGTGGCTGGCGCTGCGGCTGGTGTCCCGGCTGCTGCCGGGCGCGGCGGTGCTCGCCGCGGCACTGGGCGACTCGGCGGCGGCCGACCGGCTCGCGGCGCGGGCGGTGGCCGCCTACCGGCCGTCGTCGGCCGACGGGGCGGCGCGACGGCCGGTCAGAGCCAGCTGAACCAGTCCCGGGGAAGCAGCGCGTAGCCGACGAAGGCGACCACGTCGAGCAGGGTGTGCGCGATGACCAGCGGCATCACCCGCCGGGTACGCAGGTAGAAGTAGCTGAACACGACGCCCATCACCGCGTTGCCGACGAACGCGCCGAAGCCCTGGTACAGGTGGTACGAGCCGCGCAGCAGCGCGCTGGCGGCGATGATCGCGCCGAGCCGCCACTGGAGCTGACGCAGCCGGGTGACCAGGTAGCCGACCACGATCACCTCCTCCAACACGGCGTTCTGCACGGCGGCGAGGATCAGCACCGGCACCGCCCACCAGACCGGCGGCAGCGAGGCCGGCACCAGCGTGGCGTTGATGCCGAGCTGGGCCGCCACCCAGAACAGGGCCAGGCCGGGCAGGCCGATCAGCGCGGCCAGGCCTGCGCCGCGCGCCAGGTCCTGACCGGGTCGCCGGGTGTCCAGGCCGAGGGTCCGCGCCGGGTCGCCCGGGTCGCGGCTGAGCAGGTGTACGGCGAGCAGCACCGGCAGCAGCGCGAAGACGATGCCGAGCAGTTGGTACGTCAGGTCCAGCCAGGGTCTCGCTGACGCGGAGGTGTTCAGCGAGGCGGTCTGCTTGGAGAGCGGACCGTCGGCGGTCAGCTTCGCGACGATCGAGACCACCGCGTACACCGCGGACTGGCCGAGGGAGAGGCCGAGGACCAGCAGCGTCTCGGTCCCCAGCAGCCGGCGGGACACCGGGCGGGTCAGCTCAACGGTCACCGCACCACTCTGCCCGACGGGCGGCGCCGGTGGCACGGCCGACCGGCCGGCATGAACCGATCGCACATTCTGTGCGATCGGTGAGCACGCTCCGTGGAGATTCTATGAGCGCCCGATCCGCTGTCGTCTGGAGAAGGAGCGCCCCCGTGGACAACGTCGCGCGGTTGCTGAAAGAGAGCTGGACCCTGGTCGAGGAGGACCGGGACCGGCTGAGCAGCCACTTCTACGCCCGGCTCTTCCTGCTCGACCCCGCCCTGCGGCAGCTCTTCCCGGTGCAGATGACCGGCCAGGGCGACCGCCTGCTGGAAGCGATCATCACGGCGATCCACACGGTCGACGACCCGGAGAGCTTCGACGAGTTCCTCCGGGCGCTGGGCCGCGACCACCGCAAGTACCACGTCGACGAGCAGCACTACGCGACGATGGGCGTCGCGCTGCTGGACGCGCTGCGCAGCACCGCCGGCGACGGCTGGAACCTGGAGTACGACCAGGCGTGGCGGGACGCGTACGCGGCCAGCTCGGCGAAGATGATCGCCGGGGCGGCGAACGACGACAACCCGCCGTACTGGCACGCGGAGGTGCTGACCCACGAGCGGTACGGCCCGGACACCGCCGTGCTGACCTGCCGGGCGTTGCAGCATCCGCTGCCCTGGCGGGCCGGCCAGTACGTCAGCCTGGAGGTGCCTCGCCACCATCCCCGGGTGTGGCGGACGTACTCGGTGGCGAACGCCCCGAACGACGACAATGTGCTGGAGTTCCACGTGCGGTCGCCCGGGGCCGGCTGGGTGTCCGGTGCGCTGGTCCGCCGGGTGCGGCCGGGTGACCTGCTCCGGCTGGCGGCGCCGATGGGGTCGATGACCCTGGACCGGTCCTCTGAGCGGGACATCCTCTGCGTGGCCGGCGGGGTGGGGCTGGCGCCGATCAAGGCGCTGGTGGAGGAGTTGGCCAGCTACAACCGGACCCGGTGGGTGCACGTCTTCTACGGCGCCCGGCAGGCGGCGGATCTGTACGGCCTGGCCGGGTTGCAGGAGTTGGTCGCCGTACATCCGTGGCTGTCGGTCACCGCGGCGTGCAGCGAGGACCCGGACTTCGACGGTGAACTGGGCGACATCCCGGACGTGGTGGCGCGGTACGGCCCGTGGACCACGCACGACTGCTACGTCTCCGGGTCGGCCCGGATGGTCCGGTCCACGCTGCGGGTGCTGGCCGCGGACGAGGTGCCGCCGCCGCACATCCGCTACGACACCTTCGGTGACCTCTAGGCGTTCCTCCCCCCACACCGGGGCGCGTGCCCCTGCCCCCTGGGGCACGCGCCCCGGTCCCGCCCTGTTCAGTAGCGCCAGGGGTGCCCGGTCTCCCGGTACTCCTCCACCGGCACCAGCGGCACGCCGGGCGCCATCCGGTCCACGTAGAGCCGGCCCTCCAGGTGGTCGATCTCGTGCGCGACCAGCCGGGCCATGCCGAACTCGAACGAGGTGATGATCCGGCTGCCGTCCCACTGGGCGTGCTCCACGTCCAGGCGCAGCGGTCGGGGCACCAGGCCTCGGTGGTCGAAGAAGGAGAGGCAGCCCTCGTACTGCTCGTCGGTGTCCGGGTCGGCGTCGACCACCCGGGGGTTGAGCAGCAGGACCGGCTCCGCCGACCGGTCGGGTGGCCGCACCACGGCCGCCGCCCGGCCGATGCCGAGCTGCGGGGCGGCGATGCCGACCCCCTTGCTGAACGGATGCAGTTCGTCGAGCCGGGCCAGGGCCGTGTTGAGCCGGTCGACCACCTCCCGGGCCACCTGCTCCTCAGCGGGCAGGTCGAACGGGCGGCTGGGCTGACGCAGCAGGTCAGCGCCGCGCTGGACGATGCCGAGCCCACGCATCCGGTCGCTGGGCCGGACCCGGGCCCCGCCGGGGCCGATGTCCGGGTCGGTGTCGGGGCGGGCCCGGAAACGCCACTGCATCCGGTAGCGGGCGTTCAGCGGTGGGTCGTCGGTCTGCCAGTCGAAGATCGCCCGGCCGCCCTCATCGCGGCGCTGCGGCGCCGTCCGCAGCGGGCCCTCCTCCGCCGAGAGCGAGGTCTCCACGCCCCAGACCTGCGGGTCGAGCGCCGCCGGCAGGTCCAGGCGGACGGCGAGCTGTCGGGTGGGCAGCCGCACGGCTCGTTGGAACCAGGGACCCCACTTCTCCTGCCCGACGGAGTACGCGTACTCGATGGTGGCCCGGTCGCCGGGGTAGAGCGGGAAGCGCCGCTCGCCGTTCTCGAAGAGCAGCCAGATCTCCTTGAACGCGTCCCGGTCGTGTTTGGCCCGCCAGTGCATCGGCTCCGAGTCACCGCCGCCGTCGTCCCGGCGGGCCTGTAGTTGCAGCTCGGCGAAGGTGAGCGGGTGTTCGCGGTGGTGCCGGTTGGAGCGACCGGGGTCGTTCGGGTAGCGGTCGACGGCGACCCGGACCAGGTAGCGGTTGATCGGCTCGGTGCCGGCGTTGTAGAGCTCGCGGTGGATGACGCACCGGTAGCCGTCGTCGGTGTGGGTGAGGGTGCCCAGCTCCCGCTCCACGACGAGGCCGGTGCCGGGTGGCAGCCACTGGCCGGGCAGGTGCGACTCGCGGTGCTGTTGACCGGAGCGGGCGTGCCGTAGCTCGTCGTACTCCCGGAAGCGCTGCCAGATCGCGCCACTGGCCTCCAGGACGGCCTCGGCGCGGCGGGCGAAGTCCTCGGTCGGGCGGTGCCGGCGCCCCTCGACGTGGCTGACGTAGGACGGGTCGAAGCCCATCAGGACGGCCAGTTGCTTCTTGGACAGCCCCCGCCCGGTCCGTTGCCGGGCGAGCTCGGCCGCGAAGGAGTCGGCAGCCCGTTCGAGGGGTGAGGTCGTCATCGGCTTCCTCGTGGCCGGGAGTATCAGTTTCACGTTCCGTGCCGAAACGCACACGCATCTGGCACCTTGCCGACACACCGCTTGACAAGTCACCGATGATCGTCGATCGCGGGCCGGTGTTTTCCGGGGCCGTGGCCGGGTAGTACGCCGGGGCGTGGAGCGCTGCTCCCGCTGGGAGTGGAGTGACCCTGACCTCCCGATACGGCTCAGGTGAGGCTTCCCTTAGACCTGCGCGTGTGGTTAGGCTAGCCTTAGCTCAGGACGGCAGGGTCGTCCGCCGAGGTCAGCTCCTCGGTCACGCGGACGGGGGATGACACGGTGACAGCGGTGATGCCGAGGCGGGACGTGACCGCCACGCCGCTCGCCCCCGTCACCGCGGCGCTGCGTGCCATGTTCGGCACCGACGATCTTCCGGGGCTCGCGCCGGGCCTGCTGGTCGACGACGAGTTCGGCTGGGCGCCCGCGACCACCCTGATCGACGGCAGCCGGCTGCCGGATCTGCTCCGCGCCGCCACACTGCGCTGGGGCGGCACCCCGCACGCCTGCGCCGCGCTGGCCTGGAAGTCGTACAGCTACTGGACGGCACTGCCGGTCGTGCTCGGCTGGGCCTCGGCCCGGCGGGTGCCGCTGCTCGACCCGTCCGACGTGCTGATCCACTTTGAGGACCACCGGCCGTTGCTCACCCTGGGTCTGCGCCGCAGCACCACCGTGGCGGTGCTGCCGAGCGACCCGCTGGCGCTGGCCGGTCACCCGGGGGTGCGGGTCGTCGCCGGCGAGGCGGAGCTGCTGGCCGCGCTGCGCGCCTCGCTCCTCGACGCCCACCTGGCCCCGCTCATCGCGGCGATCCAGACGGAGGTCCGGGTCGGCACGCGGACGCTGCTCGGCTCGGTCGCCTCCGGCATCTCGCACGGCATCCTGCGGGCCGCTGACGGGCTGCCCGGCTCGACGGTGCAGACGATCGACACCCTGCTCGGCGCACTCGACCTGACGGACCTGGTCGAGTTGGTGCCGGGGCCGACCGGTGAGCCGAGCGTGCAGCGGCGCACCTGTTGCCTCGCCTTCACCCTGCCCAGCCCGAAGGTCTGCCAGGGCTGCTGCGTCCGCCAGGCCTGAGCCGGGCTCAGTCGGTCAACCGCCGCACGTCCCAGACCCACACTCCGCCGGTGAAGATCGGCTCGATCCCGGTCAGCTCGGTCATCCCCCGCCGAAGTGCCGCCTCGTGCTCGTGCGGCCCGAGGATGACCACGCCGGCCCGCCAGTAGCGCAGGTCGTCGACTGCCTTCACCCGGCTCTGCGGGGTGATCGGCGGCACGGCTCCGGTGCGCCGGATGGTGCCGAAGAAGCTGCTGGTGGGGCGGGGCGGTGCGGTGAACAGCGCGATCCGCGGCTTTTCGGCGTTCCGGCGGGTGTCCGGGCCGAGGAAGTAGCCGCGGGCCAGCGGCATGTCCAGTCGGGTCGCCGCGGACCAGCGCAGCGGCTCGGCGTAGTTGGTGTCCGGCAGCGGCAGGGTCACCACGCTGCGCCCGCCGGCCACGTACGGCCGCCAGGCCCCGCTGGTCACGAAGGCGGGGACCGGGTCGAGGCGGGCCACGGGCAGCGGGGTGGGCAGGATCGGCAGCAGGGCCATCGTGAGCACGGTGGCCGTGACGAAGCGGATCTGCCGGCGGGCGGCCGGCTGCGAGCGGGCCAGCTCGCGCGCCCGCTCGGCGCCGTAGGCGAGCAGCAGCCCGATGATGGGGGTGATCGCCAACGCCCATCGGGTCGGCACCACCGAGTGCAGGATCGGCAGGTTCTCCAGCACCGCCCAGGGCCCCGGCACGCCGGTGTCCCGGCCGGCGAACCGGATCACCCGGCCCAGTGAGAGCACCGCGAAGAGCAGCCCGAGGGCGGCCAGCCCGAGCACGACGACCGAGCGGCGCAGCCACCAGACCAGGGCGATCACCAGTACCAGCAGCGGCCAGCCGAAGAAGCTGTTCTCCTCGGTCGGGTTCTTGGCCAGGTTCGCCGCCGTGCGTGGGCTGCCGGCGAGCGATTCCCGGGAGTACGCGACGAACGAGGCGAGGTCGCTGGAATAGCCGCGGATCAGGCGGGAGAGCCCGGAGTAGGCCCCTGGCCCGAAGAACTGGACGTAGAGCGGGTACGCCAGCAGCAGCCCGGCGACCCCGGCGGCGATGGCCAGACCGGCGAGGAAGGGCCGCGCCCGCGACCGCAGGTCCCGGCGGCCGAGGGCGAGCGCTCCGACGATCACGCCGAGCCCGATCGCGGTCATCAGCAGGATCTCCAGGTTGAGGAAGGCCTGCCAGACGATCACCAACGCGAGGAGCACGCCGTTGCGCAGCCAGCGGCCCGGCTCGCCCAGCCGCAGCGTGCGCCAGATGATCAGTGGGACGACGAACTGCGACACGATGTTCGGATGCGCGTTGGCGTGCGACACCATCGCCGGCGCGAACGCGCAGAAGCCAGCGCCCAGCCACGCCGGTCCGCGGGCTCCGAGCAGGACCCGGGAGAGCAAGAAGTACCAGGCAGTGGCGGTGGCAATCATTCCAGCGGTGAGAAAGAGCAGGAATGCCGCGCGCGGCCCGAGGAGCACGGTGACCGGTGTCATTGGCAGCGAAATGGATAATACGGACGTATTCGCCATGAGATTGACGCCGTCCGGCACGTTCATCCGGTCCGAATGGAACGGATAGGCGAAATGCGTGACGACCCGCGCACCGTGCGCCATCATCCATTCGAACTGCGACTGATCGGAGCGGTTGTCCCGCACAGCGCTGCCCGGCTCCAGCCAGAGCCGCCCGGTGACCCAGAAGCCGAGCACCACGAAGCTCAGCACGGCGGCCAGGTCGGCCCACTTGCCGTTGCGGGGCGCGCGGACGCGATCGCCGGCTCCCTCCACCGCCGACGCGGCGGCCGGGCCGTCTCCGGGCGCGTCCGATTCAGGAGTAGTCATGACAATTCATAGGGTAGTCAGCGTATGGCACTGCCGTGACATGTTTCGGGGTACTGCCGTACTATGTGCCGGGTTCGCCGACCGCCGATCACGTGCCCACCCCCGACCGCAATTCGGCCACCCCGCTGCCCCGATTCTTCTGCCATCCGAGCGGATGATTCACTCTGTCGGTCCAGGCACGGGTCGAGTTCATATCGTGAGGAATCGACGCATGGCAGAAATCACTGGGGATCAGCGCGTCCAGTCCGAGGTGCTGGAAGGCCTGGCGACCGCTGTCAACCACCGTCGCTGGTTCGTCGAACTGGCGGTGCCGCACCTCGGTGACGACCCGATCGAGATCGGCAGCGGTCTCGGTGACTACGCGCTGGAATGGTCGCGGCGGCTCCCCCGGTTCACCGCCACCGAGGCCGATCCGGACCGGCTGGTGCAGCTCAAGGAGCGCCTCGCCGACCAGCCGAACATCGATGTCCGGCAGATGCTGCTGCCGCACAACGATCGGGGCGACTACAGCGCCGCGGTCTCGTACAACGTGCTGGAGCACATCGAGGACCACGTGGGCGCGCTGCGCAGCATGCGCGACCTGGTCCGCCCCGGCGGTGCCGTGATCATCATCGTGCCGGCATTCCAGTTCGCCATGAGCCCGGCCGACATCGCCACCGGGCACGTCCGCCGCTACACGAAGAGGACGCTCGGAGCGGCGATGACCGACGCCGGCCTGACCGTGGAGAAGATCCACTACGCCAACGCGCTGGGCCTGCTCGGCTACTTCATGGCCACCAAGGTCTTCCGGCTGATGCCGAAGGAGGGCCCGATGGTGAAGGTGTACGACACGGTGGTCCTCCCCGCCACCAAGGCCGCCGAACAGCGCATCCGCCCCCCGTTCGGCCAGTCCGTCTTCGCCGTGGCCCGCGTCCCGTCCTGACCCCACCCCCGCGATCTTGCACTTACCTTCCTGAAGCAAGTGCAAGATCGCGGGGCAGGGATCATTCCTTGATCTGGCAGGTCGGGCGGATCACCGCTCGGGCGAGGGTGTGGAACGTGAGGTTGAAGCCGACGTAGGCGGGGCTGGCGTCAGGGGTCAGGTCGAGGCGGTCGACGTCCAGCGCGTGCACCGCGAAGACGTACCGGTGTGGGCGGTCACCGGGAGGCGGAGCCGCGCCACCGTAGCCCTGCTCGCCGTAGTCGTTGCGGACCGAGAACGCTCCACCGAGGTCCGCGCCCGCCGCGCCACCCGCGCCACTGGGCAGCTGGGTGACGTCGACCGGCACGTTCACCAGCACCCAGTGCCAGAAGCCGCTGCCGGTCGGCGCGTCGGGGTCGTAGCAGGTCACGGTGAAGCTCTTCGTCTCGGCGGGGAAGTCCGACCAGGCCAACTGCGGGGAGACGTTGTCACCGCCGGTGCTGCCGTGCGCGTGCCGGGCATCCATCGGCTCGCCGTTCTGCACATCGTCACTGGTCAGGGTGAACGAGGGCACCGTCGGCAGCAGCTCGTACGGGTCCGGGGCGATCGGTCGTTCCAAGGTCATCGGGACGCGTCCTTCCGGTGTTCGCGGAGATTCCTGCCCCTTCTTACCCCTTCGCGGCCTCTCCGACGACCAGAAGCGGTAGTGCCGGGTCAACGGCGCTACCGTTGAGTCCGGGGCAACGCTCCACAGGGGGACCTCGTGGCCGGGATCTGGCGGGACTTCGCAGCAGCCGTCTTCACCGCGCTGCGCCGCCGGGACGAGCGGGCCATCGCCGAGGAGCGCCGGCGCGCCATCGAGCGGCTGGCCGACGAGACGATCCGGGAGAGCCGGCGGGCCGCGGACCCACCGGAGTGACGGCGGCGAGGGGTACGGGACCAACCGCTGGCCGTGTCTCTCCGCAACAAAACGCCAGCCACCGGACTCCGGCCGACCGCTCGGGTTATCTGAATGCCGCGAGCCCGGCGTGGCGAACGATGAAGATGAGGTGATGGGGCGGATCTTCCGGTCGCGGCCGGTGGTGACCAAGGAGACGCACCGAACGACCCTTTTCGAGATCTTCTTCGATCTGGTGTTCGTCTTCGGTTTCATCCGGGTCACCGAGTTCATGAGCGCACGGCCCGCGCCGGTGACCATGGTGCAGGGTTTCCTCGTACTCCTGCTGCTGTGGAACTCCTGGCTGGTGTACTCCTGGCTGGGAAACCAGGCCCGAATCGATGTCGGGCCGATCCGTGCCGGCGTCACCGTCGGGATGGCAGCCGTCTTCCTCGCCGCTCTCGTCATCCCCGACGTCTGGGAATCCGGACCGGGAGCGTTGGGACCCCGGCTGATCCTGGTACTGGCCTACATCGTGGTGCGAGTGATCCATCTGGTCCTCTACCACTGGGCAGCGGTGGGCAGTCCACGGCTGCTCCGGACCATTCGCGTGTACGCCCTCACCACCCCACTGTCCTGGGTCCCACTGGTCCTTGGTGCCGTCTTCGGCGGCACCGCGCAGATCCTGCTCTGGACGGCAGCGCTCGTAATCGACATGGGCGGCGGGGTGGTCGCCTCCATGCTGAGCGGATGGCCCGTCCGCAGCCCGGGCCACTTCGCGGAGCGGCACAGCCTCGTGGTGATCATCGCCCTCGGTGAGTCCCTGATCTCGGTGGGCGCCGGGGTCGGGGCGGGAATGACCCATGGACCGGTCCTGGTGGCCGCGCTCCTCACGCTCACCGTCACGGTCTGCCTGTACTGGCTCTACTCCCGGAACGCGGTGGCCGCAGGGAAGGCGTTGACGAGGAAATCCGGCCTGGGACGGGGTCAGGTCGCCGCCAACGCCTACACCGTTGCCCACTTTCCGCTGATCGCCGGCACCATCTACCTGGCACTGGGGGTCGAGCAGGTGCTCGCCCACCTGGCACACCATCAGTCGCACGACACCGTCGAGGGGCGCCTGGGCTGGACGCCGGCCGTCGCACTGTTCGGCGGGACCGCCCTGTACCTCGCGGGGCGGGCGACCTTCCTGAGCCTCAGCGTCCGGTCCGTGGCACCGGGACAATTCCTCGCTCCCGCTGTGGTGCTGCTGCTACTTCCCGCCGGCCGGTTCCTGCCCGGCCTGGTCGCTCTCGGCCTGCTCACCGCGTTCCTCGTCGTTCTTGTCAGCTACGAGGCGGTGGCCAGATGCGGGCGAGGGTCCAGTGCCCGGTCGGAACCGGAGGTCACGGCCGGATGACGACGTTCGCGAGCGGCTCGCCCGCCGCGTACCGCCGGACCTGGTCGACCAGCAGCCGGCGGGCCCGGGGCGCCAGCGCGGCAGTCAGGCCGCCGACGTGCGGGCTGATCAGGACGTTCGGTGCGGACCACAGCGAGTGGTCGGCGGGCAGCGGCTCGGGTTCGGTGACGTCCAGGGCAGCGTGCAGCCGGCCCGTGCTGAGCTCGGCGAGCAGCGCCTCGGTGTCCACCACCCGTCCCCGCGACACGTTCACCAGCAGGGCGCCGTCGGCCATCCTGGCGAGGAAATTCTTGTTCACCAGGCCCTCGGTCTCCGGCGTCAACGGCGTGGCCAGGATGACGACATCCGCTCGTGGCAACATCTCCGGAAGTTCGGAAACCGGCCGTACGCCGGGGCGGGGGCTTCGAGCCACCCGGTTGATCTCCACCTCGAACCCAGCGAGCCGGCGCTCGATCGCGGCGCCGATCGAGCCGTACCCGACGATCAGCACCCGGGCGTCAGCCAGCCCGGTCGACCAACCCGAGACCCAGCGGCCCTCGCCCCCGGCCCGGACGAACTCCGGCAGCCGGCGCCGGGCCGCAAGGGTGAGCGCAACGGCCAGCTCGGCGGTGGCCGCGTCGTGCACGCCCCGGCCGTTGGCCAGAGTCAGGCCGGGCCGCAGGTACGGCAGGACATGGTCGTAACCGGCGGTCGCGGTCTGCACCACCTTGAGCCGGGGCATCCGGGCGATCGGCTCGCAGAACCGCGGATCGATGACCCCGTACGGAACCGCGTAGAACTCGACATCGTCCAGATTCTCGGGCACGGGTCGAGTGCCGTCGTACAGCGCGACGTCCAGATCGCCAAGCTCGGCCAACGCGTCGGGGTGAGAGATCAAGTAGCGCACGGCCACCATCATGCTGGATCGCCCCGAGCGGGACTGCTCGCCATCCAGACCCCCCGACCAGCGTTTGCACTGGTCAGGGGGCGTTCAATCTGTTCCGAGGGGCGGAGGGTGTGGGATTCGAACCCACGAAGAGGTTGCCCCCTTACCGGTTTTCAAGACCATGCAGCTTAGGCTCGTGACCTGCTGTTATGAGGGCCACCGCCCACCCTGCGACACGGATCCGGCACGAGCTTGGCGACATCGGCAGACAGCCACAGCGCGAGACACCGATGCCTCGCTTACAAGAGGAAGATGCCCCTGGCGGGGCACCCGCGGGTTTGTGAAACTCGATGCGTCGCCCGCCGACGTCGACAGAGCTTGGCACCTGCGAGCCCGTTTACAAGAGTGACGCTGGAACCCGCCTCGGTAGGTACCCCGGGTTGCCGCTATGAGCGCGTGTCTGAGTTTCTTGATCTTTCGCGGGTCCCGCGGGCGACACCTTGTCGGCTCGGCTCCACCACGGAGGCGTCGTGGAAATCGTCTATCCGCGGGTCGCGGCGATCGACGTGCACAAGAAGCAGATCACGGTGGCGGTCCGCATCCCGGGCGAGCAGGCCGGGCAGCGCCGCCAACAGGTACGCAAGTACCCGACGTTCTACAGCGCGTTGCGGGAAATGACCGGCTGGCTGATCGCCGAGCAGGTCACGCACGTGGCGATGGAAGCCACCGGCGTGTACTGGCGGCCGGTCTTCCACGCCCTCGCCGAAGCTGACGGGCTTGAGCTCCTGTTATGCAACGCCCACCACGTCAAGAACGTGCCGGGCCGCAAAACCGACGCCTCCGACGCGGTGTGGCTGGCCGAGCTGTGCGAGGTCGGGCTACTGCGCGGCAGTTTCATCCCCCCGGCCGACATCGCCGCGATCCGGGAACTGACCCGCTACCGCAAGAAGCTGATCGAGGAACGCACCCGCGAGACCCAACGCTTGCACAAGGTCCTCGAAGACGGTGGCATCAAGCTCGATTCCGTCGCCTCCGACGCCACAGGTGTCTCCGGCCGGGCGATGATCGAGGCGCTCATCGCCGGCGAACGCGACCCCGCGGTGTTGGCAGATCTGGCCAGAGGTGTGCTGCGCAAGAAGATCCCCGATCTGACCCTCGCCCTCGCAGGCCGGTTCGCCGACCACCATGGCCTGCTCTGCCGGCTGCACCTAACCCACATCGACCACCTCAACGACATGATCAGCAAGCTCAACGCCCGCATCGACGAGGCCATCACCCCGTTCGCGGCGCAACGGGACCGGCTCAAAACCATCCCCGGCGTGGGTGACCTCGCCGCCCAAACGATCATCTCCGAGATTGGGGTGGACATGACCCGCTTCCCCACCCCAGCCCACCTCGCCTCCTGGGCCGGCCTCTGCCCCGGCAACCACGAATCAGCCGGCAAACGCAGGAAAGGCACCACCCGCCACGGCAACCCACACCTCGCCACCGTCCCACCCCGCACGCTGCCTCCAGCTCTCTCGCTGCCGGCGCGCGCTCGCCATCGTCTTCGACGGCCTCGCGCCACACCCGAACGCATGGGCGCAAACACACCACCAGCCCGAACCATCCCAGCCCCAGAGCAACCACCTACATAACGAACCCGGGCTGCGTATTAGCCGTGGAACCGGTTATTCATCACTCCGACTATCGAGACCCCTGTGGCCGATTATGACCGGCAGCCAACGGCCCGCCTGAGGTTCAACGCGACGCATCCCCACGACCGGACCCCCAGGGTGCCCCTAACGGACCGCGCGGTGTGCCCCTATTGCAGCAGTGGAATTTGCGGGGGTGTCCCCGATGCCCCCCAGCCGGTTTTCAACCAAACTTGTGTACACAGTGGACAAACTGTTCACATCGAGGAGTGTCTGCACGTGGATACGAGCCAGCCCGTGGAGCCGCAGCCGACCCAGCCTGTGGAGCCGCAGCCGACCCAGCCCGTGGAGCCGCCGTCGATCCTGCCCGTAGGTACGCCGCCGTGCGATGGCCTGCATGACTTCGTGCTCAACCTGTTCGTCGACGTCGACGCGCGGGCGGCCTACGACCTCGACCCGGAGGGCGCGCTGCAGGCCGCCGGGCTCACCGACGTCACCGCCGCCGATGTGCAGGATGTCATGCCGCTGGTGGCCGACTACGCCCTGCTTGGCGAGGTGACCGCCGGGACTGGTTTGGACGGTGTCAGCACCGACCTGACCGGCGCGCTCGACCTGGGGGACACTCTCGACGCGGACGTGGTGGGCGTGGTGGGTGTGGTGGCCGACCCGCTGGTGGGTGACATGACCTGCACGATCGGCGACCCGGGCGGGGTACTGGGCGGTGACGGCCTGCTGGGCGGCGCGCTTTCCGGCGTCCAGGGTCAGGTCGATATCGTCGGCGGGCTGGGCGTGGACAGCACTTTGGGCGGGCTGGGCGTAGACGACACGCTGGGCGGGCTCGGCCTGGGCGACGGGCACGCCGGGATGGTGCCGGTCGACCTGCCGTCCCCGGTAGGCGCCGTGACCGGCCAGGTCGACGGCCTCCTCTCCAGCACGGTGGGCACCGTGAACGGCGATGCCGGAGCCCACCACGACGCCTCGGCGGTTGGCAACAGTCCCCTGATGGACAGCAACGCTCTGATCTGACCGGACACAACTCACCGCGGGGCGGCCGAGCCCCCCCCACCCCACCCTCCCGGCCGGCCGCGACTCGCGGCCGGCCGGAAGGGTTAGCTCTGTGGTCATAGAATTTGGAGAATAATTCTGCGTGATGTGAATTGGGCGCAGGGCCAAGCCACGGCTTCCAACGCGACTCGCGATTATGCTCATCGTCCCAAATCTGGGGTGGCCTCCGGCTCTTCGGTGCGGCGAGACGCATCTGTAGTGCGTCACCGCAGAAGATCTAGCGAGTCGCGCTCCTTGCAAACTTGGGCGATTACTACTTCTGTGCTCCTATGGGGTTCCGCATTCGTCGCCATTAGGCATGTCGGCGTCGAATTCTCCGCCGGCCCGCTCGCTCTGGCGCGCCTATTCACGGCGGGTGTGGTTCTGGGAATCGTCGTTCTCCTCCGGCGCCCTGGCGTTTGGCCAGCGCGCCGGGCGTGGCTCAAAGTGATTGTAGTGGGACTAACCTGGTTCGCCTTCTACAACTTTGCACTCAATTGGGCCGAACAGCGCATTGATGCCGGCACGGCTGCAATGCTCATTGGCAGCGGCCCGATTTTTATTGCGGTCTTGGCAGGAGCCGTGCTGGGCGAGGGCTTCCCGCGAACACTCGTTACCGGAACAATTGTGGCGCTCATAGGCATGTTGCTTATCGCTGCCGCTACTTCTACCGAAGCTCGGACCGACCTCTTGGCAGTCCTAATGTGCCTCGGCGCCGCAGCAGCGTATGCCATAGCCGCCACAGTACAGAAACCACTATTAGCTCAAGCATCTGCTCTCAATGTAACATTGCTCACCGTCCTTGTCGGTGCAGCCGCATGCATGCCGTTCGCACCCGATCTGATACACGAGGTACAGGCCGCCAAAGCGACAACCGTCGGATGGCTGATCTTCCTGGGTGTCGGACCGACAGCCCTAGGCTTCACCACCTGGGCATACGCATTGGCGCGGAGCCCCGCCGGGCGGCTCAGCGTTGCCACACACCTAGTCACCCCAGTTGCGGCAATCATGAGTTGGGCACTGCTCAATCAGACGCCACCCATACTCACCCTCGTTGGAGGTGCCCTTTGCCTCGTGGGGGTCTACATTTCACGAAGAAAAGCCAGATAGCCAAAACGTAGAGCGTATCTCGGTGTGAGTTTGAGATTGCGCTTGGCGCTTATGCAGGTCAGGATCATGTTTGCTGTTGGTGGCGGAGGGTGTGCATTCGAAGTCAAATGATCCAAAAAGCATCCGGCCGGGCTCATGGCGGAAGCTCGGCACCTCCGGAGGGGGGTGCGAGCCACGGTCGCACCCTATGCCTGACCTGGGCGAGTGCTGGCAGTTGCGCGACAACGCGGGCAATTTTGGCACGCATGTGGCACGGAGTGCCGGCCAGCGGTCTGGCCCTGATGACCTATGACGACTGATGCCCCAGTGCTCTCCTGGCATGACGGGCACCGCTTGACAACCCAAGACCCGATGGACTCCATCCAGTGGCGAGCACCGAAAAACACCGATCAAGTCCGACCGGAAAATGGTTGTGAATCCCGAACAGGCCCGTTCTCTCCTACCGGCAGTGCGGGAACGCGACCCCCACTTGGAAGGCTTCTTCGCCTGCATGTACTTCGCCGCTCTCCGCCCCTCCGAGGTAATCCACCTACGCGTCGACGAATGCGAGCTACCCCAGAACGGGTGGGGTTGGCTCCACCTCAGCGGCTCCACACAACAGGTCGGCGAGGATTGGAGCGACAGTGGCCAATCGCTGGAAGACCGAGAGTTGAAGCACCGGGCGCAGAAGGCGGACCCGCGACGTGCCGGCCTGCCCCGAGTTGGTCCGCATCCTGCGGCGTCACCTCCGAGAGCACTGCCAAGACACCAACGGGCGGATGTTCAACGCCACTGGTGCGCGACCGGCCCCGGTTTCCAAAAGCACCTATCTCCGAGCCTGGCGGCAGGCACGCGGGGCCACGCTGACACCGGCTCAGCAGCGCTCACCGCTGGCACACCGGCCATACGACCTGCGGCACGCCGCCATGTCGCTCTGGCTCAACGCCGGAGTGCCGGCTACCCAGGTCGCCCAATGGGCCGGACACAGCGTGCACGTGCTGCTCAAGGTCTACGCCTCGTGCATCGACGGACAGGACGAGGCCGCCCGCAGGTGAATCGAGGGAGCGCTAGGCACCGAGGACGGCACCAAGCCGGCCGAAGGGCCGGAGGGCGCCGACACGTAAACGACACGACCAGTGAGACACGGCGGCCCCGAGCGAGACGAAGTGAAACCGGTTCGCTATTCATAAACACGCCCTCTGACCAGCGTTCGCGCTGGTCAGAGGCCCTTTCGCTGTCCAGGGGAGCGGAGGGTGTGGGATTCGAACCCACGAAGAGGTTGCCCCCTTACCGGTTTTCAAGACCAGCGCCATCGGCCACTAGGCGAACCCTCCCGGGCCGCCACCCGAGGGTGCGCGGCCGTGCCTAGTCTGCCATGGCACCGGTCGCGCGGCCCGGCGTCCCTCCCTGACCGGGCGGCACAACGCCGAAATCCGCACGAACGTCCACAGTGGTTGCCGGGACGCGTCGGGTGCGCCTGCGGCCCGCAGTGTCATCGGGTAAGACTGAGCCCATGCGAGCCATCACCATTCCGCAGCCCGGTGGACCCGACGCGCTGATCTGGGCTGAGGTCCCCGATCCCGAGCCCGGCCCGGGCGAGGTGATCGTTGATGTGCGGGCCGCCGGGGTCAACCGCGCGGACCTGCTGCAACGGCAGGGGCACTACCCTCCGCCGCCGGGCGCACCCGAACACCCCGGGCTGGAGTGCTCCGGGGTGATCAGCGCGATCGGTCCGGAGGTGACCGGGTGGGCGGTCGGCCAGCAGGTCTGCGCGCTGCTGACCGGCGGTGGGTACGCCGAGCGGGTCGCGGTCCCCGCCGGGCAGTTGCTGCCGGTGCCGGCCGGCGTCGACGTGGTCGACGCCGCAGCGCTGCCCGAGGTGGCCTGCACCGTCTGGTCGAACCTGGTCCCGGTGGGCCGCCTCCGCCCGGGCGACACGCTGCTGGTGCACGGCGGCGGCAGCGGGATCGGCACCTTCGCGATCCAGTTCGGGGTGGCCCTCGGCGCCGAGATCCTGGCGACCGCTCGTGCGGCCAAGCATTCCAGGCTGCGCGAACTGGGCGCGGCGCACACGATCGACTACCGGGAGCAGGACTTCGTCGAGGAGGTCCGGCGCGCCACCGACGGCCACGGCGTCGACGTCATCCTCGACATCATGGGCGCGTCCTACCTGGGCCGCAACGTCGCCGCGTTGGCCACCGGTGGCCGACTGGTGGTGATCGGGCTGCAAGGTGGCCGCAAGGCCGAACTGGATCTCGGCGCCCTGCTGACCAAGCGAGCCAGCATCTCGGCGACGACCCTGCGCGCCCGGCCGCTCACCGAGAAGGCGGAGATCGTCCGGGGCGTACGGGACGAGGTGTGGCCGTTGATCGAGGCTGGCAGGATCCGGCCGGTGGTGGACCGGCGGCTGCCGATGACCGAGGCGGCCGAGGCGCACCGGCTGGTCGAGTCGAACGATCACATTGGCAAGGTGCTGCTCACCGTCGGGTGACGTCGGTCACCGGGCGGGGTGGTGTGCGCGTCAGGCGGACGCGTCGGCCGCCGGCCGGGGCAGCATCAGGCGGGCGCCGGGCCCCTCGCCGCCGAGGGCGTCACCGGGGTTGTAGAGCGCGCAGCGCTGGAGGGACAGGCAGCCGCAGCCGATACAGCCGTCCAGGTCGTCGCGGAGCTTGGCGAGCAGCCGGATCCTCTCGTCCAGCCGGCCCCGCCAGCTGGCGGAGAGCCGCGCCCACTCCTGTGGGCTGGGCGTACGCGCCTCGGGCAGCGAGTCCAGCGCCGCGCGGATCTCGTCCAGCGAGACGCCGACCTGCTGGGAGATCCGGATGAAGGCGACGCGGCGCAGCTCGGCGCGGGCGTACCGGCGCTGGTTGCCGCCGGTGCGGTCGGCGCGGATCAGACCGAGCCGCTCGTAGTAGCGCAGCGCCGACGGCGCCACGCCCGAGCGGACGGACAGCTCGCCGATGGTCAGTGAGTCCTGCATCACCCGGTCCTTGAGTTGAAGTGCCCTTCAACTTACACGCTATCCAGATGACGACTGCCAACGCGGCCCTGCCGCCGGTGCCGGGGCCGGTGGCCGGCCCACTGGAGCGGCTACGCGCCGGCCGGGAGTTCGGGGCCAACGTGTACTCGACCATCGATGTGCTCTGGGTGCTCTACCACCGCGTCCTGCGGATCACCCCGGAGACCGTCGACGATCCCGAGCGGGACCGGTTCCTGCTCTCCAAGGGGCACGCCGTGGCCGGCTACTACGCGGTGCTCGCCGCCAAGGGCTTCCTCCCCGCCGGCTGGCTCGACGACCAGGGCGGCCCGGCGAGCCGCCTCGGCGACCACCCGGACCGCACCCTGGTGCCGGGGGTGGAGATCGGCTCCGGCTCGCTCGGGCACGGCCTCGGCCTGGGCGTGGGCACCGCGCTCGGGCTGCGTGCCCAGGGCCTGCTCACCCCCCGGGTGTACGTGCTGCTCGGCGACGCCGAACTGGACGAGGGATCGAACCACGAGGCGATCGCGTACGCCGGTGCCACCGGCCTCGGCAGCCTGACCGCCGTGGTCGTCGACAACCACTCGGCCACCCACGGCTGGCCGGGCGGCGCGGCGGCCCGGTTCACGGTGAACGGCTGGACCGCCGCCACCGTCGACGGGCACGACCACGACGCGCTGCACACCGCCCTCACCGGCCAGCCCCAGGACCGGCCGCACGTCGTCGTCGCGGTCGTCAAGACGGAGGAGTGACAATGCGGGACATCTTCACCGACACCACCACCGAGTTGCTGACCGAGGATCCGCGTACGGCGCTGGTGCTCGCCGACATCTCCGCCGCCGCGTTCGCCCCGGCCGCCGCGCGGCATCCGGAGCGGGTGCTCAATGTCGGCATCCGGGAACAACTGATGGTCGGGGTGGCCGGCGGGCTCGCCCTCACCGGCCTGCGGCCGATCGTGCACAGCTACGCGCCGTTCCTGGTCGAGCGGGCGTACGAGCAGCTCAAGTTGGACCTGGACCACCAGGACGCGGCCGCGGTGCTGGTCGGCGTCGGAGGCTCGTACGACCGCGCGGCAGCCGGCCGGACGCACCTGTCCCCGGCAGACGTGTCACTGATCGACACCCTGCACGGCTGGACGGTGCACGTCCCCGGCCACCCGGCCGAGGTGCCCGCGCTGCTGCGGGACGCGGTGGCCGGCGACGGCTCGGCGTACCTGCGGCTCTCGGTACTGCAGAACGACCGGCCACACGGCGGCGACGGCTCGCTCGCGGTGGTGCGTGATGCCGGGCCTGCGGCCCCGCTGCTGGTGGCGGTCGGACCGGTGCTGGACGCGGCGCTGGACGCGGTCGCCGACCTGCCGGTCACCGTGGCCTACACCCACCGGCCGCGACCGTTCGACACCGCGGGGCTGCGGGCACTGGCGGGAACCGAGGTGATCCTGGTGGAGCCGTACCTGGCCGGCACGTCCAGCCGCGTGGTGTCGGCGGCGCTGGTGGACCGGCCACATCGGCTGCTGGCCCTCGGTGTGGGGAGGAAGGATCTGCGCCGCTACGGCTCGCCCGAGGACCACAACCGGTGGCACGGGCTGGACAGCGCCGGCCTGCGCCGTTCGGTCGACGCCTTCCTGGCGGGGGCGCTGCTGTCCGCCGGCCGCTGAGCGGTCAGCGGGCCGGCGTGGTGGGGCGGCGGCGGGCGCGTTCCCGGCCGAGGATCCAGATCGCCTCGACGCCGTCCTTCCAGGTGATCTTCTTGCCCTCTTCCCGGCCACGCGCCCGGTAGCTGATCGGCACCTCGTACGGACGGATCCGCCGCCGCAGCAGCTTGCCGGTCACCTCGGCTTCCATGCCGAAGCCGCGCGAGCGCACGTCAAGCGACCGGTAGAGCGCCACCGGCATCAGCTTGAAGCAGGTCTCCAGGTCGCCGATGTACGAGTTGAACAGCACGTTCGCCGCCATCGTGACGCCCTTGTTGCCCATCACGTACCAGAAGCTGTAGGCGCTGTGGCTGCCGAAGGTGCGATTGCCGTAGACCACCGTGGCCCGCCCGTCGAGCACCGGGTCGAGCAGCTTGGGGATGTCCTGTGGGTCGTACTCGAGGTCAGCGTCGAGGATGACCATGTAGTCGCCCTCGGCGCTGTCCACCGCCGTCTTGATGGCCGCGCCCTTGCCGGCGTTGCGCGGGTGGGTGATGACCCGCAGGCGGGCGTCGTCGGCGCGACCGAGGACCTCGCCGGTGCCGTCCCGGCTGCCGTCGTCAACCACGACAAGCTCGATCTCGCAGGGATAGTCCACTGCCAATGCCTGTTTGAGGGCATCCGCGATGCGTTCTTCCTCGTTGTAGACCGGCATGAGGATCGAGAGCTTCACGGAAATCTCCACGGTGGCGACGATACGTCGGGCATAGCCTATCCTGGCTGATCGGCGAACGCCGGGCGCCACCGCCGGGCAGTCAGCGTGGCGGCTTCAGCCGGATGGTGTTTACTTCCCGCCATGTCGGCTGCCGGCTCCCTGCTCGCGGCGGTTCCTGCCGCCGCGGTGCTTCTGCTCACCGTCGCGACGAGGCCGCGCGGGGTCGACGCGGTGGCACCGCTGCGGCTCGCGGTGGTACGCGCTGCCGTGCTCACCGGCGCGTACGCGGTGCTCGTCGTCGAGTTGCTCGGCGTGCTGCACGCGCTCACCCGACCGGCGTTCGTCGCCGCCTGGCTGCTCTTCCTGACCGCCGCCGCGACGGCCGCAGGGCTGCGGTGGCGCCAGGTGACCCGGCTCCCGCAGCCACCCGCCGCGGTACCCCGGCCGGTCCCGGTCGGCGCCACCCTGCCCGCCGGCGCCGGCCTGGAGACGCCCGCCCCGCTCGCCGACGGCCGAGCCGGGCGCGCCCCTGCGCCCCGACGGGCTGGTCAGACGCTCGCCGTGGCGGTCGACACCTGGCGTACGGCGGGTCGGGGCGAGCGGCTGCTCGCCGCCACGGTCGGCGGGCTGGTCCTCCTGGAGTTGCTGGTCGCGATCCTGGCCGAGCCAAACAACTTCGACTCGCAGACGTACCACCTGCCCAAGGTCGAGCACTGGGTGGCCCAGGGCGACCTCGACTTCTGGGCCACCGCCATCCACCGGCAGGTGACCATCCCGCCCGGCGCCGAATATCTGCTGCTGCACCTGCGCCTGCTCACCGGTGGGGACCAGCTGCACAACCTGGTGCAGTGGGCGGCCGGGGTGGGCTGCCTGCTGGTGGCCGCGCGGATCACCGCGCAGCTCGGTGGCGGACGGCGGGCCCAGTTGATCACTGCGTTCGTACTGGCCAGCACACCGATGGTGGTGCTTCAGGCGACGAGCACGCAGACCGACCTGGTCTGCGCGGCGTGGGTGGCCTGCGCGGCCACCCTGGTGCTGGACGGGCTGCGCCGCCGTACCGGCTGGGGCACCCTGCTCGCGCTCGGCGCGGCCACCGGCCTGACTGCGGTGACCAAGACCAGCGGCCTGATCGCGGTCGGCCCGCTGCTGGTGCTCTGGGGGTTGGCCCAGCTCCGGCTGGCCCTGACCGCCGACAGGACACCGGCCGGCGCGACGGCGGTCGGTGGGGTGCGTCGGCCGCGGGTGGCCGGCCGGGTGCCCCGCACTGTCGGCGGTTCGGTGCTGATCCTGCTGGTCGCGGCCGTGGTGGTCGGACCGTTCCTGGCCCGGGTGACCGCCGAGTTCGGGCATCCGCTGGGACCACCCCGGCTGCGCGAGTCGATCCCGATGGAACGACACGATCCGCCGTCGATCCTGGTCAACGCGCTGCGAATCGGGCACACCGCGTTCGACACGCCGCTGGCGCCACTGCGCCGGCTGGGCGCCGAGATGATCATCGGCGGGGCGGAGGCGATGGGAGTCGACCCGCAGGACCGGGCGATCACCTTCGGCCGGGAGGTCTTTCCGGAGCCCGCCTGGTACCCGGACGAGGACCGGGTGGCGTTTCCACTCGCCGGGGCGCTGGCGCTGATCGGCATGGCGGTCGCGCTCGTCCGGCCGCGCCGGATCGGCCCGGAGCAGGCGGGGCCGTTGCGCGGGTACGCGGTGGTGGTGCTGGCCACCGTGCTGCTGCACACCTCGATGATCAAGTGGCAACCGTGGGGCAACCGGCTGCTGCTCTACGCCCTGGTGCTCGCCGTACCACTGGCCGGGCTCTGGCTGGACGCAGTCCTCCGCCGCCACTCCAACCCGGCAGCCGGCACGCCGGGCACGGCCCGGGCCGGGACGACCGGCCGGGGGCGGCGGTCGGTGGCAACGGTGGCGGCGGTCACCGTGCTGGCCACCTCGGCGCTGGCCGGGGTGCTCGCGCTGTCGTACGGCTTCCCACGCCGGCTCGTCGGCACCGGATCGGTCTTCACCACCTCGGACTGGGACACCCGGTTCCTGCGTCGCCCACAGTGGGCCGACGAGTTCCGCTGGGCCGCGGCGGCGGTCCGCGACAGCGGTGCGCGCCGGATCGGGCTGGTGCAGCAGAACGACGACTGGGAGTACCCGTGGTGGCTGCTGCTCCGGCAGCCGGACGGACGCTCGCCGGACCTGGTGGCGTTGCAGTCGGTGCTGCCGGAGCGCCCGCCGGCCGACCCCACCTCGGTGAACGCGATCGTCTGCACCGGCAGCCAGCCGGCGTGCGCCAAGCTCGTCCCGGCCGGCTGGCGACTGGAGTTCCGCGGCTACGTCGGTTACGCGCTGCCGCCCGGCCGCTGACCCGACGGAACGCACCGATCGCCGGGCGAGAACGGCATCGGACGCGCCGACAGAAGCCCGACCGCTGAGCACGCCGCCCGGATCGTCCGATCCGGGCGGTTCTGCATCCCGCGCGCAAGGATCCGAAGCGCATTCACATCCGTTGATCGGCACGTTACCGTCTGGTAACTCAATCGACGTCCCGCGATTGAGCCGAAAGGAGTGCGTCGATGCCTGCTACCCCCGCCAGGCCCGAACGCGCGACCCGACGACGGGCCCTCACCGTCGCCGTCGCCGTCGCCGCTCTCGTCCTGCCGATGCTCGCCGGACCGGCCGCCCCCGCCACCGCAGCCGACCGGCCGACCGTCCAACCACTCCCCGCCAACCTGGAAGCCATCCGGGCCGCCGAGGCGACCGCCCTCTACGGCAGCCCGGCGATCCGCCCGATCGACCAGCGCCGCACCGCGCTGATCACCATGGGTGACAGCGAGATCTCCGGTGAGGGGGTCGGCAACTACGTCCCCGGCACCCACCAGCCCGGCAACTGGTGCGACCGCTCGTACGACCAGGCGCTGTTCCGCACCGGCATCTCCTCGGACGCGCAGTACAACCTGGCCTGCTCCGGTGCCACCCCGTGGAACCTGATCGCCGGCGGCCCGACCCAGCACAACGAGCTGAACCAGGGCGACTACCTGGGGATCAAGGCGCGTAACACGCACGTGAAGCTGATCTGGGTGGTCGTCGGCGCGAACGGCGACGGCACGATCCAGTTCGGCCCGGTCGCCACCGACTGCGCGATCAGCCGGGTCTTCTTCCAGGGTCCCTGCTACCCGCGCTACACCGACCAGTGGACGATCCGCACCGACGGCAGTCGTCAGGCCGTGGTCGACGCGCTCACCGACATCCGGCAGACCATGACCAGCGCCGGCTACCTGCGCTCGGACTACGAACTGGTGCTCATGTCGTACCCGAGCCCCGGCAGCCCGGACGTGGAGGACAACCCGAACTTCCCCGGCTGGTACTCCGGTGGTTGCCTGCTCTACCTGGCCGACGCGGCGTTCGCCCGGAACAAGGCCGTGCCGATGTTCGAGTCGGCGCTGCGCGCCGCGGCCACCCAGACCGGCACCCGCTACCTGGATGCCAGCCGGCTCTTCCACGGCCACGAGGTATGCACCGACAACACCTCGGTCCGCGGCCTCTACATCGAGGTGGGGATCTGGGACGAGAACGCCGCCCGGCAGTCGTTCCACCCCAACGCCCGCGGGCACGGCATGTTCGCCCAGTGCATCACCCAGTTCTGGAACTCCGGGCAGGAGCGGGCCAGCTGCGTCGACCCGGCCAGCACCGGCAGCGGAGTGCTCCACCCGGGGTTGCTGGAGTTCAAGCAACTGCGCAACCTGGCCACCCGCACCTGTGTCGACGGCAAGGGGTACGACTCCCGCAACGGCACCATCCAGCAGCCGTACGCCTGCCACGGTGGGCGTAACCAGGGCTTCTGGTACGACGCAGGCCGGCGGTCGCTGCACTCCGAGCTCTCCCACGACCGTTGCCTCGACATCGCCAACGGGTCGCTGACCTCCGGGACCGCGGTCAACATCTACGACTGCAACGGCACCCCCGCCCAGCAGTTCGTCTTCGCCGGCAACCAGATCAAGCCGGCCGGCGCCAGCAACCTCTGCGTGGCGTTCGACAACCCGTGGCTGGGCAGCCCTCGGCTGCGGTTGGCCGGCTGCTCCACCAGCAGCCGGCAGCAGTGGTCGTACGAGCCCCGGACCGCCGCCAACCCGGTCGGCTACGGTCACGACGACTTCATCGGCTCCCGCGTCTACTGACCAGTGCAAGGAAGGGCCCCTTGTTAACGCCTGGCGTTAACAAGGGGCCCTTCCTTGCACTGGGCGCCTACTTGGTGTGGGGGATGAGGATGAGGCGGGCCACGCCCTTGTCGCCGTCCTTCGCACCGGCGACGCCGAACGTCGTGCCGACCTTGACCTCGCTCGACTGCACGGTTGCGCGCCGCTCGACGACCCGCAGGTCGTCGCCGAAGGTCCACGTCATGGTGAAGCCGTCGGTGGACTTCACGGTCATCGAGTCACCGTCGATCGCGGTCACCTCGCCGCGCTGCACGGCAACGGTCTTCGTACCGCCGTCCTTGGTCTGCACCACCGCCTCACCGTGCAGGGTGTTCTTACGCAGCAGCACCCGGGCCTGGCGGCGCGTGCGCCACTCCTCGCCGCGCTTCTGCCGGGCCTTCTCCTCGACGCTGGGGGACGCACCGGGCGTGGCCGACCCGCCGGGTGCCGGGGCGGCCGGCGCGGCAACGGTCTGCACGTCCAGGTCGTTGGCGTCGAAGCCCATGGCGGCCAGTGCCTGGCCCTCCACACCCATCGCCGCGGCGACCTCGACCGCGGCCTCCCGGGCGGGTTGGCTGGCCACCTCGGCCGCGCCGCAGCCGCTGACGCCGAGCGCGACCGCCGCGAGCAGTGACGTGGTGGCGGCGGCGAATCCCCAACGTGGCATGACTTTCCCTCTCGTCCGTGGAGCCCCCAGCCTGCCCGCCGACGACGAGCGGAGCGTCAGGCCGATGTTCGGGTCTGGTAAGGATCACCGGGCAGCCGGACCGTGAATGCGGCACCGCCCTCCGGCGCGTGACCGGCGGCGATCTCCCCGCCCAGCCGGCGGACCAGCCCGGCGGCCAGTGCCAGTCCCAGCCCGCTGCCCACCTTGCGCACCCCCCGGTAACGCTGGTGCAGCGCACCCCGCTCGAACGCCACCGCCAGGTCGTCGTCGGTGAAGCCGGGCCCGCCGTCGCGGACCTCCAGCACGCCGCCGGCGGCCGGGTCCGCGCCGGCCGCCCGGACCGCGAGCACCACCGGCGCCCCCGGGGGTACGACCCGCAGCGCGTTCTCCAGCAGCCCGTCCACCACCTGCCGGATCCGCCCCGGATCGGTGTACACCGACACCGGCCCGCTGGGCGTCTCCAGCCGGAACAGCACTCCGACCGCCGCGCAACGGCCCGACCAGGTCGCCTCGGCGTCGACGGCCAGCCGGGCCAGGTCCACCGGCACCGGTTCCAGCGGGAAGTCGGCGGCCTCCAGCCGGGCCAACGCCAGCAGGTCGCCGATCAACCGGTCCAGGTGCTGGGCCTGGGCCAGCACCGTCCGGCCGGTGCCAGCCGTGCCGTCCGCGTCGATCACGCCGTCGGCCAGCGCCTCGGCGTACCCACGGATCGCCGTCAACGGGGTCCTCAGCTCGTGCGAGACGGAGAGCAGGAACTCCCGCTGGCGGCCCTCGCTGGTGGCCAGTGCGGCGGCCAACCCGTTCAACGCCTCGGCCAGGTCGGCGACCTCGTCCGGCGGCTCGACCGGCACCCGGACCGCGCGGTCCCCGGCGCGCAGACGGGCGGCGGCGGTGGCCGCGACGCGAATCGGCCGGGCCAGCCAGCGGGCCAGCAGCAGCCCGGCCACAACCCCGGCGGCGAGCCCGGCCACCAGCGGTAGCCAGAGGCTGAGCAGCACCTGCCGCCACAGCCCGGTCGTCGAGGCGCGCGAGAGCACCACCCCGTTGCCGCCGGGCAGCGCCCGGCCCTCGACCAGTGCGCGCCGGCCGTTGACCGGGCGGCGGACCGACACGTTGCGGCCCTGCTCGATCCGCTGCACCACCCGGGGTGGCAGGCCCGGCCGGTCGACCGCCCCCCGCCGGATCAGGTACGCGTCGATGCCCTGGGCGCGCAGTTGCTGGATGAGCCGCTCCTCGTCGGCGGTACGACCCCGGTCCAGCCGGGTCCGCAGTACCTCGGCGGCGAGTCGGGCCTGCGCGGCGAGCGCCTCCTGATCGCGTCGCTCCACGCCCCGGATCGCCAGCGGCACCGCGACGATCGCGGTGACCAGCACCGACACCAGCGCCACGGCACAGGTGACCAGCACCGCCCGGGTGGTCAGCGTCCGACCGAACCGGCTGTGCCGGGGTGCGGTCGGGGGCTGGGCGCCGATCACCGGCAGCGCCATGGTCGGCGACTCGGGTCGCGCCGTGGGCTGCTGCCGGCCGGGATGGTCAGGCATCGGCCGCGTACCCCACGCCCCGGTGGGTCCGGATCACGCTGGCCGGGCCGAGCTTCGCCCGCACCTGAGCGACGTGCACGTCGACGGTGCGGGTGCCCGCGTGTGCGGCGTAGCCCCACACGCCGGCCAACAACTCCTCCCGGGTGAAGACCCGCCCGGGCCGGGCCATCAGGTGGGCCAGCAGGTCGAACTCGGTGGAGGTGAGCTGCACCTGGGCGCCGGCGGCGGTGACCGTCCGACGGGCCGGGTCGAGCGTCACCGGACCGACGACGCGCGGCCGGTCCGCACCCTCCGGGCCGCCGGCGGAGCGGCGCAGCACCGCGCGCACCCGGGCGACCAGTTCCCGAGGGCTGAACGGCTTGGTGACGTAGTCGTCGGCGCCCAACTCCAGGCCGACGATCCGGTCCACCTCGTCGTCCCGGGCGGTGAGGAAGATGACCGGGGTCCAGTCGCCGCCCTCGCGCAGCCGGCGGCAGATCTCGGTGCCGGGCAGCCCGGGCAGGGCGATGTCCAGGACGCAGGCCACCGGACGCAGCCGGTGGGCGGCGGCCAGGCCGGCCTCGCCGTCCCGTTCCAGGTGGACGCCGAACCCGTCGCGGGTGAGGTAGAGCCGGACCAGGTCGGCGATGGCCGGCTCGTCCTCGACCACGAGGACGAGCCCGCGGTGCGGCGGTTCGACGGTCACGGACCAATGATCGCCGACCCGGTGCGCCCGGCGCGCTCGGCGCGTGTTCGAGTTCGGTAAAGGCGGGGCGGAAGGCCGCCGCGAGCGGTGGGGCGGTGGAGCGTCAGCGCGCCACGGCGGGGCGGAACACGCTGGGCCGCGCGGCGGCCGGCACCTCGCCGATAGTGGCGACGATCCGCTCGCGGGGCGTCCGCAGACGGGTCCGGAAGGCGTGGTTGAGCAGGGCGTCGAGCTGCCACACCCGCTTCGGGTGGGTGGTGCGGATCAGGAACCGCTCGCGGATCCCGTCGATGGCGGTGGCGGCCAGCTCGACCGAGTGCAGCCGCGGGTCGGGGCTCCAGGTGACATTGCTCAGCTCACGCAGCTCGGTGTTGAGGTGCAGACGCAGCCGGTGCAGCAGCCGGGTCTGCTGGGTCACCACCAACCGACGGTGCGTGAGCAGCAGCAGGTAGTCGCCGGCGACCGGGAGGTCCGGGCGGCTGCAGCGGGTGACCAGGATGGTGGCGTCACCGGAGCCGACACAGCGCCGGAAGACCGGCATGTGCCGGCTCAGGGTCTGCACGGCCAGGCCAGCCTCGGCGGCGGCCGGAAGGAACGTTCGGGAGAAGACGTCCATGACCTGCCCAACGACATCCGGCGGGGGAGTGACGTGGGTCACGACCGTTTTTTGGAACTTCCACGCGCGGTGTCGCACCGGCTGTCCGACATCGAGCCCCTGACGGGCGGCCGACCGGCGTCAGCGGGCCGGCGGCAGCGGGCCGGCGGCAGCGCGCCGAGCCGGTTGAGGATCCGGGGCAGGTCCCGGAAGACCCTACGCAGCAACCAACTCGGCTGGAGCCGCGGCTGCCGAAGATCGAGGTAGTTGCTGTCGATGTTGATCCGCACCCCGCCCCAGGTCTCGTGGTGGTCGCCTCGGTACTGCTTCATCCGACGGCCGGGCATCCAGTACGACGCCGGCAGGGCGCTGTCCGACACCGTCTGGACGCCGTCCCAGCGGGCGAAGTCGATCATGTCAGGGCGGGCATGCCCCGGCCGCTGGTAGACCGCCACCTGGTCCGCCAAGCCCGCCGAGGTGACCTTGGTGTAGAAGCCGGAGAGGAACCGCAGCTGGTGCAGGCGCGTGGTCCACGCGCTCACGAAGGAGTTGACCGCCGCGGTGCAGGCAGGGTTCCCGGCCGGGTAGCTCTCCATGTCGAGCGTGATCATGCTGGCAGGGGACAGACCGAGGCCGCGGGCATTGCGGACCGCGTCGTCGGCTGCCTCACGGCCCTGAGCCGCGGCCCGAGCCGGGTCGATCTTCCGCTGGTACGTCGAGCAGGGCGCCTGGAGGCCGACGTAGAGCGGGAAGAGCCGCCAGCCGGCCGCTTGCTGGGTCGCCACCCAACTCGGGGTCAGGTTGGGCTGGGCACAGCCCCGGTTGACGCCACCGATATAGATGCCGACCGCCCGGTACGGCGACTGCAGCCACGCCTTCATGGCCGCGTTCGACGGAGCGGCGCAGGTGTCGAACCCCAGCCCGGTGAACGTCCCGGGCTGTGGCCCGTCGTACGCGGCAGCGGCCCGCGCCGGCCGAGCGGTGCCGGTCAGCCCGACGCCCACCGCGAACACCACAACCGCCAACGCGGCGAGAACCCGGTAGCTGCCACGAGGCGGGTCGAACCGACGAGGGCTGATCGTCACGTGCATCCCGATCTGATGTGGACGGTGGGCGGGGCCAGCACCAAATCCTGCCCGCTCGGCCCGCCGCCTGTCCAGACCGGTGCCGGCGACCCGTGGACGGCCGCCAGGGATGGCCGGCACGGCCTCAGGCCGCGTCGGATTTCACCAGCTCCGCCAACCAGCCGGGGACCGCCTCGGCGTACTCGGCGCGGGCCGGGTCGGCGGTGTCCAGGGCCCGCCGCCAGGAGAGCGACCGGCTCACCGCGCCCAGGCTCACCGCCAGGTCAGCGGCCTCGACCAGGGTACGGCGGTCGTACCGGTCGGTCCACGCCTCCAGGTAGGCGTCGCGCACCCGGGCCAGCCGGGCGTCGTCGGCCGACAGCTCGGTGGCGTACTGGACCGAGCGCAGGGTCACCAGCAGCGTGCCGAACGGATGCGCCACCGAGGCGTCGCCCCAGTCGAAGTAGCGGTACCCGTCCGGGCCGGCGAAGACGTTGCCGTCGTGCAGGTCGTCGTGCTGCACGGTGGCCGGGATGCCGATGTCGGTGAGCCGGCGGCACCGCTCGGCGTACGCCGGCAACTCGGCCCGCAGCCGCTCGTACGTCTCCGGGCTGAGCCCGTCCTCGTCGCCGATCCGCAGCGACTCGCGATCGTCGAGCAGTTCCGCGAGCAGCCCGGCTAGCGCCTCGGGACGGTGGTCCGGCACGCCGAGGGCGATCAGTTCGTCGGCCCGGGGCGCGCTGGCCAGCTGGAGCGTGGCATACCCGGGCAGCGCCCGCTCCCAGTGCGCCAGGTCCGGGTCGCGGCCCAGCACGTCCCGCAGCGACTCTCCGCCGTCAGGCAGCAGCGACCAGCCGCGAGCCGGGTCCACCGCGATCGGTGTGAGCACCCGCTCGGGCGCCAGCCCGGCCAGCGCCGCGATCAGGACGGCCTCGTGCACCGTGCCCGGGTTGTTGGCCTTGAACCAGACCGGCCCGCCGTCGGCGGGCACCCGCCACACCAGCGACCACGGGCGCTCCCGCGGCTGCACAGGCCCGGTCACCCGCAGGCCGGCCTGGCTCAGCTGCGCGTCCACCCAGGAACGGGCCCGCACCTGCCACTGCTCCCGGGACCAGTCGGGGGCGCGCTCACCGGCGATCGTCGTCACAGTGCGCACCCTAGGCGGCCCAGCCGGGGCGGGGCGAGGCCTTTTCCCCGGAACGACCGGGGCGGGAGTCAGAGCAGCTCGACGATGGTGGCGTTGGCCATGCCACCGCCCTCGCACATGGTCTGCAGGCCGTAGCGGATGCCGTTGTCCCGCATGTGCTGGAGCATCGTGGTCATGATCCGGGCACCGGAGCCACCGAGCGGATGGCCGAGGGCGATCGCCCCGCCGCGCGGGTTGAGCCGCTCCGGGTCCGCCTCGGTCTCCGCCAGCCAGGCCAGCGGCACCGGGGCGAACGCCTCGTTCACCTCGTACACCCCGATCTCCTCGATGCCCAGCCCCGCGCGGCGCAGCGCCTTCGCGGTAGCCGGGATGGGCGCGGTGAGCATGGTGACCGGGTCGTCGGCGGCGACCACGGCGGTGTGGATCCGGGCCAGCGGGCGCAGCCCGTGCCGGCTGGCCCACTCGCCGGTGGTGACCGCGAGGGCCGCCGCGCCGTCGGAGATCTGGGACGCGGAACCCGCGGTCACCACCCCGTCGGCGCGGAACGGGGTGGCCAGCTCGCCGAGCTTCTCCAGCGAGGTGTCCCGGCGGATGCCCTCATCGGCGGCGAACTTGCCGCCGTCGGCAAGCGGCACCGGTGCCAGCTCCGGGTCGAACGCGCCAGCGTCCTGCGCGGCGGCCGCCTTCTCGTGGCTGGCCAGCGCGAACTCGTCGAGCTGGGTACGCGAGAAACGCCACCGCTGGGCGATCAGCTCGGCCCCGACCCCCTGGTTGAACGGCAGCGCCGCGTCGTCGGCGAAGCCCTCCACGCCCCGGTAGCGGGCCCGCAGCTGGTCGCTGAACGGCATGCCGCCGGCCACACTGGAGCCCATCGGCACGCGGGTCATCGACTCCACCCCGCCGGCGACCACCAGATCGGCCTGGCCGGAGAGGACCGTCGCGGCGGCGAAGTGCAGCGCCTGTTGGCTCGAGCCGCACTGCCGGTCCAGCGTGGTGCCGGGCACGGTCTCGGGCCACCCGGCGGCGAGCACCCCGTTGCGGGCGATGTTCCAGGACTGCTCGCCGACCTGGGACACGCAGCCCCAGAAGACGTCGTCGACCTGCGCCGGGTCGAGCCCGGTGCGCTCGGCGAGAGCGCGCAGCACGTGCGCTGAAAGATCGACCGGGTGGACGCCGGCGAGACTGCCCTTGCGCCGCCCGACCGGAGTGCGTACCGCGCCGACGATGACCGCGTCACTCATGTTTACTCCCCGGTAACTTGGGATGTCCCGATCCTACGTCGTCCATGAACCGGCCGTCCGCCCCCGGTCCGGTCCGCCTCCTGACGGGTGCCGGGCGCGGTCGCCCGGTGAACGCTGGCATGCTGGCCGGATGGATGCCGAAGCTTTCCCGGTCCGGCAGTGGCGGGTGCCGGCGGGCGTACCGCTGGCGAAGCTGGCCGGCGCGGTCGTCCTGGTGGCGCTCGGCCTGCTCCTCGCCGAAGGCGACCCGGTGCAGCTGACACTGATCGGGCTGGTCGTCGCCGGTCTGGTCGGCTGGGCGCTGCGCGACCTGCTGGCGCCGGTCCGACTCGCCCTCGACCCGGCCGGCGTGCTCGTCGCCCAGGGTTTCGCCGGCCGCCGGCTGCTCCCGTGGGCCACGGTCGAGCGGATCACCGTGGACCGTCGGCCCCGGCTCGGTCTGACCACCGAACTGCTGGAGATCGACGCCGGGGAGTCGCTGCACCTGTTCGGTCGGTACGACCTGGGGGCCTCCCCGGACGAGGTCGCCGAGGCGCTGCGGACCGCCCGCCCTGCCTGATCGCCCGGCGTCAGCGGCGGCGGCACCAGTGATCCGACCGGTCAGCCGGCGAGCAGTTGCGCGGTGCGGAACAGGACCAGGCCGAGCAGTATCAGCAGGATGATCGACCCGCCAGCGACCTGCACCATCGTGCGCCGACCGCGTGGCGCGTACGCGAGCACCAGGGCCATCGCCCCACCGACCACCAGGCCACCCAGGTGCCCCGGGATCGAGATGCCGGGCACGGTCAGCGTGAACACCAGGTTGATCACCAGGATCGGGATCACCTGGGAGATGTCCCGCCCCAGTTTGCGTTCGATGATGATCAGTGCGGCGAAGAGGCCGAAGACGGCGGTGGACGCACCGGCGGTGGCCGAGTTCTGGGCGCTGAACAGGTAGGCGGCGACGTTGCCGCCGAGACCGGCGATCAGGTAGAGCGCGCCGAAGCGCAGCGGCCCGAGGTTGGCCTCCAGCGACCGGCCGAGCACCCACAGCGCCCACATGTTGAGCAGCAGGTGGATCACGCCGTAGTGCAGGAACATCGCGGTGACCAGCCGGTACCACTCGCCGTCGGCGACCCCACCGAGCGTGCCATCGGGGAAGACGGCCAGGCCGAGCACCGAACCCCAGTTGGTCAGCGGCGTGCTGCCGCCCATCAGGCCGCCGAAGCCGGAGCCGCCCACCGCCGCGTCCCCACCACGGTCGGAGGCGATGGAGAGCAGCATGAGCAGCACGTTCAGCGCGATCAGCGCCTTGGTGACGTAGCCGTGCCGGCCGGCGGTACCGCCACCGAAGGCGGTACGCGCCGGCCGGACGCTGCGACGTCCCTCGTTGACGCACTCCGGGCACTGGTGCCCGACGGACGCCTCCCGCATGCAGTCCGGGCAGATCGGCCGGTCGCAGCGGGAGCACCGGACGTAGGTCTCCCGGCCGGGGTGCCGGTAGCAGACCGGGGTGGTCGGCGGAGACTCGCTCACCGGGCCGACCCTCCGTCCGCCACCGCGCGGTCCACCGGCGCCAGCCGGTGCGGTGCTCCGGAGCGCTCAATCATGCGAGCAAAGGTACCTCGCCCGTCGATCAGGCAGCGGACCGCTCGATCTCGACCCGCTCGATGACGACGTCCTGCAGCGGACGGTCGCTCGGGCCGGTCGGGGTGCTCGCGATCGAGTCCACGACCTTCACCGACTGCTCGTCGGCCACCTGGCCGAAAATGGTGTGCCGGTTGTTGAGGTGCGGCGTCGGGGACACGGTGATGAAGAACTGCGAACCGTTGGTGCCCGGCCCGGCGTTCGCCATCGCCAGCAGGTACGGCCGGTCGAAGCGCAGCTCCGGGTGGAACTCGTCGGCGAACTTGTAGCCCGGCCCGCCCCGACCGGTGCCGGTCGGGTCGCCCATCTGGACCATGAAGCCGCTGATCACCCGGTGCGAGATGGTGCCGTCGTAGTACGGACCGCTGCCCGGCTGACCGGTGCGCGGGTCGGTGTACTCCCGGTTGCCCTCGGCCAGGTCGACGAAGTTGCGAACCGTCTTCGGCGCGTGGTTGGGGAAGAGCTCCAGCCGGATCGGGCCAGCGTTGGTGTGCAAGGTGGCGTAGACAGCCTCGGCCACGGGTACTCCTCACTCGTTGGTCAGTTCCATGCGGATCCTCCCATGTGCCCGATCTGGCATCGCGGAGGCATCCGAAGGTGGAGGATGACGAAGGAACAACTCCCAGGAGGTGGGACCGTGTTTGGAATCGGGCGGCGTAAGTCCGAGGGGCAGCTGGCCAAGGCCGAGCTGAACCAGAGCATCAGCCACCTGGTGCAGGCAGCCAACCACGCCGCCAAGGGCGCGGGTGCGACGGTCGGTCCACGGGTCCAGATGGCCCGCGGCTACGTCGGGCCGGCCGCGGCGATCGTGCGCGACCGCGCCTCGACCGGCTGGGGGACGACACTCACCACGCTGGCACCGCTGGCCGCGGCGGCCCGTGACGGCGCCGCGCAGGCAGAGCCGCTGACCAGGAAGGCCAGGTCGAAGAACATGCGGATCACCGGCAAGAAGAAGCAGCCGCGCCGTCGCGGCTCGATGATGACCGGCCTGCTCGCGGCGGGTGCGATCGCCGGGCTGGCCGGCGCGGTCGCCCTGCGCCGCCGCCGGGAGCAGCAGGAGTGGGCCGAGTACGACCCGACCCGCACCCTGGAGCCGATGCGCGACGAGGTGGATTCGATCGAGGTGCGCACCGCCTCCGCCCCCAAGGGGAGCGACGGGTCCACCATGGCCGGGATGACCGGCGCCGGCAGTTCGGCGGTGGCCGGCGGCGACAGCGCCAGCACCACCGGTGCGGCCAAGCCGACCGGCGTGCGCCCGACCGACAAGGTCCCCTCGGTCGCCGAGGGCGCCAAGGACGCTTCCGGGCGCCCGGCCGACGACCTCACCAAGGCGCTGGGCAAGAACACCGCCCGCACCAACGGCCGCCGCTGACACAGCGGCAGCGCACTGAGCGCCGGCGACGCGGGTTCCCCGCGCCCGCCGGCGCTTCTGCGCGGCCGGTCAGAGCCAGCCGTTACGGCGGAACCAGCGGTAGAGGCCGAGCGAGATGCCCAGCATCAGGGCGAGCACGACCGGATAGCCGTAGGTCATCTTCAACTCGGGCATGTTGTCGAAGTTCATCCCGTAGATGCCCGCGATGGCGGTCCAGACCGCGGCGATGGCCGCCCACGCCGCAATCTTGCGCATGTCGTTGTTCTGGTCGACGGTGACCTGGGCCAGCCGCGCCTGGAGGATCGAGTTCAGCAGGTCGTCGTAGGAGTTCACCTGCTCGACGGTGCGGCTGAGGTGGTCCTGCACGTCCCGGAAGTAGCGCCGGATCTCCTTCGGCACCTCCCGATTGACCTGCGAGGTCAGCGTCATCAGCGGCCGCTGCAACGGCACCACGGCCCGCTTGAACTCCACCAGCTCCCGCTTCATCTGGTAGATCCGCTGGATCCGCCCGTGACCGTTGCGGTCGAAGACCTCGGCCTCCAGCACGTCGAGGTCGTCCTCGAGCTGCTCGGCGACCTCCAGGTAGAGGTCGACCACCCGGTCGGTGATCGCGTACGCGACGGACCACGGGCCCTGGAGCAGCAGCTCCTGCTTGGTCTCCAGGTCGGCACGGACCGGAGAGAGCCGGCTCGCGTCGCCGTGCCGGACGCTGATCAGGAAGTTCGGGCCGATGAAGAGCATCACCTGGCCGGTCTCGACGACCTCGGAGTTCTCGGTCAGCTCGGCGTGCTCGCAGTACCGGGCGGTACGCAGCACCAGGAAGCTGACGTCGTTGAACCGCTCCAACTTGGGGCGCTGCTCGGCCTTCACCGCGTCCTCGACGGCCAGCTCGTGCAGCCCGTAGGTCTCCGCGATGGCGGTCATCTCGATCAGTTCGGGCTGGTGCAGCCCCAGCCAGACGAAGCCGTGCTCCTCCCGGCGGGCCGCGGCCAGCGCGTCCGCGTACGTCCAGTCGCCGGGTTGCCGCTTGCCGTCGACGTAGAGCGCGCAGTCGACGACGCCGCTGCGCCCGGCGCCGGCCGGGGTCGGCGCGGGCGGCGAGCCGTCGGCGTGGAGGATCCGGGTCATCGCCCGGACCGGGGACGGCCACGCCCGGGGTCGCAGCACACGACCGGTGTGCGACGGTGCCATCCCGCCCTGATCTGCCCGATCCGTCATCGCGCCACCTCCCCGCGCTCGGCTGCGGCTTGAGGCTACGCCGGAGGCGACGAAGGGCAGGTGTGACGGCGGTCGCGTGGGGCGGCGCCGGGCGGGCCGGGCCGCATCGGGGGGTGCGGGGACGACACGGCCCACCCGGCGCCCGTGGGGGCGGGGGTTGTGCTGCACGCGTCACCGGTGGTGGCGGCGGCCCGGGAACCGGGCGGTGATCTCCACTACACCTGATGAGTGACGCTCGCAGCATTGTGAGCCGCCGGCCGCCCGGGCGGGAGTCCCGGGACGGCCGGCATCGTCCTTCTGTCGGGAATCTGACAGAAGGCTCAGCCGCGGACGGCCTCGACGGCCGCCGCGAGCCGGCGGACACCCTCGTCGATCCGATCGGCGGTGACCGCCGAGAAGGCCAGGCGCAGGGCGTGCTGCCCGCCGTCCAGCATGAAGTCGCTGCCCTTGACCACCGCGACCCCACGCTCGGCCGCCGCGGGGGCGAGCCGGTCGACCAGCACGTCGTCCGGGAAGTCCACCCAGAGGAAGTAACCGCCGTCGGGCTCCACGAACCGGGCCTGCGGCAGGTGCCGGCGCAGCGACTCGGCGAGCACCCGGGCCCGCTCGCCCAGCGCCGCCCGGACGGTCTCGATCGAGCGGTCGATCTCGCCCGAGATACAGAACTGGTGCACGATCGCCTGGGACACCATGCCGGGCGAGATGTAGAGGCTGGTCGCGTTCCTCGCGATGTCGGCGATCAGATCCGCCGGGCCGACCAGGTAGCCGACCCGCACGCCCGGGCAGACCGTCTTGGTGAAGCTCGACGCGTGCACCACCACGTTGCGGGTGTCCAGCGAGAGCATCGACGGCAGCGCCTCGCCGCGGAACCGGATGTCCGCGTACGGGTCGTCCTCGAAGATCGTGAACTCGTACTCGGCGGCCAGGTCGAGCAGCTCCCGGCGCTTCTCCAGGGAGAGCGTCATGCCGGCCGGGTTCTGGTAGTTCGGAATGACGTGCGCCAGCCGGGGCCGAACCCCGGACTCCAGCAGCTTGCGCAGCTCGGCGGTGTCCAGGCCGTCCGGCTGGACCGACACGCCGTGCAGCTCGCTGCCCATCCGCTGGAGGTTGAGCAGCGTCCGGTCATACGTCGGCCGCTCCACCACCACCGCGTCGCCGGGGCGGACCAGGTGGTCGAAGAGGAACGCGTCGGCCTGCAGCGACCCGTTGGTGACCAGCACCTGATCGGCCTCGACCCCGTGCTTCTCGGCGATCCACTTTCGCAGCGGAACGTAGCCGACGGAGGTGCCGTAGGCCGTGACCCCGGCTGGGTCGGCGTCGAAGGCGCGGACGGCGGCGGCCTTGAGCCCCTCGACATCGACGATGTCCAGCGAGGGAGCCCCACGGGCGAAGGAGATCAGCTGCTCGGCGGTCATGGATGTTGAGCGTACGGGCGGCGGCGGGGGACGCGCGGACGGCACGGCGATGTCCGCATCCTGAGCCACCGGGTCGGGTGACCCCACTCCACCGGTCGGCGTCAGATCAGACCGGAAGGGCGAGCGAGTCGTGCTGCGCTGCCCGGGAAAGTCCCTCCAGGTGCACGCCGAGGGCGTCGAGGAGCTGGCTCCAGTCGAAGTAGGACCGCCAGGCGACGATCCGTCCCCGGCGGGCCCGAACCACGTCGGCCACCTCCCAGCTCACCGTGCGGCCGGTGGGCGAGACGGTGCCGAAGGGCGAGTGCAGCGTGCCGGCGTGGGTGCCGCTCAGGCGCAGCTCCACCGCCGCGCCCCCGGCCGTGCGCACCGCGCCCAGCGGGTCGACCCGCAGGTCCGGGAAGGCGCCGGTCCAGGTACGTAGCAGCGCGGGCAGCTCGATCGGGCGGACCGTGACGCCCGGCATGGCGTAGAACGCCTCCGGGGCGTAGAGATCCGGCTGCCGGGCCACGTCCCGACGCAGGAGCATGGCGTACTGCTGCTCGACCAGACGCTCCGCCTCGCGCATCGGACCCTCCCCCACGGACCGCGGCGTCTCCGCGCCCGCAGGGAATCCCTACCCGTCGATCCGGCCGGCACACCTGCCCGGCGGAAACCCGGTGCGTCCGGTCAGCTCGCGGCGACCACCTGGCTCTCCGCCCAGACCCGCATGATGTCCCGAACGGAGATCACCCCGGCCACCTCACGGCCGTCCAGCACTACCAGGTGCCGGAACCCGCCCCGGGCCATCGCGGCGGCCGCCTCGGCCACCGTCCAGTCCGGGCCGGCGTAGACCACGTCCCAGGTCAGGTGAGCGCCGGTGCGTTCCACGTCGCAGTCCAGGCCGGCGCCGACGGCCTTCAACACGTCACGTTCGGTCATGATCCCGATCCCCTCGGAGTCCGGATCGATCACGACCGCCGACCCGACACCGCGGGCCGACATCATCCGGGCCGCCTGGCGGAGCGTGTGCTCCGGACCGACGACGAGGACCTGGCTGGACATCGCTTCCCGTACCTGCATCACGCATCACCCCTTTGGGACGGTGGCATCCGGTACCGACATGGTGGTCCGTGAATGTTTCCTGGACAAGACCGGGCATCGCAGTTGCACCGGCACGCTCGCTACTGTCGGAACGTGTCCACCGAGCCCCTGCGCTGCGCCGGCGCGCTGGTCGTCGACCACGACGGCCGCATCTTCTTTCAGCGCCGCTCGCCGCACCGACGCCTCTTTCCCAACTGCTGGGACATCGTCGGCGGCCACCTGGAGCCGGGCGAGGGGGTCGACGAGGCGCTCCGCCGCGAGGTCACCGAGGAGACCGGCTGGACCCTCTCGCACGTCCTCGGTCAGGTCGGTGAGTACCACTACATCGGCGACGACGGTCTCGCCCGGATCGAGTACGACTTCCTGGTCCGGGTGGACGGCGACCTGGACCACCCGACGCTGGAGGCCGGCAAGCACACCGAGTACCGCTGGCTGGCCGAGCACGAGGTGACCCTGCTGGACGAGCACCGCGACGTCAACGACGGGCTCATCCGGCGGATCGCGGAGGAGGGCTTCGCCGTCCTGCGGTCGATCGGTCTGTGAACACCGTCGAGCTGGCGCCGCACCGGATCGCCGGTCTGCTCGCCCCGGCCGTCGACCGGGCCTTCATCGCCGGCATGCTGGCCGGCCGGAACGGTGGAGGCGCCGAGCTGAGCCAGCGGTACGGCGGGCCGGCCGCGACCGGGTTCCTGGTGGAGCTGCGCACCCGGCTGGCCGCGCCCGGCGGCACGGTCGACGGGCCGGGGTTCGCGGCGATCACCCGGTACCGCGACCCGGTGGTCTGCCACCGGAGCGTGGACAAGCACGTGGCGCACGGCATGCTCCATCGCCGCCCGGACGGCGGGCTCTCCGCCACTGACCGTGGTGCCGCCTTCCTCACCGAGCTGTACCAGGTGCACGCCGAGGTCACCGAGGAGCTGTGGGCCGGGCAGGACGAGCGGGTGCCGCGGCTGGTGGCGGCACTCGGCCGGCTGCTGGCGTACGCCCTGGTGCTCGCCGAGGAGGAGGACGACCGGGACGGGTCGGCACTCGCCGCGATGGCGCCCCCGTACGAGCCGGACGGCACCCCGCCGGGCGTGCTGCTGCTCAACCGACTCGGCACGATGCGCTACCACCGGGCCGACGCGCACGCAGCCGCCTGGACCGCCGCCGGGCACACCGCCACGAGCATCGCCGCCCTCCCGGCCGGCCCGGAGCGGCTCGCCATCGAGCTGGAGACCGACCGTCGGGCGGCCGGCCCGTACGCCGTGCTCAGCGCGGAGGAGCGGTTGACCATGCTCGCCGACCTGGCGGCGCTGCCCGGCTGACCCGGTTGGCCGGAGCGGCCCGTCCGCCCGGGGCTATCCTCCACCGGTGACGGGGAGCAGGACGAGAAAGGATGTCGGGATGATCGGGATGGTGCTCGCGGCCGGGGCAGGGCGCCGGCTGCGCCCGTACACCGACACTCTGCCCAAGGCGTTGGTGCCGGTGGACGGGGACACCACGATCCTGGACATCGCGTTGGGCAACCTGGCCGAGGTCGGGCTCACCGAGGTCGTGATCGTGGTCGGCTACGCGGCGGACGCGGTCCGCGAGCGGCAGGCCGACCTGGAGAAGCAGTACGGGGTCACGCTCACCCTGGTGCACAACGACAAGGCCGAGGAGTGGAACAACGCCTACTCGCTCTGGCTGGCCCGGGAGTACTTCGCGCGCGGGGTGCTGCTGGTCAACGGGGACACCGTGCACCCGGTGAGCGTGGAGAAGACCCTGCTCGCCGAGCGTGGGCCGGGCATCCTGCTCGCCGTGGACACGCTCAAGCCGCTGGCCGAGGAGGAGATGAAGACCACCTTCGACGCCGCCGGTCAGCTCACCCGGATCACCAAGGTGATGGACGCGGGCGAGGCGTACGGGGAGTACATCGGCGCGACGCTGATCGAGCCGCAGGTCGCCGACGCCCTCGCCGACGCGCTGGAGGCGACCTGGCGGCGCGACCCGAACCTCTACTACGAGGACGGCTACCAGGAGTTCTCCGACCGGGGCGGGGAGGTGCGGGCGGCGCCGATCGGTGACGTCCCGTGGGTCGAGGTCGACAACCACGCCGACCTGGCCCGCGCGCGGGAGATCGCGTGCCGCTACTAGCCCGTACGGTCAACACGCCGCTGCTGATCGAGGTCCGGCGGGGCGCGGTGGCCGACCTGGGGCTGCTGCTGGCCGACCGGCGGATCTCCGCTGGCGGTGACGTCGCGGTCGTGGTCGGCCCCGGCCAGGGCGAGAAGATCGTCGAGCTGTGCCGGCCCAGTCTGGGGTCGGCCGACGTCTTCACCGTCGCCGGCGGCACCATCGACGCCGCGAATGAGCTTGGTGACCGACTCCGGTCCCGTTCGTACGACGCGGTGATCGGCATCGGCGGCGGGAAGACCATCGACACCGCCAAGTACGCCGCCACTCGGTACGGCATCCCGATGGTGACCGTGGCGACCAGCCTCGCCAACGACGGCATCGCCTCGCCCACCGCCTCACTCGATCACGAGGGCGGCAAGGGTTCCTACGGGGTGCACATCCCGATCGCGGTCATCGTGGACCTGGACTTCGTGGAGAACGGGCCGGACAGTCAGACCCAGGCCGGGATCGGCGACGCGGTCAGCAACGTGAGCGCCTGCGCGGACTGGGAACTGGCCCACGAGGTCCGCGGTGAGCCCATCGACGGCCTTGCCGTGACGCTGGCGCGAACCGGCGCCGAGGCACTCATCAATCACCCCGGCAAGATCACGGACGACGCGTTCCTCACCACGCTCGCCGAGGCGCTGATCCTCGGCGGGATCGCGAGTTCGGTGGCCGGGTCGACCCGCCCGGCCAGCGGCGGAGACCACGAGGTCTCCCACGCCATCGACCGGCTCTATCCCGGCACCGGCTCACACGGTGAGCAGGTGGGGCTCGGCGCACTCTTCTGCACCTTCCTCCGGGGAGACCCGGAGCGGTTCGGTCAGCTCGCCCGCTGCCTGCACCGGCACGGCCTCGCGACCGTTCCGGGCGATCTGAGGCTGACCGACGACCAGTTCGTCGAGGCGGTGCAGTTCGCGCCGCGCACCCGGCCGGACCGGTACACGATCCTCGAGCACCTGGCCTTGTCGCCTACCGAGACGCGGGGACGGCTGGCAGACTACGCCGGTGCAATCCGCGACCAGCTTGGCTGACCCCCGTCCCACCATCGCCGACTTCCACCGGGTGAACCGGGGCGGCGGCCTGTTCAGCGAGTCGATCAGCCAGTGGCTGGGCGCCGCCTTCGCGCTGGTCGCCCAGCGGCTGGGGCTGCGCCCGACCGCGTTGACCATCACCAACCTGGTGCTCGGGTTGGCCACCTCGGTCACCGTGGTGGCGCTCGCCGGCCCGGTCGCGGCCGGTGACGTGCCGGCCTGGGTGGTCGGCGTGCTCGCCCTGGTCGGCTGGCAGGTGGCGTACTCCCTGGACTGCGCGGACGGGCAACTGGCGCGGGTGACCGGCCAGGGCAGCGCGGCCGGCGCCCGCGTCGACGTGCTCTGCGACGTGGCCGCGCAGATCGCCCTGGTGGCAGCCCTCGCCGCCACGGCGGTGGCGCAGGAGCCGTCGACCCCGACCTGGCTGGTGGCGACCTTCGCCGGCACCTGGATGGTCAACCTGGTCACCTCGGTGATGCAGGCCGGCCCGAACGCGGCCAGCATGGTCACCTCGACCTCGCTGCCGGTGCGCCTGGTGAAGCTGGTCCGCGACTACGGCGCGGTGGTCTTCGTGGCCGCCCTGGTGCTCGCCGTGGCCCCCGCGCTGGTCCTCTGGGTGATGGTCGCCTTCACCATCGTCAACGGCGGCTTCCTGCTGGCGAGCATCGCGTTCTCGGCCCGCGCCTCCCTGCGCTGACCCCGGCAGTCCCTGCTCCGCGATCTCGCACTTGTCGTCCGGACACATGGGGCATCCCACTAATATCAGCAACCGAAACCGCAAGATCGGCGCGGTGGGCGCGCGCCTTGCTGGATTAACTGCGGGTGGCGGCCTCGGAGCCCTCTCGCCGGCAGTGTCGCTGGTCAGCGATATACCAGGGAGTCATATCTATGCCTCTGAGGTATATCGCTTACCGGGGCGGCGCCGCTCCGACGGGCGTAACGCGCGCGCCGGAGGATCAAGCACGATCTTGCCCCGGCTTGCGGCGCGGTGCAGGGCGGCGCGGCGCGGGCCGCCCTGCACGAGGCTCAGACGTGGTTGGGGGTGCGGGCCAGGCCCGCGTAGATGTCGATGAGCTGCTTGGTGACCACGTCGGGGTGGAAGGTGCGCTCGTAGCGGGCGCGGGCGGCCTGGGTCAGCCCGGACGCACCGGCGCGGGCGACCGGCAGGGCGGCCGCGAGCGCGGCCGGCTCCGGGGCCACCACCCAACCGGCCTCGCCCAGGCCGATCCCCGCCGGCATGGGTGACCCGCCACCTCCCCCGGCGACCGCGGAGGCGACCTCGGCCGGCCCGGTGCCGGCGGGCTCGTGCGGGGCGTCCGCCCCGACCAGGTACGGAATGCCGCCCAGCGCCGTACCGAGCACCGGCCGGCCGCTCGCCAACGCCTCGATGATCACGGTGGGCAGCACGTCGTGCCACATCGCGGCGACGATCACCACCGCGCTCGCCTCGACCGCGGCCTGCACACCGGCCCGGTCGAGCCGACCGAGGTAGACCACGTCGGGTCGCTCGGCGGCGGCTGCCTCCACGAGTGGGCGCAGCTCACCGTCGCCGGCCACCCGCAGCGTGCCCAGCGCACCCACCGGGTGCCGACGCCAGGCGTCCAGCAGCAGGTCGACGCCCTTCTCCGGGGAGAGCCGGGCCATGTAGAGGAACCCGTCACCGAGCGGCGCCGGCCGACCCGGGTCGGGTACGGAGTTCGGCTTCACCACGATGCGTTCGTCCGGAATGCCGTAGTCGCGGAGGTGATCGGCGATCGCCGAGGTGAGCGCGATGTACCGGTCCACCGACCGCCACGTGCCCCGGTGCACGGCCAGGGTGGTCGCCATCAGCGCACTCTGCGCCGCCGAGTCGCGGTAGCAGCGGTGCTTGATGGCCGGCACCCCCAGCACCCGGCCCTTGCAGTCCTGACAGATCACGCCGTCGCGGAAGTAGATCCCCGACGAGCAGACCTGCCGGTAGTTGTGCACCGTCTGCACCACCGGCACACCGTGCCGGTGCGCGGTCCGCACCACCCACGGCGAGAGCAGCGGGTACGGGTTGTGCAGGTGCAGAACGTCCGGTCGGTGCTCGGTGAGCAGCCGACTCAGGTCGTGCTGGGCGCGCGGAGCCCAGATCGGTGAGATCGGCAGCAGCGCCTTCGCCACCTTCGACATCGACGGGATCTCGTCCGAGCTGCGGATGAAGGGCAGCACCTCGACGCCGGCGGCGGTGAGCTGAGCGATCTCCGAGTCGACGATCGTGTTCTCACCGGACGGCTGGGCTTCCCGGTACCGGTTGTGTGCCACCACGATTCTCACGGGAAAGAAGGCTACCGTTGGCTGGTGCCCGAACTACCGGAGGTTGAGGCGCTCGCGGGTTACCTGCGGCAGCGCGCCGTGGGGCGGCGTGTCGACCGGCTCGAGGTCGCCGCGATCAGCGCCCTGAAGACGTACGACCCGGCACCGACCGCGGTGGCCGGTCGGGCGGTGGTCGACGCCCGCCGGCACGGCAAGTTCCTCGACGTGCTCGTCGACGGCGACCTGCACCTGGTGGTCCACCTGGCCCGGGCGGGTTGGCTGCACTACCGGGAGGCGTTTCCGACCACCACCCCGCTGCGCCCCGGCAAGGGCCCGATCGCGCTGCGGGTCCGCCTCGACGACGGCTCCGGGTTCGACCTCACCGAGGCCGGCACGCAGAAGAAGCTGGCCGCGTACCTGGTCACCGACCCGTCGGCGGTGCCCGGCGTGGCCAAGCTGGGCCCGGACGCGCTCGCCGCGGACCTGCCCACCTTCACCGAACGGCTGCGCAGCCGGCGCGGGCAGGTCAAGGGGGTGCTGACCGATCAGGCGGTGCTGTCCGGCGTGGGCAACGCGTACTCCGACGAGATCCTGCACGCGGCCAAGCTGTCCCCGTTCGCGATCACCGACCGGCTCACCGACGACCAGCTGGCCACCCTGCACGCGGCCACCCGGCAGGTGCTCGGCGGCGCTGTCCAGCGGTCCCTCGGGCAGCGGGCGGCGGAGCTGAAGGGCGAGAAGCGCTCCGGGTTGAAGGTGCACGCCCGCACCGGCCTGCCCTGCCCAGTGTGCGGTGACACCGTGCGGGAGGTGTCGTTCGCCGACTCCAGCCTCCAGTACTGCCCGACATGCCAGACCGGCGGCAAGCCGCTCGCTGACCGACGGTTGTCACGCCTCGTACGGTGAGTAATCCCACTCGGCGGTTACGGAGCGGAATCGACCCGGCTGAGCAGAAGCTCCGGTCCACGGTTCCCGCCACACGCGCATCCATCGGTATAGTGGCCCGGTCCCCGGCTTCTGAAATGGTGCGGAGCCGGCCAGATCCCGCCGGCACCATCGGTCGCCAATCCTTTCCGGGGCCGCGACCGGTCGGAGCCCGCGTGGGAGACTGGGACGGTGGGCGACCCGGGCCCTCACTGCGAGTGAGCGGCACGTGTCATGCGGGAGGACATGGGTGAGGTGACGGCAAGCCTCCAGCGCCCGGTAACCAACGAAGGCCGGAGCAGACTCGTGCGGCACGTCGACAGCTTCGAAATCCAGCCGCCGACGCCGCCGACGCACAACGGCGTCCCCCGGTCGGCATGGGCCAGGGCGCGACGCCGTGTCTCCCGCTGGCACCGCCCGTACACGGCGATCCTGCTCGTGCTCGATTTCGGGGCGGCGGCGTTCGCCAGCTGGATCGCGATCCAGCTCTTCGACCAGGCGGCCTCCGGTTTCTCCGGCACCAAGCAGGACCCGACCTGGTTCCACACCGTCTCCTTCCTCCTGCTCCCGCTCGGCTGGGTGGTCATCCTCTGGAGCAACCGGGCCTATGACCGGCGTTACCTGGGTCTCGGGCCGGACGAGTTCAAGCGGGTGATCCGGGCCTCGGTGACCGTCGCGGCGAGCGTCTCCTTCCTCGCCTTCGCCACTGTGACCCAGCTCTCCCGGTACACCGTCGGCACCGCGCTGGTCGGCGCCACCGTGCTGATCCTCTGGGGCCGCTTCGTGGCCCGCTGGGCCCTGCACTACATCCGCCGGCGGGCCGGCCAGGCCGCGCACCGGATGGTGCTGGTCGGCACCCTGCCCGAGTGCCTGGAGGTCTACGCGGCGGTCACCCGCAGCCCCAACGCCGGGCTGGTGCCGGTCGCCATCCACATCACCGACGGCTACGCCGCGGCCCGGGGGATGCCGACCCCGGTGCCGGTGCACGCCGGCCGGGACGTGCTGGCCCTGGTCCGGGAGGTCGGCGGCGACACCATCGCGGTCTGCGGATCGGCCAGCGCCGAGCCGGGCGAGCTGCGCCGGCTGGCCTGGCAGTTGGAGGGCTCCGGCGTCGACCTGGTGGTCGCCCCGCAGCTGACCGACATCGCCGGCCCCCGGGTGCACATCCGGCCAATCGAGGGTCTGCCGCTGCTGCACGTCGAGGAGCCGACCCTCTCCGGGCCGGCGCTGCTCGCCAAGAATCTGCTGGACCGGGTCGCCGCCGGCCTCGGTCTGCTGCTGCTGATCCCGCTCTTCCTCTCCATCGCCGTGGCGATCCGGATCTCCGACCCCGGGCCGGTCTTCTTCCGCCAGCCCCGGGTGGGGCACGAGGGGCGCACGTTCCGGGTGTGGAAGTTCCGGACCATGTACGTCGACGCCGAGGATCGACTGGCCAGCCTGGTCGACCGGAACGAGACCGACGGCATGCTGTTCAAGATGAAGGAGGACCCTCGGGTCTTCCCGGTGGGTCGCTTCCTGCGGGCCTCCTCGCTGGACGAGCTGCCGCAGCTGATCAACGTGCTCTGGGGTGAGATGTCGCTGGTCGGGCCCCGCCCGTTGCCGGCCGACGACGGCGACTTCCTGGGCGACGTGCGCCGCCGGCTGCTGGTCCGCCCCGGCATGACCGGCCTGTGGCAGGTCTCCGGCCGCTCCGACCTGTCCTGGGACGAGTCCGTCCGACTGGACCTCTACTACGTCGACAACTGGTCGCTGGCGTACGACCTGAGCATCCTGTGGCGCACCATCGGCGTGGTGCTCGCCCGAAAGGGCGCGTACTAGGGGTTGGTTCGCCGGCCCGGAGGGGCCAGGATCGCTGCGTGGGTGGCAACCTCTCCGCCGTCGTCGGCGTCGTCTCACTGGTCACCGCGCTGACCGCGGCCCTGTTGGCGGTGCTGCGGCTGCGTGCCCGCCGGGGCATCGCCACCGCCACCCAGCGGGCCACCTACGAGGTGCTGCACACCGCCGGGCTGGCCGCCGAACCGCTGCGGGCGGGGCTGAGCGCGGCGGGAGCGGCGAAGGCCGTACGTCATCTGCGGGCCCTGGTGGGTGCGGTCGGGCTGGCGCTCACTGACGCCGACGAGGTGCTCGCCCTCGACGGACGCGGCGCGCATCACGGCGAGCAACTGCTCGCGGCGGCCCGCCGGACGATGGAGACCGGGCGCTCGACGGTGCTCGGTGAATCCGAGCTGCACTGCAACCGGGTCGACTGCCCGATCCGGGGTGCGGTGGTCGCGCCGTTGCAGGGCGCGGACGCCCGGGTGGTCGGCGCGCTGGTGGCGATCGCCGACAGCCCGCCGGCGCCCGGGCTGGTGCAGGCCACCCTGGAGACCGCGCACTGGGCCGGCAACCAGCTCGCCCTGGCTGAGCTGGACTCGTCGCGGGAGCGGCTCGCGCGGGCTGAGATCCGGGCGCTGCGGGCGCAGATCAGCCCGCACTTCATCTACAACGCGCTGACCGCGATCGGCTCGTTCGTACGTACCGACCCGGAGCGGGCCCGCGAGCTGATCCTGGAGTTCGCGGAGTTCACCCGGTACTCGTTCCGGGCGCACGGGGAGTTCACCACGCTGGCCGAGGAGCTGCGGTCGATCGACCGCTACCTGACCATCGAGCGGGCCCGGTTCGGCGACCGGTTGCAGGTGCGGTTGCAGATCGCGCCGGAGGTGCTGCCGGTGACGCTGCCGTTCCTCTGCCTGCAGCCGCTGGTGGAGAACGCGGTTCGGCACGGGTTGTCCCGCAAGCCGGGCACAGGCATGGTGAGCATCGAGGCCCGGGACGCGGGCGCCGAATGCCACATCACCGTGGAGGACGACGGGGTGGGAATGGATCCGACCACGCTGACCGCGGGCATCGCCGAGCTGGCCCACAGCACCGGCGACCCGGGTGACGACACGGGCCAGCACGTCGGCCTCTCCAACGTCGACGAGCGGCTGCGGTCGGTCTTCGGGGACCGGTTCGGTTTGGTCGTCGAGACCGGGCTCGGCTCGGGCACCAGGGTGAGCATGCGGGTGCCGAAGTTCCACCCCGGAGTGCGGGCCGGATCGTGAGCGCGCGCGACGAGCGACCGGGGGCCACTGAGTGAGCGCGACCGGGTTCCTCCGGGTGCTGGCGGTGGACGACGAGCCGCCCGCGCTCGACGAGCTGGCGTACCACCTGCGGGCCGACCCTCGGGTGGCCCGCCTGCACACGGCGGGGGACGCCACCGAGGCGCTGCGGCTGCTCCGCGACGGTGACGTGGACGTGGTCTTCCTGGACATCCGGATGCCCGGCCTGGACGGCATGGAACTGGCCCGGGTTCTGCGCCGGTTCGCCCGGCCACCGGCGATCGTCTTCGTCACCGCGTACGACGACGGAGCGGTGGACGCCTTCGACCTGGGGGCGACCGACTACGTGCGCAAACCGGTCCGCGCCGAGCGGCTGGCCGAGTCGCTGCGCCGGGTGATCGGCTCGCGGGTGGTGCCGTCGCATCCGGCGGCGCTGGCCCGGGCTGAGGAGGACCCGACCATCCCGATCGAGTTGGCCGGCACCACCCGGATGCTGCCCCGGTCGGCGGTGCGCTGGGTGGAGGCCCAGGGGGACTACGCCCGGCTGCACACCGCGGAGGGGTCGCACCTGGTCCGGGTCTCGCTGGCCACGCTCGCGGAGCGGTGGGCCGACGCCGGTTTCGTCCGGGTGCACCGGTCGTACCTGGTGCAGTTGAAGTTGATCGCGGAGCTGCGGCTGGTCAACTCCGGTTACGTGGTGGTGATCGACGGGACGGAGCTGCCGGTGAGCCGGCGGCACACCCGGGAGCTGAAGGACAAGCTGGTCCGTGCAGCGAAGCAGGACTGGAACCGGTGACCCCGGCTCCAGCCCCTCTCACCTTCGTCGGCTCCGCCCCCGCCTCGGCGGTCGTCAGGCCTTGACCTGGTCGGCGATGGCCAGTGCGATCGCCTTCAGCTGCTCCACGGACAGCGGAGCCTGCGGCTGCGCGGGAACCGCGGACTCGTCCACCCCGACTATGTTGAGCACGTCCGCCTGGAGCGCCCGGTTGCCGGGCAACTGGATCGCGATGAGGTACTGCACGCTCTTCTGCCGCTTACCGGTCAGCGTCTCGATCTTCATCCGCGCGCCGCTCGGGGTCGTGCCCGGCTCGCACACCCTGCGGTAACGGCTGTCCTCCCGGATGCCCTGCGGCAGCTGGCACGGCCAGTGGAACCCGGCCGGTCCGGCGGACGCGTCGGGGTACACGTCCGGGGTGATCGACACGCCCAGGGAACCCTTGCGCCCCTGGTAGGAAATGCCGGAGGAGCTACCGACGAAGTCCGAGGTGCCGCGGTGTGTGAACTCTGGCGGCTGCCCGTCCGGCTTGCGAGGCTCGCCAAGGTAGTCGGGCATCCAGGTCCACTTCGCGCCGGGCGCCACCTTCCGGAGCGCCCGGTCCAGCTCCTGGCTGAGGCGCCTGGCGGTGGCGTCGGCCGTCTCATCGGTGTCGAAGACCAGACGGAACCGGGTGTCCGTGGCGGGCGAGGAGGCAACGGCCTGCGGCGTGGCCGGCGCGGCCCCGGGCTCCCCCTGGCGTACGGCGACGCTGACGCCGCCGGCCACCGCCAGAGCCAGCACGGCGGCCAACGAGCCGCCGAGCCGCCGGGCGGCCCTGGCCCGCCGCTCCCGCCGGACGATGCCCTTCACATCGACCCGGGGCGGCGGGGGCGTACCGATCAACTCGTCGAACAGTTGGTGACTCATCTGGTGCCTCCCCGCTCAGTACTGACCGTTGACGGCGGTGCGCAGGTTCGCCAGCCCGCGTGCGGACTGGCTCTTGACGGTGCCGGCGGAGATGCCGAGCATCCGGGCGGTCTCCTCGACCGAGTAGTCGAGGTAGAAGCGCAGGACGAGCACCGTCCGTTGCTTCGGGGCGAGCGAGCGCAGCAATGCGGCGAGCCCGTCACGATCGGTCACCGTCTCTGGCACGGCGCCGGCCACGTCCGGCACCTCGGCCCACGACTGCTCCCGGTTGCTCCAGGGCCGACGCTGCTCGTCGAGCCAGGATCGGGTCAGGACCCGCTGCGCGTACGCGTCGCGGTTCTCCGCCCGACGCACCCTGCGCCAGCTCCGGTAGAGCTTCGTCACCGTGACCGAGACGACGTCGTCGGCGGCGTGCCAGTCCTGACAGAGCAGGAATGCGCTCCGTCGCCAGCGGTCCATGCGGTCCGCGACGAAGTCATGGAAGTCGTCCTCGTCGGCCCGCCTCACCGCGGTCTCTCCCGTCTGCTGACCATCACGGTCGTACGACGGAGCGGTCGCCCACGAGGGTTGCATCAGGCAGCGGGAATAACCCCGCGCTGTCGTACGTCGTACGGTACTCGGACGAACGACGAATGGAGCCCGCCCGTGTTCGACGCCGCCACCGAATTCGACCGCCAGCTCGACCGCCTGGTGGAGCTGGGATACCCGGCGCTCGCCGACCTGCCCGAGGACGCCTTCCGTGATCTGGTCACCCCGCTCCGCGCGGCGGCGATCGCGGGCGCGGCCGGGCTGCCCGCACCGACCGAGGGTCGGGTGCCGTTCCTGCTGGTCATCACCCGCGACCTGGCACCGGTCGAGCAGCGGCTGGCACTCACCACGCTGGCCGGCAAGCGCAAGCCCGGCTTCCTCGACCGGCACTACGGCGAGGACGACCTGCCGAAGTTCGATCCGATCAAGGAACTGGACGTGCCGGCGGGTCCGGCGTACCTGCTCTTCGACGTGGACCGCGGCGAGGAGACGCTGAACCTGGCCCCCGCGTCGGCGATGGAGGTGATCACCGGCCAGGACCGGCTGCCGCTCACCATCGACGAGGGGCTCGCCCTCGTCACCCTGTATCCAGCGGCGCTGGCGAAGAACAAGTGCTTCTCGCTAATCGGCTCGCAATGCGGCGACAAGCGGGTGCCGGCGATCTGGATCAGCCAGGGCGCGCCGAAACTGGGGTGGTGCTGGTACGGCAACCCGCACACCTGGCTCGGCTCCGCCTCTGCCCGCCCGGAACGCGTCGGGCTGAAGTGAGGGCGACGCCGGTGTGGGCTGTCAGGCGAGGCCCGCACCGGCGATGCCCACCGGGTTATCCACAGGGATGACCCGTTCTCCACAGGTTATTCACAACGCCACCCACTGATCTCCACGCCGGCTCCCTACAGTCAGGCCCCATGAAGGAACGCCGGGTACTGGTGGTCGAGGACGAACGGACCATCGCCGAGTCGGTCGCCGCCCGACTCCGCGCCGAGGGATTCGCGGTGGAGATCGCTGCGGACGGCCCCAGCGCGGTCGAGCAGTTCCGGTCCGGGCAGCCGGATCTCGTCGTCCTCGACGTGATGCTGCCCGGCTTCGACGGCCTGGAGGTGTGCCGGCGGATCCAGGCCGTCCGGCCGGTGCCGGTGCTGATGCTCACCGCCCGGGACGACGAGACCGACCTGCTGGTGGGGCTCGCGGTCGGCGCGGACGACTACCTCACCAAACCGTTCTCGATGCGGGAGCTGGCCGCCCGGGTGCACGTCCTGCTGCGCCGGGTGGAGCGGGCGGCCACCCCTGCTCCGCCCGCCATCCGCCTCGGCGACATCGAGATCAACGAGCCCGAGCGGCGGGTCCGCCGGGCCGGTGCGGACGTGCACCTCACGCCGACCGAGTTCGACCTGCTGGTCCACCTCGCCGGACGGCCCCGGGCAGTGCTCCCTCGGGAACGGCTGCTCGCCGACGTCTGGGGGTGGGCCGAGGGAAGCGGCACCCGCACCGTGGACAGCCACGTCAAGGCCCTGCGCCGCAAGCTGGGCGCCGACCTCATCCGCACTGTGCACGGAGTCGGCTACGCCCTGGAAGTGCCGTCATGACCGCCACCCTGCTCACCCGCCTGGACCGGGTGCTGGAGCTGCTGCCCCGCCCGCTGGACCCGGTGCGCTCCATCAAGCTGAAACTGGGCGTGCTGCTGGTCGCCTCCGGCGCGGCCGGGCTCGCCTACTTCTCGTACGGCATCGGCTGGCCACCACCGGTGACCTCGGCGACCGCCATCGCCGTGGCCCTGCTCACCTCGCAGGTGCTGGCCCACGGGATGACCTCGCCGCTGCGGGAGATGACGGCGGCCGCCGGGGCGATGGCCCGCGGTGACTACACCCGCCGGGTACGCGCCACGTCCCGGGACGAGGTCGGCGAGCTGGCCCAGGCGTTCAACAAGATGGCCGAGGACCTGCACGCCGCGGACCAGCGCCGACGCGAGCTGATCGCCAACGTCTCGCACGAGTTGCGCACGCCGATCACCGCGTTGCAGGGCGTGCTGGAGAACATGGTGGACGGGGTGTCCGCGCCCGAACCCGCGGCACTGCGCTCGGCGCTGACCCAGACCGAGCGGCTCGGGCACCTCGTCGCCGACCTGCTCGACCTGTCCCGACTCGACGCCGGGGTGGTCCCGCTCCGGCGGGTCCGCATGGACGTGGGGGACTTCCTCGACGAGGCGGTGGAGCACGCCACCGCGAGTGCGACCGGCGCGGGGCTGGACGTGCGCTTCCAGCTCCGTGAGCTGGCGGTGCCCCTGACCGTGCAGGCCGACCCGTGGCGGTTGCACCAGGTGTTCGCGAATCTGCTCGACAACGCGGCGCGGCACAGCCCGCCGGGCGGCACGGTCCGGTTGAGCGCCGAGGAACACGCCGGCCAGCTCCGCTTCGAGGTGAGCGACGAGGGTCAGGGCATTCCCTCGGCGGAGCGCTCCCGGGTGTTCGAGCGGTTCACCCGCGGCGATCGGTCGGCCGGCGGCGGCACCGGACTGGGCCTGGCCATCGCCCGGTGGGTCGTCGAACTGCACGGCGGCCGGATCGGGGTCCTCGATCCGGCCGGACCGGCTCGTGGTGACCGTCCCGGCTGCCGCATCCAGGTCACCATCCCGATGGACGGGTCACCCCGAGAAGAGGCCGTATGACCAGCCCTGCCAGCACCCCCGTCCCGGCCGCCGGCCCGCAGCCCACCGCTCCCGGCCGGCCCGGCCAGCCCTGGGTCGGCCCCGGCCCGGCGCTCCCGCCAGTGGCCGGTCGACCTCAACCATGGGCCCCGACGCCGGCCACGCCCAAGCCACCCTCGCTGCTCGAACGCCGCTGGCCCGGACCGCTCGGTGCCGCCCGTCCGGTGGTGCTGGCCGCGTTGGCTGCGGCGGCGGTCGTCGGCGCCTCGACGCTACCGGTGGTTCGTCCGGGCGTCGGCTGGCTGGTGGCCGCGCTGGCCGCCGCGGCCGCCCTCGTCACGGCCACCGTCGTTCGACCCGCCACGCTGTCGCCGGCGACGGATGTCCCCGACCGAACCGCCTACGCGCCGGGCGACCCGGCGACGCGGGCCACGAACGCCGCACCCGGCGCAGCCGACCCCGCGCCGGCCACCGCCCGTCCCGGTGCCACGGGGGCACCGGGGCGGGTGGCGCGGGCCGTCTGGGCCGCCGCGACCGTCGCGCTGGTCGCGGTCGGCTCGGTCCGGGCCGCCGGCTGGCTCTTCGCGCTCTGCCTGGTAGCCGCCGCGGTCACCGCGACGCTGGCGGTGACCGGCGGGCGGAGCCCGTTCGGGATGCTGGTGGCCGCGACGCTGCCGCCGGCCGCGACGGTCCGGGCGCTCCCCTGGGCGGTACGCGGGCTGCGCCGCACCCGCCCGGCCGGGGCCGGGGCCGGACGCATCCTGAGCAGCCTCGCGGTCTCGGCCGGGCTGCTGACGCTGTTCGGTCTGCTCTTCTCCTCGGCCGACGCGGTCTTCGCCGACCTGGTCGCGGGCCTGCTGCCCGACATCTCGGCGAGCGGTGTGATCGGCTGGCTCGCACGCCTGCTGCTGATCGGTGGGGGCCTGCTCGGCGGCGCGTACCTGGTCAGCCGCCCGCCCGACCTGGAGGGCCTGCGACCGGCGCCGACCCGACCGGCGCACCGGCTGGAGTGGGCCCTGCCGCTGGCGCTGCTCAACGCCCTGTTCGCCGCGTTCGTGCTGGTCCAGTTGACGGTGTTCTTCGGCGGCGCGGGGCACGTGCTCCGGACGGCCGGGCTCACCTACGCCCAGTACGCCCGCGGCGGCTTCTGGCAACTGCTCGCCGTCACCGCGCTCACCCTGCTGGTCATCGCGATCGCCGCCCGTCGGGCGCCGAAGGCGACCCGGGCCGACCGGCTGATGGTCCGCGCACTACTCGGCACACTCACCGTGCTCAGCCTGATCGTCGTCGCCTCCGCGCTCTACCGGATGCAGGTCTACGCCGGCGCGTACGGCGCCACCCGACTCAGGCTCGTCGTGGCGACCGTCGAACTCTGGCTCGGGCTGCTCTTCGTCCTGGTCGCGGCGGCCGTGGCGCGTCTGCGGGCCGACTGGTTGCCCCGGCTGGTGATCGGCACGGCGGTGCTGGCGCTGCTCGGGTTGGCCCTGGTCAACCCGGATCGGCTGATCGCCGACCGGAACGTCGACCGGTATCTGGAGACCGGCCGGTTGGACGTCGGTTACCTCTCCCGGCTCTCCGCCGACGCGGTACCGGCACTGGATCGGCTGCCCGAGCCGCTGCGGGCGTGTGCGCTACGGGAGATCGCCGACGAGCTGCCCCGGGACGGCCTCTGGGCGGCGAACCTGGGCCGGGAGCGGGCCCGGCGGGAGCTGGGCGTGACCCCGGCGGCCAGCGCCACGGACTGTCCCGGTCCGCTGCGCTGGTGAGCGCGAGCGCTTGACATTCCGGCAGGGCGGGCGAGACTGCCGGGGTGGCCGAGCGACTCCCTGACGTCGGGCCCGGCGGTACGGCACCGCCGCCCCGGCGGACCCGGATCGTGCTGGCCGACATCACCCGGCAGGACAGCCGCGCCGAGCGGACCCGCACCGAGCTGGCGCAACAGACGCAGGTCGGCGAGGCGCTGGTCCGCGGCCTGGTCCGGGCCCAGCTCGCGCTGGCGCTGCGGCTCTCGCTCGTGGTGGCAATCGGGCTCGGCGGGCTGCCCTGGCTGTTCGCCATCGCGCCGTCGCTCGGCCGGACGACGGTCGCCGGCGTCAACCTGCCCTGGCTGCTGCTGGGTGTGGCGTCCTTCCCGTTCCTGATCGGGGTGGGCTGGGCGTACGTGCGGCTGGCCGAGCGCAACGAGCAGGACTTCACCGACCTGGTGCAGCGGCCGGAGCGCTGAGGTGGGCAACGACTACGTGGTCCCGGCCATCGTCGCGGTCACCCTGGTCACCGTCGGGATCGGCTTCTACGGGCTGCGGCTGGCCCGGACCACCTCCGATTTCCTGGTCGCCTCCCGGGCGATCAGTCCGACCTGGAACGCCGCCGCCATCGGCGGGGAGTACCTGTCGGCGGCGAGCTTCCTCGGCATCGCCGGTCTGGTCCTCAAGTACGGCGTGGACGTGCTCTGGTACCCGGTCGGGTTCGCCGCCGGCTACCTGGCCCTGCTGCTCTTCGTGGCCGCGCCGCTGCGCCGGTCCGGCGCGTTCACCCTGCCCGACTTCTGTGAGCTGCGGCTGGGATCGCGGCGGCTGCGCATCCTGGCCACCGCCTTCGTGATCTTCATCGGGTGGCTCTACCTGGTGCCGCAGCTTCAGGGCGCGGGGCTCACCCTGGCCACGGTGGCCGGCTCCCCGTACCCGGTTGGTGCCCTGCTGGTGGCGGCCGTGGTCACCGCGAACGTGGCGCTCGGCGGGATGCGGGCGATCACCTTCGTCCAGGCGTTCCAGTACTGGCTCAAACTGACCGCGCTCGCCGTACCGGCGATCTTCCTGGCGTTGCAGTGGCAGGCCGACGCCCGGCCGGCGGTGACACCGCCCGACGGGCCGACGTTCCGGGCCGCGACCACCGTCGTGGTCGAGCACCGCGCGACCCTCACCCTGCCCGACGGCGACGTCCGGGAGGTACGCCCCGGCGACGAGCTGACCTTCGCCGCGGGCGACCCGGTGCCGGAGGTGTCCGGGGTGGCCACCGACGCCGCCGACTGGCTGCTGCCCAGCGCGGCCGGCGACGACGACCGGGGCCTGTTCGCCACATACTCGCTGATCCTGGCCACCTTCCTGGGCACCATGGGCCTGCCGCACGTGCTGGTCCGCTTCTACACCAATCCCGACGGCGCGGCGGCCCGCCGGACCACGCTGGTCGTACTGGCGCTGGTCGGCGCCTTCTACCTGCTCCCCACCCTGTACGGGGTGCTCGGTCGGATCTACACCCCGCAGTTGCTGGTCAGCGGGCAGACCGACGCGGTGGTGGTGCTGCTGCCCGGCGCGGCCCTCGGGGACGGGCTGGTCGGGCGGCTGCTCGCCGCGCTGGTCGCGGCGGGCGCGTTCGCGGCCTTCCTCTCCACCTCGTCCGGGCTGCTGACCAGCGTCGCCGGGGTGATCTCGACGGACGTGCTCGGCCGGGGCTCGGTGCGCGGCTTCCGGCTGGCCACGGTGATCGCCGGCGGCGTGCCGGCGGTGCTGGCGCTGAACGTCTCCGGGCTCGACGTGTCGCAGGTGGTCGGGCTCGCCTTCGCGGTCGCCGCGTCGAGCTTCTGCCCGCTGCTGGTGCTCGGCATCTGGTGGCGCGGGCTGACGGACCTGGGTGCCGCCGCCGGGGTGCTGGTCGGCGGTGGCGCGGCGATCGGCGCGGTGCTGGTCACCGTGCTCGGCCCGCCGCTGTCCGGCTGGCCGGCCACGCTCACCGCCCAGCCGGCCGCCTGGACGGTGCCCCTGGCCTTCACCGTGATGGTCGCGGTGTCGATGGCGACCCGCCGGCGGGCCCCCGCCGACGTCGCCGCCACCATGCTCCGCCTCCACACCCCCGAGGCCCTCCGCATGTAAGGAAGGGCACCTTGTTAACGCCTGCGGTAGAGCAGGGGTCCCTTGTTAACAACCGGCCGGTCAGCAGACCTCCGTTCCGTCTCGGATGGGCGGTTACCGCCAGCGGGACGTCCCGGACGTCCGTCCTGGGGATGACGACGGGTCCGCCTGCTGCCGGAGCGCGAAAGTGGTGGCCGACGGATAACGTCGGCTCATGACTGGTGAGCATCCCGCGCTCGCGCTGCGCGGCCTGGCGAAGCGGTTCGACGGCACCATCGCGGTGGCCGGCGTCGATCTGGACGTCCCCGCCGGCTCCTTCTACGGCCTGCTCGGGCCGAATGGCGCCGGCAAGACCACCACTCTGTCGATGGCGGTCGGGTTGTTGCGGCCCGATGCCGGTTCGGCCTGGGTGCTCGGGCACGACGTGTGGCGGGATCCGGTCGCGGCCAAGCGGCTGCTCGGCGTGATGCCCGACGGGGTCCGGCTGTTCGACCGGCTGACCGGGGCGGAGCTGCTGGCGTACAACGGGCTGTTGCGTGGAATGGACCCGGCGGTGGTCGACCAGCGGGCCGCGGAGCTGCTGGACGTGCTGGCGCTCGGCGACGCCGGCCGGACGCTGGTGGTGGACTACTCGGCGGGCATGAAGAAGAAGATCGGCCTGGCCTGCGCGCTGCTGCACGGCCCCCGGGTGCTGGTGCTGGACGAGCCGTTCGAGGCGGTCGACCCGGTCTCCGCCGCACTGATCCGGGACATCCTCACCCGGTACGCGGCCGGCGGCGGCACCGTGGTCTTCTCCAGTCACGTGATGGAGGTCGTCGAGCGGCTCTGCTCGCACGTGGCGATTCTGGCCGGGGGCGCCATCAAGCGGGTCGGCACGATCGGGGAGGTACGCGGCGACCGCTCACTGGAGCAGGTCTTCGTCGAGGTGGTCGGCGGGCGTACCGCGACCGGTGAGGAGCTGTCGTGGCTTTCCCGGTGAGCCCCGCCGCCACGCCCGCCGGGCCGGTCCGCGCCGTCTCCGCCCGACACTTCCTGCGGCTGAAGCTACGGGTGATGGGCAACAGCTTCCGGGGCCAGGGCTGGCGGATCGCGCTGTTCATCGGCGGTGCGCTTTTCGGGCTCTGGTTCGCCGCCAGCGGCTTCTTCCTCTTCGCCGTGCCGGGCATGACGGGCAACGGCCGCTACGCGGTGCTGGTCGCGGCGGGCGGTGGCGGGCTGCTGGTGCTCGGCTGGCTGCTGCTGCCGCTGGTCTTCTTCGGGGTCGACGAGACGCTGGACCCGGCCCGGTTCGCGCTGCTGCCGCTGCCCCGTCGCACGCTGGTCGTCGGCCTGTTCACCGCGGCCCTGGCCAGCGTGCCGGCGCTGGCGGTGCTGATCGCCACATTCGGGCTGGTGCTCACCGCCTGGGCGCTGGGTGGCTGGTCCGCCGGTCTGGTGGCCGCCGTCGGCGTGGTCGCCGGGCTGCTGCTCTGTGTGGCCGCCAGCCGGGCGGTGACCAGCGCCTTCGCCTCCATGCTGCGGTCGCGCCGGGTGCGTGACCTGGCGGCCGTCCTGCTGGCGGTGGCCGCCGCGCTGCTCGGCCCGTTGCAGATCTTCGGCCTGGCCGCGCTGCGCGAGACGGACTGGGACCGGCTGACCGGGGTGGCGACCGTGATCGGCTGGACGCCGTTCGGCGCACCGTGGACCGCCGGCATCGACGTGGCCCAGGGGCGGGTCTGGGCCGCTCCGGTCAAGCTGCTGATCACGGTGGTCGCGCTCGGTGCCCTGCTGGTGTGGTGGTCGCGGTCCCTGGAGTCGGCGATGGTGGGAGCGGTCAGCGCCGGCCGGGCTCCGGTACGGCGGGGCGCCACCGGTGGTGCGGTCGCCCAACTGTTTCCCCGGGTCGCCGGCTGGTTCCGTCGGGACCGGTTCGGTGCGTTGGTCGCCCGGGAGGCCCGCTACTGGTGGCGGGACGCCCGCCGCCGGGCCAACCTGATCACGGTCGCGGTGGTCGGCATCTTCGTACCGGTGATGATCAACCTCGGTGGCGCGGGCTTCGCGGCCGAGGGCGAGCAGGGCATGACGATGAGTGCCAATGACAGCTCACCGGTCCTGGTCACCCTCTCCATGCTCTTCGTCGGTGTGCTCGCCTCGGTCACCCTGGCCAACCAGTTCGGCTTCGACGGCAGCGCGTACGCCGCGAACGTGGTGGCCGGGGTGCCCGGCCGGGTGGAGCTGCGCGCGCGGATGACGGCCTTCTCGTTGTACGTGCTGCCGATGCTGACGGTCGTCGCGGTGGTGCTGTCGGTGCTTCTCGGCCACCCGGGCTGGATCGGGCTGACCGCCGGCAGCCTGGCCGCCACCTACGGTGCGGGGCTGGCGGTGAACAGTTTCGTCTCGGTGCTCGGCGCGTACTCGCTGCCGGAGACGAGCAACCCGTTCGCGATGAACAGCGGCGCCGGCTTGGCGAAGGGCCTGCTCACCCTGCTGGCCATGGTCGTCTCGGCGATCGTCGCGGTGCCGATGGTGGTGGCCGCGGCGCTGCTCGATGACGCCTGGCTCTGGTTGGCCCTGCCGGTCGGCGCGGCGTACGGGTTGGGCGCGGCGATGCTGGGCGCGTACCTGGCCGGCGACGTGCTGGACCGGCGGCTGCCGGAGCTGCTGGCCACGGTCACCCCGCGCCGCTGAGCACGACCCGCTGACCTCGGCGCCGACCCGGTCGGCGAGGAGGATTCGGGAGAACATCCTCTCGCTGGCGTCGATCCGTGTCCGGCACGTCGGCGACGATCCCGACCCCGAGCGGTACGACCCCGACCTGTGGGCCGACGAGCACGCCTTCCTCAGTCGCCCAGGCGAGATCGACATCCAGCTGGACCTGATGTACGACTACCGGACCAACGTCGCCTCGTACCCCTCCTGGCAGGAGTGGCAGCGCCGGACCCAGCCACCACTGCTGGTCGTCTGGGGTCGGTACGACACGTCCTTCGAGGTCACCGAACCGACGGCATACCGGTCCGACGTCCCCGAGTCGGAGGTGCACCTGCTCGACGGCGGGCACTTCGTGCTCGACACGCGGGCCGACGAGGTGGCCGCCCTGGTCCGGACCTTCGCCGGTCGGGTCCTCGAAGCGGGGCGGTGGGGTCACAATGTTTCACGTGAATCATGAGCCGGGCGCCGAGATCCACCACACCGACCCGTTCGCGGTGCCGACCGGGCAACGGTCGCCGGTCCGCCGGCTGCGTGGTCGGCTCGCCGCGCCGGTGACCCTCTGGACCGCACCGGGCCCGGCCGGGCTGACCGTCTCGTCCACTCTGGTCGCCGAGGGCGAGCCCGACCGGCTGCTCGGGCTGATCGACGCGGAGTCCGATCTCTGGGCGGCGATCGAGGAGGCGGGCCGCTTCGCGGTGGCGCCGCTCGGCCCACCGCACCGGCAGCTCGCCGACCGGTTCGCCGGCCTCTTCCCCGCCCCGGGTGGGCTCTTCGCCGGCGGGGCATGGACCGACACCCCGTACGGGCCGATCCCGGCGGACGCCGGCGGATGGGTCGGCTGCCGACTGGACACCGCCCGGGAGTACGGCTGGGCGCTGCTGGTGGAGGCCACGATCGAGGCGGTCGACCTGGCCGAGGAGACCAGCCCGCTGCTGCACTACCGCGGTCGCTACCACGAGCTGCCCGGCTGAACGGGGGTCCTGGCGGCCAGTGCGTCGACCGACCGGTCACCGGGGTGATCTGGGTCACTCGGCGCAGCCAACCAACCGCTCGGCGCACTCGCCGACCGGCGTCGATCGCGGCCTTCCCCGGCGGGGAGCGCGCTCTTTACGGTGCGCGAAACTCCTCCAACGCCTGTGAAGGTGGTGATCCACAGATGTCCACGGACACACCCGCGCCGACCGCTTCCCAGCCGGACAGATACCTGGCCGTACAACGGTCGGACGAGTTCGCCGGGCTGCGGCGCGCGCTGCGCGGCTTCGTCTTCCCGATGACCGTCGCGTTCTTCCTGTGGTACGCGCTCTACGTCATTCTCTCCGCGTACGCCCGGGACTTCATGGGCACGAAGCTGTTCGGCAGCAACATCAACATCGCCCTGGTCTTCGGCCTGCTCCAGTTCGTCTCCACGTTCGTGATCGCCTGGCTCTACTCGCGGTACGCGGACCGGAAGATCGATCCGGTCGCCGACCGGATCCGCGCCGAGATCGGGGAGGTGACCCATGAACACGGTCCTCGCGGCTAACCCGCTCCTCGCGGCGGAGGCGGGCAACCACACCGCCCGCAACCTGACCATCACCCTCTTCCTGGTCTTCGTGGCGGTGACCCTGGCCATCACCATCTGGGCCAGCCGGCAGACGAAGACGGCCACCGACTTCTACGCGGGCGGCCGGTCCTTCTCGGGCTTCCAGAACGGCATGGCAATCGGTGGCGACTACATGTCGGCCGCCTCGTTCCTCGGCATCGCCGGCCTCATCGCCCTCTACGGCTACGACGGCTTCCTCTACTCGATCGGCTTCCTGGTCGCCTGGCTGGTGGCCCTGCTGCTGGTCGCGGAGCTGCTACGCAACTCCGGCCGGTACACGATGGCCGACGTGCTGGCCTTCCGGATGCGCCAGCGTCCAGTGCGTACGGCGGCGGCGGTCTCCACCATCACGGTGTCGATCTTCTATCTGCTGGCCCAGATGGTCGGCGCCGGCGCTCTGGTGGCACTGCTGCTCGGCATCCGGCCGGGGACGACCTTCCTCGGCATGGATGCGGCGACCGCCAAGGTGGCCACCATCATCATGGTCGGCGCTCTCATGATCATCTACGTCACCGTGGGCGGCATGAAGGGCACCACCTACGTGCAGATCGTCAAGGCGTTCCTGCTGATGGGCGGCGCGCTGGTGATGACCCTCCTGGTGCTGGCCAAGTACAAGTTCAACCTGTCGTCGCTGCTCGGTGACGCCGCCGCCTCGTCCGGCAAGGGCAGCGCGTTCCTCGAACCAGGGTTGCGGTACGGCGTCGAGGTCGCCGGCAACGCGACACAGACCTTCTACAACAAGGTCGACCTGCTCTCGCTCGGCATCGCCCTGGTGCTCGGCACCGCCGGCCTGCCGCACATCCTGATCCGCTTCTACACCGTGCCGACCGCGAAGGCGGCCCGTAAGAGCGTGCTCTGGGCGATCGGCATCATCGGCACCTTCTACCTGCTGACCCTGGCTCTCGGCTTCGGCGCCGCGGCACTGGTCGGCAGCGAGGCGATCACCGCCCAGGACAAGGCGGGCAACACGGCGGCGCCGCAGCTGGCCGAGGCGCTCGGCATCGACTTCCTCGGCGGCGACCTGGGAGGAGCAGCCCTGCTGGCGATCATCGCGGCGGTCGCCTTCGCCACGATTCTGGCGGTGGTCGCCGGGTTGACCCTGGCCTCCTCGTCCAGCCTGGCGCACGACTTCTACGCGAACGTCGTGAAGAAGGGTGAGGCGTCGGAGCGGCAGGAGGTACGGGTCGCCCGGATCTCCGCCCTGGTGATCGGCGCGGTCTCGATCGCCTTGTCCATCTTCGCGCAGAACCTGAACGTGGCGTTCCTGGTGGCGCTGGCGTTCGCGGTGGCCGCCTCCGGCAACCTGCCGGCGATCCTCTACAGCCTGTTCTGGCGGCGGTTCAACACCTCCGGCGCGGTGTGGGCCATCTACGGCGGGCTGCTCTCGGCCGTACTCCTGGTGTTCTTCTCGCCGGTGGTCTCCGGGGCGGCGACGTCGATGTTCCCGGAGCACGACTGGCAGTGGTTCCCGCTGTCCAACCCGGGCATCCTCTCGATTCCGTTCGGCTTCCTGTGCGGCTGGATCGGCACTCTCGTCTCCAAGGAGCACGACGAGGACAAGTACGCGGAGCTGGAGGTCCGCGCCCTCACCGGCGCCGGCGCCCACTAACCGCGTCACTTTGTTAAGAAGGGCCCCCTGTACAACGCCAGGCGTTAACAGGGGGCCCTTCCTTAATTCCGGGGGTCGGTAGGCTGACCGGCATGAAGGTTGCTGAGCGCTTCGGTTCCGGTCACCGCATTCTCGTCACCGGCGGCGCCGGTTTCGTTCCGTCGCACCTGGTGGACGCCCTTGTCGCCCGGGGCTGCACGGTGGTGGCACTGGACAACTTCGTCACCGGTTCCAAGGAGAACGTCGCCCACCTGCTCGACCAGCCGACCTTCACCCTGGTCGAGGCGGACATCTCCGAAGGTCTGCCGACGCACCACCCGGCGCTGGCCGAGCGGTTCGACGCGATCCTGCACATGGCCTCGCCGGCCAGCCCCACCGACTTCGCCCAACTGCCGGTGGAGATCATGCGGGTCGGCTCGGTGGGCACCCTGCACCTGCTGGACCGCGCGGTCGCCGATGGCGCCCGGTTCCTGATGGCCTCCACCTCCGAGGCGTACGGGGACCCGAAGGAGCACCCGCAGCGCGAGACCTACTGGGGCAACGTCAACCCGATCGGGGTGCGCAGCGTCTACGACGAGGCGAAGCGCTTCTCCGAGGCGGCCACCATGGCGTACCACCGCTACCGCGGGCTCGACGCGGCGATCGTCCGGATCTTCAACACGTACGGCCCGCGGATGCGCCCGGATGACGGCCGGGCCATCCCGACCTTCATCTCCCAGGCGCTGCGCGGCGAGCCGATCACCGTGCACGGCACCGGCAACCAGACCCGGTCCATCTGTTTCGTCGAGGACCTGGTGCGAGGCATCCTGCTGCTGCTCGACTCGACCGAGACCGGCCCGATCAACTGCGGCACCGAGCACGAGCTCACCATGCGGCAACTGGCTGAGTTGATCGTGTCGCTCTCCGACAGCACGTCGGAAGTGACCTACATCACTCGAAGCTCGGATGACCCGGAGATGCGTCGCCCGGACCTGACCCTCGCCCGCGAACTGCTCGGATATGAGCCGACGGTGGCGCCCGAAGACGGCCTGCGACGCACGATCGAGTACTTCCGGGCGCGGCTAGGGTAACCGGCCGGCGATACACGGCCGCTCGCTGAGTGCCGCCTGAGGGCGGTAGTGGCTCGCCCTACGTACCCTGAGTTGCATGTCAGCGACCTCGTCTGCCGGCGTTCCGCACCCGTACCTGCACCGCAGTGCCGGGCGCGCCTCCGTGCCCGGCCCCGACCGGGGCGCCTCCGGACGCGCCCGTCCGACCGAGGCACGCTGGTACCCGTCGCCCGGCGAGGAGCAGCCCCGGCCGGGCGGCCCGGAGGGGCCGCGCGGGCCCGGCGGGCCCGGCGGACCGGGTGGCGCAGGCGGGCCGGGCCGGCGCGGCCCACGGCCGCGCTGGGGTCGGATCGGCCTGGTGGCCGGGATCGCGGTGCTGGTGCTGGCACTGCTCGGCGGCATCGGCGCGTGGCTGTACGCGCGCAATCTCGACAGCGACCTGGCCCGGACCGATCCGTTCGCGGAGATCACCGGTGGCCGACCGGCCAAGACCGTCGACGGTGCGCTGAACATCCTGCTGGTCGGCAGCGACTCCCGGGACCCGGACGCGCCGGTCGACACGAAGAGCCAGTGGCGGGCCGACACGATCATCGTGATGCACATCCCGGCCGACCACCAGGAGGCGTACCTGGTCTCCATCCCTCGTGACCTCTACGTGCCGATCCCGCAGAGCGCCGGCGCGGACTGCGGCTCCGGCCAGCGCGCGAAGATCAATGCGGCCTTCGCGTTCGGCGGGCTGCCGCTCGCGGTCCGCACCGTGGAGTGCTTCACCGACGTCCGGATCGACCACGTGATGGCGATCGACTTCGCCGGCTTCAAGCAGGTCACCGACGCCCTCGGCGGGGTCGACCTGAAGGTGGAGCGGACCATCACCTCGATCCACAAGCCGTACCGGACGTTCACCAAGGGCACCAACCACATGGACGGCGCGGAGGCGCTGGACTGGATCCGCCAGCGCAAGCAGTTCCCGGACGGGGACTTCGCCCGGATGCGGCACCAGCAGGAGTTCCTCCGGGCGCTGCTGGACAAGGCGGCGAGCACGGGCACGCTGGCGAACCCGAAGAAGCTCAACGACTTCCTCCAGTCGGTGACCGCGGCCGCCACCGTCGACGAGGGTTTCTCGGTGACGGACATGGCGCTGCAGTTCCGCAACCTGCGCGGCCAGAACCTCACCTTCGTGACCAGCCCGAACTCGGGCAGCCAGACGATCAACGACGAGTCGGTGGTGGTCTCCGACCGGGAGAAGGCGCTGGCGATGTACCGGGCGATGTCGGCGGACACCATGGCGGACTGGGTCAAGGCCAACCAGCCCAAGGGCACCGAGGGCGGCTGACCCGGCCGGGCGACCGCCGATGGCGGCACGCCCCGTGGCGACCGGGCCGGCCGTCGGACAGGTGGCGGTCCGTTCGGGTCATCGGTTGTCGACGATCGACCGACCCCGGCGAAATTGGCGTCCGGATTGACCCGGGATGAACTCGCCAAGTTGAATCGATGTACGTACAGTGGTGCCGCCCCCCTCCTGATCACGAGCTGGAGCACGCATGCCGGTTCAGGCCAGCCGTCGCCCTTCGTCTACCGGGTCCGCCGCCCCCAGCGGCCGGATCGCCGCGTCCATACCGATCCAGCCGGGCCCCACGGGCGGCGGACCGGGTGGTCGCCCGCCCGGCGACGGTGGCCGGTCGGGCGGCGGGCCGGCGAAGAAGCGCCCGAAGCGTAGGGACCCGCTCTGGGCCCGACTGACGGTGATCTTCGGTGCCGTGCTGATGCTCACCAGTGGAGTGGGCATCGTCGGCAGCAAGGTGCTGATCAGCCAGGCGACCGGGGACATCGCCCAGCGGAACCTGCTCGGTGACGCCGGCAAGTCCGACTCCGAGGGCGGCGCGAGCCTGGACGGGCCGATCGACATGCTGCTGCTCGGTGTGGACGCGCGGGAGCGGTGGGCCGCGGACGACGTCCGGTCGGACAGCATCATCATCCTGCACATCCCGGCCTCCCACGACCAGGCGTACCTGATCTCCATCCCCCGGGACACCGAGGCGCAGATCCCGGCGTTCCCGGCGAGCAAGTTCGCTGGTGGCACCGACAAGATCAATGCCGCCTTCCAGGCCGGCGCCCGCAACGGCGGCGGCTGGGAGGGCGGCGCCCAGCTGATGGCGCAGACGATCAAGCGGCTGACCGGAGTCAGCTTCGACGGTGCGGCGATCATCAACTTCGGTGGCTTCAAGAACGTCATCGACACCCTCGGCACGGTGCGGATCTGCGTGAGTCACGAGGTCAAGTCGAAGCACATGTCGTTGGTCGACGGCCAGCCGATGTGGAACGCCGACGCCAAGAAGACCGGCAAGCAGATGACCACGGTGGTGCACAAGAAGGGCTGCCAGGAGATGGAGGGCTGGGCGGCCCTGGACTACGCCCGGCAACGCTACGGGCTGCCCGGTGGTGACTACGACCGCCAGCAGAACCAGCAGCAGCTGATCAAGGCGATGGCCCGCAAGGCCACCGAGGGCGGCACGCTGACCAACCCGGCGAAGCTCCAGCAGCTGATCAAGGCGGCCGGCAAGGCGTTCGTGCTGGACACCGGTGGGGTGCCGATCGAGGACTTCATCTTCACCATGCGCGGGGTGACCGCGAACGACCTGACCATGCTCAAGACCAACAACGGCACCTTCAACGGCAACGCCAACAAGCGCGAGGCGTTGAACGCCGAGACGTTGGAGATGTTCCAGGCGATGAAGCAGGACAAGTTGGCCGAATTCGTCTTCGCCCACCCCGAGATGATGTCCAGCCGTAAGTGACGGCTGGGGCTGATCCAGGTCGCCCGCAGGCGGCCGTCGGCCGAAGGTCCCGGAAAGCCGGCGACCGCCCCGTCACTGCCCGTAGCCTGACGTGAGCAAGTTTCAGGTACCGGCTGCGGGGAGGCGGTCACGTCCAGGTCGGGGCGGAACGCGGCGGACCGGGTTGACGAGGCCCGAGCCGCCCGTCCGCGCCGCGCCCGTGGCTCGCGGATCCTGCTCGGCATCGGCCTGGCCCTCGTCCTGCTGGCCGGGCTCGCCGTGGTCGGGCTCAAGACGCTCAGCCACCGGTACGACCGCGCGGTGGCCAAGGAGATACTGCTCGACCTCGACGCCCGCACCGATCGGACCGACCTGGACGGGCCGCTCAACTACCTGCTGGTCGGCTCCGACCGCCGCCCCGGCGACACCGGGCCCGACCAACGCTCGGACACCATCCTCATCGTGCACGTGCCCGCCGGGCACCGGGAGGCGTACCTGGTCTCCATCCCGCGTGACCTGCTGGTCGCCATCCCGCCGACGAACGGTTTCGCCGGCGGCCAGGACAAGATCAATGCGGCGTACGAGCACGGCGGCGGCGGGCAGGCCGGCACGCGGTTGCTCTCCGCCACCCTGACCCGACTCACCGGTATCCGGTTCGACGGAGCCGCGCTGATCGACTTCTCCGGCTTCCGGAAGGTGATCGACCTGCTCGGTGGGGTGCAGATGTGCGTGGACACCGAGGTCCGCTCGATCCACACCAACCGGGTCTTCCCCACCGGCTGCCAGCAGATGGACGGAGCGGAGGCGCTGGACTACGTGCGGCAGCGCTACGGCCTGCCCGGCGGGGACTACGACCGGCAGCACCACCAGCAGCAACTGCTCCGGGCGATGCTGGAGCGCACCAGCCAGGCCGACCTGCGCAGCAACCCGGTCAAGCTGGACCAGGTCCTCCGGGCGGTCGGCGGCTCGTTGACCGTCGACACCAACGGCGTACCCCTGGAGGACCTGCTCCTCGCGCTGCACGCGCTGCCGGCCGACGGGTTGCGGGGCGTCCAGGTGCCCTCGTCCCCGCAGACCATCGGCGAGGTCTCGTACGTGGTGCTGGACAACGGCGGCAACGGGCTCTTCGAGGCCGTACGCGGCACCAGGGTGCCGGCCTGGGTTCAGGCCAACCCACGGTGGGTGACCCGGTTGTGATGGTGCCGACGGCCGGGTCGATGCCGATCCTGCCGATGAGGATCTAGTGTTGGTACCTGTGTTCGGACCCCAGGTTCCCACCGTGCCCGTGACCGAGATCGCCGACGACACCTACCTGCTGGATGTGCGGGAAGACGATGAGTGGGCGGCCGGCCACGCTCCCCGCGCCCACCACCTGCCGATGATGGAGCTGCCGGCGCGGCTGGCCGAGGTGCCGACCGACCGGGACGTGGCGGTCATCTGCCGCTCCGGCGGGCGTTCCGCCCAGGTCGTCGCCTACCTGGTGAACAACGGCTGGGAGCAGGTGCGCAACGCCGACGGCGGGATGCGCCAGTGGGCCGCCGTCGGCCGCCCGGTGGTCGACGCCAACGGGCAGCCCGGCCAGGTCATCTGAAGGCGGCCGGGATGGGCGGACCTCTGGTCTTCGCGCACCGCGGCGCCTCGTACGACCTTCCGGAGCACACCCTCGCCGCCTACCTGCGTGCCCTCGACGAGGGCGCCGACGGTCTGGAGTGCGACGTCCGGTTGACCCGGGACGGGCACCTGGTCTGCGTGCACGACCGGCGACTGGACCGCACCAGCAACGGTCGCGGCCTGGTCAGCGCGCGTACGCTCGCCGAGCTGGAGATGCTGGACTTCGGCTCGTGGCATCCCGCCAGCGCGCCGAGCGGTGACGTGCCGCCCGACGAGTCGCACACCCGGCTGCTGACCCTGGCCCGGCTGCTGGACGCGGTGCTGGCCGCCGGCCGCCCGGTCCGGCTGCTGGTGGAGACGAAGCACCCGTCGCGTTACGGCTCGAACGTGGAGCGGCGGCTGGTCAACCTGCTGCGCCGGTACGGGCTGGCCGACCCGGCGCCGGACGACCCGGTCCAGGTCACCGTCATGTCGTTCTCGCCGCTGGCGGTCCGGCGGGTCCGCGAGCTGGCCCCGACGCTGCCCACGGTGCTGTTGCTGGAGGTGCTGCCGCGCTGGCTCTCCCTGGGCCGGCTGCCGTTCGGTACCCGCATCGCCGGGCCGGGCATCGGCCTGGTCCGGGCTCGCCCGCAACTGCTGCCCGCGCTGCGTGCGGCCGGCAACGAGGTGTACGTCTGGACGGTCAACGACCCGACGGATTTGGAGCTGGTCCTGGCCGCCGAGGTGGACGGGATCATCACCGATCGGCCCGCACACGCCCTGGCCCGGCTGGATCGCTGACCGGCACCGACCCGGCAGGGGTGCCGAAATCCGGGTCGGCGGGGCACACTCGGCACATGCCGGAGCGTATCGACTTCCCCGCTCTCATCGCCGGCCACACCGTCGTGATCGAGATGATCAACTCTGGCGACGCCGGCCTGCCGGTCCTCACCCAGCTGCTCCGGGTGGCCCAGCCGGCGCTCGGCGCGGCCGGCATGGCGTTCGCCGAGTTCGGCCCGACCGGTGGTCGGGTGATCGCCGCAACAGGGGCGGCGGAGTGGATCCTCGGCCGACCGCTGGCGGCCGACGACCCGGACACTGTCTGCCTGCTCTCCGGCCCCCGGGTCCGCCAGGCCCGGGTCGCCCACCTCAGCGGCAAGCTCGCCGACGAGCTGGCCGGCTGCGGCCTGCGCCGGATGGCCGTCTCCCGGGCCGAGATCGGCGGTCACACCGTCGGCAGCCTGCACGCGCTCTACCAGGGCGACGAGGAGCCGGACGCCGAGCAGCAGGGGGTGGTCGCCTACCTCGCCTCCTGCATAGCGCACATGTACGGCGACCAAACCGGCCTGCCCGTGCACGGCGACGGGCCGGTGGTGGCGGCGCTCGCCGACGGGCTGGCCGTGGTCGACCGGGACGGGCACGTCCGACTCTGGAACCCGGCCGCCGCCCAGGTCACCGGCCGGACGGCCGAGCAGGCCCTGAGCCGCCCGCTACCGTTCCCGCTGCCACCGTCCGGCCAGGTCCGCGACCACCGTCTGCCGGACGGGCGCTGGCTGCGGATCACCTCCGGCGAGCTGCCCGGCCCGGGCACGCTACGGGTGGTCACCTTCCGCGACATCACCGACCAGCAGCGCCGGGACCACGACCGCGAGCTGTTCGTCGCGGTGACCAGCCATGAGCTGCGCACCCCGGTCACCGTGATCAAGGGGTACGCGGACACCCTCACCGACCACTGGGATTCGTTGACCGAGTCCGACCGGCGGCAGGCCGCCCGGGTGATCGGGCAGCGCGCCAACGAGCTGGCCCGGCTGGTCGACCGATTGCTCTCCTCAGCGGCCGAATCGGGGCCGGGGGACGACCCGCCCACCCCGTTCGACCTGGGTGAGGCGCTGAGCGCCGCGGTCGTCGACCTGCCGGCGGAGCTGCGCCACCGACTGGTGCTCCGCCTCCCGGCCGACCTGCCCAAGGCACTCGGCCACCGGCCCAGCCTGGTCACCGTGCTGACCGAGCTGGCGACCAACGCCGGCAAGTACTCGGCGCCGACCGCGCCGATCGAGATCACCGCTGCCGTCGACGGTCAGCTGGTGGCGTTCCGGGTCAGCGACCGGGGCATCGGCATCCGCCCGGAGCACGTGGAGCGGGCGTTCGACCGGTTCTGGCAGGGCGAGTCCGGCGACCGGCGCGGCTACCCGGGCGCGGGGCTCGGTCTCTATCTCGTCCGCCGGATCGTTGAACAGCAGAATGGATGGGTATCCCTACGTCCGAGGGCCGGCGGCGGTACGGTCGCAGAGGTGCGGCTACCGCGCGGTTGACCGGCGGTGGGGTGACGTGGAGGCGACGGTGGCAGCGAAGGAACGCGCATGGTGCGTCGTGGTCCCCCACCATCCCACCGGAGCACGGGTGGCCCGGCACCGGCTCGCCGACGACCTGGCGGACGTCGTACCCCCGACGCTCCTCGCGGACCTGATCGCGGTGCTCGCCGAACTGGTGGGCAATGCGGTGCGGCACGCCCGACCGCTGCCCGGCGGTGTGGTCCGGGTGGCCTGGCGGTTGCGGCCCTCCGCCGACGGGCCGCGGGTCCAACTGAGGGTGACCGATGGCGGCGCGGGCACCGGGCCACGGATCCGGACGGTCAACCCCGCCGCGGCGGATGGCCGAGGGCTGCACATCGTCGCCGGTCTGGCCACCCGGTGGGGCGTCGAGCGGGACGGTCTGGGCCAGCGCGTCTGGGCGGAGTTCGATCCGGCCCCCGCGCCCCGGCCCGACCTGGTGCCGGCCGGCTGAACAACGTCTCAGGGCGGGTCCCGCCCACGACGAGCCGGTCGGGCCTCTAGGCTGTGACGCCGTGAGCAAGCGTCGAAAGAGCCAGCGCGCCGCCGCGGACACCGCCCCCCGTCGGGACAAGGTGCGGGACATCTTCGTGCCCCGACCGTTCGAAGGGCTGGTCGACGAGCCCGAGTGGATCGCGCTGCGCGAGCTGGTGCCCGCCGCATCCGCGCCGCTGCGGCTGGCACCCACCCTTGTCGAGGAGTTCGGGGACCGGCCGGTCACGCTGGCCACGGTGCTGCCGATGGCCGCCCCGGCCATCAGCAAGCCGGATGGCCGGGTGCTGATCGGTCTGCAACGTCACCAGCAGTCCGGCGACGTCTCCCGGGACCTGGCCGAGGCGCTGCTCTGCGCGTTGCGGACCGAGGCGGGCGGCCAGGTGGCCGTGCCGCCGCTGCCCGGCCCCGGCCCCCGGCTGCAGGACGTCCTGGTGGACGGCCCACTGGAGATCAGCATGCACGACGGGTTCGAGTTCTGGCTCGACCCCGGCGCCACCGACGACCCGACCGTGCAGGCGTCGCTGGAGCGGGCGAACGCGGCCATCTACCCCACGGTGCGGCTGACCGCGGCGAAGGCCGCGTACTGGTGCCAGGTCCCGGAGAAGGCACACGTGCGCTGGGTGCTGCCGGACGACGAGGACGCCGCCCTCGACGCGCTGGCCCGGCTCGGCGCGCCTGGCACGCTGCCGCTCGGCGAGCAGACCCGGTTCGCCGGCATGTTCCGCGCGCACGGTCGGCTGGTGCCGGTCTGGGACCTGCCGGAGGAGACTCCGGCGACCGACTGGGAGGACCCGGTGGCACAGTTCGCCAAGCGGTACGCCGAGGCACTCGCCGCCACCGACCCGCTGGACGCCGCCGGTCGGCGGGCCCGTCAGGGGCTGCTCGGTCGCCAGCTCACCCTGCGCTGAGCGCGGCTGGCCCGCTCACCCGGTGACGGGCAGCGGGTCGCGGGTGATCGGGCAGGACATGCAGCGCGGGCCGCCCCGGCCGGAGCCCAACTCTGAGCCGGCGATCGGAATCACCTCGATGCCGGCCCGCTCCAGCTGGGCGTTGGTCTCGGTGTTGCGCTCGTAGCCGACGCAGAGCCGGGGTGCCAGGGCGAGGGTGTTGTTGCCGTCGTCCCACTGCTCGCGTTCCGCGGTGACCGGGTCGAGCCCGGTGTCGATGACCCGGAGCTGGTCGAGGTCCATCGCGTCGGCGGCGGCCCGCAGGAAGGGCGCGGGACCGTCCACCCGCGGGTCCTCGCCGTCCGCGCCGGCGATCACGGTGTACGCGGAGAGCGTGCTGGCGACGTTCGGATACATCAGCACGGCGTCCACGTCGACCATCGTGCAGACGGTGTCCAGGTGCATGGTGGCGCGCTCCTGGGCGATCGGCACCACCAGGATGGTGTGGGCCAGCCCGGCGGCGAAGACCTGCCGGCCGAGGCGTTCCGCTCCGGCCGGGGTGGTCCGCTCACCCACCCCGACCGCCAGCACCCCGGGGGCGAGCAGAAGCACGTCCCCGCCCTCCAGATGCTCGAGGTGCGGGTTGTAGACGAAGTCGGTGCCGGCGAAGCGCGGGTGATGGCGGTAGATGGCGTCGGTGAGGGTGGTCTCCCGGCGGCGGGCCGGCATGGCCAGGCTGGTGACTCCGACCCGGTCGCCGATCCACAGCGACGAGTCCCGGGTGAAGAGCAGGTTGGGCAGCGGATCGATGACGAAGTCGTGCCGGTCCATCAGGGTGTAGACCAGACCGCCCGGCCGTTCCGAGCTGATCCGCAGTTCCTCGTGCGCCAGCCCGGCGGTGAGCACGTCGGCCAGTGCGACCGGGTCCAGGTAGGAGAGGTGGTCGGCGACCCGGGCGCGCAGGGTGTCGCCGAGCCGGCGCGAGCGCAGCACGTGCTCGGTGAGTTCGGCCCGGGCGTCCGCGACGGCCAACGTCTCGGCCAGCAGGGTGGCCAGGTAGAGCACCTCGACGCCGCGCTCGCGCAGCGCGGCGGCGAACGCGTCGTGCTCCTCCTGGGCGCGGCCGACCCAGGGGATCGCGTCGAACAGGAGTGAGTCGTTGTTGCGGGGGGTGAGCCGGGCCAGTTCGGGGCCGGGCCGGTGCAGCAGTACGGTGCCGAGCCGGCCGACTTCGCTGTCGACGTAGTGGGTCACCCCCGCAGCGTAGGGCAGGGTTTGGCGGCATCCGAGAAAAGAACTGTGGATGAATATGGCATTCATCCACAGTCACTCCGGCGTTCCGGCTTGCCGAACACGGGGAGTGTCAACGTAGGGTAGTGGGGACATAACTTCGAGGGACCTTTTGCCGGAGGTCGCGATGACTGTCTTTCCCGCACGACGAGCCGTACCGACCGCCCGGGCACTGCCGCCCGTCGCGGTGCCCCATCCCCGCGTCGAGTCGCCGGGGGTTCTCGCACCGGTCCGTCCGACACCGCTCGAATGGGCCCGCCGTCGTCGCGCCGAGCGGGGCGCCCGGAAGCTGGAGGCGGCCGGAGCACGGGCCCTGGGCCAGCTCGACCATCTCGGGCCGGCCTGGCACGTCATCGAGTGGCCTCGCACCGACGTGGCCGACGTCCTGCTCGACCGTGGCCAGGACGAGCGCGCCGGGTTCCTCGCCATCGGTCCGAGCGGCCTGTTCGCGGTGACCATCGCCGACCACGGCCGGGCCCGCGTGCTCGTCGCGGGGGACGTCGTGCAGATCAACGGCAAGCGACCGCCGTACGTGGCGGAGGCCCGCCGGGACGCCAAGCGGGCCAGCAAGGCCCTCTCCACCGCGGTGGGGCTGCCCGTGCCGGTGACGCCGGTGCTGACCTTCGTCGGCTCCGGCGTGATCAGCGTCTACGGCCTGCCGAAGGACTGTCTGATGGCCACCCACCGGGAGCTGGACCGGCTCCTCGTGGCCGGCGGCAGCCGAATCAGCCCCGCCACGGCCGAGAAGCTTTCCCGGGTCGCGCAGCACCCCGGCACCTGGCTGAACGGCACGTACCGTCCAACGGCCGACTACCGGTGGTATGACGAGGGCCGAACGGCCGCTGACAAGCCGGCCAACCGCCGGTAACGTCACCGGCGACGCCACGCGGCTCCGGTCCCCCGTCCACCCCGCCGGCTCCCGCGCCGTCACTGGCCGCCCCGGCTCAGGCAGCGCGGCCGGCGGCCCGGTGCGCTCGGTGGTTCCGGCGGCGACCAGCTAGCGTGGACAGTCCGTCGGTGTACATAGGAGGCTCGGTGGCCCACGTCGAACTCTCGCTCTCGGAAGTGTTCGTGCCGACGGCGCGGGTCTCGACAGAGCCGGAGTCCGACAACTTCGGCCAGTGGTCCTCGACGGTCGGCCGGGCCGATGAGCCGTGCCTGCTGATCGACGCCGAAACCCGGGTGGTGGCGATCTCCACGGCCGGCTGCGAGCTGCTCTGCCTGGGTGAGCCGGACGGCCTGATCGGGCGGCCGCTGCTCGACGGCGGGCTGCGTCTGCTGGACTTCACCGCCAACCGGGGCGAGCTGACCGAGGCCGAGACCGACAAGATTCCGCCCCTGCTGGCGCTCTCGTCCGGCCGGCTCGCCCGCGGTCTGCTCCGGGTGCAGGCGGCGTCGGCGGACAGCTCCGACGCGACCGTGGACGCGATCTCCACCCCGGTGCTCGCCGACGGTGCCGTGGCCGGCTCGCTCACCTTCTTCTCCGAGGTCTGACCTGCGACGGAGTGTGTCGTTCGCCGCACGCGGCGATGCTGGGGTGGGCCCGCACCAAGGCCGTAAGGTGCCCTCATGCTCGATATCGCTCTGCTGCCGGGGGAGTACGCCGTGTGCCGGTTGGCCGCCGGCTCCACCCTGCCGTACGCGTTGTCGAGCGGGCTGGGCTGCGCCGACGTGGTCACCGTGAGCTGGACGGCCGACGGGATCTCGGTGATCTGCCCGACCGAACGGGCGCCCGCTCAGGCCGTGGTGGAGACCGTCTGGCGCTGCCTACGGGTCGTCAGCCCGGTGGACGCGGTCGGCACCGGCACCCTGGCCGCGCTTGTCGACCCGCTCACCGAGGCCCGGGTCAGCGTGGTCACGTTCTCCACCTTCGATACCGACTACCTGCTGGTGCCGGCCGTGCGACTGACCGAGGGCACGGCCGCGCTGGAGCGTGCCGGGCACCGCGTCCTCGGCTGAGCTTCACCCACGCGGCCGCTCCCCCTACGATGGGCTCGGCCACCCCGGCCACGACGACGTTCTCCGATGTCCCGAGGATCGGCCCGTGCCGTTCACCCCGCCCCGCCGCGCGTCCATCCCACCGCGGGCGACGACCCACGCCCCACCGGCGACCAACGATCCGGCGACCCGCGCGCTACCCACGCTCCGGGTCCTGCGGGCAGCGTTCGCGCTACTCGCCGTCGGCGTGCTGACGGGCTGCGGCGCCCCACCCGAGTTGCGGGACCCGTCCGGCCCCCCGAACGGCACCGGCGCCCCGACGGCACCCGGCCCGACCGGCACCCCGAGCACCCCGCCCGCCACCCCGCCGGTCGGCACCGCGACGGCCACCCCGGACGCCGGGCTGGTCGCGACGGCCTGCCGGAACGGACCGAGCGGGCAGCGGGTGGTGCAGCTGGTGCGCGGCCGTGGCGCCGTGCTTCCGGACAACGTCCGGGTCCGGGTCCGCACCGGGCCACTCTGCGCCGCCGACTGGCAGTACACCGTGCTGGAGGTGACCGGGCACGAGGAACTCCAGGTCGTGACCCGGGGTCGGGCCGCCGCGCCGGAGCTGGTCACCGCCGGCACCGACGTGTGCACCATCGAGGTACGTGCCACCGGTCCGGTGGGGATCCGGACGCTCGCCTGCGACGCCGGGCCGGTCGTCGGGCCGGGTGCGTAGGCTGGTCCGCATGCCAGGAACACCGCCGACGCGCTTCGTCTACCTCGGCCCGGAGGGCACCTTCGCCGAACAGGCGCTGCGCACCGTTCCCGCCGCCGAGCGCGGCAACCGTACGCCCGCCCGCAGCGTCGGGGAGGCGCTGGACAGCGTCCGGGCCGGGGACGCCGACGCCGCGCTGGTGCCGCTGGAAAACTCGATCGGCGGCGCGGTCGGTGTCACCCTGGACGAGATGGCCGAGGGCGAGCCGCTGGTGATCACCCGGGAGGTGATCCTGCCGGTGGAGTTCGTGCTCGGTGCCCGGCCGGGCACCTCGCTGACCTCGGTCCGCACCGTGGCGGCTCACCCGCAGGCGTCCACCCAGTGCCGGGGCTGGCTGCGCGACCACCTGCCCGACGCGGTGGTGGTCGACGTGCTCTCCAACGGTGCGGCCGCCGCCGGCGCCGGGGCGGGCGAGCACGACGCCGCGATCTGTGCGCCGATCGGGGCGGCTCGGCACCGCCTCGCGGTGCTCGCCGACAAGATCGCCGACCATCCCGACGCGGTGACCCGGTTCGTGCTCGTCTCCCGCCCGGGGCCGCCCCCGCCGCCGACCGGCGACGACCTCACCTCGCTCGCGGTCTACATCGCCCATGACCGGGTCGGCGCGCTGTTGTCGGTGCTGATGGAGCTGGCCGTGCGAGGGGTCAACCTGACCCGGATCGAGTCCCGCCCGACCGGCGAGGCGCTGGGCCGGTACGTCTTCTTCCTGGACTGCACGGGGCACGTGGCCGACGTGCGGCTGGGCGAGGCGTTGCAGGGCCTGCGTCGGGTCTGCGCCGACGTCCGCTTCCTGGGCTCGTACCCCCGGCACCGCTGGGCGGACGCGGCGGGCGAGCGGCCGGTGCCGGCGCCGGCCGGCCTCTCCGACGTCGACTACGCCGACGCGGCGGCCTGGCTGGCCCGGCTGCGCAGCGGCGAGCTGAGCTGATCGGACGGCGCCGGCGCACCCGGGAGCGGGAACGCCGGCACCTCGTGGTCAGCTGAGCAGACCGCCGAGCAGGCCACCCTCCTGCTGCTGCGCGCCGCTGCCCATGATCGGCGGCTCCTCGGAGGGCTGTACGACCACGAAGCCCTGGCCGGCGAAGCTCATCGTGAAGGACTCGCCGGTGCGTCGCCCGAGGAGCGTGCCGAGGCCGAGCTGCTCGGCCCGGTGGTAGCCGGTCTGGAGGTTGGCCGACCAGCAGACCGCGGCCTGCGGGTCGACGTACGTCGGGGCGTCCACGTTCAGCACCACCGGGGTGCCCCTGGTGGTGATGGCGATCCGGCCGTACCCGCTGAACACGCAGTTGAACAGGCCGGACGAGGAGGCCATGCCGGCACCGCCGACCATTCGGATGTCGTACTGGAGGGTGGAGTCGAAGGCGAGCACGCTGGAGCCGTTGATGGAGAGCGAGTCGCCCGGCTCCAGGTCGATGATGTGCACGTCCTTGGCCAGCTCGGCGAGGAAGACGTCACCCTGGCCGGAGACCTTCATCAGCGGGACACCCTCGCCGGTGAGCTTCTGCTTGAGGAACTTGCCGAGCCCACCCGAGCCCAGCGCCTGGAACTGCACCTGCCCCTGGTAGGCGACCATCGACCCGACCCGGGCCATCGCCTCGCCGTTGAGCTCGATCTTCAACATCTTGGAGTTCTGCAGCCGCATGCCGGGCTGTGCGGACTCCTTCTCCAGATTCTCCGTGGAGAACAGCTCGCTGCGCATGAAAGGTGCCTCCTGAAAAGGTCGCGGTCGCTGCACCGACGGTAGGCGACCAGGGCAACCACGGGCCATCGGCCGAGCGGCGCGGCGGATCGGTCAGGCGGCGACCGGCCGGGCTCAGCCCCAGCCCAGCGCGTGCAGCCGCGCGTCGTCGATGCCGAAGTGGTGGGCGATCTCGTGCACCACGGTCACCGCCACCTCGTCGACGACGTCCTCGTCGTTGTCGCAGATCCGCAGGATCGGGCGGCGGTAGATGAAGATCCGGTCCGGCAGCACGCCCGAGTAGTCCCAGCCCCGGGCGGTGAGCGCGTGCCCCTCGTAGAGGCCCAGCAGGTCGGGCTCGCCCGGCGGCGGGTCGTCCTCGACCAGGATCACCACGTTGCTCATCAGGCCGAGCAGTTCCTCGGGCACCTCGTCGAGGGCGTCGCCGACCAGCTCCTCGAAGCGTTCGCGAGTCATCTCCACCGGCACCCCACCCATTCTGCCCGACCCCGTCCCGGCCGACCGGTCGCGATGAGCTGGCCCTGGCCGGGATCCGCGCGTTCACGGAGAGAGCGGCCGCCCGGGTACGGGCGGAGACCCTGTCCGTGAACGTGCGGCGTACGGGTCGGCCGGCTCAGGAGGCCAGGCGGGCGGTGAGGGTGATCTCGGCGCCCGGCGAGAGCAGACGGGAGATCGGGCAGTTGGCCTTGGCAGCCTCGGCGAGCTTCTGGAACTCCGCGTCGTCGATGCCCGGCACCTGGCCGACGGTCTCCAGGTCGATCCGGGTCACGGTCATCCCGGCGTCGGTCTTGTCCAGGTGGACCTTGGCGGTGGTCTCGACCGAGGTGGGCGTCGAGCCGGCGTCGGCGAGAGCCTTCGAGAACGCCATCGAGAAGCAGCCGGAGTGCGCGGCGGCAATCAGCTCCTCGGGATTGGTGCCCTCGCCCTCCTCGAAGCGCGACTTGAAGGAGTAGGTGCCCGACAGGCCGCCCTTACCGGTGCGGACGGTGCCGGAACCCTCGGTGAGATTGCCCTGCCATTGTGCGGAAGCGGTACGGATAGGCATGACCAGAACGCTAGCGGAAAGGCGACCGCGGAGCGACCGACCGGCACGGACAACGGCCCTGCGATTCCCATCACCACGCGTCTGCTGTGCCATGATTCGACGCAGGCCCGTGACCGGCGGAAGGATGGCCGATGTCCGAGGAGCTGCCGATCCCCCGGCAAGGTGACCGGTCCGACGGCCCGGCCGTGATCGAGTGGGGTGCCGACGATCCGACCCCGCCGCGCCGGTTCGGCCGATCCCTGGCCGGTCTCACCCGGGACCCAAGGCTGCCTCTGCTGCTCGCCGGGCTCGGCGCGGTGGCCGGGGTCGCGTCGCTGGTCGGGGAGTGGCTGGTGATGACCCTGCCGAACGGCGGCCCGGAGGGGAACAGCACGATCGAGGTGCGCGTCGGGGTTTCCGAGGTCGGCGGCCTGGGGGTCGGTTACCTGGTCGGGCTGCTCGGCCTGGTCTGCACCGTCGCGCTGGCGCTGCGGGGCACGGCGGCTGTCCGGCCGAACGCCCGGTTGGCCGGGCTCACCCTCACCGGTGCCCTGCTGGCGCTGCTGGCCGCCGCCACGGGCACGCTCGACGACCCCGGTCAGCGCAGCCTCTACTACTCACCCCAGGACGGTTTCGGGGTCGAGTACGGTCGCGGCCTGGTGATGGCGTTCACCGCCTGCGTGCTGCTCGGTCTCGCGCTGCGGTTGGCAGCGGCCGCTCCGATCGGCGCACCGGCCGGGCCGGCGGCGGACGACCGGGGCGGGGACGATGCGGCGGGACGGGGCTGGCGCCGCCGTCGGGACCGCGACCCGGTCGACGAGGACGGCCCGCCCGCGCCGGCCGACCTGACCGTCACCTCGGCCGTCCCGTTCGCCCGCCCCGAACCCCCGGCCTGACCCGCGCCGGAAGCGCGGTCGGGTGCTCTGCCCGCACCGTCTGACCTGCGATTCATGGGCACCACGATGCGCCGCCCGTTGGCGCCCGATTCGCCTGGAAACCATGGTTGGGACCTGTTCCGCGAGGTACGGTTGCTGCCCGCCGTCACGCCGGGTCCCGGCACCAGTACCGCACGGCAGGCTGCGACGGCGGCGGGCGAAGGAGGAACGATGACCCGCCCGGGACTGCCCAAGCTGATCGCGACCGACCTTGACGGGACGCTGGTTCGCAGCGACGACACCGTCTCCGCGTACACCCACGGGGTGCTCGACCGGGTGCGGGCCGCCGGCATTCCGGTGGTCGGCGCGACCGGGCGCGGACCGCGGTTGACCGAGCTGACCCGCAACGACATCCGGGCCGCCGACTTCCTGGTGATGGCCGGCGGCGGGTGGGTGGTCGACCAGAGCGACCCGACCGGCCCGGTGGTGCTCCGCGAGGAGCGACTGGCCGGCGAGGTGCTGGCCCGGCTGCTCGCCGACCTGGAGGCCGAGGTCGGCCCGCTGACCGTCATGGTCGAGGCCTCCGACGAGCACGATGCCCCGCTCTGGGGCGACTACCACGCGAGCTGGCCCTACCAGGACAGGTTCGAGGCGCGCACCCGCGCGGAGTGCCTCTCCTGTGACGTGATCAAGGCCTTCGCCCGGACCGCCGACCACCACGTGGACGAACTGCTGGCCGTGGCCCGCCGGATCGTCCCGCCGCAGGTCGCCACACTCACCCAGGCCGGGCTCGGCTTCATCGAGATCTGCCCGCCCGGGGTGGACAAGGCGACGGGGCTGACGGTGGTCGCGCAGACCCTCGGGGTCGACCCCGCCGACGTGCTGGTCTTCGGTGACATGCCCAACGACCTGCCGATGTTCGAGTGGGCCGGCTGGTCCCGGGTGGCGGTGGCCAACGCGCACCCCGCCGTCCGTGCCGCCGCCGACGAGGTGACCCTCCGCAACGACGACGACGGAGTGGCGGTGTACCTGGACCGGCTACTGTCCCGGTGATGGGAGAGACACCGCGGCTCATCGCCACCGACATCGACGGCACGTTGATCCGCGACGACCACACCGTCAGCCCGCACACCGCCGACGTGCTCGCGCGGATCTCCGCGCGCGGCACGCCGGTCGTGCTGGTCACCGGCCGTCCCGTCCGCTGGCTCAAGATGGTGTACGACCAACTGGCCGAGCCGCTGCCGGCGGTCTGCGCCAACGGCGCCGTGGTCTACGACCCGTTCGAGGACGAGGTGCTGCGGGCCGACCCGCTCGCGCCGCAGCACCTGGCCGAGGTAGCCCGCCGGCTGCGCGCCGAGGTGCCCGGGATCGCCTTCGCGGTGGAGATCCTGGACAGTCGGGAGATGCGCCACGAGAAGCTGTATCCGCTGCGCTGGGACGCCGATCACGAGGCGATCCGGCTGGTCGAGACGCCGGAGGAGTTACTGTCCGTCCCGGCGGTGAAGCTGCTCGTGCGGGCCGGCGAGCAGGACCCGGACGCGTTCGCGGCGCTGGTCGGCGCGGTGGTGGCCGGCGTGGCCGAGGCGACGCACTCGTCGTCCTCCGGCCTGGTGGAGATCTCCGCGGCCGGGGTGACCAAGGCGGCCGGGCTCGACTGGTACTGCGACCGGCTCGGCGTGGCCGCGGCGGACGTGCTGGCCTTCGGTGACATGCCCAACGACGTGCCGATGCTCACCTGGGCCGGGCGGGGTGTGGCCGTGGCCAACGCGCACCGCGCCGTCCTGGAGATCGCCGACGAGGTGACCACGGCGAACTCCGAGGACGGCGTGGCGGCGTACCTGGAGAAGGTCTTCGGGTTGAGCTGAGCCGGCCGGGTCAGAGGTACTGACCGGTGTTGTGCCCCTCGCCACCGGTCGGCTGGCCGATGCCCGGCATCCCGGGCACGATCCCCCCGGGACCGCTGGGCAGCGCCTGCCGGCCGGATCGCATCTGCTCCAGCTGGACCCGGGCAGCCATCTGCTGGGCGACCAGGGCCGCCTGGATGCCGTGGAACAGACCCTCCAGCCAGCCGACGAGCTGGGCGTGCGCGATCCGCAGCTCGCTCTCGCTCGGGGCCTTGTCCTCCGTGAAGGGCAGCGAGATCCGCTCCAACTCGTCGCGCAGCTCGGGCGCGAGGCCGTCCTTGAGCTCGACGATGGACCGCTCGTGGATCTCGCGCATCCGGTTGCGGCTGGCGTCGTCCAGTGGAGCGGCCTTGACCTCCTCCAGCAACTGCTTGATCATGCTGCCGATCCGCATCACCTTGGCCGGCTGCTCGACCAGGCGGGTCGGGTCCTCGCCCTGCCCCTCCTCGGTCTGCACCGTGCCGATCGGCCGGCCGTCCGGGCCGACCACCACCACGGTGCCGGAGTGGCCGGAGTCGTCGCCTTCGGGCTCGTCGTTCTGTGCAGCGGAGTGCGCTTCGGTCATGGGGTCCATCTTTACCCAGCGGGCGCAACCCATGCCGCCCGGGACCGACTCCCGGGCCCGAACCACCCGGGCGGGGCGCGCTACCGTCGCGCCATGCCTGCCGACCCGCGCGCCGTGCTCACCCGGCCCGCTCCGGAGCCCGACCGGACCGTGGCATACGGCGACCACCCCGACCAGGTGGCCGACCTGCGGCAGCCGGCCGGGGCCGGCCCGGCACGACCGTTGGTCGTCGTGGTGCACGGCGGCTTCTGGCGGGCCGAGTACGACCGGCGCCACACCGGGCCGCTGGCGGCGGCTCTCGCCGCCGCCGGCCACCCGGTCGCGCAGTTGGAGTACCGGCGCACCGGGCAGCCGGGCGGCGGGTGGCCGGGCACCATGACCGACGTGCTGACCGGGGTCGCCGAGCTGCCCGGGCTGGCCGCCGAGGCGCTGCCCGGCCGGGTGACGCGCGCCGCCCCGATCCTCATCGGTCACTCCGCCGGTGGCCACCTGGCGCTGTACGCGGCGGCCACCGCGCCCGCGACGGTGGGCGGCGTGCTCGCCCTGGCCCCGGTGGCCGACCTGGCCGAGGCGTACCGGCAGAATCTGGACTCGGGCGCGGTGGCGGCGCTGCTCGGCGGCGGTCCGGCGCAGGTCCCGGACCGGTACGCGGCGATCGATCCACGGTCATTGGTGCCGATACGGACACGGACAGTAGTGATACACGGCTCGGCCGACCAGCAGGTGCCGGTGACGATGAGCCGGGCCTTCGTCTCGGCGGCGCGTGCCGCAGGATCCGATATCTCCCTTGTTGAGCTGCCCGGATGCGAGCATTTCGGGCTGATCGACCCGGAGTCCCCGGCCTGGCCCCGGGTCCTCGTTATGTTGCGGTCCCTGCACGATGATCACTAGCCATTGACGCAGCGTCGCGGAGCAGGTAGAACGCCGGAGGGGCGATGTTCTGCCCTGCAACGCTCCTGGGAAGGAACTCGGTGTCGCAGATGAATCGCAGGCGGGCGCTCCAACTGTTGGCCGCGCTCGGTACGACCGGATTCGCCGCCGCGTGCGGCTCCGACACCGACGACCAGTCGACCGCCGACCGGGGCCCAATCAAGATCGGTCTGATCACGCCGCAGGCCGGCGGCTTCAAGAGCATCGGTGACGACATCACCAACGGCTTCCAGCTCTTCCTCGACCTGCACGACCAGCGGCTGGGCGGGCACCCGGTGGAGCTGCTGACTGCCGACGAGGGTGACACCGCCAAGACCGGCAAGGCCGCCGTCGAAGACCTGCTCAAGCAGGGCGCGCTGGCGCTCACCGGGGTGGTCAACTCGGCGGTGATGGTCGGCATCCGGGACACCGTGGAGCAGGCCCGGGTCCCGCTGATCGGCTCCAACGCCTCGCCGAGCAGCCTGCAGAGCGTCTTCTACATCTGGCGGACGTCCTACGTGCTGGACGAGGCCGGCCGGGCGCTGGGTCGCTACCTGCGCGACCAGCTGCCGTCGAACGGCCGCATCGCGATGATCATGCCGGAGAACGTCGGCAGCCCGGACGTGGTGCGCGGCTTCCGGCAGGAGTTCGGCGCCAGCGACCCGCGGATCGCCGACCCGGTGACCAACACCAACCCCACCCCCAACCCGGGGAAGAACACGTACGTCGCGGACATCCGCAAGGCGCTGACCAAGAAGCCGACCGCGGTCGTCTGCTTCTACGCCGGCGCGGCGGCGGTGGAGTTCATCAAGCAGCTGCGTGACCAGTTCTCCGGGCCGGTTTACGCACCCGGCTTCCTCACCGAGGGCACCGTGCTGGAGAGCATGGACAGGGACGCGCTCGGCATCCAGACCGCGCTGAACTACTCGGCCGACCTGAACAACACGTCCAACCGGGTCTTCGCCTCGGCCTACCGCAAGAAGTACCAGGTCACCCCGACCACCTACGCCATGGCGTCGTACGACGCGGCGCAGGTGCTCGACCAGGCGATCCAGCTGACCGGTGGGTCACCCACCCCCCAGCAGGTCAACCTGGCGCTGGGCAAGATCGGCCAGATCGACAGCCCGCGCGGCATCTGGCAGTTCAACCAGCCGCGCACCCCGCAGCAGAAGTGGTACCTGCGCGAGGTGCAGCGCGACGGTCAGGTCATGTCGAACGTGCTGATCAACGAGCTGGCCACGCTGGGCTGAGCGCCACCAGGAGCAAGGTCAGGGGCCGGTCTCCCGGAAGGGAGGCCGGCCCCTGCCGTACGGGGCGGTGTTCCGGTCAGTGCCGGAGTTCGGCGATGCAGCACTTCACGCTGCCGCCGCCCTTCTTCAGCTCGGCCAGCTCGACCGGGACCGGGGTGTAGCCGACGGCCTTGAGCTTGCCTGCCAGCCGGGTGGCCTCGCTGTTGAGCACCACGTTCGCGCCGTCGCTGACCAGGTTGAGCCCGAAGGCCATCGCGTCCTCGTCGTCGGCGATCACCGCGTCCGGGAAGAGCTGGGTGAGCACCCGCTGGCTGGCCGCGGAGAACGCGCCGGGGAAGTAGACGATGTTCGAGTCGTCGATGGAGGCGAGCGCCACGTCCAGGTGGTAGAAGCGCGGGTCGATCAGGCGCAGCGACACCACCGGCCGGCCCAGCGCCTCCTGCGCCTCGGCGTGCGCCGGGATCTCGGTGCGGAAGCCGTGCCCGGCCAGGATGAGCCCGCCGTGCGCCTCCGGCACGTACGCGAAGTCACCCTCGCCCTCATTGATCTCGCTCGGGGCGATGAACCGCCAGCCCTGCGACTCGTGGAAGGCATGGTGCAGAGCGGCCTCGGCGGCTCGCTGCTCGTGCTTGAACCGCGCGCCGTAGACACTGCCGTCGACCATGAAGGCCCCGTTGGCGGCGTACACCATGTCGGGCAGGCCACGCTCGGGGGTGAGCAGGTGCACCTCGTGGCCGAGGCCGACCAGCGTCTCGCGCAGCCGGTCCCACTGCTTGACGGCCAGTTCCCGGTCGACCGGGGTGGTCACGTCCATCCACGGATTGATCGCGTACTCCACCGCGAAGTGCTCGGGCGAGCACATGAGATATGTCCGCTTTCGCGGGACTCGCTGCTGGTTCACGGTCACCAAGAGTAGGTACCGTTGAACTTTGGTAACAGCCACAACCATTGCTTCCCAGAGGCGGAACGTTGCAGATAGACGCGGTAGACCAGCGGATCATTGCGTTGCTCGTCGCCGACGCCCGCGCGTCGTACGCCGACATCGGCACCCGGGTGTCACTCTCCGCCCCGGCGGTCAAGCGCCGGGTCGACAGGTTGCGCGCCACCGGCGTGATCAGGGGATTCACGGCGGTGGTTGATCCGGCGGCCGTCGGCTGGACCACCGAGGCGTTCGTCGAGCTGTTCTGTGCCGGCCGGACCACCCCGGCACAGATCGGCGTGGCGGCCCGCCGGCACCCGGAGGTGGTCGGCGCGTACACCGTCTCCGGCGAGGCGGACGCACTGGTGCACCTGCGCGCCGCGGACATCGCCCACCTGGAGGCGGCGCTGGAGCGGCTACGCGCCGAGTCCTTCGTGACGTCCACCCGCAGCACCATCGTGCTCTCCCGGCTGGTCGAGTCCCCCGGCGTCGGTCCCTCCACCCGCTGACCGGATCCGCCTCGGCCGCCAACGGTGGCCCGGGTCGGAAATTCGGAACGGGACGACCGACGGGAACGGGAGCGACCGGGGCCGCGTCCAACCGCAGTGGCCCCTGCCCGACGGCCGGCCACCGCAGCATGACCCTCCCTCCCCGGCGGGTGGGGCCTGGTTCTCGGGGTTTCCGGGCCCCACCCGCCCTTGACCTCAACCCCGGTTGAGCAGATGAACTGACGGCACAGCGTGGGCACCACGCCCACCGCGGCCGAGGGGATCCCATGCGAGCGGTCTGGTTACGTGAATTCGGCGGGCCCGAGGTGCTCGTGCCCGGCCCGGCACCCGACCCGGCGCCCGGCCCCGGCCAGGTGCTGATCGACATCGCGTACGCGAACATCACCTTCGTCGAGACGCAGCAGCGCGCCGGTCGCCCCGGGCCGTTCCGGGTCACCCCACCGCTCATCCCCGGCAACGGTGTCGGCGGGGTGATCGCCGCCGTCGGGCCGGACGTCGACCCCGGACTGACCGGGCGACGGGTGGTCAGCGCCACGGGCGGCTCCGGCGGATACGCCGAACGCGCGGCGGTGGACGCGTCCGCGCCGATCGAGGTCCCGGCCGGGCTGGCGCTGGACGCGGCGGTCGCGCTGCTGGCCGACGGACGTACCGCCACGATGCTGATCGAGGCGGTCGGCGTCCGCCCTGGCGACCGGGTACTGGTGGAGGCCGCGGCGGGCGGGGTGGGCAGCCTGCTCGTGCAGCTCGCGGCCCAGGCCGGTGCGCGGGTGATCGGCTTGGCCGGTGGGCCACGCAAGGTGGACCTGCTGCCCGGACTGGGTGTCGATCTGGCGGTCGACTACCGCGGGCCGGGCTGGGAGAACCGGGTCCGGGACGCGGTGGGCGGGATCGACGTGGTGTTCGACGGTGTCGGCGGGTCGGTCGCCCAGACGGCGTTCGGCCTGCTGGCCCCGGGTGGCCGCATGGTCAGCTTCGGGTTGGCCAGCGGCGAGTGGTCACCGGTGCCGGCGGAGGCCGCCATCACACGGCAGGTCACGCTGGTCCGGCCGGACGTGCCGCCCGCGCGGCTGCGGGCGTACACCGGTCGGGCGCTGGCGGAGGCGGCGGCCGGCCGGCTGCGGCCCCTGATCGGGCAGCGTTTCCCGCTGGAGCGCGCCGCCGACGCGCACGCCGCCATCGAGGCCCGCTCGACAGTCGGCAAGACCCTGCTGGTCGTCTCCTGAAGCCGTGCTCAGAGGTACATGCCGGTGCGGTGCTCGGACTCGTCGCGCCGGACCGGCTTGTCGCCCTCGCCGAAGAACCGCTTCCCGCCGAACTCGCCGTGCAACCGGTCGTCCAGCTCGTCGGCGAGCCCGGTCATCACCTGCACCGCCAACATCAGGTGGGTGGCCTGGAAGTTGCGGCCGAAGACCGGAATGGACGCCCAGACGGTGTCGTCGGCGCAGTAGAGCCGGCCGATCGGCATCCGGTTGGTCAGCTCGGAGAGCTTGACGTAGAGCCGCTCGGTCGGCTCCACCTCGGTGAGCACCGGGGAGAAGACGTCCACCAGGGGCGGGTTGTCCCGCACCCGGACGAAGACCATCGCCGAACCGGCGCGGATGGTGATGTCGCCGTCCGAGTCGATCTGCAACCGGTCGGTGTCGGACTTCAACATGGTGGAGACCACGGTGCGGACCCGATCCGCCAGGTCGAGCACGTCGTCCCGCTCGACCTGCGCGGCGGCCGCCTCGGCCAGTGCCTCCTCCAGGTCGGCCTCGACGTCGGCGTCCGGACCGAACTCGCTACGCGCGGTGCCCAGCGCCTCCACGGTCAGCGGCTCGCCCTCGGCGTCCTGCACCAGGTAGACGAGGAACGCCGGGTGCGGGGCACCGTAGACGTCACGCAGCGTCCGGGAGAGCAGCGCCGCGATCCGGGTCGCCTCCGCTGTCGTGCCGTCCAACCCGAAGGAGCCGCCGGAGCCGGCCACCACCCCGGGCGGGGACCAACCGAGCGCGACCATGTCCGCCACCGCGGCGCGATCCAGCCGGTAGCCCGCCGGCAGGGCGGCGTTGCCGACCGCCCGGGCGGAGAGCCCGCCGTCGCCGGCCACGTCGACGCTGATCGAGTAGACGGCGTCCCCGGTGCCGGAGGCGGTGGGGTCCAGGGTCAGCTCGAGGTGCGCGCCGGCGGGCAGCTCCCGCAGCCGGACGGCGAGCGCGCGGGCGAACTCCCGCCACGCCTCCGTCACCTTGGCCCGCAGATCCGTGGTGCTCGGCTCGTCGAGCAGGATCGACTCCGCCGGCTCGGCCGTACCGCCGGGCAGCTCATTGTTCGGCGCCGAGGGGTGGTCAGCCGTCATGATCGCCTCCGTCCGTCACGATCACCCTACCCACGCCGTCCGGACGTCGAATCAGCCCGGACCGGGATCGGACAACCGCACCGGCCGGCACGGATCCGCGGCGGTTCTCATCGGTGCGGAGGCTGCCCGGTCCGGGCGCTCCACACCCCCCGCCCCGACGGTCGCCCGGCGGTCAGACCGCCGACGGTTCGGCGGGATCGCCGCCCAGCTCGACCGGCCAGGTGGCCGCGAGGGCGCTGAGCCGGGCGGCGGCGTCCGCCGGGTCGGCGCCCCGGCCCACCGCCAGCCCCAACAGGTACGCGGTGACCGGCGCGCCCGGTCGCAGCACCTGGTGGGCGACGTCGCGGGCCAGGTCCAGCACCACCGGCACGGGCACCTGGGCCGGGCCCAGGCCCAGCTCGGCACAGGCCGTCGTCACCCAGTCGTCCATCACCGTCATCGCGCCCACTCCTCCGCCCGGCGTACGTCCTCGTCAGTGTCGCAGTCGAACCAGGGCGGCGGGCCGTCACCGGACCAGGGCACCTCGCGCACGACGAGGCCGGCCAGCAGCGCCCGGACCGGAGCCCCGGCGAGGCTACCGCCCCGCTCGGCCGCCAGCCGGTCCAGCCCGGCACGCAGCGCGTCAACCCGCCACACCCCGCAGAGCGACTGCCGCCGCCCATCCGCGTCGACGAAGCACGCCCCATCGGATAGCCGCTCCGGCCCGACGCGGCTGGAACCGCTCGCCGGGACGGCCGGCCCGGTGTGGCAGGGCGGGGCCAGGTGGGTCAGCAGCTCGCCGATCGCGGCGCGGCTGAGCAGCGGCAGGTCGGCGGCGAGCAGCGCGACCAGGTCCGTTGCCGGGTCGAGCAGCGCCAGCCCGGCCGCCGCTGCGGCGACCGGTCCCCCGCCGGGCGGATCCTCCCGGGTCACCCGTACGCCGGGCGGAACCGCGCCGGCCGGACCGACCAGCACCCGCGGCGCGGCATCGTCGACAGCCGCCAGCACCCGGTCGCGCATCGACCGGCCGCCCACCGGGAGCGCGGGCTTGTCCACCCCGCCCATCCGTCGGGCGGCCCCACCGGCGAGCACCACCGCGGCGTACGTCCCCATCCGGCCACGGTAGCCGTGCCGCCAGCCGTTCGACGGCCGGCGCCAATGCCCGGTGGCCGTGCGGGCGTACCGACGCGGGGTGCAGGATGGCGGGATGGGACGGGCGACTGACCGACGGGGCGTACTCCGGATCGACCTGGACGCGGCGGCCGACGGGCGCGGGCCCGTCCGCCGGCCGGACAACCTGGCGGTGGAGGAGCCGCTGGAGATCCGGGTGGGCCCGGCCGGTCCCGGCCGGCGGCGGCCGCTCGCGGTCACCATGCGCACCCCCGGGGACGACCTGGACCTGGCCATCGGTTTCCTGCTGACCGAGGGGCTGATCCGGTCGACCGACGACGTGCAGACCGCGCAGCTCTGCGCCGGCGCGGAGACGCCGAACACGTACAACGTGGTGGACGTGGTGCTCGCCCCCGGGGTGCCGGAACCGACCACCGACCCGTCCCGGAACTTCTACACGACCAGCTCCTGCGGGGTCTGCGGCAAGGCCAGCATCGACGCGGTCCGCACCCGTTCGCTGTTTCCGGTGGCGGCGGACCCGCTCACCGTGCCGGCCGCCCTGCTCGCCGAGCTGCCCGACCGGCTGCGCGCCGGCCAGCGCGGCTTCGACCGGACCGGTGGGCTCCACGCGGCGGGACTCTTCACGCCCGCCGGCGAGCTGGTGGTGCTCCGCGAGGACGTGGGCCGACACAACGCCGTGGACAAGGTGATCGGCTGGGCGGTGCGGCAACGGCGGCTGCCGCTGGCCGGGCACCTGCTGCTGGTCTCCGGCCGCGCCAGCTTCGAGCTGACCCAGAAGGCGTGGATGGCCGGGGTGCCACTGCTGGCCGCGGTCTCCGCGCCCAGCACCCTCGCCGCCGAGCTGGCCGACGAGGCGGGGATGACGCTGGTCGGCTTCCTGCGCGGACGGACCATGAACGTCTACGCCGGCCCGCACCGGGTCATGGTCGAGCAGCCGGCCTGAAACCCCTCTCCTCAGCGGCTGAACAGCTCGAACAGGTCCAGCCGCACGGCAGCGTCACGGGCGATCAGGAACCCGGCGATGCCGAGGATCCAGCCGAGCATGCCGCCGGAGTGCCGCACGATCCAGGCGTTGAGCCGGACCAGCACCGGCTCGACCAGACTCGGCCACGCCATCCGAGCCCCCAGCAGCAGCACCGCCGGCAGCACCATGACCAGGCAATAGCCGGCGAGCAGCCCCACGATCTCCGCCGCGCCGAGCCCGGAGGTGGTCAGCAGGCCGACCGCGCCGAGGTACGGCAGCATCGTCGCCACCTCCGCGAGCGCGGCGAGTAGCGCCAACCCCACCAGCCATCGCGCCGAGGAGTCGCCGGCGGTGACCCGGTCCCGCCAGCGCAGCACACCGCCGCCGCGCGGGCGTCGTTTGCCGTCGTACCGGAAGCTGAGCGCGAACAGCCCGACCCCCAGGACGAGCTGCGCCCAGAGCACCGGCCGGTTGTCAATCGCCCCGCCGAGTACGTCGGCCAGCCGGCTGCCACCCACGGCGAGCAACAGCCCCACGGCGAAGTAGAAGACGGCGATCGTGCCGAGGTAGACGAGGATCCGCCGGGCGTTGACCGTCCCGGGCGCGAGCAGCAACCAGACCGGGATGAAGAGGGTGCCGATGCTGGTGCTGTCGACCAGGGCCAGGCCCGCGAGCGACAACAGCAGTCCGACGCTCATGTGGGGCATTCGTTGGGTAGGAGCACCTGATGATTGTCCGGTGGCGCCTGCTTTGCCGAGTCGGCCGCAGACAGGAGAAACGGGTACATCGTTCGGACCACACCGAACATCCCGATCGACGGTCAGCGGCGGCCACGTCGGCTCCTCCCGCGGCGGCGGACCACGCCGGGCAGACCGATCGACGGCCAGCCGTCCAGCTCGGACGGAGGCACGCCCCGCCGGAGCAGGTCGTCCAGGAGCCGAGCGAGCGAGTAGTCGGGGTGCAGGCTCAGCGTGCGCTCCAGCGCGACCGCCGCCAGCGCCCCCTGCCCCGCCCGCCAGGCCGCGAACGCCAGCAGCGCACCCGGTGCGGCCGCCAGCTCCGACTCGGCCCGGCGCAGCATGTCGGTCCAGAGGGCGATGTCGCGGTCCCGACCGTCGGTGCGTTCCCAGGCGTGGTCGCGGATCGGCAGGTGCGTCAGCAGGAGGCTCAGCCAGGCCACCTCGTCGTCGTCGAGCCGTTCGCCGCGCCGTTGCCGGCGTTGCGCCTCACGGACCGCCGCCACCCCGGCGGAGCGCAGAGCCCGGCCGCCGAGCAGGTCGCTCGCGGGTGCCCGCTCGACCAGCTCGGTCAGTCGCCGCTCGGCCCGGACGGTGGCCGCGCGCAGCGCGTCCCGCGCCGGGCCGTCCACCGGTGACACCTGCGCCACGAGGGCGGCCCGGTCGGGGAGCGCGACCTGGCCGGCGAAGACCGCCGAGGCGGTCACCTGGTTGGCCGCCGGGTCATATCGCCGGCCTTCGGGCGGGCAGCAGTCGGGCTCGGCGCAGAGATAGGACCACCACCGACCGTCGGTCACCCGCAGCGCGTCCAGCACCTCCAACCCGGCCCCGGCCAGGGCGGCGCGCACCGCGTCCACGCTCGGCGTCACCCGGTCGGGCGGCCCGTAGCCGACCACGGTCGCGGCCTCCGCGCCCTGGCGATGGATCACCCCGGCCAGGTGCCGGGCGCGCTCGACCAGATCGGCTGACGGGTCGGGCAGGTCGGCGCGGGCGGCGAAGATGATCCGCCGACCGCGCAGCGCCACCGCGACCACACTGTCGGCTGGGTGGAAGCCGAGCAGGTACGGCACGGCGGCGAGCAGGTCGGCGGGTGAGCGGACGGCGAGCCGGGGGCGTTCGGTCGAGGTCATGCCGCGAGCTTGCGACGGGCTCGCCCGGCTTCGCCGCCCCTGTGGACGACACGCGGCTCATCCACAGTCACTCCCCGTGTTGTCCCTGGTCAAGGCACATCCCGAGGTGCTGGAAAGGAACCGGTGGCACCGGTGGCCGACCCGATGTGTTCGGGCGGTGCCGTTGTGTCGTGGGGAGCGGTTACCGTGCGCTGATGGACCTGGCGTATCTGCGCACGCACCCGGCACACCTGCCGACGTTCCTGACCCACCAGCGGATCAGGGAGACGCCGGTCGCCGGTGGCGACATCTGCGCCGCCGCCCGACTCACCCTGGACGACGGCCACTCGGTCTTCGCCAAGTCGTGGCCCGAGCGGGCCGGCCGGCCGGTGCCGGAGGGCTTCTTCGCCGCCGAGGCGGCCGGGTTGCGCTGGCTGCGGGAGGCCGGCGCGGTCGCCGTACCCGACGTGATCGTGGCGTTGCCCGACCTGCTGGCGCTCGACTGGGTGGAGCCCGGCGAGCCGACGCCGGCGGCGGCCGAGCGCTTCGGCCGGGAGTTGGCCGACCTCCACCGGGCCGGCGCACCGGCCTTCGGTGCGACCTGGCCCGGTTTCATCGGGGCGCTCGGGCAGGACAACACCCCCGACGACGGTCCCTGGTCGACGTGGTTCGCCCAGCGGCGACTCGCTCCCTACCTGCGGCGCTCGGTCGACGGCGGCGCGCTGAGCAGCGACGACGCCGCGCTGGTCGAGCAGGTGATCGGCCGGGTCGGCGAGTTCGGCGGGGATCAGCCGCCGGCCCGCATCCACGGCGACCTGTGGCCGGGCAACGTGCTGTGGGGCGCCGACGACCGGGCCTGGCTGGTCGACCCGGCGGCGCACGGCGGGCACCGGGAGACGGATCTCGCCCAGCTGGCGCTCTTCGGCGGCATTCCATACCTGGACCGGGTCCTGGCCGCCTATCAGGAGGCCTGGCCGCTCCCCGACGGCTGGCGCGATCGGGTGCCGCTGCACCAACTGCACCTGCTGCTGGTGCACACCGCGCTGTTCGGCGGCGGATACCGAGATGCGGTCGTCCAGAACGCCCGTGCCGCCCTGGACGGGCCCGAGCGCGCTACGGTCGACAGGTGAGCATCGCCCCGCGGACCGACGGCGTCCTAGTCGACCGGTTCGGCCGGGTCGCACGGGACCTGCGCGTGTCCCTCACCGACAAGTGCAACCTACGGTGCACCTACTGCATGCCGGCCGAAGGGCTGCCCTGGCTGGCCGGTCCCGAGCTGCTCACCGACGCGGAGATCGTCCGGTTGGTCCGGGTGGCCGTCGAGCGACTCGGCGTGACCGAGGTGCGGTTCACCGGCGGCGAGCCACTGATCCGACCCGGGCTGGTCGGCATCGTCGCCTCGGTCGCGGCGCTGGAGCCCCGCCCGCGGATCTCGCTCACCACCAACGGCATCGGCCTGGACCGGCTCGCCCCGGCCCTGCGCACGGCCGGCCTCGACCGGGTGAACGTCTCGCTGGACACCCTGGACCCGGACCGGTTCACCCAGCTCACCCGCCGCGCCCGGCTGGACTCGGTGCTCGCCGGGCTCGCCGGGGCCGCCGACGCCGGGCTCAACCCCGTGAAGATCAATTCTGTGTTGATGCGCGGCGTCAACGAAGACGAGGCACCGGCCCTGCTGCGCTTCGCTGTCGACCACGACTACCAGCTGCGGATCATCGAGCAGATGCCACTGGACGCCCAGCACGGCTGGGACCGCAGCACGATGGTCACCGCCGAGGAGATCCTCGCCTCCCTGCTTACCCGCTTCGACCTCAGCCCCGACCCGGCCGAACGCGGCGCGGCGCCGGCGGAGACCTGGTTGGTCGACGGCGGCCCGGCCCGGGTCGGTGTCATCGCCAGCGTCACCCGCCCCTTCTGCGGCGACTGCGACCGCACCCGGCTGACCGCCGACGGCCAGGTCCGTGCCTGCCTCTTCGCCACCGAGGAGTCGGACCTGCGCGCCGCGCTACGCGCCGGCGCGGACGACGACGACCTGGCCCGGCGCTGGCGCACCGCGATGTGGGGTAAGCGCGCCGGGCACGGCATCGACGACCCCACCTTCCTCCAGCCGACCCGGCCGATGTCCGCGATCGGAGGCTGAGCCGTGGACCCGACGCCACTCATCATCCGCTACTTCGCCGGCGCGCGCGCCGCCGCCGGCCGCTCCGAGGAGGTCACCGCCGCCGGCCGATCGCTCGACGACCTCGCCGTCGAGCTGGCCCACCGGCACGGCGACCGAATGGCCGCCGTGCTGCGGGTGGCGAGTTTCCTCGTGGACGGCGTCACCTGTCATGATCGTCAGGCACCCCTGCCAGGCGGGGCCACGGTCGATGTCCTGCCCCCGTTCGCGGGCGGCTGAGGGAGGCGCACAGATGTTGGCGGTTCTGGGGTTCGTGGCCGTCCTGGCGCTGGTCACCGGTCTCATCCACCTCTACCTGTGGAAGCGACTGGTCCGGGACACCACCACGCCGGGCCGCTGGCGGCGGATCGGCGCGATCGCGGCCCTGGTGTTGGCGCTGCTCGTGCCGACCACCCTCACCGGGACGCAGGCCGGGCTCTACTGGCTCGCCTGGCCGGGCTACCTCTGGCTCGCGCTGATGTTCTACCTGCTGGTCCTGCTCGCCGTGCTGGAAGTGCCGATGCTGGTCACCCGGCTGGTGCTGCGCCGCCGGGTCATCGCCGCCGAGCCCACCACCGCCGCACCGGAGCCGGTGCTGGTCGGCGCCGCCGGGCCGACCGACCCGCCGGCCGCCAGCGCGGTCCGGGCGCCCGACCACGACCCGGCACGCCGGCTGCTGCTGGCCCGCGGGGCGGCCATCTTCGCCGGCCTCACCGCCACCGGCATCACGGGGTACGGGGTACGCACCGCGCTCGGCCCGCCGCAGCTGGACCGGGTGCAGATCCCGCTCGGCAAGCTCCCGCGCAGCATGGACGGCCTGCGCATCGCCACCGTCTCCGACATCCACCTCGGCCCGCTGCGCGGCCGGGCGCACACCGAGCGCATCGTCGCCGCGATCAACCGCCTCGACGCGGACCTGGTCGCGGTCGTCGGTGACCTGGTCGACGGCTCGGTCGCCGAGCTGGGGTCGGCCGCCGCGCCGCTGCGTGACCTACGCTCCCGGTACGGCAGCTTCTTCGTCACCGGCAACCACGAGTACTACTCGGGGGTCGAGGAGTGGGTCCAGGAGGTGGACCGGCTCGGCCTGCGGGTGCTGCAGAACCAGCGGCAGGAGATCCAGGCCCGGGGCGGCGTGCTCGACCTGGCCGGCGTCAACGACCTTTCGGGCACGGGCATCGGCCTCGCCGCCGGACCGGACTTCGCAGCCGCCCTCGGTGACCGCGACCCGAGCCGACCGGTGGTTCTGCTCGCGCATCAGCCGGTGGCGGCGAAGGAGGCGGCGCGGTACGGCGTCGACCTGCAACTGTCCGGGCACACCCATGGCGGGCAGATAGTGCCGTTCAACCTGGCCGTCCGACTCGAACAGCCGGTGGTCAGTGGGCTCGGCGAGGTCGACGGCACCAAGGTCTACGTGACCAACGGCGCCGGTTTCTGGGGTCCGCCGGTGCGGGTCGGGGCCGAACCGCAGATCACCCTGGTCGAGCTGCGCTCGGCATAGCCGACGTCACGTCCGCGCGTGGCGGCAGGCGGCCGGCGCGGCGAGCGTGACAGGATGCGGCGTGCCCCCGTTCAGCGCCGTACCCCCCGGTGGCCTCTCGCCATTCGTCGCGGACCTGCACATCCACTCGAAGTACTCGCGCGCGTGCAGCCGCGATCTCACCCTGCCGAACCTCGCCTGGTGGGCCCGGCGCAAGGGCATCGCCCTGCTCGGCACCGGAGACTTCACCCACCCCGCCTGGTACGACCACCTACGGGAGACGCTGCGCCCGGCCGAGCCGGGGCTCTACCGGCTCGACCCGGAGGCGGAGCGGGACATCGCCCACCGGCTGCCACCCCGACTCGCCAGCACGGCGGAGGCGGACCCGGTCCGGTTCATGCTGAGCGTGGAGATCTCCACCATCTACAAGCGGGACGACCGGACCCGCAAGGTGCACCACCTGATCTACCTGCCTGACCTGGACGCGGTGGCCCGGTTCAACGCCGCGCTCGGCCGGATCGGCAATCTCGGCTCCGACGGCCGGCCGATCCTCGGCCTGGACTCCCGCGACCTGCTGGAGATCACCCTGGAGGCGAGCCCGGACGGCTATCTGGTTCCGGCGCACATCTGGACGCCGTGGTTCTCCGCGCTGGGCTCGAAGTCCGGTTTCGACGCGATCGCCGACTGCTACGCCGACCTGGCCGAGCACATCTTCGCCGTGGAGACCGGCCTCTCCTCCGACCCGGCGATGAACTGGCGGGTCGGCAGCCTGGACCGCTACCAACTGGTGTCCAACTCGGACGCGCACTCCCCGCCCGCGCTGGGCCGGGAGGCGACCGTGCTGACCGCCGAGCGGGACTACTTCGCCGTCCGGGAGGCGCTGCGGACCGGCGACGGCCTGGCCGGCACCATCGAGTTCTTCCCGGAGGAGGGCAAGTACCACGCGGACGGGCACCGGCTGTGCGGGATCAACTGGTCCCCCGAGCGGACCCGGGCCGCGGGCGGGCGCTGCCCCGAGTGCGGCAAGCCGCTCACCGTGGGCGTCCTCAGTCGCGTCGAGGAGCTGGCTGACCGCGCGGAGGGGCACCGGCCGGCGCATGCCCGGGAGGTCACCCACCTGGTGCCGCTGGCCGAGATCCTCGGCGAGATCAACAGGGTGGGCGCCCGGTCGAAGAAGGTCGAGGGGCGGCTCAACGAGCTGCTCGCCGCGCTCGGCCCCGAGCTGGAGATCTTGACCACGACGCCGCTGACCGACATCGCGCAGGCGGGCGGCGAGCTGCTCGCGGAGGGCGTCGGGCGGCTGCGGCGCGGCGACGTGCGCCGCGTGCCGGGCTACGACGGCGAGTACGGAGTGATCACCCTGTTCGACCCGGCGGAGCTGGGCGCCGGCGCCGGCACGGCGCAGGAGACGCTGTTCGACGTACCGGTGCCGGCGCAGCGTAGACCCACGGAGCCGGCAGCTCGGGCGGCGGCCAAGCGTCCCGCAGCGGCGAAGGCGGAGCCGAAGCGCAGGACGGCCCCACCACCCGCCCCACCGATCGCATCGCCGCCGTCACCGCACGAGCCGTTCGAGCCGATGCTCGCGGGCATGGAGGAGGTCGGCACCGGCCTGCTGGACCGGTTGGACGCGATGCAACGGGTCGCCGCGTCCGCGCCCGGCGGCCCGCTGCTGATCGTGGCCGGCCCGGGCACCGGCAAGACCCGGACGCTGACGCACCGGATCGCATACCTCTGCGCGGAGCTGAACGTCTTTCCCGAGCACTGCCTGGCCATCACCTTCACCCGCCGGGCCGCCGAGGAGCTGCAGCACCGCCTCGACGGCCTGCTCGGGCCGGTCGCCGAGGACGTCACCGTGGGCACCTTCCACGCGCTGGGGCTGACCATCCTGCGGGAGAACGCCGACGCGGCGGGCCTGCCGGTGGACTTCCGGATCGCCGACGACGCCGAGCGGGCGGCGGCCCGGTCGGAGGCCGGCAACGACCGGTCCAGCTACACCGCGCTGCTGCGCAAGCAGGATCTGGTCGACCTGGACGAGCTGGTGAGCCTGCCGGTGGAGGTGCTGCGGGCCGACCAGGCGCTGGTCGGGCGGTACCGGGACCGCTGGCGGTGGATCTTCGTCGACGAGTACCAGGACGTCGACGCGGTGCAGTACGAGCTGCTGCGGTTGCTCAGCCCGGCCGACGGCAACCTCTGCGCGATCGGCGACCCGGACCAGGCGATCTACTCGTTCCGGGGCGCGGACGTCGGCTACTTCCTGCGCTTCTCCCAGGACTTCACCGACGCCCGGCTGGTCCGGCTCAACCGCAACTACCGCTCCTCGGCACCCATCCTGGCCGCCGCCGTACAGGCCATCGCTCCGTCCTCGCTGGTCCGTGGCCGGCGGCTCGATCCGGCCCGGCTCGATCCGGAGGCACCGCTGGTCGGTCGCTACCCCGCAGCCTCCGTCGCCGAGGAAGCCGACTTCGTGGTCCGTACCGTGGACGAGCTGGTCGGGGGCCTGTCCCACCGGTCGCTGGACTCGGGTCGGATCGACGGCCGGTCCACCTCGCTGTCGTTCTCCGACATCGCCGTGCTGTACCGCACCGACGCGCAGGCCGCACCGATCGTGGACGCCCTGACCCGGGCCAACATCCCGGTCCAGAAACGCTCACACGACCGGCTGCGGGACCGGCCCGGGGTGGCGGCCATCGCGCGCGAGCTGCGGCACGCGGACGGGTTGGCCGGCTCGCTCGCCGCCCGGGTGCGGCTGGCCGGCCAGGTGGTCGCCGAGCGCTTCGCCGTGCCAACCCTGGACGGTGCCGGCGCGGGCCGTCCCGAGGACGTCCGCTCGGCGGTGGATCTGCTCACCCCGCTGGCCCGGCGGTGCGGCGACGACCTGGAGACGTTCCTGTCACAGCTGGCCACCGGCGCGGAGGTGGACGCGCTCGATCCGCGGGCGGAGGCCGTCACCCTGCTCACGCTGCACGCCGCGAAGGGCCTCGAGTTCCCGGTGGTCTTCCTGGTCGGTGCCGAGGACGGGCTGCTGCCGCTGCGCTGGCCGGGCTCGACACCCGATGAGGACGCGGTCGCCGAGGAGCGGCGGCTCCTCTTCGTCGGCCTGACCCGGGCCCAGGACCGGCTGTACGTCACGCACGCCGCCCGCCGTACCCGCCACGGCGTCGAGCGCGACTGTGCGCCGTCGCCATTCCTCGGAGCGATCGACCCGGGGCTGTTCGAGCGGTTCGGCGAAACCGAGCCGCGCCGACCGAAGGACCGCCAGCTCCGCCTCATCTGACGATCCCCGCTCCCGTCACGGCGACCTGCGACTCGCACTGACCACACCAGCGGCGGGCCAGGCGGCGACGCGGCGACGGCCCGCAGCGACAGCGATGCGCGGCGACCGACGTCCCGCGACGATCCGCCCGGCGCCGGTCAGGGCGGGTAGGTCCAATGAGCGTTATACCTCAGAGTCATATTTATGACTCTGAGGTATAACGCTATCCAAGGCGAGTGCCGCTGGTGGCGTCACCCCGAGTGAGATTGGCAGCTGGGCGGGGCCCAGCGACGGTCCGCGGTGGCCCAGCGGCAGGCCAGCCGCGGGCCAGCGGCGGGCCGGATCAGCCGAGGAGCACGGCGAGCCAGGCCCCCGCGAGCAGGGCCGGGCCGAGTGGCAGCAGGGTGTCCCGGCGCACCCGCCGCGCGGCGAGCAGGCCGAGCACCACGCCACCGTGCAGCAGGTGCGGCAGGAGCAACCCGGCCAGCAGGGCGTCCCAACCCAGCCAGCCGAGCGGCAGGCCGAGGACGCTGGCGAGCTTCACGTCCCCGAAGCCCAACCGGGAGCCGGGCAACAGGGCCAGCAGCACGTGCGCCCCGCCGGCGACCGCCGCGCCGGCCAGCACGCCGAGCAGCCGCCCGGGGTCGCCGGCCAGCAGCGCCGCACCGGACAGGCCGCCCAGGGCGAGCAGTGCCGTGGCCAGGACCAACGCGTCGGGCAGCCGCAGGCAGGCCAGGTCGACCACGGCCAGCACCAGCCCCACCGCCGCCACCGTGAGGAAGACCGGCAGCGCCGGGTCATCACCCAGTGCGACGGCGAGCCCGACGAACACCACGCTCGTCACCGCCGGGCTGAGCCACACCCGCCGGCAGGGCCGGGACGGCGACGGCAGGTGCGCCGGGCGGGTGGTGAAGAGCCCGGCCGACGGAGGAACGGCGAGGCCGACCAGCACGCCGAGCAACGCCACCGGCACCAGCGCAACGGCCGACATGCGCCGGAGGTTACCGCCGGTCGCCCTCGCGCGCGGTCCCCGACCGCGATCCCGCGCTCGGCCGGCGAGGGCGTTCCGTGCTCACCACCAGGGCCACACCGGCGACGATGACCGCTCCGCCGAGCAGCACCTGCGGGGTGACCGGTTCAGCCACCAGCAACGCGCCGAGCGCCACCGCGACCGCCGGGTTGACGTAGGCGTACGTCGCCACCAGCGAGATCGGCGCGTTGTGCAGCAGCCAGACGTACGCGGTGAAGGCCACCAGCGAGCCGGCCACCATGAGGTAGCCCAAAGCCAGCCAGGACCGGGTGCTGACCTCGGCCGGGTGGAAGTCGCGTAGCTCGCCCCGCCCGGCGGCGACGACGGCCAGCACCAGCGCGCCAGCCACCATCTCGTACACCGTGGCGACGAACGGGTCGGCGGGCATCCGGATCCGCCCGGACAGGAACGATCCGACCGACCAGGAGGTGGCCGCCGTGACCACGGTCAACGCCCCGACCAGCGGCACCGCGTCCGCGCTGCCGGCGGGCAGCACCAGCAGGACCAGACCGGCGAAGCCGAGGGTGACCCCGGCGAACGTCCAGACCGGGGGTCGGTCCCCGGTGCCGGAGCGCAGCAGCACCACGAGCAACGGCACGGTCGCCACCAACAGCGCCGCGATTCCGGACGGCACCGCCACTCCGGGCGGCCCGGACTCGGCGAGCACCACCAGACCGTTACCGCCGGCGAGCAGGAGGACTCCGACCAACGCGGCGGAGCCGAGCTGTCGGCGTTCCACCCGCAGCGCGCCCGGACCTCGGCGCAGGCGCAGCACCGCCGCCAGCACCGCAGCGGCGACGGCGAACCGCAGGGCGGCCGACGTCAACGGGGGCAGCGTCTCCACGGCGATCCGGATGCCCAGATAGGTGGAACCCCAGAGGAGGTAGACCACGATCAACGCGGTCCAGATCAGGGTCGGCGCAGTGCCGGCGCCGCGGGTGGCCAGGGCTGCGGCACTCGGTGAAGGTGAGCTCATCGGTGGACCACGCTACGGTGACCACGGAGTCGGCGTCGCGCATTGGTGGCCGGCCTCTCACCACTTGTGCAGGAGGGCGGCATGACGAACTACGGACCACCGGGTGGCGGCGTCCCGGGACCGTGGCGTGGGCAACGACCCGACGAGACGCCCGGACGGCCGCCTCAGCAGCCCTACCCGCCGGCCCAGCAGCCCTACCCGCCCTCGCACGAGCCCTACCCGCCGGTGGTTCAGTCGTACCCTTCGGCGCCCCAGGGACGACCCGGGCCCTACGGCGACACGCCCTACGGCAGCGGACTGGCCGCGCCCTACGGCGGCGGGCCCGAGACGCGCTACGGCGAGTCGGAGAGCTCCTATGGTGCCGGGTCGTACCGGCCGAGCGGAGCGGCCCCGGCGTACGGCGGCGGGGATCCGTACCGGCCCGACGACGGCCCGTACGGCGGGGATCCCGCGCCGGCTCCGGGTGGGCGCGGCCGAGGTCCGCTGATCGCGGTGCTGGCCGTCCTGCTGCTGCTGGTGGCGGCCGGTGGCGGGGCGTTCTGGTTCCTGCGCGGGTCGGACGATCCTGCCCCGGTGACCGCGCCGACCGGCTCGGCCGCCGCGGGAGAGCCCAGCGCGGACGCGGTCGACCCGGCCGCGCCGGCACCGAGCGCCGCAGCGCCGGAGTCGTCGGCCGACCCGCGGTTCGTCAAGGCCGGCCAGTGCGTCCGCAACGATGGCGCGGCCGGCGACAAACCCAAGCTGCTGATCAGCGGCTGCACCCCGAAGTCGTACGAGGTGCTGCGCCGGATCGACGGCCCGACCAGCGGTGAGCGGGACGCCGAGGCCAAGTGCGCCAAGGTGGAGGGGTACACCAACTGGTACTTCTTCGACAGCGAGCTGGACACCCTCGACTTCGTCCTCTGCCTCAAGCAGCGCTAGGCCACCCACCCTGGGGATGACATGACAACCTACGGACCATCGGATGCCGGGCAGCCGGACGACCCGTACCAGCGCCCGGCGACCGGCCCCGACGGCCCGCCACCGGTCGACCCGACCCAGCAGCAGTGGGGCCCACCGCCGGCCGACGGCGAGCCGCCGACCGCGCCCCTGTGGGGTCCGCCGCCGAGCTCGGGCCCGGGTTACCCACCGCCCACCCCAGGGGTCGGTTACCCACCGCCGCCCAGTTCCGGGGCCGGATACCCACCGCCGCCCGGTCCATTTCCGCCGGCCGGTCCGACGCCGGGGCAGCCGGGGCAGCCTGGCGCCCAATGGGGCCCGGCGGCGCCTGGCGGGTACGGGATGCCGCCCGCCCCGCCGGTGCGGAACACCGGCCGGAAGGTCGCCCTGATCATCACGCTGGTGGTGCTGCTCGTGCTCTGCCCGTGCCTCGGCCTGGCTGGTTGGGCGGTCTGGAAGGCCGTGGACGCCGACAGCAACGCCGCGTCGGCGCCGTCGGTGAGCGCGCCGGCCGTTCCTCCCGTGGTGCCCAGCGACGCGCCGACCTCGACCGCGCCGAGCCCGAGCCCGAGCCAGGACGAGTTCGCCAAGGGCGACTGCGTGGTCAACGACGGCACCGAGGACGACGCCGAGTTGCGCAAGGTGCCGTGCGGCCCCAACACCTACCAGGTGCTGCTGCGGATTCCGGCGACGAGCGACGGGGACCGGTGCGAGACGCTCGCGCCGCAGGCCACCGCGAACTACGTGCACGACAACTCGATAGACCTGTTCGACTACGTGCTCTGCCTGAGGAAGCGGTAACCGGTAGCCAAAACTAGGGCTGTCTAGCATCCACGCTAGACAGCCCTAGTTTATTGTCGACGGACCCGACACGCCGGTAGCCCCATCTATCCATGTCTAGCCCCTCAGCTAGAGGGCCCGATACTGTGCGATGCGTGGATCCGGTCCGCAACCCGTACGCACCGGGCGCCGGTCAGCGCCCGCCCGAACTCGCCGGGCGAGGGCGGGAGCTGGACGTCTTCGACATCGTGCTGGAGCGCATCGCCCGAGGTCGCCCCGAGCGCAGCCTGATGCTCACCGGGCTGCGCGGCGTCGGCAAGACCGTCCTGCTCAACACGCTCCGGTCGCAGGCGATCAACCGTCTCTGGGGCACCGGCAAGATCGAGGCACGGCCGGATCAGTCCCTGCGCCGCCCGGTCGCCGCCGCGCTGCACATGGCGGTCCGGGAGCTCGCACCCCGGCACCGCGCGCCCGACCGGATCGACGCCTTCCTCGGGGTCCTCAAGGCGTTCGCCCAGCGGTCCGCCCCGACCGGCCGGGGCGGGACCGCCCCGAAGCTGCGCGACCGGTGGCAGCCCGGAATCGACGTGCCCGCGGCCAGCGGTCGCGCCGACTCCGGCGACATCGAGATCGACCTGGTCGAGCTGCTCAGTGACGCCGCCGCCGTGGCCAGCGACGTGGGCACCGGCATCGCCGTCTTCATCGACGAGATGCAGGACCTCGGCCCGGAGGACGTGTCGGCGCTCTGCGCCGCCTGCCACGAGCTGTCCCAGCTCGGCGCGCCGCTGATCGTCGTCGGCGCCGGCCTGCCGCACCTGCCGGCCGTGCTCAGCGCCGCGAAGTCGTACTCCGAGCGGCTGTTCCGCTACCAGCGCATCGACCGGCTCGACCGGATCGCCGCCGACCAGGCACTCTGCGCGCCGGCCGAGCGCGAGGAGGTGGAGTACGAGCAGAAGGCGCTCGACCTCCTCTACGAGAAGTCCGGCGGCTACCCCTACTTCGTCCAGGCGTACGGGAAGGCGACCTGGGACCATGCTCCGCGCTCGCCGATCACCGCCGCCGACGTCCGGGTCGCCGCCCCCGAAGCGGAGGCCGAGCTGGCGGTCGGCTTCTTCGGCTCCCGGTTCGAGCGCGCGACCCCCGCGGAGCGCGAGTACATGCGGGCGATGGCCACGCTGTCCCTGGTGGAGGGCGAGTCCGGGGGCCCGGTCCGCGACGACATGGACGCCGCGGTGCCCACCGCGGAGATCGCCCGGGCCCTCGGTCGCAAGCCGGCCAGCCTCTCCCCGGCGCGGGACGCGTTGATCAAAAAGGGGTTGATCTACTCCGGTGAGCGGGGCACGGTGGCCTTCACCGTGCCGCACTTCGGCCGGTACCTGCGCACCCAGCCAGCCTGACGGGCAGCGCGCCGATCCCGCGCGGTCAGACCCGGGACCAGGGCACCGGAAAGAGCACCTCGCCGCAGGGCGGCGGCCCTTCCTCGCTGGTGGACGGCGGCAGCACCAGCGCCTGCCACGGCTCACCGAGGCCGGCCCACGGGCTGCTCACACCCAGCTCGCTGGCCGGGCCGAAGCCGAACCGGCGGTAGAAGGCGGGATCACCCAGGACCACGACCAGCCGCTCGCCCAGCTCGGTGGCGGCGTCCAGAGCGGCCTGCACCACCGCCGTGCCGTGCCCCAGTCGCTGCCGGTGCGGAGCGACCGCCACCGGGCCGAACGCCAGAGCGGGCGCGTCGCTGCCCCGCTCCGGTCGCACCCGCACCCGGGTGAGCAGCGCGTACCCGACCACCTCCCCGCCGTACTCGGCGACCATGGCCAGCTCCGGCAACCAGGCGTCGGTGCCGCGCAGCTCGTCGACCAGGCTCACCTCGGGCGGCGTCGCCACGTCGGGCCGGGCGAACGCGCCAGCCAGCACCCGACGGACCGGGCCGGCGTCGGCCGGGCCCTCGGGTCGTAGCCGCAGCGTGGTCACCCGCGCGACGTTACCCGTGACGGACGTTCCATCAGCGATGGTCGCTCGAATCGGCGTGGCGGATGTGTACGGCCACCGATCCGGATCCGGCGGTTGCCGGGGTAGCAAACGCCGTGACGGGGTATGACTGATCCATGACGCCCGTACGCTCCCTCGCCCGCGCCATGCTGAGCGGCATTTTCGTGGTCAGCGGGTACCGCAACTTCCGCAACCCGGACCGGCTGGCGGTGGCGGCCAAGCCGGTGACCGACAAGGTCACGCCGATGCTGCAGAAGGCGCATCCGAACTTCCCCACCGACACCAAGACGCTGATCCGGCTCAACGCCGCGGTGCAGGTCAGCGCCGGGCTGATGCTGGCCACCGGGCGGTTCAGCCGACCCGCCGCGCTGGTCCTCGCCGGCACGCTGGTGCCGGTGACCATCGCCGGGCATCCCTTCTGGAACAACGACGACCCGGTGGCCCGGAACAACAACCAGGTGCACGCCCTGAAGAACCTGGGCCTCTTCGGCGGCCTGCTGCTCGCCGCGGCCGACACCGGGGGCAAGCCGGGTCTGCGGTGGCGGACCGGTCATCGCATCGGCCACTCTCGACGTTCCATGCAGCGGGCCGTTCGCACCGCCCGGCGAGAGGCCCGGATCGCCGTCCGGTCCGCCTCCACCGCGCGTCGACTTCCGGGCTGACCTGCCTCGATGCGTTCCTGCCTCACCCCCACCCCCCCGCTAAGGCCACGAATTACCTGAACCACCCGGTAGGCGTTAACGCGGTGGAAATGTCAAAAACATGTGTGGGATCGGACACGGTCGCATAACGCGGGAGGCACTGACGTGAGGCGCCGTTCTAGGCTCCGTGCAGGACCTGGACGGGTAGGACGATCTTGGTACGGGGGTGGCCACGCCATGCCGACGATTGTCGGTGGACGGGCGGACCGCCTCGCCCAAATCCAGCGCGTGACGCGTGGGATCGATCGCGGGACAGTCGTACGGGGTGCCATCGTGGCCGCCGTCGCCTACGCCGCATGGCTCGCCATCGGTGCGTTCGGGCGGCCGTACAACTTCTTCGACATGAAGATCTACCACGGCGCGGTGGTGTGGTGGGCGAGCGGTCACGATCTCTACGAGTTCATTGCGCCCGGCACAACTCTCGGCTTCACCTACCCGCCGTTCGCCGGGCTGGTCATGCTGCCGATGGCGCAGTTGCCGATCGAGGCCGCCGGAATGGTCAACGCTCTGGCCAGCATCGCCGCGCTGGCTCTGGTGCTGGCGGGGCTGCTCCGCCCCATCGTGGACCGGCTGGCCTGGCCGCTGTGGTTCACCGTGGCCCTGGCGGTGCCGCTCGCGGTGGCGATCGAGCCGGTCCGGGAGACCCTCGGATACGGCCAGGTCAACGTCCTGCTGTTCGCGCTGATCATGGCCGACCTGATCGGGCTGCGGTGGCGTTCCCGCCGGGGCACCCACTACGCCGCGACCGACGGCCCCCTGCTGCGCTTCGTCTACGGCGGCGCCTGGGCCGGGGCGGGCATCGGCCTGGCCACCGCGGTCAAGCTCACCCCCGCGCTGTTCATCGCCTACCTGCTGATCACCCGGCAGTGGCGGGTGGCGGCCACCGCGATCGGCACCACGATCGGCGTGACGGTGGGGACCTTCGCGATCGTCGGCGACGAGTCACGTGCCTACTTCGGCAGCGTGCTCTGGCAGACCGAGCGGGTCGGCGCGGCGGACATGACGCCCAACCAGTCGCTCGCCGGCCTGCTGGCCAGGCTGTACGACTCGATCGAGACCCCCGGTCTGCTCTGGCTCTCCTTCTCGGTGCTGATCCTGGCGCTGGGCCTGTCCCGGGCGGCAAGTTCCCGCGCCGACGGTGACGAACTGACGGCGTTCACGCTGGTCGGCCTGACCGCCAACGTGATCAGTCCGATCTCCTGGACACACCACCTGGTGTGGGTGATCCCGGCGATCATCGTGCTGGCCGACGCGGCGATGCGCCGCCGGGAGGCGAGCCGTGGGTTGGCGCATCGCAACGGCCAGAGCCTGGCCTTCGGGGGCCTGACCGGGGTCAACGGGCTCCGCCCGCCGATCTGGTACCCGACGCTGACCGGGTTCCGGCACGGCATCGCCGCGATCGGGCTCTACCTGCTCTTCCTGATCTCCCCGATCTGGCCGTACGAGCACCAGCTGCCCGAGATGTCGCACTATCAGGACGGTCTCTTCGGCGCATTGATGGAGAACTCGCTCGCGCTCGCGCTGATCGTGCTGGTGGCCGCGCTGCCCTGGCGCCCGGGCGCCGAGCCGGCGTTCTACGGCGATCGACTCGCGCGGGCCGTGCTGGTCAACGGCCGACGCTGAGCGGTCAGGGGCAGTTGACCCATTCCTCGGTGCCGTCGCCGAAGACCTGCCGCTTCCAGATCGGCAGCCGCGCCTTGGCCTCGTCCACCAGACGGGCGCAGGCCGCGAAGGCCGCCGCGCGGTGCGCGGTGCTCACGGCAGCGACCAGCGCCACGTCACCGATCGCCAGCGGGCCGACCCGGTGCGAGACCGCCACCGCGTAGACGTCGGGCTCGGCCGCGATCTCAGCGGCCACCTCGCGTAGCACCTGCTCGGCACTCGGGTGCCCTTCGTACTCCAGGCTCACCACCGGGCGCCCGTGGTCGTGGTCGCGGACCACGCCCTGGAAGGAGACCACCGCGCCGGCCCGTCGGTCGGCGACCGCCGCCTCGTGCGCGGCCAGATCCAGCGGTTGGTCGGTGACCTCGCCGAAGGTGAGCGCCGGCGCCGTCATGACGCACGCTCCCCGGGGAGCAGCGGCAGTGGCACGATCGGCACCCGGTCGCCCGGATCGCCGGTGGTGCCCGGCCGGATGACCGCGAACCCGTCCGCGCCGGCCAGGCCACGCAGCATCGCCGAGCCGACGTGCCGCACCGGGGACGCGGTGCCGGCGGCCCGGTCCAGTCGGACCAGTGCCAGGTGGGTGTGGTCGCCACGACCGGGCACCGCCTCGGCCAAGGTGGCGTGCGGCAGGACCGGCATCGGACGGCCCTGGAGGCCGGCGAGCAGCGGGGCGACCAGCGACACCAGCGCGACGATGGCGGACTGCGGGTTGCCCGGCAGCCCGGCGACGAACCGGACCCGCCCGTCGTCGCCGGCCAGCCGGGCCAGCAGCATCGGGAAGCCGGGCCGGACGGCCACCGTGTTGACCACGTAGTCGGCGCCGAGCGCCTCGAGCGCCGGGTGCAGGTGGTCGACCGGGCCGTGCATCGTGCCGCCCGTGGTACAGACCAGGTCGGCGTTGGCCAGCGCGGCGCGCAGGGCCGCCACGTGCGCGGGCAGCGTGTCGGCCACGGGGCCGACCACGTCGGACGGCCGGACCTGGCAGCCGTACCGGCGCAGCCACGCGGGCACCGCCGGCCCCAGCGCGTCCCGGACCCGGCCGGCCGCGGGCGGACCTGCGGCGAGCAGCTCGTCGCCGAAGACCAGAAGCGCGGCGCGCGGCGCCCGCCGGACGTGCAGGGTGTCGTGCCCGCAGGACGCCGCCAGGCCGATCACCGCCGGGTCGACCGGCGTGCCGACCGGCAGCAGTTCCTCGTCGGCGTACGCCTCCTCGCCCGGTTGCCGCCACTCCGGCGTCTGGCGGGGCGTGCCGCGGACCAGGCCGTCGGTGGTGGTGGACTCCTCGACACGCAGCACGGCGGTCGCGCCTTCGGGCACCATGGCGCCGGTCGCGATCTCGACGGTCGTGCCGTCCTCGGTGAGCGGCACGGGTGTGTTGCCGGCCAGCACGCGGCCGACGACGCGCCACGGGCCGGCGCCGCGCACCGCCCAGCCGTCCACGCTGGAGGTGGGGAAGGCGGGCAGGTCGGTACGGGCGGTCAACGGCTCGGCCAGGGTCAGCCCGTCAGCGTCGATCAGCGGCCGGGCGAGGTTGGGAAGCGCGGCGGCCAGGCCGACCGCGTAGACGCGGGAGCGCGCCTCCTCCCACCCGGCCGGCGGGGGCGCGGCGACCCGATCCGCGGTTGGTGCGGTTTCCGTGCTCACCGGTCGAGCCTATCGGGACCGACCGACACCCGTCGGGCCTGGGCGCGGACCGGTCAGTGGTCTCCGCCGCGAAGTTGGTCGACGGTGTGCGCGAGGATCGGCCCGAGCACGGCCAGCCCGTCCCGGGCGCCGCCGGTCGAGCCGGGCAGGTTGACCACCAGCATCCGGCCGGCCACCCCGGCCAGCCCTCGGGACAGCACCGACGTGGGCACCCGCTCGCGACTGTGCGCGCGGATCGCCTCGGCGATGCCGGGGATCTCGTAATCCAGCAGACCCCGGGTCACGTCCGGCGTCCGGTCCGTCGGGGTGACCCCGGTGCCGCCGCTGGTCAACACGACTTCGATGCCGTCGGTGAGGGCTTCCTGCAAGGCCGCCCGGACCGGCTCGCCGTCGGGCACCACCACCGGCTCGTCGACCTGGCAGCCCAGCTCGAGCAGCCCGGCGGCGAGCAGCGGACCGCTGGTGTCGGCGTAGACGCCGGCCGCGGCCCGGTTGGACGCGACGATCACCCGGGCCCGGATCACGGCCGGTCCTCCGGTCGGACCCACTCGCCGGTCTTGCCGCCCTCCTTGCGCAGCACCCGGACCGCCTCCACCGAGGCCGCCGGGTCAACCGCCTTGACCATGTCGACCAGGGCGAGACCGGCGACCGCGACCGCGGTGAGTGCCTCCATCTCGACGCCCGTCCGGTCCGCGGTGCGGGCGGTTGCGGTGATCTCCACGGTGTCGACGGTGAGCCGCAGATCGACGGTGACGCCGTGCAGGGCGATCGGGTGGCAGAGCGGGATCAGCTCCGGGGTGCGCTTGGCGCCCATGATCCCGGCCAGCCGACCGACCGCCAGCGCGTCACCCTTGGGCAGGCCGTCGCGGTGCAGCAGGTCGACGACCTCGGGTGTGGTCCGCAGACGGCCAGCCGCGACGGCCAGCCGGCCGGTCACCGGCTTGGCGGAGACGTCGACCATCCGGGCCGCACCGGCGCGGTCGACGTGGCTGAGCTGCACGGGTTCTGTCACGGCGTGAGCCTATCGGTGCGGTACGACCGGTCGGCGTCCGGAATGAGCGACACCCGGAGGTGCGCCGAGGCTGCCCAGCCGGTCAATGCGTGGCGTACCTGGAACGTTCACCGCTCATCCTCGCCAGAAGGTTGGAGTTGGCCAATCCTCAGAGCCTCGGCGTGCGGCGAGGTGAGGCCGGATCGATTGCAGTGGGTAATCATTCCGCTGCCGGTTCAGCGCCCTCCCGGAATCCGGATTCGAACACACGTCGGATAATCGCTGTGAGTTGCGGGCGTTGGGTCACAGCAAAACGAGGCGTGCCGCGAGCACCGTCTGTTGCTTTGGCGTTTCGGGCTGCAACTTGAGTTCGGCAAGCCGCACCTCGACGTACCCAGAACCCGAATCCATGGTGTTCGGACGCTCACTCCGCGAGAATTGGCGGTGCCCGGAATTTGAGCCATGACTCCGTTCACCGTTCACCACAGCTGGAGGACCAGCGGCAATCAGGCACGGAGCGCAGATTCATCCGACCGGATCTACGCTGAGCCCGAACTCCGGATGAGGCCGGGGAGTCTGCTCGTCAGACTGAGAAGGAACCGTCGGGGCAGGCCCCGCGCACATCTTCCGACGGCGATTGGCAACATGCGAGCTGCAGAGGCGAACAAGTCGACCGCGCTCCGCTCAGGAGCCATGGACACACCGTCACAAAACCCTCCAGCTTGACTGATGTTGCGCATACCGACATTTATTACTGCTAACCGCATCGAGTTCGCTTTAGGCTCTCGTCACGAAGACCCCCGGGGATACAGAACCCGGGCTGGGATGAGTGGAGGGAGCGTGCAATGCGCGGCAGCGACTGGCACTGACATCAGAGTGACACTCAGCGGTAAGCTCCCGTCGTCAACATGTAACTGTCGGCGACGACAGGAGCTTCATGAGTCGGGTCACCTCAGAGAACACCACCAGGACAGATCGACAACTGCTGTTGCTCGTCGGTCTCGTCGTCGTACTGGCCATCGGCCCGACACTCATCGCCGTCGCCGACGTGCTGGCCCACCCGCCCGACTCCGTGGGCGACGGGGCGACCTTCGTCGCGCTGACGTTCATGACGGCCCTCGGGACGATCGTCAAGGTGCCGATCCGTATCCGTTCGACCACGCACGCCATCACCTGGATCGAGACGGCGATCGTGATCGGGCTCGCGGTGGCCCCACCCGCCTGGGTGGTGCTGGCAACCGGCACCGGCGTCGGCATCGCATCGGCCGTCATGAAGCTCGCGGTCATCAAGACGGCGTTCGGTGTCAGCAAGAACATCCTGGTCGCCGGTGGAGCGAGCGCCATCGCGCTGGCGGTCCACTGGCAGTGGCCACCGGTGGGCCTGGCGGAGCTCGTCACCCTGCTGGGCGCGATCTACCTGGTCGCCGCGCTCCTGGACGACCTGTTGGCAATCCCGGTGATCGCGCTCGCGACCGGCACCCGAATCTCCCGTCAGTTCCTGAACAACCTTGACCTCCGGCTAGCCGGCTTCGGCGTCCGCTTCGTCGTGGCCCTCTGCACCCTGCTCATCCTCCGGGCGGACCCGCGATTGCTGCTCGCTGTCCCACCGCTCATGTTGAGCCTGCACCTGGCCTACTCCGCGCGTATCCGGGGCCGCACCGAGCAGCAGGCGTGGCAGCGTCTCGCCCGCACCACCGACGCGCTCAACGTGGTGGACCTGGACAACGTCCTCACCACCGCCGTCACCCAGGCCGCCGAGTTGTTCTCCGCCGACGAGGTCGAGATCGAGCTGCGCAACGGGCGGACCGTCCGCGGCGGCACCGGCGGCATCACCTTCGACGGCCCGACCGGCGCACCCACCGACATCGACGGCACCGTCGTCCCCGCGCCGCTCGAGGGACACGACCGTTCGGTCGACGTCGGCGTGCTGCGACTGCGCTTCCGCGGCCCGGTGCAGCTCTCCGAGCGGGAGCAGTACACCCTGCGCACCTTCGCCTCCGCCCTCTGCACGGCGGTCCGCAACGCCCAGGCGTACGCCGAGCTGGCCCGGGCCGCCGACGAGCACGCGTACGCGGCCGCGCACGACGCGCTGACCGGCCTGGCCAACCGTCGGCACCTGCTGGACAAGGGCACCGAGCAGTTGAGCGGGCGGCACGCGGACGGCGTGACCGCGCTGGTGCTGATCGACCTCAACCACTTCAAGGAGGTCAACGACACGCTCGGGCACGCCGCCGGCGACCAGGTGCTGGTGCAGGTGGCCGAACGCCTGCGCGGCGCCGCCCAGGGCGGTGACCTGGTGGCCCGTCTCGGCGGCGACGAGTTCGCCGTACTCCTGCGCGGGCTGCCGGCCCCGGCGGTCGCCGGGCACCGGGCGGAGACACTGCTCGCCGCGTTGCACGAGCCGTTCGAGCTGGACGGCATGCGGATCAGCGTCGAGGCCAGCGGCGGGATCTCCGTCGCACCGGCCAGCGGTGGCATGGCGGAGCTGCTGCGCCGTGCCGACGTGGCGATGTACCAGGCGAAGCGGGCCGGTCAACGGATCTCCACCTACGCCCCGGCCCGGGACACCGCCGACCTCGGGCGGCTCACCCTCGGGGGTGACCTGCCACGGGCGGTGGCCGACCACGAGTTCGTCGTCAACTTCCAACCGATCGTCGACCTGGGCACCGGTGAGGTGACCAGCGCGGAGGCGCTGGCCCGCTGGCACCACCCCCACCACGGCATGATCGATCCGCTGCGGTTCCTGGAGGCGGTGGAGCGCTCGGGGCTGCTACCGGCCTTCGCCGAGGCGATCCTCGACCAGGCGTTGATCGCGGCCGCCGGCTGGCGCGACGCAGGCTTCGACGTCCCGGTCGCGGTCAACGTGTCCCCGCGCAGCCTGCTCGACGCGCGCTTCCCCGGCTCGGTGCTGGCCCGCCTGCGCGCCCACGACCTGCCACCGGACCGGCTGGTGCTGGAGTTGACCGAGACGCTGACCCTCAGCCAGCTCGACGTGGTGGACCGGGTGCTGAGCCGGCTGCGCGACGAGGGCGTCCGGTTGGCGCTGGACGACTTCGGCACCGGCTACTCCTCGCTCTCCCTGCTCTCCCGGATCCCGGTGCACGAGCTGAAGATCGACCGCAGCTTCGTGACGACGATGGAGAGTTCGGCGGAGGCTGCCGCCGTCATCCGCTCCACCCTCGACCTGGGCCGCAGCCTCGACCTGGACGTGGTGGCCGAGGGGGTGGAGAGCGAGCCGCAGCGACGGGCCCTCTGGGAGCTGGGTTGCACCGCCGGCCAGGGGCACCTGTTCGCCCGGCCGATGCCCTCCGGCACTCTCCTCGCGGCGTTGCAGCGTGGCTCGGGCGGCCGCCCGGGCACCCTCGCACCGCCGCTGCACGACGCCGGCGCGGTGATCCGGTTGACTCAGACCCGCCGCCAGAGCGGCCGATCACGCCCCGACCGTCTTCCCCACCTCCCCGCCTGACCGGCGGTACCAGCAGGGCGGTCTGCCAGACTGGCGCACGTGACCGCCGACCATCCGACCGCCCTCCGTCGCTGGCGGACGCTCGACACCGCCGCCGGAGGCCTCGCCCTCGACCTCGGCCTCTACGCCGTCTCGGCCGTCTTCGCCGCGATCACCGCGGTCACCTCGACGCTGCTGCCGCATCGGGCCTGGGGCGCGGTCGCCGCCGTCGGCTACCTGGTCGCGGCAATGGCGGTGGTCGTCCAGCTCCTGCTTCGCCGACGCGGCTCGGCCTCGCGGTTGGTCGGCCTGCCGGCCCGGTGGGCGGTCACCGGATTCGCCTGGGCGAGCACCGCCCTGCTGCCCCTGCTCTGGCAGAGCGTCGAGCGGGCCACCGGACGCACCGACCGGGCCCAGGAGGAGGTGCTGGTCGTGGAGCAGTCCGGGGCCCGCCTGCTGGAGCACGGCACGCCGTACCTCGGACGCGACGCGATAGCCGCCCTGCCGCCCGGCGAGCAACTGCTCGGCTACACCCCGTACCAGCCCGGCATGGCGATGTTCGGCCTGCCCAGAGGCCTGATCGACGCCTGGTGGACCGATGCCCGGGTCTGGTTCGCGGTGGGCACCGCGCTGGCGCTCGCCCTGGCCGTGGCCGCCCTGCGCGCCGCCCGCCGCGCACACCCGGCCGCACCGGCCGGCACGGACGACCGGCGGGACGCCACCCTCCTGCGGGGCGTGCAGGCCGCCACCGTCCTGCCGATCTGCGCGCTCACCCTCGCCACCGGCGGCGACGACCTGCCCGTACTCGCGCTCTGCCTGCTCGCCCTCGCGCTCGCCGCCGCCGACCGGCCCGGCCGGGCCGGACTCGCGGTGGGGCTTGCCGGCGCGCTGAAGCTGTTCGCCTGGCCGGTCGCCCTGGTCCTGATCGTGTGGGGGCTGACCCGACGGGCCGGGACCCGGGTCGCCGCCGGCGCGATCGGGTTGCCCGTGGCGGCGCTGCTCCCGGCCCTGCTGGTCGACCGCGACGCGCTGACCGAGAACGTGCTGCGCTTCCCGCTCGGGCACGGCCTGGTCACCAGCCCCGCGCAGTCCCCGTTCCCCGGCTATCTGATCGCCACCGCGCTGCCCGCCGGCCGGCTGATCGCCGCCGCGCTCCTGGTCGCGGCCGGCCTGGCCATCGCCGTCCGACTCGCCCGCCGCCCGCCCCGCACCGCCGTCGCCACCGCGCTGATCTGCGGGTACGGGCTGCTCGCCGCGATCGCCCTGATGCCCTCGACCCGGTTCGGCTACCTGCTGTACCCGCTGGCCATGCTCACCTGGGCGCCCGCCCTGCACCGCACCACCGACACGTCGACCGTCCCGCTGCCCGGCCAACTGTCCAGTCGGGCCACTTCGGTGTAAGTGTCGGGCAGAACGACGCAACAGGGCGTACACCTGAAGGCATGACCACGTACCGCGACCGGGCCGAGGCGGGCCAGGTGCTCGCCGATCGGCTCACCGCACTCATCGGCGAGCCGGACGTCGTCGTCCTCGGCCTGGTCCGCGGCGGCGTTCCGGTGGCCCGGGTCGTCGCTGAACGACTCGGCGCGCCACTGGACGTGCTGGTGGTCCGCAAGCTCGGCATGCCATGGGCCCGGGAGGTCGCCTTCGGGGCGCTCGGTCCGGGCGGCGTGCAGGTGCTCAACGAGGCGGTGGCCAGCCGGCTCAGCAGCGACGACATCGCCGAGGTCAACCACCGGGAAGAGGCCGAGTTGGAGCGCCGGGAGCGGCTCTACCGGGGCAGCCGTCCGCCGCTGGACCTCGCCGGACGGATCGCGGTGATCGTCGACGACGGTCTGGCCACCGGCGCGACCGCGCGCGCCTCCGTCGAGGTCGTCCGCCGACTCGGGGCACGCCGGGTGGTGGTCGCGGTGCCGGTCGGCGCGCAGGAGGCGTACGAACTCCTGGCCGCCGAGGCCGACCAGGTCGTCTGCGCTCAGCGCCCGCAGGATTTCGGTGCGGTCAGCGTCTACTACGAGGACTTCCACGAGGTGTCCGACGACGAGGTGATCGAGGCGCTTACGGCGACCGCGTGACTCGACCGGGTACCTTCGGATGATGAGTCTCACCTGTCCCAAGTGTCACGGAGAAATGCGCCAGTACGAGCGCAGCGGCGTCGTCATCGACCAGTGCGGGGAGTGTCGAGGCATCTTCCTCGACCGCGGCGAGCTGGAGAAGCTCTTCGAGGCGGAGGCCAACTGGAGCCGCCAGCAGGCCGGTGGCCCGCCGCCGCAGCCCGCTCAGCAGCCGGGGGGCTACCCGCCGCCGCCCGCCCCGGCGCAACACCAGCCCGGTTACGGTGCGGTCCCCCCGCCGCCCCCGCCCGCCCACGGCTACCCGCCGGCTCCGGCCTACGGCGGCCAACAGCACCACGGCTACCACGGCCACTACCGGCAGAAGAAGCGTAAGGGCTTCCTCGACGAGATGTTCGGCTGAGCCGAGGCCGTCATCCCGCCCGGGCCGATCCACGCGTCGGCCCGGGCGCTCCGCCCGCCAACCGTCGCCGACGGTTGGCGGGCGGCAGGGTCCGTGCGAGGCTGCATCGCATGAGCGCGATCCGGCCGGCCGAGGCGCTGGCCCAGGCGTACGACGGGATCACCGCGGTAATCGACGGCCGGGACGACGCGGACCTGCAACGACCCACCCGCTGCCGGGGTTGGCTCGTCGCGGACCTGCTCTTGCACGTGCTCGGCGACGCCCAGCGGGCCCTGGTCGCACTGGCCAGTCCCGCCGATGGCCCTGCCGACGTGGACGACGTGAGCTACTGGCGCGGCTTCCCGTCCGGCGGTGGTGACGACGCCCGACACGCCTGGTGGGTCCGCCGGTCGGCCGCCGCGTTCGACCGGCCGACCGGGATCGTCCAGCTCTGGGGGGAGACCGCCCCGGCGGCGGTCCGGGCCGCCGCAGCAGCCGACCCGACGGGGTACGTGACCACCCAGGGGCACGTGCTGCGCGTGGCGGACTTCCTCGCCACCCTGACCACCGAAGCCGTCGTCCACCACCTGGACCTGACGCCTGAACTGTCCGGCGCGCCGTCACCCGGCCCACTGGCGGTACGGGTCGCGGTGGCGACCATGGACGGTCTGATGAGCGACGACGCGGTCCGCCCGACCGGCTGGGACGACGAGAGGTTCCTGCTCAAGGCCACCGGGCGTCTCCCGCTCAGCGACCGGGACCGGTTGGAGCTGGGCGAGTCGGCCGGCTGGTTCCCGCTGCTCGGCTGAGCGGCGGTGCCCGCGTCGGTCAGACGATGGCCATGTCGACAAACCGGGACAGGTGCAGCTGGGCCGCGACCGTCACGGTGTCGGTCGGGCCATTTCGGTGCTTGGCGATGATGAAATCCGCCTCGCCCGCGCGCGGCGACTCCTTGTCGTAGTAGTCGTCGCGGTGCAGCAGGATGACCACGTCGGCATCCTGCTCGATCGAGTTGTGGGTGGCGATGCCGTTGGCGATGAAGTTGTGCTTCCCGAGCACCGTCGCGTCGAACACCTCTTGCTCCCCGATCGACTCGATGGAGACGATCGAGTCCCAGAAGATGTCGTTAGTCGCGTGCAGGTCCAGGTCGGCTGCGTCGAGGACGGCGGCAACCGCCGCCAGCCTGGAGCGGCTGGGCGCTCGCTTCCAGAGGGTGCTGCCGCAGAATTGAGTGCCGATCGCCTTGGCGAACTCCCGGTGGGTCATCCCCTGCTCGACCAGGATCTCCTTCACCCTGGCCCACACCTCGCGAGGCACGGTGTCGACGTTGGTGTTGCTCTGTGTCGACTCCAGCGCGTCAAGCAGCGAAGTGCAGCCTTCCGACCGCTGCCCATGGACGCCGATCTCCCGAAGGAACCGCAGTTGATCGTCCCGACCCGAGATGTCGAGGGTGTACTGCGGCCGGTGACCCACCGCGGGCACCATCTTCAGCCGGGCGGTGATGCCGTACCTGAGGAGCAGCCGGGAGATGTCCTCGAGCATTCGTCGGCTCGTCGACGCGAAATAGACGCGCCCGCCGCGACCTGAGCTGTTGACGGTCACTGAACCGTCCGTGGCCCACAGGTGCCGCAGGAAGAGAGTTATCTGCTCCTTGGGCAGGCTGAAGACGGTCGAGGGGATGAACTTTTCATGGGACCTCAGGCCGAAGATCCCCAGGTCATCCAGCCACGCCGCGATCGGGTTACGCCGACCACGAGCCAGCCGATAGGGCGCAGGCAGCCGAAGGGTGGTCACCCTCGCAGCCGCATAGTCGTCGCGGACGGCCGCGATCCCGAAGTGCTTCGCCGCTTCTGTGACGGCCTGCAGGTTCAACTCGTCCCGACTTGCGTATCGAATGGGTTGGCGCCGCACGAAGGAACCATCACCCAGCAGATGCGCCAGCATGACGACCTCCGCGTCGACCCACGGCCGGGTGGCCATCGGGGGTGGCAGATGTCGTGGCGTCGCGATCCGATCTCCAGGTGCGAGTTCGCCGAGCGGCACCCACCCGGCGAACGCGAGGAACGGATGGTTCGCCGTGGCGTCGATCTGTTTGCCCGAGGCGAGGGTCAGACGGAACACCTCGCGAGTGCCGCTCGGGAAGACGTGGGTCATGGTGCGGGGGGTGTAGCGCAGGCTTTCGTCCAGTGACCAGACCGGAATGTCCTTGGTGCTGTTGGCCAACAACTCACCGAGCGTGATCTCGGTGTTGTCATCGGCACGCACGACTCGGGTATCCGCAGTGAGGCAACCCGATTCGCGCAAATCGGACAGCTGTGGGCGCTTGTCGGTGCGTTGCTCGGGGCCACGGTTCAGCTGGCTGACCGCGATGACCGGGCACTCAACCTCCTTGGCCAGCAGCTTGAGGCCACGGGAGAGGTCTGCGACCTCCTGCTGCCGGCTCTCGGTGCGCTTCGGCGAGGTCATCAGCTGGAGGTAGTCGACCACGATCATCTTGAGGTCGTGCCGCTGCTTGAGCCGGCGGGCCTTGGCCCGGATCTCCATCAGGTTCATGCTCGGCGTGTCGTCGACGAAGAGCGGTGCCTCGCTGATCTCGCCCATGCACCGGGCCAGCTTCGTCCAGTCGTCGTCGGAGAGCTGCCCGCTGCGCAGCACGTGCAGCGGCACGCGCGCCTCGGCGGAGAGCAGTCGCATGACGATCTCGACCTTGCTCATTTCCAGCGAGAAGATGGCGGCCGCCTGGTTGGCGCGGATAGCGGCATTTCGGGCAAAGTCCATACTTGCCGTCGATTTGCCCAAACCAGGCCGGCCGGCCACGATGATGAGCTGGCCCGCGTGCAGGCCGTTGAGCAGCCGGTCCAGGTCGGTGAAGCCGGTCGGGACGCCGGTCATCATCCCGCCCTGCGCGCCCACCGCCTCGATCTCGTCCAGCGTCGGCTGCAACATGTCGGCCAGGACCACGAAGTCCTCGCTGACCCGGCGTTCGGTGACGTCGTAGACGGCCTGCTGGGCGAGGTCGACGACGTCGTCGACGTCGCGGCTGCCGCCCTGGGCGGTGCCGTAACCCAACTGCACGATCTTGGTGCCGGCCTCGACCAACCGGCGCAGCACCGCCCGCTCGCTGACGATCCGTGCGTAGTAGGCGGCGTTCGCGGCGGTGGGCACGCTGGCGATGAGGGTGTGCAGGTAGGGCGCGCCGCCGATGCGTACCAGGTCACCGGAGTTGGCGAGGGCGGCCGCCACGGTGATCGAGTCGGCCGGCTCACCCCGGCCGTAGATGTCCAGGATGATGTCGAAGATGCTGGCGTGCACCGGCCGGTAGAAGTCGTTGGTCTTCAGGATCTCGACGACGTCGGCGATGGCGTCCTTGGACAGCAGCATGCCGCCGAGGACGCACTGTTCTGCTGCGACATCCTGGGGCGGGGTCTTGTCGAACTGACCGTCGCGCTGCGCAGGCGGCTGGCCGCCCGAGCGTGGCTCCGCCCGCATGTCGTCGGTGACCGACACGGGTCCCCCCTCCACTGCGCCGGATCCGGTCCCAGCTCTATCGCCGGGGTACGACAATTCCGTCCGACCGGGCCGGTCGATCGGGGGCCATCGCGCCGGCGGTCGAGGGCCAACCATACGGACCCCGAGGTCAGCGACTCAACAAGGCCGGTGGACGAGCCTCGGGACAACCTGTGGATGTCGGTGGACGAGCATGTGCGCAGCGTGTGCACAGCCTGTGGACAACGCTTGGGGAATTCCCGGCCGCACCTCCTTGACCTGCGGGTATGTGATCCCCAGCCTGTGGAGGAGAATATTTCGGTCGGGCCTGTGACACGATCGTCCCGTACTATCTCCAGCGAACGGCTACACCTGGACAGCGGATTACGCTTTCGGTTCAGAAGGGTCACACTCCGGCCGTGAGTTACCGGGACTGGGGACGCGGGGAGGACAGCCCGCGCGAGCGCCAGCCGACCGCCTCGTGGGGTGAGCGCATGCCATCCCTTCCGGTCGACCCGTACGACGAGGACGGGCGCTATCGCACCTCCAGCCGCCGGCGTGCACTGGACCGGGGGCAGGACGAGCCGGTCGACGCCTACCTGCCCCGGTGGGCACTGGAGTCGGGCGTCCGGCACGCTGACGGCGGTGGCCGCCACGCCGCCCCGGATGACGACGAGGCCCAGCCCGAGCTGCGAAGTTCCGGAGCTGACCGGCGGGCCAGCGAGACGACGAGCACCCGGCGGCTGGTCGGCGAGACGGGTTGGCGGGAGCGTCCGGCGATCGGCGCGGCGCCCGACTCGGACCACACCCGGGAGTGGACGCTCGACCGCCCACAGGGGCAGGGGTACGCCGGCCGCCGACGCGCCGACTCGGCGGAGGAGGAGCCGGTCTCCGGCGCGGTCCCGGACCGCCGCCCCCGCCGTGCGCCCGCCGGCCGTCCCCAGGTGATCTGGTCCGGCGGGGACCTGGAGCCCGCCCCGGCCGAGCCGGCGCCCCGCCGGGACGCGGACCGGCCCACCCGGCCCACGCGGCGCAGCCGCCGTTCGGCGGAGGAGTCCTGGACCCGCCCGGCGATCGACCCGTGGGAGCGCGGTTCCGAGCGGACGCCGGAACCCGACCCGTCGTACGCGCCTGCGGTGGACCCGTGGGACGCCTCGGGCGTGCACGCGTGGCCGCCGGTGGCCGATACGGACCGCACGGACCTGAGTGGGCAGTGGGCGCAGGCGGAGAGCATCGGTGGTTGGGAACTGTCCGACCGCACCGGCCAGTGGGAGCGGTCCGCGGTCGAGGACGACCAGTGGAACCGGACGGTCCCGCCGCGCTCCGACCGGTCAGCGGCGGAGGGTTGGCCGAGCCGGGACGACCGGTTCTGGTCCGGCACCCGGCTGGCCGATGACGATCCCCGCTGGACGGATCCGCCGACGTCGGCACCCCGGTCGCCGGTGGTGGGGTACACGGCCCCGCGCCCGCGCAGCGCACCCGTGCCGCGTGCTGCGCCGGTACCGCGTGGTGGTGGGCCACGACGCCGGGTGGAGCAACCGCAGGTCGGGGTGGCCTCGGTGCGCCGGCGCGTCGAGTCCGTGGCCACGGGTGGCTGGGCCCGGCGCCTGGAGGACGACCTGCTCGACCCGGATCCCGGTGGGTCCGTCCGGCCGATGCTGTACACCGCCGCCTGCTACCTGGTGCCGGCGATGCTGATCTTCGTCTGGCTGCTGACCCTGGACAGCCAGGCGCCGGCCGGGTGCGTCACCGACATCAGCGGGGGTGGGTGCGACTCGCCCCGGTCGCGCGCGTTGGAGTCGCTGCTCGCCGGCTCGCCCCGCTTCGGGTTGGCGCTGGTGAGCAGTCTGGTGGTGGCGGCGCTGCTGCGCCGGGTCGGTACGACGTGGCGCTCGGCCACCATCGCGCTCGCCGCCGCCGTGGTGGGCGGGGGTCTCTCCACGGTGTTGATCAGCGCGGTGACCGGTCAGCCGATCGGCTGACCGGGCGCGGGCCCGACGACGGTACGCACGAGGGCCCGCACCGATCGCTCGGTACGGGCCCTCGTGGTGGTGTCGCTGGTGTCAGCCCTGAACGACGTTCAGGTTGAACGACGCGGTCACCTCGGGGTGCAGCTTGATCTTCACCGGGTAGGTGCCGGTCGACTTGATGTGACCGGGCACCTCCAGCCGACGCCGGTCGAGGACCGGGCCGCCGGAGGACTTGACGGCGTCGACGATCTCGGCCGAAGTGACCGAGCCGAAGAGCCGACCGCCGTCGCCGGCGCGCGCCTTCAGGTTGACCTTGAGACCCTCGAGCTGACCCTTGACCTCGTTGGCGTGGTCGAGGTCGCGGATCTCACGAGCCGAGCGGGCCCGCTTGATGACCGTGACCTGCTTTTCCGCGCCCTTGGTCCAGGCGATCGCGAAGCCCTGCGGCAGCAGGTAGTTACGGCCGAAGCCGTCCTTGACCTCGACGATGTCGCCCGGGGCACCGAGGCCGGACACTTCCTGAGTCAGGATGATCTTCATATCGGTGCCTCCTCTCAGCGGGTGGTGGCCGTGTACGGCAGGAGCGCCATCTCACGGGCGTTCTTGACCGCACGGGCGATCTGCCGCTGCTGCTGCGAGGTCACGCCGGTCACCCGCCGAGCGCGGATCTTGCCGCGGTCGGAGATGAACTTGCGCAGCAGCGCGGTGTCCTTGTAATCGATGTAGGTGATCCCGTCCTTGTCGAGCGGGTTCACCTTCTTCTTCGGCTTGCGAAGTGCCGCAGCCTTGGCCATTGCTCGTGCTCCTGGTTTGCGATCGCGGGCGCTCGGCGCCATTAGAACGGGGGCTCCTCGTCGAAGTTGCCGCCCGAACCGGCACGCGCGGGAGAGGGTGCGGCCGAAGCCCAGGGGTCGTCGAAGTTGCCTCCGCCGCCACCCTGACCACCACCGCCACCGCTACCGCCACCGAAGCCGCCACCGCCACCGCCGGAGCGGGACATTTTCTGCACCTTCGCCGTGGCGTAGCGCAGCGACGGGCCGATCTCGTCGACCTCAAGCTCGATGACGGTGCGCTTCTCACCCTCGCGGGTCTCGTAGGACCGCTGCCGGAGCCGGCCCGACACGATCACCCGAGCGCCGCGCTGCAGCGACTCGGCGACGTGCTCGGCGGCCTGCCGCCAGACGGTGCAAGCGAGGAACAGCGGCTCGCCGTCCTTCCACTCGCCCGACGCCTTGTCCAAGAAACGGGGCGTCGAGGCGACTCGGAACTTGGCGACCGCCGCCCCGGAGGGGGTGAACCGCAACTCGGGGTCATCGGTCAGATTGCCGATGACCGTGATGGTGGTGTCTCCTGCCATGACCATCTCCTCGCGCACTCAGCGTCTCGTCGTACAGGCTCGCAGAGCCGTATGACAGAGCCGCGGAGGCTGATCCGGGCGAACCGGGTTGAATGCTTAGCGCATCTCCGGCCGGATGACCTTGGTGCGCAGCACGGACTCGTTGAGCCGGAGCTGACGGTCCAGCTCGGCCACCGCGGCAGGCGTGGCCTGCAGGTCGACGACGGCGTAGATGCCCTCGGCCTTTTTGTTGATCTCGTACGCGAGGCGCCGGCGGCCCCACACGTCGGTCTTCTCAACCGAGCCACCCGCGGTCCGGATCACGTTCAGGTACGTGTCGAGCGACGGGGCGACGGTGCGTTCCTCGAGGCTGGGGTCGAGGATCACCATTACTTCGTAATGACGCAAGACGTGCTCACCTCCTGTGGGCTAAGCGGCCACGGTCCTTCCGTGGCAGGAGGTCGTGCGTCGCTGCCCGCACGTACCGGGGGAACCCGGCCGGACGCGGACAACCTGACCAGGATACCCGGTCCGAACGATCATGCCTGTGGTGGTGGGCCCAGCGCCCGGACGTGCCGACGGGAGCCCACCATCCGACCGTCACCGGTCAGTGGTGGACCCCCGTCAACGAGGCCGCGGGGCGTCCCGTCCGCATTCCTTGGGTGGGACCTGGGGAGGAACGACCACACCGATGAGGTTGGACCGAAGACGCCCCGCGGAGCTTTATCGTGTTGTTATCTGACGATACAACGGCTCTAGTACCTTGTCGGGGGAAAAAGCACAAATTTCCGAGATTCTTCATCGGCCGGATCCGGTGTGTCGAGAGGGCCGCCCCCGCCACGCCGGGCCGCGCGGCGGGGGTGACCTCGCTGTCGGTCCGTCGACCACCGACTGCCGTACGCGGCGTTCGCGCCACCGACGGCACCGGCGCTGGCCGCCGACTCCATCCCATCAACGATCGTCGGTCCGTTCGGTGACGCCACTGACGACGACACCGCACCGGCCGGTCGCCCCACCCGTCCGGGTCGCGACGTAGGCTCGCTCGCATGCGTATCGGAGCCCACGTCGATTCGACCGACCCGCTGGCGGAGGCGGCCGCCCGGTCCGCCGACACCGTGCAGTTCTTCCTCTCCGACCCGCAGGGGTGGAAGGCGCCCAAGCCTCGGGAGGACGCCGAGCGGCTGCGTGCGGCCGAGGTCGACCTCTACGTGCACGCGCCATACGTGATCAACGTGGCCACCCTCAACAACCGCATCCGGATCCCCAGCCGCAAGCTGCTGCTCGGGCACGCGAACGCGGCCGCCGCGATCGGCGCCAAGGGCCTGATCGTCCACGGTGGGCACGTCAACGCCGGGGACGACCTGGCCGTGGGCTTCGACAACTGGCGCAAGACATTCGCGTATGCGGCCGACTCCGGCGGCTTCGGCGTCCCCGTCCTGATCGAAAACACCGCCGGCGGCGACAACGCGTGCGCCCGCCGGCTGGACGCGTTGGCCCGCCTCTGGGACGCCATCGGCGACCACGAGGTCGGCTTCTGCCTGGACACCTGCCACGCGTACGCCGGCGGCGAGGAGCTGCTCGGCCTGGTCGACCGGGTCAAGGCGATCACCGGGCGGATCGACCTGGTGCACGCCAACAACTCCAAGGGCGGGTTCAACTCCGGCCAGGACCGGCACGACAACCTGGGCGGCGGGACGATCGACCCGGAGCTGGTGGTGGCGGTGATCCGGGCGGCCGGGGCGCCGATGGTCGTCGAGACTCCGGGAGGTGTCTCCGGCCAGGCCGCCGACATCGACTTCCTCCGCCAGCAGCTCGGGACGGAGAGCACGGCAGCATGACCACCGGACAGCCCGGGACCGGGAGCGCCCGGCCCACCCCCACCGGGGACGCCAGGATCCGGCCGGCGACCCCGGCCGCCGCGGGCGCCCCCACCCCGGCGGCGCGCACCGCCGCCACGGCCTCCGACACCACGACCGCCGCTGCCGGCAAGGACCGCCCGGTCCGGAGCGACGGTACGACGGCCAGCGCCGCCACGGACAATGCCGCGAAAGCCGCCACCCCCACGAACGACGGCCCCGGGTCCGGTCCCGAAAAGATCGACGGCCCTGAGCCCAGCGAGGCCAAGGACGGCGCGGCCACGGGAAGCGCGGCCAGGGACGATGCGGCCAAGGACGATGCGGCCACGGGCGACGCGACGACGGGCGATGCGACCACGGGCGGCACCCGCAAGGAAAATGCGGCCAAGGGCAGCGACACGACCGAGGGCGAGAAGGCCGAGGGCGAGAAGACCGGCGACGCCGACGGTTCGGTGAAGACCGATGGTGAGGCGAAGTCGGTGGGGTCCGAGCGCTGGGAGGCGTTCGCCTCCGCGCCGGAGCCGGTGCCCTCCCGGCTCAGCCGGGCGGCCCGCGCCGTCGGCCGGTTCCTGATCCACGAGTGGACCCTGGCGAGCCTCGGCGCGCTGGCGTTGGCCGTGCTGATGACCTGGCCGACGCTGCGCTACCCGCGCTACACCCTTCCGCAGGATTACTGGGACCCGAGCCTGCAGGCCTGGCAGATGGCCTGGTCCGGGCACATCCTGCTGACCGAGCCCGCGCGTCTGTGGCAGTCCAACACGTTCTTTCCCGAGCTGTGGAGCTTCGCGTTCTCCGACACGCTGCTCGGCTACGCCCCGGCCGGGATGCTCGGCAGCGGCCCCGAGGACGCGGTGCTGCGCTACAACATCATGTTCGTGCTGGCGCACGCGCTCGCCACGCTCGGGGCGTACGCGTTGGCCCGGCAGCTCGGCGCGGGCCGGATCGGCGCCGCGGTCGCCGGCGTCGCCTACACCTACGCGCCGTGGTTGCTGGCCCAGGCCGGGCACCTGCACGTGCTCTCCAACGGCGGGATCCCGCTGGCGCTGGCCATGCTGGCGCGCGGGCACGGCTGGTCGCTGCGGCACGGCTACCGGCCCGAGCGTCGGCACGACGGCTGGGTCTACGCCGGCTGGCTGGTGGCGGCCTGGCAACTGAGCCTCGGCTTCGGCATCGGTCTGCCGTTCGCGTACTTCCTGGCCGGCGCGGTGCTGGTCGCGGCCGTTCTCTTCTACGCGCGGCGGCTCCGCACCGGTCAGGCCCTGCCGTTCGGCCGCCGGCTGCTCGTCGCGAACCTGGTCGGCGGGATGCTCTTCGCCGGGGTGGGTCTGCTCATGGCGATCCCGTACTTCAAGGTGACCGAGCTGCACCCGTACGCCGAGCGCACGATCGGCGACATCAGCATCTTCTCGCCGCCGGCGTCCGGCTTCGTGACCGCGCCCGCGGAGTCACGGATCTGGGGTGGGCTGCACGAGGGCGCCCGAGCGGCGCTGCCGTGGCACCCGGAGATGACCCTGCTGCCAGGCTTCGTGCTCTACGCGCTGGCCGCCGGCGGGCTTGTCTTCTCGGTCTGGCGGCTGCGTCACCGACTGCTGCTGCTCGTCGGGGTGCTGGTGACCATGGCCTTCGCGATGGGCACCCGCTTCTTCGACGGCAGCTTCACCTACGTCCCGCTCTTCGAGCACGCACCCGGCTGGAACGCGCTGCGTACCCCGAGCCGGTTGATGCTCTGGACCACGCTGCTGCTCGCCCTGCTCGCTGCGGGCGCGGTCACCGCCCTCACCGAACGCGTCCGCGAGCTGGCCGCGCAGCGGATCCCGTCCTGGCCGGGGCCGTGGCTGCGCCTGGCCACCCTGCTGCCGCTGCTGCTGGTCACCGTCGAGGGCCTGAACACCACCCCGCATCCGGTGGTGCCGACCCAACCGGCCGCGCTGCGCACGGTGGAGGGGCCGCTGCTGGTGCTGCCCAGCAACCAGAGCCTGGACCAGCACGTGATGCTCTGGTCCACCAGCGGGTTCCCGGACGTGGTGAACGGCGGCAGCGGCTTCACCCCGCGCCAGCTCGACGACGTCCGCCGGGTGACTCAGTCGTTCCCCGACCAGACCAGCGTCGACTACCTGCGCACGCTCGGCGTCCGCACGGTGGTGCTGCTGCGCGGGCAGGTCGTCGGAACGCCCTGGGAGATCACCATCGACGCGCCGGTCGACGCGCTCGGCGTCAGTCGGCAGGAGGTCGACGGAGCCGTGGTCTACCGGCTCTGATGCGGCTGGCGTCGAGGGCGGGTTTGCGGGGGAGCCCGCCCGGCTCCGGGCGGTCAGGCTTGATCCCTGCGCCGGGCGGGCTCCCCCGCAAACCCTGACGTCGCCAGGCCGCGTGGATCCTTGCGGATCAGGTGGTGGTGGCGGGCTCGCGTGAGGGTTCACTGGTCGTCGCTCGGTGGCGCCAGCGGTCCAGCCAGGGGGCGTCCGGAGCGCCGTCGAGCACGCCGCCGTCCGGGTCGTCCGGGTAGGTGGCCCGCACCGCGTCCCGCTCGGGGTGCAGGATCTCCCGGACGATCAGCACGCAGAGCACCACCACAGTGGTCAGCCGCAACGTGGCGGCCAGCACGAACACGCCCTCCGGGAAGACCGGTCGGCTGGTCGCCGCGCCGAGCAGTTCGCCGTAGAAGGCGACGAAGTAGCAGACCTCGGCGAACTGCCAGGCCAGGATGGCGCCCCACTTCGGGCGGGCCAGCACCACGAGTGGCAGCAGCCAGAGCACGAACTGCTGGGACCAGACCTTGCTGAAGATGAGGAACGCGGCGACGACCAGGAAGGCGAGCTGGGCCAGCCGCGGCCGGCGCGGCGCCCGCAGCGCGAGGACGGCCACGCCGAGGCAGGCGAGCCCGAACAGGGCGTACGAGATGGTGTTGAGGGTGGGGATGTTGACGTTCAGCCACTCGAACGGGCCGAGCCGGGCGGGGTCGCCGCCGACCTTGCCGTCGAGGTAGCGCCCGATGTACCAGAGCGTGCCCCAGTCGATGGGTCGGGTGCTGTTCAGCTCGAAGAACCGGTCCCAGTTCTCCCGATACGCCAGCGCGGGGTGCAGGTTCACCAGCACCAGGGCGGCGATGGCGCTGGCAACCGCGATGAGCGCGGCGCGTAGCCGGGCGGCCCGCAGCGCCAGCACCAGGGTCGGACCGAGGATGAACAGTGGCCAGAGCTTCGCCGCGCCGGCGAGGCCGAGCAGCACTCCGGCCACCGCCGGTCGTTTCCGGGCCCAGGCCAGCAGGCCGAACGCGGCCAGCCCGATGGCGAGCAGATCCCAGTTGACGGTGGCGGTGAGCACCAGCGCCGGGGCGAGCGCGAACAATGCGGCGTCCCAGGGTCGTCGACGACGCAGCGCCAGGATCACCGCCACTGTGGCCACCGCGAGGGCGCCCAGCACCAGTGCGTTGAGGTTGTAGAACCACTGGCCCTGGTTGATGCTCGGGTCGCCGTCGCCGAGGGCGTGCACCGGCAGGCCCAGCGCCCCCATGAAGTAGCCGGTCAGCACTGGGTACTCGACCGGGTGGTCGCGGTAGGGCACCTTGCCCTCGTTGAGCCCTTCGGCGTAGTAGAGGGCGAGCACGTCGGTGTAGCAGAACCGGGTGTACTGGGTGTTGTTCTGCCAGGCGCCGTCCTGGCACGGTGACTTCTGCACCCAGTGCAGAGCAAGCGTGAGGCAGGTCAACGCCAGCACGATCCGGACGGCGGTCCAGAACCGGCGCTTTTGGCCGGCCGGCCGGTTCAGTGCCGTCGCGTGGTCGCCCAGCGGCCCGCCGATCACGCCGGAGATGCCGCGGACGAACCCGTCGGAGCGGGACGGGTGGTCGGTGGTTCCGGCGTCGTCGATGCCGGGCGTCGACTGGGTGCTCATGAAGAGGCATCCTGCCGTACGACCGGGGTGCGCGTCCCGTCCCGGCGCGCGGATCGGGTACGGAAACGCCGCCGCCGGCCGGACAGGTCGTCCGGCCGGCGACGGCGTCGTGCAGCGGTGCGGGTCAGTCCCTGGTCGGTGGCAGGCTGGGCAGCAGTCCGCCACCGTTGCCGCCTGTCCCGGGCCGGCCGGGATCGTTCGGGTTGTTGCCGCCGTTGTTGCCGTCGGTGCGCTGGCAGAACGGGTTGGTCAGCGGGTCACAGGGCTGACCTGGCTGACCCGGTTGACCCGGCAGACCCGGCAGGCCCCCCGGGGGCGGCGGAGGCGGAGGCGGTGCCTCGCCGTTGCCGGATTCCTTGTCGCCCATGTTCGCCGCCGGCGGGAAGTCGACCTTCTCCTTGTCCTTCAGCGCCTCGTTCATGAACCGCTCCCAGATGTCACCCGGGAGGTTTCCACCGCTGACCTTGGTACGGCCGTCCTTGAGTAGGAGTGGCTTCCGGGCCCCCACGTTGCCCACCCAGACCGCAGTGGCCAACTGCGGCGTGTAGCCGATCATCCAGGCGTCGCCGTTGTCGGAGCTGTCGCCCTTGAGTTCCCAGGTACCGGTCTTGGAGGCGGCCTTGCGGCCGTCGTCGAGGCGGTGGTTGACCGCGGCCGGGTAGTCCTTCAGCACCGACGTCACGTCGGCCACCACGTCCTTGTCGATGCGCGGCTGCGAGTTGAGCTTCTCGCTGCCCTTGGCCACCTTCTCCCACTTGCCGGTGTTCGGGTTCTGCTTCTCCACCGAGTAGAGGAAGTGCGCCTTGTTGTAGACGCCCCCGTTGGCGAAGGTGGCCACGCCGTTGGCGTGGTCCAGCACGGTGATCGGGTACTGGCCGTAGCCGACCACGTTGAAGAACGGCTCCGGGGTGATCTCCTTCGGGTCGGCCTTGGTCAGGTCGTATGCCTTTGCCGGGTTGGTGTCGGTGCGCCACATGGTGGTGACGCCGGCCTGCTTGGCCATGTCGACGACCTTGTCCGCGCCGATCTCCTCGGTGACGTAGTAGAACGGCACGTTCAGCGACTTGAGAGTGGACGTTCGCAGGGTGCAGGAGTCGTGGCAGGAGGGGTCGTCGACGCCGGCGTTGCTGACCTTGAACTCGGTGCCCTCCGGGGTGAAGGCCTTGCCCTTCCATCGGGACTCGAGCGCCTTGCCGGCCTTGAGCGCGGCCGCCAGTGTGTAGATCTTGAAGCTCGAGCCGGGCGAGTGCCCGCCGCTGATCGCTCCGGTGGAGTCGGTGTTCTTGCCGGCGTAGTCGGTGCCGGTGCCGTTGTCACCGCCGTAGTAGGCGAGCACCCGACCGGTCTTCGGGTCGATCGCGACCACCGCGGCCATCAGGTTCGACTTCTGGTCAGCCAGCTCGGAGCCCTTGGACTTGCGCTGGGCCGTCTCGACCGCGGCCTTCTGAATCTTGGTGTCGATGGTGGTGCGGATCCGGTAACCGCCGGCCATCAGCGCCTGGGTGCAGAGCGGCTTGGTCTCGGTCACCTGCGTCTCCTTGTCGACGCAGATGCCCCGGTCCCGCATCTCTTCCCGGACGTAGTTGATCACGTTGCCGTACGGCGTGTTGACGCCGAAGTCGACGCCGATGCCGCCCTTCTTCGGGGCCTTGATGTTCTTCGGGTACGCGACGGGCCGCTCCGGCTTGCCGGCAACGCCCAGCCAACCCTCCTTGACCATGCCCTCGATCACGTAGTTCCAGCGGTCCTGGGCGGCTGTCGGGTTGACCGCCGGGTCGTACCCCTGGTGGCCGCCGGGCTGTGCCTCCGGCTGCTTGATCAGGGCGGCGAGCACCGCGCCCTCGTCGGGCTTGAGGACCTTCACCGACTTGCCGAAGTAGGTCTGCGCCGCCGCCTCGATGCCGTAGGCGCCGCGGCCGAAGTAGATCACGTTGAGGTAGTGCTGCATGATCTGCGGCTTGGTGTACTCGTCGTTCAGCTTGGAGGCGAGGATTGCCTCCTTCACCTTGCGGCCGTAGGTGTCGTCGTCGAGGTTTTCGATCGCGTTGCGCGCGTACTGCTGGGTGATGGTGGAGGCACCCTGCTTGTCGCCGCCGGTGAGGTTGTTCCAGGCGGCCCGGGTGATGCCCTTGTAGTCCACACCGGAGTGCCGGTAGAAGTTCCGGTCCTCGGCGGCGGCCACCGCGTTCTGCACCCACTCCGGAATCTGGTCGATGGTGACCAGGGTGCGGTTCTGATCGCCCACCTTGGCGATGGGGGTCTTGTTGTCGAACGCGTACAGCGTGGTCGCCTGCGGCGGGGTGATCTCGTCGGGCAGCACCACGTTGGTCGAGTAGTAGGTGAAGCCGACCACGCCGACGCCGGCGAGCATGATGAAGACCGCGAACCCGGCGATCAGCAGGTTGATCCGCTTGCGCTTCTTCGCCCGGGCCGCCGCGACCGAGTCACCCGGTCCGCGACCGCCCCGACCACCGCGACCCGGACCGTTCGGCCCGCCAGGGCCGCCGGGGCCACCCGGGCCGCCGGAGACCGGTGAGACGCTTGCCCTGGCGACCGCGGCCCGGCCACCCACGGATGCCGACCCGACACTGGCCCGGCCCGCCGAGGCGGCGCCGACGGACGCGGCGCCGACGGTGGCCCGACCGGCCGGTGCGCCCGGCGCCGGGGACACGGGCACCGAGGCCCGGCCCGCGCCGGCACGACCGGCGGCCACGCCGGGTGCCGGCGACACCGACGCCCGCCCGGCCCGGCCCGGCGTAGCCGAACCCATCGAGGCGGATCCGGCCGCACCGCCGCGCGGCGGCACCGCAGCCGAGCCACCCACCGAGGCCCGCCCACCGGCGGCCCGCGGTGTCACCGAGGCACGACCGGGGGACGCCGCGGCCTCGGAGGCCGACCACCCGCTTCCGCGGGAGTCACCGCCGGATCGGCGGTACGCGTCGTCCGCGCCCGGTCCGGGGTCGCCGTCCGGGCCCGGGTACTGGGCCCGCCCGCGCGCAGAACTGGGATCGCCGTACGAGTTCATTCCTCACACCCTGCCGGTCGCGGTGGGGCGCGACTGCGCCGCCACCGGGTTGCCGTGAGTTGCTTCACCCGGGACGCCGGCACGGGGGTGCCGGTTCACCGAGGTCATTGCAGTATCAATCGGGCCAATCAGACCAACGAGCGGTCGGCCGTCCCGGGTAACGTCTACGGCCCCGGGGCCGGTCGAACCAGCTGAGATCACCGTTGCGCCTCTCGCCTCCGCCGGCCGGCGCCACCGGCGCCCGCCGCGTCCTGCTCGCTGGTGCCGTCGCCCTCGCTGGTGAGACCGTCCCGGCCGAGCAGGTACTGCTCGACGAGATGGTTCCAGTCACAGCCGAGGCACACCTCCACCACGAAGACCTGGAACTCACGCAGCGTCATCGCCAGCACCGGCAGCTCGGCCAGTGTCCGGGCCTGGCCGGCGGACTGCCTGAGCTCGTCACCGTAAATGTAGTGGACGAGTGTCAGGTTCTCACTGCGGCAGATGGGACAGCGCAGGTCGGTCGGCTCGCCGTGGAACCGGGCGGCGTTTTTCAGGTATGGCGACGCGTCGCAGACGTCGTACGTGCCGACCCGGCCGGCCAGGAGCTCACGCAGCACCGCTCGCTTCTGGAGCGAGTAGTCGACGACCTGGCGCTGCGTACGCATGCGGAGAAGGGTACGCGGTCCGGCCCGACCAGGCGACCGTGGTCACGATCCGTGACGACAGCATCCCGGAACGGGGGTTTGCCCTGACATCCTCGACCCGCTAACGTGCGATGTATCGGTCCGATACATCGCGGCGGTTACCGCTCCGCGCCGGGGGTAAAGAGGGGATGGCGCAGTGCTCGAATTCGCCATCCTCGGTCTCCTGCAGGAGTCTCCGATGCACGGCTACGAGCTGCGCAAGGAGCTGACCGCCAAACTCGGCGCGATCCGGGCGGCGATCAGCTACGGCTCGCTCTATCCGACCCTGCGCAGGTTGCAGGCAGCAGGATGGATCACCGAAGCCGCCGAGACACCCGCCACCGCCGAGGAGGTTCCCGCGCTGACCAGCCGACGAGGTCGGGTGGTCTACAAAATCACCGCGGAAGGCAAGGAACGCTTCGCCCAGCTGATCGCACAGGCCGGGCCCGAGACGTACGACGACACGGGCTTCGGAGTGCACTTCGCGTTCTTCGCCCGGACCGACCAGGCGACCCGACTGCGCATTCTGGAGGGTCGCCGCCGCAAGATCGAGGAACGTCGCGAAGGGCTTCGTGACGTGCTGGGCCGGGCGGCCGAGCGCCTCGACGCTTACACCTTGGAACTGCAGCGCCACGGCCTTGACGCCTGTGAGCGTGAGGTCCGCTGGCTGGAGGAGCTCATCGCCAACGAGCGCTCCGGCCGAGCCCCGACGGTCCCGAACATCGGGACGGCCGGTGGCCGACGAGAAGACAACAGCCCGCCTCCGCCTGGAGAGACCAGGAAAGAGCGGCCGTGACAGAAAAGAAGGAGGCAGACGCTATGGGCTCCGTCCGCGTCGCCATCGTCGGTGTGGGTAACTGCGCCTCGTCCCTGGTTCAGGGCGTCGAGTACTACCGGAATGCCGACCCGAACGACCGCGTCCCGGGTCTCATGCACGTCGCCTTCGGCGACTACCACGTCTCCGCCGTGGAGTTCGTCGCGGCGTTCGACGTGGACGCCAAGAAGGTGGGCATGGACCTCGCGGAGGCGATCGTCGCCAGCGAGAACAACACCATCAAGCTCTGCGACGTGCCGCCGACCGGCGTCAGCGTGCAGCGCGGTCCGACCTTCGACGGTCTGGGCCAGTACTACCGCGAGATCGTCGAGGAGTCCGACGCCACCCCCGTCGACGTGGCGCAGGCGCTGCGCGACGCGCAGGTCGACGTCGTCGTCTGCTACCTCCCGGTCGGCTCAGAGCAGGCCGCCAAGTTCTACGCCCAGGCAGCGATCGACGCCGGCTGCGCGTTCGTCAACGCCCTGCCGGTCTTCATCGCCTCCGACCCGGAGTGGGCGAAGAAGTTCGAGGACGCTGGCCTGCCGATCGTCGGTGACGACATCAAGAGCCAGGTCGGCGCCACCATCGTGCACCGCGCCCTGGCGAAGCTCTTCGAGGACCGCGGCGTCGAGCTGCTGCGCACGTACCAGCTCAACTTCGGCGGCAACATGGACTTCATGAACATGCTGGAGCGCAAGCGGCTGGTCTCGAAGAAGATCTCGAAGACCCAGTCGGTCACCTCGCAGATCCCGCACGAGATGAGCAAGAGCGACGTGCACATCGGCCCGTCGGACCACGTGCCGTGGCTGGACGACCGCAAGTGGGCGTACATCCGCCTGGAGGGCCGCTCGTTCGGTGACACCCCGCTCAACGCCGAGCTCAAGCTCGAGGTGTGGGATTCTCCGAACTCGGCCGGCGTCATCATCGACGCGGTCCGCGCCGCGAAGATCGCGCTGGACCGGAAGATCGGCGGCCCGATCCTGTCCGCCTCGTCGTACTTCATGAAGTCCCCGCCCGTGCAGTACGCCGACCACGACGCCCACCAGGCCGTGGAGGAGTTCATCGCCGGTGAGGTCGAGCGCTGACCCGCTGAGCACAGCACGGCCGAGGGCCGGGTCCGTACGGACCCGGCCCTCGCCGCGTTCAGGTCGACATCTCCAGGTACGGCGACAGCCTCGACGCAGCAGCGTCGTCAGAGCCCGTTCCAGGCGTGTCGCAGCGCGACCCCGGCCTCCAGTTCCAGCAGCTTGACCTTGCGGGGCAGCCCACCGCCGAAGCCGACCAGCTTGCCGCCCGCGCCGACGATCCGGTGACACGGCACGATCACCGGCACCGGGTTGCGGTTGCAGGCGACGCCCACCGCCCGTGCCGCCCCGGGATCGCCGACCAGTCGCGCCACCTCGCCGTACGTCAGCGTCTCGCCGTACGGAATGCGGGTCATCTCCCGCCACACCGCCCGCTCGAAATCGGAGCCGCGCGGCGCCGACACCGGGACGGTGAACGCGGTCAGGTCGCCGGCGAAGTACGCCCGCAGCTCGGCGACGGCCTGCCGGGACAGCGCGTCGTCGGGCTCCCCGGTGGCTGCCTCGACCCGGCCGAAGTGGGCGCCGCAGACGCTCGTGCCGTCGGTGGCCACGGAGAACTCGCCGATCGGTGAGTCGAGCACGGTCCAGCGCATCGGCCCATTGTCCCTGCTGCGGACTCCTTCGCCAGGCCGGCTACCAGCGTCGGGCCGAACGCCACTCCTCGGCGGCCCGGTAATAGGCGTAGTAGCCGGCGAGCGCGGCGCCGATGCCGGCCAGCACACGGTCGACCCGCGAGGTGGTGGCGAAGGAGGTGACCGCGACGCCCAGCAGCACGGCGGCGGTCAGCGCCAGGCCGACGATATAGAGGACGACAACCACGGTCACGGCAGGTCCTCCGATGCCGCTGAACCGGCACGATCGGCCGGCGGCGCTGCCCCCTTTTTGATCAACGCCGCCCGACCTGCCTTGTAGATCATCGTCGCGTCGGGATGGGTCGTTGAACGTTGCGCCACATCGATACCGTGCAGGTCGTGACCCCGGGGACGCTCATCTTTCTCATCATCGGCGGGGCGGGTGTCGGAGTGCTGGCGCTCGCCCTGCTCGGCACCGAACTCTTCCAGTTCGGGCATGGCGACGTGGACGGGCCGATCAGGCTCGAGACGGTCGCCGGCTTCGCCGGGGCGTTCGGGTTCGGCGCGGCCATCGTCAACGAGCTGCTCGGTGCGCGTACACCCGGCATGATCGCGGGGGCGGCGGCCGGCGGTCTGGTCGCCGCCGTGCCCACCGGCTGGTTGGCGTCCCGGCTGAGCCGGGCGGCGCGGAACATGCGCACCGACCCCACCCCCACCCGTGACGACCTGGTCGGCGCGCTCGGCCTGGTGGTCACCCCGGTGCCCGTCGACGGCTACGGCGAGGTCCGGGTACGCGTCGCCGGTCAGCCGGTCAAGCTCAACGCCCGCGCCGACCAGCCGATCCCGGTCGGCGCCCAGGTCTTCGTCGTGCAGGCGCTCAGTGAGACCAGCGTGCTCGTCGAGACCTACTGACTCCTTCTCGCAGACGGGACCCCTTCATGCCCCTGTTAATCGCCATCGGCGGCGCGGTACTCCTCGTGCTCGTCCTGGTGTTCTTCGTGCTCTCCCGGATCAAGGTGGCCGGCCCGAACGAGGCCTTCATCGTGACCGGCCGCAAGGGCCGCACCACGCAGACCGCCGATGGCGGCCGGTCGACCGACATGTCCGGCCAGAAGGTGGTGCTGGGCGCCTCGGTCTTCGTGCTGCCGGTGGTGCAGAAGCTCCAGTCACTCGACCTGTCCAGCCGGAGGATCGACGTCGGCATCCGGGGCGCGGTGAGCAAGCAGGGCATCCGCACCGACCTGCACGGCGTGGCGATCGTGAAGGTCGGCGGGACCGAGGACGCGATCCGCGCCGCCGCCCAGCGGTTCCTGCACCAACAGGACGAGATCGACAACTTCACCCGGGAGGTGCTGGCCGGCGCGCTGCGCTCGATCGTCGGTCGGCTCACCGTCGAGGAGGTCATCCGGGACCGGGCGGCGTTCGCCAGCGCGGTGGCGGAGGAGGCCGAGCACTCGATGACCAACCAGGGTCTGGTGCTGGACACGTTCCAACTCCAGGACATCCTGGCCGAGGGCTCCTACCTCCAGGACCTGGGTCGGCCCGAGGCCGCCCGGGTCCTCAAGGACGCGGCGATCGCCGAGGCGCGGGCCCGGCAGCAGGCCGAGCAGGAGCGGCTGCTCGCCGAGGAGGCCATCGCCGAGGCGAACCGGAACCTGTCCCTCAAGCAGGCCGGCATCCAGGCGGAGATCGATGCGGCGAAGGCGAAGTCGGCGGCGGCCGGGCCGCTCGCGCAGGCGGAGCGGGACCAGGCGATCCTCTCCGAGCAGCAGAAGGTCGCCGAGCGCAACGCCGAACTCAAGCAGCGCCAACTGGACACCGAGGTGCGCAAGCCGGCCGACGCGGCCCGGTACAAGGTGGAGCAGGAGGCCGAGGCGTCCCGCGCCGCGGCGGTGCTGCACGCGGACGCGCAGCGGCAGTCGGTCATCGCCGCCGCCCAGGCCTCCGCCGAGCAGGCGCGGCTCACCGGTGAGGGCGAGCGGGCCCGACGGGCCGCGCTCGCCGAGGCGAACGCGATCGAGGGCGCCAAGGAGGGCGAGGCCGAGCAGCGCCGGCGCTCCGCGATCGCCGAGGCGGTGGAGCGGGAGGGTCAGGCCGAGGCGGCGGCCATCCTGGCGAAGGGCCAGGCCGAGGCGGACGCGATGGCACGCAAGGCGGAGGCGTTCGCCGCGTACGGGGAGGCGGCGGTGCTGGACCTGCTGGTCAAGGTGCTGCCGCAGGTGGTGGAGGCGGCCAGCGCCCCGATCGGGGCGATCGACAAGATGACCGTCATCTCCACCGACGGCGCGTCGTCGCTGACGAAGTCGGTGGCCGGCAACGTGGCCCAGGGGTTGCAGCTCGGCAGCGACCTGACCGGGATCGACCTGGCCGGTCTGCTGGCCCGGCTCGGCTCGGCGTCCGGCGCGGGCGGCAACGGCACCGCGGCCGGCAAGGGCACCGCGGCCGTGGACGGGACGGCCGTCGAGACCCGCTGACGCCGTAGGCCGACAGGCGCCCGCTCCCGGGTTCGGGGGCGGCGCCTGTCAGTCGATGAGGCCCTCGGCGCGGGCCCAGCGCAGCAGCTCCGCCTCGGCGGCGTCGCGGTCCAGCGGGCCGTGCTCGAGGCGCTGCTCCTTGAGGTGCTTCCAGGCCCGGCCCACGACCGGCCCCGGCGGTACGCCGAGCAGCTCCATGATCGCGTTGCCGTCCAGGTCGGGGCGGACCCGGGCCAGGTCCTCCTCGGCCGCGATCCGGGCGATCCGATCCTCCAGCGCGTCGTAGTCGGCGGCGAGCTGGGCGGCCTTGCGTCGGTTGCGGGTGGTGCAGTCCGAGCGGGTCAGCTTGTGCAGTCGGGGCAGGAGGTCACCGGCGTCGGCGACGTAGCGACGCACCGCCGAGTCGGTCCACTCGCCCCGGCCGTACCCGTAGAAGCGCAGGTGCAGCGCGACCAGCGCGGTCACCTTCGCGGTGATCTCCTTCGGGTAGCGCATGGCCTTCATCCGGGCCTTGGTCAGCCGGGCGCCCACCACCTCGTGGTGGTGGAAGCTGACACGGCCGTCGGACCCGACCGCCTTGGTCGCCGGCTTGCCCACGTCGTGCATGAGGGCGGCCATCCGCAGGATGAAGTCGCAGCCGTCCTCCTCGAAGGAGACCGCGTTCTCGACGACCGTCAGCGTGTGCTCGTAGACGTCCTTGTGCTGGGCGTGCTCGTCGATCTCCAGCTTGAGCCCGGTCAGCTCCGGCAGGAACCGCTCGGCCAGCCCGGTGTCGACCAGCAGCCGCAGCCCGGTGATCGGGTCGGCGCCGCAGAGCAGCTTGGTGAACTCGTCGCGGATCCGCTCGGCGGTGATCCGGTCCAGGTCAGCGGACATCCGGCTCATCGCCGCGTGCACGTCCGGGTGCACGGCGAAGCGCAGCTGGGCGGCGAACCGGGCGGCCCGCAGCATCCGCAGCGGGTCGTCGCCGAACGACTCGCGGGGATCGGCGGGGGTACGGATCACCTTGGCCGACAGATCGTCCAACCCGCCGTGCGGGTCGGTGAACCGGTGCTCGGGCAGGCTGACCGCCATCGCGTTGATGGTGAAGTCGCGCCGCTTCAGGTCCTCGGTCAGGTTGGTGCCGTAGACCACCACGGGATTACGGGTGACCTGGTCGTACGACTCGGCACGGAAGGTGGTGATCTCCAGCCGGAGCCCGTCGCGCTGGGCGCCGATGGTGCCGAACTCCCGACCGGTCTCCCAGATCGACTCGGCCCAGCCCTTGATGATCCGCAGCGTCTCGTCGGGGTGCGCGTCGGTGCAGAAGTCCAGGTCGTCCCCGAGCCGGCCGAGCAGCGCGTCCCGGACCGAACCGCCCACCAGATGCAACTCGTGACCGGCACGGACGAACCGGCGGCCCAACTCGTCGGCGACCGGCGAGACCCGGAGCAGTTCGGCGACGGCGTTGCGCTGCGCGCCGGTGAGTTCGCGGCGGTCGGCGGCGTGGGGAGCGGAGGCTTCGGACATGGGATCGCCAGCCTATCGGGCCCGGTCCGCATCCCCTCCGCCGGGCGCGGGTAACGGGTACCGGTTGACTATGGTCTGTGACGTGCGGGTCGGTGCCCGGCTCGACGTACCCCCTGGGAGGCTGGAGATGAGCGGCGGGCTCTACCGCAGCGCGAACGCCGCGCAGGACGGTGGTGCGGGAGCCGGCATTCGGCCGGGGGACGGCGCCACGTTCATCTCCGCCGAGCCATTGAACCAGCCGGCCATGGAGTCGACCGCGCCACCGCAGGAGCAGGTGGGCGAGGCGAGCGCCGCGACCAACAGCGCGGTCATGGCGATCGGCAGCCTGGTCAGCCGGGGTACGGGATTCCTGCGGACGCTGGTGCTGACCGCCGCGCTGGGTGGCGCGCTGGTGGGTGACGCGTACACCACCGCGCAGATCCTGCCCGGAATGGTCTACGAGTTCCTCCTCGGCGGAATCCTCACCAGCGTGCTGATCCCGGTGCTGGTCCGTCGGCGCAGGGTTGACACCGACGGCGGACAGGCGTACGCCCAGCGGCTGCTGACCCTCGCGGTGCTGACCCTGGCGGGAGCGGCCCTGCTGGCCGTGCTGTCGGCCGGACTGCTGACCAAGCTCTACGCCGGCGAAGACACCGGAGAAGACTTCCGGGGCCTGGTCAAGGCACTGTCGTACCTGATGTTGCCGATGATCTTCTTCACCGGTCTCAGTGCGCTGATCAGCGCGGTGCTCAACACCCGGGGGCACTTCGCCGCGCCGATGTGGGCGCCGATCCTCAACAACATCGTGGTGATCGCCACCGCGGGCCTGTACATCGCGATCTTCGGCGCGAAGATCGTCAAGCCGGAGGACATGACCACCGGCCGGATTCTGCTGATCGGTGGCGGCACTCTGCTCGGCGTCGCGATCCAGGCCGCCGGCCTCCTGCCGGCGTTGCGCAAGGTGGGCTTCCGGTGGAAGTTCCGGTTCGACTTCCGCACCCTCGGGCTACGGGAGCTGGGGCGTCTCGGCGGCTGGATGTTCTGTTACGTCGCGGTGAGCCAGCTCGGCCTGATCGTGCTGTTCAACCTGCTGAACCGGGCAGGCAAGGAGAACGCTGCCGGCCCACTGATCTACAACAACGTGTTCCTGCTGCTGATGATGGCGCACGGCATCATCGCCGTCTCGATCATCACTGCGCTGATGCCCCGGATGAGCGCGGCCGCCGCCGACGGCCGGTACGCCGACGTCGCCGCCGACCTGTCCCGCGGCACGCGCACCGTCTCGGCGGTGCTCGCCCCGATCGCGGTCTGCTACGCGGTACTGGCGACTCCGCTGGCCGTGACGCTGTTCCGCTACGGCGCGTTCACCGACGAGAACGCGGCGGACACCTCGCTGGTGCTGCTCCTGGCGGCGCTGGCACTGGTGCCGTTCGCGATCAGCCAGCTCTTCACCTTCGCCTTCTACGCCCTGCCGGACACCCGCACCCCGGCGCTGATCAACATCCCGGTGGTCGCCCTGCGGATCGGCGTGCAGGTGGTGCTCTACGTCGCCTTCGCCGCCCACTTCGCCGCGGCCGGGATGATGATCGGCAACGCCGTGTCCTACCTGGCGGCCGCCTTCGCCTCCGCGTGGCTGCTGCGGCCCCGCGTAGGCCGGATCGGGATGGGTGCCATCCTTCGCACGCTCGGCCGAGTGGCACTCGCCGCGTTGGGCGCCGCCCTGGTCGGCCTGCTGGTGGTGAAGCTGCTGCCTGGCGGCGACACGCCGAGCTGGATCCAGGCCGTCATCCAGCTGGTGATCGGCGGCGTGGTGATCGGCGGTACCTATCTGGGACTTGCCATGGTGCTGCGGATCGGGGAGATCACCGAGGTGGTCGGCATGGTCCGCCGCCGGATCGGTCGCTGAGGGCGAAAATCCGCACCGAAAGTCTTACCTGCACGGATGGTGACCGCGGATCACCAGGCTGGGGATGCACCTGTGGATAACCCCGCGATTCGCCGGTCAGCCACCGCTTCGCCTGTGGATAACTGACCGTACGGCTGAGCGTGTCGATCCGATCGACGGGAACACGCCCGCTGGCGAGAGCACCAACCCGGCCCGGCCCGGGCGTCGGTCACTTGCGGTGAAGCCGTAGATTGGCTAGTACATGTGCCAGCAACGTGGCTGACAACGGTCGTAACCGGACGAGCTCTCCGACAGCCGGCACCCCGCCGGGTACGGCGGGAAGATGACATGTCGGAGAGACGGGCAACCCGGGTAAGGTCGCTCTCGACGGGTACGGCAGGCGCCGACGCTGCGCGTCGACACCGGTCGGCCGGTTCCTTCGACGGCAGAGCGGGAAGCCACATGCCCAGCAGTGCGGGTCCATCGATCGACACGATCACCGAGGGAGGACGGGTGACCCAGGTCGGCGAGGGTCAGGAGGCGGACGAGAGCGCTCCGCCGGTCATGACCTTCGGTGCTCCCACGGCCGGTGAAATCCTCGCCGAGCGGTACGAGCTGGTCGAGCACATCAACAACGACAGCGCGGGTCGGCTGGTCTGGCGCGGGGTCGACGTCATTCTGCGCCGCCCCGTCGCGGTGGTGCTGCGCTACCCGGGTGGCGATTCCGCCACCGAGATGCTTCAGGCCGCGGTCGCGGCCAGCCGGGTCATCCACCCCAACCTCGTCGGCGTCTACGACGCGATCGACGAGGCCGAGCGGGCGTACGTGGTTCGCGAGTGGGTGGACGGGCAGTCGCTGCGCGACCTGGCGGCCGAGGGCCCGCTGGACCCGGCCCGGGCGACCGCGATCGGCAACGCCGTTGCCAGCGCGCTCGCCGCGGTGCACGCCACCGGGATGGTGCACGGCAACGTGCACCCGGGCACGGTCATGATCAGCGACGAGGGCCGGGTGGTCCTGGCCGACGCGCGCACCGACGGCGCCGACAGCCAGGAGAACGACATCCGGGCGGTCGGCGGGGTCCTCTACTTCGCCCTGACCGGCTACTGGCCGCACACCGAGGCACCGCTGCACGGCGCTACCGCCGGTCACGGCCGGGCCGCCATCCCGGACGCGGTCCGGGACGCCAGCGGCGGCATCGCGGCGCCCCGCCAGGTCCGGGCCGGGGTGCCCGCGTACCTGGACGACCTGACCATGGACCTGCTCGACGCCGAGATCGCCCCGCCCTCGTCGGACGTGCTCGCCGCCGAGCTGGCCCGACTGGATGTCCCAGCCGAGGATGAGCACTACCTCGACAACAGCGGGCCGTTGCGGTTCGCCGCCGACACCGAGGAGGAGCCGTCCCCGCTGGCCGCGGCCGGTGGTCGCAAGGTCGCTGTGGGCATCGCCGGTCTGCTGGCGGTCGCTCTGGTCGGTCTGCTGATCGGGATCAGCGCCCTGGGCGGCGACGACGAGGACCCGAAGGGCAGCGCGGGGGCCGCTCCCACGGCCAGCGCCCCGGCCGGCGAGGCCACCCCGGCCGCCGCCACGGTGCGCAAGTTGGCCGTGCAGGGCGTCCGGATCATCGACCCGGACAGCACGGAGCGCAACGAGCTCGACGACGCCGACAAGATCATCGACGGTGACGAGGACAAGGGCTGGGAGACGGACACCTACGACGGCCGGCCCAACTTCGGCAACCTCAAGAAGGGCATGGGCGTCTGGCTCGATCTCGGCGAGCCGCACAGCGTCAAGTCGGTGCAGGCGGTGCTCTCGGCCACCGGCGCGTCCGCCCAGCTCCTCGCCGGCACTGTCAACAAGCCGTCGAGTTCCAGCGGCGACAAGCAGTTGGTCGCGAACTACAAGACCGCCATCGGGCAGCCGTTCGAGGACCACGACGGCACCACCATGACGTTCAACGGCTTCGACGCCGACACGAAATACCGGTACCTGCTGTTCTGGATCACCGAACTGCCTCCGACCGAGGGTGGCTTCAAGCTGGGGGTGCAGGAGATCACGGTCCAGGGGTCGTGAGCTTGGCACCTCCACCAGGGCACCGCATCCGCTGGACGTGGTGATGGACGGGCGCGACGCCGCAACGGACCTGGAGCTTCTGCGTGCCCACGTCACCGGAGACCGGGACGCCTTCGCCGAACTGTTCCACCGGCACCGCGACCGGCTCTGGGCGGTGGCCCTGCGGACGCTCGGCGACCGGGAAGAGGCCGCCGACGCCCTCCAGGACGCGCTGCTGTCCGCGCACCGGGCGGCCGGCCGGTTCCGCGGTGACTCCGCTGTCACCACCTGGCTGCACCGCATCGTGGTGAACGCCTGCCTGGACCGGATCCGACGCCGGCAGGCACACCCCACCGTTCCGCTGCCCGACGGCAACCGCGTCGGGGACGGGTCGGGCACCGGAGGGGTGGAGCCGGCCGCACCGGCTCAGGACCACGACACCGCGCTGGTGGTCCGCGAGGCGCTAGCCGCGCTGCCCGTCGAGCAACGCGCCGCCCTGGTGCTGGTGGACGTGCAGGGCTATCCGGTCGCCGAGGTGGCGCGCATCCTCGGTGTCGCCGAAGGGACGGTGAAGAGCCGGTGCGCCCGGGGTCGGGCCCGGCTGGCGGTGCTGCTCGGGCACCTCCGACCGGCAGCCGGCACGGCGACGCCCGCGGCCCGCCCGAAGCCATCCGGACCGGTCGCCGACGTGCCCGGCGTCACGCCGGGGAACCCACGCCCCGCGGAGGGCGTCGGATCGGGGTCGGGCCGGTACCGGCGGGACGCCAATCAGGAGGACACGTGACGACCGAGGGGTACAGGGAGGTCGACGACGACCTGCTCGCTGACTACCTCGGCGGGGCCTTGGACGGCACACCGCAGCAGGCGGAGGTCGCTCGGCTGGTCGACACGGACCCGGCCTGGGCCGAGGCGTACGCGCTGCTGGCCCCCGCGGTGACCGAGGTCCGCGCCGACCTGGCCCGGTGGGCCGATCCCTCCCCGGAGCTGCCGTCAGCGGTCGCCGACCGACTCGCCGCCGCGCTGCGTGCGGCGGATCCGGTACCGAACGGCACCCCGGCCGACGCGGAGGCCGCCGACGGCGCGCCGGAAGCCGACGGCGCCGCACCGGTAGTGCCCGCACAGGGCGGAAGCGGCCGCCGGCCCGCCGGCCCCTCCCCGACCGAGTTGGCGCGCGGCACGCGAACCGGCCCGGGTCGCGGTCGGCGCAGGTGGACCCGGCGTGCCGCTCCGGTGGCCGTCGCGGCGGTCGCCGTCGTCGCGGTCGGACTGGGCCTCACCCAACTCTCGACGAACTCCTCGGACACCGCCGGCACGAGTGCCCTGAACCAGCCGGCCAGCGCGCCCGAGAGCACGGCGGCCGCCGGCGCGGTCCGCACCACCGGGCCCTCCCTGCACAGCGGTACGAACTACACCCCGCAGACCCTCGGCAACCCGACGGGTGGGCCGTCCCCACTACGGGGCGCCGGCAGTAGCGCCTTCTCAGGGCAGCCTGGGATGGACGCCGAAAAGGGCCAGCAAACGGCGTCGGGCGGGCTGAACCCGTTGGCCAGGCTGACCGACGAGGCCGCGCTGACCACGTGCCTCGCCGACGTGGCGGCGGAGCACGGATCCGCCCCGCTGGTCGTCGACGTGATCGACTACGCGGGGTTCCGGGGTGAACCGGCACTGGTCATCCGGTTCACCGACGCGGCGGGCGCCCGCTGGGCCTGGGTGAGCGGCCCGGAGTGCGGCGTCCCCGGGTCCGGCTCGGACAGCCGGTATTCGGCGCGGGTAGGGTGAATCCACGGTCCCCGGCGCCCTGAGCGTCGGCGTGACCTGACCCACCGGATGTCCGGCTCGGGAATCCCCGGTTCGTACGATGACGTTCTGGAAATCACCTGCCGGCACCCTCCAGGCGTCGGCACTCGGATCAGCATCGGTGCGTGCGCCGACGCTGACACACACAACTCGGGAGACGGCAGTGGACGAGGTCCGCAACCTGATCATCATCGGCTCCGGGCCGGCCGGTTACACAGCGGCGGTCTACGCCGCGCGCGCCAACCTGAAGCCGCTGATCATTGAGGGCGTGCAGTCGGGCGGCGCACTGATGACCACTACCGAGGTGGAGAATTTCCCCGGCTTCGCCGACGGCATCCTCGGCCCCGAGCTGATGGACAACATGCGCAAGCAGGCCGAGCGGTTCGGCGCCGAGTTTCTCACCGACGACGCGACCCGGGTCGAGTTGGTCGACACCGGCGATGCGGGCTCCGGCGCGGTGAGCACCGTCTGGGTCGGCGAGACCGCCTACCGGGCCCGCTCCATCATCCTCTCCACCGGTTCGGCGTGGCGTCCGCTGGGTGTGCCCGGCGAGCAGGAATACCTGGGCCACGGCGTCTCCTCGTGCGCCACCTGCGACGGGTTCTTCTTCCGCAACCAGCACATCGTGGTCGTCGGCGGCGGCGACTCGGCGATGGAGGAGGCCAGCTTCCTCACCCGCTTCGCCGACTCGGTCACCATCATCCACCGGCGCGACTCGTTCCGGGCCAGCAAGATCATGGCTGACCGGGCGCTGCACAACGAGAAGATCAAGGTCGAGTGGAACAGCACCGTCGAGGAGATCCTGGGCGCTGACGGCAAGGTCACCGGCGTACGGGTCCGCAACGTGCACACCGGCGAGACCAAGGTGCTGGACGTGACCGGCGTCTTCGTGGCCATCGGTCACGACCCCCGCAGTGAACTCTTCCGCGACCAGGTCGAGCTGGACGACGAGGGCTACGTGAAGGTTCAGGCCCCCAGCACCCGGACCAACGTGCCCGGCGTCTTCGCCGCCGGTGACGTGGTCGACCACACCTACCGTCAGGCGATCACCGCGGCCGGCACCGGCTGTGCCGCCGCGCTCGACGCCGAGCGGTTCATCGCGACGCTCAGCTGAAAATCGAAACATCCCGGAGGAGGGGCATAGTGGGAACAACCAAGGCGGTCACCGACGCGAGCTTCGTCGCTGACGTGCTGCAGGCCGACAAGCCGGTTCTGGTGGACTTCTGGGCCGAGTGGTGCGGGCCCTGCCGCAAGGTGTCGCCGCTGCTCGAGGAGATCGCCGGCGAGATGGGTGACCAGGTCACCATCGTCAAGCTCAACATCGACGAGAACCCGGAGACCGCCCGGGCCTACCGGGTGATGTCCGTGCCGACGCTGACCGTCTTCAAGAACGGCCAGCCGGTGCAGTCGATCGCTGGCGCCAAGCCGAAGGGTGAGCTGGTCCGGCTCATCGAATCGGCACTCTGACCAGCAGGAACGTCACCGAACCCCGTACCCGGCGACCGGGTGCGGGGTTCGGTGTATTCCGGGCCCACACCACGCCCGTTTTTCCCGCCCGAGCCACCTCGCAGCCCCGGAACGCATAGCCTCAAGCCGGGGCCGCCCGGCCAGCCAGCGTCGTGCAGAGGGGGTCGTGCGTGCGTCCGATTCGACCCGGTGACCGGGGACCCGCGGTCACGGAGATCCGTACCATCCTCACCGGCCTCGACCTGCTCGCCTCCGCCGCCAGCCCACACCTGGACGAGTTCGACCTCGACACTGAGCGGGCGGTCCGCGCCTTCCAGCAGTCCCGCGGGCTCAGCGTGGACGGCCGGGTCGGGACGGAGACCTGGGGGGCCCTGGACGCCGCCCGGTGGCGGCTCGGCGCCCGCACCCTCTACCACGCGGTACCCGAACCGCTCACCGGCGAGGACGTCAGGTCGCTCCAGGAGCGACTGCTGGAGATGGGGTACGACGTGGGCCGGGCGGATGCCATCTACGGCATCCGGACCTCCCGGGCGGTGGCTCAGTTCCAGCGCGAGGTCGGCCTCACCCCCGACGGCTCCTGTGGACCACAGACCATGAACGCGCTGCGCCGGATCGGCCGCAAGGTGGTCGGTGGTCGCCCCCAGTGGCTACGCGAGTCCGACGCGATCCGGCAGTCCGGGCCGGCGCTGGTCGGCAAGACGGTGGTCATCGACCCCGGCCACGGTGGCACCGACCCGGGGGTGGTGGTGCCGGACGGGTCGCTGCGCTGGACGGAGGCGGACCTGGTGCACGACCTCGCCAGCCGGCTGGAGGGGCGGCTCGCCGCGTCCGGGGTGCGGGTGCAGCTCACCCGGGGTCCGGCGCCCGACAGTTGCCTGCCGGACACCGACCGGGCCCTGCTGGCCAACTCACTCGGCGCCGACGTGTTCATCTCGCTGCACCTGGACGGGCACGCCAACCCGGACGCGGAGGGCGTCGCGACCTACCACTACGGAACCAACAACGGGGTGACCTCGGCGACCGGTGAGCGGCTGGCCGGGCTGGTGCAGCGGGAGATCGTCGCACGCACCGGGCTGCGGGACTGCCGTACCCACGCCAAGGCGTGGGACCTGCTGCGGCTGACCCGGATGCCGGCGGTCCGGGTGGAGGTCGGCTACCTCACCTCACCGGCGGACCGCACCCGGCTGATCGACCCCCGTTTCCGGGACCGGGTGGTGGAGGCGATCGTGGCCGCGGTGCAACGGATGTACTTCCCGATCGAGCGGGACGTACCGACCGGCTCTATCGACGTCAGCGAGCTGCGGGCGGTGATGACCGCCGGGACGGTGGTCGACTGAGCCGGGTGCCGGGACGCTCGAAGCGACTTTCGCTCAGCCGCCGGTGGAGCGGGTGGCCGGGGCGGGGCGGACCGGACGGAGCAGGGTCTCCGGGCTCATCGAGCCGAGCAGCTTCTCCAGCGCGTACTCGACGTCGGACTTCCAACTCAGCGCGGTGCGCAGCTCCAGCCGGAGCCGGGGGAACCGCGGATGCGGACGTACCGTCTTGAATCCGACGGAGAGGAAGAAGTCGGCCGGAGCCACACAGCCACCCGCCGGATCGTCCGCGTCGCCAAACTTGGCGTCCCCGAACGCCTCGATCGCCTTGATCCCCCGCTTGGTCAGGTCCCGGGCGACACCCTGCACCAACATCCGGCCCAACCCGCCACCGGCGAACGCGGCGACCACGTTGGCGGTCATCAACAGCGCCGCGTCGGCGGAGACCGGCGAGGTGGGGAAGGCCATCGAGCGGGGGACGTAGGCGGGCGGGGCGTACATCACGAAGCCCGCCGGCATGCCGTCGACGTACGCGAGCTTGCCGCACGAGCCCCACTCCAGCAGCGTCTGGGAGACCCACGCCTCCTTTTCCAGGCCCGGATCGCCAGCGGCGCAGGCACGGTCGGCGGAGACCGGGTCCAGCTCCCAGTAGACGCACTGCCGACAAGGGCGAGGAAGGTCTTCCAACGTGTCGAGGGTCAGGCTGACCAGACGTCGCGACATATGGCGCATCCCCACAATAGGCTCGGTGGTGAGACCGGCACGGAACGACAGCGCCGCCTTCCTGCCCCCGACGAGCGATCGTACGCCGTTGATCGACGGTACGGGAGGGGACGCGCAGATGGTCACCGCACCGGGGGACACCGGGACCGGTCCGGGATGTGGACGGTCCGCCGCAGCAGGCCAGCACCGTGGCTCCGGCGGACTAGGATCGACAATCGGTGTCCCCGCCGCCATGGTCGCCTGCGTCCGGGGTACCCGGGGGAGCCACCCGAGCAGCGATCGAGGTGAGGTCATGACCGGCACGACGCTCGACGACTACACCGACCGGTACGCCCGGCGGGTACGCGGGATGACCGCCTCCGAGATCCGAGCACTCTTCGCGGTGGCCAGTCGGCCGGAGGTCGTCTCGCTCGCTGGCGGGGCGCCGTACATCGCCGCCCTGCCACTCGACGCGGTCGGCGAGATGCTCGGCCGGCTCGGCTCCGAGCACGGCGTGACCACCCTCCAGTACGGCATCGGCCAGGGCACCCTTGAGCTGCGCGAACGGATCTGCGAGGTGATGGCGCTCTCCGGGATCGACGCCGGCTGCGGCGCCTCCCCGGAGGACGTGGTGGTCACCGTCGGCGGGCAGCAGGCGCTGGACCTGGTGGCCCGACTCTTCCTCGACCCGGGTGACGTGGTGCTCGCCGAGGGTCCGACGTACGTCGGCGCGCTCGGGGTGTTTCAGGCTGCCCAGGCGCAGGTGGCGCACGTGCCGATGGACGCCGACGGCCTGATCCCGGAGGCGCTGGAGACGGCCATCGACGACCTGGCCCGGGCCGGCCGCCGGGTCAAGTTCCTCTACACCATCCCCACCTACCAGAACCCCACCGGCGTGACGCTCAGCGAAGAGCGCCGGGAACGGGTGCTCGACATCTGCGAGCGCGCCGGGCTGCTCGTGGTTGAGGACGACCCGTACGGTCAGCTGGGGTTCGAGGGCGAGGCGCCCGCACCTCTGCGGGCCCGCCGCCGCGAGGGGGTCTTCTACCTCAGCACGTTCTCCAAGACCTTCGCGCCTGGGCTGCGGGTCGGCTGGATCCTGGCGCCGCACGCGGTTCGCGACAAGCTGGTCATCGCCAGCGAGGCGCAGATCCTCTGCCCCAGCGGCTACGCCCAGGCCGCGGTCGCCACCTACCTGGGCACCATGCCCTGGCGGCAGCAGCTCAAGGTCTACCGCGAGGTCTACCGGGAGCGCCGGGACGCCATGCTCGACGCGCTGGCCGACCTGATGCCCGAGGGCACCAGCTGGACCACCCCGGCCGGCGGCCTCTTCGTCTGGGCCACCCTGCCCGACGGGCTCGACTCGAAGGCCATGATGCCGCGAGCGGTCGCCGCCCGCGTCGCCTACGTGCCCGGCACCGGCTTCTACGCCGACGGCACCGGCACCAGCACCATGCGGCTGAACTTCAGCTTCCCGCCGCCGGAGCGGATCCGCGAGGGCGTACGCCGGCTGGCCGGGGTGATGGAGCAGGAGATCGCGATGCGCCGGGTCTTCGGCGCCGTGGGTGGCGCCGCCGGGCGACGCGGCCGGGCCGGCTCCGACGTGCCGGGACCCGACTTGGCATGATGCCGGCATGGGTACGACCGCTGCCGAGCGCCTCCACGTGACCAATTCCGCCGTCGCGGCCGACCTGCGCGTGCTGGTACTCGCCGGCGGGCTCTCCTACGAGCGGGACGTCTCGCTGCGCTCCGGTCGCCGGGTGCTCGACGCGCTGCGCGCCGTCGGCGTGGAGGCCGAGCTGCGGGACGCCGACGTGGCCCTGCTGCCGTCGCTCGCCGTCGACCCGCCGGACGCCGTGGTGATCGCACTGCACGGCGCCACCGGCGAGGACGGCTCGCTGCGTGGAGTGCTGGACCTGTGCGGCATCCCGTACGTCGGCTGCGACGCCCGTGCCTCCCGACTCGCCTGGGACAAGCCCTCGGCCAAAGCGGTGCTTCGCGAGGCGGGCATCCCGACTCCGGACTGGGTGGCTCTGCCCCACGACCGCTTCTCCGAGCTGGGTGCGGTGGCCGTGCTCGACCGGATCGCCGACCGGCTGGGCCTGCCCCTGATGGTCAAGCCGGCGCAGGGCGGGTCGGGGCTGGGCGCCGCCGTGGTCCGCGATGCCGCGTCGCTGCCGGCCGCGATGGTCGGTTGCTTCGCGTACGACTCCACGGCTCTGGTGGAGCGGTACGTGCCGGGCATGGACGTGGCGGTCTCCGTGGTCGACCTGGGCGACAGACCGCAGGCGCTGCCGCCGGTCGAGATCGTGCCGCGTAACGGTGTCTACGACTACGCCGCCCGTTACACCGCCGGGCGTACCACGTGGCACGCCCCGGCCCGGTTGGAGCCGGAGGTTGCCGCCGCCGTGGCCGACGTTGCCCTCGCCGCGCACACCGCGCTCGGCCTCCGTGACCTCTCCCGGGTCGACGTGATCGTCGACGCAGCCGGTCAGCCGCACGTGCTGGAGGTCAACGTCTCGCCCGGCATGACGGAGACGTCGCTGCTCCCGCTCGCCGTGCAGGCGGCCGGCCTGGACTTCGGTCGACTCCTCGGCTCCCTGGTCACCCGGGCCGCCGCACGCCGCACCACGTCCTGAGCTCCTCGCCGCTGGACCCAACTCCAGGGCGGTGCCGCCGTGCCCCAACTTCCGCCCGGTGCCGTCCGGCCCGGCTTCCGCGACGTTCCCGACCGATCGATCATGAGGTTGGCGGGTGCCGGACGGCCTGACCGCCGCCAACCGCATGATCGCGTCGACTGTCAGCGTGCGGTGGGCACGTCCTTGGATGTGCTGAAGCTGCCGGTGGGTGGGGTGCCGGCCGCAGCGGTGCGGCTGTGGGTGGCGTCCGCGTCGGTGGCGTCCGCCGGGTCGGGCGCTGGCCCGTCAGCGGGCTTGGTGGCCGGTTCGGTGGTGCGCTCGGTGGCCGGGCCGGTGCTCGTGGCGGTGGTGGTTCCGGTTGTCGGATCGGTGGTGGCGGAGGAGTGCGTGGTTCCGCTGCCCGTGTCGGTGTCGCCGTCGATGTCGCCGTCGATGTCGGTGTCGCCGTTCGGGTCGGTGCCGGAGTTGGCGTCGGGCGCTGGCTCCGGAATCTCCTCTGCCGCTTCGATGACCGAGATCGCCGCCGCCGCTGCCGCGGCGGCGTCCGCAGCGGCGGACTGTGCCAGCAGGCTGGACGGTGCCTGCCACTGGATGCGGGGCGGCTCGGCGAGCGGTCGGCCACCGAACTCGGCGAGCCAGGCGGCGACGAGCGCCAAATTTTCCCGCCACTGCGCCTCAGAGATCGGCGGCAGGATCGAGTCCCACAGCGACAGGAAGGTGCCCCGCAGCTGAAGCCGCCCGTACGGCCGGGCGAGGAACCACATGTGCAGATGGGCGGAGCCATCGCCCCACCTGTTGACGTGCACCCGGGCCACGCCGTCCAACGATCGGATGGCCCGCTCCAGGCGGACGGTCATCACCCCCAGCTCGGCGGCGAGCAGGTTCGGCAGGTCACCCAGGTCGAGGTGGGTCCGCGACTCCAGGATGAGCACCATGGGCAGGCCGGTGGGCCGGTCCATGGCGCGTACCCGCCACCGCTCTCCCACCCAGATGTAGGCGTCGTCAGGAGCGTTGCAGGCGGTGCATTCCCGGAGGCCCTCGCCCTTGCGTGGCGGTTCGACCGGGACCGGATCGTCGAGCTGCTTCACGCGGAGGTCACCCTCGAAGGGAAACGAGGGCCACTGGGTGAAGTCCGGGACTGAGGGAGGGGTGTCGTGCACGACGCTGACCCTAACCGAGTCTGGCACCGCTGTCCCTACCAGTTTGATCCCCTCCCGGTCCAACCGGTCAGCGCTCATCGTCGATCGATGTACGGATCACCAAAGCGCGGGTGGGGCGATATCCACAGGCTGCGGAGATCCTGAACACGGGCCGTCATCCACAGGCTGGCACCCGCTTTCACGCGGTGTTTCACGTGAAACAGGGGGTGCCTGTGGACAACCGGTGTGGATAACTTTTTGGCCCGTCGTTCGTTGCCCACGATCCGCTCGCAGGCACCGGTTGCGACTGCGCCGACGTTGACGGTCGGGACGGTGCCGAGGCTCGACGTCGCGGCGTAGCCACCCGAAGCTCGGGCGGCATCGAGGCCGCGTCGGCGCGCTGTGCGGCGGAATCGGCGAGCGCTCGGCGCCGGCTCGGGTGAGGCGAGTCGTCGCACGGGCCGGAGGGCCTTCAGACGCTGAGCATGCGCTCGGCGGTCGGCGCGGGGCACCGGAGCAGGTCGAGCGAGATGGCTCGGTGTTCTGCCCGCTGCCCCCGCCCGCTGCACCCGTTTCCGCACCCCATCGGTCCACCGTTGGCTCCCAGCCCTCTCCCGCTCACCGTCAAGGCCGCAGTTTCAGGGATGTTGTCGTCTCGCGAGGGGTGGAGGCCGCAACATCCCTGAAGTTGCTCGGATCTTGGCCTGGCTCACAGGGCGTTTGCGGAGAGCGGGTGTGGAGGACGGCGCGTGCGCATGGGGCGGGTCGGGCTCGCAGGGCCTGGTCGTGAGACGGACAGGACCGGGTCTACCCGCGCCAGACCCCGGGGGCCGGGCGGGATCGCGGGTGCGCGCACGGCGAGACAAGGCGCGGGCCAGGGCCCGGTCCAGCGCGAGGCGCGAACTCGAAGCGCGGGGTCGGAGCAGCTGAGCCGGCGCCCGCCGAGGGGCGCAGAACCAGCGCGGGCGTAGACCCGGCACGAACCCTACGGGCGGAGTGCACGGGCGTTCCATCACCCGAGCGCGGCACTGGCCCGGTGTGAGGAGCGGGCCGGCATGGGTCACGGCCGGCGTGAGGCGCGGAGCGCAGTCCGAGCGAGGGCGGAGCGCGGGCCCCAGACGCAGTCCGAGCGCACGGCGCGGGCGCAGAGTGAGACGGGCACGGAGCCGGCGCGGGGCGAGCAAGCATGGCGCGAGGCTCGCCAGACCACGGGCCCAGCGCACGAGCCAGTTGCCCACGCGCCGGAGACGGGTCCGTCCCGCGAGGCGAAGGCACACGGGCTTGGCGGCGAGCAGCGCAAGTCGACATCGCGCACGGCAGGTCCATGGTCCATGCCGCCGGCTCACCACGGCCCGCGCACGAGTCCATTCGAGTGAGCCATCCGGGCACGGCGCGGGACTCGTCGGTTCCCCTGTACGCCAATAGGGTCACGTCCGTAGTCGGACCGAGGAGACGCCGACGGTACGGGGAAGACGAACGGCCCGCGGGACCGGCACCCGTCCAAGACCACCACGCGGGGCGGGCGAGGCCCCAGCGGGCTCCTCAGCGGGCGCAAGAGCCCTTCCCTCGTAATCCCCGGGACTGCGCCGTCGGCCACCGCAGGCACCGCCGTGTTTCACGTGAAACGGCCGAGAGGGCCAGGGGAAGGAAGCGCGGCGAAGGAAACGCAGCGAACAGCCACACCGAGCTCGGTACCCGTTCACGGACACGGCGGCCTGACAGGCCACGTCGCCTGCAATGCACCGGACGCCGGCCGCCGAACCATCGGTCCGTTTCACGTGAAACCGACACGGCCAGATGCAGAACGGCCGCGCACCCCGAGGGGAAGCGCGGCCGCGGGCGGACGGGGCGATCAGTCCCCGGTCCCCTCCTGTTGCACTCCGATGATGCCGACGATCCGCTCCAGGTCGTCCACCGTCGCGAACTCGATGGTGATCTTGCCTTTGCTCCGGCCGATGTCCACCTTCACCCGGGTGTCGAACCGATCCGACAACCGGTCGGCGAGGTCGGTCAGGGCGGGCGCGTGCGGCTTCGGTCGCCGCTTCGCGGCCTGGCCCTTCGCCGGCCCGTCGTTCAGCGTCAGGGCCACGATCTCCTCGGTCGCCCGGACCGACAGTCCTTCGGCCACGATCCGCAGCGCCAACTGTTCCTGCGCCTCCGACTCGTCGAGGCTCAGCAGGGCACGGGCGTGGCCAGCGGACAGGATCCCCGCAGCCACTCGGCGCTGCACCTGGGCCGGCAGGTTCAGCAGCCGGATGGTGTTGGAGATCTGTGGCCGGCTCCGACCGATCCGGCGGGCCAGCTCCTCGTGGGTCGCACCGAACTCCTCCAGCAGCTGCTGGTACGCGGCGGCCTCTTCCAGCGGGTTCAGGTTGGCCCGGTGGATGTTCTCCAGCAGCGCGTCCCGGAGCATGGCGTCGTCGCGGGTGTCTCGGACGATCGCCGGAATACTCTCCCGCCCCACCGCCTGGGCGGCCCGCCAGCGCCGCTCGCCCATCACCAGCTCGTACTTCTCTTCGTCGAGCTGCCGTACGACGATGGGCTGAAGGAAGCCGACCTCCTGAATGGAGGTCTTCAACTCCTCCAGCGCCTCCTCATCGAAGACCTGGCGGGGCTGCTTCGGGTTCGGGACGATCGCGTCGACCGGGATCTCCGCGAATCGGGCTCCCGGCACCGGGCTGAGCGTGGGCTCCGGCTCGCGCGCCGGCGGACCGGCGGGCGCCGGCGACACCACTGCGACCGACTCATCCTCCACGTGCCCGTTCTCCGGCTCGGCTGTCAGGGTGCCCGCAGCACCCGGCACCGGCCCGGTCGGGATGAGCGCCCCCAGGCCCCGACCCAGCCCGCCCCGAGGACGGTTCTTCATGCCACGCCTCCCAGCGAATCGTCCGCACTACGCATTCCGGCCCACCGGCTCCTTGACGCCCCGCTCGGCGATCTCCTGGGCGGCCTCGAAGTAACTCGTGGCACCCCGCGAACCGGGATCGTAGGTCATCACCGACTGGCCGTAGCTGGGTGCCTCGGAGACCCGGACGTTGCGGGGAATGACTGCCTGGAGCACCTTGTCGCCGAAGTGGTTCCGGACGTCCTGCTCGACCGCGTCCGCCAGGCGGGTCCGGCGGTCGTACATGGTCAGCAGGATGGTCGAGACGTCGAGCTTGGGGTTGAGGTGTTGCCGCACCAGGTTGATGTTGTTGATCAGCTGGTTGAGTCCCTCCAGGGCGTAGTACTCGCACTGGATCGGGATCAGCACCTCCTGCGCGGCGACCAGGGCGTTGACCGTGAGCAGGCCGAGCGAGGGCGGGCAGTCGATGAAGACGTAGTCGAACTGCCCCGGGTAGGCGGCGATGGCCCGGTCGAGGCGCGACTCCCGCGCCACCACCGACACCAGCTCGATCTCGGCGCCGGCAAGGTCGATCGTCGCGGGTACGCACCACAGGTTGGGGATGCCGTCGACCGCCTGCGCCACCTCGGCCAGCGGCACGCTGTTGATCAGGCAGTCGTACACGTCGGGTATGCCGGTGTGGTGCGGGACGTTGAGGCCGGTCGAGGCGTTGCCCTGTGGGTCGAGGTCCACCACGAGCACCCGGTTGCCGTGCAGGGCGAGCGCCACCGCAAGGTTGACCGTGGTCGTGGTCTTACCCACGCCGCCCTTCTGGTTCGCGACGCACATGACCCGGGTCCGGTCCGGCCGAGGCATGGTCACCTCGCCACTGGGATTCAGGATCTGCACGGCGCGCATCGCCTCCATAGCCAACGGTGGGTCATCCTCTTCGCGCGTCGGGGTTTCACGTGAAACGTACGTGGGGTCGGCCGCCACGGCAGCCAGCGACTCTGCTGACGCGACCGGCACATCGGCAACCACCGGCGCGGCGTCCTGAGCCACCGCCGCGGTGGGTTGGTGCGGAACCGCCGGCTCGAAGCGGACCGCCGCGACGGTGTTCCGCCGACCCGAGGTCGGCCGTACGTCGGCGGCGTTGACTGGTCGCGTCACCGCGTCCGGTGCCCGGCGGACAGCCGCTGGTTCCGTGGTGTCGGGTCCGGCCGGCTGACTCGCGGGCTCGTCCCGCGACACCAGCGGATCATTGTCCGCCGGCCGGGGCGAAGGCCCGGAAGCGCCGGGCGACCAGCTCGGGTAGTCGGTTTCACGTGAAACGGGGTCGCTGGTTGACCCGGTCACGCGTGGATCGTCGTACCTGCCGTCGTCATGCACCTGTCATCCCTACCCGCTTCGGATGGTCGGTCCGCGCCCCGGTCAACTTGGCCGCACCCGCGCTCGCACCCCCGGAGCGTACGGCTCCTCGGGAGCGGTCGGAGGCCCACGACGTCCGTCGCCCGCTCCACACTATCGACGCGCGGTCAGCCTACGGCGGACGGGCGTGGCCGGTCCACGTCGGGTTCTCATCCCCTCGTTCCATCCGTACCGGTACAACGAGAGAACCCACCGGCCGGACGCCCGATGGCGCGAAGCGTCAACGGCGGCGTGGGCGCCCACTCCGGGACCGCTTACTGCCGGCCGGGCGAGCGGGACCGACCATCCGCTCACGGACGACCTCCACGACCGTGGCAGGTGGATCGATCACACCGACCCCGCAGAGATGCACGCTCGGCTCCCCGCCGCCGAGCCGTTCCACCACCGCGGCGTGCTCGTTGATCTCCTCGGCGGCGGACGCGCCCTTGAGCGCCAGCAGGCGCCCGCCGCGCACCGCCAGCGGCAGGCTCCAGGCCGCAAGTCGGTCCAGCGGCGCAACGGCGCGGGCGGTCACCACGTCCCCGCTGATGGGTTCCCTGCCGCTCGATCCGCTGGCGGCTTCATCGGCCCGACCTCGGAACACCCGCACCGATCTGGTCAGGCCGAGACGCTCGACGACCTCGATCAGGAACGACGTCCGTCGGGCGAGCGGCTCGATCAGGGTCACCGTCAGGTCGGGGCGCGCGATGGCCAGGACCAGACCGGGCAGACCGGCGCCGGAGCCTACGTCGAGCACGGTCGCGTCAGCGGGGATCCGCTCGGCGACCGCAGCGCAGTTGAGCAGGTGCCGGTCCCAGATCCGGGGTGCCTCCCGGGGGCCGATCAGACCACGGACCACTCCGTCGGTGGCCAGCAGCTCGGCGTACGCGGCGGCAACGTCGAGCCGATCCCCGAAGAGCGTCAGGGCGGCCGGAGCCAGCTCGGGTGGCAGCTCCGCGTCGGACGGCGACGGCGCACCGCCACCCGCGCCGTCCCGCGCCGGATCGGTGTCCACGCCGGGGGTCTCGGGCCGGACAGCGGACGGCCCGGGCGGCGTGCCGCCCGGGCCGGTCACGGCGTCAGCCGTGGTGTCATCGTGGGTCACCCGGTCAGTCCGCCGGCCGTACGACGATGCGCCGGCTCGGCTCGACGCCCTCGGACTCGCTCACCACGCCGGACATGGCGTTGACCACGTCGTGGACGCACTTGCGCTCGAACGCGGACATCGACTCCAGCCGGACCGGCTCGCCGTACTCCTTGACCTTCTCAACGGCGTTCTTGGCCACTGCGGCGAGCTCCTTGCGGCGGTTCGCCCGGTAGCCGCCGACGTCCAGCAGCAGGCGGCTCGGCGTGCCAGTCGCCCGGAAGACGGCGAGCCGGGTCAGCTCCTGGAGCGCCTCCAGGGTGGCCCCGCGCTGACCGACCAGGTTCTGCAGCCGGGCACCGACCACCTCGACCACCGGCCGGCCGCCGGCGACCAGCTCGTCGATGTCGCCGTCGTAGTCGAGGATGTCGAGCAGGCCTTCGACGTAGTCCGCCGCGATCTCGCTCTGCCGGAACAGTTCGCCCTCGCCCGCGGGCTTCTTCTCCCGGCCGCCGGCGGTGGCCTCGGTGTCGTCGTCGGCCTCCGTGTCGTCGTCGGCCTCGATGTCGTCGTCCACCGCGAGCGGTGCGGTCTCCTCCTCGTCCAGGGACTGCTCGGCGCGGGGGATGCTGGTCTCGGTCACGGTCTCATCTCCGTACTCGCTCGGCCGGACCGTCGGGTCCGCTGGTTTCCCGGGGCCGGCGGGAGGTCGCCGGTGCCCACGGGCACGTCTGTACGGGCAGTGTCGCCCGCGGCCGCGTCACGCGCGGTCGGTTCCGTCCGGCGCCGGCCGTACGGCGGCTGCGCGGTGCGGAACGGGCCGCCGCCGGTCACCCCGCGACGGCCCGGAGTATCAGCCCTGCCGCTTGGCGGGGCGGCTCTTCTTGGGGTTCACCGGCTTGGCACCCGGCTTCGGCCCGGCCACCTTGGGCGCGGTCGCCTTGACCGGCGCCTGCGGGGCCGACTTGCCGCGCCCGAACAGGCCACCCGCCTTGGCGGGCTGCACCGGGTTACGGGCAGCGGGCGTGGCGGCCTTCTTGGCGGTCACCGGCGGCGGGAACTTGCGCAGCACCCACTGCTGCTGGCCGAGGGTGAAGAGGTTGTTGGTGACCCAGTAGATGATCACGCCGATGGGGAAGATCGCGCCGGAGATCAACAGCGACGCGGGGATGCCGTAGAGCATCAGTCGCTGGATCATCCGCTGCTGCGGGTCCTCCGCCCAGCCGGTCTTGAGGATCATCTGACGGCTGGTCAGGTAGGTGGTGGCGATCATCACCAGGACCAGGATGCCGGCAATGACCTTGACGGTGGTGCCGTTGGCGCCAAGGCGGGCCAGCTCGTCGGCCGTCGAGCCGAACTTGCCGGCGATCGGAGCGGTGAAGAGCTTCGCCTGCGAGGCGCTCTCGAACTGGTCGGCCGTCCAGCCGTAGAGGGTCTTGCTCTGCTTGGCCGGGTCGAGCCGGCGCAGCACGTGGAAGAGGCCGAGGAAGACGGGGATCTGGAGGAACATCGGAAGGCAGCCCATGAGCGGGTTGGCCTTTTCCTTCCGGTAGAGCTCCATCATCTCTTTCTGGAGCGTCTCCCGGTCACCCTTGTGCTTCTCCTGCAGCTCCTTGACCTTGGGCTGAAGCGCCTGCATCGCCCGTTGCGACTTGATCTGCTTGACGAAGACCGGGAACAGGATCACCCGGACCGTGACAACCAGGAAGACGATGGCCAGGATCCAGGCGAAGTTGGTGCCGATCACCGCGTTGACGGGCACCCCGATGGCGTCCCAGGCAGAGTGCCAGGTCAGCAGGATCCACGAAATCGCGTAGTAGATCCAGTCGAGACTCAATTCGGTGCTCCAGTCACATCGGCACGACGGCGACCGCCCGGCTCCGGCACCGGGTCATGTCCACCAGGGTGGAAGGGGTGGCAGCGCAACAGCCGCCGGACCGCCAGCACCGCTCCCCGGAGCGCGCCGTGCCGGGCCACCGCCTCCTGGGCGTACGCACTGCACGACGGGTAGAACCGACAGCGGGCCGGCAGTGCCGGACTTATCCACCGACGGTACGCGATGATGGGCGCGATCAGCACCCTGGCACCGCTTGTGGGGCGGGGGGCGGGGGGCTCCGGGCTCATCGGGACCTCCGCTCCCGGGGCGACCGAGCGGCGGCGATGGCGGCGTCCAGGTCTGCGGCGAGTCGGGGGTACGACGCCTCGGCCGCCGCGGGAAGCGCTCGGACGACCAGGGTGCTGCCTGCGGGCAGCACGGCCAGCCGCTCCCGGACCAGCGCCCGGAGCCGACGCCGGACCCGGTTGCGGACCACCGCGTTGCCGACGGCCTTGGACACGACGAAGCCGGCGCGGGTCGGCGTGGAGGGTTGCTCCGCACCGGTGTCCCGCGCCGGCTCCGGCAAGGTCGGTGTGCTGGGGCCGGGGGTCGTCGGCACGGTCAGGTGGACCACGACGGCGCCTCGTCCGGCGCGTCGGCCACCGCGGACCGCTGCGGCGAAGTCAGTGCTGCGCCGCAGTCGCTGTGCGGCGGCCAGCACGACTGCCCACGTCCCCCGGACCGGCCCGGTCGGCTCAGGCCGACAGGGTGGTGCGACCCTTGGCGCGGCGGCTCGAGAGGATGGCACGGCCGGCACGGGTGCGCATGCGCAGCCGGAAGCCGTGGGTCTTCGCGCGCCGGCGGTTGTTCGGCTGGTAGGTGCGCTTGCTCACGTCAGGCTCTCCGTTTTCGTACGCGCCCCGGGCGACGGGATCGCCGGGGTCGTGGGGTGGTCCAGGCCACCTCGACGGTGGCCACCGATCGGTGCTGCCCGGCGGAGCGGGACCTCGGCGATGCGGGGATGCGACCGCGGACAGCAAGCACCCATCACCCTAGCAGAGGACGAGAGAGCAGCCGCTCCAGCCTACGCAGGGGTGCAATGACCGTCAAACACCTCGCGACGGCGGAGATCGGGACGCGCCCGGGACCGAAGGGGCGGTTTTCGCTGATGCCGACAAGGACCCTGCCGCGTCGCCGGTTGATGGCGCAGGGACAACGCTGTTACCGTGCCCGATTGCGGTGAGCGTCGGAGGCTCCGGTCGTCGCGCGCAGGCAAGACCGGACACGGTAGTGAATCGTTCGGCACGGTGAACCCGCTTCAGCGCCCGTTCAGGCAGGGGGCAGGTCCCACCCGCGTCCGGCGGGCGGCCACAATCGGTCGGTACACAGGCTGTGGACAACCTGTGGACGAGCACTGGTCAACCGTCCGGGTGGGTGATGTTCCACCCGCGAACGCGGCGGGCCCGGGACGGCCGGCTGGCAGACAGCGGCGGCCGGGAGCAGAGGCGAGGGGGTGGCACGACGGTGGCCGGTACGACCGACCTTGCCGCGGTGTGGTTAGCGGCGACCGACGAGCTCGCCGACGAGATCATCTCCGCCCAGCAGCGCGCCTACCTCCGACTGACCCGGTTGCGGGCGATCGTCGAGGACACCGCGCTGCTCTCCGTCCCGGACGCGTTCACCCGCGACGTGATCGAGTCACGGCTGCGCCCGGCGATCACCGAGGCGCTCACCCGGCGGCTCGGCCGGCCGATCCAGGTCGCGGTCACCGTGCGGGTGGCCGAGGACACCGCCGGCCGCCCGGCTGGCACCGTCTACCGCAGCGCCCCGGAGCCGGGGTCGATCGACGCCGAGGGTTCGCCCGCCGGCCCGTTCGACGACGAGCACTCCGGCCGGTCGGTGACCGACGTGGTCAACCCCGAACAGCAGCACCCGGCGCGAGCGCCGGAGCCGGCCGAGCCGGCCGCGCCACCGGCCCCGTCCGGCCCGCCGCTCGCGCCGACCGCCGACGGGCACCGGTCCGGGCTGATTCCGGCGAGCCGCGACGGGCAGGAGGCGTTGTTCAGCGCCGCGTTCGTGGAGCCGCTGCGGACGCCCCGGCCGGCGCCGGACCGGCGCGGCTACGACGAACAGGCCGGCCGCCTGGACCCGGCGGGACCGGACACGCGGCCCTACGAGCCGCGCTACCGCGAGGACGCGGCGTCGCCCCGGGACCAGCACGTGATCCGTGCGCTGCCCCGGGACAGCGGGACGGACAGCGGTCCGGGTCGCAGTGGGGTGGATCATCGCGTCGGGGGCCGCGACGACCGCCGGCTGCCCGGCACCGACACCGGCGGCAACCGGCTCAACCCGAAGTACATGTTCGAGACGTTCGTCATCGGCTCGTCCAACCGGTTCGCCCACGCGGCGAGCGTGGCGGTGGCCGAGTCACCGGCGAAGGCGTACAACCCGCTGTTCATCTACGGCAGCTCCGGGCTGGGCAAGACGCACCTGCTGCACGCCATCGGGCACTACGCCACGACGCTCGGCAACGCCCGCTCGGTGCGGTACGTCTCGACCGAGGAGTTCACCAACGACTTCATCAACTCGCTCCGGGACGACAAGACCAGCGCGTTCCAGCGGCGCTACCGCGACGTCGACATCCTGCTGATCGACGACATCCAGTTCCTGGAGAACCGCGAGCGCACCCAGGAGGAGTTCTTCCACACCTTCAACACGCTGCACAACGCCAACAAGCAGATCGTGATCACGTCGGACCGGTCGCCGAAGCAGCTTGCCACGTTGGAGGACCGGCTGCGGACCCGGTTCGAGTGGGGTCTGCTCGCCGACATCCAGCCGCCGGACCTGGAGACCCGGATCGCGATCCTGCAGAAGAAGGCGGCACAGGAGCGGCTCTACGCCCCGCCGGACGTGCTGGAGTTCATCGCCTCCCGGGTGTCGAACTCGATCCGGGAACTGGAGGGCGCGCTGATCCGGGTGACCGCGTTCGCGAGCCTGACCCGGTCGACCGTCGAGCTGTCGCTGGCCGAGGAGGTCCTGCGGGACTTCATCCCGGACGGCGCCGGTCCGGAGATCACCGCGGACCAGATCATGGTCTCCACGGCGGACTACTTCGGGGTGAGCCTGGAGGACCTGCGGGGTCAGTCCCGCTCGCGGGTGCTGGTCAACGCCCGCCAGGTGGCCATGTACCTGTGCCGGGAGCTGACCGAGTTGTCGCTTCCCCGGATCGGGCAGGCCTTCGGTGGCCGGGACCACACCACGGTCATGCACGCCGACCGCAAGATCCGCCAGCAGATGGCGGAGCGGCGCTCGCTCTACAACCAGATCGCCGAGTTGACCAACCGCATCAAACAGAACACCTGAGGCGTACGCCCGCCGTCGTGACGGCACGCAGCCCCCGGGACACGCCCGGCCGGAGACCCGGCCGGGCGTTCTTTTCCGTCTCTGGTGGGTCTCCGACTTGACCCTCGACATGGTGCAGACCACAACATCTACGCCGTGACCGCTTCGATGCTCACTCGTTGTCCACAGCTCGTTGTCCACCGTCGGTGGATAACTACGGTCCGTCCTCCACCAGTTACCCACAGGCTGTGGAGAAACCCTGTGTACGACGCTGTGGACGGCTGGGGACAACGGCGAGGTTGTCCACCGACGACCGTCGACCTGTGTACGACCTGTTGAAGGTTCTGGGGACGACGCCAATGGTGATCTTCTTGGCGATCCACAGGCTTGGGGAGAAAGTCGGTGGATTACCGGTGGACAACCGGTGGACAACGGTGGACAACCGGCCGTCGCGGCCGGGCTGTGGACACGCAAGGCGGTTGTACCCCCGGTTCTCCACAGCCAAATCACCGGTGGATAACCTGTCTGAGCTGCGTGGACCCGGGTTCTCCACAGTTTGCACAGGTGCGATGAAGACGATGAGTTATCTCTTCTAAGAGAACAAAAACCAATCATCACCGTTGGACTTTCTGTGAATCGGGCCGAACGCTGCCGGATCAGCCGGTCAGCATCGACACGATCCATGGGGCCGGGCGCACAGCCGATGCCCCCGCGCCCTAAAGTGCGATGGGTACCCGCACGGTTGGGCGGGACGGAAGGCAGCGGTCGGCATGAGAGAGTTGTCGCTGACGTCGACGCGGAGGCATTGATGAAGTTCCGAGTGGAGCGCGACGCGCTCGCCGAGGCCGTGGCCTGGACCGCGAAGAGCCTGCCGAGCCGGCCGTCCGTACCGGTGCTGGCCGGGGTGATGCTCCGCGTCACCGACGGCAACCTGCGGGTCTCCGGGTTCGACTACGAGGTCTCCAGCCAGGTCACCGTCGAGGTGCAGGGCGACGCCGACGGCGCCGCGCTGGTCTCCGGTCGCCTGCTCGCCGAGATCACCAAGGCACTGCCGGCCAAGCCGGTGGACATCGCCGCCGTCGGCGCCCACCTCGAGCTGGTCTGCGGCAGCGCCCGGTTCACCCTGCCCACCATGCCGGTGGAGGACTACCCCGCCCTGCCCGAGATGCCGCAGAGCGCCGGTACGGTCGACGCCGCCGCGTTCGCCACCGCCGTTTCCCAGGTGGCCATCGCCGCCGGTCGCGACGAGACGCTGCCGATGATGACCGGCGTCCGCGTCGAGCTCTCCGGCAGCACCCTGTCGATGCTCGCCACCGACCGATACCGGCTGGCGCTGCGCGAGATCCAGTGGCGGCCGGACGACCCCGAGGTGAGCATCAACGCCCTGGTGCCGGCCCGCACCCTGAACGACACCGCCAAGGCGCTCGGCCCGCTGGGTGGCGAGGTCACCCTCGCCCTCGCCCAGGGCGCGGCGGGTGAGGGCATGGTCGGCCTCGCCGGCGGGACCCGGCGCACCACGAGCCGGCTGCTCGACGGGGCCAACTACCCGCCGGTGCGCTCGCTCTTCCCGGCCACCCACAACGCCGAGGCCCGGGTGCCGGTCAGCACCCTGATCGAGGTGGTCAAGCGGGTCGCGCTGGTCGCCGAGCGGACCACCCCGGTGCTGCTGAGCTTCAGCGCAGACGGCCTGGTGGTCGAGGCCGGCGGCTCGGAGGAGGCGCGGGCCAGCGAGGCGATGGAGGCCACCTTCACCGGTGACGCGCTGACCATCGGGTTCAACCCCCAGTACCTCATCGACGGCCTGGCCAACCTGGGCTCCCAGACCGCCGTGCTCTCGTTCGTCGACGCCTTCAAGCCCGCGGTGATCTCGCCCGCCGGCGAGGATGGCGAGGTCATTCCGGGGTACCGGTACCTCATCATGCCGATCCGCGTGTCCCGCTGATCGCGCGCACCGATACCCAGATCCACGGAGGTAGGAACACATGCAGCTCGGCCTGGTAGGACTCGGCCGGATGGGCGGCAACATGCGGGAGCGGTTGCGGGCCGCCGGCCACGAGGTGGTCGGCTTCGATCACAATGCGCAGATCAGTGACGTGCCGACCCTCGCCGGGCTGGCTGAGAAGCTCGAGTCACCGCGGGCGGTCTGGGTCATGGTGCCCGCCGGCGTCACGGACGCGACCATCGACGAGCTCGCCGCGGTGCTGGGTGAGGGCGACATCATCATCGACGGCGGCAACTCCCGGTTCAGCGACGACGCCCCCCGCGCCGAGCGGCTCAACGAGCGCGGCATCGGCTACCTGGACGTCGGCGTCTCCGGCGGCGTCTGGGGCCGGCAGAACGGCTACGCGCTGATGGTCGGCGGCGCGCAGGAGCACGTCGACCGGCTGATGCCGATCTTCGACGCGCTCAAGCCCGAGGGCGAGTTCGGCTTCGTGCACGCCGGGCCGGTCGGCGCCGGGCACTACTCCAAGATGGTGCACAACGGCATCGAGTACGGCCTGATGCACGCCTACGCCGAGGGCTACGAGCTGCTGGCCGCCTCCGAGCTGGTGACCAACGTGCCGGGGGTGTTCAAGTCCTGGCGAGAGGGCACCGTGGTCCGCTCCTGGCTGCTCGACCTGCTGGACCGCGCGCTCGACGAGGACCCGGAGCTGGCCGAGCTGAGCGGTTACACCGAGGACACCGGCGAGGGCCGGTGGACGGTTGACGAGGCGGTCCGGCTGGCCGTGCCGCTGAACGTCATCACCGCCTCGCTGTTCGCCCGGTTCGCCTCCCGGCAGGACGACTCGCCCGCCATGAAGGCCGTCGCCGCGCTGCGCCAGCAGTTCGGTGGCCACGCCGTGCACAAGCGCTGAGCGGTATCCACACCCTGTGTATGTCCACCGGCTGGAACTGGTCGACTTCCGCTCGTACGAGCGGGTCGCCGTCGACCTCCAGCCGGGGGCGAACGTCCTGATCGGCGCCAACGGCGTCGGCAAGACCAACCTCGTCGAGGCGCTGGGTTACGTGGCGACCCTGGACTCGCACCGGGTCGCCACGGACGCGCCACTGGTCCGGATGGGCGCCGCATCGGCGGTGATCCGCTGCGCGGTGGTGCACGACGGCCGTGAGCTCCTGGTCGAGCTGGAGATCGTGCCCGGCAAGGCCAACCGGGCCCGGTTGGGCCGCTCCCCGGCGCGGCGGGCCCGGGACGTGCTGGGCGCCCTGCGACTGGTGCTCTTCGCCCCGGAAGATCTGGAGCTGGTCCGGGGCGACCCGGCCGAGCGCCGTCGCTACCTGGACGACCTGCTGGTCAACCGGCAGCCCCGGTACGCCGGCGTGCGGGCCGACTACGAGCGGGTGGTCAAGCAGCGCAACGCCCTGCTGCGTACCGCGTACCTGGCCCGCAAGACCGGCGGCTCCCGGGGCGGCGACCTCGGCACCCTCGCCGTCTGGGACACCCACCTGGCCCAGCACGGGGCGGAGCTGTTGGCCGGCCGGCTGGAGCTGGTCGCCGCGCTCACCCCGCACGTTTCCAAGGCGTACGACGCGGTGGCCGCCGGGCGCGGAGCCGCGGCCATCGCCTATCGGCCCTCGATCGAGCTGGCCGAGCCGACCACCGACCGTGGCGCGTTGGCCGCCGCGCTGACCGCGGCGCTCGCCGCGTCCCGCTCCGCCGAGATCGAACGGGGCACCACCCTGGTCGGCCCGCACCGCGACGAGCTGGCGCTGACCCTCGGTCCGCTGCCCGCCAAGGGGTACGCCAGCCACGGCGAGTCCTGGTCGTTCGCGCTCGCGCTGCGGCTGGCCGGGTACGACCTGCTGCGCGCCGACGGCATCGAGCCGGTGCTGGTGCTCGACGACGTCTTCGCCGAGCTGGACACCGGTCGCCGGGAGCGGCTGGCGGAGCTGGTCGGCGGCGCGAGCCAACTGCTGGTCACCTGCGCGGTGGACGATGACGTGCCGGCCGCTCTGCGCGGCATCCGCTACCAGGTCGGCGAGGGGACGGTACGCCGTGTCGGATGAGCCACGACCCAACCGTCCCGACGCTGGCCGGGGTGACCGGCGGGCCAGCGATGCCGCGACCGCGCGTACCCCGGGGTCGAAGGCGACCGGGGGCGGTCCCAGCGGTGGCGACGGCGGTGGGCAGCCGGACGCCGCCACCGGGCCGGAGCTGGCCCGGGCTGTGCTCGACGCGGCGTTGTCCCGGCGGCAGGCGGCGGCGCGCGCCCGGCGTACCCCCGGGGGTGGCGGGGGCGACGACGGCGGCTCCGGGCGGCGGCTGCGCGGCTACTCCGGTCCGGGTCCCGACCCGCGCGACCCGCAGCCGCTCAGTGCGGTGCTGAACCGGTTGGTGAAGGCGCGTGGCTGGCAGCAGCCGGCGGCCGAGGCCACGGTGTTCGGTGCCTGGGAGCGGGTGGTAGGCGCGGAGGTCGCGCAGAACAGCCGGCCGGTCAAGCTGGAGAACGGTGAGCTGACCGTGGAGGCCCGCTCGACCGCCTGGGCGACGCAGCTGCGGCTGCTCGCCGGTTCGCTGCTCAAGCAGATCGGCCGGGAGGTCGGCCACAACGTGGTGCGCAAGCTGCACATCCACGGACCGGCCGCGCCGTCCTGGTCGAAGGGGCCGCGGCGGGTCCGCGGCCGGGGGCCGCGGGACACCTACGGCTGAGCGGCGGCTCAGCTCCGCCGGTCAGCCTCCTTGGCGGCGCGCTTCCGTTCGCGCTGTTCGCGGGTGTAGCGCTTGCGCTCGGCCAGGTCGCGCTTCCACGCCTCGCGGGCCTCGGTTGAGCCGCCCTGCACCGCGCCCTGCACGCCTTCGGCCGGGCCGGCGAGGTGCCGGAAGGCCCAGCGCATGAACCGGCCACCCTCGCCTGCGGATCTGGTGGCCGCGCCGTCCTCGCTCATCTGCCGCCCTCTTTCTGCGCGCCTCGCCCCGCCCGAACAACCGGGCCTAGGGTTGGTGTACCAATGATTGGCGTACCAATGATCGGTACGATAGCCACTGTGCTTGGGGAGGGCAACCGAATGAGCGAACGACCCGACGGCGTCGACCCGCTGGCGCTGGAGCAACAGGTCTGCTTCGCCCTCTCGGTGGCGGCGCGCAGTGTCGTGGCCGTCTACCGACCGCTGCTGGAACCGATGGGTCTCACCCATCCGCAGTATCTGGTCATGCTGGCGCTCTGGCAGCACGCGCCGCTGTCCGGCCGTGACCTCAGCCGGCTGTTGCAGCTCGACCCGGGCACCCTGTCGCCCCTGCTCAAGCGGCTCGAAGCCGCCGGCTACCTGCGCCGCGAGCGCGACGCCGCCGACGAACGCAGCCTCGCTGTCACCCTCACCGCCAGCGGGGTCGCCCTGCGCAGCCGGGCCGAGCGGATCCCCGCCGCGATCGTGCAGCGGCTCGGCCTGCCGGTCGAGGATCTGCAACACCTGCACGCGGTGCTGACCCAGGTGATCGCCGCGGCCAACCGGCCCTGGGGTGACGACCAGATCGCCGCCGACCCCGGGCCGGCCGGTCAGGCGTCGGCGTAGACGGCGAAGCCGCGCTCGGCGCAGCGCCGGTAGAACGCCGCCAGCACACCCAGCTCGGCGCAGGTGAAGTTCCACTGCGGCGGGTCGCCGCTCTCGTCGCGCAGCGCGTTGAGCCGGCTCTCCAGCCAGCGCAACTGCTGTTCGGCCAGCCGTCCGTCGCCGAGCAGCGAGCGCAGCACCGTGCTCACCGACTCGAACGTGACCGCCTCGCCGTGGGCCCGGTGGCCGGTGACGAACCGTTCGATGCCGCCGGCGATCCAGGCGCAGCCGTCCGGGTCGATCACCGGATCCTCGTCCTCGGCCGCGGCGTCTGTGGCGTACAACACACCTTCCAGGCCGAGCAGCAGATCCACCAGCTCGGTGTACGCCGTCGCTCGGACGGTGCCGGTCTTCGCGATCAGCTCAGCCAGCGCCGCCGTCGGAGCGGAGATTCGCGGCACGTCGACGATCTCGCCGAAGTCGACGAACTCGGCCGGCGCGACCGGATCGTAGAAGCGGCCGGTCCGCGGCCAGTGCACCGCGACGTTGTCCAGCCCCATCTGTCACCTCTTAAAGAGCACGTGTCGGGTCGATCGGGTCGATCGTCCCGGTTCCGGCCGGTAAAGATCAAGGCCGCTTCCGGAGCGCCGCAAACGTACGGCACGGGCGGTCCGGCCGCGACCCCCGACCCGCCCGGTCGCGGGTCAACCCGTTCCGGGGCGGCGCGTCCGATCGGAGCCTGGCGTGTGGGGGGAGTCGCGGGTAACGGGGTTCTGCCGGCTACGGACTTCTCAGCCGCCTCGCTGAGGGTGCCGAGTGGTGGTTCTGTCCTCCGCGCACAGTAGGATTGACGGTGAGACGAAGACCCGGTGCGGAGCGAGGGACGGGGCCGGTGGCCCCGGGATCATTCTCCACGTCGGGTCGAGCCGATCGCGATCCGCGGGCAAACCGCGGCGACCGGCGCGTTCGACCCGCTGTCCGGAGGTCTCCGGCACCGGTCCGCGCGTCGACGTCGCGTCCTGTCCGCCGAACCCGCGCCCGACGCGCCCTTGCGGCGCGGACGACGCGAGAAAGTGGCCGAGGGTGGCAGCGCAGGACAAGCAGGAGTACGGCGCAGAGTCGATCACCGTTCTCGAGGGGCTGGAGGCGGTTCGCAAGCGGCCCGGTATGTACATCGGGTCCACCGGCGAGCGCGGTCTGCACCACCTCGTCTGGGAGGTCGTCGACAACGCGGTCGACGAGGCGCTGGCCGGTTACTGCGACACCATCGACGTCGTGCTGCGCGCCGACGGCGGGGTCCAGGTCACCGACAACGGCCGTGGCTTCCCGGTCGACCTGCACCCGAAGCTCAAGAAGCCGGGCGTCGAGGTCGCGCTGACCGTGCTGCACGCGGGCGGCAAGTTCGACGGCAAGGCGTACGCGGTCTCCGGTGGTCTGCACGGCGTCGGCGTGTCCGTCGTGAACGCGCTCTCCACCCGGATGGCCGTGGAGATCCACAAGTCCGGTTTCGTGTGGCGGCAGCAGTACAACAACTCCAAGCCCGGTCCACTGGACAAGGGTGAGACCACCGACCGCAGTGGCTCGACGGTCTCCTTCTGGCCCGACCCCGACGTCTTCGAGACCGTCGACTTCGACTTCCAGACCATCTACCGGCGCCTCCAGGAGATGGCCTTCCTCAACCGCGCCCTCCGCATCCACCTGCTCGACGAGCGGGTGGCCGAGGAGGAGGACGGCCGGCAGCGTGAGGTGACCTTCTTCTACGAGGGCGGCATCGCCGACTTCGTCCGGCACCTCAACGCCTCGAAGAGCCCGATCCACAAGACAGTGGTCGAGTTCGAGGCCGAAGAGGAGGGCATGTCACTCGAGATCGCCATGCAGTGGAACGAGTCGTACGGCGAGTCGGTCTACACCTTCGCCAACACGATCAACACCCACGAGGGCGGCACCCACGAGGAGGGCTTCCGGTCCGCGCTGACCAGCGTGGTCAACCGGTACGGCACCGACAAGAAGCTGCTCAAGGGCGACGAGAAGCTCTCCGGCGAGGACATCCGCGAAGGGCTCGCGGCGATCATCTCGGTCAAGCTGGCCAACCCGCAGTTCGAGGGCCAGACCAAGACCAAGCTGGGCAACACTCCGGTGAAGAGCTTCGTGCAGCGGGTCTGCAACGACCGGCTGGTCGACTGGTTCGACCGCAACCCGGCCGAGGCCAAGATGATCATCACGAAGGCGTCCCAGGCGGCCCGCGCCCGGATCGCCGCCCAGCAGGCGCGCAAGCTGGCCCGGCGCAAGTCGCTGCTGGAGTCCGGCTCGATGCCGGGCAAGCTGGCCGACTGCCAGTCGACCGACCCCCGCGAGTCCGAGGTGTTCATCGTCGAGGGTGACTCGGCCGGCGGCTCGGCCAAGCAGGGTCGCGACCCACGGACCCAGGCGATCCTGCCGATCCGCGGCAAGATCCTCAACGTGGAGAAGGCCCGGATCGACCGGGTGCTGAAGAACAACGAGGTCCAGGCGCTGATCACCGCGCTGGGCACCGGCATCCACGACGACTTCGACATGGAGAAGCTGCGGTACCACAAGGTGGTGCTGATGGCCGACGCGGACGTCGACGGCCAGCACATCCAGACGCTGCTGCTCACCCTGCTGTTCCGCTTCATGCGTCCGCTGGTCGAGATGGGGCACGTCTACCTGGCCGCCCCGCCGCTCTACAAGATCAAGTGGAACAAGAAGGGCGACGACGCGCAGTACGCCTACTCCGACCGTGAGCGGGACGGGCTGATCGCGCTGCGCCAGCAGAAGAAGCCGAACGCCAAGCCGGACGACATTCAGCGGTTCAAAGGCCTCGGCGAGATGAACTATCCCGAGCTGTGGGAAACCACGATGAACCCGGCAACGCGTACTCTGCGTCAGGTCACGCTCGACGACGCGGCGACCGCCGACGAGTTGTTCAGCGTGCTGATGGGTGAGGACGTCGAGGCGCGCCGGTCGTTCATCCAGCGCAACGCCAAGGACGTGCGGTTCCTGGACATCTGATGGAGCTCGGGGGCCGGCCGGGGCAGACCCGGCCGACCCGCCGATCCACAGAGTTATCCACAGCTTGGCCAGTATCCACAGCCGTTATCCACAGCACGAAAACGACTCTGAGTCTGATAAGGGTATACAGTGACCGATTCTCCCGAGTCCACACCGAACGAGCCAGAGGTCCCCGCCGAGGCCATCGCCGCCATGGTCGCGCACGACCGGATCGAACCGGTCGGGCTCGAGGTGGAGATGCAGCGCTCCTACCTCGACTACGCGATGAGCGTCATCGTCGGTCGTGCGCTCCCGGACGTCCGGGACGGGCTGAAGCCGGTCCACCGCAAGATCCTGTACGCCATGTTCGACTCGGGCTACCGGCCGGACCGCGGCTACGTGAAGTGCTCCCGGGTCGTCGGCGACGTGATGGGTCAGTTCCACCCGCACGGCGACTCGGCGATCTACGACGCGCTGGTCCGGATGGCGCAGCCCTGGTCGCTGCGGTACCCGCTGGTGGACGGCAACGGCAACTTCGGCTCTCCGGGCAACGACCCGGCCGCCGCCATGCGGTACACGGAGTGCAAGCTCGACCCGCTGGCCATGGAGATGCTGCGGGACATCGACGAGGACACCGTCGACCTGCAGGACAACTACGACGGCCGGGCCAAGGAGCCCACCATCCTGCCGTCGCGGATCCCCAACCTGCTGGTGAACGGCTCCGAGGGCATCGCGGTCGGCATGGCCACCAAGATCCCGCCGCACAACCTGCGGGAGATCGGCGCGGCGGTGCAGTGGTGCCTGGAGCACCCGGAGGAGGACGAGGAGACCACCCTCGAAGCCCTGCTCGGCATCGTCAAGGGTCCGGACTTCCCGACCCACGGCCTGATCGTCGGCACCACCGCGATCCAGGACGCGTACCGCACCGGTCGCGGCTCGATCCGGATGCGCGCCGTGGTGGAGGTCGAGGAAGACAAGCGGGGCCGGCCCTGCCTGGTCGTCAGCGAGCTGCCCTACCAGGTCAACCCGGACAATCTCGCCGAGCGGATCGCCGAGCTGATCAAGGAGGGCAAGCTCGCCGGGATCGCCGACATCCGCGATGAGTCCTCCGGTCGTACCGGCATGCGGATCGTGCTGGTGCTCAAGCGCGACGCGGTCGCCAAGGTCGTGCTGAACAACCTCTACAAGCACACCCAGCTCCAGGAGACCTTCGGCGCCAACATGCTGGCCCTGGTCGACGGGGTGCCGCGCACGCTCAACCTGGCGCAGTTCATCCGCTACTACGTCGAGCACCAGATCGACGTGATCCGCCGGCGGACCGCGTTCCGGCTGCGCAAGGCTGAGGAGCGGGCGCACATCCTGCGCGGCCTGGGCAAGGCACTCGATGCCCTGGACGAGGTGATCGCCCTGATCCGTCGCTCACCGACGGTGGACGACGCCCGGCAGGGCCTGATCCGGCTGCTGGAGATCGACGAGATCCAGGCGACCGCGATCCTGGACATGCAGCTGCGCCGCCTCGCCGCTCTGGAGCGGCAGCGGATCGTGGACGACCTGGCCAAGCTGGAGATCGAGATCGCCGATCTCAAGGACATCCTCGCCAAGCCCGAGCGGCAGCGGCGGATCGTCTCGGAGGAGCTCGGCGAGATCGTCGCCAAGTGGGGCGACGACCGGCGCACGCAGATCATCCCGTTCGACGGCGAGGTCTCGATGGAGGACCTCATCGCCCGCGAGGACGTGGTCGTCACGATCACCCGGACCGGGTACGCCAAGCGGACCAAGGTCGATCTCTACCGCTCACAGCGGCGGGGTGGCAAGGGCGTCAGCGGCGCCACGCTGCGGCAGGACGACATTGTCAGCCACTTCTTCGTATGCTCAACCCACGACTGGATCCTGTTCTTCACGAACAAGGGCCGCGTCTACCGGGCCAAGGCGTACGAGTTGCCGGAGGCCAGTAGGGTAGCCAAGGGCCAGCACGTGGCCAACCTGCTCGCCTTCCTGCCCGACGAGCAGATCGCGCAGATCATCGAAATCCCGAACTACCAGGTAGCCCCCTATCTGGTACTGGCCACGAAGAACGGCCTGGTGAAGAAGACGCGGCTCGAGGAGTTCGACTCCAACCGTTCCGGCGGAATCATCGCGATCAACCTGCGCGATGAGGACGAGCTGGTCGGTGCTGCGCTGGTTGCGCCGGAGAACGACCTGCTGCTGGTCTCCAAGAAGGCGCAGGCGATCCGGTTCAACGCCTCCGACGAGGCGCTGCGGCCGATGGGTCGCGCCACCTCCGGAGTGATCGGCATGCGCTTCACGGACGACGACGTCCTGCTCGCCATGGAGGTCGTTCGGGAGGGTCTGGACGTTCTGGTGGCCACGAACGGCGGATACGCGAAACGTACCCCGATCGAGGAATACCCGGTGCAGGGCCGGGGAGGTAAGGGCGTGTTGACTGCGAAGATCACCGAGCGGCGCGGTGGTCTGGTCGGCGCTGTGGTGATCGACCCGGACGACGAGCTGTTCGCGATCACCAGCAACGGTGGTGTCATCCGGACTCCGGTGAAGCCTGTACGCCGTACGCGTGACCGGAACACAATGGGGGTCAAGCTGATGGACCTCCCGGACGGCGTGACTATCGTGGCCATTGCTCGCAATGCCGACGAACCCGACGAACAGGACTAGTTGAATGACGGAGACACAGGCGAAGTCGGGGAACACGGGGACCTCGGCCAACCCGGTCGACGAGGAGGCCGCCAAGGGCGGCACACCAGCGACCGGCCGCGCGGCCGTGGGCCGGGCAACGGTCCCCGCCGACGCGCCTGCCCCGAAATTCACCCGGGCTCCCGGCATGACACCCCCGCCGGACCAGCCCGGCGAGGACGGTGGGTCGGGCGACAAGACCGAGACGTCCGGCGTCGAGGCGCCGGCGTCCGCCGACGCACCCCCGGTGGCGGCGACGACCCCGGCCCGTTCCACGACCACCCAGCCGATCGGTGTCCGGCCCGGCGAGGCGTCGTCCACCGGGGCCACCGGCACCCAGCCCCGGATCATGCCCGGCATGACCCAGCCGCAGCCGGACGCGGGGCGTACCACCGCTCCCGGCCGCCCGGCCAGCGGCGGCGGCCTGCCGCCGGGGATCGGCAACGCGGTCGGGGCGGCCCGGGTCGGTGACGCGGTACGCGCGGCGCGTACCTCGGTCAGCTCGGCCGCGTCCCGCGGACCGCGCCGCGCGCGGCTGAACCTGAAGCGGATCGACCCCTGGTCCGTGATGAAGTTCGCGTTCGCCGTCTCGGTGGTGCTCTTCATCGTCGTGGTGGTCGCCACGTCGGTGCTCTACCTGGCGCTGGACGCGATGGGGGTGTTCCAGAGCGTCAACGACAGCCTGAGCGACCTGGTGAACGCCGGCGGGGGGCAGAGCACCAGCGGCTTCCAGATCACCGCCAAGGGCGTGATCCTCAGCTCGGCGCTGATCGGCCTGGTCAACGTGGTGCTGTTCACCGCGCTGGCCACGCTGGGAGCGTTCGTCTACAACGTCTGCGCCGACCTGGTTGGCGGGATCGAGTTGACTCTCGCCGAGCGGGACTGAGCGATCGGGAAGCCGGGGCGCCGTGGAATGCGGTCGCTCCGGCGTCTCGTACTCAGGTAGGTTTTGCAGGCGTCGACGGCCCGGCTCGCAGGCCCGGACCCCGATTTGGGGCCAGCTGAGCGGATGGGTTAACCTTGCTCGTCGCAACACGGGGCTATAGCTCAGTCGGTTAGAGCGCAGAGCTGATAACTCTGAGGTCGCTGGTTCGATTCCAGCTAGCCCCACCGCACGTCGTCCGACGGTAGTCGAGCGCGAGGGGTGTCCCCATGTTCAAGAAGCTGCTGATTCTGGCCGGCGTCGTCGGCGTGGCCGCCGTCGTGTTCAACAAGGTCAAGGCCTCCAACGACGAGCGCGCCCTGTGGCACGAGGCGACCACCGCGCCCGACCTGCGCTGACTTCCGGCCTGACGGCGAGCGATCGGCGACGCCGCAGCCGCCCACGGGGCCCTAGCTCAACTGGCAGAGCACTGCCTTTGCAAGGCAGGGGTTAGGGGTTCGAGTCCCCTGGGCTCCACCAGCACTTTCCTCGGTTGATCTCGGTCCCGAGTACAGCCATTCGTACAGCCAAGCGGTCACGCCGTTCCCTCCTCGCCGAGGATCCGGTCAATGGCCGAAGCAGCCTGACGAGCCCGAGCCGGCAGGACGTGGCCGTAGGTGTCGGCCGTCATCCGGATCGTGGAATGCCCGAGCAGCTCCATGACGGTCCGCAGCTCCTCCCCCTGGTCGAGCATGTACGTGGCGAACGCGTGCCGCAGGTCGTGAAGGTGTAGCCAGTCCAGCCCGGCCGCCGCGCGAAGCGCCGGTTGACGTTCCGAGGTTCCATCGCCGTGCCGATGGTGCTGGCGAAAACCAGGCCCAAGTCCGACCACACCTCGCCGGCCGCAAGCCGCTCCTTGGCCTGACGCACTCGCTGCGACTCCAACGCCCGGACAGCCAGCGCCGACAGGGGCAGCGGACGGGCTGACCGGTGCGTCTTCGGTGGCACGAACACCAACCCATGATCCGTTCGTTGGAGCGTCTGCCGAACAAACAGCGCCCTTCCCGGCAGGTCCACATCCGACCACCGCAGGCCCAGTAGTTCAGCCCTCCGCAGCCCGGTTGCCAGCGCCAGGACGAACAGCGACTCCAACCGGTCCCCGGTCAACACCGACAGCAGCGTCTTGGCTTCCTCGGGAGTCAAAGCACGCCGCTCGGCCCGGCCGAGGGCCGGAGGCTTGGCAGCCTTGGCCACGTTGCGTGGCACCAGGTCCATCCGCTCAGCGTCGGCCAGGGCGACGCGCAGCACGGCGTGCACCTTGATGATGCTGGCCGATGCGAGCTTGCCGCGCAGCCCGGTGAGGAACCGCTGCACGTCCCGAGGCGTCAGCCGATCGAGCTTCACCCGGCCCAGCCCCGGCACCAGGTGCTTGCTCACGGCCAGGCGGTAGCGCACCAGCGTTGACGGCCGGGTGCCGTCATGCGCCTTCACGTCCCGCAGCCACTCGGTCAACCAGGCTTCCAGGGTCCGAGGCTGCGCGGAGAGGTCGACGCCGAGCTGAAGTTGGCACCGCAGCTCGTCCCGCTTCCGGACCGCCTCAGCCTCGCTCTTGGCGTAGACGTACTTCCGCTTTCGCTTCCCGTCGATCCAACCGAGGTCGACCACGGCAGCCCACATGCCCGGCCGCTGCTCGTACACCGAGCCCTCGCCGACGCCGGCCCGTCATGCCGCGAACTCCTCATCCGCCGCCAAGAACTCATCGAGCGCGGACAGTGGAATCAGCCGAGCACGACCCGCCTTGATCGAACGCAGCCGGCCTGATCGCATCAGGACGTACACGGTGTCCCGGCAGACGCCGAGCAGGGCCGCAGCCTCAGCCGGGCGGACGCTCTTCCGCTCACTCATGCTCCGGTCCCTTCCTGCTCTACCGACTGACGTGAGGTGATTGCCGAAACATCGGGCGGGTCGGCGGCGGCGCGTCTGGCGGCGTCGAGTTGGACGCGCCATTGGATGCGTTCGGAGATCGCCCGCAGGACTCGGTGGCCGAGGGGCGCAACGTCAGGGTCGGTCGGGCGAGCCAGTTCCCAGGCGTGGCGTTGTTCGCCGCCGGGCGGGGCGGTGTCGGCGTCGGTGGTGACGCCCAGGAGCGCCTTGACCCAGTCGCGGCGGTCGGCGCGGTGGTCGGTGAGGGTTTTGCCGGACCATTGGCGGGAGATGAGGACGCGCCGGCCGCCGATGCCGAGGGTTTCGCGCTTGTGGACCTTGTTCTTGCAGTTCCCCGGCCGCAGCCCTTGCTTTGCCTTCTTGGGTTGGATGCCGTAGAGCAGCCAGTTGGCGCACCGCTCCGAGCACGGCGTGTGCCGCAGCTCTTGCCAGAGCCGTTCCAGGTGTGCCCGTTGCCGGCCGGTGCTGACGTCGTGGCAGTCGGCGGCCTGTTTGGTCAGGTACTTGGTGATGTAGCCGACGCACCGGTCCGCGTCCTTGGTGCCGGCGAGCACGCCTTTGGCATCGACCTGCACACCGAAGCGGGCGACGTGCACGGGTTGGGCGTCGGGGTCGGCGTCGACCAGGTCCAGGGCGTCATCCCACGAGGGCAGTAGCCGTCCGGTGGTCGGGTCGGTGTAGCCGGCGGCATCGGCGTTCCACTGCGGCGCCCGGCCGGGTTCGTAGACCCGCTGATCGACAGAGGGCCACCACACCTGGTGGTAGGTGGTGGCGGCGACCTGACGCACCAGCACCCGGGGGATGGTGCCCCGGATGGCGAAGTGCGCGTGCGGGGCAAGCCGGCGTTGCGGCTCGACGGCTCCGGCGTACTGGACGTTCCAGCCGACCGCGCGGCGCAGGTTCTGCCAGAACCGATCGAGCAGCCGCGGAAAGTGCACCGCATCCCAGGCGGCCCGCCGGTAGTCGTAGCCGTCCGGGTCGACCGGTGTCCCGTCGGAGTGCACGCGGCCGTAGGAGACAAGGGTGAGGGTCAGGAACATCGACGGCCGGAACACCATCCCGCCGCGACCCTCGAAGGTCCGCCCAACAGTCCGGTTCTCCACCGGAAGGCGGGGCAGGTCCGGTGCGTCCTGCCGCCGCTTGGTCGAGCGGACCCGGCGCTTGCCGTCGCTGTCGTCCTGGTCCTCGGTGGCGTGGGGTGGGGCGGGGCGACCGCGGAGCCCTTCGGTGGTGATCTGTGATTCCAGTTCGGCGATCGCGTCGTCCAGGTCGGCGACCTGATCCCACTGGGAGGCGCGGGCGGCTTCATCGCGGGCGAATTCGAGGTGAGCGCGAGCGACGATCAGGCCGCGTTGCGCGTCGGTGGCCGGTTGCGGGCCGGGGTCGGGTTCGTCGTCGCGGTGCCAGCCTTCGCGGATCTGTTGCTGGCGTAGCCGGCGAGCCTTGGTGGCGCAGGCGGGGCACTTGGCCTCTTGGGTGGCGCCGCAGGGCATGTCGATGACTTCGGTCTGCCCGGAGTCGAGGTCGGTGCGGCGAAGGCTCACGGGGCGGGTGCAGACGCCGTAGTCGGCGGCGAGGTCCTTGACCACGTCGACGGAGCGGGGCATGAGCATCCGGGCGGTCCGGGAGCCCGGCCTCGGCCCTTCGGTGGTGGCAGGGGCGGCGAGGCCGGGCAGCGTCGGGGTGAGCGTCATCGGCCCACCCCCAGCGTCGGGGTGAGGTCGCGGACCCGCACGACCGGACGGGGGTCGGCGGTGGCGTGGTCATCGCGCAAAGGGTCGAACGCCACGACACCGGCACGAGTGGTCTTGGCCCGGTACATGGCCGCGTCAGCGTCAGCCAGGGCGGCGGCAAGCCCGGCGGGGCTGGCGGGGGCCAGGCCGATGCTCGCGGTCACCGACACCGACACCCCGGAGGGCAGACGGACCGGGGCGGCGATCGCGGCGGCCATCTGCCGGGCGGCAGCGGCCGGGTTCGGGTCCAGGAGCAACGCGGCGAACTCGTCCCCACCGAGCCGGGCGGCCACACCGTGGACGCGGCGCAGGCGTTGCGCGACGGCGGTGAGCACGTGGTCTCCGGCGGCGTGGCCGTGGGTGTCGTTGACCGGCTTGAAGCCGTCCAGGTCGACCACCACCACCCACGGGCGCAGCGGTGCGAGCTGCTCCCAGCCGGCAGCGAGACCGGCACGGTTCGCCAGGCCGGTCAGCGGGTCGCGCAGGGTGGCGCGGTGCAGGGCGGCCAGTTCGTAGCGGGCGACGTAGAGCCGGTACTGATCCCAGGCGAGCAGAGCGAGGAAGGCGACGAGGAGCAGGCCGGACAGGAGTGCGTCGATCATCGGGTCACCTCTCCGATCAGCGGAACGCCGTTGCGGCGAACGAAGGCAGCCGGCGGCACCGGGGCGACCGGAGCCGGGCGGGCAGGCTCGACCGGGGCCAGGGCGACGGGCTCAGCCACGGCCGGTGCAGCGACCGGAGCAGCAGCCAGTACGGTGGGCTGTTCGACCGGACGGGCCGGTGCGGGCTGCTCGACCGGGCGGACCAGCGCAGCATCGGCGGCCGGGGGCGGGGTGGGGGCGGTGGACAGGACGAGCTTGGACAGGCCGATGAATGCCAGGGCGGGGACGGCGGACAGCAGCCAGCCGGACAGGCCGGGCTTGGCGACGGCGAGCTGTGCGGCGAGGGAGAGGGCGACGGCGGCGACGAGTAGGAACATCGGGTAGCCGATCGGCCCGCCGGTGCGGCGTCGGCGGCGGATGGTCAGCAGCGCGGCGGCGGGGATGAGTTCGGAGATGACGGCGTTGGCCCAGCCGAACCATTCGCCGGTGCCGGCCGGGCTGTTGTCGAGGGTCCAGTCTTTGACGTGGGTGAACGATGCGGCGCCTGCGAAGCCGGCGACGATGAGCAGGATGACGACGAGGACCAGGGCGTCGATGCGGTCGGCGCGCGTGTTGGTGGGGTGGGGCTTCATGCGGCACCGTCCAGGATCTCGCCGTCGATCACGCGCAGCCGGCCGTAGGTCTGGGCCATGTCGCGGATCTCGTCGTCAGTCAGGTAGGAGAAGCGGACCCGCATCGGGGTCGGGTCACCGTCGATGACCACGAACCCGACACCCGGTAGGGACTGCGGGATGCGGTCACACAGCGCGCCGCGATCGCGCATCCCCTCACCGAGCACCGGGTCCACCTGAGCCGCCTCAGCCAGTCGCAGGCCGATGCGGGTGGGGAACAGGTCCCGGAACGGCAGCACTTCCTTGCGGGGGTCTTGGATCGCGGCGACCACGTGCACGCCCACGGCACGGCCCTGGGACAGCAGGATCGAGAGGGCGGCTTTGATGCGGTCCTTGAGTTGCCGGTCGGTGAGGTAGGCGGTCAGGTTCGCCAGCTCATCGATGACCAGGACGATCAGCGGCTCATCCGGGGTCGGGGTGTGCTGGCGGGTGCGGCCGTAGAGCTTGCCGGCCCGGTCTTTGGCGACGGTGGCGGCTTCCTCGATCAGCTCACACATTGCCGTGTAGTCCTTGCGGGCGAACCGGGTGAACATCGGTGCACCCATGCCGAGTTCCATGCCGCCTTTGGGGTCCAGGCCCCAGATCTGCACGAGGCCGGAGGTGACCCCGGCGGCGAGGGAGCGGACCACGGACCAGATGACCGAGCCCTTGCCCGATCCGGTGGCGCCGACCACGAGGACCTGGGTGCCGAACAGGCGCAGCTCGTAGCCGTCGCCGTCCTCGCGCTTGCCCACCGGCAGGGCGGTGAACTCCGGTACCGCCGGGATGGGCATCGGTCGGACGAGTTTGGCGAGGGGGTCACCGCGGAACAGGTGCAGCAGCACCACATCCGGGCGCGGACCGGGTGCGGCCTTCCTGCCGGACGCCGAAGGTGTGGGCGAGGCGTTCGGCGACGCGGGCGAAGTCGTCGGGGATCTGCCCGGTCACCATCCGCACGACCACCACGTCGACACCGCCGCCGCAGCGCACCCGACGCAGCACCGGCAGGACGGTGTGCCCGTCGAAGGACACGGCGAGCTTGGCGGTCACCATCGCCGCCATCCACTTACGGCGGTAGAGCATCCGCCGGTAGCAGGACAGCACCGGCCACCACCCGAACCTCAGGAACGACGGCCGGTGCCCGAACGCCCACCCGGCGGCGACGAAGGCGACCAGGGCGACGAACCCGACCGGACCGGCCCAGCCGAACCGTCCGTAAAGCCAGCGAGCGAGCCAACGACGGCCCCTGGACGCTGGTCGACCGTAGGACCGGTGTCGTCTACCGCTCCGGCCAGGATCAGGAGCCGCCGATTACCTCTGATGTGGCTTACCTTGGCCGACTGCCCCGTTCCGATGGGCAAGGGTCACTCATCGTGTTTACCGGCATCCATCCCCCTGGCTCACTCGGTGCCGTTCACCTGATCTGCACCCAGATCAGCGAGCTTTACGCCCAGGTGGGCACCGGCAATTTCTCCGTTTTAGTGGGCACGCAGTACGAGCCGGGAACCAATGAGCCGCGCCAGGTCGAGCTACTGACCCCGCTCTACCAGTTGGAGGAAGCCTGATGCAGGTCGCCATGGCAACCAACCCTGCGAAACTCGACCAGCCCAACGAGGACTTCACCGGCGCCCTACCGAACGCCGTTGTTCTGCTAGACGGCGCTGGTCTGTCCGGGGCTAAGTCGACGTGCACTCATGGTGTCGCTTGGTACACCCGCCGGCTTGGCGGGGCGCTGCTCGCCCAGCTGGCGGCCGACGACGGCCAGGACCTCACCACCGTTCTCGGGCAGGCCATCGACCAAGTTGCCGACGCGCACCGAGGAACCTGCGACATCAGCGACCCGAGCAGTCCCTCCGCAACCGTCATCATCTTCCGCGTCAACAACGACCGCGCGGACTACCTCGTCCTTGCTGACTCGGTGCTCGTACTCGACCAAGCCGGAGACGCCCCCGTGGTCGTCACCGACGACCGAGAGGCAATCGTTGGCAGCCACTACCGCGCTGCCATGGACGCCGCCGTTAACGGAACCCCGGAGCACGATCAAGCCCGACGCGAGTACATCGAAGCTCTGCGCGCCCACCGCAACCAGCCCGGCGGTTTCTGGGTAGCCGCGGGCGACGCTCAGGCAGCATCCGAAGCCCTCATCGGAAGCCGACCAATCCAGGGCCTCACCAGCGCCGTCCTGCTCAGTGATGGGGCAAGCCGCATCGCGGATCGCTTCGCACTCGCGGACTGGCCGGAAGTTCTCGCCCTCATCACTAAGTCGGGACCAGCCGAAGTCATCAGGCAAGTCCGAGCAGCGGAAGGCAGCGATCCGCAGGGTAGGAAGTGGCCGCGTGGCAAGACCCACGACGACGCCACCCTGGCCTACTGCACTCAGCTTGGCGAGCCGGTTTCACTGCCGAATTGACCTCTTAAGAATCAAGGCGGCCCGCAAGCGGGCCGCGCCGGCCCGGCCCCGGCCTGCTGGCGACCTCCGGCCGGCATCGGCCGGGCCGGCCGGCCACACTGACGGACGACCAGGACCTAGAAGACCTCGGGGCTCCGCCCCGAACCCCGACCCTCCTCAGAGATGCCGCCGCAGATCACCTCGCCGGGCACCACAAGGGCTACCAGCCTCCCCGGACGGGGCCAAGGTCGTTCGTCCGGTAGGGCGCTCCACCTTGTCCCCGTCCGGGGAGGCTGGAAGGTCTACGACTGCCCGACGAGGAGATCCGCTCTCAGTAGCACTGCCATGTAAACGATGTCGCCTGCCATCGCTCGGCGGCCAGATCGTCGCGACGGATGAGCCAGTACAACGCTCCGCGGTCACCCCACACCATGTCCGCGTTGTCGTCGCTGTCAATTTGGGCGAGCAGTGTCCACCGCTGCGCTTCCTGGTGCAGGGCCGGATCGTCGTATGCCACCCGGCCACCGAGCTGTGTTTGTGTGACGTCGACCTCGACCGAGCCCTGAATGGGGTCTGCGTAACCTCCGACCCGGTGCTGTGGGCCGAGCTCCAGGCTGAGTTCGCCCATGGCCATCCGGAACGGATCACTGTTCATCGGATCTTCCATGAACGCTCGGTCCTCGTCGGAGACACGGTCGAGCGCGGCCCAGAGGGTTGGGTGTTCCCAGTCCGGCCCGCTCGCGATGACATCAGCGGCGAGTCGGACGAGGGGATACGGATTGGCGTCTTCAGGCGGCTCGCGCTCGGCGGTCTGCATGCCTGGCGGTATGTAGACGACACGAGCGCCTGCCTGTGTCTCCGGTGCGGACGACTCGATCACCGTTCCGTCGTCGTCCCACCTGGGATGACGGTAGAAGAACAGGAGAATGCCCTCCGCTGGCAGAGCGATGTCGAGCGCATCGGAGGGCAACTGCCCGCAATCGATGCTCGCGACAAAGCTCAACGGCCCGTAGCCCTCCCATAGCGGCCACGTAACGTCCTCGGGCAGAGCGGGAAGGCCACCCAGACGAGCGACCTCGGGCTCTCCAGGCTCAGCGGGTCGCAGGTGCAGGGCAGGCCGGATGAGCGCGATCCACTCATCGGCGACAGCAGCAGGTAGGTGGCGACGCGCCAGCGCCGCCAGGGGCACATCCGGAGCAACCATGCCCGCATCTTCTCAGCTTCTCGATCAAGCTCGTCAATTGGCACGTACAGCCAGCCGTACAGCCAAGACCACCCGCTGCCGCCGGCGCCACCCGACAACGGCAGACGGACTGACCAGGGAAGCAGCGACCTGACCAGCCATCCGCGATCTTCTTCTAATCCCAAGGCCGCAGGTTCGAATCCTGCCGGGCGCACCACCGTCACCGCAGGTCGGCCGCTTCCGCGGCCACCTACCCATATGCCAGCGTCCCCGCGGACCAGACGTGGTCCGCGGGGACAGTGGCGTTGGCGGTGGTGGCGAAGCCGTCAGAACGTGGCTGTGACTCCGACCGCCTTGCAGGCGGCGCTGAGGTCCGCGCCGACCTTGACGAAGGCGGGGCTGTCGGCGGCGGTCGCCGGGTCCGCGGCAGCTGCCGCCTTCGCGGCCTCCGCAGCGAACTGCTTCATGATGGGGGCTACCTTGCCGTCGCCCCCGGCGGCGGCAGCCGTAGTGAACTTCTGCTCCAGATCCGTCAGGATCTCCTTGAACTCGGCCGGCGTCGGCGCCTTGCCGGACTGCACGGCCTTGAGGAGCAGCGCCCGTCCGTCGTCGCTCGCCTTCTTGGCGGACTCGCAGAGCTCCTTGTCGCTCGCGGCGGCCGTGGTGCTCGCCGACGTCGACGGCGCGGCCGCCGAGGAAGAAGCCGTGGAGGCGGACGGCGTGGAGCCGGCCGTGGTGGCGCTGTCCTCCCCGCCGCAGGCGGCGAGAGTCATCAGGGAGGCACAGATCAACACAGTGGAGGTAACCCGAAAACGCTTCACGGCCGGTACGCTAACCGACACTCCACCGATTGATCAAACAAAGCCGGCGGTCGAATCCGTAGCCCGGGTCCGCGCGGGCGGACCGGGCTCGGGCCGGACCACTCGGCGAGCACGGTCTCCACGGTCGTGATCAGGGCGGTGAACTCCGGGTCCTCGACCTTAGTGGTGCGGGACCGGCCGGTGCGGGTGGCGGTCATGAGCTGCGGCCTCCTGGGTGGTCGGAGATGATCGAGTACGCGGACCGGGACCAGCACGGATGGTCCCCGCCCGCGCGAACCAAGTTCAAGCTCGTTGGAGCTGGGCGATCATCGGGGTGACCTCCCGGTTGAGCGCCCACACCAGCGCCTCCAGGCACTTGACGGCCTGGTCGAACCGGTCGGCCTCACTGATCGGGGTCTGCTGAACCTCGGCGAGGGTTTCGGTGGGCATGTGCCAGAGCAGCCGGGCCTCGGTGAGCAGGTACGCGCCCCGGGTCAGCTCCTCCGCGCCGCCGGCCTCGTCGGCGTCCCAGGCGTTGAGCCGGTAGTCGCGCCACCAGCTGCCGTCGACGGTCCGTGCGTCGCGCAGCGGGTGCGGGGGGACGAGACGAGCCGCACGTGGGCGATCATCTCGCCGTTCCACTCGCTGCTTTCCAGCTTGACGTCGATCACCGCGGGTGGCTGCGCACCAGCGGCGGGGACATGATGCGAGCGACCTCGGGCTCTCCACGCTCAGCGGGTCGCAGGTGCAGGGCAGGCCGGATGAGCGCGATCCACTCGTCGGCGACAGCAGCAGGTAGGTGGTGACGCGCCAGCGTCGCCAGGGGCACATCCGGAGCAACCATGCCCGCATCTTCTCAGCTTCTCGATCAAGTCCGTCGATTGCGCGTACAGCCATCCGTACAGCCAAGCCAGCCGACGGACAGGAGTGACGAGCGACGGCAGCCGACAGGTCGAGCAGGTCAGCGGCAATCACTGACGCCGGCAGACAGCAGTCTTGATCTTTGCAAGGCAGGGGTTAGGGGTTCGAGTCCCCTGGGCTCCACCACATCATTCGGCCTGGTCACGGGCTGCTTTCTCCCTCGATCGACTTCTCTTCTGATCGAGGACCGTCTTTGGTCGTCAGCGGATCGTCAGCAGAATCGCCGAAGACCTTGCGTACCGACTCGTGGAAATCAGCCGACGTGTGCGTGTAGCGGTTGAGCGTGGTTGACGCCTGCTCGGTCAAGAGCCGGAGCCCGCGCGGCGTAGGGGAGCGCACGCCGGCCGCGTGGGCGAGCTGGCGGCGGTCGCCGGGGTGCGGGTACTGCGCCTCCGGCGGGGGCGGTCCGGCTCCAGGATGGCCGAGGCTGCGTCGGTGGGTCACGGTCCGTGGGTGGTGGCGGTAGGCCAGCTCGCCTGCCATCGACCCGGGCAGAGCCGAGCAGACCACCGCCCGACCCGCCAGCGTCCGAACCTGTGTCAGGGTCCGCTTGACGTGGCGGGCCGGGCGGCGGCCCGCTCCCCAGGAGGGCGGGTCGACGGCAGACAGTGAGGATGGTGGGGTGGGTCGCCGGGTTGGTCTGACTCACCGGCAGACCGACGGTTGCTGTCCTCATCCCGATTCGTCGGCCGGCTCGGTGGCCCCGGCAGCTGCA
>NZ_JAGPYK010000098.1 GCF_018070045.1 Micromonospora sp. U21
TGCAGCTGCCGGGGCCACCGAGCCGGCCGACGAATCGGGATGAGGACAGCAACCGTCGGTCTGCCGGTGAGTCAGACCAACCCGGCGACCCACCCCACCATCCTCACTGTCTGCCGTCGACCCGCCCACCGTGGGAGCGGGCCGCCGCCCGGCCCGCCACGTCATCCATGAAGGAGCGGGGCCGGTCAAGGCTGCGGTTTTTACCTGCTGACGTTGATTCTTCCGTTTCCGGCAATGGGTTTCGGGCAGGCGTGTGTGCGGTGCCGGGGTCAACGGCTGGGCCGTAGGCCCACCCCGCAGGGGCTTGGCCTTGACGCCGGCGCCGTGCGCGCCATGCTCGTGATGCCGGAAGGCGT
>NZ_JAGPYK010000099.1 GCF_018070045.1 Micromonospora sp. U21
CTGTCCAGCTCCCCGACGGCATCAGCCGGACGACGGTCATGCACACTGGTCACCAGAACAGCCCTTGGTTATTGATGCTCTTCCCTAGACAAGAAGATCATCAACCAAGGGCTGTTTCCGTGATCGGTCGGGGTCCCCACAGGAACCTCGGAGGTTAAAGATCAAGCTATAGAGCCTGTTTCTGATCTATGTGGGGGCGGTTGTGGTACGGGCGTGGCGGCGGGTCATCTGGAGGATCGCTGCCCAGTAGGTGATGGTTTCGTGGTGTTCGGGTAGGCGTTCGTAGTCGCGGGCGCAGCGGCGTCGGCGGGTGAGCCAGGCG
>NZ_JAGPYK010000012.1 GCF_018070045.1 Micromonospora sp. U21
AAGCCCTCCAGCGCCGATGGTACTGCACTCGTGAGGGTGTGGGAGAGTAGGACGCCGCCGGACAAACATTCGTCAGGGCCACCCCAGAAATGGGGTGGCCCTGACGCATTTCGGCACCCAGAACCGGCGCCCGGGTGGACGCCGCTCCGGCTTCAGTCCCGGGTCTGCATGCCGCCGCGCAGGGTGCGGAACAGGCCCCCGGCGTCGGTGACCGACCGCCCCGGGAACATCGCCATCACCACGCTGCCGTGGTCCGCCCAGCCGCACACGGCGAAATCGCCGCCCTCGCCGCTGGTGTTGCCGCACTTCATCACGCCGCCCAGTTCGCCCGCGGACACCTCGCGCAGGCCGGTCACCTTGCCGGTCTCGTCGGACATCAAGCCGAAGAGGCTGTCCAGGTCCCGCTCCGGCTGCCAGAGCAGGGTGGTGCCCCCGAAGATCAGCACCGACCGCTTGTCGTCGGCCGGATCGCGGTAGACCGTGCCGAAACTGCGGTCCAGCTCGATGTCGGCGGCCAGGCCGCTGCGCAGGTAGTCCGCCGTGCTCTTCGCGCGTTCGCTGTCGTCCCGGGTCAGGCCGGCCACCTGGTCCGGCGAGGTCAGCCGGGTGTCCTTCTGCTGCACGACCCGCCACCCGCCGGCGCCCAGCACGCCCGCACCGGCCAGGCCGACGACCAGCGCGACCGCCCAGCCGATCCGGCGCCGCCGGGACCACCCACCACGTGGCTCGTCGGGGTCACCCCCCGGGTCCCGGGTGCTCAGCTGGATCGGCTCCTCGGTCAGCTCCACCGGCTCGCGACCGTCGTCGAGCGGGCGCTCAGTGAGATGTGCGTCGGACATAGCCGACACCGTACGCGAATGGTAGGTGGCGCACGTCGGGTCCGCGGAAGCCCTCCGTAGACTTTCACGGGTGACCGACAGACTCGATGCCCGACGCCCCGACGTCCCGACCCTGGCCGGCCAGTACCAGCCCGCCGAGGTAGAGCAGCGACGGTACGAGCAGTGGGTAGCCGCCGGGCACTTCCGGGCCTCCGCCGACAGCGACAAGCCTCCGTTCACCATCGTCATCCCGCCGCCGAACGTCACCGGCTCTCTGCACATGGGCCACGCCCTGGACCACACAGTGCAGGACGCCCTGGTGCGGCGGAAGCGGATGCAGGGCTTCGAGGCGCTGTGGCTGCCCGGGATGGACCACGCCGGCATCGCCACCCAGAACGTCGTCGAGCGGCAGCTCGCCGCCCAGGGGCTGTCCCGGCACGACCTGGGCCGGGAGAAGTTCGTCGAGCGGGTCTGGCAGTGGAAGGCCGAGTCCGGTGGTGCCATCCTCGGCCAGATGCGCCGCCTCGGCGACTCCGTCGACTGGGACCGTGAGCGCTTCACCATGGACGAGGGCCTGTCCCGGGCCGTCCAGACGATCTTCAAGAAGCTGTACGACGACAACCTCATCTACCGGGCCAACCGGATCATCAACTGGTGCCCGCGCTGCCTGACCGCGCTCTCCGACATCGAGGTCGAGCACACCGACGACGACGGTGAGCTGATCTCCATCCGGTACAGCGACGAGGTCGTGGTGGCCACCACCCGGGTCGAGACGATGCTGGGCGACACCGCCGTGGCGGTGCACCCGGACGACGAGCGCTACCAGCACCTCATCGGCACCGAGGTCGAGCTGCCGCTGACCGGGCGCCGCATTCCGATCGTCGCCGACGCGCACGTCGACCCGTCGTTCGGCACCGGCATGGTGAAGGTGACCCCGGCGCACGACCCGAACGACTTCGAGATCGGCCAGCGGCACGACCTGCCCGCGCTGACCGTGATGGACGAGCGCGGTGTGATCACCGTGCCCGGACCGTTCGAGGGGCTGGACCGGTTCGAGGCGCGACCGGCGATCGTCGCCGCCCTGCGGGAACAGGGGCGGATCGTCGCCGAGAAACGGCCGTACGTGCACGCGGTCGGGCACTGCTCGCGCTGCCGTACGACGGTCGAGCCGCGGCTGTCGTTGCAGTGGTTCGTCAACACCGCCCCGCTGGCCCAGGCCGCCGGTGACGCGGTGCGCGACGGCCGGGTCCGGATTGAGCCGGCCGAGTTGGCCAAGCGCTACTTCGCCTGGGTCGACAACATGCATGACTGGTGCATCTCCCGCCAGCTCTGGTGGGGGCACCGCATCCCGGTCTGGTACGGCCCGGCGGGCGAGATCGTCTGCGTCGGCCCCGACGAGGCGCCGCCGACCGGCGAGGGCTGGCACCAGGACGAGGATGTCCTCGACACCTGGTTCTCCAGCGGCCTGTGGCCCTTCTCCACGCTCGGCTGGCCCGAGCAGACCCCGGAGCTGGCGAAGTTCTACCCGACCAGCGTGCTGGTCACCGGGTACGACATCCTGTTCTTCTGGGTCGCCCGGATGATGATGTTCGGCCTCTACGCGATGGACGGCCGGCCGCCCTTCGACGTGGTCGCCCTGCACGGCATGGTTCGCGACCAGTTCGGCAAGAAGATGTCGAAGTCGTTCGGCAACGTGGTCGACCCGCTGGACTGGATCGACCGGTACGGAGCCGACGCCACCCGGTTCACCGTGGCCCGGGGCGGCAACCCCGGTCAGGACGTGCCGGTCAGCGAGGACTGGTGCCAGGGCTCGCGCAACTTCTGCAACAAGCTCTGGAACGCCACCCGGTTCGCGCTGATGAACGGGGCGCACACCACGGGCGACCTGCCGGCCGCCGAGCAGCTCTCCACCGTCGACCGGTGGATCCTGTCCCGGCTGTCGCACGTCACCGCCGAGGTGGACGAGCAGTTCGAGTCGTACGAGTTCGCCAAGGTGTGCGACCTGCTCTACCACTTCGCCTGGGACGACGTCTGCGACTGGTACGTCGAGCTGAGCAAGCCGGTGCTCGCCGAGGGCGGCGAGCGGGCGGACACCACCCGCCGGGTGCTCGGGCACGTGCTGGACCAGCTGCTGCGGCTGCTGCACCCGGTCATCCCGTTCGTCACCGAGGAACTGTGGCTCGCGCTGACCGGCGGCGAGACGGTGCAGACCGCCGCCTGGCCGGTGGCCGACCGTGCGCTGATCGACGACGCCGCCGAGGCGGAGCTGGCCAGCGTGCAGCGGGTGGTCACCGAGATCCGTCGGTTCCGTTCCGACCAGGGGCTGCGCCCGAGCCAGCGGGTGGCCGCCCGGCTGGACGGGCTCACCGGCGCCGGCATCGCGGCCCACGAGCCGCTGATCCGCTCTCTGGTGCGGCTGGACCCGGCCGGGGAGGACTTCCAGTCCAGCGCCACGCTGGCCATGCCCGGGGCGGTCGCTGTCGCGTTGGACACCCGGGGGTCGATCGACGTGGCCGCCGAGCGGGCCCGGCTGACCAAGGACCGCGCCGCCGCCGAGAAGGAGGTCGCGCAGGCCCGGGCGAAGCTCGACAACCCGGCCTTCATCGGCAAGGCCCCTGAGCCCGTCGTCGCGAAGATCCGCGATCGGCTGGCCACCGCCGAGGCCGACCTGGTCCGGATCGACGCTGCTCTGGAGACGCTTCCCTCGTGACCGACCGTTCCGATTTCGCCGCCGTCGAGGCCGAACTGGCCGCTCGCGGCTTCACCCGCATGGTCTTCGAGCTGGACCGGATCGAGTCTCTGCTCGACCTGCTCGGCAGCCCTCAGCGGGCGTACCCCGCGATCCACCTGACCGGCACCAACGGCAAGACCTCCACCGCACGAATGATCGACTCGCTGCTCCGGGCGTTCGGGCTGCACACCGGCCGGTACACCAGCCCGCACCTGGAAACCGTCCGGGAGCGGATCAGCCTGGACGGCGAGACGGTCAGCGAGGAGCGGTTCGCCGCGGTGTACCGGGAGATCCGGCCGCTGGCCGAGCTGGTCGACGCGCGGTCGGACGAGCCGCTCACGTACTTCGACATGACCACCGCGCTGGCGTTCGCCACGTTCGCCGACGCGCCGGTCGACATCGCGGTGGTCGAGGTGGGCCTCGGCGGCGCCGAGGACGCCACCAACGTCATTCAGGCCGGGGTCTGCGTGATCACCCCGATCGCGTTGGACCACACCGAGTGGCTCGGCGACACGCTTCAGGACATCGCGCTCGCCAAGGCCGGCATCATCCACCCGGGCGCCACCGTGATCGCGGCGGCGCAGGAGGAGGAGGCGGCGGGTCCGCTCCTCGAACGCTGCGCCGAGGTCGGGGCCACCATCGCCCGGGAGGGCGCCGAGTTCGGCGTACTGCGCCGGGAGATCGCGGTCGGTGGGCAGGTGCTCAGCCTGCAGGGCCTGGGCGGCGTCTACGACGAGGTGTTCATTCCGCTGCACGGCGCGCACCAGGCGCAGAACGCCGCGGTGGCGCTCGCCGCGGTGGAGGCGTTCCTGGGTGCCGGGACCACGCGGCAGTTGGATGTCGAGGCGGTCCGGGAGGGCTTCGCGACGGCCAGCTCTCCGGGCCGGCTGGAGCGGGTACGCAACGCCCCGACGATCCTGCTGGACGGCGCGCACAACCCGCACGGCATGGCGGCCACGGTGACCGCGCTGCAGGAGGAGTTCGCGTTCAGCAAGCTGGTGGCGGTGGTCGGCGTGCTCGCCGACAAGGACGCGCCCGGCCTGCTGGAGCTGCTGGAGCCGGTCGTGGACCTGGTGGTGGTCACCCGCAACAGTTCGCCGCGGGCGATGCCGACGGCGGAACTCGCCGCGCTGGCCGTCGAGATCTTCGGTGAGGAGCGGGTCGAGGTGGCCGAGGAGATGCCGGATGCGATCGAGACGGCGGTGGCACTGGCCGAGGAGGACGTCCCGGGTGAGCTCAGCGGAGTCGGGGTGCTGGTCACGGGATCGGTGGTGACGGTGGCCGACGCCCGTCGGCTGCTGAAGCGATGACCGGCCCCGAGCGGGACCGCCGCACCGCCGAGCACCCACCGGCGGACCAGCCCACCGCCGGGTCGCCGACCGACCAACCCGCCGAGGGGTCCCCGGCCGACCAGCCCGCGGTCGCTTCGCCGACCGATCAGCTCACGGCCGGGTCGCCGGGCGAGGAGCCCGCGGTCGGGCAGGCCCGGCGGTCCGGGCTGCGCAACCCGGAGCGGGCGGTACGGGGCCTGGGCGCCGGGACCCTCAGCCTGGAGGCGTTGGTGCTGGTGCTGGCCATCCAGCCGATCCGCGTGGTCGGCGGCGACCTGGGCGGGGCCGCGATCGCCGTGGTGGTGGCCCTGGCGGTGGTCGCCATCCTGCTCGCCGGCGTGATGCGCCGCCCGTGGGCCTGGCACGCCGGCACCGCGCTCCAGGGCCTGCTGATGCTGGCCGGCCTGCTGCACTGGTCCCTGTTCGCGCTGGGTGTCATCTTCGCCCTGGTCTGGGTGTACGCGCTGCACGTCCGCCGGGTCATCCTCGGCTGACGCCGACCCGGATGGCCGCGTTCGCGGTCAGGCGTCGGCGCGTTCGCGCCACTGGGTGAGGGCGATGCCGTGGCCGTCCGGGTCGCGGAACGCCGCCGCCCACACCTCCAGCCTGGTGCCCCGGTTGACGATCCGGGGCGCGTACGTGAAGCGGACACCCGACCCGCGCAGCCGCCCGTACGCCGCCTCGATGTCGTCCACCTCGAGGTTGACGTGCACCAGCCGCCGGCTGATCGGCGCGGCCCCGGTCACCTCGCGCAGCACCAGGCGGGTCGTGCCGGAGGCGAGCACCGCGTTGCCGGCGCCCTGGTCGACCTCGCTGAAGCCGAGCACATCGCGGTAGAACTCGAGCGACCGGGCCAGGTCGGTGACCAGCAGCGTGAGGCCCACTCCGCTGATCGGGGCGGCCGGATCGGCGGCGGCCTCCGTGTCGTACCCGAAGATCGCCTCGTCCAGCTCCTCGGCGGTGACGGTCTCGCGCGCGGCGCCCGGCGGGGTGGGATCGTCCAGCGGCAGGTCGAGCGGGTCCAGCGGGTCTGTCATGCCCGGAGCGGATCGCTGCGCGGGAGGTGGGTCGAAGCGCTGTGCGGTGGGCGGGTCGAAGCGGTCCTCGGCGGGTGGGGCGGGTTGGTCGTCCTCCGGCTGGTCGAAGCGCTCCTCGGCGGGCGGACGCGGCGCGGGGGTGGCCCGCCGGGGCAGCCCGCCGCCGGCCGACTGGCCGCCGGCCGGCTGCTCGACCACGACACCCTCCAACACCACCGGGCCGCCGGGGCTCTGGTGCACCACCACCGGCTCGCGTTCCTCGGGGGGCGCGACGTCCAGGTCGTCACGGAGCGGCTCGGGCCCGGGTGCGTCGCGGAACGGGTCGCCGAGGGGGTCGCGGAAGTCGTCGTCTGGCCCGCGGTCGGCCCACGGCGGGGCGTCCTGCTGGATCAGCATCTCGTCCAGGGGCTCGGCGTCGGCGAACTCGGGTGGCAGGTCGGCGACGGCCGCGGCGGTCTCGGCGTGGGTGGCCACGTCGTCCCAGAGGACCTTGACGTGCCGCTGATCGTCCAGCGCGACCCGGATCGGCAGGGTCTGGCCCAGCGACGGCCACTTGGCGACCGGCACCCGCGGCTCGATGATCTTCTTGGACCGGGGCGGCAGGCCGGGGGCGTCGATCACCAGTTGCAGCTCACAACGGCCGAACGCGTACTGGGTGGGTGGCTCGGAGGCGCTGTGCACGTGCCCGACGCCGACGACCCAGGTGCGCCCACCGCCGCGCACGGTCGCCAGCGCGATCGCCAGCACCAGCAGGGCGACCCCGAGCGCCACGATGGCCCAGCTGGTCATGCCCAGCCCGAAGAGGACGACGAACGTGGCCACGGTGCCCAGCACCGTGCCGATCAACTTGCGTACCGGCGCGATGGGTCGGTTCCCGCCATTCGCCACAGTGGACCTCCCGGGGTCAGGGCCAGGCTAGGCCGGATCGGCCACCGGAGGAAAGACCGGCCGCCGCGCCGGCGCCGGGACCGGGTCGCTAGGCTGACCGTACCGATCCCGAGCGTTCAGCGCGTACAGGAGGAACCCAGCGTGTCCAGCAACAGCCCGGATGAGCGCAGCCTCGTTCTGATCAAGCCCGACGCGGTCCGCCGCGGCCTGGTCGGCGAGGTCCTCTCCCGCTTCGAGCGCAAGGGGCTGCGGATCGACGCGATGGTGCACCGGACGATGGACGCCGCGCTCGCCGACGAGCACTACGCCGAGCACGTCGACAAGGCGTTCTACCCGCCGCTGAAGGACTTCATGACCGGCGGTCCGCTGGTCGCCCTGGTGCTCTCCGGCGACCAGGTCATCGACGTGGTTCGCGGGCTGGTCGGCGCGACCGACGGGCGCAAGGCCGCCGCCGGCACCATCCGGGGTGACCTGTCGCTGTCCAACCGGGAGAACCTGGTGCACGCCTCCGACTCGCCGGACAGCGCCAAGCGCGAGATCGCGCTCTGGTTCCCCGAGTTGGGCTGACGCCCACCGGCCCGGGGTCGACCGACGACGCCCGGGTTCAGCCGACCGCCGGCACCTTCGCCGGGTTGCCGACCACGTAGATCCCGGTGATCCGTCCGTCGGCCGCGGCGATGGTCAGCGTGTACCGACTGCCGTCCGCGCGGGTGATCAGCATCGCGGGTTCCCCGTTGAGCTCGATCGGATCCGCGGTCATCGGGCGACGCGGGCCGTAGACCCCGGCGTAGAACCGGGCGATCCGGTCCGCGCCGGTGACCGGGTTGAGGGCCGCCGGCACCCGGCCACCGCCGTCGTTCCACGCGGTGGCGTCGGCGGCCACCAGGTCGGTGAGCCTCGCCAGGTCACCGTCGCGGGCGGCGGCGAGGAACGCGTCCAGCAGCCGCTCCCGCTCCGGGCGGCTGGCGGTGAACCGGCGCTGCTCCTGGCGTACCCGCGCGGTCGCCCGGTGATACAGCTGCCGACAGTCGGCGGCGGACCGGTCCAGGATCTCGGCGATCTCCGCGTACGGCAGGTCGAAGGCCGTGTGCAGGACGTACACCGCCCGCTCCGGGGGGGTGAGCCGCTCCAGAACGTGCAGCAACGCGGTGGAGAGCGAGTCGCGTAGCTCCACCCGGTCCAACGGTCCGAACGGCGAGGGCGCGGTCGGCACCGGCTCGGGCAGCCACGTCCCGACGTACGTCTCGCGGGCCGCCTGCCGGGCGCGCAGCCGGTCCAGGGCCAACCGGGTGACCACCCGGGACAGGTACCGGCGCGGCTCGTCGACCCGTGCGCGGTCCACCGCCAGCCAGCGCAGGTACGCCTCCTGGAGCACGTCCTCCGCGTCGTGCCGGCTGCCGAGCAGGCGGTAGGCGAGCCCGAGCAGCATCGGCCGGTGCGTCTGGAGCGCACCGGCCGCCTCTGCCGCCTCGGTCGTCACACCTGGGCCGGAGGCTCTAACCGCATGGTCACCGCGATCCGATTCCACACGTTGATTGTGGCAATCGCGAGAACGAGGTCGGCCAGTTCCTTCTCCGACCAGACCTTCGCGGCGGTGTCCCACACCTCATCCGGCACCCCGTGCTCGCCGAGCCGGGTGACCGCGTCGGTGAGATCCAGTGCGGCCCGCTCCCGCTCGTCAAAGAACGTCGACTCCCGCCAGGTGGCGACCGCGAACAGTCGCCGGCTCGACTCGCCGTTGGCGAGCGCGTCCCGGCTGTGCATGTCCACGCAGTACGCGCACCCGTTGATCATCGACGCCCGCAGCTTGACCAGCTCCAGCACGGTGTGGTCGACGTTCGACTGGACGTACTTCTCCAGTCCCATGACGGCCTGGTACGCCTTCGGCGCCACCTCGCCGGGATTCATCCGCTGCACGACTACCTCCCCTGATCGGTTTCGACACCCGTACGACGGATGGGCCGGGGCATGCCGTGACAGCCGTGGCTGTGACTCCGGTCATGCCGACGGTCGTGGGTAGAAGGGGGATCAACCTGCGGGTCAGAGGGTGTCGAGGGAGGCGCGACGGCGGGACTCGGCTTCGAAGAGCTTGAGCAGGGTGGCGGCGAGGACCGCGTAGCCGACGGCGATGGCGAGTTCGGCGGCGAGTTGGGGTGCGGCGGCTTGGAAGCCCTCGCCGGCGACCAGCCGGCGGGCGGCCTCGGCGGCGTGGGTGACCGGCAGCAGCTCGCCGGTGACGCGCATCCAGGCCGGCAGCCTGGCGGCGGGCACGTTGACCCCGGTGAGCAGGAGCAGCAGCGCCACCGAGACGTTGGAGACCAACCAGACGTCGCGGAACCGCAGCCCGATCGCGCCCAGGGTCAGGCCGAAGAAACCACAGGCGAGCGCCGCGACCGCCAGGACCAGCAGCAGTCCCGGCAGCGCGTCGACCGGCACCCGTAGGCCGAGCAGCAGCGACGCCGCGGTCAGTGTGGTCACCGCGATCAGCAGGCCGTTCGCGGCGTACGGCAGGACCCGGCCGAGGAAGACCGCGGTGCGGCTGCGCGGCGAGAGCAGCACGTGCCCGAGCGTGCCGAAGCGCCGTTCGTTGGACACCGCCATGGTGCCGCCGAACACGCAGGCCAGCGAGGCCGCCAGCACCGCGTTGCCGGTGATGTAGAAGCCGTCGTCGGCGACCCCGAGCTGCCGGCCCAGGTAGGCGAAGAACAGCAGCTGGAACAGCGGGCCGACGAGCAGCGTGCCGACGAACATCGCCGGGGTGGTCCAGTTGAACAGGGCACGGTAGGCGATCACGCCACCGGTGCCGATCAGGCGGGGCAGTGCGGGCATCGTCGCCTCCTCAGGCCAGGGCGAGGGTGGCCGCCGCGCGGGCCCGCCGCTCGACGTGGGTCATCATGATCGCGCCGAGCGCCAGGCACGCCAGGCTGATCGCCAGGCAGATGCCGAGCGACGGCCAGGTGGGCCCGCTGCCGGTGGTCGCCTCGCGGACCGCCCGCGCTCCCCAGGTGGTGGGCAGCACGGCCGCGATCGGGCCGGTCCAGCCAGGCAACGCGGTGATCGGCACGAGCATCCCGGAGACCAGCCAGATCGGGTACTCCAGCGTGTTGGTCAGCGCGTTGGCGTTGCGCAGCAGCACGAACGTGGAGGCGAGCAACAGCCCGAACATGCCGAGCCCGATGATGCAGCCGGGTACCGCGACCGCGAACGCCAGCGGGTCGGCGAAGGTCAGCGGGATGCCGTACAGCAGCCGGCCCCAGGCCAGCGTGGCGAGCATGGCGTACGTGCCGGTGAGGGCGGTGGCCAGCGTGATCGGCAGCACCACCAGCGCCGGCGGCCGGGGTGCCAACATGATCATCTCCAGGGTGCCCTGCCAACGCTGGTTCTGGATGGCGCCACCCGAACCGAACAGCACCGACGACCAGACGCCCATCAGCCCCGCCCCGACCGCGGCCTCCAGCAGCCGGCCCGGCTCGCCGCCGGCCCGAAACAGGTAGACGGCCAGCGTCGCCTGCACCACCGGCACGATCAGGGCGGTGGCGATCTCGAACGGCGACCGGCTGAGCTGCTTGGCGTGCAGCAGCGCCCCGACCGCGATCATCCGCAACGTCCTCACGCCGCCACCGCCTCCACCGGGCGAGCCTGCGCGTCGACCCGGTTCACGATCGCCACGTACGCGTCCTCCAGGGTGGGCTGCCGGGCGGTGACCCGGCCCAGCCGGACCCCGTCCAGCGCGCGCAACACGTCCGCCTGCACGTCCACCCCCGCGTCGGACTGCACGGTCAGCACCTGCGCCGCACCGGTGACGACCACGCTCGCCTCGCGCACCCCCGGCAGAGCGTGGATCACGGCGAGCTTGGCGTCACCCACCCCGTACGCCTCCACCTCAAGCACCTGCCGGCCGTCGGCGTGGTGCCGCAGCTCGGCGGGAGTGCCGAGGGCCTGGATCGTGCCGTTCGCGATCACCGCGATCCGGCCGCACAGCTCGTCCGCCTCGGCCATGTAGTGCGTGGTGAGCAGCACGGTGGTGCCGGTGGCGGCGAGGTCGGCCACGGTCTGGCGCAGCTCCCGGGCCGCCACCGGGTCCACCCCGATCGACGGCTCGTCGAGGAAGAGCACCCGCGGTCGGTGCAGCAGGCCCCGGGCGATGTGCAGCCGCTGCCGCATGCCCCGGGAGTAACCCTCCACCCGGTCGCTCTCCCGACCGGTCAGCCGTACCAGGTCGAGCAGCTCGGCGATCCGCCGCTTCTGCTCCCGCCCGGGCACGCCGTACAGCTCGGCGAAGTAGCGCAGGTTGTCCCGCGCGGAGAGCCGGTCGTAGAGCCCCCGGTCACCGCCGAAGACGTACCCGATCCGCCGGCGTACCTCCCGGGTCTGCCGGACCACGTCGAAGCCGCAGATCCGGGCCTCGCCGGCGGTCGGGATGAGCAGCGTGTTCAGCAGCTTGATCGTGGTGGTCTTGCCAGCGCCGTTCGGCCCGAGCAGGCCGAACAGCTCCCCGTTGTCGACCGTCAGGTCGACGCCGCGGACCGCCTCCACCTCCCGGCGCTGTGGTCGTAACCATCCGGTCCGGCTGCGGTACGTGCGGCGCAGCCCGACCGCCTCGATCGCGTGTTCGCTCATGCCCGGAGGCTAGGAGTGGCCGGGGCGGTTCGGAAACGGATTCGGAACGGCCCGAATGTTCAGGCCGGAACGGTGACCGGCTCGTCGCCGACCAACTGCACCAGGGCCACGCCGGCCGGCTCCAGGCCGTACAGCACCCGCCGGCCGACCCGGCGGCGGTGCACCACGCCCGCGGTGAGCAGCGCGGAGAGCTGCTCCGAGACGGTGCTCGGCGCCAGCCCGAGGGTCGCGGCGAGGCCGGCGGTGGTCGCCGGTCGGGTCAGCGCCCGCAGCACCTGGGCGCGCCCCCGACCGACCAGCACCGCCAGCCGGTCGGTCGCCGAATCCGCCGCGGGCCTGTCGGCGGTCGGTCGGTCGGCCAGCAGGACCGAGCCCCGCGCCTGGTACGAGACCGCGAGGATCTCCGGGTGATCGGTGGAGAAGGTGAGCGCTCCTCGGGAGAAGATCAACGGGATCAGCAGCAGCCTCTGGTCGACCGCGGTGAACTGCCCCTCGGACGGCTTGACCAGGGTCAGCGTCGGCCGTTCCCAGCGCACCCGCTCATGCAGGTCGGCCAGCAGCGCGTCCGGGCCGTGCGCGGCGAGCGCCCGTGCCCGGTGCAGCACCTCCTCGTCCAGCGCCGCCCGCATCGCCGGCCACCACGGCGCGATCGCCGCGTCCCAGTACGCCTGGAGGCCGTCGGCGAGCCGGTCCAGGGCCGCCTGCCGGTCGGTGAGGAACGGACGCAACCAACCCGGCAGGTCGTCGGGACGGTGGTAGCGGGGGATCTGCTCGGCGATCACCGAGGCCGGCGTCGCCCGGAGCACGGCCAACTCCTCGGCGATGGTCGGGCTCGCGTTGGGCGGCACCGGACCCAGGAAATCCGGGTACCAGGAGCCGGTCGCCGAGTAGAGCCTGGCCGGGGCGGCCCCGGGCAGTTCGGCGAGCACCCGGTGGGCGTGCCGAGCCCAGCCCGTGTATGGCCAGGGCGCCTCGTCCGGGTACCGGTCGAGCAGATAGAGGCTGCACTTGGCCTCCCAGAGCGGGCTGGTCGCGATCCGGGTGCGGGCCAGCGTCGGCTCGTCCAGCTCGATCCGGATCACGCGGTGAGCCTAGTCCGGTGGCGGGACGCCCCCGAATGTCAGGAAGGGACCCTTGTACAACACGAGGCGTTGATAAGGGGCCCTTCCTTGCGCGTCATTACTCGGCGGCGGGGCGGTGGGCGGGTCGAGTATCGTTGAGCACCGTAAGGCGATGACCCGGCCATCACCGGTGAGCCTCCGGAAGAACAGCCGGGCAACCGGCCCAGTAGAACCGGACGGGTCCGGCCCGTCACAGCCGGCCAATGAGCGGGCGGTCGATCCTGACCGCCAAGCGGGGTGGTACCGCGGGCCACCCGGGGAGCGTCGTCGAGGCGTACCCCGGTCGGTTCGTCCTCGCAGACCCACCGATGAGTGAGCTGCGAGGAGAGCGACCCCCCGATGGCCTATCCGTTGCACGACCCGACCGCCGCCGGTGTCCCGGCGAGCCCGGACCTGCCCGCGGTCGAGCGCCGGGTGCTGGAGCACTGGACGGCCGACAAGACCTTCGAGGCGTCGGTGCAGGCCCGCCCGGCCGGTGACGACGGCAAGAACGAGTACGTCTTCTACGACGGCCCGCCGTTCGCCAACGGCCTGCCGCACTACGGCCACCTCTTCACCGGCTACGTCAAGGACGTGGTGCCGCGCTACCAGACCATGCGCGGTCGGCACGTCGAGCGGCGCTTCGGTTGGGACTGCCACGGCCTGCCCGCCGAGGTGGTGGCCGAGAAGCAGCTCGGCATCACCAGCAAGGCGGAGATCATCGACCTGGGTGTGGCCCGGTTCAACGAGGTCTGCCACACCTCGGTGCTGGAGTTCACCCAGGACTGGGAGCGGTACATCAACCGGCAGGCCCGCTGGGTCGACTTCACCAACGACTACAAGACCCTCGACCTGGACTACATGGAAAGCGTCATGTGGGCCTTCAAGACCCTGCACGACAAGGGTCTGATCTACGAGGGCTTCCGGGTGCTGGCGTACTGCTGGCGTTGCGAGACGCCACTGTCGAACACCGAGACCCGGATGGACGACGTCTACCGGAACCGGCACGACCCGACCCTGTCCGTGTGGTTCGGGCTGACCCCCGACGAGTCCGCGCCGGAGCTGGTGCGCGGGCCGGTCAGGCTGGGCGTCTGGACCACCACGCCGTGGACCCTGCCGTCCAACCTGGCGCTCGCCGTCGGCCCGGACATCGAGTACGCGGTGCTGGAGCACCGGGGTTCCCCCGACAGCGGGCGCAGTGGGGACCGGTTCGTCGTGGGCGCCGCGCGGCTGGCCGCGTACGCCAAGGAGCTGGAGGGGTACGAGCAGATCGGCACGGTGTACGGCCGTGACCTGGTCGGGCGCCGCTACACCCCGCTGTACGACTTCCTCGTCGAGCAGGCCGGGGACAACGCCTACCAGGTGCTCGGCGCGGAGTTCGTCACCACCGAGGACGGCACCGGGATCGTGCACCTGGCACCGGCCTTCGGTGAGGACGACCAGAACGTCTGCAACGCCGCCGGCATCCCCACCATCGTCACGGTGGACGACCACACCCGGTTCACCGCGTTGGTCCCGCCGTACCAGGGCGAGCAGGTCTTCGACGTCAACAAGCCGGTGATCCGGGAGCTCAAGGAGCGGGGGGTGGTGCTCAAGCAGGACACCTACACCCACTCGTACCCGCACTGCTGGCGCTGCGAGACCCCGCTGGTCTACAAGGCGGTGTCGTCGTGGTTCGTGGCGGTGACCCGTTTCCGGGACCGGATGGTCGAGCTGAACCAGCAGATCAACTGGACGCCGGGGCACATCAAGGACGGCTCGTTCGGCAAGTGGCTGGCCAACGCCCGGGACTGGTCGATCAGCCGGAACCGGTTCTGGGGCTCGCCGATCCCGGCCTGGAAGTCCGACGACCCGAACTACCCGCGACTGGACGTCTACGGCTCGCTGGACGACATCGAGCGGGACTTCGGCGTACGCCTGAGCGACCTGCACCGGCCGGCGGTGGACGAGCTGGTCCGCCCCAACCCGGACGACCCGACCGGCAGGTCGATGATGCGCCGGGTGCCGGAGGTGCTGGACTGCTGGTTCGAGTCCGGCTCGATGCCGTTCGCCCAGGTGCACTACCCGTTCGAGAACGCCGACTGGTTCGAGCACCACTACCCGGGTGACTTCATCGTCGAGTACATCGGGCAGACCCGCGGCTGGTTCTACACCATGCACGTGCTGGCCACCGCGCTGTTCGACCGGCCGGCGTTCCGCAACTGCCTGAGCCACGGCATCCTGCTCGGCTCGGACGGGCGCAAGATGTCCAAGAGCCTGCGCAACTACCCGGACGTCTACCACGTCTTCGACGCGTACGGCTCGGACGCGATGCGCTGGATGCTGATGTCCTCGCCGGTGCTGCGCGGCGGCGACATGGCGGTCACCGAGGCGGCCATCCGGGACGCCGTCCGGCAGGTGCTGCTGCCGCTGTGGAACGTCTGGTACTTCTTCTCGCTCTACGCCAACGCGGACGGGCACCAGGCGCGACGCCGCACCGACTCGACGCACCTGCTCGACCGGTACGTGCTGGCGAAGACGAACGAGTTGGTGTCGACGGTCCAGGCGCAGATGGAGGCGTACGACATCTCCGGCGCCTGCGCCACCGTCCGGTCCTACCTGGACGCGCTGACCAACTGGTACGTGCGTCGGTCCCGGGACCGGTTCTGGTCCGGTGACGCGAACGCCTTCGACACCCTGTGGACGGTGCTGGAGACGCTCTGCCGGGTGGTGGCGCCGCTCGCGCCGCTGACCGCGGAGGAGATCTGGCGCGGGCTGACCGGGGAGCGCTCGGTGCACCTGACCGACTGGCCGGAGGCGACCGGGTTCCCGGCCGACCACGAGCTGGTCGCCGCGATGGACGCCACCCGGGCGGTCGCCTCGGCGGCGCTGTCGCTGCGCAAGGCGAAGGGGCTGCGGGTTCGGCTGCCGCTGTCGAAGCTGACCGTGGCCTCACCGGCGGCGGAGCAGCTGCGCCCGTTCGCCGACCTGGTCGCCGACGAGGTCAACGTCAAGGCGGTGGAGTTCAGCGCGGAGCTGTCCGCGTACTGCCAGCAGGTGCTGACCGTGGTGCCCCGGGCGCTCGGGCCGCGGGTCGGCAAGCAGGTCCAGCAGGTGATCAAGGCGGTCAAGGCGGGCGACTGGGAACTGGTCGACGGCCCCCCAATGGCCGCCGGTGTCACCCTGGCCGAGGGCGAGTACGAGCTGCGCCTGGTCGCCGCCGACGCCGAGCACTCAGCGCCGCTGCCCGGCGGTGAGGGCGTGGTGGTGCTGGACACCGAGGTCACCCCGGAGCTGGCCGCCGAAGGGCTGGCCCGCGACGTGGTCCGGGTGGTGCAGCAGGCGCGCCGGGACGCCGACCTCGACGTCTCGGACCGGATCGTGGTGTCGGTGTCGGCCGCCGAGGAGGTGCGCGCGGCGGTGGCCGCGTACATCGACTTCGTCGCCGGGGAGGTGCTGGCCGACTCGGTCGACTTCGCCGAGGGCCTCGAGGGCTTCGCCGGCGAGGTCGGCGAGGGTGACCGGGTGACGGTCGTCGTGCGCCGGGTATGACCCCACGTGTGTGAGGAAGGGGCCCTTCTTAACTCCTGATGTAGAGGAAGGGCCCCTTCCTAACCGGAGGATCGCCGGGGCGCGGGCACCCCGCCACCTCCGTCCGGGAAGTGTGGCGGCGTCCGCTACCGTGACACCGCCTGTTCGCACCTCATCTGCCGGAGGACCAGTGCCCCTGCTCTACACCATCGGCAAGCTCACCGTGGCGCCCACGCTGCGGTTGGCGTTCCGCCCGACCGTGGAGGGGCTGGAACACGTGCCGGACACCGGCGGCGCGGTCTTCGCCGGCAACCATCTCTCGGTGGCCGATGAGCTGTTCCTCGGCACCGTGGTGCCCCGGCACCTGGCGTTCTGGGCGAAGTCGGAGTACTTCAAGGGCACCGGGGTGAAGGGCGCGATCTCCAAGTTCGTCCTCACCGGCCTGGGCGCGATCCCGGTCGAGCGGGCCGGCGGGCGGGCGGCACTGTCCGCGTTCGACGCGGCCATCCCGGCGCTCAAGGGCGGCGATCTGGTGGTGGTCTACCCGGAGGGCACCCGCTCACCGGACGGCAGGCTCTACCGAGGGCGGACCGGCGCGGCCCGGCTGGCGATCTCCGCCGGTGTGCCGATCATCCCGGTCGGCATGATCGGCACGGACAAGGCCCAGCCGATCGGCGCCCGGGTGCCCCGCCCCGGCGCCGCCAAGATCACCGTCCGGTTCGGCAAGCCGCTGGACTTCACCGGCCGGCCGGATGACCGCACCTCGCTGCGGCAGATGACCGACGAGATGATGAGCGAGATCCAGAAGCTCACCGGTCAGGAGTACGTACCCCGCTACGCTCCGCCGCGCGCCCACCCGGACCCGACCCGCGACCTCTGACGGACCTCGTCCTCAGCTCTGCTTGGGCTGGACGATCTGGCCGCGCAGGGTGTCCAGCAGGGCCGCGCTGTCGGAGACGGAGAGCCGGGTGAACACCCCGGTGGCGATGCTGCCGTGATCGACCGAGGTGCAGACCACCACGTCGGTGTCGGCGGACCGGCCGACCGCGCAGCGTTCGTGCCGGCCCCGCACGCCGGTCTTCACCGTCTCCGGGGCGTCCAGCGCGTAGCGCTCGCTGAGCCGGCTGATCTCCGCCTCCGCGTCCGCCTCGGGGGTCAGCCGGATGCCGGTGCCGCCGAAGACGGTCACCCGCTTGCCGTCCGCGGTGGCGTAGACGCCGGCGAAGGTGTCCTCGGCCAGCCAGTGCTCCTGGCGTACCTCGTTCTCCAACTGCCGAGCCGTCTCGGCGCTGCCGTCGTCCTGGCGCAGGCTCAGGTCGGCCACCTGCTCGGGCAGCGCTGCCCGGGCCGGGTACTGCGCCGAAATCGGGAACCCGTAGTAGGCCGGGCAGCCGCAGCAGCAGGCCAGCGTGAGCAGCAACAGCCACGGCCAGCGGCGTCGCCGGCGGACCGGGACCGGCACGTACCCCTTGGGCGCCTGCCAGCCCGGCGGCGGCGTCACCGGTGGTGGCGCGGCGGATCGTCGGCCCCGGCGCTGCTTCGGCGGCGCGGGCGGTGACACCGGCCGGGCCGGCGTGGTGGGCCGGGCCGGCAGGGTGGGCCGGGCCGCCGGCGGCGGGGGCAGCGGCGGCGGTGCCGGTGCGGCGGGTGGCGACACCGGGTGGGAACCGACCGGGGGAGCGGACGGACCGGACCACTGCCGGGTCGCCGGTGGCGCCGGGTAGGGCATTGTCGGGGGCAGCGGGGGCAGCTCGGCGTGCGGCAGGTCCCAGCCGCTGGTGTCCACGCCGGCCCACGGGTCGACCGGGGTCCGGTGCTCCGGCGGCTCGTCGGGCAGGGCCGGCGGTGGGGTCGGCTCGGCCGACTCGCCCCAGGCCCGCCTGCGCGGCAGCGGGGGCGGCACCGGCGCGGATCCACTCCACCGGGGCGGGGGGACCGCGGCGGTGGCGGCGGATTCGGCCGCCACGGCGGGGGAGTCGGCCGCCGTGGCAGGGGAGTCGACCGCCGTGGCGGTAGGGGATTCGGCCAGGCCGGCGGGTGCGGGTCCGTCGTTCGGGCGCGGTTCGTCCGCCGGACCGGGACCGGCCACGTCGGCGCCGCCGGCCTGGTCGGTCGGCGGCTCCGGCTGGTCCGGTGGTTGCGGCCGGCGCGGTGCTTCCGGCTGGTCCGAGAGGTCCGGCTGGTCCGGCGGTACGGGTCGGGAGGTCGGCTCGTCGGCGACTCGCGGATCCCGGTCCGGCTCCGTGCCCGGGGTGCTCCCGTCGGCCGGACGGCCTGCTCCCGGCTGGGGCTCCGGCATCGCGGCAATCTCCTCTCGCGCCGGTCCGAGGTTAGTACCGCGCCGCCACCGCCGCCGACCGGGCGTCGTGGCGGGGGCGGCGCTCACAGCCATCCTCGGCGTGCGCGTGGTCACCGCCGGGTGGGCGCGTACCCTTGGGCATCATGAGTGCCCCGTCCACGACGCCGCGCGCGGCCGCGACCAATTCCGTCTGGCCTCGGCTGGAGCCACTGCTTCCTCAGGTCTCGAAGCCCATCCAGTACGTGGGTGGTGAGCTGGGTGCGGTGGTCAAGGACTGGGACGCGGCGACCGTGCGCTGGGCACTGATGTATCCCGACGCGTACGAGGTGGGCCTGCCCAACCAGGGCGTGCAGATCCTCTACGAGGTGCTCAACGAGTTGCCCGACACCCTCGCCGAGCGGACGTACGCGGTCTGGCCGGACCTGGAGAACCTGATGCGCACGCACGGCGTGCCGCAGTTCACCGTCGACGCGCACCGGCCGGTGCGCGACTTCGACGTGTTCGGCATCTCCTTCTCCACCGAGCTGGGCTACACCAACCTGCTCACCGCGATCGACCTGGCCGGCATTCCGCTGCTGGCCGCCGACCGCACGGACGCCGACCCGGTGATCGTGGCCGGCGGGCACGCCGCGTTCAACCCGGAGCCGATCGCCGACTTCATCGACGCCGCCGTGCTCGGCGACGGCGAGGAGGCGGTCCTGGAGATCACCGCGATCGTCCGGGAGTGGAAGGCGGAGGGTTCTCCGGGTGGCCGCGACGAGCTGCTGCTGCGGCTGGCCCGCACCGAGAGCGTCTACGTCCCGCGCTTCTACGACGTGGACTATCTCCCCGACGGGCGGATCCAGCGGGTCGTGCCGAACCGGGCGGACGTGCCGTTCCGGGTGCACAAGCGCACGACGATGGATCTGGACGCCTGGCCGTACCCGAAGAAGCCGCTCGTCCCGCTGGCCGAGACGGTGCACGAGCGGTACGCGGTGGAGATCTTCCGGGGCTGCACGCGGGGCTGCCGGTTCTGCCAGGCGGGCATGATCACCCGGCCGGTACGCGAGCGGTCGATCACCACGGTCGGCCAGATGGTGCGCGAGGGGCTGGAATTCTCCGGCTTCTCCGAGGTGGGCCTGCTGTCGCTCTCCTCGGCCGACCACTCCGAGATCGGTGACATGTGCTCCGGCCTGGCCGAGCAGTACGAGGGCACCAACGTCTCGCTGTCGCTGCCGTCGACCCGGGTGGACGCGTTCAACATCGACCTCGCGCAGGAGCTGTCCCGCAACGGGCGGCGTACCGGCCTGACGTTCGCCCCCGAGGGCGGGTCGGAGCGGATCCGCAAGGTCATCAACAAGATGGTGTCGAAGGAAGATCTGATCCGCACCGTCGTGACCGCGTACACCAACGGCTGGCGGCAGGTGAAGCTCTACTTCATGTGCGGCCTGCCCACCGAGACCGACGCCGACGTCCTGGAGATCGCGGACATGGCGCACGAGGTGATCAAGGCCGGTCGGGCCGCCACCGGCTCCAAGGACATCCGCTGCACGGTCTCCATCGGCGGGTTCGTGCCCAAGCCGCACACCCCGTTCCAGTGGGCTCCGATGGAGCGCCCGGAGGTCATCGACCACCGGCTCAAGATCCTCAAGCAGGCGATCAACTCGGACCGCTCGCTGGGCCGGGCGATCGGCTACCGCTACCACGACGGCGAGCCGTCGCTGATCGAGGGGCTGCTCTCCCGGGGTGACCGCCGGGTCGGCTCGGTGATCCGCAGGGTGTGGGAGAACGGCGGCCGGTTCGACGGTTGGAGCGAGCACTTCTCGTACCAGCGCTGGGTGGACGCGGCGGCCGAGACGCTGCCCGCGTTCGGGGTGGATCTCGACTGGTACACCACCCGGCAGCGCGACGAGCTGGAGGTCCTGCCCTGGGACCACCTGGACTCGGGCCTGGACAAGGACTGGCTCTGGCAGGACTGGCAGGATTCGCTCAGCGAGTTCGAGCAGGACGACTGCCGGTGGACCCCGTGCTTCGACTGCGGCGTCTGCCCCTCGATGGACACCGAGATCCAGATCGGGCCCACCGGAAAGAAGCTCCTGCCCCTCACCCCCATCAAGGGCCTCAAAACCCCCACCGCCTGACCCACCCGGCCCCACCCCGGCCCACCCGGCCCCACCCGGTCGCCCGTGTTGATCATGAAGTTGTTGCCAGCCGCACGGCGTGTCGCCGACAATAACTTCATGATCGACGGGTGCTGAGTTCCGAGGAGCGAGACGATCAGTAAGAAACCACAGCCGGAGGGTGGGCAGGCGCCGGTCGTCCAGCGCGTCCGCATCCGGTACGCCAAGCGCGGGCCGCTGCGGTTCACCTCGCACCGGGACTTCGCCCGGGCCTTCGAGCGGGCGCTGCGCCGGGCCGGCGTGCCGATCGCCTTCTCCCAGGGCTTCACGCCGCACCCGAAGATCTCCTACGCCAGCGCCGCACCCACCGGGGTGGCCAGCGAGGCGGAGTACCTGGAGATCGGCCTCCAGGCTCCGGTCGACCCGGAGGCGCTGCGGGCCGCGCTGGACGCCGCGCTCTCACCCGGGCTGGACGTCCTCGACGCCGTGATCGCCGACGGGGGCAGCCTGCCGGACCGGATCCAGGCGTCGCACTGGCACATCGAGCTGCCCGAGATCGACCCCGCCGTGCTGCGCGCCGCCGTGGACGCCTTCACCGCCGCCGAGGAGGTGCTGGTCGAGCGGATGACCAAGCAGGGACGACGCACCTTCGACGCCCGCGCGGCCGTGATGTCGATCGATGTCCTCGCGTCGACGCCGACGCCTTCCGGGGCGGCGGCCGTACCGTGTGCGATACTCGAACTGGTCGTGCGGCAGGTCACCCCGTCCGTACGGCCCGATGACGTCCTTTCCGGCCTCCGCGTGGTGGCCGACCTGGAGCCGCCGGTCTCGCCGAGGGTGACCCGGCTGGCTCAGGGCACGCTGACCGCGCAGGGTGCGATCGTGGATCCGTTGGATGCGGACCGCGACGGGGCAGCCATCGTTGGGCACTGACCGACGGTCAGTGCTCTGGCAGGCAGACTTCGGCGGTCGCGCACCACGCGCGCCCGGCGGAAACACTTTTGCGGCGACCCTGCGTGGCAGCGCTCACCCGCGCCCGGGGCAGCCAGAACTGGAGAACGTCCATGCTCGAGAACGAGCCCGAGGGCGGCGAACGGACCGGTTCACAGCCGGCCGGCGAAACCGCTGACCAGAGCACCACCGCCGACGGCGCCGCCGTCGCGAACTCCACCGCCGCTGCCGGATCGGCCGCGCTGGAACCGGCCGGCGCGGAGAGCGCCCAGCCCGCCGCGCCCGCGCGGCGTACCCGGGCGACCCGCCGTCGGGCCGCCCCGCTCAACCAACCGGAGCAGGCCGACGCCCCGGTCGAGGCGCCCACCGGCGGGACCGGCGGCGACGAGCCGCCGCAGGCGGAGGTCTTCGCCCCGGTCTCCGGCGATCTGGAGACCCCCCCGAAGGCCCCCCGGCGCCGCCGCAAGGCCACCCCCGTGGAGAAGACCGCCGAGGAGCCGCTCGTCGCGGCCTCCGCCGAGGAGGCCTCTCCCGAGGTGGTCCCCCCGGTCAAGGTGACCCGCACCCGTCGGAAGAAGGCCATGCCGGCCGCTGTCGAGGAGCCGCCCGCGGCCGAAGAGCCCGCCGCTGTCGAGGAGTCGGTCGCCGAGACGCCGGTGGAGTCCGACCTGCGCGAGGCGGAGGCCGAACTGAACGAGGCGGAGGCCGCCGCGGGCGGGACCGCCGCCGAACCGGCCCGGACCAGCGGCGCGCAGGAGCGCTCCGGCGAGGTGCCGCCGGGCGTGGCCGTGGCCGGTCTGGCCAACGAGCCGGCCGAGACCATCGAGCCGGAGCAGCCGCGGACCCGCCGCCGGCGGGCGGCACTCTCCGCGCCCACCGTGCTGTTCATGGCTCCGCAGCCCGACGCCGTGCCGGTGACCCGGCCGGTGGAGCCCACCCCGTTCGCCGAGGAGCCGGCTGCGGAGGAGGCCGCCGAGCCGTCCCGCCGCCGGCGGCGCGGTCGCCGCGACGCCGAGCCGGTGGAGCCGGTCGAGGCGATCGAGGCCGAGGAGGAGCCGACCGAGGAGGCCGAAGAGGCCGCCGAGGCGGATGAGGACGACGAGGACAGCGCCGCCGCGCGCCGCCGCCGCCGGCGTGGTCGCCGCGGCCGTGGCCGGGGCAAGGGCGGTGCCGACGACGCCGAGGACGAGGAGTCCGACGAGGCGGCGCAGGCCGAGGAGGAAGAGACCGCCGAGGCTGAGGCCGAGGGCGACGAGGACGAGGAGTCCGAGGGCGGGGACGGGCTGACCCGCCGCCGCCGGCGTCGCCGCCGTCGGGGTGCCGGCGACACGGAGGGCGCCGCCGACGACGGCGTGCCGACCGTGGTCAAGATCCGCGAACCGCGCCGGACCGTCGACGAGGTGCAGGGCGTGTCCGGCTCGACCCGGCTGGAGGCCAAGCGCCAGCGCCGCCGGGACGGCCGGGAGCAGCGGCGTACCCGGCCGCCGATCCTCAGCGAGTCGGAGTTCCTGGCCCGCCGGGAGGCGGTCGACCGGGTGATGGCCGTGCGTCAGCGCGGTGACCGCACCCAGATCGCCGTCCTGGAGGACGGCGTGCTGGTCGAGCACTACGTCACCCGCAACTCCTCCGGCACGATGGCCGGCAACGTGTACCTGGGCAAGGTGCAGAACGTGCTGCCCAGCATGGAGGCGGCGTTCGTGGACGTCGGCCGGGGCCGCAACGCGGTGCTGTACGCCGGCGAGGTCAACTGGGACACCTCCGGCCTGGAGGGGCGCGCCCGCTCGATCGAGCAGGCGCTGCGCTCCGGCGACTCGGTGCTGGTCCAGGTCACCAAGGACCCGATCGGGCACAAGGGCGCCCGGCTGACCAGCCACATCGCGCTCTCCGGCCGGCACCTGGTCTACGTGCCCAACGGCAACGCCTCCGGGATCAGCCGGAAGCTGCCGGACACCGAGCGCAAGCGGCTCCGCGACGTGCTCAAGAAGCTCGTCCCGGACGGCGCGGGCGTGATCGTCCGGACGGCCGCCGAGGGCGCCAGCGAGGACGAGCTGGCCCGCGACGTCAAGCGCCTCCAGGCCCAGTGGGAGGACATCCAGGCCAAGGCCGCCGAGGGCGGCGCGCCGGTGCTGCTCTACGAGGAGCCCGACCTGGTCATCCGGGTGGTCCGGGACCTCTTCAACGAGGACTTCCGCGAGCTGGTGATCGAGGGCGAGCAGTCGTACGACATGGTCGAGTCGTACCTGTCGCACGTCTCCCCGGACCTGGTCGACCGGGTACGCCGGCACGTCGGCACGAGTGACGTGTTCTCCGAGTACCGGATCGACGAGCAGATCATCAAGGGCCTGGACCGCAAGGTCTTCCTGCCCTCCGGCGGTTCGCTGGTGATCGACCGTACCGAGGCCATGACGGTCGTCGACGTCAACACCGGCAAGTACACCGGCTCCGGGGGCAACCTCGAGGAGACGGTCACCCGTAACAACCTGGAAGCGGCGGAGGAGATCGTCCGCCAGCTCCGGCTGCGCGACATCGGCGGCATCGTGGTGATCGACTTCATCGACATGGTGCTGGAGTCCAACCGTGAGCTGGTGCTGCGCCGGCTCACCGAGTGCCTGGGCCGGGACCGCACCAAGCACCAGGTCACCGAGATCACCTCGCTCGGCCTGGTGCAGATGACCCGTAAGCGGATCGGCGCGGGCCTGATCGAGGCGTTCAGCGAGACCTGCGAGTGCTGCAAGGGTCGGGGCGTCATCATCCACACCGAGCCGGTGCCGGAGAAGCCACGCTCCAACGGGGCGGGGGAGAAGGTCAAGGCGGTCGCCTCGTCGGTCGCCGCCGCCCCGCCCGCCGAGCAGGGCAGCGCGTCGTCCCGCCGTCGGGCGCGCAAGAGCGCCTCGGCCGAGAAGGCGGTGGTCGAGGTCGTCGAGAGCGACACCGGCACCGAACGGGACGCCGACTACGTGGACACGATGGGCTACGACCTGTCCCGCTACGAGGCGGACACCGCCGCCGCGCCGGCGGTCTCCGACAGCCAGCAGGGCGAGTCGGCCCGGCTGGCCGCCGCGGACGACCCGGATGCTCTCGCCGACGGCGACGCCGACGAGGAGAGCACCGAGGGCGGCGCTGGCCGGCGTCGTTCCCGCCGGGGTGGCGCCCGCCGACGGACCCGCCCCTGATCACCTGACCGGCACGGTGTTTGACGAGGTCCCTTCCCCGGCAAAGTGACGGGGGAGGGACCTCGCCGGTCCGGCCACCCCGGTCCGCGATCGGCCACCCCCGGTCAGGAGAAGAAGATGCGTCGTCTGCTCGCCGTCACCGTGCTGGTCGCCGCGCTCGCCGCCGGGGCGGGTTGCTCCACTGACCGGCCCGGCGGCGAGGGGCCGGGTCCGGCCGGCGCGACCACCGGGGGTTCCGGCCCGGCCGCCGGGCCCGGGGGCGCTCCGGGCGGGTCGGCCGGTACGCCGGCGGCGCCGACCGGCACGCCGGTGAATGGTGGTGCGGCGGGCGGCGACACCGCGCAGGTCTGCGCCGCCGCGCAGCAGGCCGGCGCCACCGCGCTCCAGACATACGTGGCGGAGCTGGGCCGGATGATCGCGGCTGTGGGGGCTGGGGACAGCGCCACCGCCGAGGCGGCCCGCAAGCAGGCGGAGGCCGCGTTGACCGGCTGGCGGACCGCGCTGCGGGAGCAGTCGGTCCGGGCCAACGACCCGCAGCTCAAGACGCTGCTCACCGACATCGGCGCCGAGGTCGCCGCGCTCGGCGCCGATGTCGGGTCGATCGACGAGACCGAGCTGGACCGGCTCCAGCAGCGCCTCGAACAGCTCTGCGCGCGCTGACCAGGGCGGGCCGGTTTGGGGTCCGGGCCCGCGATGGCGTACTCTTGCCTGCGGCGCACTTTTGGTGTGCCGAGTTCCCGTGTGCCCGCGCCGCCGTGCACTGCTACCCGGCGAGCCGCCGCGGGGACGACCGCCAGCAGCCTCAACGACAGGGAGTCCGCCTCCGATGTACGCGATCGTCAAGACCGGCGGCAAGCAGTACAAGGTCGCCGAGGGCGACGTGATCGAGGTCGAGAAGCTCACCGGTGCCCCCGGTGACGCGGTGAAGCTCACCGCGGTGCTCCTCGTCGACGGTGACGACCTGGTGACCGACGCGGCGAAGCTTGCCGAGGTCGCGGTGTCCGGCGAGATTGCCGCGCACACCAAGGGCCCGAAGATCAAGATCCACAAGTTCAAGAACAAGACCGGCTACCACAAGCGCCAGGGTCACCGCCAGCCGCTGACCCAGGTCAAGGTGACCGGCATCTCCAGCGGGAAGTAGGTCGTCCTCCAATGGCTCACAAAAAGGGTGCGTCCAGCTCGCGTAACGGTCGTGACTCCGCGGCCCAGCGACTCGGCGTGAAGCGCTTCGGTGGTCAGGTTGTCAGCGCCGGTGAGATCCTCATCCGGCAGCGTGGCACCAAGTTCCACCCCGGTGACCTGGTCGGCCGTGGCGGCGACGACACGCTGTTCGCGCTGTCCGCCGGTGCGGTCCTGTTCGGCACCAAGCGCGGTCGCAAGACCGTCAGCATCGTTCCGCAGCAGTAGCTTTCAGGCTTTGCGGGCCGCGGACCTCCTGGTCCCGGCCCGCTTCGCTTTTTTCGCAGTGCGGGGTCGGACCTCGCTGGAAGGATTGACGTCGTGGCGACGTTCGTTGACCGGGTCGTTCTGCATCTGCAGGCCGGCGATGGCGGGCACGGTTGTGCCTCGATCCACCGCGAGAAGTTCAAGCCCTTCGGTGGGCCGGACGGCGGCAACGGCGGGCACGGCGGCAGCGTGTCCCTGGTGGTCGACCCGCAGGTGACCACGCTGCTCGACTTCCACTTCCGCCCGCACGTCAAGGCCGACAGCGGCAAGGGTGGCGCGGGGTCGAACCGGGACGGGGCCAACGGCCATGACCTGGTGCTCAAGGTGCCCAACGGCACCGTGGTGCAGACCCTCGACGGCACCGTGCTGGCCGACATGGTCGGCGCCGGCACCACCTTCGAGGTGGCCCGCGGCGGGCGGGGCGGGCGGGGTAACGCCTCGCTGGCCAACGCCAAGCGCAAGGCTCCCGGTTTCGCCGAGCTGGGTGAGCCCGGCGACCATCTGGACGTGGTGCTGGAGCTCAAGAGTGTCGCCGACGTGGGCCTGGTGGGCTTCCCGTCGGCCGGCAAGTCGTCGCTGATCTCGGTGATCTCCGCCGCCAAGCCCAAGATCGCCGACTACCCGTTCACCACGCTGGTGCCCAACCTCGGCGTGGTCCGGTTGGACAACCACACCTTCACCGTCGCCGACGTGCCGGGCCTGATCCCGGGCGCGGCCACCGGCAAGGGGTTGGGTCTGGAGTTCCTGCGGCACATCGAGCGCTGCGCCGTGCTGGTGCACGTCATCGACTCGGCGACGCTGGAGCCGGGCCGCGACCCGGTCGCCGACATCGAGACCATCGAGGCCGAGCTGAACGAGTACGGCGGGCTGGCCGACCGGCCGCGCCTGGTGGCCGTGAACAAGGTCGACGTGCCCGACGGCCGCGACCTCGCCGAGATCGTGCGCCCCGACCTGGAGGAGCGCGGCTACCGGGTGTTCGAGGTCTCCGCGGCCACTCGGGAGGGGCTCAAGGAGCTCACCTACGCGATGGCCGAGCTGGTGGACGCGCAGCGCAAGGCCGCGCCGCCGGCCGAGCCGACCCGGATCGTGATCCGGCCGACGGCCGTGGACGACGAGGGCTTCACGATCACGGCCGAGACCGACGGCTCGTTCACCGTCCGGGGTGTCCGGCCGGAGCGGTGGGTCAAGCAGACCAACTTCGACAACGACGAGGCGGTCGGCTACCTGGCCGACCGGCTGGCCCGGCTCGGGGTGGAGGACAAGCTGGCCAAGGCTGGCGCGCAGCCCGGCGACCTGGTCCGGATCGGTGAGCGCGAGTTCGACTGGCAGCCGACGCTCTACGCCGGCGTGGAGTTCACGCCCGGCAACCGGGGCACCGATGTCCGGCTGGAGGCGCGGTCGAACCGTGCGCGTGCGGCGGAACGGCTCGCCGCCCGCAAGGCTCGCCGGGTGCGCTCGGGGGACGAGGTGGGTGCCGACGCGTCCGACGACATCGTCGACATCGACGACGAGGACGACGCCGAATAGCCCGATGCGCTCCGCGATCGGGTTGATTGCCGGAAACCTCCGCGAAATCCACCCCGCCTAACGTGGGGTGATGCTGATCGAGTCTCGGCCCGCCACCGATCCGGAGATCGCCGCCCTGGTCATCGCGCAGCAGCGTGAGCTGCGCGAGGCAAATGGCGGGTTGGACGGGCAGGTCACCGTCACCCATGACGACATCCGCTACCTCGCGGTGGTGGTGAACGGCCGGGCGGTCGCCTGCGGTGGGCTCCAGTCGATCGACGCCGCGACCGGCGAGGTCAAGCGGATGTACGTCCGGCCGGCGTACCGGGGTCGGGCCATCGCCCGCCAACTGCTGGCCGCGCTGGAGGAGCTGGCGTTCCGGCAGGGGCACTCGGTGGTCTGCCTGGAGACCGGCACCTACCTGCCGGCCGCGATCGGGCTCTACTCCTCGTGCGGCTACGACCGGATCCCAGTCTACGGCGAGTACGTGCACAACCCGTACAGCGTCTGTTTCGCCAAGCGGCTGCCGGTCGCGGCCTGACGACCCTCGCCGCCGGCGGTACCGGCGCTCAAGCGCCGGTGCTGGCGTGCTCGACGGTGACCGGCTTCGACTCCGGCGAGGCGTGCTGGCGCAGGAAGATGCTCAGCACGATCAGGGCGCCGACCGCGAGGAACTCGCTCTGCCAGTTCTGCATGGACTGGAACCAGAAGTCGCTGGTGCCGAGGAAGTCCCACACCCCGATCGGCGGCGCTCCGCTCTGCAACGCCTGCTCCTGGTTGTACGCGGCGGTGCCGCCGAGCAGGTGGCCGACGAACGAGCCGAGGAAGATCAGCAGCAGCGCGATGGAGAGGCTGTTGCGGTAGACGACCAGGGGCAGGCCGCCGACGCGCGCCGGCCAGGGCGACTGCGGGGTGGCCCGGCGCTCGTCGTCCTCCGGCCGGTCGGTCTGGTCCACCGGCTTCGACTCGGCCGAACCCCGCTGCACCAGGTGCGCGGTGAGCAGCACGTACCCGCCCATCTGGAGGAACTCCGACTCCCAGTTCTCGAAGACGGCCTCCGCGAAGTGCCCACTGGTCAGGTAGGCCGGCCAGCTCAGCGGCGCCGCGCCGAACTCGGTCAGCTCCTCGTTGTGGGTCTGCCAGCCGAAGACGCTCTGCAACACCAGGAAGACCAGAAACGCGCCGAGCATGGCGACGGTCAGCGCGTTGTCGCGTAGCCAACGGGGCATGTCACACCTCTTTCGCGAATCGCCCCCGGCATACCCACCGCGGGATGACCGCCAAACCGGTGCAGCGCCAGTTCAGGGTCGGTCGCTCGGCGTGTCGAGGCGTCCGCCGGTGCCGACCTGGTTGGAGAGCAGCAGCCCGAGCGCGAGCATGCCGAAGCCGAGCGCGAGGTGCAGCCAGTTGTCGGCGCCGTTGACGGGCAGGATGTTCGCCCCGCCGTCCTCGTTGATGGCCTCGATCGCCAGGCCGTACAGCCAGAGGGCGAGGTAGATCGCACCGCCTCCGGCCAGGAAGAGCCGGGCGCCCGCGATGCTGCGGGCCAGCACCAGGCCGACCAGCCCGGACAGCAGGTGTACGGCGTTGTGCAGGATCGAGATCTGGAACAGCCCGAGCAGCCGGGCATCCGAGTGGGGTCCGGCGAACCGGATCTCCCCGTAGTCGGTGGTGATGCCGGGGATGTAGCCGAGGATGCCGATCAGCAGGAAGACCCCGGCCACGATCAGCGCGGCCACCTGCACCCGGGGCCGAGGGCCGGTTGGTCGGCCACCTCGCGCGCCTCGTGCCATCGCTGCCCCCTCCGTGGATCTGCCGGCCCCGCGAACCTCGCTGTCCGCGGCGGCGACGTGACGCAGCCCGACGATCCTCCATTTTGAAGTCGATCGGTCGGCCGCGCAGAGAAATGCACGAAGAGGTATGGAAGCCGGAACGCAGGGTAGGTGAATCGTCAGCGGCCGCGGCAGCGCGGCCGCATCCCCCCAGCACAACCGCGACGACTTTCCGAGCGGAAGGGAAATCATGACTTACGATCTGTCACCCACGTCTTCCACGTACGGGCAGGAGTCGACCAACGGCGGAGGCGTCCGCGAAGAGGCCCGCCAGGTCGGATCGGAGGCCGCGCACGCCGGCGGCGCGGTCGCGCAGACCGCCAGGGAGCAGGGCACCGAGGTCGGCCGTGAGGCGGCCCGGCAGGCCCGCAACCTCTACGGCGAGGCGCGCAACCAGCTCGCCAGCCAGACCGGCGAGCAGCAGCGCCGCGCGGCCGGCGGGCTGCGTTCGCTCGCCGACGAGATGCGCTCGATGGCCGAGCAGGGTGGCCAGGCCGGCCCGGTGAGCGAGCTGACCCGTCAGGCCGCCGACCGGGTGCACGGCGTGGCCGGCTGGCTCGAGGAGCGCGAGCCCGGCGACCTGATCACCGAGGTACGCGACTACGCGCGGCGCAACCCGGGCACCTTCCTGGTCGGCGCGGCGGTGCTCGGCGTGCTGGCCGGCCGCGTGACCCGCGGCATCTCCGCCGCCGGCGACGACTCCGGCAACGGCTCGGCGAGCTACCGGGGCGCCGGGGCGTACGACCCGGAGCAGACCGCCGTGATTCCGACGCCGCCGCCGGCGCCCCGCGCGGTGCCGGACGCCGTGCCGCCGGGTGGCTACCTCGACCCGACCCCCGGCATGTACGCCGACCCGACCCCCGGCACGTACGCCCAGCCGACCTCCGGCGGGTACGCCGAGCCGACCCGCACCGGTCAGCCGCTGCCGCCGGTGAGCCAGACCGACCCGCTGCCGGGCGTGCCCTCCAGCGGCAACACCCGCCCGTGAGCCACCGAGTCATCCGAAGGGAGGTGACGGCATGACCATGCCGACGCAGGGGTCCGGACCGGACTCCGGTTACCACCCCGACGCGGGTGCCCCGCACACCGCGGCGGAGGTGAAGGGCAGCTCACTAGGTGAGCTGATGCGCCAGGTCACCAGTGACCTGTCGACGCTGATGCGCCAGGAGGTCGAGCTGGCCAAGGCCGAGATCCGCCAGGAGGGCAGGAAGGCCGGCAAGGCCGCCGGGCTCTTCGGCGGCGCCGGCTTCGGCGGCTACATGGTGGCGCTCTTCCTGTCGCTGGCCCTCTGGGCCGGACTGTCCAACGTGATGGACGCCGGCTGGGCCGCGTTGATCGTCGCCGTCATCTGGGCCGCGATCGCCGGGGTCCTCTACTCCATGGCCAAGAAGAACGCCCAGCACGTACGCGGCCTCAAGCAGACCAACGACAGCGTGCAGCGGATCCCCGACGCGCTCAAGCCCCACCCGGAGGGAGTCACCCGATGAGCACCGATCCCGACCAGATCCGCCGGGAGATCGAAGCAACCCGTAACAACCTGAGCTCCGACGTGGACGCCCTGGCGTACAAGGTCAGCCCCAGCCGCATCGTCGACGACCGTAAGCAGCGGGCCCGTTCCGCGCTGCAGAATGTGAGGGACAAGGTCATGGGAACCGCGTCTGACCTCGGCCACGGCACCGGCCACGCCGCCCACTCGGTGGGCGACCGCGCCTCGTCGGCGGCCTCCAGCGTCAGCGACGCCGCGCACTCGGCGGCCTCCGGCGTCAGCGACGCCGCCCACAGCGCGCCGCGGGTGATCCGGCAGAAGTCCGAGGGCAACCCGCTGGCCGCCGGCCTGATCGCGTTCGGCGTCGGCTGGCTCGCCTCGTCGCTGATCCCGGCCAGCCGCCGGGAACAGCAGGCCGCGACCCAGATCAAGGAGAAGGCCAGCGAGCACAGCGGGGCGGTGAAGGAGAAGCTGGGCGAGGTGGCCAGCGAGCTCAAGGAGGAGCTGCGCGAGCCGGCCCAGCACGCCGCCGAGTCGGTGAAGTCCACCGCCCAGGGCGCCGTGGACAACGTCAAGGACGACACGAAGTCGGCCGCGCAGGACGTCAAAGACCAGACCCAGCAGTCCCGCCAGCAGGTCAGCCCCTGACCCCCATCCCGTACCACCCCGACAGCTCGCGGCCACCTCGGTGTCCGCGAGCTGTCGCGTTGTCAGTGGGACCGCAGCGCGCGGGTCGAGTGGGCGGCCCGGCGCAGGCGGGTGTCGCCGTAGCGGACCCCTCCGAGCAGAAACCGCTGACCGACCGCGAGCCAGCCGCACACGCCGCGTTCCAGCAGCCAGAGCGGGGCCGCCAGCGCGGTGCTCGGCGGGAAGACCGTGCCACCCCCGGCGCGGCGGCGCCCCAGCTCGGCCAGGGCGACGGTGGCGGCCGCCGCGCCGAGCAGCAGCCCGGGCCGGCGGGCCGCGACCGCCGCGGCCAGCGCCGGCAGGACCGCGAGTGAGGTCAGCAGGCGCGCCGGCTGGGCCAGATCGTCGTACGCCTGGCGGACCCGTTGGCCGCGGAAGTGCGCGGCGTCCGGCGGCAGTCGGCGGACGTACAGCCAGGCCGGCGCGGCCTCCGTGCCGCCGTACGCCCGCACGGTGCGGATCAGCTCCAGGTTCTCGAAGAGCACGTCCGGGTCGTACCCGCCCATGCCGAGGAAGGTGCTGCGGCGCACCGCCAGGGTGCCCGGGTAGTCCGCTCCGACCGCCCTGTTGAGCAGCGTCCGACCGGTGTCCCACCAGGCGTGCCAGGGCAGCGGGGCGAAGTAGTTCTGCGGCCGGACCAGATCCACCCGGCCGAGCAGCCGGTGCACCGCGCGCAGCCTGGCCTCGTCGTACCGGACGTCGTCGTCGGCGATCACCACGTGTTCGTGGCCGGCTGCGCGGACGCCGGTGAGCACCCCGGTCACCTTGCCGTTCAGCCCGCGCAGGGTGGGGTCGGGTGGGAGGTGCCGGCGGACCAGCCCGCGCCACGCCGCGGCGTGGCGGGCGTAGACGTCCGGTGGGGAGCCGTCGACCAGGATCACCTCGACGCGGCCGCCCAGCCAGCGCAGGTAGTCGGTCAGCTCGGCCAGGCCGGTGTCGACGGTCCAGCGCAGCGGCAGCACGTACGCCATCGGCAGTGGGGGTGGCGCCGTACCGTCCCGGCCACCGTCGGGGTCACCTCCGGCGCGCGGATTGCGCGGGGCCTCGCCGAGGCGCGGGTCGTCGGGTGGTCCGCCCGCCCGGCGGGTCGGCGCGCTCACGCCGCCACCGGCCGGCGCTGTGGCGGCAGATGGCCGCCTCGGTGCACGGGCCGGCCGTACTGGCTCGTGTCGAAGGGCAACGGTGCCTCCCGGACAGGCGGTGGACGGCCGCCGGGTGGGCGGCCGCGCAGCACGTGCCCGCGATCCGGCCGATCAAACCGGTACGTCGTTTCGACCGCCCGAGTTCGGGTAGCGCCGCCGGTCCGCCAGGCGATCATGGCCTGCCGCAAGGGCTGCACGGTGAGCTGTTCGAGAAGAAGCAGGACGGCTGTCTCCGCAGCGTCCCGCACCCCTGACCGCCCCCGCCCCGCTGGTCATCAGCACGGTCGGCGGGGCGGTGCGTCAGGCGGTGCGGCGGATGTTGGTGAGGGTGAAGCCGGTGGGAGGTAGTGCGGGCATCCGGCGCAGGTCCAGGGCCAGGTCCTGTGGCGGGACCTCGTAGCGCATGGCGCTGGTCAGGTTGGTGACCGCCCGTTTCATCAGGTCGATGGTGATCCACTCGCCGACGCAGCGGTGCCCGGTCCAGTGGTCGCCGCCGCCCTGTGGGATCAGCTGGAACGCGTCCACGGGACGGCCGGCGAACCGCTCCGGGCGGAACAGCTCCGGCTCGGGCCAGAGCGCGGGGTGATGGTTGGTGCCGTACAGGTCGAGGAGCACCCGCCGCCCTCGCGGGAAGTGGTGGCCGTGCCAGTCGAAGGAGCGCCGGACCTGGGCCGCGGCGGCCGGGAAGAACGGGTAGTACCGGCGTACCTCCTGGACGAACTGCTCGGTGGCCTCGTCGTCGTCGCGGACCCGTTGCCGCCAGGCGGGGTGGTCGTGCAGGGCGAGCGCGGCGAAGACGATGAAGCGGTCCACGGCGACCGTCGGCCGCAGCACGTTGAGCAGTTCGACCGCGGCGATCCGCCGGGGGAGCAGCATGCCCCGCGCGTCCCGGTGCTCGGCGATCGCCTTCAGCGCGCTGCCGGCGGGAGCCAGGGAAACGCCGATCCGTGTCCGCTCGATGAGGTCGGCGATCCAGCGTTCGGCCCGGCGGCGGGCGAGCAGGCCGCGCCAGTGCCGGGGGCCGACCATCGCCGGGCCTTCGATCATGGCGTGCAGATCGACGGTACGGCGGTCGACCTGTGACGCGGCCAGCGGCACCCCGGCCCAGGCACAGACCACCCGGGTCAGCAGCCGGCCCAGCTCGTCGTAGAGCGTCACCGGCGCGGCGCCTTCCCAGGCCGGAATCCGGGCCTGCCACTCGTCGTCGAAGAGCTGGCCGAGCTGCCGGATGGCGGCCGGCGTCATGATCGACATGAGCATCGCCTTGCGGTCCCGGTGCTCCGGCCCGTCCAGCCCCTGCACGCCGCCCCGGCCGGTCAGTGTCCGCTGTACCCGCAGCGGCATCGCCTCCCGCCGCTGGAAGCGCTCGGTGTCGTAGAACAGCGTCGCCGCCGGCCGACCGCGCAGGCAGATGGTCGGGGCCAGCAGGATCCGGGCCTGGAAGATGTCGCTGCCGTACCGGTCGCAGCGCTCGCCGATGAACCGGTAGCCGGCACGGAGGAACGCGAGCGTGCTGTCCGGGCTGCGGTCGGCCGGCATGGTCGCCATCGGGTCTCCTCACGTGCGGGTGCCGGCCGGTCTGCCCGGCCGGGTGCGTCTACCCAGGTGGGGGCTCCTGAATCCACCGCCGGCATCGGTCGCGCGCCGGCCGGCGGTGCGCCGCGGCCACCGGATCGGCGTCCGCTGGCCCCTCCCACCGGCGCGGGAACCTGGTTGAGTTTCCGGTGAGTGGCCGGCGGTGACGAGGGCCGCGGCGGCTGGGGCCGGTGTTGCGGCCGGGCCGCGACAAGGGATCACGGGGGAGGGCGGGATGCGGGACAACAGATCGCCGCACTGGCGGCAACGGCGGGCGGCCGGAGGTCTCGGCGCGGGCCGGAGTCGGGACGCGGGGGCGCTGATCGGGCCGCCCCGGCGGCCCACCCGGCCGCACCGGTTCTTCACGGTGCACCTGGGCTTCACGGCGGCCGGCCTGGCCGACGCCCGCGAGCTGGCGGTGGCGTACGCGGAGGCGCTGAGCCTGCTCCGCCCGGAGCTGGCGCTCGGCGCGGCGGCCCTGTCGCCGGCCGATGCCTGGCACCGGGCCGAGCGGCTGTTCTGCGGAGCGGTCGGCCCGGACGGCGAGCGCTGCGTCGACGTGGCCGAGCATCCCGGCTTCCACCACGCCCCGGGCCCCGGCGGCCTGGGCTGGGGCGACGGCGACGGCCCCGCCGATGGCTGACGGCCCGCCCGCGGCCGTCCCCGAGTCGGCGATGTGGGGGTGTCGCGTGCATCGGCACACCCCCACCATCGCCGCTCTGGCACCGGCACGGGGCTGGCGTGGGCGGCGGTCAGTCCAGGTCGAACTCGCCGTCCTGCGCGCCGGCGACGAACGCGTCCCACTCGGCCTGGGTGAAGACCAGCACCGGCCCCTCCGGCTCGGAGGAGTTGCGCATCCCGATCAGGTCGTCGACGAACGCGACCTCGACGGCGCTGTCGGAGGTGTCCCCGTCGGCCCGCTGCCAGACCGCCCGAGAGAGGTCGAAGTCGCCCTTGGGGTGCTGCGCCATTGTTCTTTCCTCCAGTGCCGAGGGTCGTGTGGTGACCGCGTGCGGATCCCCATCGGGCAGGATAAGCGGATGCCGAGCCTGACCCGTGTAGAGGCGACCGCGCGTGGCGCGGCGATTACTGTCGAGTCCTATCAGGTGGACCTCGACCTGACCGGTGGCGGCGAGCTGTTCCGCTCCCGCGTCGAGATCCGGTTCCGGGCGACCCCCGGCACCGCGACATTCGCCGAGGTCAAGCCCGCCACACTGCTGGCGGTACGCCTCAACGACCGCGACGTCGACCCCGCCGTGTTGACCGACAACCGGCTCCCGCTGACCGACCTTCAGGCGGAGAACACCCTGGTCGTCGAGGCGGAGATGGCGTACTCCAACACCGGGGAGGGCATGCACCGCTTCGTCGACCCGGCCGACGGCGAGACCTACCTCTACGCGGTGACCTTCCTCGACAACGTGCAGCGCATCTTCGCGGCGTTCGACCAGCCCGACCTCAAGGCCCCGTTCACCCTCGCGGTCACCGCTCCGCCGCAGTGGACGGTCGCCAGCAACGCCGAGGTAACTGCCAACCCGGCTCCCGGGCGCTGGGAGTTCGCCCCGACCGCGCCGCTGGCCACCTACTTCTTCTCGCTGATCGCCGGGCCGTACCACGTCCGGCGGGCCGAGCACGACGGCGTGCCGCTGGGCATCTACTGCCGCCGGTCGCTCGCCGAGCACCTGGATGCCGACGCCGAGGAGATCCTCACCGTCACCCGGCAGTGCCTGGACCGGTTCCACCAGCTCTTCACCGAGCGCTACCCGTTCGGCAAGTACGACCAGGCGTTCGTCCCCGAGTTCAACGGCGGCGCGATGGAAAACCCGGGCATCGTCACCTTCCGCGACGACTACGTGTTCCGCTCGGCGGTCACCGACACCCAGCGGGAGCTGCGGGCCACCACCATCGCCCACGAGATGGCGCACATGTGGTTCGGCGACCTGGTCACCATGCGCTGGTGGGACGACCTGTGGCTGAACGAGTCCTTCGCGGAGTACCTGGGCACCCGGGTCACCGCCGAGGCGACCCGCTTCGATCAGGCGTGGACCACCTTCGCCATGCGCCGCAAGGCCTGGGGTTACGCCGCCGACCAGCGCCCCTCCACCCACCCGGTCGCCCCAACGGAGGTGGCCGACGCCGACGAGGGCCTGCTCAACTTCGACGGCATTTCGTACGCCAAGGGCGCCAGCGTGCTGCGGCAGTTGGTCGCGTGGCTCGGTGACGAGGCGTTCCTCGCCGGCCTGAACGCGCACTTCGCCGCGCACCGCTTCGGCAACGCCACCCTCGCCGACCTGCTGGCCAGCCTCTCCGCCGCCAGCGGCCGCGACCTGTCCGGCTGGGCTGAGCTGTGGTTGCGCCAGGCGCAGGTCAACACGCTGCGCGTCGAGGCCGCCGTCGACGCCGACGGCCGCTACACCGAGGTGGCCGTGGTGCAGACCGCGCCTGAGTCGCACCCCGTGCTGCGCCCGCACCGGATCGGTGTGGGCCGCTACTTGGCGAACGGCACGGTGGAGCGCGACGAGGTGGACCTCGACCCGGCCACCGACGGCGGGCGGACCGTGCTCGGCGAGCTGACCGGCGTCCCGGCGTCCCGGCTGCTGCTGCCCAACGACGGCGATCTCACCTTCGCCAAGGTCCGTCTCGACCCGGCGTCGGCGGACGCCGTACCGCTGGTGCTGCCCGGGCTGGCCGACCCACTGGCGCGGGCGGTGCTCTGGAGCGAGGCACTGGACGCAGCGACCGACGGCGAGCGGCCGGTGGCGGGCCTGGTCGACCTCATGGTCGCCGCGCTGCCGGCCGAGACCGAGGTGATCATCGCGGAGGACGTGCTCACCCTCAGCCGGTCACTGGTCGACCGCTACCTCGACCCGCTGACCCGGTCCGCCGCGTTGGCCCGGGTCGCCGGGGCGTGCCGGCAGTTGCTCGACGGCGCGCCAGCGGGGGAGTCGTTGCAGCTCGCCGCCACTCGGGGCTGGACCGCCGCGACCACCGACGCCGACCTGCTCACCGGCTGGCTCGCCGGGCGCGACGTGCCGGCCGGCCTGAAGGTCGACGCCGAGCTGCGCTGGGCGGTGCTGCGTCGGCTGGTGGTGCTGAGCGCGGCCGGCGAGGCGGAGATCGCCGCCGAGGCGGCGGCCGACCCCAGCGCCACCGGTGCCGAGCGGGCGGCCCGCTGCCGTGCCGCCCTGCCCGACCCGGCCGCGAAGCAGGCGGCGTGGGAGATCATCGTGCGGGACACCGGGCTGTCCAGCCGGCTGCTGGAGGCGACCGCCGAGGGTTTCTGGCAACCCGAACAGGGCGAGCTGACCGCGGCGTACGTCGACCGGTACTTCGCGGACATGCCGGCCACCGCGCGGCGGCGTACCGCCTGGACTGCCGACCGGGTGGCCGCCCTGGCGTTCCCCCGCTACGCCGTGGCACAGCCGACCCGGGAGGCGGCCGCGGCACTGCTGGCCCGCGACGACCTGACTCCCGGCCTGCGTCGGGTGATCACCGACGCCGACGACGACCTGCGCCGCGCGCTGGTCGCCCGGACGGCGGTGGCCGCCGCGGCGGCCTGAGACCGGCGGGCGCGGGGTGGCTGGCGGGCCACCCCGCGCCCCGGCTCAGCGCAGCGCCGGCTCCGTCGTGACCGGGGCGTCCCAGTCGATGACGTAGCGCTGCTCGGCGGCGACCGTCTTCTCCGGGTCCATCGCGGTGCGCGTCAGCAGCGGCATCAGCAGCGGCATCAGCGCCCGGGCGACCGGCCCCGGCGCCTTGGCCTGGTTGATCCGCGCCGCTCGGGCGGCGACCTTCTCCACCCGCGCGCGCCGCAGTCGCTCGAACGCCGTGAACGCCGACGCCACGTCCGGCAGGTCACGCAGGCAGCGGGCGAGTTGCACCGCGCTCTCGATCGCCAGCGACGCGCCCTGACCGGAGCTGTTCGACGGCGCGTGCGCCGCATCGCCGACCAGCACCATCCGCCCCCGGTGCCAGTGCGGCACGGGCGGCATGATCTGCAACGAGCCGACGACCTGGAGCTCGTCGGCGCTGCTGGTCGCCATCAACTCCCGGCCCGGATCGTCGTCGCCGTAGCTGGTACGCAGCGTGTCCAGCCACTGCGCCGCCGGCACCGCGCGGGCCTCGACCAGGCTCAACGGCCGCTGGTGGGGCAGGTTGGCCCCCCAGCGGGTGCCGCCGCCGGGCTCCGGCCAGTAGAGGTAGTAGCCGCGTCGCCCGAACGCGAAGGTCATCGTGCCCGGCTCGGCGTCCACCTCGTGTCGGGCCACCGCCTCGAAACCGAGCAGCCCAGTGAACCGCGGGCCGGGCGCGGCCGGGTCGATGAGATTGCGGACCGTCGAGCGGATGCCGTCGGCACCGACCAGGACGTCGGCGGTGGCGCTGCTGCCGTCCTCGAAGCGGGCGGTCACGCCGTTCTCCGTCTGCTCGGCGGCGACCAACCGCCTGCCGTACGCGAACGGGACGCCCTCGGCGACCGCCCGGTCGTGCAGCACCCGGTGCAGCTCGGCCCGGTGCACCACCCGCAGCGGCGGCACCCCGGCCAGTGTGGGCAGGTCGATGCGGCGGCGGCCGACGGCCATCGCGGTGCGCTCGATCGGGTTGGCGATCGCCGTCACCGCACCGTCCGCGCCCACCGTGCGCAGGGCCGCCACCCCGTTGGGCGCGAGCGCGAGGGTGCCGCCGATGCCGCCGGCCCCGCTGGCGGTGGCGGGGTACGCCTCGTGGACGGTGGCGGTGATGCCGGCGCGGCGCAGCGCGAGCGCCGTCACCGGACCGGCGATGCCGCCGCCGATGACGATCGCGGTTCGTACCGTGGTCATGCTCTCTCCCTGGGTGTCGTCGGTCGGTGCGTGTGCGAACCGACCTGGGAGGGAGCGCGGTTATCCTCGTGGTTGCCGCTTCGGGCCGGGCGCCTTCCCAGGTGTCGGTTCGAGGTAGGGGCTCCGGCGGGGTGTTGGCGCACCCCGCCGGAGCCGTCCGTCAGTCGGGGGTGTCAGGGTCGGGGGTGCTGGTCCTCTCCGCCAGCGCGGTCAGCTCCGCCGGCATCTCGCCGGTCTCGTGGAAGGCCCGCCAGGTGTCCAGCCCCGGGTAGTCGCCCGAGGTCAGCTCGGCGAGCAGGGCCCGCAGCCAGGCCGCCTCGGCGGCGCGCATGGCCAGGTCGTACTCGGACTCGACCAGGAACAGCCGCGGGATCTCCCGCAGGTGCGCGTCGAGCGTCGAGCGGCCCTGGCGGATCGCGTCGTCCAGCAGGTCGAGCCGCTGCCGCAGCAGGTCGGTGGCCTCGTCGGGATGCAGCGCGGCGAGCACGGACAGGCCGGCCCGGAAGCGGGGATGCTCCGGCATCGGGGTGGAGACCAGCTCGCGGGCCCAGTCGACCAGCTCCGCCCGCCCCGCGTCGGTGATCCGGTAGACGGTGCGTTCCGGCCGTCGCCCGTCGCGGACGCTCTCCACGGCCTCGATCATGTCGTGTCTGTCCATGTTGCGGATCACCGTGTAGAAGGACCCCCACTTGAACTCCATGTCCTGGTCCTTGCCCCAGGCACGCAGTGCGGTGGCGATCTCGTACGGGTGCATCGGCCGCTGGACCAGGGCGGACAGCACGGCCAGCGCCAGCAGGTTGCCGACCTTGCGCCGCTTCGGCACGACACCCTCCCTCCCTCGTCCCCGATTACTCGTCCACGAGTATAGGCGTGCCGGCGTCGTGCCGCGACCCCGCTTGACGGGTGTGCCGGCCTGCCGGCATGTCTGTCTTTCGGCGGTCATACCTGGGAGTCATATCTATGACTCCCAGGTATAACCGTGCAAAGCGTGATGCCCGGCGGGCCGACGCCTCTGTTTTCCGCCCGTTCAGAGTCGGGTCGACTGGTCACCGCCGTTGTCCGCCGCCGGGCCGGGACGGTCCGCCACGACGCCCGGCCTACGATCACGGGGTGGAGGAAGACATCCGGCGGATCGGGATCATGGGTGGCACCTTCGACCCGATCCACCACGGGCACCTCGTCGCGGCCAGCGAGGTGGCCGACCGCTTCGGCCTGGACGAGGTGGTCTTCGTCCCGACCGGGCAGCCGTGGCAGAAGGCCGACGAGCCGGTCAGCCCCGCCGAGGACCGGTACCTGATGACGGTCATCGCCACCGCCTCCAACCCCCGGTTCCAGGTCAGCCGGGTCGACATCGACCGGAACGGGCCGACCTACACCGTCGACACGCTGCGCGACCTCCAGGCCGAGTACGGCCCGAAGGTGCAGCTGTTCTTCATCACCGGCGCGGACGCGCTGCAACGCATCCTGTCGTGGAAGGACCTGGACGAGATCTTCGAGCTGGCCCACTTCATCGGGGTGACCCGGCCCGGCTTCCAGCTCACCGACAAGCACCTGCCGGCGGACACCGTCAGCCTGATCCAGGTGCCGGCGATGTCCATCTCCTCGACCGACTGCCGTGCGCGGGTGGCCCGGGGCGAGCCGGTCTGGTATCTGGTGCCCGATGGTGTGGTGCAGTACATCGCCAAACGGAACCTGTATCAGCGCTGACAACGCCCGGTTCACCCCCATTCATGCGGCTAATCGACCAGAACTGACAAGTCGGGGTGCCGCCGGGTATGAGACGCTTGGAGGATCGCACGGTTGATCGAAGGAGAACGGTGACAGTTTCCGAACGCGCTCACGAGCTGGCGATCGCCGCCGCCCAGGCCGCCGCCGACAAGAAGGCGCAGGACATCACCATCATCGACGTCGGCGACCAGCTCGCCATCACCGACGCGTTCCTGCTCGCCGCCGCCCCCAACGAGCGTCAGGTGCTGGCCATCGTCGACGCCATCGAGGAGCGCCTGCTGGAGCTGCCGGAGAAGGCCAAGCCGGTGCGGCGCGAGGGTGAGCGTGGCGGCCGCTGGGTGCTGCTCGACTACGTCGACATCGTGGTGCACGTCCAGCACACCGAGGAGCGCGAGTTCTACGCGCTCGACCGGCTCTGGAAGGACTGCCCCACGATCCCGTTCGTCGACCGTGACCTGGTCGAGGCCGACGCCAGCGGGTCCGCTACGGCCGAATGACCCGGCTGATCATCTGGCGGCACGGCAACACCGACTGGAACGCCGCCAACCGCGTCCAGGGGCAGACCGACGTACCCCTCAACGAGCTGGGCCGCGACCAGGCCCGCGACGCCGCCCCGCTGCTCGCGTCGCTGCGTCCCGACGCCATCGTGTCCAGCGACCTGAGCCGCGCCGCGGAGACCGCCGCCGCGCTGGCCGCGCTGACCGGCCTGCCGGTCCGCACCGACGCCCGGCTGCGCGAGCGCCACTTCGGGCAGTGGCAGGGCCTGCACCTCACCGAGGTCGCCGAGCGTTTCCCCGAGGAGTACGCCCGCTGGCGGTCCGGCGACCCGGCTCCCGGCGCGGACCTTGAGCCCCTGCCCGACCTGGGCCAGCGGGTCGCCGCCGCGTTGCAGGAGGCGGCCGACGCGGCACCCGGCGGCACCGTGGTGACCGCCACCCACGGTGGCGGCTCCCGGCAGGGCGTCGGTCACCTGCTCGGCTGGGATGCCGGCGTGCTGCGCAGCATCGGCTCGCTGGCCAACTGCCACTGGACCGAACTGCGGCACGACGACGTCCGGGGCTGGCAGCTGCGGGCGCACAACGTCGGCCTGATCACCGTCCCGGCCGTCGTCGACGCCGTCTGAACGCCGTCCCGTCCCGACCGGCCCCCGCTGCCTGGCGCGCGCCGGCGCCTCGGCGTTCATCGCCCCGATCGACTAGCGTGCCGGGCATGCCCGTCGCGGTCGTCACCGACTCCACCGCCTACCTTCCACCCGACCTGGTGCAGGCGCACCGGCTGACCGTCGTGCCGTTGACCGTCGTGCTCAACGGTGCGGAGGGACTGGAGGGGGTGGAGACCCAGCCCGCCGACGCCACCCTGGCGCTGAGCGGCCGGCGGGTCACGGCCAGCACCTCCCGGCCGGCGCCCGAGCAGTTCGCCCAGACGTACCGCCGGCTGCTCGACGCGGGCGCCGACGGGGTCATCTCGGTGCACCTCTCCGCCGGCCTGTCCGGCACGGTCGAGGCGGCGCGGCTCGCCGCCGCCGACCTGGGCGGCCGGGTCGAGGTCGTGGACAGCCGCTCAGCCGGCATGGGGCTCGGTTTCCCGGCCATCGCGGCCGCCACCGCCGCCGAGGCCGGCGCCGACCTGTCCGGTGTACGCGACGCGGCGCTCGCCGCCGTCGCCCGGACCACCGTCTGGTTCTACGTCGACACGCTGGAGTTCCTCCGCCGGGGCGGCCGGATCAACGCCGCCGAGGCGCTCCTGGGCACCGCCCTGTCGGTCAAGCCGATCATGCACATGCCGGACGGGGCGATCGTGCTGCGGGAGAAGGTGCGCACCGCCAGCCGGGGAGTGGCCCGCCTGGTCGACCTGGCCGTCGAGGCGGCCGGGGACGACGAGGTGGACCTCGGGGTGCACCACCTGGCCGCGCCGCAACGGGCCGAGGCACTGCTCGCCGCGCTCACCGAGCGACTCGGCGACCGGCTGCACGACACGTACGTCTCCGAGGCGGGCGCCGTGGTCGCCGCGCACGCCGGCCCGGGGCTGGCCTGCGTCGTCGTCCACCGGAGACCGGGCGGCTGAGCCGGTGTCCACGTCGTGCGTGGTGACCGGGGGCGGCCGTGGCGTCGGCCGGGCCGTGGTGCAACGACTCGTGGCGACCGCTGCCACCGTCGTCGTGGTGGAGCGTGACGCCGACGCGGTGGACTGGCTGGCCGGGCACCCGGCCGCCGACCGGCTGGTCGCGGTCGTCGGCGACGCCGGCGACGAGGAGGTGGCTGAGCGCGCCGCCGAGCTGGCGGAGCGCTCCGGGCCACTGACCGGCTGGGTGAACAACGCCGCGGTGTTCCGGGACGCCGCGCTGCACTCGGCGTCGGCCGACACGGTGCTGGACCTGATCGGGCTGAACCTGCGCCCGGCCGTGGTGGGCGCCGCCGTGGCCGTCCGCCGGTTCCTGGCCGCCGGCTCAGGTGGGGCCATCGTGAACGTCTCGTCGCACCAGGCCCGCCGGCCGGTGTCGGGCGCCCTGCCGTACTCGACGGCGAAGGCGGCCGTGGAGGGGCTGACCCGGGCGCTGGCCGTCGAGTACGGGCGGCACGGCATCCGGGCCAACGCCGTCGCGCTCGGCTCGATCGCCACCGAGCGGCACGGCGACTTCCTGGCCGCCCAGGAGCCCACCCAGGCCGAGTGGATCGACGCCGAGCTGACCCGGCTGCACCCGGTGGGCCGGATCGGGACGGTCGACGAGGTGGCGGAGGCGGTCGCGTACCTGCTGTCGCCGGCGGCCAGCTTCATCAACGGGGTCACCCTGCCGGTGGACGGGGGGCGGGCCGTGCTCGGCCTCGACCCGGAGGCCCGCTGACTGCCGTCTGTCCAGCGTCAGGCGAGGTCGATGAGCCCGGGGAACATGAACGGCGTACGCCGTGGCCGCTCGTCGAGCAGATTATGTCCAAGTGAACAGCTGACTCGGAAGGAACAGATGATGAGCGACGACGTACGGGAGATCGGCGACCAGGCATATGACGCCCTGATCCAGGGGTTCCAGACCGGGTCGTGGGAGAACTTCTTCGGCCTGTTCGGCGCGGAGGTGGACCTGATTCTTCCGGCCCCGCAGACCGGCCACTTCACCGGGCCCGAAGGGCGGGAGAAGCTGGTCGCGTTCTTCAGTGCCTTCACCCCCGGCGCCAGCCGATTCGACAAGGTCGAGGTCATTCACAAGACCGTCGCCGAGGATCGCGTCGTCATCGAGGACTGGGCTCGGGGTGTCGTTTTCAACGAGCCCTACGCGGCCCGGCATTGCATTCACATCATGGTGCGGGACGGGAAGGCCGTCGGTTTCCACGAATACAATCGGTCGCTCGACTGAGAGCGGCAACAACGGTGGCTCGTGCGCCGAGGTCGCCGATAACCTCCCGGCGTCGTCCTCGTCCGCGACACCAAAGACCGCGACGGTGGAACGCCGACGTTCGGGCCGGCGGCCTGACAGAGCTTCTCGGCCCGCAACACGCACTGCTGTCGACCGCACAAGCCTCATCAACGGGGCCAGGGGCTGTGCCAGGCCTTGTTTCGGACGCCCGCTGACCCTTTAGCAGATCGGGGCATGATCAGGGTGTTGTCCACAGTGGCGTTGCTCGTCCACAGGGCCTCGCCACCGCGCCTCGCTGGCCATCCGCCGGCATAGCGTCGTGCCGTGTCGCACGACGAGGAGACAGAGGTACGCGAGCGCCTGCGCCGGCTGACGGATCCGCCGGTTGGCGTGCCACCGTTCCGGGCTGAAGCGCCGATCGAGCACGTACCTCTGGTTGGCGCGCTGCAGTCACGGGCCGGGCTGTCGCTCGCCGAGCCGGATGCGGGCGTGCCCCCAGCATCGGACGACCTCACATCCGACGGCCTTGCGGCCGTGCCGGGGTCGCGGCTGGCTGGGGCCGGGGCCTTCGACCCCGGGCGGCGTGGCGTGCGGGCCCTGGCGGTCGTCGCCGTCGTGGTGGTGCTGGCCGCTGCCGGTTGGGCCTGGCGGTCCCGGCCGCAGTCGGAGCCGGTCGCTCCGCTGGCCAGTGAGGCCGCGCCGGTCACTGCCGCGGGTGGCCCCAGCGCGTCCGGCGCGGCTGAGGTGGTGGTGGCGGTCGCCGGCAAGGTCCGCAAGCCCGGGTTGGTGCGGTTGCCGGCCGGGTCCCGGCTCGCCGACGCGGTGCAGGCGGCCGGCGGCGCCCTGCCCGGTGTCGACGTGGCGTTGCTCAACCCCGCCCGCAAGGTCACCGACGGGGAGTTGATCGTGGTCGGCGTGACGCCACCGCCGCCGGCCGGTGCCGCCGGACCGCCGGCAGGTGGAGTGCCGCCCGCCACCGGGCCACTGAACCTCAACACGGCCACGCTGGCCCAGCTCGACACGCTGCCGGGGGTCGGTCCGGTGCTCGCCCAGCGGATCCTCGCTCACCGCGACCAGCACGGCGGGTTCAAGTCCGTCGGTGACCTGCGCCAGGTCGACGGGATCGGTGACGCCCGCTACGAGCAGCTCAAGGACCTGGTGACGGTGTGAGCGGCCACCCCGTCGCCGGTGACCGGTCGCCGCCGGGCGGCCTGAACGCCGGCCAGGCGCAGACCCGGCCGCCGGACCTGCGGCTGGCCGGGTTGGCTGTGGCCGCCTGGCTCACCGCGCTCGCCGGTCTGCACGTCGGTGCCCGACCGCTCCTGCTGCTTGCTGGCGCGGCGGCAATCCTGACGGCGTGCGGCGCCCTGCACCTGGCCGGGCGCCTCGGTCGTCCGCGGGCCGCCGTCCACCGCTACGGCTGGATCGCCGTCGCGGTGGGTCTCGGCGTCGTCTGCGGTGGTGCGGCCACCGCCGCGCAGCTCGTCGTCCGGGACGCGCCGCCGATCCGTGCTCTGGCTGAGCGGCGTGCTCCGGTCACCGCCGACCTGATCGTCCGGGACGACCCGCGCCCGATCCGGTCCGCCGGGCGTCCCGGCATGCTGCTGGTGCCGACCGAGCTGGTCCGGCTCACCGGCCCGGACGACCGGCGGGTCCGGGCGTCCGTGCGACTGCTGATCCTCGCCACCGACCCGGCCTGGCGCGGGCTGCTGCCCGGGCAGCGAATCACCGCCGAGGGTCGGCTCGGCGTCCCGCGCGGCGGCGATCTCACCGCGGCGGTGCTCAGCACCACCGGCCCGCCCGAGCGGCACGGCGTCTCGTCCTGGGCGCAGCGCGCCGCCGGGACGCTACGAGCCGGCCTGCAACGGGCCTGCGCACCGCTCCCTGACGAGCCGGGTGGCCTGCTGCCCGGGCTGGTGGTGGGTGACACCAGCCGGCTGCCGCCCGCCGTCGAGGAGGACTTCCAGGCCACCGGCATGACCCACCTCAACGCCGTCTCCGGTTCCAACGTGGCGATCGTGGTGGGCGCGGTGCTGCTGTTGGCCCGGTGGGCGCGCGCCGGCCCGTGGCTCGCCGCCGGCCTCTGCGGGGTGGCGTTGGTGGGCTTCGTCATCCTGGTCCGCCCCTCGCCGAGCGTGGTGCGCGCCGCCACCATGGGTGCGATCGGGCTCGCCGCGCTCGCCGCCGGCCGCCCCCGCGCGGCGCTGCCCGCGCTGGCCGCCGCCGTCACCGTTCTGGTGCTGGCCGACCCGGAGCTGGCCGGCGATGCGGGGTTCGCGCTCTCCGTGCTGGCCACCGGTGGTCTGCTGCTGCTCGCGCCCCGCTGGCGGGACGGGCTGCGCCGGCGGGGCGTCCCGGCCGGGCTGGCCGAGGCACTGGCCGTGCCGGCGGCCGCGCAACTGGCCTGTGGGCCGGTCGTCGCCGGCATCTCCGGCACGGTCAGCCTGGTGGCGGTGCCGGCCAACCTGCTGGCGGTGCCGGCCATCGCGCCAGCGACCGTGCTGGGCGTGGTGGCGGCCACGATGTCGCCGCTCTGGCCGGCCGGTTCGGAGTTCGTGGCGTGGCTGGCGAGCTGGCCGGCCTGGTGGCTGGTGGTCATCGCCCGCCAGGGCGCCCGACTGCCGGCCGGCACCCTGCCGTGGCCGGGCGGGGTGTGGGGTGCCCTGCTGCTGGCCGGGCTGACCGTGGCGCTGCTGGTCGCCGTACGCCGGCCGCTGGTGCGCCGGCTGGTGGCGGTGGTCGCCGTCGCGGCGCTGCTGGGCTCCCTTCCGGTCCGACTGGTGGCCACCGGCTGGCCGCCGTCCGGCTGGGTGGTGGTGGCCTGCGCGGTGGGTCAGGGCGACGCCGTGGTGCTGCCGGTCGCCCCGGGCCGGGCGGTGGTGGTCGACGCTGGGCCGGAGCCGGCGGCGGTGGACGGCTGCCTGCGCCGGCTCGGCGTCCGGGAGGTGCCGCTGCTGGTGGTCAGCCACTTCCACGCCGACCACGTGGGCGGGGTGGCCGGGGTGTTCCGGGGGCGCCGGGTGGGCGCCGTGCTGACCCCTCCATCGACGGATCCGGAGGGCGGCCGGGAGCTGGTCCGGGCGGCGGCGACCGCCGGGCGGGCCGTGCTGCTGACCACCGTCGCCGGTGCGCGCCATCCGGTCGGCCGGGTCGACCTGCTCGTGCTCGGCCCGCCGTACCCGCTGGCCGGGACCAGGTCCGACCCGAACAACAACTCACTGGTGCTGCTCGCCACGGTGGCCGGGGTGCGGATCCTGCTGCCCGGCGACGCGGAGACCGAGGAGCAGCACGCGGTGCTGACGCGGGCCGCGCCGGGGCAGCTGCGCGCGGACGTGTTGAAGGTCGCCCACCACGGCTCGGCGTACCAGGACCCGGGTTTCCTCGACGCGGTTCGGCCGGCCGTCGCGCTGGTGCCGGTAGGCACCGGCAACACCTACGGGCACCCGAATCCGGGGCTGCTCGCCCGGCTGAGCAGGGGCGGTGCCCGGGTCCTGCGGACCGACACCGACGGCGACCTGGCCGCGATCCGGGCCGGGACGGGCCTCGCGGTGGCCCGCCGAGGGGTGCCGCCGGGACAACGATCCTGAGCCGAGCGGGGGAGGAGGCCGGCGCGACTCAGGGTGGAAATTGCGGCATCAGCCGAGGAAACAGAGGCGTATTGCGGATTATGGCGTGGATTGAGGTGAATGTCGGGATTTGCACTGACTGCGGGCTGTGCCGACTGAGCGGAGAATGACCAGGCACGATCCCGCCGTGGGCCGTGCGAATATGGGCGGCGTGACCCCCGCCAGCCTCGCCCCCATTCTGCTCGTCCTCGGTGATGAGGAGTTGCTCGCCACGCGAGCGGTGACCGAAGCTGTCGCTAAGGTCCGCAGCGTCGACCCCGAGGTGGACGTCCGCGAGTACCAGGCCAGCGCGCTCACCGTCGGCGAGATCGCCGAGATGCTCAGCCCGTCGCTGTTCGGCGGGCGACGGCTGCTCATCCTGCGCGCCGGCCAGGACGCCCGCAAGGACCTGGTCACCGCGCTGCTGGCGTACGCGAAGAACCCCGACCCGGAGGTCCAGCTGCTCGTGCTGCACCTGGGCGGCGCCAAGGGCAAGGCCTTCGCCGACGGGCTGCGGGCGGCGGGCGCGACGGTGATCCCGGCGGCCAAGCTCAAGGGGCACCGCGATCGGGTGACCTTCGTCCGCGACGAGATCCGCCGGGCCGGCGGCAGGTGCACCGACGACGCCGCCGAGGCACTGATCGCGGCGGTCGGCAACGACCTGCGCGAGCTGGCCGCCGCCTGCTCGCAACTGATCGCCGACACCGACGGCCGGATCGGCGCCGACACGGTGGCCCGCTACTACCGGGGCCGGGTCGAGGTGAGCGGCTTCACGGTGGCGGACGCCACCATGGTCGGGGACGTGCCGGCCGCGCTGGAGGCGCTGCGCTGGGCCCTGCACGTCGGGGTCGACCCGGTGCCCATCGCCGACGCCCTGGCCGACGGGGTGCGCACGGTGGCCCGGGTGGCGTCGGCCGGGCGGGGCAACCCGTACCAGCTCGCGAGCAGCCTCGGCATGCCGGCCTGGAAGATCGAGCGGGCGCAGCGGCAGGGGCGCGGCTGGACGCCTGAGGGGCTGGTCCGGGCCATGCAGGTCGCCGCCGAATGCAACGCGGCCGTCAAGGGTGGTTCGGACGACCGGGCGTACGCCCTGGAACGCGCTGTCTTCTCGGTCGCGGCGGCCCGGCAGGGCAGCACCCGGTGACGGGGCCGAACCGTACGGCGTGGGCCACCATCCCCGCCGATGAGGAGCGTTATCGGCCGCTCTACGCCCGGCTCCTCGGCCTGCGGTTCGTCAACCCCGGCGGGGTGCTCTGCTTCCTCTTCTTCGAGGGCACGGTCGCGCTGGCCGTGCTGCTCGCCCTCGCCGAACTGGTCACCTGGTGGGCCGTGCTGGTGCTGCCCGCCGTGGTGGCGGCGATGGTGAAGCTCAACGACATGGTGGCCGCGATCGTGGTGCGTTCCGCCGCGCTCGTGCCTGAGCAGGAACGGGACCGCTTCCGCCGGCAGATGGAGCCGGTGGTCGGCCGGGCCCGGGTGGAGTGGCTGTCGCACACCGTTCCCGGCGTGGTGGTCAACGCCGATCCGGTGCCACCCAACCGCCGCACCGACCCGTCAGACTGACCGGGGGCGGGGAGGTGCCTGCGGGGGGACACACGGAAGCCCCGGACCTGGGTCCGGGGCTTTCCGAATCAGTCTGACGGCGAGTCGTCAGGCGGAGAGCGACACCACGCGCTTGGCGATCGCGGACTTGCGGTTCGCGGCCTGGTTGGAGTGGATCACGCCCTTGCTGACAGCCTTGTCCAGCTTGCGCGAGGCCTCCTGCATCAGCGCGGCGGCCTTCTCGACGTCACCGGCCTCAGCAGCCTCGTTGAACTTCCGGACGGCGGTCTTCAGCGACGACTTGACCGACTTGTTGCGCAGCCGGGCCTTCTCGTTCTGCCGGTTGCGCTTGATCTGGGACTTGATGTTCGCCACGCGACAGCCTCGTCTTGATAGCTCGGGTTGGTCAGCTTAGGTGCGCGGGATGACGAACATGCGTCATCGCTGCGCGAAGAGCCAGGTTACCAGGTCGCCCGGGACGAGCCAAAACGGCTCGTGCTCGCGCGGCCGAACGCGCCGCTGATCCGGCCCGTCAGGACCAGATTACGCCCCCGCCGGTCATCGCCAGCACTGGCGGTGGGCGAGCCAGTCGAGCGCCTGCTCGCCACTCCACCGCTGGTGTGCGGGCAGATGTGGCGAGGCCGTCACCGGGGCCGCGGCGGCGCCGGTGAGGAAGTAGCCGGCCAGCGCGGCCAGGGTGGCGTCCAGCGCGTCCGGGGGCGCGCCCGCGGCCACCGGGTGCGCCGCGAAGATCCGGTCCGCGTCCAGGCCGCTGGCGTACGCGGTGAGCAGCAGGCCGGCCAGGTCGAACCAGGCCGGCCCGTGACAGACCCAGGTCCAGTCGCAGAACCAGGCCCGGCCGTCCGCGTCGATGAGCACGTTGTCCACCCGCAGGTCACCGTGGGTCAGGCCGGTCGCCCCGGCGGCGTACCGGGGGAGGCGGGACTCCAGCGCCACCAGCTCGGGCAGCCGGTCCCGCACGGGCTCGGGCAGCGCCGGCGGTGGCTCCCGGCCGGCCGCGACCTCCTCCCACCAGAGGATGTCCGACCGGGCCAGGTCGGCCAGGTGCGGCAGGCCGAGCGCGCTCAGCCCGGCCGGCGGGTCGGCCAGCGCGGCGGCGACCTGGGCGTACCCGGCGAGCGTGGCGTCCAACTCGGCCGGCGCCCAGGGCAGCCGCGGGGTGTGGCCGTCGACGGCGTCGCTGCAGAGCACGAACCAGCCGGCCTCGTACAGGGTCCACCGGGGGCGGGGCGCCGGCAGGCCGACCGGCAGCCGGTCGAGGATCGCGGCCTCCCGGGCGTACGAGTCGACCAGGCGCGGTTGCTCGACGGCGGACGCGGCCTTGACGAAGGCCCGGCCGCCGTCGGCGGTGCCGAGCACGGCGGCGAAGCCCCGGGTGAAGCCCGCGCCGGCCACCCGGGCGGTGACCACCGGCGCGCCGAGCCGGTCGGCGATCGCGGCCCGCAGCGCCGCCGGCAGCGCCGGCCACGACGGGCGCAGCGCGCTCGCGTGGTACGGCACCGGAGGCAGCGGCGTCGGGGACACCCCACCATGCTGCCCCGGGGTACGTGCACAGTGCGCGGCGACACTGCCAGACTGCCAAACCATGAGGACCGAGGACTTCTGGCAGCTGATCGACGAGGCCCGGGCGGGCGGCGGGGGAGAGCCGGGCCCGGTGGCCGCGCGCGCCGTGGCGCTGCTCGCCGAGCGCGACCCAGAGGACATCGTCGGGTACGCCCGGCACCAGACGCGGGTGCTGGCCGCCTCGCACAAGGCGGATCTGTGGGGAGCGGCGTACCTGATCAACGGCGGCGCGTCGGCGGACGGCTTCGAGCATTTCCGGGGCTGGCTGATGACCCAGGGTCGTGCGGTCTTCGCCCGCGCGGTCGCCGATCCGGACTCGCTGGCCGAGCTGCCCCAGGTGCGGGCCGCCTCGCTCAGCGGGGAGGAGTTCTCCGCCGAGCAGATGCTGGCGGTGCCCTGGGACGCGTACCGCAGGGCCACCGCGTCGGAACTGCCGGCGGACCGGGAGCCGGTGCGCGCGCCGGACCTCAACGACTTCTGGGACTTCGACGACGAGGAGGAGGCCCGCCGACGGCTGCCGCGCCTGGCCGCGCTCTTCGTGGAGCCGCCGATGGAGTGACGGGCGCGGGCGCGCCGGCCGATCCATCGCCCGCGCAGCGGGGGCACCCCGGCGGCGTGGGATCATAGAAGGGGTCGGCGTCGCGCCGGCCCGCTCACGTCAGCCGATCAGAACGGACCGCTGTGCCACCGACGCCCGATTCCGCCCGGAACGCTCCCGGTGCCACCGACCCGGCAGTCATCCGGAACTTCGGCATCATCGCCCACATCGACCACGGGAAGTCGACCCTGGCCGACCGGATGCTGCAGCTCACCGGTGTGGTCGACCCCCGGCAGATGCGCGCCCAGTACCTGGACCGGATGGACATCGAGCGCGAGCGCGGCATCACCATCAAGAGCCAGGCCGTCCGGATGCCGTGGACCATCCGCGAGGGTGAGCGGGCCGGTGAGCACGCGGTGCTCAACATGATCGACACCCCGGGGCACGTCGACTTCACCTACGAGGTGTCCCGGTCGCTGGCCGCGTGCGAGGGGGCCGTGCTGCTGGTCGACGCCGCGCAGGGCATCGAGGCGCAGACGCTGGCGAACCTCTACCTGGCGCTCGAGAACGACCTGCGCATCATCCCGGTGCTCAACAAGATCGACCTGCCGGCCGCCCAGCCGGAGAAGTACGCCGAGGAGCTGGCCCACCTGATCGGCGGCGACCCCGCCGACTGCATCCGGGTCTCCGGCAAGACCGGCGAGGGCGTCCCGTACCTGCTCGACGAGATCGTCCGGCAGTTCATCCCGCCGACCGGCGAGGCCGAGGCGCCCGCCCGGGCGATGATCTTCGACTCGGTGTACGACGTCTACCGCGGCGTGGTCACGTACGTCCGGGTCATCGACGGCCGGATCAGCGCCCGCGACCGGATCAAGATGATGTCCACCGGGGCGGTGCACGAGCTGCTGGAGATCGGTGTCATCTCACCGGAGATGGTGAAGGCCGAGGCGCTCGGCGTCGGCGAGGTGGGCTACCTCATCACCGGCGTGAAGGACGTCCGGCAGTCCCGGGTCGGTGACACGGTCACCATCAACAGCCGGCCGGCGGCCGAGGCGTTGGGTGGCTACAAGGACCCGAAGCCGATGGTCTACTCCGGCCTCTACCCGATCGACGGGTCCGACTACCCCAACCTCCGCGAGGCACTGGACAAGCTCAAGCTCAACGACGCCGCGCTGGACTACGAGCCGGAGACCTCCGGCGCGCTCGGCTTCGGTTTCCGCTGCGGCTTCCTCGGCCTGCTCCACCTGGAGATCATTCGGGAGCGGCTGGAGCGCGAGTACAACCTCGACCTGATCTCCACCGCGCCGAACGTGGTCTACCGGGCGATCACGGACGACGGCGAGGAGATCGTCGTCACCAACCCCAGCGAGTACCCGACCGGCAAGATCGCCGAAGTGTACGAGCCGGTGGTCCGGGCCACCGTGCTGACGCCCAACGACTACGTGGGCGCGGTGATGGAGCTCTGCCAGGGTCGGCGGGGCAGCCTGCTCGGCATGGACTACCTCTCCGCCGACCGGGTGGAGCTGCGCTACACGCTGCCCCTCGCAGAGATCATCTACGACTTCTTCGACCAGTTGAAGAGCCGGACCAAGGGCTACGCCTCGCTGGACTACGAGCCCACCGACGAGCAGGCGTCCGACCTGGTGAAGGTGGACATCCTGCTGCACGGCGAGCCGGTGGACGCGTTCAGCGCCATCGTGCACAAGGACAAGGCGTACAACTATGGCGTCACCATCGCCGCCAAGCTGCGCACCCTGATCCCGCGCCAGCAGTTCGAGGTGCCGATCCAGGCGGCCATCGGCAGCCGGGTCATCGCCCGGGAGACCATCCGGGCGATCCGCAAGGACGTGCTCGCCAAGTGCTACGGCGGTGACATCAGCCGTAAGCGCAAGCTGCTGGAGAAGCAGAAGGAAGGCAAGAAGCGGATGAAGATGGTCGGTCGGGTCGAGGTGCCGCAGGAGGCCTTCATCGCCGCCCTCTCCTCCGACTCCGGCGACGGCAAGGCCGCTGGCAAGAAGTGACACCGCGGCGGTGCGCCGGCGCTGACTGACGAACACGGCCGGTGCCCCGGCCGGGCCGGTCGCGAAGACCGATCGCCCGACGGGGCGCCGGCCGTCGCCGTACCCCGGCGGCAGTCCCCGTGTCGCGGACCGCGACCCGTCCGTCGCCGTGGCCCGGTCGGACGCCGGTGCCGGCCGTCCCTGGTGGCGGCGATGCTCGCCGTGGCCCCGGGGGCTGCGGACGGTCCCGGCTGGCGTCGTGTTCCCGGCCGTGCGACCGGCGCTCGCCGTGCACCCGCGGCCGGCCGGGCGATGTGCCGACCCGCCCGGAGCGCTGGTGTGCAGCGGCGGGCGAAGAAATTTTTCAGGTCGCACCGGTGGCGGGTAACCGGACGACAGGGCCTGCGACCTGTGTGGACGCGCCCAGCACCAATCGACGCAGCCGTTGTGCATTGACGTCCACCGTTGGCCTTGTACGTGAGTCGGTTTGGATTTTCGGTGGGTCGGGAACTCAGCGGCCACGACAGGAAGCACACATCGTGTGTCAGACATTCTTTGAAGGAGGGCGACCGTGGAGCTCACCCTGTGGGGCATCATCACTGCGCTTGTTGTTGGTCTCATCGTCGGCGCACTGGGCCGCCTGGTCGTCCCGGGCCGGCAGAACATGCCGATGTGGCTGCACATGCTGATCGGTGTCGGCGCGGCGCTGCTGGGCACCGTGCTGGCGCGGGCGATCGGCATCGCGACCGAGACCAACGGGATCGACTGGGGCGAGCTGCTGGTGCAGGTCGTCGTGGCCGCGATCGCGGTCGCGCTGGTGGCGGGCGTGGGTCGCCGCCGCAGCGTCACCCGATAACACCCAGCATCACAGCACACCGCGACACGTCCGAAGGGCGCCCGACCGACAAGGTCGGGCGCCCTTCGCGTCCACCCGGAAGAGCGTCGCGCCCCTCGACAACGCAAGATCGGCGATGTTGCGAGGGCACGCGGAGAAGCGCGTCGCGTGGAACGTGCCTGCTGGTGATCGTCTGATGGGCAAAGTCGGTTTGGATTTCGGGTGGGTCGGGAACTTAGCGGTCACGACAGGAAACACACACCGTGTGTCAGGCATTCTTTCGAAGGAGGGCGACCGTGGAACTCACCGTGTGGGGCATCATCACTGCGATCGTTGTCGGTCTCATCGTCGGGGCACTGGGCCGCCTGGTCGTCCCGGGCCGACAGAACATGCCGATCTGGCTGCACCTGCTGATCGGTGTCGGCGCGGCCCTGCTGGGCACCGTGCTGGCGCGGGCGATCGGCATCGCGACCGAGACCAGCGGCATCGACTGGGGTGAGCTGCTGGTGCAGGTCGTCCTGGCGGCCATCGCGGTCGCGCTGGTGGCCGGCGTGGGTCGCCGCCGCAGCGTCACCCGATAACAACCCGGCATCGTCGCACCACTGGAAAGAGCGCCCGGCCCTCGGTCGGGCGCTCTTTCGTGCGGGAGTGCCCGACTTCGGCCCGATGCCACAGCGCCTTTCGGCGGCCCCCTGCGGTACGGTCGCCACGCTTCAGCCGGCACGCCCACTGTCGTAAAGGAATTCTTCGTACTAGGGTGCGGCGGAGAAGGTTAGTTCCAGGCGGCGCGAGGGGAGAAGTGGCGTGAACAGGTGGAAGCGGCTGGCCCCGGTCACCGCCGTAGTGGCCTCGGCCGCGATGGTGCTGACCGGCTGCGGCGGGTCCGACGAGAAGGCGGCCGACGACAGCAAGCTCACGGTCTGGATGATGGGTGAGGGCGGCGACGCCCAGAACAAGTTCCTCGACGGCGTCGAGACCGAGTTCAAGCAGAAGCACCCCGACACGGACGTGGTGGTGCAGTACATCCCGTGGCTCGAGGCGCCCAAGAAGTTCCAGGCCGCGCTCGCCGGCGGTGAGGGACCGGACATCACCGAGCTGGGCAACACCGAGACCCAGGGCTGGGCCGCGCAGGAGGCGCTCGCTGACGTGAGCGGCCGGATGGGTGGCTGGGCCGACAGCAAGGACATCCTGCCCGACCTGGTGAAGAACGCGCAGCTCGACGGCAAGCAGTACGGCGTGCCCTGGTACGCGGGCGTGCGCGCCATCTACTACCGCACCGACTGGTTCGCCGAGGCGGGCGTCAAGCCGCCGACGACCTGGGAAGAGCTGGTCAGCGTGGCCAAGACCGTGCAGGCCAAGAAGCCGGGCACGTACGGCATCGCGCTGCCGGGCAACTCCGAGCTGCCCTTCTACTCCTTCCTCTGGGGCGCCGGCGGCGAGATCGCCACCAACGAGGGCGGCACCTGGAAGTCCGGCTACACCACGCCCGAGGCACAGAAGGCGGTCAAGTTCTGGACCGACCTGGTGACCGTGCACAAGGTGGCCCCGCCGGCCGCGGCGGGCTGGAACGAGATCGACGCGCGCACCCAGTTCGCCACCGGCAAGGCCGCGATGGCGTTCGCCGGCAGCTGGCAGCAGGGCGCCATCAAGAAGGACAACCCCGAGATCGAGAAGGTCTGGGGTACGTTCCCGATCCCCGGCCCAGACGGCAAGGCGGCCCCTGGTTTCGCCGGCGGCTCGGACGTGGCGGTCTGGAAGGACAGCGAGCGCCAGGACCTGGCGTGGGACTACCTGACCGTGCTGCTGAACAAGAAGAACTCGCAGACCTTCGCCAGCAGCCTCGGGTTCTTCCCGGTCTACCAGGACCTGGTGGCCGGTGGCACGTACGCCAATGACAAGGTCATGGCGTCGTTCGCCACCACCATGCAGAACACCAAGCTCACGCCGCTCACCCCGAAGTGGGTCGAGGTCAGCCGGAACAAGACGGTGACCCAGGCGATGAACAGCTCGGTCATGAAGGGTCAGAAGACGGTCGAGAAGGCTACCGCCGACGCGGCCGCGGAGATGGAAGGCATTCTGAACAGCAAGTGAGCTTACTGACCGAAGCGCCGGAGGCGTCCGCCGCGCGGGAGAACCCCGCGCGGCGGCGTCGCCGAGTGGATCGCCTGCCCTACCTGCTGCTGCTGCCCGCTCTGGTGATCATCGGAGTGCTGCTGCTCTGGCCACTCGGCCAGGTCGTGACGATGTCCTTCTACCGGCTGAACAGCGTCCGGCAGCTACGCGGCGACCGGGAGTGGCCGTGGGTGGGGCTCGGCAACTACACCCAGATCCTCTCGGATCCGTTCTTCCTGACCGTGCTGCGCAACACGGTTCTCTTCGCCGTGGCCAACGTGCTGTTGACGATGATCCTCGGCACCCTGGTGGGCCTGCTGCTCAACCGGCTCGGCCGCAAGATGGCGACCTTCGTGGCGAGCTGCGTGATGCTCGCCTGGGCCACCCCGGCGCTGACCGGCACCATCGTCTGGAAGTGGATCTTCGACGACACCAGCGGGCTGGTCACCTGGCTGTTCAACGCGCTGCCGGACCGGCTGTCCACCAGCCTCTTCGGACACAGTGACTGGACCGGCTACGGCTGGTTCAACTCGCCGCTGCTGTTCTTCTCGATCCTGACGCTGGTGGTGGTCTGGCACTCGTTCCCGTTCATCGCGGTCAGCGTGCTGGCCGGGCTGAAGAGCGTGCCGAGCGAACTGCACGAGGCGGCCCGGGTGGACGGCGCCGGCCCCTGGCGGGCGTTCTGGAAGATTACCTTCCCGCTGCTGCGCCCGGTCTTCGGCATCCTGATCGTGCTCTCCACCATCTGGGACTTCAAGGTCTTCACCCAGCAGTTCGTGCTGGCCGGCGGCACCCAGGACCGGCCGACGTTCATGCTCTCCATCTACTCCTACGCGGAGGCGTTCTCGCCGCCGCCGAAGTACGGCCTCGGTGCGGCCATCGCGGTGATCCTCACGCTGATCCTGCTCGTGGTCACCGGCTTCTACGTACGGATGGTGCTCAGGCAGGAGGACGAGTCGTGAAGAAGATCGCCCTCAACGGCGCTGGGCTGCTGGTCGCGCTCTTCGCGGCGTTCCCCGTCTACTGGATGATCTCCACCTCGCTGAAGCCGAGCAAGGAGATCTTCTCGTCCACCCCGCAGCCGGTGCCGACCCACCCGACGCTGGCGCACTACCGGGAGATCCTGACCGGCAACCTGATCCCCGGCGTGAGCTTCGCCGACTTCTTCCTCAACAGCGCGCTGGTCGCGGTCGCGACGGTGGTGCTCAGCGGCCTGGTCGCGCTGCTCGCCGCGACCGCGGTGGCCCGGTTCCGGTTCCGGCTGCGGACCAGCTTCCTGATCATGCTGCTGATCGTGCAGATGATTCCGCTGGAGGCCCTGGTCATCCCGCTGTTCCTGATGATCCAACGGCTCGGGCTCTACAACACCCTGCCCAGCCTGATCCTCACGTACCTCGGCTTCTCGCTGCCGTTCGCGGTCTGGATGCTGCGCGGTTTCGTCGCCGCGGTGCCCAAGGAACTGGAGGAGGCGGCGGCCATCGACGGAGCCAGCCGGGCCCAGATCTTCCGCCGGATCCTGTTCCCACTGGTCGCGCCCGGCCTGGTGGCCACCAGCATCTTCTCCTTCATCACCGCGTGGAACGAGCTGATCTTCGCGTTGACGTTCATCAACGACCAGAATCGCTACACCCTGCCGGTGGCGATGACCTTCTTCTTCGGCCGGGACGACACCAACTGGGGCCCGGTGATGGCCGCCTCCACCCTGTTCACCCTGCCGGCCATCATCTTCTTCCTGCTGGTGCAGCGGCGGATGGTCTCCGGCCTGGTCGCCGGCGCCGTCAAGGGCTGACCCGCGCCCGGCCGAGGGCTGGCCCGGCTCTGCCCCGCCACTAGGCTGACGGTCATGACGGGCAGGGTGGCATCGGTGAACCTCGGTGTGGTGACCGAGGCGGAGTGGGCCGGCGACGCGAGCGGTCGCAGCGGCATCGACAAGCGACCGGTGGACGGGCCGGTCCCGCTGCTCACCGAGGGCCTGGCGGGCGACTTCATCGGCGAGCGGGCCCACCATGGTGGGCCGGACAAGGCCGTCTACGCGTACGCCGAGGAGGACGCCGCGTGGTGGTCCACGGAGATCGGCCGCGCCATCCGCCCCGGCGGCTTCGGCGAGAACCTGACCACCTACGCGGTCGACGTGACCGGGGCGGTGATCGGCGAGCAGTGGGCGGTCGGCGCGGCGCTGCTCCAGGTGACCATGCCACGCACCCCCTGCACCACGTTCGCCGGCTTCTGGGGGATGCCGGACCTGATCCGGCGCTTCACGGTGCGCGCCACCCCGGGGGCGTACCTGCGGGTGCTGCGCGAGGGTGAGGTGGGCGCCGGCGACCCGGTCGAGGTGGTGGAGCGGCCCGCGCACGGGGTGACCATCGGGGAGGTGTTCCGGGCGACCAGCCTGGAGCCGGAGTTGCTGCCCCGGCTGCTCGACGCCGAGGATCTGCCGGAGCCGATCCGGGAGAAGGCCCGCCGCCGCCTCGCCAGCCGCGCCTGACCACAGTTGTTAGGAAGGGCCCCTTGTTATGCATTCAGCGACAACAAGGGGCCCTTCCTTACGTCAGCGGAGCCAGGGGATGTTGCGGTCCAGCAGGCCGCGCTCCTTGAGTTCCTTGCGCAGCGGGATCTCGTCGTCGACGTACCCGTCCCAGTTGATGCCCCAGTAGTTCGCGGTGTGGGTGCCCTCACCGATCAGCTGACGCTGCACCGGCGTGCGGTTGCGGTACCACTCGCCGGCCAGGTCCGGGTGCAGCTCGTCCAGTGGGCGGATCCACCGGTACGTGTAGCCCACGAAGAGCATCTTGCGGGTGATGGTCGACAGGTTCGTCGACCGGGAGTGCCACTGACGGCGATCGAAGATGAAGGCGTCACCCGGGTTCGCGGTGATCTCCACCGTGCCCTCCGGGTCCGGGTTGTGCACGCTGAGGTCCTTCGGCCGGGGCAGCGAGTTCCAGAGGTGGCTGCCCGGGATGACCTTGGTGGCGCCGCGACCGGTCTCGGAGAGGTCGGAGAGCACGTACGCGACCTTGAGCGAGAACATCGGCCGGGGCAGGTTCGGGTCCATCGTCTCCGGGTCGGAGTTCTGGCGGTACCCGTCCTGGTGCCAGCCCCAGTACGGCTTCTCCGGCTCGAGCGCCGGCGGGGTGACGTCCAGGTGGTTGTGGTGGGTGTAGATGTTCCAGCCGGCCAGTCCCCACATGTACGGGAAGGCGATCGGGTGGGTGAGCAGCTCACCGAAGAGCTCGTCGCGCTCCAGGAAGCCCAGCAGGTGCAGGGTGCCGTCCTTCTTGGTGTTGCCCTTGGCCTGTTCCTCCGCGTAGACGCGGTCGACCGCCGCCTCCAGCGCCGCCCGGTGATCCTCGGTCAGGACGTTGCGCAGCAGGAGGAAGCCCTGCTCGTGGAACTCCTTGCGGTCAGTGTCGCTGATCGGTTCGTAGCCGGTCCGGTCGCCGTAATCGAACACCGCGTCGTACCCCTCCCCATGAGGTGAAACCATTTCTGGCACAGGCCGCCGATCGTAACGCGCATCCATCGGCATTGGGGAGGGCGTGCGGCGCCAGCGGACGCCGGCCGGACCGCGTGCAGCGGAACCACCACGGATGGTCAGATTCGCGTGATCAATGGCGGTGTCTGTGGGTGGTTGTCCGATTGTGCGGTGACTGCCGGTTAAGAGATCAGGGCGGCGGTCACCCCTCGGCGAACACCTCGGCCACCACCTGACCGGCGGGGCCCTGCTCACCGCTCACCCGCCCCCAGGTGCCGTCCCGGGCCGTCCACTCCAGGCCGCCGAAGCGGACCAGCTTCACCCCGTGGTCCTGTGCGTGGGAGACCAGCCAGTGCGCGTACCGCCAGCCGTCGCGCTGGTCGCCCGCGGTCACCGCCAGCCCGGTCTGGTCCGCCGGATCGGTGCTCGACACCCCCCAGTCCAGCACCAGGTTGCGGGTCAACTGGGCGGCCGCCGTCGCGCCGCGCATCAGCGGGGTGCGCCCCACCGAGCAGGCGACCGCGCCGGTGGCGTCGCCCAGCAGTGCCCGGCTGAGCACCTCGGAGTCGTCGGCCCACTTCTGGTACGCCTCGGGGAACGCCGAGCGCTGCACCCGCTGGGCGGCGTCGGTGACCCGCATCGACTCCCAGCCGCGCACCTTCTTCAGCGCCGCGTAGAACCGGTTCGCCGCGTAGCGCGGATCGCGGATCTGTTTCGGTGTGCCCCAGCCCTGGCTCGGGCGCTGCTGGAACAGGCCGACCGAGTCACGGTCACCGTCGGCGAGGTTGCGCAGCCCGGATTCCTGGTACGCCGTGGCCAGCGCGACCACCACGGCCCGCTCGGGCATCCCGCGTTGCGCGCCGATCGCCGCGATGGTCGCCGCGTTGGCCATCTGGTCGGCGTCCAGGGCGACCCGGCCGTCGGCCTGGACCGTGCAGGTCCGCGAGGACAGCGGCAGTCGCAACCGGTCACCGACCTGCCGCAGGACGAGCCAGACTGCGATCACGGCGATGAGGACGAGAACCAATCCACCCGCCACGGTTGCCCGAGTTCGCACCCACACCCCCAGATCGACAGTCCGACAAGCGTACGTCCCGCGGCGGCCAATCCGGGTCGTCCGACCGGTTTCGACCGTGGCCGGCCCGGCCGCACCAACCGGCGTTCCCGCTCCGACTGCGGTCTCACCTGCCCGTACCGCCCTTCCGTCCGACCCAATTCGATAATAATCGGGCATTCATCAGCGCGGCTTCCATGGCCCGAATGATCGGTGGCCACGTACCCCCGATGGTCGGGCACGCCGCCGCGAACGCCGGCATCATCGGCATGACCCGACAACTCGCACTCGAGGGCGCGCCGCACGGGATCCGCGCGGTGGCGATCAGTCCAGCAACGCCATCCGGAGCGCTCAGACGTCGAGAGCGGGCACCCAGCGCGCCGGTCGTTTCTCCCGGAACGCGGTGACCCCCTCGCGTCCCTCGTCGGAGAGGAAGTAGCCGGTCGAGAGAGCGGACAGCCGGGCGAGCTCCGCGCGCAGCTCGGCGGTGCCCGGCCGGCGCAGCAGTTCCTTGGCGCCGGCCAGCGCGCCGGGCGCGCCGCGCACCAGCGAGTCGCAGTACCGGCGTACCGCCGCGTCCAGCCCGTCCGCCGGGACAGCGGCGGTGACCAGGCCGATCTCGGCGGCCCGACGGCCGTCGAAGGTGTCCCCGGTCAGGTACAGCTCGGCGGCGGCGCGCGGGTGCAGCCGGGGCAGCACGGTCGCCGAGATCACCGCCGGGATCACCCCGATCCGCACCTCGGTGAAGGCGAACGTCGCCTCGTCGGCGCAGACGGCCAGGTCGGCGGCGGCGATCAGGCCCAACCCGCCGGCCCGCGCCGGACCGGCGACCCGGGCCAGCACCGGCTTCGGGCACTCCCAGAGCGCGGCGAGCACGTCGCCCAGCATCCCGGCCGGCACCGTCCCGCTGGCGTACGCCGCGGCGGTCTCCTTCAGGTCCGCGCCCGAGCAGAAGACCGGGCCGGTGTGGTCGAGCACGACCACCCGGACCGCGTCGTCGGCCACCGCGTCGGCCAGCCCGGCCAGCAGCTGGGTCATCAGGCCGGTGGAGAGCGCGTTGCGGTTGTGCGGGCTGTCCAGGGTGAGGGTGGTCACCCCGCGGGCCGTGGAGACCCGCACGAGCACGTCGGGAGAGGTCATGCCGGGCACACTAGTGGCCATGCCCGGCGTCCTTCCAGATGGTGAGACCGTCCCCGCCGACGGATCGCTGCCCGCCACCGCCACCACCACGGTCGGCGCGCGCGGCTTCGGCGTGTACGTCCACGTGCCGTTCTGCGCCAGCCGCTGCGGCTACTGCGACTTCAACACCTACACATCGGCTGAGTTGGGCGGCGGCGCCAGCCGCGAGGGGTACGCCGACACCGTGCTGGCCGAGCTGGCGCTCGCCGCCCGGGTGCTCGGCGACAGCCCACCGCCGCGGGTCGACACGGTCTTCGTCGGAGGTGGCACGCCCACCCTGCTCCCCGCCGACGACCTGGCCCGCATCCTCGACGGCATCGACCGCACCTGGGGGCTGGCCGCCGACGCCGAGGTCACCACCGAGGCCAACCCGGAATCGGTCACCCCGGAGTCGCTGAAGCTGCTGCGGGCCGCCGGGTACACCCGGATCTCGCTCGGCATGCAGTCCGCCTCCCCGGGGGTGCTGGCGATCCTGGACCGCAAGCACAGCGCCGGCCGGGCCACCGCCGCCGCCCTGGAGGCGCGCGACGCCGGGTTCGAGCACGTCAACCTGGACCTGATCTACGGCACCCCGGGGGAGCGGGCCGGGGACTTCGCCGCCTCGCTCGACCAGGTGGTCGCCGCCGGGGTGGACCACGTCAGCGCGTACGCCCTGATCGTGGAGGACGGCACCCGGCTGGCCGCCCGGATGCGCCGCGGCGAGCTGCCGTACCCCAGCGACGACGTCGCCGCGGACCGCTACCTGGCCGCGGAGGCTGCCCTCGACGCGGCCGGCCTGTCCTGGTACGAGGTCTCCAACTGGGCCAGCACCGACGAGGCCCGGTGCCGGCACAACCTGCTCTACTGGACCGGCGCCGACTGGTGGGGGCTGGGCCCCGGGGCGCACAGCCACGTCGGCGGGGTGCGCTGGTGGAACGTCAAGCACCCGTCTGCGTACGCGCAGCGGCTGGCCGCCGGCGCGTCACCCGGCCTGGCCCGGGAGGTGCTCACCGCCGACGAGACGCACATGGAGGACGTGATGCTCCGGCTGCGGCTCGCCACCGGCCTGCCGCTGGCGGTGCTCGACGCCACCGGCCGGGCCGGCGCCGAGCGGGCGCTGGCCGGCGGCCTGCTGGCCGCACCGGAGTACGCGGCCGGCCGGGCGGTGCTCACCCTGCGCGGGCGGCTGCTCGCCGACGCCGTGGTGCGCGACCTGCTGCCCTGAGCCGGTGCACCGGGCCGGCCGGGGGAGCGGCCGACCCGGGTCACTTGATGAAACTTGCCGACATCGGGTAGCGGTAGGGCTGACCCTCGTTGGCCTTCATGCCGGCGATGATCCCGAACAGGATCTGGATCACCACCACCGCGATGCTGGGCAGGAAGAGCAGGCACCAGCTGACGAAGAGCAGCACGAACGCGATGATCGACCAGAGGATCTGGAAGTTCAGCGCGGCCAGGGCGTGCGCCCGGACGGCCGGCGACTGCTGACCGCGGGCCAGATAGGCGATGAGCGGGGCGACGAAGCCCAGCGGACCGAAGCTGATCAGCGCGCCGACGGCGCCGCCGAAGTGCGCGACCAGCGCCCACGTCTTGTCCTCGTTGCTGGCGTAGCCGCCGCCGGGGCCGCCGTAGGCGCCGCCGGTCGGATAGCCGCCAGGGGGATAGCCGCCAGGGGGATAGCCCCCGGGGGGCGGGTAGCCCCCGGGCGGAGGGTAGCCCCCGGGCGGAGGGTAGCCGCCCGACGGCGGTTGGTCACCGGTGGGCGGCGGATAGCCACCGGCCGGGGGATAGCCGCCCGGGCCGGGTGCCCCGGACAGTGGTGCGGTGGGTGGCTCGGCCGGGGAGGCCGGGCCGGGAGCGGCCGGCGGGTAGGTCGGCTCCGGCTGCTGATCGCCGGGGTCTCCCGCACCGGGAGGGCGAGGTGGTTCAGTCATGGATGTCACGGTAGGGGCCGGTGGCAACGCCGCACCAGAGCGACACCGCCGGGACGGCCCGGCTGAACGGACAGCGACGCCCTTGATCATCGCGCTGGCGGGCGCGCCGACGTAGACTGGCACTCGTTACAGTCGAGTGCCAGGACGGCCCGCCGGCCCCACCGTGCCGGCGGCCGACGTGCGACAGGAGGTGCGGAGGATGGGTCTCGACGACCGCAAGCTCGCCGTGCTCCGCGCCATCGTCGAGGACTACGTCTCCACGCAGGAGCCGGTCGGCAGCAAGGCGCTGGTCGAGCGGCACCAGCTCGGTGTCTCCCCGGCCACCGTCCGCAACGACATGGCCGTGCTGGAGGAGGAGGGCTACATCCGGCAGCCGCACACCAGTGCCGGCCGGGTGCCCACCGACCGCGGCTACCGCCTCTTCGTCGACCGGTTGTCCCGGGTCAAGCCGCTCAGCCCGGCCGAGCGCCGGGCCATCGAGCGCTTCCTGGTCGGCGCGGTCGACCTCGACGACGTGGTGCACCGCACGGTACGGCTGCTCGCCCAACTGACCCGGCAGGTCGCCGTGGTGCAGTACCCGAGCCTGGCCCGCTCCTCGGTACGCCACCTGGAGCTGGTGCCGATCTCCACCACCCGGCTGATGCTCGTCATGATCGCGGACACCGGGCGGGTGGAGCAGCGACTCGTGGAGCTGCCCGGTCCGGTGCCCGCCGACGACGTCACCGATCTGCGCCGACTGATCAACGAGAAGCTCGCCAACGCGCGGCTGTCCGAGACGCCACCGCTGGTGCAGGCGCTGGTCGAGGAAGCGCCGACCGGGCTGCGTCCGACCATGACCACGCTCGCCACCGTTCTGCTGGAGACGCTGGTCGAGCGGCACGAGGAGCGGATCGCGCTCGCCGGCACCGCGAACCTCACCCGGGGCGGCCTGCTCGACTTCCAGGGCTCCCTGCGGCCGATCCTCGAGGCTCTGGAGGAGGAGGTCGTGCTGCTCAAGCTCATCGGTGAGACCGAGCCGAGCACGACCCGGGTGCTGATCGGCGACGAGAACGAGTTCGACAACCTGCGCGCCGCCTCGGTGGTCAGCACCGGCTACGGCCCGGGCACCACCATCGTGGGCGGCCTGGGGGTGCTGGGGCCCACCCGGATGGACTACCCCGGCAACATCGCCACGGTGCGCGCCGTGGCACGCTACGTGGGCGAGTTGCTGGCCCAGAACTGATTGGTCAGGGCCGACGGCCGGCTGCGGCCGCCGACCGGCGCAACGCGAGACGAACATGAGGACACGGAACGCAGTGGCCAGGGACTACTACGGCATTCTCGGTGTGAGCCGGGAAGCCTCCGATGACGAGATCAAGCGCGCCTACCGCAAGCTGGCGCGCCAGTTCCACCCGGACGTCAATCCGGACCCGGAGGCTCAGGAGAAGTTCAAGGACATCAACGCCGCGTACGAGGTGCTCTCGGACGACCGGAAGCGGCAGATCGTCGACCTGGGCGGCGACCCGCTCGCCCCGGGTGGCGGCGGCGCCGGTGGGCCGGGCGGTCCCGGCGGGGCCGGTCCGTTCGTCGGGTTCCAGGACATCATGGACGCGTTCTTCGGCGGCGCGGCGGGTGGCGCCCGCGGCCCGCGCCCGCGTACCCGGCCGGGCGCCGACGCGATCCTGCGGCTGGAGCTGGACCTGCACGAGACGGCGTTCGGCGTCGAGGCCCCGATCACGGTCGACACCGCGGTGCTCTGCACCACCTGCTCCGGCGCCGGCACGGCCGCCGGCACCCACCTGGCCACCTGCGAGGCGTGCGGCGGCCGGGGCGAGGTGCAGTCGGTGCAGCGCACCTTCCTCGGCCAGGTGGTCTCCGCCCGGCCGTGCACCGTGTGCCAGGGCTACGGCACCACGATCCCGCACCCCTGCCCCACCTGCGCCGGCGACGGCCGGGTGCGTACCCGCCGCTCGCTGACCGTCAAGATCCCGGCCGGCGTCGAGGACGGCATGCGGATCCGGCTGGCCCAGCAGGGCGAGGTGGGCCCCGGTGGCGGCACCGCCGGTGACCTCTACGTGGAGATCCACGAGCGGCCGCACGACGTGTACTCCCGCAAGGGCGACGACCTGCACTGCCGGGTCACCGTGCCGATGACGGCGGCGGCGCTGGGCACCCGGCTGACCATCAAGACGCTGGACAGCGAGGAGACCGTCGACGTCAAGGCCGGCACCCAGCCCGCCAGCACCCTTCGACTGCGCGCCCGGGGCGTGCCGCACCTGCGCGGCACCGGCCGGGGCGACCTCTACGTGCACCTGGACGTGCGGACGCCGACCAAGCTCGACCCGGACCAGGAGAAGATGCTGCGCGACTTCGCCAAGACCCGGGGCGAGGAGGTCGCCGAGCTGACCAAGCAGGGCGGCTTCTTCTCCCGGATGCGCGACGCGTTCAACGGCCACGCCTGACCGGCTCCCGGGCTCGCCGTCCGTGCCGCCGACGCTGCGGCTAGCCTGATCATCGTGTCCGCCCCGCTGTTCCTGGTCGAGTCGCTGCCCACCGCCGACACGATGACCCTCGATGGTCCCGAGGGGCACCACGCCGCCACCGTGCAGCGGCTGCGGGTCGGCGAGGAGCTGCTGCTCGCCGATGGCCAGGGCGGCACGGCCGCCGCAGTTGTCACCGCCGTCGGCCGGGGCAGCCTGGAGCTCACCGTCACCTCCCGGGGGTACGCGGACGCGCCCGTACCCCGGCTGGTGGTCGTGCAGGGCATCGCCAAGGGCGACCGGGGCGAGCTGGCCGTGCAGGCGATGACCGAGGTCGGGGTGGACGAGATCGTGCCCTGGGCGGCGGTCCGCTCGGTGACCCAGTGGCGCGGCGACCGGGGCGTACGGGCCCGGGACAAGTGGGTGGCCACCGCCCGGGAGGCGGCCAAGCAGGCCCGCCGCCCCTGGCTGCCGGTGGTGGCCGGGGCGCCGGACGAGTCGACAGCCACGGTGGCCCGCCGGATCGCCGGTGCCGCGGCCACGTTCGTGCTGCACGAAGAGGCCGACGAGCGGCTGACCACCGCCGACCTGCCGTCCGCCGGGGAGATCGTCCTGGTGGTCGGCCCGGAGGGCGGTATCGCCCCCGCCGAGCTGACCTCCTTCCGCGAGGCCGGCGGCCGGCCGGTCCGGCTCGGGCCCGCGGTGCTGCGCACCTCCACTGCCGGGGTGGCGGCGCTCAGCGTGCTCGCCACCCGGCTCGGCCGCTGGTAGTCCGGCCTCCAAGCGTCTCCCACGCCCGATGGTCATTCCTGGCTCCCGCCCCGGCCCTCGTCCGGCGGCTATGCCCGGCCCCGAGCACCTTGCCCGCGAGGAGCAGGTTGGCGACTCGACGCCGGCCCGCTGTCGCCGGGCTGACCGTGGTCGGCCTGACGGCTCTCGGCGGCGTGGTCGTGCGGGACGACAAAGCCCGGCTCGGTCGGCCCCGGGCGATCAGCTGCGCAGGTAGGAGGCGCCGTTGAGGTCGACGATGGTGCCGGAGGCCCACTCGGCCTGGGGGGAGGCCAGCCAGTGCACCGCGGCGGCGATCTCCTCCGGCTGGGCCACCCGGTCGAAGGGGCTCTGCGCCCGGATGGCCGCGCCCTGCTCGCCGCGCAGGTGCTCGGTCGTCATGTCGGTCGCCACGAAACCCGGCGCGACGGTGGCGACCGTGATGCCGTACGGCGCGAGCGCCACGGCGAGGGACTGGCCCAACGCGTTCAGCCCTGCCTTGCTGGCGCCGTACGCCGGCTGGTCCGGCTCGCCGCGGAACGCGCCGCGGGACGAGACGTTGACGATCCGGCCGCCACGCTCCCGCATGTGCTGGGCGGCGCACCAGGTGACGTTGCCGGCCCCGGTCAGGTTGGTCTCCAACACCAGCCGCCAGCGCTTCTGCCACTCCTCGTAGGAGGCGCCGAAGACTGGATGCGGGTCGTCCCGGTCGCCGTACGTCCCGGCGTTGTTGACCAGCACGTCCAGCCCGCCGAGCAGGTCGGCGGCCCGGTCGACCATGGCCCGGACCGCGTCCGGATCGGTGAGGTCGGCGCGGACCACCACGTGCCCCGTGCCGGGCAGTTCGGCGCGTAGCTCCTCAGCCGCGTCCGCGGAGTCGCGATGGTGGATGGCCACCCGATCGCCGCCGACGGCGAACGCCGTCGCCACCGCCCGGCCGATCCCGCGCGAGGCCCCGGTCACCAGTACCGCCCGATCCGTCACGCCGGACATCCTGCCGTAGCCACGCGAACGTTAGGAAGGGACCCTTCCTCTACCGGAGGCGTTAACAGGGGGCCCTTCCTTACACTGCCCCGATGGGATCCGACTGCCTGTTCTGCCGCATCGTCGCCGGGGAGATCCCGGCCACCGTGGTCCGGGAGACCGCCACCACGCTCGCCTTCCGCGACATCGGCCCGAAGGCGCCGGTGCACATCCTGGTCATTCCGAAGGAGCACTACGCCGACATCGCCACCCTCGCCCAGGGCGACCCGGGGCTGGCCGCTGAGGTGCTGGCCACGGCCGCCGTGGTCGCCGACGACGAGGGCCTGCTCGGCGACGGCTTCCGGCTGATGTTCAACACCGGGGCGTACGGAGGGCAGGAGGTGTTCCACGCGCACGCGCACCTGCTCGGTGGTGCGCCGCTCGGCCCGATGCTCGCCCGGGACCTGGCGTGAGCACTGAGCCGGTGTCCACCCGGGTCGTGGACGAGCGGCTGGGCCGGCTGGTCCGCCGGGTGCAGGCCGATGCCCGGGTGCCGGCGGTGTCGGCGGCGCTGCACCGGGCCGACCGTCCGCTCTGGAGCTGCACCGTCGGCGGCACCGGCACCGACAGCCCGCTGGGGCCGGGCACCCGGTTCCGGATCGGCTCGGTCACCAAGACCTTCACCGCGGTGCTCACCCTCCAGTGCCGCGACGACGGGCTGCTGGACCTGGACGACCCGGTGGGCCGGCACCTGGACCTGCCCGCGCACGGTGAGCTGACCGTCCGCCGGCTGCTGTCGCACACCGGAGGCCTGCAACGCGAGCCGTTCGGCGACGTCTGGGACAGCCTGCGCGCGCCGGACGTCGACCGGCTGGTGGCCGAGCTGGACCGGGCCGAGCGCGTGCTGCCGCCGGGCCGCCGCTTCCACTACTCGAACCTCGGCCTGGCCGTGCTCGGCCAGATGGTCGCCCGGCTGCGCGGCGCCAGCTGGGCGGAGGTGCTCACCGAGCGGGTGCTGACGCCGCTGGGGCTGACCGACACCGCCGCGGCTCCCGGGCCGGCGGCGGCCACCGGGTTCCTCGTCGACGCGTACTCCGACGAGGCGCACCCGGAGCCGCCGACCGACTTCGGCGCGGTCGGCCCGGCCGCCCAGCTCTGGAGCACCGCGACCGACATGGCCCGCTGGGCGGCGTTCCTCGCCGACCCGGCGGCGCTGGACCCGGCCGGCGCGGTGCTCGCTCCCGCCACCCTGGACGAGATGCGCTGGCCGGTGACCACCACCGACGAGACGCTCTGGGGGGCCGGCTTCGGGCTCGGGCTGATCCTGGTGCCGCAGGGCGATCGGGTGGTGCACGTGGGGCACGACGGGGCGATGCCCGGTTTCCTGGCCGCGGTGTACGGCCGGCGGGGCGGCGACGGCACGGCGGGCGCGATGGGCGCCGCGGTGCTCGGCTCCTCCGGCACGGCGGCGGAGCTGTTCGACCTGCCGCACCGGTTGCTCGCCGCGGCGGTCGAGCACGACCCGGCCGAGATCGAGCCGTGGCGGCCCGGCGCACCCGCTCCGGCCGCCCTGCGGGGTCTGCTCGGCCGCTGGTGGGGCGAGGGTTTCGAGTACGTCTTCTCCTGGCACGACGGCACGCTGCGGGCGCGTGGGGCCGGCGACCCGGCGGGACGTCCACCGGCGATCTTCACCCCGCTGCCGGACCGGCCGGACGTGTTCCGCACGGTCTCCGGCCGGGAGGCGGGCGAGTTGCTGCGGCTGACCCGGGACGAGTCGGGTGCCGTGGTCCGGATGCACTGGGCGACGTACCGGTTCACCCGCCACCAGGAGACCTTCGAGCGGTACGACTTCCGGGCCGGTAGTTGATCGCGGCCAGCGGAAATGGACGCGATACGGGCCGCGTTGAACGGATACGATGGGGGTAACGTCCGCACGCCGTGCCAGCAGGGCCGGCGCCGAGATCGAGAGCAGGTGCGCAGGGCCCTTCGGCCCGACCTATGACTGGCACCCCACCTCCCGGCCCGCCCCGGGTGCAGACCAGGATCACCGTGCCCGACTCGAAGATCATGGTCAATCTGCTCGGCGCAGGTGACGAGATCCTGCGACTCGTCGAACGCTCGGTCACCAGCGACGTGCACGTCCGTGGCAACGAGATCACCATCACCGGTGCGCCCGCGGACAACGCCCTCGCCGAGCGGGTCTTCACTGAGCTGCTCGAACTCATCGAGAAAGGCGAGACCCTGACCACTGACGCGGTTCGGCGCACCGTCGGCATGCTCGAGCAGGGCAGCGCCGAGCGGCCCGCCGAGGTCCTGACGCTCAACATCCTCTCCCGGCGCGGGCGCACCATCCGCCCCAAGACCCTCGGGCAGAAGCGGTACGTCGACGCGATCGACTCGCACACCATCGTCTTCGGCATCGGCCCGGCCGGCACCGGCAAGACCTACCTGGCCATGGCGAAGGCCGTCCAGGCGTTGCAGGCCAAGCAGGTCAACCGGATCATCCTGACCCGGCCGGCGGTCGAGGCGGGTGAGCGACTGGGCTTCCTGCCCGGCACGCTGAACGAGAAGATCGACCCGTACCTGCGTCCGCTCTACGACGCGCTGCACGACATGCTCGACCCCGAGTCGATCCCGAAGCTGATGGCCGCGGGCACGATCGAGGTCGCGCCGCTGGCGTACATGCGCGGCCGGACGCTCAACGACGCGTTCATCATCCTGGACGAGGCGCAGAACACCACGCCCGAGCAGATGAAGATGTTCCTCACCCGGCTCGGTTTCAATTCCAAGATCGTCGTCACCGGTGACGTCACCCAGGTGGACCTTCCCGGCGGCACGACCAGCGGTCTGCGGGTGGTCCGGGAGATCCTGGAAAACGTCGAGGACGTGCACTTCGCCCAGTTGTCCAGCTCCGACGTGGTCCGCCACCAGCTGGTCGGGCAGATCGTCGACGCGTACGCCCGCTGGGACGCCGAGCGGGAGACCCAGCAGGCGCAGGGCGTCCACGCGGTGCCCGGGCGACCCGCCCAGGGCGGCCGGGCCGGCCGCCGCCGCTAAAGCAGAGGAAAGCAGTTGTCCATCGAGATCGCCAACGAGTCCGGTGTCGAGGTCGACACCGACGCCGTGCTCGCCGTCGCCCGGCACGCCCTCGACGAGATGGGGGTCAACCCCCTCGCCGAGCTGTCCGTGCTGCTGGTCGACATCGACTACATGACCGAGCTGAACCACCGCTGGATGGGTGGCGAAGGCCCGACCGACGTGCTCGCGTTCCCCATGGACGAGGGCAGCGTCGACCACGGCCCGGGCGAGAGCGCCCCGTCCGGCGGCGAGCCGGCCCTGCTCGGCGACATCGTGCTCTGCCCGGAGGTGGCGGCCAAGCAGGCGGCGACCGCCGGGCACGCTCCGGCCGACGAGCTGCACCTGCTCACCGTGCACGGGGTGCTGCACCTGCTCGGCTACGACCACGCCGAGCCGGAGGAGGAGCGGGAGATGTTCGCGCTCCAGGCCCGACTGCTGGCGAGCTGGCGGTCGACCCGCACCCAGTGATGCCCACTCCGCTACTGGCGGCCGGCCCCACGGCCGGCCTGCCCGACCTGCAACTGATCGTCTTCGCGGCCGGCCTGGTGGTGCTGGCCGGCCTGATCGCGATGACCGAGGCGGCGCTCGCCGCGGTCTCTCCGGCGCGGGCGGCCGAGCTGGCCCGCGACGGCGTGCGCGGCGCCCGCACCCTCCAGACCGTCGCCGCCGACGTGGTCCGGCACCTCAACCTGCTCCTGCTGTTGCGGCTGCTCGCCGAGCTGACCGCCACCACACTGGTGGCACTGGTCGCGGTGGACACCTTCGGCGCCGGCTGGCGGGCCGCGCTGGTCACCGCCGGCGCGATGACCGTGGTCAGCTTCGTGGTGGTCGGGGTCGCCCCGCGCACCATCGGCCGGCAGCACGCGTACGCCGTGGGGCGGGCGGTGGCGCCGCTGGTCCGCTGGCTGGGCCGGGCGCTCAACCCGCTCGCGTCCCTGCTCATCCTCATCGGCAACGCGGTCACCCCGGGGCGCGGCTTCCGGGAGGGGCCGTTCGCCACCCAGGTGGAGCTGCGTGAGCTGGTCGACCTTGCCGAGCAGCGCGGCGTGGTCGAGCACGGCGAGCGACAGATGATCCACTCGGTCTTCGCGCTCGGCGACACCATCGCCCGTGAGGTGATGGTGCCGCGTACCGAGATGGTGTGGATCGAGGAGGGCAAGACCCTCGCACAGGCGCTGGCGCTCTTCCTGCGGTCCGGATTCTCCCGCATCCCGGTGATCGGCGAGAGCGTCGACGACGTGCTGGGTGTGCTCTACCTCAAGGACCTGATCCGCCGGTCCCGGGGCGGTGACCCGGACGCCGAGCAGTTGCCGGTGGCCGAGCTGATGCGTCCGGCCACCTTCGTGCCGGAGTCCAAGCCGGTCGATGACCTGTTGTCGGAGATGCAGGCGGCCCGCAACCACCTGGTCATCGTGGTCGACGAGTACGGCGGCACCGGCGGCCTGGTCACGATCGAGGACATCCTGGAGGAGATCGTCGGTGAGATCACCGACGAGTACGATGTCGAACGCCCGCCGGTCGAACGCCTGGCGGACTCCTCGGTGCGGGTGACCGCCCGCCTGCCGGTGGAGAATCTGGGCGAGCTGTTCGACACCGATCTGCCCACCGATGAGGTGGAGACGGTCGGTGGCCTGCTCGCCCAGTCGCTGGGGCGGGTGCCGATCCCCGGAGCGCAGGTCGAGGTGGCCGGCCTCCGGCTGGTCGCCGAGGGGACCACCGGCCGGCGTAACCGCATCGACACCGTCCTGGTCAGCCGGGCGGAGCCGGGCGACGAGCAGGACACCACGGGGCGTGGCGAGCAGGCCGGTCCCGGGGACGACCAGGACCACTATCGAGACGAGGAGAGGCAACCCGCCGATGCCTGACACACCCGCCGCGCCCGCCGCCCGGCCCACCCCCACCGCGCCCGCCCCGCTGGGCGCCGAGGACGCCAAGCTGGTCGTCCTGGCCCGGGGAGCCCGTGGGCGGGTCGGTGCCGTCGAGGGCGCCGCGGTCCGGGACCAGGACGGCCGGACGTACGCGGCCGCCAGCGTCGCGCTGCCCTCGCTGACCCTCACGGCGTTGCAGCTGGCGGTGGCCTCGGCGGTGGCGGCCGGGGCGAGTCGGCTGGAGGCGGCGGTGGTGGTGACCGAGGCATCGACGCTGGACGGCGCCGGGCATGCCGCGGTGCGCGACCTCGCCGTGGACGCGCCGATCCACGTGGCGGCGCCGGACGGCACCGTGCTCGGCACGGTGATCCAGTGACCCCCGTCCAGGATCCGGACGGTCGCCCGTACCGGGCCGGGTTCGGCTGCTTCGTCGGCCGGCCCAACGCCGGCAAGTCCACGCTGACCAACGCCATCATCGGCACCAAGATCGCGATCACCTCGAACAAGCCGCAGACCACCCGGCACGTCATCCGGGCCGTGCTGCACCGGCCGAATTCGCAGCTGGTCCTGGTCGACACGCCGGGCCTGCACCGCCCCCGTACGCTGCTCGGCGAGCGCCTCAACGACCTCGTTCGATCGACCTGGACCGAGGTCGACGTGATCGGCCTGTGCATTCCGGCCAACGAGCCGGTCGGACGGGGCGACCGGTTCATCACCGGCGAGCTGGCCGGGTTGAAGGCGACCGTGCTGGCCGTGGTCACCAAGACCGACCTGGTGGACAAGCGCCGGCTGGCCGAGCAGCTCCTCGCGGTCAGCGAGATGGGCGAGTTCGCCGCGGTGGTACCGGTGAGCGCCGTCTCCGGGCACCAGGTGGACACCCTGGTCGACGTGATGACCGGCTACCTGCCTCCGTCGCCGCAGCTCTACCCGGACGACATGCTGACCGACGACCCGGAGCAGGTGATGGTCGCGGAGCTGATCCGGGAGGCGGCCCTGGAAGGGGTCCGCGACGAGCTGCCGCACTCCATCGCCGTGGTGGTGGAGGAGATGGTCCCCGAGGGCCAGGTCATGAAGATCTACGCCGACCTGTACGTGGAGCGGCCCAGCCAGAAGGCGATCGTGCTCGGCCACCGGGCGAGCCGACTCAAGGAGGTCGGCACCAACGCCCGCAAGGAGATCGAGGAGCTGCTCGGCACCCGGGTCTACCTGGACCTGCACGTCCGGGTGGCGAAGGAGTGGCAGCGCGACCCGAAGCAGCTGCGCAAGCTGGGCTTCTGACCGACTCCACCGGTCCGGCCGGCTTTCCGGTCGGGCCGGTCAGGGGGCCGGGGCGTGATCGCCTTCGGTCGGGCGGATGGCACGTTTCACGTTTGACTGGGCCGGCCGCCGTTTGGCGCGGTCGGCGTGCAGGGTAGGGGAGGTACGCCCGGCGTCCCCCGACCCAGATGCAGGCTGATGCGCAACAGGTACCTCGATCTGCTCCGTTTCCTGGCCATCGTCCGGGTGGTCGTCTACCACGTCACCGGCTGGGCGACCCTCACTCTCGTCTTCCCGGCCATGTCGGTGATGTTCGCGCTGGCCGGCTCGCTGATGGCCGCCTCGCTGACCCGATCCGGACCGGCGGCGGTCGGCCGCCGGCTCCGCCGGTTGCTGCCGTCACTGTGGGTGTTGGCGGTGATCTTCGTGCCGGCCATGCTGCTCTCCGGACTGCCGGCGTCTTCCCGGCTGCTGCTGTGGCTGTTCCCGATCGCCGATCCACCAGCCAACCACTGGGGCGCCCTGGCGCTGAGCGTCATCTGGTACCTGCGCGACTACCTGTGGTTCGTGCTCGCCTCGCCGGTCGCGTTCTGGCTGTTCCGGCGCGCCCCGCTGCCCACCCTGCTCGCCCCGTACCTCCTGCTGGTGGCGATCGAGTCGGGGATCTACCCGGCGCCGCCGGTGCTGCGCGAGTTCGGGCTCTACTTCGGCGCGTGGCTGCTCGGCTTCGCCCACCACGCCGGGATGCTGCGCCGCCTCGCCGGCCGGGTGCTCTACCCGGTGGCGCTGACGCTCGCGGTCGCCGGCGGAGCCTGGATCATCACGCATCCGGGCCCACGCGGGTACGACCTCAACGACAACCACCTCGGCAACGCCCTCTGGTCCGCCGCGTTCATCCTGATCGTGCTGGGTCGGGCGCCGGCGGGGATCGCCTGGTTGGGACGTAGCCGGCTGGCCGACCGGGTGGTGACCGTGGTCAACCGGCGGGCGCTCACCGTCTACCTCTGGCACATGCCGTTCGTGGTGGCGCTCACCCCGCTGGTGGACATGGTCGGCTGGTCCCACCAGGATCCGCTGGTACTGGCCGTCCGGGTGTTGCTGGTCTTCGCGCTGGTGGGGCTGGTCACCCTTGCCGTCGGCTGGGTCGAGGACGTCGCCGCTCGCCGACCCCCGGAGCTGGTGCCCGGTGGTCGACCGCGCCCTGCCGGACCGCCGGCTCGGTCCGGCACCGGCCCGGCGGCCCGGTCCGCGGCTCGTCCGGCGGGGAAGACCGCCGGACGAGCGGTGGTGCCGGCACAGCGGGTGGCCGGAGAGGCGGCCACCGTCGAGGTCAGCGCTGGCTGATCGTCACGTTGCCGCTGCCGGCCGAGCCGTCGAGCACCAGGGACGCGGCCGGGTCGTCGGCGACGGTGATCCGCTCGTCACCGGAGCCGGCGTTGGATTGGATCCGGTAGCTTCCCGCCGGCACCAGCAGCGTGACGTCACCGCTGGAGGCGTGTGCCCGGGCGGAGGCGGCCTTGTCCAGCTCGATGGTGACGTTGCCCGAGCTGGCCTCGGCGTCGACCGTGCCGCTCAGCCGGCGCGCCGTGATGTCCCCGGACGAGGCACGCAGCCGTACCGCCGCGCTCGCCTCGCTCACCTCGATGTTGCCCGAGCGGGTCTCCACCCCCAGCGCGCCGGAGGCGCTGGCGATCCGCACGTCGCCCGAGCCCAGTCGCAGCTCCACCGTGCCGACCCGGCTCAGCTCGATGTTGCCGGAGCCGACCTCGCCCTGCACGCCCACACCGTCGGGCACGGTCACCTCGTAGGAGACGCTGCACCGCGAGCCGCAGTCGGTGTCCAGCACCAGCTCGCTGCCCTCGATCTCGTACCGGGCGTTGTCCGGTTCGCCGCCCTGGTAGCGCACCACCCGCTTGATTCGCACCTCGGACGCCGGGCCGGTGCCGCGTACCACCACATCGCCGGAGCCGCCCTGCACCCGGATCGTGGTGACCTTCACGGCCTCGGTGTCGTCGTAGTCGAGTCGGCGGAAGGACAGGTTGTCGCACCCGGCGAGGAGGATGAGCGTGGTGGCCATGCCGAGCGCGACGGGGGCGCTCGCGCGGCGACGGAAGCCGGTGCGGATTTCGTGCGGTGCCATGGCGAGCACGCTACGGCCGGTCACGGGCCCGGCGCATCGGGGTTCGTCCGCGCATCCACCCCGAACCGACCCTGATTTCAGACCCCGAGGGAGAATGGTCCGATGGCCGGGTACCGCCGACAGCTCTACCGCGACGACGCGGTGGTGCTGCGCGTGCAGAAGCTCGGCGAGTCCGACCGGATCATCACCCTGCTGACGCGCCGGCACGGCCGGCTGCGCGCGGTGGCCCGGGGGATCCGTCGCACCACCAGCAAGTTCGGTGCCCGGCTGGAGCCGTTCGGCCACGTCGATCTCCAGCTCGCCGGCGACCCGAAGGGCAACCTGGGCAGCTCGCTGCACACCGTCAGCCAGGTCGAGGGCATCGACCTGTACGGCAAGCGGTTCCTCGGGGACTATCCCCGCTACACGGCGGCCAGCGCGATCGCCGAGACCGCCGAGCGGCTGACCCCGGTGGAGCGGGAGCCGTCGCTGCGGCTTTTCCAGCTCACCGTGGGGGCGCTGAAGGCGCTGTCCCGGGGCGAGCACGCCACCACCCTGGTGCTCGACGCGTACCTGCTGCGCGGGATGGCCCTCGCGGGCTGGGCGCCGGCGCTGATCGCGTGCGCGGTCTGCGGCACACCGGGGCGGCACCGGGCGTTCTCCGTGCCGGCCGGCGGCGCGGTCTGTCCCGATTGCCGGCCGCCCGGCGCCGCCCATCCCGCGCCGGCCACCATCGATCTGATGTCCGCGCTGACCACCGGCGACTGGGTGATCGCCGACGCCACCGAGACCGGCGTACGCCGGGAGTGCAGTGGCCTGGTGGCGGCTCACCTGCAGTGGCACCTGGAACGCGCGCTACGCTCGCTGCCGCTGGTCGACCGGGGCTCCTCGGCGGCCGGCACGGTCCCGCCGCCGGGCGGCGCCGGGGCCGCGATGCTCCGGCCGCACGGCGACGTGGAGGCCGGGGCGGACGGTGCGAGCAGGGAGAGAGCCGAGTGATCCGATCGATGAGGGCCAGCCGGCGTGAGCCGGTGCCGCCGACACCGCACCCGTCGGGCGCCCGGCCGCCGGCGCTGCCCGCCGAGGCGGTGCCGAAGCACGTCGCCGTGGTGATGGACGGCAACGGCCGGTGGGCCAAGGATCGCGGGCTGCCCCGCACCAAGGGTCACGAGGCGGGGGAGCACAGCCTCTTCGACACCATCGAGGGCGCCATCGAGATGGGCGTCCCCTACCTGTCGGCGTACGCGTTCTCCACCGAGAACTGGCGGCGCTCGCCCGACGAGGTCCGGTTCCTGATGGGGTTCAACCGGGACGTCATCCGCCGCCGCCGCGACCAGCTGGTCGATCTCGGCGTCCGGGTGGTCTGGTCGGGCCGGCCCGGGCGGTTGTGGAAGAGCGTCATCTCCGAGTTGCAGACCGCCGAGGAGATGTCCCGCGGCAACTCGACGCTGACCCTGCAGTTCTGCGTCAACTACGGCGGGCAGGCGGAGATCGGCGACGCCGCCGCCGCGATCGCCCGCGACGTGGCGGCCGGCCGGCTGGATCCGGCGAAGGTCACCGAGAAGACCGTGGCGAAATATCTCTACCACCCGGAGATCCCGGAGGTGGACCTGTTCCTGCGCCCCTCCGGCGAGGAGCGCATCTCCAACTTCCTGCTCTGGCAGACCGCGTACGCCGAGCTGGTCTTCCTGGACACGCTCTGGCCGGATTTCGACCGCCGTCACCTCTGGTACGCGTGCGAGCTGTACGCCCAGCGCGACCGGCGGTTCGGCGGCGCGCTGCCCAACCCGGTCGCCCCGGTGGGCTGAGCCGAGGCTTACCGGCACGTCACGCTGGGTATCACCCCTGTCAGGAGCCACTGACGGAGGTGAACCCACATGATCCAGAAGCGCATCGCACAGTGGGCGGTGATGGCGATCGCGGTACCACTGGCCGCGGCCGGCGCCCGCCGGCTCAGCCACACCCTGGAGGCCCGGCGTGGTCCCTCCGGGATGAGCCGACTGCTGACCAAGGGCGCGGACTTCATGCGTCCCCAGAAGGCCAAGCGCCGCCGGTTCTGGTAACCCGCGACGCCAGGCGCCGTCCCTCATCTCCCGGGGGGCGGCGCCTCTCCATGCCCACGACGGGGGCGCGGGTCAGTGGCTGCGGGTGCGGTGATTTCCCAGGCTGTGGGGGATGGGGGCGGGTAGGGTCCGAAAGGGGTGGGACCGTGTCGGTCGGAGGTGGACATGCGGGATCTCCGGTACAAGATGATCATGGCGTTGAACGCGGCCGATCTGGGTAACCCGATCTGCGAGCAGGTGGCCGAGATCTGCGCGGAGATCGCCGAGCAGCACTGCGCCGAGTTCGGCCACACGCCGCAGCTGCGCTCCGGCGAGATCGCCGAGCTGGCCACCGGGGACCCGGCCCTGACCTGGGCGCCGTCGCCCGCCGACACCGGGCAGCGCGCATGGTGACCGCGCCCGCCCCATCGGTCGACGTGCGCCGGGCCGAGGACCGCTTCGCCACCCGGATCTCCTGGCTGGACTCCAAGCACTCCTTCTCGTTCTCCCGGCACTACGACCCGGCCAACACCCACCACGGCCTGCTGCTCGTCAACAACGACGACGTGGTCCGCCCGGGTGCCGGTTTCGAGACCCACCCGCACCAGGACATGGAAATCGTCACCTGGGTGCTGCGCGGGTCCCTCGTGCACCAGGACTCCACCGGGCACTCCGGGGTGATCTACCCGGGGCTGGCTCAGCGGATGAGCGCCGGCACCGGCATCCTGCACTCGGAGAAGAACGACGCCTGGCGGCTCAACAACCAGGAGCCGCACAGCGACCCCGTGCACTTCGTGCAGATGTGGGTGCTCCCCGACGAGCAGGGCGTCGACCCCGGCTACGAGCAGCTGGAGATCGAGGACGAGCTGCTGCGCGGCGGCCTCGTGCCGATCGCCTCCGGTATGGACCGCTACGACGGCGCCTCCGCGATCCGGATCCGCAACCGGTACGCGACCCTGCACGCCGCCCGCCTCGCCCCCGGCGACGAGGTCACCATCCCGGACGCGCCCTTCGTGCACCTGTACGTGCCCAACGGCACGGTGGACCTGGAGGGCAGCGGCCCGCTCGGCACCGGTGACGCGGCCCGGCTCACCAGGACCGGCGGCCGACGGGTCACCGCCGACGAGCCGGCCGAGATCCTCGTCTGGGAGATGCACGCCACCATCGCCTGACCCCCGCACCGGGCGACGCGGAGAGGGCCAGGCGACGTGCCGTCAGGCCGGGGACTCGGTGCGGTCTGCCGCCCACGTGGTGTGGAACGAGCCCTCGCGATCGACACGCTGATAGGTGTGCGCGCCGAAGTTGTCCCGCAGGCCCTGGATCAGCGCGGCCGGCAGCCGCTCGGCGCGCAGCGCGTCGAAGTACGCCAGCGACGACGAGAACGCCGGCGTCGGCACCCCGGCCCGGGCCGCGTCGGCCACCACCCGCCGCCAGCTCGGCACGCCGGCGCCGACCGCCTCGGCGAAGTACGGCGCCACCAGCAGCGTGGACAGCTCGGGCTGCTCGTCGTACGCCTCGCGGATCCGGTCCAGGAAGCGGGCCCGGATGATGCAGCCACCCCGCCAGATGGTCGCCGTGCCACCGAGGTCGATGTCCCAGTCGTACTCCTGGCTGCCGGCGCGGACGTGGTCGAAGCCCTGCGCGTACGCGACGATCTTCGAGGCGAGCAGCGCCCGGCGGACGTCCTCGACGAACGCCTCCCGATCGGCGACCTGCCACTTCTCACCGGCGTCCGGGAACGCCCGGCGGGTCGCCTCCCGCTGGTCGACGTGCCCGGAGAGCGAGCGGGCGAAGGTCGCCTCGGCGATCCCGGTGATCGGTACGCCCAGATCGAGCGCGCTCTGCACCGTCCACCGCCCGGTGCCCTTCTGCTCGGCCCGGTCCAGCACCACGTCGACGAAGGGCCGGCCGGTGGCCGCGTCGTGGTGGGCCAGCACGTCGGCGGTGATCTCGATGAGGAAGGACTCCAGCTCGCCGCCGTTCCACCCCCGGAAGATCTCCGCGATCTCCGCCGGATCCGCGTCCAGGCCGGCGCGGAGCAGGTCGTACGCCTCGGCGATGAGCTGCATGTCGGCGTACTCGATGCCGTTGTGCACCATCTTGACGAAGTGCCCGGCGCCGTCCGGCCCGATGTGTCGGCAGCACGGCACCCCGTCCACGTGGGCGGAGATCTTCTCGAACATCGGCCCGAGCTTGGCGTACGACTCGGTCGAACCGCCCGGCATGATGCTCGGCCCGAGCAGCGCGCCCTCCTCGCCGCCCGAGACGCCGGTGCCCACGAAGTGCAGCCCGGCCCCCCGCAACGCCTCCTCGCGGCGGCGGGTGTCGGCGAAGTGGGCGTTGCCGCAGTCGACGATGATGTCCCCCTCCTCCAGCAGCCGCACCAGCTCGTCGATCACCGCGTCGGTGGGCGCACCCGCCTTGACCATCACGATCACCGCACGGGGCCGTTCCAGCGACGCCACGAAGTCGGCCATCGTCTCGCCGGGCACGAACGTGCCCTCGTCGCCGTGCTCGGCGATCAGGCTGCGGGTGCGCTCGGGCGAACGGTTGTGCACCGCCACGGTGAAGCCGTTGCGAGCCAGGTTGCGGGCCAGGTTGCGGCCCATCACCGCCAGCCCGGTCACGCCGATCTGCGCCGTCGCCTGCTCAGCCATCCGTGCCGCCACCTCTCACCGTCGTAGTGCCGTGCTGCGACCGTATCGCGGTGCGCGGCGGAGTGGGCCGCCTCGTCGACAGCCGGTCACCGACCGGTGGCGCTCAGCCCTGGGCCAGCCGATCCTCCACACGCGTCACCTTCGCGGTGAGCGCGGCGACCAGGTCACCGACGGACTCACCGACACCGAGCGGGGTAATCGAGAACGCGATGAGCGTGCCGCCGATGCTGCCAGGAAAACCGGATGCGCCGGTGCCCGCCCACCGGATAGCGTGCGGGCATGCGTAACTGACGCCCCACTTCCGAGCCGGCCCGCCGCCCCGCGCCGCGGTCCGTGCGCTCCCGGGCGTCCCGCATCCCCACCCGCCGTTCGGCGGTGCTGGCCCTGCCCGACCCCGGTGAGCAGTCCTTTCCCCCTCGACTGTCGCGCTGCGACGGTCACCAGCCGAGCCGACCGACCGCCGGAACGCGGGAACGGCCGTGACGGTCGGCACCGAAGGAGGCACGGATGCCCGCCAGACGCAATCGGAAGAAGTCCCGTACCAAGGCACCCACGTCCGCCGGCACAGACCCGACGGCCGGCCGTGACGCGCTCCTACCAACCCGCCCCGACGTGGACCTCGCGGTCGAACCGGCGCTCCTGGTCGAGCCGGCGCTTCCGGCGGCACTGGGTGAGCCGGAAGTGCTGGTCGAGCAGGCTCTGCCGGCGGTGCTGAATCAGCCGGCTCTGCCGGCGGTGGTGCCGGGTGAGCTGTTGCCACCGGTCGACGTGCCGGCAGCGGTGGACGCGCCGGTGGTGGCAGACCTGCCGAAGGTGGCCGGGCGACCGAAGGCACCGACGGCCGGACCGCCGCAGGGTGGCGGGACGCGCTCGGCCGGCGGGCGTGGTCAACCAGCCGGCCAGAGCCGCCGCTACGCCTTCCGCCGCAGCTGATCGACACGCACCCACCCGGCGCGCTGTCCCGGCGTCGCGGGCGGTGAGGCAGCAGCAACATCAGGGATGGTGCTGTCTCACCGCCCCGCGAAGCAGCACCATCCCTGATGTTGCGCAGATCAGGCCGGCGCAGCGGCGGGGCGGGGCGCGGAGCGACGCCGGTCGGCACGCTGCGAAGAGAAGCGACTCAGCCGAGCAGGGGGCGGAAGGTGCCGAGCAGGATGCTGATGGTGAGGGCGCTGCCCGCCAGCGCGGCGGCGACGGCGATGAGCACGGCGTCGGCGCGGGTGAAGGGTTGACGGCGGGCCACGGTGCGGGGGGTACCGGCGTCGAAGCCACGGGCATCCATCGCCACGGCCAGCCGCGTGCCCCGGCGAATCGCCCCGACCAGCAGCGCGAACGCGGTCGAGGCGAACAGCCGCAGCTTGGCCGCCGGGTCACGTCCGGCGTCGACGCCCCGCGCCCGCCGGGCCATGCTGATCATCTGCCACTCCTGACCGAGCAGCGGCACCAGCCGGAACGCGGCCAGTGCCCCGATCGCGAACCGGGCCGGCGCCTTCGCGTTCTGGATCAGCGCGTCGGCCAGGTCGGTGGGGTCGGTGGTGGCGAAGACGATCACGCCGGGCAGGGCGACCGCGAGCACCCGCAGGATCAGGCCGAGCGCGGTGAGCAGCACTCCGCTGGTCACCAGCACCGGTCCCGCGTCCAGCAGGACCCGGCCGGACCGGTCGGCGGCGAAGAGCACCAGGGTGACCAGGATGCCGACGGCGCTGACCAGCAGCGGCCAGGCCCGCCGCGCCAGCACCCGGTAGCGGATGCCGAACAGCGGCAGCACGGCGAGTTCGACCGCGATGGCGATCGCCGGGGCCACCGGGTCCAGGGTGGCCAGCAGGGTGAACGAGAAGACCAGCGCGGCGACCACCTTCGCCACCGGGTTGCGGCGGGCCAGCGGCGCACCGGGCGCGGCGACGGGCTCGATGCTGATCATCGGCTGCCGCCCCGGCCGGTCACGATCGCTCCAGCGTGACGGTGCGGTCGGCGAGCGCGGCGACGAAGTCCGGGTCGTGGGTCACGGTGACGACGCCGTGCCCGGCGTCGCGTAGGTCGGCGAAGAGGTCGACCAGCTCCCGCCAGGTCCGCCGGTCCTGGCCGAAGGTGGGTTCGTCGCAGATCAGCAGGCGGGGCGCGGTGGCCAGGGCGGTCGCCACGCTCAGCCGTCGGGCCTCCCCACCGGAGAGGGTGTACGGGTTGGCGGCGGCGAGCCGCGCCAGCCGCAGCCGGTCCAGCAACCCCGCAACGGTCGCCTTGACGGCCGCCTCGGGCTGGCCGGTCCGGCGCGGGCCGAGCGCCAGCTCGTCGAAGACGGTGCTGGTCACGAACTGGTGCTCCGGGTCCTGGAAGACCGACCCGATCCGCCGGGCCAGCGCGGGTGCCCGCCACCGGTGCGGGGGAGTGTGCTGGTCCGGCCCGGCCAGCTCGCCGGACGCGGAGACCCGTCCGGCGCCCGGCCGCAGCAGCCCGCCGAGCAGCAGCGCCAGGGTGGACTTGCCGGCTCCGTTGGGCCCACGCACGGCGAGCGCTTCGCCTGAGCGTACCGCCAGGTCGACGGGGCCCAGCCGGGGCGGCAGGCCGAGCCGGTCGGCGGTGAGCAGCAGCTCGCCGGGGGCGGCGGTCGCCAGCCGGGTGGCGATGGGGTGACCCGGCACCCAGACGCCCTCGGCGGCGAGGGCGGCACCGTGCGCGCCGAAGACCGTCTCGGGCGGGCCGTCCGCGCGGACCCCGCCGCCGGGCTCCAGGACGACCACCCGGTCGACCAGCGGGAGCGCCTCGGCGACCCGGTGCTCGACCAGGATCAGCGTGGTGTCGGCGTCCAACGCGCCGGCCACCGCCCGCCGGACGAGGTCGGCCCCGGCCGGGTCGAGGTTGGCGGTCGGTTCGTCGAGCAGCAGCAGGCCGGGGCGCAGGGCCAGCGCGCCGGCGAGGGCGAGGCGTTGCTGCTCGCCGCCGGATAGCGCGGCGGTGGGCCGGTCCCGGTCGTACGGGAAGCCGACCCGGCGCAGCGCCTCGTCCACCCGGGGCCAGATCTCGCTCGCCGGCACCCCCCGGTTCTCCAGCCCGAACGCGACGTCGTCGCCGCTGCGGGCCATCACCAGCTGGGTCTCCGGGTCCTGGAAGACGATGCCGACCCGTTCCCGACCCTTGCGCGGGTCGAGCCCGTCGATCTCGACGGTGCCCTCCTGCTCGCCGGAGTCCTCGGGCAGCAGCCCGGCCAGCGCGCTGAGCAGCGTGCTCTTGCCGGCCCCCGACGGCCCGAGCAACAACACCCGCTCCCCAGCCTCGACCCGCAGGTCCACCCCGCGCACGGCCCACGCCCGACGCCCGGCGTGCCGCCACCCGAACCCCCGCAGCTGCACCCCGCTCATCGCACCCCCCAGCCCCGTCGCCGGCTCCACCCTGCCCCGTCGATCATGAGGTTGGCGGCGCTTCCGGAGATCCACCCGACCACCAGCCTCATGACCGACACGGGTGGGGTCAGATGGCGGCGCGGTCGCGGGCGACCGGGAAGCGGTCGAGGACGCCGGTGTTGGCCAGGGCGCGGGTGAGGACCCAGCCGCCCGCGCCGGCGACCACCGTGGCGCTGACGATGGTGAGCAACGCGTACGGGATGCGGTAATCGGCCAGCTCGTAGTCGGCGTTCCAGACGAAGAAGTCGAACAGCGCGGCGCTGAGCCCGGTCAGCGCGCCGGCCAGCACCGCGGTCGGCAGCCGGAACGACCGGTACCGGAAGGCGGCGAAGGCCAGCTCGGCGCCGAGACCCTGCACGATCCCCTGCGGGATCACCGTGCCCGCCCACTGGCTGCCCAGCAACGCGGAGAGGACCGCGGCCACCGTCTCGCAGTAGAGCGCGGCACCGGGCTTGCGGATCACGAGGCCGCCGACCACGGCCGGCATCAGCCAGACGCCGTAGATCAGGGTCTGTGCCGGCGGGAAGAAGGCGAACGCCCCCTCGGTGGCGCTCCAGACCAGGCCCCAGGCCCAGAAGATGACGCCGAAGGCGACCGCGATCACCGAGGCGACCACGATGTCGATGGTGCGCCAGCGGTTGGTGTCGCTGTATTTCATGTCGATGCTCCCAGTCCTGACTGCGAACCAGGAGAAGACGCACGCCGCGCGCCCGGTGGCACCGGACGGCGGCGCGGCTGGAGGTCGACCGAACTCCCTGCGCTGGCATTACCCAGATCAGGTTCGAGGGTCTGCGGGCGTGCCCGCACTCTCAGCGCTGTGCGCTCCCCTGTCGGATGTGAAGTTGTCTCGGTGACGCTAGCACCGACCAGGGGTGGCGGCCCAGCAGGGCGTCCGGCCGCCTCAGCGTCCGGTTCAGGCGACGTCGGCTGGGTAGGCTGACGATCATGCGGGTTGACGCACGGGGTCTCACGTTCGACGTACGCGCCGGTGGTCCGCCGGACGGCGCGCCCGTCCTGCTGCTGCACGGCTTCCCCCAGCACTCCGGCGAGTGGGACGAGGTCGCCTCGGCGCTGCACACCGCCGGGCTGCGCACCTACGCGCTGGACCAGCGGGGCTACTCACCCGGCGCCCGGCCGGCGGCGGTCGCGGACTACCGGATCCCCGAACTGGTCGCCGACGCGGTGGCGGTGCTCGACGCGCTCGGGCTGGACGCCGTCCACCTGGTCGGCCACGACTGGGGTGCGATCGTGGCCTGGGCGGTGGCCGCCGGGCACCCCGAGCGGGTCCGTACGTTGACCGCGGTGTCCGTGCCGCACCCGGCGGCCATGGCGCACGCGCTCGCCACCGACGGCCAGCAGAAGGCCCGCTCGTCGTACATCGCGCTGTTCCGCAAGCCGGACAAGGCGGAGAAGGTGCTGCTGGCGTGGAACGCCACCGCACTGCGCAAGCTGCTCAGCGGGGTGGGCGACGCGTCCCGGGTGGACCACTACGCCGACCCGATGCGCGAGCCGGGGGCGCTCACCGCCGCGCTGAACTGGTATCGGGCGATGTCCCGCGCCGACCTGGCCGGCGTCGGCCCGGTCGCGGTGCCCACCACGTACGTGTGGAGCGACCGGGACATCGCCATCGGCCGGACCGCCGCCGAGGCGTGCGCCGCCAACGTCACCGGGGACTACCGCTTCGTCCAGCTGCCCGGGGTGAGTCACTGGATTCCGGACGCCGCGCCGGGCCCGCTGGCCGAGGCGATCCTGGCCAGAGCCAACGGAACGGCCTGAGCCGTGTCGGTCGGAGGAGCACCGTGACGACGGACGCCGGAGAGCCGAGCACCCGGCGCTCGATCGCCGCGCAGTTGCGCATGCTGGGCGTACGCCCCGGCGGGACGCTGCTGGTGCACGCCGCGCTGCGCCCGCTGGGCTTCGTCTGCGGTGGGCCGCACGCGCTCGTGCTCGCCCTGCGCGACGCGCTCGGCCCGGACGGCACGATCGTGGTGCCCACCCACACCCCCGACAACAGCGACCCCGCGCAGTGGCGCAACCCACCGGTGCCGGCGGACTGGTGGCCGCTGATCCGCGCCGAGATGCCCGGATTCGATCCGGCGGTCACCCCGAGCCGGTTCATGGGCGTGTTCGCCGAGACGGTCCGCTGCTGGCCCGGAGCGCTGCGCAGCTCGCATCCCCACGTCTCGTTCGCCGCCCTCGGCCCGGCCGCCGAACGGGTGGTGGCCGGCCACAGCCGGGCCGACATGCTCGGCGAGGGCTCCCCACTGGCCCGGCTCTACGACCTCGACGCCAGCGTGCTGCTGCTCGGTGTGGACCACGATGTGAACACCTCGCTGCACCTCGCCGAGTACCGCCGTCCGGCGCCGCCCCGTGAGCGGTTGGGCGCGGCGGTGCGCACCGCCGACGGTGGCCGCGAATGGGTGTGGTGGCAGGACGTAGGGCTCGACGAGACCGACTTCGGCGCGCTGGGCCGGGACCTGGAGGCGACCGGAGCGGTCCGTACCGGACGGGTCGGCACCGGGATCGGGAGGTTGATGCGCCAGCGGGCGGCGGTCGACTTCGCACAGCAATGGCTGGCCCGCAACCGGACGACGGAGGACGCATGACGGTGAGTGCCGAGGACTACCTGGCCGTGGTGACCGAGACGATCGGCCAGGTGGCCGAGAGCCAGCGGGCGGCGGTGGGGCGGGCCGCCGACCTGATCGCCGACGCGGTGCGCGCGGACGGGGTGGTGCACGCCTTCGGCACCGGGCACTCGGAGGCCCTCGCCATGGAGATCGCCGGCCGGGCGGGCGGTCTGGTGCCGACCAACCGGATCGCGCTGCGCGACCTGGTGCTGCTCGGCGGCGAACCGGCCGACCAGCTCGGCCCGTTCCTGGAGCGGGACCCGGCGGTGGCGCACCGGCTGTACGAGCTGGCCCCGGTGCGGCCCACCGACGTCTTCGTGCTCGCCTCGAACTCCGGGGTCAACGGCGCGATGGTGGAGTTCGCCACGCTGGTGAAGCAGCGCGGTCACGGGCTGGTGGCGATCACCTCCGCCCAGCACTCCGGCCGGATGACCTCCCGCCACCCGTCGGGGCGCAAGCTGGCGGACCTCGCCGACGTGGTGCTCGACAACGGCGCGCCGTACGGCGACGCGACGCTGCCGCTGCCCGGCGGTGGCGCGGTGGGCGCGGTCTCCTCGATCACGGCGGCGCTGCTGGCCCAGCAGGTCACCGTGGAGGTGGTGGCCAGGCTGCTGGCGGCGGGGGAGCGGCCCCCGGTCTACCTGTCGGCGAACATCCCGGACGGCGACGCGCACAACGCGGCGCTGGAGGCCCGGTACGCGGGTCGCATCCGGCGCGGCTCCTGAGGCCGGTCGGACAAGCTGAATGTCGGGCGGGTGACCGACTGGTGTCGTGAACCTGTTTCGCGCTCGGCCGGGTGGGGCATTGGCGTTGCTGCCGGCGGCCGGGACCGCCGGCAGTACCGTCTCACGGAGGTAGCGCGTGTCGAAGGAGACCGAGAAGCAGCGTTGGCAGCGCAACTTCGCCGATCTGTTGCAGGAGTTGCGGGTCGCGCAGACCGGCGTGCAGATCCTCTTCGCCTTCCTGCTCACCCTGCCGTTCAGCAACGGGTTCACCCGCACCACGCCGTTTCAGAAGGACGTCTACATCGTCGCCCTGCTCGCCGCGGCCGCCGCCACCGCGCTGATCATCTCGCCGGTGGCGTTCCACCGGGCGCTGTTCCGGCAGGGGCGCAAGCCGGAGCTGGTCCGGTTCGCGCACCGGATGGCCAGCGGCGGGCTCGCCTTCATGCTTATCTCGATGGTCAGCGCGGTGCTGCTGATCACCGACTTCGTGCTGGACCGGCCGATCGCGTTCGTGCTCAGCGCGCTGACCGGGCTCTGGTTCCTCACGTTCTGGGTGGCCCTGCCGTTCGCCCGGCGCAGTTGGGGCGAGGACGACGTCGACGACGAGGATGACGACCCGCGGACCCTGTCCACCTGACGCCGCTGCCTGGGAGATCGAACTCGATCTTCACGGACCGCTACCCCTGAGTAACACCCGGGGGTAGCGTGACGGTAGTCGCGCACGTCGACGCAGCCGCACCGAGAGATTCGAGGGGGCAGCCGTGACCACGACGCAGAACGGCCGACCGGCAGCGGACGGCCCCGATCCCGGCACCGCTCCGAGCACCGCCGGCGCCGCCGCACCGTTGCCGGCGGAGGCGGGGCAGGTCTCCGAGAAGGAGGCCCGGCAGGTCGCCGAGGCGGCTCGCGAGTCCGCCTGGGACCGGCCCAGCTTCGGCAAGGAGCTGTTCCTCGGCCGGTTCCGGCTCGACCTGATCGACCCGTGGCCCCGGTCCGACCCGGCCGACATCGCCCGCGCCGACGATTTCCTCGGCGGGCTCCGCACCTTCCTGGCCTCCGAGGTGGACGGTGCGGCCATCGAGCGCGACGCGTCCATTCCGGACGCGGTGTTCCACGGGCTGGCTGACCTCGGCGCGTTCGGCATGAAGATCGACCGCGGGTACGGCGGTCTCGGGCTGAGCAATCTGCACTACTGCCGGGCGCTGATGCTGGCCGGCTCGGTCAGCCCGGCGATCGGCGCGCTGCTCTCGGCGCACCAGTCGATCGGGGTGCCGCAGCCGCTGAAGATGTTCGGCACCGCCGAGCAGAAGCAGCGCTTCCTGCCCCGGCTCGCCGCCGGCGAGGTGTCCGCGTTCCTGCTCACCGAACCGGACGTCGGCTCCGACCCGGCCCGGCTGGCCACCACCGCCGAGCCGACCGAGGACGGCACCGGCTACCGGCTCAACGGCGTGAAGCTCTGGGCCACCAACGGCATCGTCGCCACGCTGCTGGTGGTGATGGCCCGGGTGCCGGCCGCCGAGGGGCGGCGCGGCGGGATCACCGCGTTCGTGGTGGACGGCGACAGCGCGGGCATCACGGTGGAGCGGCGCAACGAGTTCGTCGGCCTGCGCGGCCTGGAAAACAGCCTCACCCGGTTCCACGACGTGTTCGTGCCCGCCGAGAACGTCATCGGCGGCGAGGGCAAGGGGCTCAAGATCGCCCTGACCACGCTGAACACCGGCCGGCTCTCACTGCCGGCGATGTGCGTGGGCGCTGGCAAGTGGGCGCTGAACGTGGCCCGGGAGTGGGCCGCCGACCGGGTCCAGTGGGGTCGGCCGGTCGGCGAGCACGAGGCGGTCGCGCAGAAGCTCGCCTTCATCGCCGCCACCACGTACGGCATGGAGACCATGCTCGACCTCTGCTGTCTGCTCGCCGACGACGACCGCAACGACATCCGGATCGAGGCCGCGCTCGTCAAGCTGTACGCCAGCGAGATGGCCTGGAAGATCGCCGACGAGCTGATCCAGATCCGGGGCGGCCGGGGCTACGAGACGGCCGACTCGCTGGCCGCCCGCGGCGAACGCCCGGCCGCGGTCGAGCAGATGCTGCGCGACCTGCGGATCAACCGGATCTTCGAGGGCTCCACCGAGATCATGCACCTGCTGATCGCCCGGGAGGCGGTCGACGCCCACCTGTCGGTGGCCGGCGACATCATCGACCCGGAGGCGGGGTTGGGTCGCAAGGCCCGGGCCGGCGCCCGAGCCGGGGCCTTCTACGCGAAGTGGCTGCCCACCCTGGCCGTCGGCCGGGGGCAGAGCCCGTCGGCGTACGCCGAGTTCGGGCCGCTGGCCACGCACCTGCGTCAGGTGGAGCGCTCGTCGCGCAAGCTGGCCCGGTCGACGTTCTACGCGATGTCCCGGTGGCAGGGAAAGATGGAGCGCAAGCAGGCGTTCCTCGGCCGGGTGGTGGACATCGGCGCGGAGCTGTTCGCGATGTCCGCGGTCTGTGTCCGGGCGTCCGCCGAACGGGACAGCCGGCCGGAGAACGTCGAGCTGGCCGACCTGTTCTGCCGGCAGGCCCGGGTCCGGGTGGACGCGCTGTTCGCCGCCCTGTGGGACAACACCGACTCGGTCGACACCGCCGCCGCGAAGCGGATCCTCGCCGGCCGCTACGCGGCCCTGGAGGAGGGCGTCATCACCCCGTCCGACGAGCTGCCCTGGGTGGCCCGCTGGTCGCCCGGTCCGTCCACCGCCGACGACGTCCGCCGCCGGATCCCGCCGAAGCCGTGACCGGTGCCGCCCGGCGCGTCGCCGTGCCGGGCGGTCAGCGGGCGACCGCCCAGGCCAGCACCGCCGCCAGGATCAGGCCGTTGAGCACCGCCAGGCCCAGGTACGCCGCGGGCGGGATCTTCCTGCCCCGTCGGACGAAGGAGACCAGGACCGCGGCGTAGCCGAGCAGCAGGACGGCGATGACGACCAGGAAGTAGAACACGCCGACGACCTTAGCGGGCCGCTCAGCGGCTCCGCCCGCGCAGGCCGAGCTGCCGCAGCTCCAGCGCGGCCAGGGCGTCGACGGTGTCGTCGTCGCCGCGCCGCCACGCCTCGGCCACGTCCGGCGCGATCCGGGTCAGCCGGCCCAGTGGCTGGGTGGCCAGCGCGCGCAGCGCGAGCAGGTCCCGGCCGGCCGGCCCGGCGGCGAGCTTCGCGGCTGATCCGGCCCGGCGCATCCAACGGACCCGCAGGGGCAGCCATCCGAACAGCACCAGACCGAGCGGGAAGATCAGCACTGCGATGGCGAGGGCGAGGGCGAGCTGGTCGACCAGGTGCTGCTGGTCGCGGCCGGCGTCGGCGAGCGACCGGGCGGCGTCGGCGGCCCGCTGGAAGGGCGCGGTCAGCTCGTCGCCGACCAGCGGCACCCGGCCGACCTTGCTGCCGGCGTCGCCCAGGCTGTCGGCGAGCCCGCTGCCGGCGCCCTCCAGCTTCTGCCCGGGTACGGCGAGCTTCTGCACCAGGTCGTGCAGCCAGAGCGCGCCGCGGATCGCGGCGTACACCCAGGCGACGACGAGCAGGTCGGTGAGCAACTGGCGGGCGGCGGTCGGAAAGCGATCGGCGTAGATCTTCACGCCGGACAGCGTGCCACGAACGGCCGGGCCCGGCACCTGTCGGATCAGCCGGCGGGACGCCAACACGAGCGGCTCCGCCGCCGGCGCGGGCAGCATTACCCGGCGCCGAGGATGCCCGTGGCCGGGGGGAAAGAGTCGGGAGGGTGCCCGGGGGCGGATCAGGCTACGCGGCCGGAACCGGACCGGACGCGATGGTCGGCGGGGCGAGTCAACTACCCGGGTGCTCGGTTGCGGCGTTCACCTGACGCGTCGTGGTCGCTGCGTACGTCAGCGGGCGCAGGCCGGGCAGGTGCCGAAGATCTCCAGGGTGTGGCTGACGTCGGCGTAGCCGTGCTGGGCGGCGACCCGGTCGGCCCAGCTCTCCACCGCCGGGCCGGCCACCTCGACCGTGCTCCCGCAGGCCCGGCACACCAGGTGGTGGTGGTGCCCCTCGCTGCACCGGCGGTAGAGGTGCTCGCCGCCCGGCGGGCGCATCACGTCGATCTCGCCCGCGTCGGCCAGCCCCTGCAGCGTGCGGTAGACCGTGGTCAGGCCGACCCGCTCACCGCGCTGCCGCAGCATCGCGTGCAGGTCCTGAGCGCTGTGGAAGCCCTCCACCTCGGCGAGCAGCGCGCTCACGGCCGAGCGCTGACGGGTGTTGCGCACCGCGGCGCCATTCTCGCTCATCATCCCTCCCCGGCGTGGCTGACCGCGTCCGCCACGATGTGCGCGACGTGCTCGTCGACCAGGCTGTAGGCGATCTCCCGACCCCGGCGGGAACCCCGAACCACGCCCGCGCCGCGCAGCACCCGCAGGTGCTGGGAGACCAGCGGTTGCGCAGCCCCGAGCTTCTCCACCAGCTCGTGCACGCACCGCTCGCCGCCGGCGAGCTCACTGACGATGGCCAGCCGGATGGGCGCCGACAGGGCGCGGAGCAACTCGCTGGCCCCATCGAACCCCTCGTAGCCCGTTGCGCTGGTCACCCTGCAACGGTAACCAATACCGCCGACATCCCGCTGATCAGGTTCAACCCAGAACGACCTCGTGCGGTTCCGGCGCCGGTGCGGCGGCCGGCGTGGCCCGGCGGCGCAACGCCCGCCAGACCCCGCCCGCCACCGCCACCACCAGGAACGAGGCGATCGCCAGTAGCACCACCGAGGCGCCCGGAGGTGTGTCCGCCGTGGCCGCCACCCACACACCGGAGCCGGCGGCGAAGAACCCGAGCGCCATCGCGGCGGTCATCGTGCTGCGGAAGCCCCGGGTGACCTGCTGGGCGGTGGCCACCGGGACCACCATCAGCGCGCTGATCAGCAGCACCCCGACGGCCCGCATCGCGATGGTCACGGTGATCGCGGTGGTGACCGCGATGAGCAGGTTGAGCGTGCGTACGGGCAGGCCGGAGACCCGGGCGTACTCCTCGTCGTGGCAGACCGCGAAGAGCGCCGGACGCAGCGCGATCATGGTGACGAGGATCGCCGCACCGAGCACCGCGATGGTGATCAGGTCGCCGACCTGGATGGTGGTCAGCGACCCGAACAGGTAGGCGTTGAGGTTGCTGCTGGTCGCGTCGGAGAGCCCGACCAGCAGGACGCCACCGGCGATGCCGCCGTAGAAGAGCAGCGCCAGGGCCAGGTCGCCGGAGGTACGCCCGCGGGCGCGGACCAGCTCGATGGCGATCGCCCCGATGGTGGCCACGATCACCGCCACCAGCACCGGCGAGCGGTTGAGCAGCAGGCCGGCGCCGACGCCGGTCAACGCCACGTGCCCGACGCCGTCGCCGATCAACGCCAGCCGGCGCTGCACCAGGTAGATGCCGAGCGCTGGCGCGGCCAGGCCGATGACCAGCGCGCCGATCAGGGCGCGCTGCATGTAGGGGTACTGGAAGAGTTCCATGCTCAGTTGCTCCACAGCCCGGCGGGCTCGTCGGGACCGTGCGGGTGCACATGGTCGTGGTCGGGCTCCGCGTGATGGCCGGCAGGGTCCGGCACCGCACCGTCGTGGCAGATGCCGCCCTGGTGAACGACGACCGCCCGGCTGATCACCGGTCGCAGCGGGCCCAGCTCGTGGGCCACCAGCAGCACCGTCCCGCCGTCGGCGACGAAGTGACGCAGCGCGCCGGCGAACGCTTCCTGGCTGGCCGCGTCCACCCCCGCGGTGGGCTCGTCGAGGATCAGCAGCTCCGGTTGGCCGGCCAGCGCGCGAGCGATCAGCGTGCGCTGCTGCTGGCCACCGGAGAGGGTGGACACCGGGTCCGCGGCCCGGTCGGCGAGCCCGACCGCGCGCAGTGCGGCGTCGACGGCGGCCCGGTCGGCTCTGCCCGGTGGGCGGAGCACCCCCCGGCGGGCCAGCCGGCCGGAGGCCACCACCTCGCGGACGGTGGCCGGCACGCCGCCGCCGGCGCCCAGGCGCTGCGGGACGTACCCGATGCGCTGCCACTGGCGGAACTGGCGCAACGGCCGGTCGAAGAGGGTGATCGAGCCGGCGCTGAGCGGCACCAGCCCGAGCACGGCCCGGATCAGCGTGGACTTGCCGGAGCCGTTGGCGCCGAGCACCGCGGCCACCTCCCCGGCGGTCACGGTGAGCGAGACGTCCCGGAGCACGGGGCGGCCGTCGTAGCCGACCACCCCGTGCTCGACGGTGATGACGGGTGCGCTCACGAGCAGCTCAACGCCGTCCGCAGGGTCTGCAGGTTGGTACGCATGACCGAAAGGTAGTCCGCGTCGCTGCCGGCGGCGAGCCCTTCGATCGGGTCCAGCACCGCGGTCCGTGCGCCGACCTGACCCGCGATGGTCTCGGCGACCTTCGGGCTGACCAGCGTCTCGAAGAAGATCGTGCTCGCCTGGTGCTCCTTCGCCTCCTCGATCACCTGCGCGAGCCGCTGCGGCGAGGGCTCGACGTCCGGGCTCAGCCCGGTGATGCCGACCTGCTCGAGCCGGTACCGGTCGGCCAGGTAACCGAACGCGGCGTGGCTGGTCACGACCTCCCGCCGCTGGCAGGTCTGCAGACCCTGGTTGAACTCGCCGTCCAGGGCCGTCAGGTCGGCGCGCAGCGCCGCGGAGCGGGCGGTGTAGTCGGCGGCGTGGTCCGGGTCGGCCTTGCCGAGCCGCTCGGCGAGCTGATCGCCGATGGCGGACAGCCGGGTCGGGTCGAGCCAGACGTGCGGATCCTTGCCGCCGTGCTCCTCCTCGGCGTGCTCATCCGCGTCCTCGCCCGCGTGGTTGTGCCCACCGGCGCTCGCGTCCAGCAGCGGCTGCACGCTGGTGACGTCGAACGCCCGGTCAGCACCGTTCTGCGCGACGGCGTCGTCCACCGCCGGCTGGAAGCCCTTCAGGTAGACGATCAGCTCGGCCTCGCTGACCTGGCCGACCTGGCTCGGGGTGAGCTCCAGGTCGTGCGGCTCGGCGCCGGGCTTGGCGAGGTTGGTCACCCGGACCGCGTCGCCACCGATCCGCTCGGCGAGGAACTGGAGTGGGTAGAACGCGGCGACCACGTCGACCCGTTGGGGATCGGCGCCGGCGGCGCCGCCGGTGGAGCAGCCGGCGCCGGCGCCCAGGGCGAGCAGGGCGGTCGCGGCGGCCAGGACACGGGACGTGGTGCGGTTGGTCATGCCCTCAACTGTCCGTGGGAACGACAATGATTGTCAAAAACGCATGATTGCATGTCAGAGCAGCTTCGCCAGGCCCACCGTCACCAGCAGGGTCAGCATCAGCAGCCGGATCAGCCGGGTCTGCGGGGCCTGAACCGGCCAGGTGGTGGCCAACAGGGCGATCAGGCCCGCGGCGAGCGCCAGTGTCAGCAGCCCGCCGATCACCCCGGGCGTGAAGAACGCGACCAGCACCACCACCAGGGTGAGCAGGAACACCGACGTCGGGTTCGCCCCGGCCAACCGAGCCAGCAGAGGGCGCTGCGTACGCTGCATCCCACAGACTCTACGAGGAGGAACCCGGTGCTGGTGACCAACCGGTTCGTGGTCGATGTCGATGTCGCCGACGACTTCACCGAACGGGCGCACGCCGCCCTCACCGCGCTGGCCGCCCGCCCCGGCTACCTGCGCGGTCAACTGGTCCGGGCGCTGGACGACCCCCGCCACTGGTCCCTGGTCACCGAGTGGGAGTCGGTCGGCACGTACCGGCGGGCGCTGGGCGCCTTCGAGGTCAAGGTGAGCGCCGTGCCGTTGCTCGCCGAGTCGGTGGACGAGCCGTCCGCGTACGAGGCGCTCGCCACCGCCGCGCCCGGCGGGGCCGTCGTGGTCGCCGAGAGTGATCGGGCTGCGGGTCCTTACCGCTGAGCCGCCGGACACTACGCTGCTCCTATGACCGCACCCGCCCCGCCGCCCGGTCCCGGGGTGGCGCCGCCGTTCGCCGCGCCGCCCACCGAGGGCCGCCGGACCCGGCTCTGGATCGGCCTCGGCGTCGGCGCGCTCGCCGTGCTGCTCTGCTGTGGTGGAGGCGGCGCGGCCGTGGTCGGCCTGGCCGTCACCGGCGTGCAGGCGATCCGGGAACAGGGCCGCACGGTGACCAGCGACTACTACCAGGCGCTGGTCGAGCGGAACTACGGACGGGCCTACGACCAGCTCTGCGACGACGCGCAGCGGCGCGAGTCGCGCCCCGAGTTCGAGCGGCGGGCGGCCGCCGAGCCGCAGGTCGCCGCGTTCCGGGTCGGTGACGTGGACACCACCAGCCTGACCGTGCCGGTCGACGTGACGCTCGACGGCGGCGACCGGGAGCAGCAGCAGGTCAGCCTGGGCCAGGACGGCCAGACCGGCGGCATGGAGGTCTGCGGGGTGAGCTGAGCCGCGCCCCCGGTATTCTGCTGGGCCCGGGGCGACAGTGGTCGTACCGTTGTCCCGAACTGACCGATCCATCCACATCTCGCCCCCGCCGACCGCCAGCCGGCGTAGGAGGAAACATGCCAGCCGACCGTATCGACGCCGTCGTCAGCCTCGCCAAGCGCCGAGGCTTCGTCTTCCCCTCCAGCGAGATCTACGGAGGCACCCGATCGGCGTGGGACTACGGCCCGCTCGGTGTGGAGCTCAAGGAGAACGTCCGCCGGCAGTGGTGGAAGACCATGGTCCAGCAGCGCGACGACGTGGTCGGCCTCGACTCCGCGGTGATCCTGGCCCGCAAGGTGTGGGAGGCGTCCGGTCACATCGCCGAGTTCGTCGACCCGCTCACCGAGTGCCAGTTCTGCCACAAGCGGTTCCGGGCGGACCACCTCGAAGAGGCGTACGCCGAGAAGCACGGTAAGCCGTTGACCTCGCTCGCCGAGCTCAACTGCCCCAACTGCGGCAACAAGGGCACCTTCACCGAGCCGAAGATGTTCAACGGCCTGATGAAGACCTACCTGGGCCCGGTGGAGAGCGACGAAGGGCTGCACTACCTGCGCCCGGAGACCGCGCAGGGCATCTTCGTCAACTACAAGAACGTCGAGACGGTCGCCCGCAAGAAGCCGCCGTTCGGCATCGCGCAGACCGGCAAGTCGTTCCGCAACGAGATCACCCCGGGCAACTTCATCTTCCGTACGCGGGAGTTCGAGCAGATGGAGATGGAGTTCTTCGTCGAGCCGGGCACCGACGAGCAGTGGCACGACTACTGGCTCCAGGAGCGCTGGAACTGGTACCTCGACCTCGGCCTGTCGGCGGACAACCTGCGGCTCTACGAGCACCCCAAGGAGAAGCTGTCGCACTACTCGAAGCGGACGGTGGACATCGAGTACCGCTTCCAGTTCGGCGGCAGCGAGTTCGCCGAGCTGGAGGGTGTCGCCAACCGCACCGACTTCGACCTCTCCACGCACAGCAAGCACTCCGGCGTCGACCTGTCGTACTTCGACCAGAGCAAGGGTGAGCGCTGGATGCCGTACGTCATCGAGCCGGCCGCGGGTCTGACCCGCGCGGTGCTCGCCTTCCTCCTGGAGGCGTACGACGAGGACGAGGCGCCGAACACCAAGGGCGGCGTGGACAAGCGCACCGTGATGCGGTTCGACCCGCGACTGGCCCCGGTCAAGGTGGCGGTGCTGCCGCTGTCCCGCAACGAGGCGCTGTCACCGAAGGCGAAGGACCTCGCCGCGCTGCTGCGCAAGCGCTGGGTGGTGGAGTTCGACGACTCGCAGGCGATTGGCCGCCGCTACCGCCGGCAGGACGAGATCGGCACCCCGTTCTGCGTCACGGTGGACTTCGACACGCTGGACGACAACGCCGTGACGGTTCGTAACCGGGACACCATGGCCCAGGAGCGGGTCTCCCTGGACCAGGTCGAGCGCTACCTGATCGAGCGCCTCCCCGGCTGCTGACGTGTAAGGAAGGGCCCTTCTTAACGCCTCCGGTAGAGGAGGGGCCCCTTCTTAACACCACACACCCGAGCGGCGAGCACGTACGCGATCACGGGTGCGGAGCCGGCGGGGGCGAGTCGGACGGGTCGACCCGTACCAGGAGGGTGGCGCCGAGCCCCCGCCGCGACTCGTACGCGTCCTCGACGGTCCGCCGGATCCGGTCCGGGTGATGCCGGAGCTGCGCCGGTGTGACGTGCAGGACCATGACGCCGTGCCGGCTCAACTCGTTGTGCCGATCCAACGTTCGTGCCCAGTCGCTCGGACTGAAGTGGTACTCCTGCGAGTCGACCTCCAGCGCCACCGCCGAGTCGGTGAGATACCCGTCCGGCGTCGGCAGCGCCACCCCGTCCGCGCTGCGTAGGCGCGGATTCCACCGGATCTCCGGCAGCACCGGGCTGCCCGCCAGGCACTCCCGCAGCTCCGCCTCCGGCGCCGATCGGGTCCCGGCAACCACCTCCGCGTACGCCATCCTGATCAGTGCCGTGCGACTGCGCCGCGCCCGGCGGATCTCCTCGTCCAGCGCGGCGAGGTCGGTGAACCCGCGCTGCACGGACTCGGCGACGATGGCCCGCACCGGACGCGGTTGCCGCAGGTCGCGGGCCGCGTCCACCACCGCCCGGGCCGGCGAGCACACCGGGTAGATCGCGGCCGATCGGGCCCGGGCGTCCAGGCTCAGGGCACGCCGGACCAGGGCAAACCCGGCCGAACGGCGCCGCGCGTGGTGCGGCACCACCAGGTGTACGTCGGTGCTGCGCGGAATCTGCCGGAAGCCGTACCAGGTCAGCGCCGCCAGGCCGGTGAGCTGGGCCTGCGGTCCGGCGTAGAGCGCTGCGGAGATCCGTCGTTGCTCGTCGGTCAGCACCCCGGTGACCAGGGCGTACGTCGCTGGCAGGACGCGTTGCCACAGGCCGCGCCGGGCCTGGCGGTACAGGTACATGTCGTCGTAGCCGGCCTCCAGCAGTTGGGCGCGGGTGGCGATGTGCTGCTGGCGTTCGACCACCGCAGCCAGCTCGGGTGGATGTTCGCGCATGGGCCGCAGCATGGCCAGCGGAGTGGGGCTTTGTCCCGCCCGGCCCGTCCCCGCTGTGGATATCCCGCCCGTTGTGGAGAACCGTTTCGACGCCCAGCTCATGTGATATGCGTCGTGTTAACAGGGGGCCCTTCCTATGCACGAGGCGTTAAGCAGGGGCCCTTCCTTACACTTGGCCGGTGACTGCCTCGACCGTTCCTGTGCTGCGCCCGTTGACCCTCGGGCGGTATCAGGTGTGGCCGCCGGTCGTGCTCGCGCCGATGGCCGGGATCACGAACGTCGGGTTCCGGCGGCTCTGCCGGGAGCAGGGCGGCGGCATCTACGTCTGCGAGATGATCACCACTCGGGCGCTGGTCGAGCGGAACCCGAAGACGCTGCGCATGATCGCGTTCGGCGCGGACGAGCAGCCGCGGAGCCTCCAGCTCTACGGCACCGATCCGGAGATCACCGCCGCCGCGGTACGGATCGTGGTCGAGCGCGACCTGGCCGATCACATCGACCTCAACTTCGGTTGCCCGGTGCCCAAGGTGACCCGCCGGGGTGGCGGCGCGGCGTTGCCGTGGCGGCGCCGCCTCTTCGCCCGGCTGGTGAAGGCCGCGGTGGACGCCGCGGCACCGTCCGGGGTGCCGGTCACCGTGAAGATGCGCAAGGGCATCGACGACGACCACCTGACGTACGTCGAGGCCGGGCTCGCCGTCCAGGACGCCGGGGTCGCCGCGGTGGCCCTGCACGGGCGGACGGCCGGGCAGCGCTACTCGGGCACCGCCGACTGGGACGCGATCGCCACCTTGAAGCGGGCTCTCGACGTGCCGGTGCTCGGCAACGGCGACATCTGGGAGGCCGACGACGCGCTACGGATGGTCGCACACACCGGGGTCGACGGCGTGGTCATCGGGCGTGGCTGCCTGGGCCGGCCGTGGCTCTTCGCCGACCTGGAGGCCGCCTTCAACGGTCGCCCGGAGCGGCGGCTGCCCACCCTCGGCGAGGTGGCGGTGACCATGCGCCGGCACGCTGAGCTGCTGGTCGACCAGTTCGTCGCGGGGGCGCGCAACCCGGCCCGGGGTGAGCGGGACGGGTGCACCGACTTCCGCAAGCACGTCGCCTGGTATCTCAAGGGCTTTCCGGTCGGCGGCGAGCTGCGCCGTTCGCTGGCGATGATCGAGAGTCTGGCCCAGCTCGACGACCTGCTCGGCAAGCTCGACCCGACGGAGCCGTTCCCGGTGGCCGCCCTCGGCCAGCCGCGCGGCCGGACGAACTCCCCGGGCAAGGTCTTCCTGCCCGACGGTTGGCTCGCGAGCCGGGACGACGACGTCGTCCCCGAGGACGCGGAGCTGGACGACTCGGGTGGCTGATCCGGACGACGACGAAAGGGCCGCCCCCTGGTGGGGCCGGCCCTTCGCGTTGTGTCGCCGGGTCAGGAGGCCGAGTAACCGCGGGTGGCGATCCAGTCGGCCAGGTTGTCCACGCTGATCCAGTACGAGGCCATGTTCGGGTCGGCGGAGTCGGCGATCTTCACCGTCTCGCCGCCGTCGCGGTAGCCCACGACGCTGATGTAGTGGCCACCCTCGAAGGAGTGGACGGCGCCATCCACGTCGGTGGTGGTGCCGGCGATGTTCGCGACCACAGCGCGGCCCTCGTCCACGGTGTGCACGATGTCGGCGCGCAGCTTGTCGGTCTGCTTGTCATCAGCGCTGGAGCTGCTGATCTCGACGCTGCGGTACGCGTTCTTGCCGGTCTCCTTGTTCAGCACCGGGGTGATGTCGTTGATCGAGTCGGTGCCGGCCTCGGTGGTGCCCATCTCCTTGGCCATGGCGTCCACGTCGATGTTCTTGCCCTGCACGGACAGGGCGTTACGCGTGGCGGCCGGGCCGCAGTAGTAGAAGTTGGGCTGGGCCTCGTAGCGGACGTTCAGCTCGCGGTCGCCGTGGCCCTTGCGGTCGGTCTGGGTCTGGGTGACCGGCTTGGCGTCCGACGCGGCGTAGGCGAGGGTGATGGGGCCGGCGATGGCACCGCCGGCGAACGCGAGCCCGGCGGCGGTCAGAGCGGTCTTGCGGATCAGATCGGTACGCATGATGGCGTGCTCCTCTGGTCGGGGGTGCGTGCGGCACACAAGGGGGCGTGCGCCGCACGGGGAAGTTCGAAGGGGATCTGCCCTGCGGCTCGGGGGCCTGCTCGGGTGTCCGGGGGGTGTAACCGTGGCGGCCTGGTGGGTGTTCCCGCCGGCTGCCGCACCGGCCCGGGGCCGCGGTGGTCTGCCATGTGTAACGACGCGGGCCGGGCCCCGATTCCACGGTGCGGGTGGCCCCGGCCACGGGACGCGCGGTGGCAAACGGGACGGGACGCCCACGTGTCGCAGGCCGACGAACCCGTTCCGCGCACCCACCCCGCGACCACCCGGCGGTGTCGCGGGGCGCACCTTCAACGACGTCGCCTCGACGAGGCTCGAGGCCGCACCCCGGTCCCCCGTGCCGCACCCCGGTCTCCCGTGCAGGGCAGCGGACGGGAGAGCGGACGGCGGGGCGGTCAGGGCGTGCCGGTGAGTGGGACGGGGTCGGTCTCCGGGCCGGTCTGGGTCGGGAGGTGCGGGCGGTTCGGCTGGGTGGCCCCGGTGCGCTCGGCGGCCCAGGGGACCTCGGGCGCGCGGTGGAAGGTGATTCCGGCGGCGGCCCAGCGCGCGCCGTGCCCGGCCAGCCGGTCGCGGAACCCGACCCAGTCGTGCGTCGCCCGGGCCGACCAACCCAGCTCGGCGATGGCGGGCAGCCGGGGCATCAGCATGAACTCGATCTCGGCCAGCGAGGTGACCGATTCGGTCCAGAGCGGCGCCTCCACACCGAGCACCGCCGTGTCGGGCACGCCCGTCACGTGTGACCCGGGATCCCAGTCGTACGCCCGGCGCACGTCGATGAGGCCGGCCCAGTCCTGCCCGACCGGGGTGTCCGGGTCGTACTTCATGTCCAGATAGGCGTGGTTGCCGGGGGAGAGGATCAGCCGGGCGCCCCGGCGTACGGCGTCGAGGGTGGCCGGGTCTTCGCCGTTCGTGCCCCACCACTGGAGGACTCGCCCGTCGAGGTGCGCGGCCGGCGCGAGCTGGTGCCAGCCGACCACGGTCTTGCCGGTGTCGGCGACGATCCGCTGCGTCCGCTCGATGAAACCGGTGTAGACCTCGCCCTTGACCTTGAACGCCTCATCGCCGCCGATGTGCAGCCACGGCCCGGGGGTGAGCGCGGCCACCTCACCCAAGACGTCGGCGATGAAGTCGTACGTCCGCTCGTCGGTGGGGTCGACGTAGCTGAAGCCGACCTCGGTGCCGGTGTACGGCGGTGGCGCGACCTTGTCCGGCGCCAGCTCGGGGTACGCGACCAGCGCCGAGTTGGTGTGCCCGGGGAGGTCGATCTCCGGGACGACGGTGACGTGGCGGGCGGCGGCGTAGGAGACGATCCGCTGGTAGTCGGCCTTCGTGTAGTGCCCGCTGGGGCCACCGCCGACCTCGGTCGCCCCGCCGACGGTGGTCAACCTCGGCCAGGAGTCGACGGCGATCCGCCAGCCCTGGTCGTCGGTCAGGTGCAGGTGCAGGTGGTTGAGCTTGTAGCGGGCCAGGTGGTCGACGACGCGCAGCACGTCCTCGACGGCGAAGAAGTGCCGTGCCACATCGAGCATCGCGCCCCGGTACGGGAACCGGGGCGCGTCGGTGATGGTCCCGCCGGGCAGCGCCCACCTTTCGGTGACCGGGACCGGGCTCTCGATGGCCGGTGGTAGCAGCTGGCGCAGGGTCTGCGCGCCGTGGAAGAGGCCGCTGCTGGTGACCGCGGTGATGGTGACGCCGTCGCGGGTCACGGCGAGCCGGTATCCCTCCGTGCCCAGGCTGTCGTCGTCGTCCAGCACGAGCGCGATGCCACCGGCCGATGCCGGTCGGGTGGTGTCGGTGACCGGCAGCGGGTAACCGGTGGCCGGTCGCAGCAGCTCGGCGAGTTGCGCGGCGACCGTCAGCGCGGCGGGGTCGGCACTGGCCACGATGACGGCGTCGGGCGGCAGCAGCCAGTCCTCGGCCGGGTCCGGCTCGACCTGCTGCGGGGCGGGCACGACGTCGGCCAGCCGGACCGGGGCCGGCGGGGCGAGCAGCTCGGCGGCGGCCTGTTCGGCCGACCGGGCCAGGGTGGCCGCGTCCGGCTCGGGTGCCGACAGCGGCAGCGAGCCGGTGGCACCGGACCCGCCGGGGGTGGCGGTGGGTCCGGGGGAGGGGATGGTCGACACGGCGGCGGCTCCGGGGGGTGTATTCGCGTCGGTTATGGCAAAAGTGAGGTTCACCGGCTGGTGTTGCCGTCAAGGGTACGGCGACAGGCCGGGATGCGTGATCGTGCGCATGGAAGCGTTCCCAAAAACCGGTACGAACACGGATAGTCGTGGTAGCTGTGCCTATTGTCACCGAACGGTCCCAGGTCACTCGATGTTCGCTTAACCTTCGCCCACCGATCGGCGTCGACCCCGGGATTACCGGTGGTCCGTCCCGGGGTATGAGGAAACTGAACCTTCGTTAAGTGTCAATCCGGCGCGCGTGGGAGGCTCTGGTGGCAGCGCAAGAGACCGTCGATCACAAATACGTCTACGACTTCACCGAGGGCAACAAGGACCTCAAGGACCTGCTCGGCGGCAAGGGCGCCAACCTCGCCGAGATGACCAACCTCGGTCTGCCCGTTCCGCCCGGCTTCACCATCACCACCGAGGCCTGCCAGGCGTACCTGGCGACCGGCCGGGAGCCGGACGGGCTCGCCGGCCAGATCGAGGCGCACCTGGAGTCGCTGGAGCGCGCGATGGGCAAGCGCCTCGGTGACCCGCAGGACCCGCTGCTGGTCTCCGTCCGCTCCGGTGCCAAGTTCTCCATGCCCGGCATGATGGAGACCGTCCTCAACGTCGGCCTCAACGACCAGAGCGTGGTCGGGCTCTCCGCGCAGGCCGGGCGGAACGACCGCTTCGCCTGGGACTCCTACCGGCGTCTCATCCAGATGTTCGGCAAGACCGTCTGCGAGGTGCCGGGCGAGGAGTTCGAGCACGCCCTCGACGACGTCAAGCGTGCCAAGGGCACCCACAACGACCTGGACCTGGACGCCGACGACCTGCGCGGGCTGGTCGACGCGTACAAGAAGATCTTCCTCAAGCACACGGGTCGGGAGTTCCCGCAGCAGCCGCGCGAACAGCTCGACCTGGCCATCCGCGCGGTCTTCGAGTCGTGGAACGCCGAGCGCGCGGTGCTCTACCGCCGCCAGGAGCGGATCCCGGCCGACCTCGGCACCGCGGTCAACGTGGTGACCATGGTCTTCGGCAACCTCGGCCCCGATTCCGGTACCGGTGTCGCGTTCACCCGCGACCCGGCCAGCGGCGCCCAGGGCATCTACGGCGACTACCTGGCCAACGCCCAGGGCGAGGACGTGGTCGCCGGCATCCGCAACACGGTGCCGTTGCAGCAGCTGGAGCAGTTGGACAAGACGTCCTACGACCAGCTTCTCTCCTTCATGGCCCGGCTGGAGGAGCACTACCGGGACCTCTGCGACATCGAGTTCACCATCGAGCGCGGCAAGCTGTGGATGTTGCAGACCCGGGTCGGCAAGCGCACCGCCGCCGCCGCGTTCGTCATCGCCGGGCAGCTCGTCGACGAGGGCCTGATCGACCTGGACGAGGCGCTGCACCGGGTCAACGGCGCGCAGTTGGCCCAGCTGATGTTTCCCCGCTTCCAGCTCGACCACGAGTTCCAGCCGGTCGCCAAGGGCATCGGCGCCTCGCCGGGCGCGGCGTCGGGCAAGGTGGTCTTCACCTCCGCCCGGGCCGTCGAGCTGGCGGCCGAGGGCGAGTCGGTGATCCTGGTCCGCCGGGAGACCAACCCGGACGACCTGAACGGCATGATCGCCGCCAAGGGCATTCTCACCTCGCGCGGAGGCAAGACCAGCCACGCCGCCGTGGTGGCCCGGGGGATGGGCAAGACCTGCGTGTCCGGCGCCGACGAGATCGACGTGAACGTGCCGGCCAGACGGTTCACCGTAGGCGGTGAGACGGTCGCCGAGAACGACGTGATCTCCATCGACGGCACCACCGGCAAGGTCTACCTGGGCGAGGTGCCGGTCATGCCGTCGGAGGTGGTGCAGTACTTCGAGGGCAGTCTCGACCCGGAGCACATCGACAACGCGCTGGTCCGGGCCGTACACCGGATCATGACGCACGCCGACGGCAAGCGGCGGCTCGCGGTCCGCACGAACGCCGACACCGGCGCGGACGCCGCCCGTGCCCGGCGCTTCGGCGCCGAGGGCATCGGGCTGTGCCGCACCGAGCACATGTTCCTCGGCGAACGGCGCGAGCTGGTCGAGCGGCTGATCCTGGCCCGAGCCGAGGGCGAGCGGGAGGCGGCGCTGGCGGCGCTGCTGCCGTTGCAGCGGGCCGACTTCGAGGAGATCTTCCGCGAGATGGACGGCCTGCCGGTCACCGTCCGGCTGATCGACCCACCGCTGCACGAGTTCCTGCCTCCGCTGGAGCAGCTCGCGGTGAACGTGGCAGTCGCCCAGGAGCGCGGCGAGGACGTGGCCAAGGAGGAGGCGCTGCTCGCCGCCGTCCGGCGGATGCACGAGGAGAACCCGATGCTCGGGCTGCGGGGCGTCCGCCTCGGCCTGGTCATCCCCGGCCTGTTCGCGATGCAGGTCCGGGCCATCGCCGAGGCGGCCGTCACCTGCGCGCGCAGTGGGCGGGTCGCCAAGCCGGAGATCATGGTGCCGCTGGTCGGTGCTGTGCAGGAGCTGGAGACGGTCCGTGCCGAGGCCGAAAAGATCATCGCCGAGGTGGTCGGGGACAGCGGGGTCGAGGTGCTGATCGGCACCATGATCGAGGTGCCCCGGGCGGCGCTGACCGCCGGTCAGATCGCCGAGGCGGCCGAGTTCTTCTCCTTCGGCACCAACGACCTCACCCAGATGGGTTGGGGGTTCTCCCGCGACGACGTGGAGGGCGCGTTCTTCTGGCGCTACCTGGAGCTGGGCATCTTCGGCATCTCGCCGTTCGAGTCGATCGACCGCGACGGCGTCGGCCGGCTGGTGCGGATCGCCGCCGAGGAGGGCCGGGCCGCCCGGCCCGGGCTGAAGCTCGGTGTCTGCGGTGAGCACGGCGGCGACCCCGACTCGGTGCACTTCTTCCACGAGGTCGGCCTGGACTACGTCTCCTGCTCGCCGTTCCGGGTGCCCGTGGCCCGGCTGGAGGCCGGCCGGGCGGTGGTGGAGACCGGCGGCTCGGACAGCCGCCGGCGCAGGCGGTCAGATCGGCGGGCGACGCCAGGTGGGCCGCGCCGCGCGGCGCAGCTGCGCCGGCAGGGTGGCCATCGGCGTACGCACGGCAAGCGGGGCGTGCGCGTCCGGCACGGCCGAGGCAGGTGCCCTGCCGCCCCGGTTGTCCAGGACCGAGCCGGCCCGGCGGGCCACCGCCCGGGCCTCCTCGTGCAGCCCCTCCAGCGCGTCCGCCGTCGCGACGGTGACCAGGGTCAGCAGGCCCGTGCGCCCGGCCGGGTAGGTGACCACGCAGCCGGCGGTGGTGCGCACCACCGACTCCCGGAAGTCGCCCCGCCGGACCGTGTCGGCCACCCGATGACCCAGACCGAAGCTCGCCGCGGCGAGTGCGGCGAGGTGGGTGGCATCGGTGCTGGGCAGGTCGCTGGAGATGAGCAGCCCGTCGGTGCCGGCCAGCACGATCCCCGCGATGTCGGGGCGGCGCCTACGCAACCCGCGTAGCTCCGTGCCGACCACCATGTCTGCGTCCACGAGCGTCTCTCCCTACCGGTCGGGCCCCTGAGTGCGATCGGTTGGTCACGTTCCGCGCTGGGAACGCTACCGGTGGCCACCTCCGCCCGCGAGCCCGTAACCCTCGGCGATCGGCTGACAACTCCCGGCCAGTCGGCGGTTGTGGACCTTCCGGCGAGGCGTCGCGGGCAGGCCGGGCGGCTCCGGCGGGCGTAATCTTGGCTGGCTCGTACACCGCCGATTGCGCACGCCGTCGAGGGAAAGGGTGACTGCATGAGCAGCGTCTGGGAGAGCCTGACCGTCGACGCCCGCGATCCGGCCCGACTGGCCCGCTGGTGGGCTGAGGCGCTCGGCTACCAGCTCATCACCGAGAAGCCGGACGAGGTGGAGATCCGCCAGTCCGCCGATCGGCTCCCCGGCCTGGTCTTCGTGCCGGTGGCCGAGGGCAAGGAGCGGAAGAACCGGCTGCACCTCGACCTACGGCCCGCCGACCAGGAGGCCGAGGTCGAGCGGCTGGTCGACATGGGTGCCCGGCACGTCGACATCGACCAGGGCGACGTGGAGTGGACGGTGCTGGCCGACCCGGAGGGCAACGAGTTCTGCGTGCTTCGCGAGCGCGAGGAGTGAGCCGGGTTTGCGAGCCCCGCAGTCGCGAGCAAGGGGCAGCTCTGCGAGCGCGAGGAGTGAGCCGGGTTTGCGAGCCCCGCAGTCGCGAGCAAGGGGCAGCTCTGCGAGCGCGAGGAGTGACCGGTTGACCGCACCGTCCGCCGCGGCGGATGCCCGGCTGGTCGAGGAGGCCCCCAAGGACACCGGCCACCGCCGGTCACCGTACGAGCGCGACCGCGCCCGGGTGCTGCACTCCGCGGCGTTCCGGCGGCTGGCCACCAAGACGCAGGTGCACACCGCCGGCACCGACGACTTCCTGCGCACCCGGCTGACCCACTCGCTGGAGGTCGCCCAGATCGCCCGGGAAATGGGCGCCCGGCTGGGCTGCGACCCTGACGTGGTGGACGTCGCCGGGCTCGCCCACGACCTCGGGCACCCGCCGTTCGGGCACAACGGCGAGGCGGCGCTGGACCTGCTCGCCACGCCCTGCGGCGGCTTCGAGGGCAACGCGCAGACGCTGCGGGTGCTGACCCGGCTGGAGGCGAAGGTGCTCGCCCCGGACGGCTCGTCCGCCGGGCTGAACCTGACCCGCGCGTCGCTCGACGCCATCGGCAAGTACCCCTGGCCGCGCCGGCCCGGCCAGCGGAAGTTCGGGGTGTACGCCGACGACGTGCCGGTCTTCGACTGGATCCGGGCCGGCGCGCCCGGCGACCGGCGTTGCCTGGAGGCGCAGGTGATGGACTGGGCCGACGACGTCGCGTACTCGGTGCACGACGTGGAGGACGGCATCCACGGCGGGTACGTGTCGCTGCGCCCGCTGCTCGCCGACGCCGACGAGCGGGCCGCCCTCTGCGCCGACGTGGCGGCCACCTACTCCGGGGAGTCCCCGGCCGACCTGGCCGAGGTGCTGGTCGAGCTGCTGGCGGACCCGCTGCTGGCCCCGCTCGCCGGGTACGACGGCAGCCACCGTGCGCAGGCCGCGTTGAAGTCCACCACCAGCGGACTGACCGGTCGGTTCGTCTCCGCGGCGGTGGCCGCCACCGAGGAGCGGTTCGGCCCCGGCCCGCACCGCCGCTACGCGGCCGACCTGGTGGTGCCGCGCCTGGTCCGGGCCCACTGCGCCCTGCTCAAGGGCATCGCGCTGCGCTACGTGATGCGTCGCCCCGGCTTCCGGGGCCGCTACGAGCGGCAGCGGACGATGCTGGCCGAGCTGGTGGCCGCGCTGGTCCGGCGGGCGCCGGACGGGCTCGATCCGGTCTTCGCCCCGCTGTGGCGGACCGCGCCGGACGACGCCGCCCGGCTGCGGGTCGTGATCGACCAGGTCGCCTCGCTCACCGACCCGGCGGCGGTGACCTGGCACACCCGTCTGGTCGGCGGCAACGCACCGCCGACGGGGGACGGCAAAGATTAGGCTAGCCTAAGTGGCATGACGGAACGCCCCAGGAACGTCACCTCGGTCCGGGTGCTGCGCACCGAGCGGCCCACACCGCACCTCATCCGGCTCGTCCTCGGCGGGGACGGGCTGGCCGCCCTGCCGGTGGGCGAGTTCACCGACCATTACATCAAGGTGGTGTTCCCGCCGCCCGGCGTCGCGTACCCGGAGCCGCTGGACCTCGCCGCGATCCGCCGGGACCTGCCCCGGGAGCAGTGGCCCCGGCTGCGGGCGTACACCGTGCGGCGCTGGGACCCGCTCGCCGAGGAGTTGACCGTCGACGTGGTGCACCACGGTGACGAGGGGCTGGCCGGGCCGTGGGCCGCCGCGCTGCGTCCGGGCGATCCGGTGCACTTCGTCGGCCCGGGTGGGGCGTACGCCCCGAGCCCGGACGCGGACTGGCACCTGCTGGTCGGCGACGAGAGCGCGCTGCCGGCGATCGGCGCCGCCCTGGAACGGCTGCCGCTGGGCGCACCGGCCCACGTCTTCGTGGAGATCGCCGACCCGGCGGAGGAGCAGAAACTGCTCAGCCCGGGCGCGGTCCAGCTCACCTGGCTGCACCGCGGCGAGCGCCCGGTGGGCGCCGCGCTGGTGGATGCGGTACGGGAGCTGGAGTTCCCGCCGGGACAGGTGCACGCCTTCGTCCACGGCGAGGCGACCTTCGTCCGGGAGCTGCGCCGGCTGCTGCGCGCCGAGCGTGGGGTGCCCGCCGACCGGCTCTCCATCTCCGGCTACTGGCGGCGCGGCATGGACGATGAGGGCTGGCGCTCGACCAAGGCCGACTGGAACCGGCAGGTGGCTGCCGAGGAGGCCCCGGCCGCCTGAGCACGGTCAGCCACCGGACCGGCGGTCGCACTCCTCGCGGACCGCGGTGAGTCGCCGGTTGAGCAGCACGGCGTACCCGACGATCGCCGCGGCGATCAGGAACAGCCGGCAGCGGCCGCCGCCACACCGGCGTCCCCCGGCCGGCGCGTCGTCGGTGCGGCAGGGCAGGATGTACGGCGAGGGGGTGACGCATGGCTGGGCGGATCCGGGACGAGGACATCGCACTGGTCCGGGAACGCACCTCGATCGGGGATGTGATCTCCGAGACGGTCACCCTGAAGTCCGCCGGCGGCGGCAATCTCAAGGGCCTGTGCCCGTTCCACGACGAGAAGAGCGCGTCGTTCAACGTCTCCCCGGCCCGCAACGTCTGGTACTGCTTCGGCTGCGGGGCCGGCGGCGACGCGATCAAGTTCCTGATGGACGCCGAGCACCTCAGCTTCGTCGAGTCCGTCGAGCGGCTGGCTGGCCGCGCCGGCATCCAGCTGCGCTACGTGGAGGACGACAAGGGCACCCCGCGCCCCCGCCCGCAGCAGGGCCAGCGCCAGCGCCTGGTGGCCGCGCACGCCGCCGCGGTCGAGTTCTACCGGGCGCAGCTCAGCACCGCCGGCGCCCGGCCGGCGCGGGAGTTCCTGGCCCAGCGCGGTTTCGACCGGGCCGCCGCCGAGCGCTACGGCTGCGGCTTCGCGCCGGAGGGCTGGGACCTGCTCACCAAACACCTTCGCCAACAGGGTTTCAGCCACCAGGAGCTGGTCACCGCCGGATTGTCCAGGGAGTCCCGCTCCGGCACCCTGATCGACCGGTTCCGCCGCCGGCTGCTCTGGCCGATCCGCGACCTCGCCGGTGACGTGATCGGCTTCGGCGCGCGCAAGCTCTTCGATGACGACGACGGCCCGAAGTACCTGAACACCCCCGAGACGCCGATCTACAAGAAGTCGCACGTGCTCTACGGCATCGACCAGGCCAAGCGGGAGATCGCCAAGCAGGGTCGGGCGGTGATCGTCGAGGGTTACACCGACGTGATGGCCTGCCACCTGGCCGGCGTGACCACGGCGGTGGCGACCTGCGGCACCGCGTTCGGCGCGGACCACATCGGGGTGCTGCGCCGGCTCCTGCTGGACACCGACTCGGTGGCCGGGGAGATCATCTTCACCTTCGACGGCGATGCCGCCGGGCAGAAGGCGGCGCTGCGCGCCTTCTCCGACGACCAACGGTTCGTGGGCCGGACGTTCATCGCGGTCAGCCCGGACAACATGGACCCGTGCGACCTGCGGCTGGCCAAGGGCGACCTGGCGGTCCGCGACCTGGTTGCCCGGCGCGAGCCGCTGGTCGACTTCGCGCTGCGGCACGTGATCAGCCGGTACGACCTGGACACCGTCGACGGCCGGGTCGAGGCGATGCGAAGGGCCGCGCCACTGGTCGCGCAGCTCAAGGACCGGGAGAAGCGCCCGGAGTACGTCCGCAAACTCGCCATGGACCTCGGCATGGAGATCGAGCCGGTGCAGCGGGCGGTGCTCGCCGCCGCGTCCGCCCCGCCGCCCGCCGCCCGGGACGCCGCATCCCCGGCCCGCCCCGTCCCGGCCCGCCCCGTCCCGGCCCGCTCCGAGCCGGCGGTGGACAGCCCGCAGTCGATGGTCGAGCGGGAGGCGTTGAAGCTCGCCCTCCAGCAGCCGGTGCTGGCCGGGCCGATGTTCGACGCGGTCGAGGCCACCGAATACCGCCACCCGGTGCACGTCGCGGTGCGAACGGCCATCGCGGCGGCCGGTGGTGCCGCGTCGGCGACCGGCGGCGCGGTCTGGATCGAGTCGGTCCGCGACGCCTGCGAGGACCTGGCGGCCGCGGCGCTGGTCGGTGAGTTGGCCGTCGAACCACTGCGGATCGACGGCGAACCGGACCCGCGCTACGTGTCGATCACCATGGCCCGGGTGCAGTTCGGGTCGGTGACCGCCCGGGTCCGGGACCTCAAGTCACGCATCCAGCGGATCAACCCGGTCAACAACAAGGACGAGTACTTCGCCGCGTTCGGTGAGCTGCTGTCCCTGGAGCAGCACGCCCGGGCGCTGCGCGAGCAGGCTGCGGGAGGCCTCTAGATGGGACTGTTCAGCCGCAAGCCGAAGCTGCCGCCGGCCGATCGGCCGCCGCTGACCGCCGACGAGCGGGTGCTGGCCTGGGCGGCGGCGGGCAACGGCGAGGGCGACGGGGTGGTGGTGGCCAGCAACCTCGGGTTGTGGCTGCCCGGCCGGGGGCACCGGCTCGGCTGGCACGCCATCCTCAAGGCGGTCTGGTCCGGCCGGGAGCTGACCGTGACGCCCGCCGAGACCCTCGCCGAACGCGACGGCTACACGGTGGTCGTCGACGGCCCGGCCGAGACCTACCTGCTGCTCGACCCGGGTGAGCTGCCGCACCAGGTGCGGGCCCGGGTGACCCGCTCGGTCGCGTACACGGAGCACCATCCGGTGCCCGGCGGCGCGGCCCGGGTCGCGGCCCGGCGGGTGGCCGGGGTGGACGGTCTGACCTGGACCGTCCGCCTCGACCCCGGCACCGCGCCGGACAACGAGGACCTGATCGCCGAGACCGACCGCCTGGTCACCACCGCCCGCGCCGCCACCGCACCGTCGAGCACGTTGATCTAGGGCATATCGTCGTGAGTGGATCTCCATTGGCGACGATATGCCCTAGATCAACGGGGCGGGGCGGGGCGGGGCGGGGTTAGGGTGCGTTTAGGTCCTCCAGCGCCTTGGCGGCACCGCGGTGCAGCGGGACCGGCTCGGTCTTGCGGGCGTTCTCCAGGGAGATGCCCTTGGCCGCCGGGTTCGCCTGGGCCAGGGCGTCCCGCTTGTCGAACACCGTCCGGGTGATCGCGCAGGCGACGTTGGCGTCCAGGTCCTTGCGGACCAGCAGCACGTTCGGCACGACGATCGTCGGGGTGTCCGCCGCCGTCCGGTACGCGTCCCGGCCGATCGTCCCGGCCTGGTAGGCGGGGCTCAACTCGTTCATCTTCGGCAGCAGGGGCGCGATGTCGATGAACTTCACCGTGTCGCCGGCGGTGGTGAACAGGTCGGTCAGGCCGCCGGTGGGCAGGCCACCGGACCAGAAGAAGCCGTCGATGCTGCCGTCCTTGATGCCCTCGACCGTCTTGGTCAGGTCGAGGCGCTGCGCCCGGATGTCCTTGGCCGGATCGAGGCCAGCGGCCTCCAGCAGCCGGTTGGCGATCACCTCCGTGCCGGACTTCGGCGAGCCGGTGGAGATCCGCTTGCCCCGCATGTCGGCCACCGAGCCGATCTGAGCGTCGTTGCGGACCACGACCTGGGTGTAGTTGTCGTAGATGCGCGCGAGCGCCTCGACCGGCTGCGGCACGGTGAAGCTGCCCTTGCCCTGCACCGCGTTGACCGCCGTGTCGAAGAGGGAGAACGCCACATCGTACTGGCCGCTGACCAGCTGCTCGACGTTCTGCACCGAGGCGCCGGTCTCCGCGGCGGTGCCGGTGAGCTTGCCACCGGTCGCCCCGGACAGCTGCCCGGCCAGGGCGTTGCCGACCACGTAGTAGACGCCGGTCGCGTTTCCGGTGGCGATGCCCACCCGGGTCTCCTGGCTCACCGCACAGGTGACCTCACTGGCCGCGTCGTCCTTGGCCGCGCCGCCCTGCTGGCCCCCGCAACCCGCCGCGCCGACCGCGACGAGAGCCACCACACTCAGGCCCGCAACGAGCCGTACGTCGATTCGTCTCACAGTTTCTCCTCCCGGAGGTTGGCTGGTGATCCGGCTCGCGGCCCGCCGGTCCGACCGGCGGCACCGCGTCGTACGAGCACGCCCGCCACCGCGACGGCGGCCAGCGTGGCGCCGACCGTGACCGGCACGGGTTCGAGCCAGAGCAGGGTGACGCCGGCGAATGCGCCGAGCACGCGTTCCGGGGCGCCGGCGGGGCCGACGCCGGGCAGCCAACCACCGGCGGCGACGGCGAGCACGGCCACGCTGAGCGCGGTGACCACACAGGCGAAGGCGATCCGCTGCGCGCCGCCGATGCCGAGCAGCCCGAGCCCGGTCGGCGTGATCACGAAGGCGATCGGGGTCAGGTAGGCCGGCAGGGCGTACCGCAGGGTCTGCCACATGGTCGGCACCAGCCGGCCGCCGGTGACCGCCGCGGCGGCCACCGCGGCGAGCGCGGTCGGTGGGGACACCTCGGACAGGACCGCGAAGTAGAAGACGAACATCGCCGCCGCCGGCGCCGTCACGCCCAGGTCGAGCAGCGCCGGACCGACGATCACCCAGCCGATCACGAACGAGGCGGTGACCGGCACGGCCAGGCCCAGCAGGCTCAGTGCGACGGCCGCGAGCAGCGCGGTGAGCACCAGCACGAGGGTCGGGTCCGAGGTGACCGCCTCAGCCCCGCCGATCAGCAGCGCCGCCGCCTGCGGCCCGAGGCCGGTCTTCGTGGTGGTGGCCGTGATGATGCCGGCGGCGGCGCAGACGGCGGTCACCGCCAGCACCCCGCGTACGCCGGTGACGAGCGCGGCCCCCAGCCGGGCCGGGGTGAGCCGGTGCGCCCGGTCCAGGAAGGAGAGCGCGACCGCCAGGACGGTCGCGAAGACGACCGCCCTCGTCGCGGACACGCCGACGGCGAGAAGCACGACGATGGCGATCAGCGAGGCGAAGTGGTAGCCGAACCGGGCCAGCAGGCGCCACGGCGAGCTGACGTCGATCACCACGGGGCGTACGCCGGAGCGCCGGGCGTCGATCTCCACGGCGAGCAGGATGCCGAGGTAGTAGAGCACGGTCGGCACGGTGGCCCAGCCCAGCACCTGGAGATACGAGACGCCGAGGTACTCGGCGATGATGAACGCCGCCGCTCCCAGGGTCGGCGGGGAGAGGATCGCGCCCACACCCGCCGCGGCGAGCATGCCGCCGGCCCGCTCCGGGGGATAGCCGGCGCGGCGCAGCAACGGCCAGGTGACCGCGCCGATGCTCACCGTCGTCGCGGCGCCGGACCCGGAGACGGTGCCAAGTAGGAAGCCGGAGGCCACCGCCGTCCGCCCGGCGGCGGTGCGCGAGCGGCGGAACGCCGCCGCGGACAGGTCGACGAAGAACCGCCCGGCTCCGGAGAGCTCCAGCACCGCGCCGTAGATGGTGAACAGCACGATGTACGAGGCGGCCACATCCAGCGGTGTGCCGTAGAAGCCGCTGTCCGAGTTGTAGAACGCGTCGATCAGTTGGCTGAAGTCGAGCCCCGCGTGGGCGACCGGCCAGGCCTGCGGCAGCAGCCCGCCGTAGTAGCCGTAGCCGAGGAACAGCAGGCAGACCGCGGGCAGGATCCACCCGGTGGTCCGGCGGCACGCCTCCAGCAGCAGGAGCAACAGGACGGTGCCCATCACCAGGTCCATCGGCGCGAGCAGGCCCTGCCGGTCGAGGAACGCGTTGTAGCCGCCGCCGCCCGTACCGATCGAGATCGGCAGCACGGGATAGAGACAGCCGGCCACCGCGAGGGCGACCAGGGCCCAGTCCGTTGCGGTGGGTCGCACCGGTGCCGGACGTGGCAGGCCCGGCCCGACCGGTCGGTCGGTGCCGCCGGTGCGGCGCAGCCGGGCCCGCAGCCGGGCTGCCAGCCGCAGGTCGGCCGGGTAGACCAGAAAGACCAGCGGCAGTACGCCCGCCAGGAAGAAGATCAGGTAGTACTTGCTGCCCTGCGCCAGCGGGCGGAACACCTGCCATAGGGCGAGCCCGCCGACCGCCAGCGTCGCCGCGGTGAGCAGCAGACCGGCCGGCCCGGACAACACCCGCCCCGGCTTCTCGTCCTCGAACTGGGCGGCCAGGTCCCGCGTCGCCCGTTCGGCGTCGACGCGGGCGTCGTCGTCGGCCTGCCCCGCCTGCTCGGCGCTGCCGGCCGGGCCGGGCGCGCCGGCCTCGGCCGCTCTTGGTCGGGGTGGTGCGCCGCCGTCGCCCGGTGCGGGCTCGTCGGCGGGGGAGTTGGCCGGCTGTGCGGGTGGCGGCGAACCGTCGGGCGAACGGGTGGGCGACACGAGGGGACGATACACGTCGATCCACTGGACGGTGGGGCATCGACAGGGCGTTTCGTCGCGGTGCGATCGGGGTCCGCACCGTCCCGCCCCCTGGTGGAATTTGCCTGGAGAGCTGTCGGACCCGGCGGCTAGGGTCGGGCGGTGACTTCGGGGCGACCACTGATTCAGGCTCGGAGGCTGGTGAAGCGGTTCGGCGACTTCACCGCTGTGGACGGCATCGACGTCGAGGTGCGCTCGGGCGAGGCGTTCGGCTTCCTCGGGCCCAACGGCGCCGGCAAGTCCTCCACCATGCGGATGGTCGGCTGCATCTCCCCACCGAGCGGGGGTGAGCTGCGCATCCTCGACATGGACCCGGTCCGCGACGGGCCGGCGATCCGGGCCCGGCTCGGCGTCTGCCCGCAGCTGGACAATCTCGACCCGGAGCTGACCGTCCGGGAAAACCTGACCGTCTACGCCCGCTATTTCGGCATCTCGCGGCGGGCGGCCCGGGAACGGGCCGCCGAGCTGCTCGACTTCGTCCAGCTCACCGAGCGGGCCGACAGCAGGGTCGAGCCGCTCTCGGGCGGGATGAAGCGCCGGTTGACCATCGCCCGCGCGCTGGTCAACGATCCGGAGATCGTGCTGCTCGACGAGCCGACGACGGGGCTCGACCCGCAGGCCCGGCACCTGGTCTGGGAGCGGCTGTTCCGGCTCAAGCAGCAGGGCGTCACGCTGGTGCTCACCACGCACTACATGGACGAGGCCGAGCAGCTCTGCGACCGGCTCGTGGTGATGGACGGCGGGCGGATCGTCGCCGAGGGCTCGCCCCGGGCACTGATCGAGCAGCACTCCACCCGTGAGGTGGTCGAGCTTCGCTTCGCCGCCGAGTCGCAGGAGCCGTTCGCCGGCAAGCTTGACGGGCTGGGGGAGCGGGTGGAGGTGCTACCCGACCGGGTCCTGCTGTACGTGCCCGATGGCGACGCGGCGGTCGCCGAGGTCTCCGCGCTGGGGCTCAGTCCGGCCAACGTGCTGGTGCGGCGCAGCGGTCTGGAGGACGTCTTCCTGCACCTGACCGGCCGCACCCTGGTCGACTGACGGTCGCCGGCCGATCGCTGGCGGTTCAGCAGCAACCTTCCCGGCGTGTCGAGCTGCTGAGCCGCCAACGATCGCAGGTCGGTGGGCTGGGGCGGGGAGGCTGCGCCGTGAGCGGGGAGTGCGGCCGTAGCTGATCATGCGTAGCATCGGCGGGCCCGGTCAACGCGCCCGCCCGACCGAGAGTCGACCACGGGGGTTTCATGTCCGACGTGCAGACCAACAGCCGGCACCAGGCCGGGCTGACCGCCCTGTACCTGGGCGTCTTCGCGATGGTCTGGTTCAGCGTGCCGTCCGCGGAGCAGCCGTTGCGCGCCCTGCTGGTGGTGGGCAGCATCGCCGCACTGCTCACCGCCGTGGTGGGCGGCGTGCTGTCGGCCCGCACCCGGGGCGCGGGCGGCCCACGGGACCGGGCGACCGACCGGCGGTACCTGCTCATCGTCGTCGCCGAATTCGCCGCCGCCGGGCTGGGCGCCGCCGTGCTGGCCGCCGCCGTGCTGGCCGCCGCCGACTGGTCGGAGTACATCCCGGTGCTGGTCTGCGCGGTGGTCGGGCTGCACTTCTTCCCGCTCGCCCCGCTGCTGCGGGACCCACTGCTCCGGCCGCTCGGTGTCGCGCTGTGCGTGGTGGCGGCGGCGGGCCTCGTCACCGCACTCGCCTCGGCGGTGTCCGCCGGTCTGGTGGTCGGCACCGGCGCGGGGCTGCTGCTGCTCGCCTACGCCGTGCAGGCGCTGGTCCGCGCGTACCGCCCGGCCTGACCGGCGCGTACGAGCCAGCCAGGTCGGGACGACTCGACTTGGGCAAAGTCGGGGCCACACGGCGAGGCGCACACGCCGACATCCAGGATGTCGAGTCGATCAGCAGGGCGAAACCCGGGCGACATGCCGGCGGGGTCGTCGTAGGGTGACCGGCGGCTGTCGTACCCCGGGGGTAGGAAGGTCGGGGTGACGGGCGTGGTGTGGCGGAGGTGATCGTGGTGAGCGTGGCGGGTTCGGCGCGGGAGCGGGCTCGGCCCGCGTTGCCACGGGTGCCGGCGCTCGCCGTGTTCGACTACTTCCTGGTGGGATACCGGCGCACCTGGCGGGCCGGGGTGTTCTCCTCGTTCCTGCTGCCGGTGCTGACCGTGCTCGGTTTCGGGCTCGGCGTCGGCGCCTACATCGACCAGGGCGTCGGCGGGGTGCGTTACCTCGACTGGCTGGTCCCCGGGCTGATCGCCTCGACCGCCCTCCAGGTGACCGTCGGCGAATCGACGTGGCCGGTGTTCAGCAACTTCCAGTGGATCAAGACGTACTTCGCCCAGAGCGCGGCACCGCTGCGGGTGGCCGACATCCTGGCCGGGCACCTGGGCTTCGTGATGTTCCGGGTGCTCACCACGATCGCGGCGTTCCTGCTGGTCACCGGGCTGTTCGGGGCGTTGCGCTCACCGTGGGCGGTGGTCACCCTGCCGGTGGTGGCGCTGCTCGGGCTGGCCGTGGCCGCGCCGACCTTCGCGTACGCCGCGTCGGTGTCCAGCGACAGTTGGCTGGCGATGCTGTTCCGGTTCGCGGTCATCCCGATGACGCTGTTCGCCGGGGTGTTCTTCCCGGTCGAGTCGCTGCCCGAGGCGCTGCGCTGGCTGGCGTACGTGACGCCGCTGTGGCACGCCGTCGACGTCTGCCGTGCGGCCACGCTCGGCGTCGCCCCACAGTGGTCGATCGCCGGGCACCTGCTCTACCTGGTGGCCTGGTCGCTCGCCGGCTGGCTGCTGGCGCTGCGCGCGTTCCGTCGCAAGCTCATCGTCTAGGGAGTGGTCGTGGTCACGTTGATCCTGCCTCGGCTGGTCGACGTCTCCGCCGCGTCCCGGCGGTCGGCGTCGGTGGTCGAGCGCAACGTCGCGGCGCTGAAGTCGGTCTACTGGCTGCTGCTGCTCTCCGGCTTCGTGGAGCCGCTGCTCTACCTGCTCTCGATCGGGGTGGGCGTCGGCACGCTGGTCGGCGACCTGCCGCTGCCCGACGGGCGACTGGTCTCGTACGCCGAGTTCGTGGCCCCGGCGATGCTCGCCTCCTCGGCGATGACCGGGGCGCTCGCGGAGACCACTTTCAACTTCTTCGGCAAGATGAAGTACATGAAGCTGTACGACGGGGTGATCGCCACCCCGGTACGGCCGTTCGAGATCGCCCTCGGCGAGTTGGGCTGGGCGATGCTGCGGGGCAGCGCCTACTCGGCCGCGTTCCTCGGGGTGATGGTCGCGCTGGGCCTGACCACCGTCACCCGGGCGGTGACCGCCCTTCCGGCTGCGGTGCTGGTCGGGTTCGCGTTCGGCGCGCTCGGCATGGCGCTCTCCACCTTCATGCGCAGCTGGCAGGATTTCGACCTGATGGGGTCCGCCCAGTTCACCCTCTTCCTCTTCTCCGGCACCTTCGTGCCGGCGCAGGCCTATCCGACCCTGCTGCACTGGCTGATCGAGGTCACCCCGCTCTACCGGTCGGTGCACCTGATCCGCGGTCTCGCGCTGGGCGGCAGCGGTTGGTCCTGGCTGCTCGACGTGCTCTACCTGCTGGCGATGATGGCGTTCGGCCTGCTGGTCGCTTCACGCCGGATGGGTAGGTTGCTCTACCGGTAGGGGTTATCCATCGCCCTCCTCGGGCATGTCGGAGGCGACACCACGACGATGAGGAGGGGCGATGGCCTCCGACCAGTCTTCCACCGGGCGTGACCGTGACTCGGCTCGTGGGCCCGTCGGCCCGGACGAGGGGCCGGACAGCCCCACCGATCTGCCCGGCAGCGGCTGGAAGGCGGCGTTGCGCCGCACGGTCACCGAGTTCCAGGACGACAGCCTCACCGACTGGGCGGCGGCGTTGACCTACTACGGGGTGCTGTCCATCTTCCCCGGGCTGCTGGTGCTGATCTCCATCCTCGGCCTGCTCGGCGAGAGCGCCACCAAGGGTGTCGAGGACACCGTCAAGCAGGCGGTGCCGGAGGGCAACATCCAGACGATCATCACGGACGCGATCAACCAGGCGGGTGACAACGGCGGGCTGGCCAGCATCGCGGCGATCATCGGTCTGCTGGCCGCGTTCTGGTCCGCGTCCGGGTACATCGCCGCCTTCATGCGCACCTCGAACACCATCTACGACGTGCCGGAGGGGCGGCCGATCTGGAAGACGCTGCCGATCCGGGTCGGCGTGACCGCGGTGATCGGCGTGCTGCTGCTGGCCTGCGCGGTCATCGTGGTCTTCACCGGTCGCCTGGCCGAGCTGGTCGGGAACGCGATCGGGGTGGGCGACGCGGCGGTCACGGTGTGGAACATCGCCAAGTGGCCGGTGTTGCTGATCCTGGTCAGCCTGATGTTCGCGATCCTGTACTGGGCCTCACCGAACGCGCGGCACGGCGGTTTCCGCTGGGTCAGCCCGGGCGGTGTGCTGGCCGTGGTGATCTGGCTGGTGGTCTCCGGCCTGTTCGCCTTCTACGTGAGCAACTTCGGTTCGTACAACAAGACCTACGGCGCGCTGGCCGGGGTGATCATCTTCTTGATCTGGCTCTGGCTGAGCAACATCGCGATCCTGCTGGGTGCCGAGTTCGACGCGGAGCTGGAGCGCAGCCGGGCCATCTCGGCCGGCCACTCGGCCGACGAGGAGCCGTACGTCGAGCTGCGTGACGACCGCAAGCTGAGGAAGAAGCGGAATTCCCCCGGCCGCCGCTGACCGCCCGCGTCAACCGCCCCGCCACCCGCGTATCGGGTGGTGGGGCGGTTGCGTGTCCGGCGGCGGCACGCGAGGCGAGTGGACCGGGGCGTCCGGTGATCCTTTTCTTGATCGACTAGTAGCTTTTGTTCTTTCGGACAAAAGTTGGCATCAGAATGGCTGAAGCTCTGGACAGGCAGCACGGAACGCTCCTACTGTGTCGGACACAACACATCGGCATTGAGCCGATGTGAACGAGTCCAATGAAGAGGTGAGTCCGGGTGCGGACCGTCGACCCCCTGCACGTCCGGCTGTTGCGGTTACTCCGCGACGAGGGGGCCGTGTCCCGGGCTGAGCTGGCCGACCGGCTCCAGATGCCCCGCCCGCGGCTGTTGGCTGAGCTGGATCGACTGGTCGCGTTGGGCTACGTCGCCGAAGCCGGGCTCGCCGCCTCCCGGGGCGGGCGGCGCTCCACGCTGGTCGAGCTGAACCCGAAGCTGCGGTTCGCGGCCGTCGACCTGGGCGCCAGCTCGATGGACGTCGAAGTGGTCAACGGCCGGCTCGAACCGGTGGCCCACTACGCCGAAGCCGCCGACATCCGCAACGGGCCGAAGGTGACCCTGCAACGGGTCAACGAGTTGCTGCACAAGGCCAAGGTCGACGGCGCGTACGAGCGACTGGACGCGGTGGGCATCGGCGTGCCCGGTCCGGTCAGCTTCCGCGACGGCGTCCCGGTCTCGCCGCCGATCATGCCCGGTTGGGACCGTTTCCCGGTGCGCGAGCTGCTCAGCCGGGAGCACGGCTGCCCGGCGGTGGTCGACAACGACGTCAACATCATGGCGATCGGCGAGCGACACGGCGGGGTGGCCCACTCGGTGGACGACTTCCTCTTCGTGAAGATCGGCACCGGAATAGGGTGCGGGATCTACCTCACCGGCGAGGTCTACCGGGGCACCGACGGCTGCGCCGGGGACATCGGCCACATTCAGGTCGACGCGCACGGTCCGATGTGCTCCTGCGGCAACGTCGGCTGCCTGGAGGCGTTGTTCAGCGGCGCCGCGCTGGCCAAGGACGCCACCGCCGCCGCCCGCAGCGGGGTGTCGCCGGCGCTGGCCGACCGGATGGCCATGCGCGGCGTGGTGACCGCTCTCGACGTCGCCGAAGGCGCCGTCGAGGGGGACGTGACCTGCATCCAACTGATCCGTGACGGCGGACGGCGGGTCGGCGGCGTGCTCGCCGGCCTGGTCAGCTTCACCAACCCGTCGATGATCGTGATCGGCGGCGGGCTGGCCCAGCTCGGGCACATCCTGCTCGCCGAGATCCGCAGCGTGGTCTACCGCCGCTCGCTGCCGCTGGCCACCGGCAACCTGCCGGTCGTGCTCTCCGAGCTCGGCGGTCGGGCCGGCGTTGCCGGCGCGGCGGTGCTCGCCAGCGACGTCGCCTTCGCGGAGGCCTCATGAGCCCGCAGTCGCGAGCCGGAAAACCGTCGTGAGCGAGGAGGAGACTGTGGCCCAGTCCGAGGAGAACGCCGCCACCGAGCCGACGGCCGCCGGCGCCGACGCGCCGCTGATCGAAGCCCCCGCCGACACCGTCGCCGGTGAGGTCGTCCTGCGCCTCACCGACGTGGTCAAGACCTTCCCCGGGGTACGCGCCCTGGACGGCGTGCAGCTTGAGGTACGCGCTGGTGAGGTGCACTGCCTGCTCGGGCAGAACGGCGCCGGCAAGTCCACCCTGATCAAGGTGCTGGCCGGCGTGCACCAGCCGGACTCCGGCGAGGTCGAGTGGCGCGGTGAGCCGGTCACCTTCGCCAATCCGCAGGCCGCCATGCGCGCCGGCATCGCGACCATCTACCAGGAACTCGACCTGGTCGAGGATCTCTCGGTGGCGGAGAACGCCTTCCTCGGCCACGAGCACCGCAGCTTCGGGTTCGTCCGGCGCGGCAGGATGGCCCGGCACACCCGGCAGATCCTCGGTCGGCTCGGCCACGGCGAGATCCCGCCCGGGCGGATGGTCCGCGCACTGCCGGCCGCCGGCAAGCAGATCGTCAGCATGGCGCGGGCGCTGTCGCACGAGGCACGGCTGATCATCATGGACGAGCCGAGCGCCGTGCTGGCCCACGACGAGGTCGGCAACCTGTTCCGGATCATCCGCGAGCTGACCGCGCAGGGCATCGCGGTCATCTACATCTCCCACCGCCTGGAGGAGATCCGCGAGATCGGCGACCGGGTCACCGTACTCAAGGACGGCCGGACCACGGCCGCGAACCTGCCGGCACGCGACACCCCGACCCGCGACCTGGTCAGCCGGATGACCGGCCGCACCATCGAGTACGTCTTCCCGGACCGGCCGACCGACGACACGGTCGGCGCCGAGCTGCTCCAGGTGGAGGGGCTGACCCGTCCCGGCGAGTTCGCCGACGTCTCGCTCGACGTCCGCGCCGGGGAGATCGTCGGCATCGCCGGCCTGGTCGGCTCCGGCCGCTCCGAGCTGCTGGAGACCATCTACGGCGCCCGGATCGCGGAGGCCGGTTCGGTCCGGATGGACGGGCGGGTGCTGCGTCCCGGCGTCGGCGCGGCGGTGCGGGCCGGCATGGGGATGGCCCCGGAGGAACGCAAGAGCCAGGCGCTGCTGCTCGGCGAACCGATCTACCGCAACGTCACGCTGGCCACCTTCGGCCGGTACGCGCGGCTCGGCTTCACCGACGCCGCCAAGGAACGGGCCGAGGCGGACCGGATCGCCGAGAGCCTGGAGCTGCGGCCCCGGGATGTCGGTCGGCCGGTGCGCACCCTCTCCGGTGGCAACCAGCAGAAGGTGGTGGTCGGGCGGTGGCTCCTCGGCGGCACCAAACTGCTGCTGCTCGACGAGCCCACCCGGGGCGTGGACGTGGGTGCCCGGGCTGAGCTCTACCAGGTCATCCGGGCGTTGGCCGCACAGGGCGTCGGGGTGCTGCTGGTCTCCAGCGAGGTGCCCGAGGTGCTCGGCCTGGCCGACCGGGTGCTGGTCATGCGGGAGGGCCGGGTCGTCCGCGAGGCCCCGGCCGGCGAACTCGACGAGAACACCGTGCTCGACCTCGTGATGGCGGGGTCCCTGATGGAAGGCGCACCGGCATGAGCGACGCGACTCCCACACCCACCGCGGCACCGGAGCGCACGCAGCTTCCGGCGCAGTCGCCGCCGGTGGACCCGGCCGAGACGGCGGTGGCCGGTGACAAGGCGGCATCCAGGGGCCGGCTCTCCTGGTGGCGGGGTGAAAACGGCGACGGTGCCAAGCGCAACCTCGGACTGATCGGGGTGCTGGCCGCGCTCATCCTGGTCGGCGCAGTCACCAAGCCAGACCTCTACGACGATCCCACCTGGGTCTGGAACAACATCCTGGCCATCCTCCAGCTCGCCTCCGTCGTCGGCGTGGTCACGGTGGGCATGACCTTTGTGATCATCGGCGGCGGCATCGACCTGTCGGTCGGAGCGATCGTCGCGCTGGCCGGCGTCTGGTGCACCACGGTGGCCACCCAGAGCTACGGCGCCGCCGGCATGATCTTCACCGCCATCGTGGTCGGCATCTGCGTGGGTCTGGTCAACGGCGTGCTCATCTCATACGGGCGGCTGGTGCCGTTCATCGCGACGCTCGCGATGCTGGTGGCCGCTCGCGGGCTCGCGGCGTCGATCTCCAACAAGCAGACCCAGGTCTCGAGCAGCACCTTCATCAACGACATCGCGGCGCGCAAGGTGCTCGGGATTCCGATCCTGGTCTACATCCTCGGCGCGGTGGTGGTGGCCGGTTGGATCCTGCTCAACCGGACGACCTTCGGCCGGCGGACCATCGCGGTCGGCGGTAACCCGGAGGCCGCACGGCTGGCCGGCATCAACGTCCGCCGGCACACCATGCTGCTCTACGCGCTCTCCGGCCTCTGCTGCGGCATCGCCGCCATCATGCTCACCTCCCAGGCCACCTCTGCCCAGGCGGCGATGGCCAACCTCTACGAGCTGGACGCGATCGCCGCAGCGATCATCGGCGGGACGCTGCTCAGCGGTGGTCGGGGCACGATCGTCGGCTCGCTGCTCGGCGTGATCATCTTTGCCACGATCACCAACCTCTTCGCCATCAACGGCCTCTCCATCGAGGCACAGAACATGGTCAAGGGCGGCATCATCGTCGCCGCCGTCCTGGTCCAGCAGTTCCAGTTCAAGTCCTTCACTCGGCTCCTCGCGCGGAACAGGCTCACCACCACAACCTGACGCACCGCACGTTGTTCCTGGCGACGTCGAGACATTCGACAGTGGCCGGACCCCGCACACCCTCAACAACTCCATCCCGTTCCCAGGAGGTCGTCATGACCCAGCACAGTCGCGACCTGTCGCGTCGTCGGTTGCTTTTCGGTGGGGCCGCCGTCGGCGCCGCCACCCTGCTCACCGCCTGCACCAGTAACGAGACTCCCGCGGCCAGCACCCAGACCAAGGCCGCCGGAGACGCCGCCGGCAACAACGCCCCGGGCAAGAAGGTCGTCATCGGCTTCTCCGCCCCCGCCGCCGACCACGGTTGGATGGGCGCGATCCACGCCAACGCCAAGGCGCAGGCCGCCGCGTACTCGGACGTGGAGCTCAAAGAGGTCGACGGTGGGACGACCTCCGAGGCCCAGCGCTCGACCCTCGGCACGCTGATCGCCCAGAAGCCGGACATCATCGTCGTGCTGCCGCACGACGGCAAGGAGGTCAACGCGGTCGCCCTCCAGGCGATGCAGGCGGGCATCCCGATCGTCAACCTCGACCGGGTCTTCCCCGACGCGCTGGCCTCCCGGCTGGTCATCAAGGGCGACAACTACGGCATGGGCGTGTCCGCCGGGCACTTCATCGGCAAGCAGCTCAAGGACAAGGGTGTCGCCAACCCGGTCATCGGTGAGATCGCCGGTCTGGAGATCCCGCTGACCGTCGAGCGCAGCGCCGGCTTCGCGGCGGCCCTGGCCACCTACGGGTTCAAGGTGAACAACCGCCGTTCGGCCGAGTTCACCTCGGACAGCGGCCAGCGCGAGGCGGCCCAGCTGCTCCAGGCGCTGCCGAAGATCGACGCGATCTGGAACCACGACGACGACCAGGGCATCGGCGTCCTCGCGGCCATCAAGCAGGCCAACCGCTCCGAGTTCTTCATGGTCGGCGGCGCGGGTTCGAAGCTCGCGATCGACGCCATCAAGGCTGACAACAGCGTGCTCAAGGCAACGGTCACCTACAACCCGTCGATGGCCTCGTCGGCGATCTCGCTGGCCCGGCTCATCGCCCAGGGCCGGGGCCTGGGCGACCTCACGGAGCTGCAGGTGCCCAAGGAACTGACCCTCGCCTCGGAGACGATCACCAAGGAGAACGCGAGCAGCTACGAGAAGCTCGGGTTCTGACACACGGGGGGAGACCCACCTTGTCCACGACAGACAAAGAACTGCGGGTCGGCATGGTCGGCTACGCGTTCATGGGCGCCGCGCACTCGCAGGCGTGGCGCACCGTGAACCGCGTGTACGACCTGCCGGCGCGGGCCCGGATGGCGCTGATCTGCGGCCGGGACACCGGAAAGGTGGCGGACGCCGCCGACCGGCTCGGTTGGGACGCGTACACCACCGACTGGCGTGACCTGATCAGCCGGGACGACATCGACGTGGTCGACATCTGCACCCCGGGTGACAGTCACGCCGAGATCGCCCTCGCCGCGTTGGCCGCCGGCAAGCACGTGCTGTGCGAGAAGCCGTTGGCCAACACGGTGGCCGAGGCGCGGGCGATGACCGCCGCGGCGGAGACCGCCCGGGCAGCCGGGGTGCGGTCGATGTGCGGGTTCAACTACCGCCGGGTCCCCGCGGTCACGATGATGCGCCAGCTGGTCGCCGACGGACGACTCGGGGTGATTCGACACGTCCGGGCGACGTACCTGCAGGACTGGATCGTGGACCCGCAGTTCCCGCTGGTGTGGCGGTTGCAGAAGGACAGGGCGGGCTCCGGTGCGCTCGGTGACATCGGCGCGCACATCATCGATCTGACCCAGTTCGTCACCGGCCAGCGGATCACCGGCGTCAGCGCGGTCACCGAGACCTTCGTCAAGGAACGGCCGTTGCCGGCCGGGTCCAGCGGGTTGGCGGCCTCGGTGGACGGCAGCGGGTCGGTCGACGGCAACGCCTCGGCCACCGGTCCGGTCACCGTCGACGACGCCGCGGTCTTCGTGGCCCGGCTCGACGGCGGTGCCCTGGCCACGTACGAGGCGAGCCGGTTCGCCACCGGCCGCAAGAACGCCCTGCGTGTCGAGATCAACGGCTCGCTGGGCAGTGTGGTCTTCGACCTGGAACGCCTCAACGAGCTGGAGTTCTACGACGCCACCCGGCCCAGCGTGGAACAGGGTTTCAGCCGCATCCTGGTGACCGAGGGCGAGCACCCGTACATGTCGGCGTGGTGGCCGCCCGGCCACATCATCGGCTACGAGCACTCCTTCACCCACCAGATGCGCGACTTCATCGAGGCGGTCGCCACCGGCGTCGACCCCGCTCCATCCTTCGCCGACGCGTTGCAGGTCCAGCTCGTGCTGGACGCGGTGACCCGTTCGGCGGAGATCGGCTCCTCCTGGACCGAGGTGCAACCGGCGCTGGCCGCGGTGGCCGTCTGACCTCTGACCATCCGCGATGGTGGTGTTCGCGCCGCCATCGCCCGACCGGCTTTCCGGAGCCGACCGGCGAGGGACCGACCGCGGTTTGCGCCCCGCGGCCGGGACGAGGTCGGCACCGGAGGGCGTGCAGCCGGGCCGTACGGCCCGGTGGCGCACGAGCAGGACGGTCGTCCGGTGCGACCGGACCGGGATTCCCCGGCCGCACCGGACGACCGCCGGATGCGGGGGAGGCAGGGTCGAGACGCCGACCGACCCTGCCTACCAGCCCCGTCTGCCCGCACCCGTGCCGGGAGCCGGTCCGGCGTCGTCGCCGCCGACGCCGACGTCGGAATCCGGTGCCATCCCGATGCGGCGCGGGCGGACGGGGCCCATCCACCAAAGGCATATCTTTCCGAGTAATATTCTGATATTCCTATATTTAGTTAGACCGACGGTTCCTCCTGGATGGGAAGGAGCACCATGCGAACAGGTGTCTGGTTGGTGGGTGCGCGCGGTTCCGTCGCGACCACCAGCATCGTCGGAGGGCTCGCGCTGCGGGCCGGCCTGGCCGGGCCGACCGGCTGCGTCACCGAGCTGCCGGAGCTACGCGGCCCCGCCCTGCCGTCCTTCGCCGATCTGGTCTTCGGCGGGCACGACCTGGCCACCACCCCGCTGTGCAAGCGGGCCGAGGCACTGGCCGAAAGCGGCGTCATCCCCGGTCGGCTGGTCGCCGCGCTCCCCGACGAGCTGGCCGCCGTCGAGCAGGAGTTGCGTCCCGCGCCGGTCGGCGCCACCCAGGCCGACCGGGCCGCCGCCGTGGTCCGCGACCTCACCGCCTTCCGTGAGCGGCACGCGCTGGACCGGGTGGTGGTCCTCAACGTCTCCGCCACCGAACCGGCCCCCGCACCGCATCCCGGGCACGCCGATCCGGACGCGCTGCGCGCCGCCCTCACCGGCCCCGACGAGGTGCTGCCGTCCAGCTCCCTGTACGCGTACGCGGCGCTGCTGGCCGGCTGCCCGTACGTCGACTTCACCCCGTCCACCGGGCTGCGGCTGCCGGCGCTGACCGCGCTGGCCGAGCAGGTCCGGCTGCCGTACGCCGGGCACGACGGCAAGACCGGGGAGACCCTGGTCAAGTCGGTGCTCGCGCCGATGTTCGCGATGCGGAACCTGGCCGTGCGCTCCTGGTCCGGGGTCAACCTGCTCGGTGGCGGCGACGGCGCCACCCTCGCCGACCCGGCCGCCAACGCGGCCAAGGTGCAGAGCAAGCAGCGGGTGCTCGGCGAGACGCTGGGCTACCTGCCCCAGGGCGGCACCCGGATCGAGTACGTCGAGGAGCTGGGCGACTTCAAGACCGCCTGGGATCTGATCACCTTCGCCGGCTTCCTCGGCACCGGGATGCGGATGGAGTTCACCTGGCACGGCTGCGACTCCGCGCTGGCCGCACCGCTGGTGCTCGACCTGGCCCGGCTCACCGCCGCCGCGCACGCCGCCGGGCACGTCGGGCCGCTGGCCGAGCTGGGCTTCTTCTTCAAGGACCCGCTCGGCACGCCCACCCACTCGTTGGCCGAGCAGTGGGCCCGGCTGGTCGACTTCACCCGTGGGCTGCACCACCGCCGGGACGGCTTCCATGACAACGTTGGCTGACCTCGCCGAGCTGGTCCGGGCACCGGCCGCGCTCTCGGTCCCCGGCGACGTGGTCGCCGGCGCCGCGGCGGCCGGCGCGCTGAGCCGGCGTACCCCCGCCCTGGCCGGCGCCTCGGTGCTGCTCTACTGGGCCGGCATGGCCGCCAACGACTGGGCCGACCGGCGGCTGGACGCCGTCGAGCGGCCCGAGCGGCCCATCCCCAGCGGCCGGGTCGCCCCGGCCGCCGCGGTCGGTCTCGCGGCGGGCCTCACCGCCGCCGGCGTGGGCCTGGCCGCCGCCGTGGGCGGTCGCCGCGCGGCCGCGCTCGCGGTGCCGCTGGCGGCGACCATCTGGGGGTACGACCTGCTGGCCAAGAACACCGCCGCCGGGCCGGCCGTGATGGCCGCCTGCCGGGGGCTGGACGTGCTGCTCGGCGCGTCCGGCGGTCGGCTGACCCGGGCGCTGCCGGCGGCGGCGACCGTCGCCGCGCACACCTGGACGGTCACCGCGCTGTCCCGCCGCGAGGTCACCGGCGCCGACGCCGCCCTGCCCCTGCGCACGCTGGCCGGCACCGCGCTGGTCGCCGCCAGCGCCGCTGTCGCAGCCCCCGGTGCCGCCGCCCGGCGCGCCGATCCGGGTCCGGCCGACGGCCGGGCGGATGCGGGCGACGGCCGGGCCCGCTCGCTCGGGCTCGCCGCCGCGCTGCCCGCGATACTGTCCGGCTGGTACGCCGCCCGCTACGGCGCGGCCCAGGCCCAGGTGGTCCGGGACCCGTCGGCCGGGCGGGTACGCGCCGCGGTCGGCGCCGGGATCACCGGCCTCCCCGCCCTGCAGGGGGCGCTCACCGCACGCGGCGGAGCCGGCCTGCTCGGGCTTGCCGTCGCGGCGGCGGCGCCGCTGGGCCGGCGGCTGGCCCGGAAGGTCTCCCCGACGTGACCGCCCCCCAGCCCCGCCAAGCGCCGCCGGCCGCCGACGCTCGGACGCTGCGCCTCGGGTACGGCACCAACGGCTTCGCCAACCACCGGCTCGACGACGCGCTCGCCGTCCTCGCCGACCTCGGCTACGTCGGGGTGGCGCTCACGCTCGACCACGACCACCTCGACCCGTTCGCGCCCGGTCTCACCCGCCGGATCGCGGCGGTGGGCCGGCGGCTGAGCGCGCTGGGCCTCGCGGTGGTGATCGAGACCGGCACCCGCTACCTGCTCGACCCGTGGCACAAGCACGCGCCGACGCTGCTGCACGACGACCCGACCCGGCGGATCGAGTTCCTGCGCCGGGCCGTCCGGATCGGCGCCGACCTGGGTGCCGAGGCGGTCTCCTTCTGGGCCGGCGTCCGCCCCGACGCGGTGCCGGCGCAGAGTGCCTGGGACCGGCTGGTGGCCGGCTGCGCCACCGTGGTCGACGCCGCCGACGCCGCCGGTGTCACCCTCGGCTTCGAACCGGAGCCCGGGATGCTGGTCGAGGACATCGCCGGCTGGCGTCGGTTGCGCGCGGCGCTCGGCGACCCGGGCCGCTTCGGCATCACCCTCGACATCGGGCACTGCCGCTGCCTGGAGCCGTGGCCGGTGCCGCAGTGCGTCGCCGAGGTGGCCGAGCACCTGGTCAACGTGCAGATCGACGACATGCGCCGGGGCGTGCACGAGCACCTGGAGTTCGGCTCCGGCGAGATCGACTTCCCGCCGGTGCTGGCCGCCCTGGCGCAGGCCGACTACCGCGGGCTGGTCGCCGTCGAGCTGCCCCGGGACTCGCACGCCGCGCCCGCCGTGGCCGCCCGGTCGATCGAGTTCCTGCGTGCCGCCGCCGCGACGGCGGCGGCCCGGAGCGCGACCGCGAGCACGGCGGCCACTGGCCGCCCCACCAAGGACGAGGCGCCCGCAGGCGCCCTTTGCTCTGCTTCAACGGACGCAACAGTGGCCGTCCGCTATCCGGACAGAGGCCGTCGCGTGGAGTGAAGCAGAGCAAAGGGCGCGCCTGGGGTGCCTGCGGAGCAGCACAAGGGGAGGAGACGGGATGACACCGGATTCACTACGGGCCGCGCTGCGGGGCGTACCCGACCCCGGCTGGCTGGACACGGCGCTGCGCCGGGTCGCGGCCGAGCCGGGCGCGATCACCCGGCTCTTTCCGGCCGCCGGCCGGCGCTGCGGCCGGGCCGCACTGCCCGACGCACCCGGCTGGACGGCTGACGACGCGGCCCGGGTGCTGCTGCTCACCGCCCTGCCCGCTGACCACGCCGAGCACGCCGACACGCTCTACCAGCACGGCGACGCGGCCGAGCGGCGGGCCGTGCTGCGTGCCCTGCCGCTGCTGCCGATCGGGGCCGCCGGGGTGCCGCTGCTGCACGACGCGATCCGGACCAACGACACCCGGCTGGTCGCCGCAGCGCTCGGCCCGTACGCCCGGCACCTCGACACGGCGGCCTGGCGGCAGGCGGTGCTCAAGTGCGTGTTCTCCGGCGTGCCGCTGGCCGTTGTGGCCGACCTCGACTCCCGCGCCGACGGTGAGCTGGCCGCGATGCTGGCCGCGCTGGCCGCCGAGCGGCACGCCGCCGGCCGGGAGCTGCCCGCCGACGCCACCGACCTGCTCGACCGGCTCACCGCGCACAGCGGAGGGACCGGCACCGTCGACCGTCCCACCCCCACGGAGGCGTGATGCGCATCTTCGACCCGCACATCCACATGACCTCACGCACCACTGACGACTACGAACGGATGGCCGCCGCCGGCGTCCGCGCGGTGGTGGAGCCGGCGTTCTGGCTGGGCCAGCCCCGCACCAGCGCCGCCTCGTTCACCGACTACTTCGACTCCCTGATCGGCTGGGAGCCGTTCCGGGCCGGGCAGTTCGGGGTGCGGCACCACGCCACCGTGGCGCTGAACCCCAAGGAGGCGAACGACCCGCGCTGCCGGCCGGTGCTCGACCTGCTGCCGCGCTACCTGGACAAGGACGCGGTGGTCGCGGTCGGCGAGATCGGGTACGACTCGATGACCCCGGAGGAGGACGAGGCGTTCGCCGCGCAGCTGGCGCTGGCGGTGGCGTACGACCTGCCGGCACTGGTGCACACCCCGCACCGGGACAAGGCCCGGGGCGTCGAGCGCACCCTCGCCGTGGTCACCGAGTCCGGCATCGACCCGGGCCGGGTGGTGGTCGACCACCTCAACGAGGTGACCGTCAAGCTGGTCCGGGACACCGGCTGCTGGCTGGGCTTCTCCATCTACCCGGACACCAAGATGTCCCCGCCACGGATGGTCGACCTGCTGCGGGAGTACGGGACGGAACGGATGCTGGTCAACTCGGCCGCCGACTGGGGGCGCTCGGACCCGCTGCTGACCCGGGCCACCGGCGAGGCGATGCTGCTGGCCGGGTTCACCGACGACGACGTCGACAAGGTGCTGTGGCGCAACCCGGTCGAGTTCTACGGGCAGTCCGGTCGGCTCGACCTGACCGACCTGGAGCCCGCGGCCGTGGACCCGGAGACCGGCAACTCGATCCTGCGGGGCGGCAGCTGATGCGGCTACGGCACGCCGGCGGCGACACCGTCCACCTCGGCTACTGCACCAACGTGCACCCCGCCGAGGAACTCGCCGGCATCCTCGCCCAACTGGACACCTACGCCGTGCCGGTCCGCGCGGCACTCGGCGCCGACCTGCTCGGCCTCGGCCTGTGGCTGGCCGCACCGGTCGCCGCCGAGCTGGCCGCCGACCCGGCGCTGCGCCGCCGGCTGCGCGCCGAGCTGGACGCGCGCGGGCTGGAGGTGGTCACCCTCAACGGCTTCCCGTACGCGGCCTTCCAGGCGCCGGTGGTCAAGCACGACGTCTACCGGCCGGACTGGACCACCGAGCAGCGGTTGGCGTACACCCTGGACCTGGCCCGGGTGCTCGCCGACCTGCTGCCCGACGACGCCGCCCGGGGCTCGATCTCCACCCTGCCGCTGGCCTGGCGGCAGCCCTGGGACGACGAGCGGGCCGACGCCGCCCGGCGCCGGCTGGACCAGCTCGCGGCCGGCCTGGCCGCGGTGCAGCGGGACACCGGCCGCCAGGTGCGGGTCGGCTTCGAACCGGAGCCGGGCTGCGTGGTGGAGAGCACCGGTCAGGCCGCCGCGCTGCTGTCCGGGATGGACACCGAGCGGCTGGGCGTCTGCCTCGACCTGGCCCACCTCGCCTGTGCCTGGGAGGAGCCGGCCGCGGCGCTGGCCCGGCTGGAGAGCGCCGGGCTGCCGGTGGTCAAGGTGCAGGTCTCCGCCGCCGTCGAGGCGGCCGACCCGACCGGTGGCGCCGACGCGCTGCGCCGGTGGGTGGAGCCGCGCTTCCTGCACCAGACCCGGGGGGCCGGCTGCGCCGGCGGGGTCGACCCGGCCGACCCGGCGTACGCGGCCGACGACCTGGACGAGGCGCTCGACGCGGCGCTGCCCGGGCCGTGGCGGGTGCACTACCACGTGCCGCTGCACGCCCCACCCGAGGAACCGCTCGGTTCCACCCTGCCGGTGCTGCGCGCCGCGCTGGCCGCGCTCTACGCCGGCCCTGCCGCCGGCTGCGACCACCTCGACGTGGAGACGTACACCTGGGGGGTGCTGCCGGCCGCGCGGCGGCCGGGCACCGACGCGGAGCTGGCCACCGGCATCGCCGCCGAGCTGGCCTTCGCCCGCGACGAGCTGGTCGGCCTGGGCCTGACCCCGGAGCTGACCACGGCGGGGGTGGCGCGATGAGCCGGCGACTCGTGGTCCTCGACGTGGTCGGGTTGACCCCGCGGCTGCTGGCGCACATGCCCCGGCTGCGGGGGGTCGCCGACGGCGGCTTCCGGGCCGAGCTGGGCACCGTGCTGCCCGCGGTGACCTGCTCGGTGCAGTCCACCTTCCTCACCGGTGAACCGCCGAGCGGACACGGGATCGTCGGCAACGGCTGGTATTTCCGGGAGCTGGGTGAGGTGCTGCTGTGGCGGCAGCACAACGCGCTGGTCGGCGGGGAGAAGCTCTGGCAGGCGGCCCGTCGGGCCGAGCCCGGCTACACCGTCGCCAACGTCTGCTGGTGGTACGCGATGGGCGCGGACGTCGACTGGACGGTCACCCCGCGCCCCGTGTACTACGCCGACGGGCGCAAGGAGCCGGACTGCTACACCGACCCGCCGGAGCTGCACGACGCGCTCACCGGGCGGCTGGGCACCTTCCCGCTGTTCACCTACTGGGGGCCGACAGCCGGGCTGCCCTCGTCGCGGTGGATCTGCCAGGCGGCCGAGCAGATCCTGGCCGACGCGTCGCCCGACCTGACCCTGGTCTACGTCCCGCACCTGGACTACGACCTGCAACGGTACGGCCCGTCCTCCCCCCAGGCCGCGGCCGCGGCGGCCGAGCTGGACACGGTGCTCGGGCCGCTCCTGGACGCCGCCCGGGCCCGCGACGCGACCGTCGTGGTGCTCTCCGAGTACGGCATCACCGACGTGTCCCGACCGGTGGACGTCAACCGGCTGCTGCGCGCCGAGGGGTTGCTGCGGGTGCACACCCAGGCCGGCATGGAGTACCTCGACCCGTGGACGTCCCGGGCGTTCGCGGTCGCCGACCACCAGGTCGCGCACGTCTACGTGCGGGACCCGGCCGACGTGCCGACGGTGGCGAAGCTCTGCGCCGGGCTGCCCGGAGTGGCCGAGGTGCTCGACGCCGAGGGCAAGGCCGCACACGGGTTGGATCATCCGCGCGCCGGTGAGCTGGTGCTGGTGGCCGAGCCGGACGCCTGGTTCACCTACTACTACTGGCTGGACGACGCCCGCGCGCCGGACTTCGCCCGGCTGGTGGAGATTCATCGGAAGCCGGGTTACGACCCGGCGGAGCTGTTCTTCGACCCGGCCGCGCCGGGTGCGGCGAAGCGTCGGGCGGGCATCGCGCTGGCCCGTAAGAAGCTGGGCATGCGCTACCTGATGAGCGCGGTCGGCCTGGACGCCGGGGCGCGGGCGGTACGCGGGTCGCACGGTCGGCTGCCGACCGACCCGGCGGACGCCCCGGTGCTGCTCTGCTCCGACCCGGCCGTCGCCCGGGAGCGGATCGCGGCCACCGAGGTGAAGGCGCTGCTGCTGGAGCTGGCCGGGCTGACTCCCGGCGGAGGCGCCGAGGCGGACCGGCCGGGGGAGGGGTCATGACCGTCACCGTCGCGCCCACCGACGCGAGCGGGCTGCGGGCGCGCTTCGACGCGGAGCTGGCCGGGTTCCTGGACCGGCAGGGCCCGGACTGGCCGGACGGCGCGCCACGCGGCGTGTTCACCGCGCTGTACCGGTTCGTGCTCGCCGGCGGGAAGCGGCTGCGCCCGCTCTTCTGCTACTGGGGCTGGCGCGGTGCCGGGGCGGCCGACGGCACCCCGATCGTGGTGGCCGCGGCGGCACTGGAGCTGTTCCACGCGTTCGCGTTGATTCACGACGACATCCTGGACGGCAGCGACCGCCGCCGGGGCGAACCGTCGGTGCACCGGCTCTTCGCCGATCTGCACGCCCGCTCGTCCTGGCGCGGCGACCCCGAGGCGTACGGACGCAACACGGCGCTGCTCTGCGGGGATCTCTGCGCGGCCTGGTCGGACCAGATGTTCCACGAGTGCGGCCTGAGCACCGAGCAGGTGCACCGGGGGTACGGGGTGTTCGCGTTGATGCGCACCGAGGTGATCGCGGGGGAGTACCTGGACCTGGTGTCCGGGGTGGGCGACGGCTCGGTGGCCAGCGCGCTCACCGTGATACGGATGAAGGCCGCCCGGTACACGGTGACCCGGCCGCTGCAGATCGGCGCGGCTCTGGCCGGCGCGGGGCCGGAGCTGATCGCCGCGCTGGGCGAGTTCGGGGACCCGCTGGGCGACGCGTTCCAGCTCCGCGACGACGTGCTGGGCGTCTTCGGCGACCCGGCGGTCACCGGCAAGTCGGTCCTGGACGACCTGCGGGAGGGCAAGCCGACGGTGATGATGGCGCTGGTCCGTAGCGCCGCCGACCGGCCGCAGACCGCCCGGCTGCGGGAGCTGTTCGGCAATCCGGCGCTGGACGCCGACGGCGCGGCGGAGCTGCGCGGGATCATCGAGGCGACGGGTGCCCGGGAGCGGATCGAGCAGATGATCCGGGTCCGGACCGAGGCCGCGCTGGCCGCGCTGGAGAGCGCGGCGGTTGCCGACGAGGCCCGCTCCGCGCTGGTCGCGCTGGCCGCGCAGGCGATCGACCGCCGCGCCTGACCCGCCGGCACTCGCCGGACACGGTTCCCCGGACATCCGCTGCGGCGTCTGGGGAACGGTGCTGCCTGCCGACTTTCGATCGAATCGACGAAAGTTCACGGCGATTCGCCGGAAGGTATAGACACATCGACATCCCACAATTTAGTGTCGTGGCCAACACGACAATGTTTCGTCGAGGTGAACCGGCGGCGCGGTAACCCATCGACTGGTGACCTCCGAGCACGTGGCCCCCACCACCTCGGGTGGTCGCGGCCGGCCGGGATCGCACCCGGCGGGCCGACCGCATCCCACCACCGCTACGGCATCCGGCGCGACGGCGCGCGCCCGGCCTGGCAGTCATTCGTCAGGAAGGGACAGCACACCAATGTCCATAAAGGACGCTCCCAATCACCGGTCCCGACGATGGTTCTCCGCCGGATCGGCACTGCTCCTGGTGGCCGCGGTCGGCACGGTCGCGCTCGGCGTCGGCCCGGCCGCGCTCGGTGGGCCGACCCCCGTCCAGGCCCACCCCATCAACGCCACGGACTTTCAGCAGGTCGAGCTGGCCCGCGGCGTGGCCGACATGGGTGAACCGATGTCGTTGGCCGTGCTGCCGGACCGCTCGGTCCTGCACACCGCCCGCAACGGCACCCTGCGCCGCACCGACGCCAACGGGACCACCTCGGTGATCGGCACCCTGCCGGTCTACACCCATGACGAGGAGGGCCTGCAGGGCGTGGGGGTCGACCCAAACTTCGCCAGCAACCGGCAGATCTTCCTCTACTACGCCCCGCCGCTCTCCACCCCCGGCGGCGACGCGCCCGCCACCGGCACCGACTTCTCGGCCTGGCAGGGCGTCAACCGGCTCTCCCGGTTCACCCTCAACGCCAACTTCACCATCAACCAGGCCAGCAAGGTCGACGTGCTCGACGTGCCGGCCGATCGCGGGCTGTGCTGCCACGTCGGCGGAGACATCGACTTCGACGCCGCCGGCAACCTCTACCTGTCCACCGGCGACGACACCAACCCGTTCGACTCCGCCGGCTACGCGCCGCTGGACGAGCGGACCAACCGCAACCCGGGGTACGACGCGCAGCGCAGCGCCGGCAACACCAACGACCTGCGCGGCAAGATCCTGCGGATCAAGGTGAACGCGAACGGCACGTACTCCATCCCGACGGGCAACCTGTTCGCGCCCGGCACGGCCAGGACCCGGCCGGAGATTTACGCGATGGGCTTCCGCAACCCGTTCCGGATCAGCGTGGACAAAGCCACCGGTGTCGTCTACGTCGGTGACTACGGGCCGGACGCCGGCTCCACCAGCGCCACCCGCGGGCCGTCCGGCCAGGTGGAGTTCAACCGGGTCCCCTCGGCGGGCAACTACGGCTGGCCGTACTGCACCGGCACCAACACCAGCACCGAGACGTACAACGAGTGGGACTTCGCCAGCAACACCGGCGGAGCGAAGTACAACTGCACCGGCGGGCCCACCAACAACTCGTTCCGCAACACCGGCCTGGGCACCCTGCCGGCGGCCAAGCCGGCCTGGATCCGGTACGCCGGCGACGCCGGCACCCCGCCCGAGTTCGGCGGCGGCTCCGAGTCACCGATGGGCGGCCCGATCTACCGGTACAACGCCTCGTCCACCTCGACGACGAAGTTCCCGCAGTCGTTCGACGGGCAGTTCTTCGCCACCGAGTTCGGCCGTGGCTGGATCAAGCCGATCCACGTCAACGCCGACGGCTCCCGGGGCGTCATCGACACCTTCCCGTGGGTGGGCAAGCAGGTGATGGACTCGGCGTTCGGCCCGGACGGCGCGTACTACGTGCTCGACTACGGCACCGGCTACTTCAACGGCGACGCCAACTCCGCGCTCTACCGCTTCGACCACGTCGGCGGCGGAAACCGGGCGCCCAACGCCACGGCCAGCGCGAACCGGACCTCCGGCGCCGCTCCGCTGGCGGTGACGTTCTCCTCGGCCGGCTCGTCCGACCCGGAGGGCGGGGCGCTGACGTACTCGTGGAACTTCGGTGACGGCACCAGCTCCACGGCGGCCAACCCGTCCAAGACCTACACCGCCAACGGCACCTACACCGCGACGCTGACCGTGCGGGACCCGCAGGGCGCCACCGGCACCGCCAGCGTGGTGATCAACGTGGGCAACACCGCGCCCACCGTGACCATCAACAGCCCCGGCAACGGGCAGCTGTTCAGCTTCGGCGACACGGTGCCGTTCAGCATCACCGTGACCGACCCGGAGGACGGCACGATCGACTGCACGAAGGTCAAGATGACCTACGTCCTCGGGCACGACCAGCACGGGCACCAGATCACCTCGAAGACCGGCTGCTCCGGATCGATCACCATCCCGGTCGACGGTGAGCACGACGACGCGGCGAACATCTTCGCCATCTTCGACGCCGAGTACACCGACGCCGGTGGGCTGACCACGCACACGCAGCACACGCTGCCGCCGCGGCACCGGCAGGCCGAGTTCTTCGGCACCTCGTCCGGGATCAACGTGTTCAGCAAGACCCCGGCCGAGGGTGGCAAGACCGTCGGCGACATCAACAACGGTGACTGGATCGCGTTCCAGCCGTACCGGCTGGGCAACGTGACCTCGTTCAGCGCCCGGGTGTCCTCGGCGGGTGCCGGCGGCACTCTCCAGGTCCGGGCCGGCTCCGCCACCGGCACGGTGCTCGGTTCGGCCACGGTCCCGGTCACCGGAGGCTGGGAAACCTTCACGACGGTGACGGGGTCGATCGCCAACCCACCGACCGGCACCACGACGCTCTACCTGACCTTCGCCGGGTCGGGCACCGGCGCGCTCTACGACCTGGACGCTTTCACCTTCAACACCGGCACGTCCACCGGTGGCGGTGGCGCGATCAAGGGCCTCGGTGGCAAGTGTCTCGACGTGCGCTCCGGCGCCACCGCCGACGGCACCCAGATCCAGATCTACACCTGCAACGGCAGTGCGGCGCAGGCCTGGACGGTCACGCCGAACTCGACGATCAGGGCGTTGGGCAAGTGCCTCGACGTCTCGGGTGGCGGTTCGGCCGACGGCACCAAGATCCAGCTCTGGACCTGCAACGGGACCGGGGCGCAGAACTGGGCCGCGCAGGCCGACGGCACGGTGCGTAACGCGCAGTCCGGCAAGTGCCTCGACGTCTCCGGAAACAACTCGGCGGACAGCACCGCCGTGCACCTCTGGACCTGCACCGCCGCCGCGAACCAGAAGTGGATCCTGCCCTGATCTGAAAGGGAGGGCCCCTTGTTAACGCCTGTGTTGTACAAGGGGCCCCTCCTAACCGTTCTTAGGAGAGCGATATGCGCAGACTCCTGCGACCCGTCCTCGGCGCGGCCACCGCCGTCCTCGCCGTCCTCGCCTGTACGACCCCGGCCACCCCGGCGAGCGCCGCCGACGCCCCCTACGACGTGCTGGTCTTCTCCAAGACGGCCGGCTTCCGGCACGACGCGATCCCGGTCGGCATCCAGACCATCCGTGACCTGGGCGCCGGGAACAACTTCACCGTCACCGCCACCGAGGACGCCGCCGCCTTCACCACCGGCAACCTCAACCAGTACGAGGCGGTGGTCTTCCTCAACACCACGGGCGACGTGCTCAACGCCAGCCAGCAGACGGCCTTCGAGTCGTACATCGGCTCCGGCCGTGGGTACGTGGGCGTGCACGCCGCCGCCGACACCGAGTACGACTGGCCGTTCTACGGCAACCTGGTCGGCGCGTGGTTCGCCTCGCACCCGGCCATCCAGCAGGCGAACGTCAAGGTGGAGGACCGGGGGCACGCGGCGACCGCCCACCTGCCGCAGACCTGGACCCGCACCGACGAGTGGTACAACTACCGGACCAACGCCCGGTCCACCGCGCACGTGCTGGCCACTCTGGACGAGTCGTCGTACTCCGGTGGCGGGATGGGCGCCGACCACCCGCACTCGTGGTGCAAGAGCTACAGCGGCGGCCGGTCGTTCTACACCGGCGGCGGGCACACCCAGGCGTCGTACGCGGAGCCGGCCTTCCGGGCCCACCTGCTCGGCGGCATCCGGTACGCGGCCGGTCGCAGCAAGGCCGACTGCCGGCCCGAGACCGGCTACACCCCGATCTACAACGGCTCGACCACCGGCTGGTCGCAGGCCGGCCCGGGCAACTTCGCCAACTCCGACGCCACCCTCACCTCGGTGGGCGGCATGGGGCTGTTCTGGTACAACGCGAAGCAGTTCACCAACTACTCGCTGAAGCTGGACTGGAAGCTGGCCGGCGACGACAACTCCGGCATCTTCATCGGTTTCCCACCCTCCAGCGACCCGTGGTCGGCGGTGAACAACGGCTACGAGATCCAGATCGACGCCACCGACGCGGCCGACCGCACCACCGGGGCGGTCTACACGTTCAAATCGGCGGACATCGCGGCCCGGGACGCGGCTCTCAACGCGGCGGGGGAGTGGAACACCTACGAGCTGCTGGTCGAGGGTGAGCGGCTCCAGATCTTCCTCAACGGAGTGAAGATCAATGACTTCACCAACACGAACCCGGTCCGTTCGCTGGCCGGCCACATCGGCATCCAGAACCACGGCACCGGCGACGACGCCTCGTTCCGCAACATCCGGATCAAGGAGCTGGGCACCACGCCGCCGCCCGGGAACACCACCGTCCAGGCCGAGGCGTTCAGCTCGGCCAACGGCGTCACCCCGTTCACCAAGGCGGGCGCCAACGGCGGCCAGACCATCGGCTACATCGACCCGGGTGACTGGGCCTCGTACAGCGGTGTGAACCTGACCGGGGTCACCTCGTTCACGTCCCGGGTCGTCTCCGGCGGCGCGGGCGGCACCATCCAGGTGCGTACCGGTTCGGCCACCGGCCCGGTGCTCGGCTCGGTCGCGGTGCCGAACACCGGCAGCTGGACGACCTTCGCCAACGTCACCACCGCCCTGTCGAACGTCCCGTCCGGCACCCAGAACCTCTACCTCATGTTCACCGGTAGCGGCACCGGGCTCTTCGACGTGGACGACTTCACCCTGGTCAAGGGTGGCGGTGGCGGCACCCCAGGGGTCGGCCCGGTCAAGGGTCTGGGCGGCAAGTGCCTGGACGTCCGCTCCAGCGGCACCGCCGACGGCACCCAGATCCAGATCTACACCTGCAACGGCAGTACGGCGCAGACCTGGACCGTGACGCCGAACTCGACGATCAAGGCGCTCGGCAAATGCCTGGACGTGTCCGGCAGCGGCACCGCCGACGGCACCAAGATCCAGCTCTGGACCTGCAACGGCACCGGCGCGCAGAACTGGGCGGCCCAGGCCGACGGCAGCCTGCGCAACGCGTCGTCGAGCAAGTGCCTCGACGTCTCCGGCAACAACTCCGCGGACAGCACGATCGTGCACCTCTGGACCTGCAACGGCGCGGCCAACCAGAAGTGGACGCTGCCCTGACCGGCTGAGTCTGGAGGGGTTTTCCGTCACAGCGGACGGCCCCTCCAGGCCACTCGACCTCGGCGCTTCGCCGGGTGTGCCCCGGTCGGCGGGATGCCGTCGTCCCCGTAAGCGCTATACCTCTGAGTCATAGCTATGACTCAGAGGTATAGCGCTTACGGCACTCCGGTCGATGGACGCCCACGCGCCGACAACCCGCGTCGCCGGTCGGCATGGCACCCGTGTGCCCACGGACTGTCGGGACGCCGCAGGCGGGGTTCACAGCCGGCTGCCGTACCTTGACCGGCATGGGGCGTTTCGCGCGGTGGCGCCGGATGGTGCGGGCGCAGGGGCACCGGCTGCGCTGGGCGCTGCGCGGAGCCGAGGAACCGGACACGTCGGCCGGGCCGGCGCCCAGCCTGAACCGCCTCGGCGCGCTGGTGGAGGGCTTCGCCGCAGGTCAGCCGGTGCACTGGACCCTGGCCGGGCAGCCCCGGCCGTTGCCCGGCGCGGTCGACGCGACGGCGTACCGGATCATCGAGGAGTCGCTGACCAACGCGCACCGGCACGCGCCGGGCGCGCCGGTCGCGGTCCGGCTGCGCTACGACGCCACGGGCATCACCATCGAGGTACGCGACGACGGCGCCGGCGCCGCGCCGCCGGGCGGGGACGCCGGGCGGGGTCTGACCGCGGTGCGCAGGCGTGCCGAGCGGATCGGCGGCACGTTCTCCGCCGGCCCGCGCCCCGGCGGCGGCTTCCTCGTCCGGGCTGTCCTGCCCGCGCCCGAGGAGGTGGCCGAATGACGATCCGGCGGCGGGGCTTTCGCGATGGGGCCCGGCGGAAATAGGGTGGGAGCGGCGACCGTGACGGTGGCCGGTGACCCGGTGAGAGGCGCAACCCGCCGGGCCCAGGTGCGTTCCGCACCCACCGGTGTCCCGTCCCGGTGCCGCGTACCGCTCTGACCGGTCACCCTCGCCCCGGTCCGCACACGGAATCCCCATCACAACAGGGGAGAAGGACAATGGCGCGACCCATCACGCTCTTCACCGGCCAGTGGGCCGACCTGCCGTTCGAGGAGGTCTGCCGGCTCGCCTCCGAGTGGGGCTACGACGGTCTGGAGATCGCCTGCTGGGGCGACCACTTCGAGGTCGACAAGGCTCTCGCCGACGACTCGTACGTCGATCGCAAGCGGGAGACGCTCGCGAAGCACAACCTCGAGGTCTTCACGATCTCCAACCACCTCGTTGGTCAGGCGGTCTGCGACCACCCGATCGACGAGCGGCACCAGGACATCCTGCCGGGCCGGATCTGGGGCGACGGGGAGCCCGAGGGCGTCCGCCAGCGGGCCGCCGAGGAGATCAAGGACACGGCGCGGGCCGCGGCGAAGCTCGGGGTGAAGACGGTCGTGGGCTTCACCGGCTCGTCGATCTGGCACACGCTGGCGATGTTCCCACCGGTGCCGCCGGCGATGATCGAGCGCGGCTACCAGGACTTCGCCGACCGGTGGAACCCGATCCTCGACGTGTTCGACGAGGTGGGGGTGCGGTTCGCGCACGAGGTGCACCCCAGCGAGATCGCGTACGACTACTGGACGACGAAGCGGACGCTGGAGGCGATCGGCAACCGGCCCGCGTTCGGGTTGAACTGGGATCCGTCGCACTTCGTCTGGCAGGAACTGGACCCGGTGAACTTCATCTTCGACTTCGCCGACCGGATCTACCACGTGGACTGCAAGGACGCCAAGGTGCGTACCGGGGACGGCCGGCGTGGCCGGCTCGCCTCCCACCTGCCCTGGGCGGACCTGCGCCGCGGCTGGGACTTCGTCTCCACCGGGCACGGGGACGTGCCCTGGGAGGACTGCTTCCGGGCGTTGAACGCGATCGGCTACACCGGCCCAATCTCGATCGAGTGGGAGGACGCCGGGATGGACCGGCTGGTCGGCGCCCCGGAGGCGTTGCAGTTCGTCCGCCGCCTGGCCTTCGACGCCCCGAGCGCCGCCTTCGACGCCGCGTTCAGCAGCAAGGACTGACCGCTCCCGGCGGCGGTCACCGTACCCGGACAGACCACGGGCCGGTCGCCCTTCGGCGACCGGCCCGTCGACGTGCGGTTGGTCAGAGCGTGCTGGCGTTGGTGCCCGAGCCGGACGGCTTCGTGCGGGGGGTGGTGGCCGACGGCGACCCGGAGGTCGTGCCGACCGTGCTGCTGGTGCCCGACGAGCTGGAGCCCGCCTTGGCGCCAACGGTGGCGGGCGTGCCGGCGAACGCGTCGTCGGCGGCGGTCAGCTCCTGCTTGCCGGTGCTGCCGTTGCCCGTGCCCAGCTTCTCGCCCAGCTTGGTCTGGCCGAGCTTGTCCTTGCCCTCGCTGTAGAGCCGGTTGGCCTGGGCCTGCGCGACCCCGGCCGCCTCCTGGACGGTCGGGTGGTCGAGCACCTTGCGGCCTCGGACGACCAGCTCTTCGTACTTCTCCCGGCCGGCACGGGCGCCCAGGACGAATCCCGCAGCCAGCCCGCCAAGAAACATGATCTTTCCGCGCATGGCGGCTCCTTCCGTACCTGACGCGCCGTCGCCCCGGCGGGCTGCCCCGTCGGGAGCGACCAATTCGCGCCTGCGTCCTCTGTCCGCAGCTAACTACCCATCCTGCTCTCCGCTCATACCTGCTTGTGCCCGGATGACGATTTGCCCCGATTATCGATGGGCCGGGCTGCGGACCTGGGCATCTGGATCATGGAGGGCCGGAGGCCGAACCCACTGGACCACCACCCCCGGATGTCCTGTACTCTTGTCCCGTCGCACGGCGTCGGGGAGATCCCGGGTGGTGCGGTGCACGGTCCCCTGTAGCTCAATTGGCAGAGCAGCCGGCTGTTAACCGGCAGGTTATTGGTTCGAGTCCAATCGGGGGAGCTTCTCCACTCAGCGCCCGTCGGCAGCACGCCGACGGGCGTCTTCGTGTTCGTGGCGCACCCAGGCTTGCGTCGATCATGGAGTCTTGGTGCCCGCATGAGCCATATCCGTACCCTTTGCCCGACACCACAACTCCATGATCCACCCGGAGTGACCGGTTTGGGGTCTCCGCGCCGCGCTCGCCCGGCAGGATGGTCGCTGTCGACTTAGACTCCCGCTGCGTCGATTGGTGCGTCGATTCCTGAGGTGAATGCGGATGTCCGGACGAGGGGGCCACGGACGGGCCACCCTGATCGCGGTGGCGGTCGTGCTGGCCTGGCTGGTGATCGGGGCCGTGGCCGGGCCGTACTCCGGGCGCCTCGGCGAGGTCGCCACCAACGACAACGCCGCCTTCCTGCCCACCGACGCCGAGGCGACCCGCGCGCAGGACCTCGCCGGCGAGTTCGTCGATCGGCCGACCATCCCGGCGCTGGTCGTCTACGAGCGGATCTCGGGCATCACGGACGCGGACCGGCAGCGCGTGAGCGCCGACGTCGCCCGGTTCGGCCAGGTGCCCGGCGTGGTCAACCCGCTGCCCCCGCCGATCCCCAGCGAGGACGGCCAGGCACTCCAGGTCGTCGTGCCGGTGGACGACGCGGAAGGGGAGGAGATCGGCTCGGTCGTCGAGCACCTGCGCGGCATCGCCGGCGGTGACCGGGACGGGCTCACCGTCGACGTAGCCGGGCCGGCCGGTCTGCTCGCCGACCTGATCGAGGTCTTCTCCGCCATCGACGGCCCACTGCTGCTGGTCACCCTGGTCGTGGTCCTGGTGATCCTGCTGATCGTCTACCGCAGCCCGGTGCTCTGGGTCTTCCCGCTGCTGGCCGCCGGGATGTCGTACGCGCTGGCCTCGGTCTTCGTCTACCTGCTCGCCGACGCCGACGTACTCAAACTCAACGGGCAGGCCCAGGGCATCCTCACCGTGCTGGTCTTCGGCGCCGGCACCGACTACGCGCTGCTGCTCATCGCCCGCTACCGCGAGGAACTGCACCGGCACGACCGCCCCTGGGACGCCATGCGTACGGCGTGGAAGGGCGCCGCCCCGGCCATCATCGCCTCCGGTGGGACGGTCATCGTCAGCCTGCTCTGCCTGCTGCTGTCCAGCCTCAACTCCAACCGGGCGCTCGGGCCGGTCGCCGCCATCGGCATCGCCGCCACCCTGCTGGTGATGCTCACCTTCCTGCCCGCGCTGCTGCTGCTCGGCGGTCGGTGGGCGTTCTGGCCGCGGCGGCCCCGGGTCGACCAGGCCGACCCGCGGGCCGAGCACGGCATCTGGAGCCGGATCGCCGGCTTCGTGGCCCGGCACGCCCGACCGGTCTGGCTGAGCACCGCGGTCGTGCTGGCCATCCTGACGCTCGGCCTCACCCAGCTCGGCGTCACCACCCTCGGCCAGTCCGACCTGTTCACCCAGCGCACCGACTCGGTCGACGGCCAGGAGGTCATCGCCCGGCACTACCCGGCCGGCACCGGCAGCCCGGCCACCATCTTCGCCACCGAGCGGACCGCCCGGCAGGTGGCCCAGGTGGCGCAGGGCGTGCCCGGCGTCGCCGCGGTCCGCCCGGTCAGCGCCAACCAGTCGGCCCGCCCACCCGAGGAGAACGCCGCGCCGAAGGTCGTCGACGGACGGATCCAACTGGAGGCGACCCTCGCCGACCCACCGGACAGCGACGGCGCCGAGCGGACCATCCGCGAGCTGCGGGTCGCCGTACACCAGGTGCCCGGCGCGGACGCGGTGGTCGGCGGTTTCACCGCGATCAACGTGGACACCTCCGACGCCGCCCGGCGCGACCAGAACGTCATCATCCCGGTGGTGCTCGTGGTCATCGCGGTCATCCTGGCCCTGCTGCTGCGCGCACTCCTGGCACCGGTGCTGCTGATCGCCACCGTGCTGCTCAGCTTCGCGGCCACCCTCGGCCTCTGCGCGCTGCTGTTCCGCCACGCCTTCGACTTCCCCGGGGTGGACGCGTCGTTCCCGCTGTTCGCGTTCGTGTTCCTGGTCGCACTCGGCATCGACTACAACATCTTCCTGATGAGCCGGGTCCGGGAGGAGTCCGTCAGGCGTGGCACCCGGGTCGGGGTGCTGGCCGGTCTCGTCGTCACCGGCGGGGTGATCACCTCCGCCGGCATCGTGCTCGCCGCGACCTTCTCCGCGCTGGCCGTCCTGCCGCTGGTGGTGCTGGTCGAGTTGGGCACCGCGGTCGCGGTCGGGGTGCTCATCGACACCATCATCGTCCGGTCGCTGCTCGTGCCCGCGCTCGCGTACGACATCGGGCCGAAGATCTGGTGGCCGGGCCGGTTGTCCCGGGCCAACGGTGAGCGGGAGGCCCGCCATGCTCGCTGAGACCGACGTCGTCATCGTCGGCGGTGGCCTGGCCGGCCTCGCCGCCGCCCGCCGGCTGCACCGCGCCGGCGTGCCCTGGCGGTTGCTGGAAGCCGGCAGCCGGCTCGGTGGCCGGGTCGCCACCGACGCCGTCGACGGTTACCTGATCGACCGCGGCTTCCAGGTGCTCAACACCGCCTATCCGCGGCTCGGCACGCTGCTGGACACCGACCGGCTCGACCTGGGGTACTTCACCTCCGGCGTGCTGGTGCGCAAGGGCGACGACCTGCTGCGGCTGGTCAACCCACTGCGCGAGCCGACCGGCGGGCCACGCACCGCGCTGGCCGGGGTCGGCTCGCTGCTGGACCGGCTGCGCTTCGCCGCGCTCGCCACCGGCTGCGCCACGCTGCCCGCGTCCCGGCTGCTCAGCGCGCCGGAGACCAGCGCCGAGATGGCGCTGGGCCGGGCCGGCCTGTCCGACGCGTTCATCGAGGAGCTGCTGCGGCCGTTCCTGTCCGGCGTGCTCATCGACCGGGAGCTGGCGACCTCCAGCCACGTGCTGGCGATGGTGCTGCGTTCCTTCGCGCGCGGCCGGATCGGGCTGCCCGCCGAGGGAATGGCCGCGCTGCCCCGGGCCGTCGCCGACCCGCTGCCGGCCGACCTGATCGCCCTGGACGCCCCGGTCGCCGAGGTCGCCCCCTGCCGGGTCCGCACCCAGGCCGGCGACATCCGCTGCCGGGCCGTCGTGGTCGCCGTCGACCCGCCCGCCGCGGCCGCGCTGCTGCCGGCCCTGGCGACGGTACGGATGCACAGTTACACCACCTACTACCACAGCGCGCCCGAGCCGCCGCTGACCGAGCCGATCCTGCTCGTCGACGGCGACCGGCGCGAGACCGTCGCCAACACCGTGGTGCTCAGCAACGCCGCCCCGACGTACGCGCCGACCGGACGGCACCTGGTGGCCACCTCGGTGGTCGGCCCGACGGCCCCGTCCGAGCCGGCCGTACGGGCCGAGTTGACCCGGCTGTACGGCCGGTCCACCGCCGACTGGACCCACCTCACCACCGTGGCCGTCCCGGACGCGCTACCCGCCGCGCCGCCGCCGCAGGGGCGTCTGCGCAAGCCGGTGACGCTGGGGGAGGGGCTTTTCGTGGCCGGGGACCACCGCGACAGCCCATCGATCCAGGGCGCGCTGACCAGCGGCTGGCGTGCCGCCGGGGCGGTGCTGGCCGAGCTGCGCGCGGGGTGACCGGCTGCCGCCCGGCGTCCCGGGCGGTCGGCAGCACGCTGTTATATTCCTGTTGCCCATCGTGCTGCTGCGGGCATGGGCGCCGGCCGGCTCGATGCTGGCCGCCGACCGCCGGGCGGGATAAGATCCGGCGCGGTGTCGGGGCGGTAGCTCAGCCGGTTAGAGCAGGGGACTCATAATCCCTCGGTCGCGGGTTCGAGTCCCGCCCGCCCCACCAACAGCGCTGAGCTGGGCAAACATGAAACCGGATGTAGCGGTACCCGAACCGCTTGCAGCCCGAGGCCGGGGCAACCAGACCTGACAACAGGGACTTGCCGTCCCCGCTCACGCGAGATGGGTTTCCAACAGGGGCGACATGACGCTCGCGAGCGCCGAGCGCCGGAGATTCCGTGCAAGATTCTTCTGGCATAGCGTCGAATTCGAGACGAGTCGTTCGTAGAACAGGCGAGAGGCGGCCGGAGGAGGCCGCCGGGACGAGGGAGTCACGGGATGACGCAGTACTTGATCTCGTTCAATGACGGCGCGATGGACCACATCCCCGCGGAGGAGATGCCCGACGTGGGCAAGGCTTCGCACGAGGTGGTCCAGGAGGCCGTGAACGCCGGCGTGTGGGTGTTCGGCGCCGGACTCGAAAGGCAGAGGGCGAGCATCGTGGCCACGGACGGGACGGTCACCGACGGCCCTTACCCGGAGACCAAGGAGGTGATCGGCGGGTTCTCGGTCGTCGACGTGGCCACACGCGAGGAGGCGCTCGCCTGGGCTGCCAAGATCGCTGCCGCTTGCCGCTGCCTGCAAGAGGTCCGGGAGCTCATGCCCGACCCCGAAACAGATGCGATGCTCCGCCAGGCTGACAGTCGGGGTTGACATCCCGACGACGTCTGACTGAGGGAGACTCGCCGCGTTCAAGCAGGACTTGCGTGACGGCGGTCGACGACGCAGGTCTACGCATCGGCCTGAACTCGGGGGCGAGGCGGTACCTCCGGGGATCGGGCTGGGGCGAAGCCCGGTCCCCGGGCCTGGTGGGATCGTGGTGGACAACTTGATCTCGTCATGCGAGCTCACACCGTCCGCAGGTCGAGGGCGCCCTCGGGCCGTAGGAACGTCTCCGTGAACCCCCACGAGCGCTCGCTGTATGCCGCTTCCAAGGTGACCGTCTCGGTGCCGTCCAAGGTCACCTCGACCGGCAAGCTGCTCTGCCAACTCGCGCGCACCCGAACCACATGTCGGCCAGACTCCACATCGAAGCTCTGCCCGGCTCCACGCGGCCCGTGATGTATCGGAGCACCGCAGCGCCGTGCACGCCAGCCAGTGACAGCAACAGCCCCATATGCGGGAGTACGGTCCCGGACGGTGGAGGCCGAACCATCCCGGATGGGCTCGCCGAGGCTAGGGGCCAGGAGGTGGCTGTGCAGCCATTGGTACAGGCAAGCCGGCCGACCGGGCGGTCATGAGCGGACACGAGCCGACGACACGAGCAGGTCAGCCGCAGTAGTCGACGCCAGCCGACAGCAGTCTCCTATTTGCGAGGCAGGGGTTATCGGTTCGAGTCCCGTGGGCTCCACCAAGCAAAAGCCCTGGTCACCCGTGCCGCCGACGACCCGGACGAACCGCATCGGCCGGGCCGGCCGGCCATGCTTCGAGACGGAAGACCCTGAAGGCCTCGGGGCTCCGCCCCGAACCCCGGCCTCCTCAGAGATGCCGCCGCGGATCACCTTGCCGGGCACCACAAGGGCGATCAGCCGCCCGTCCGGGGAGGCCGGACGGGACCAAGGCCAGTCGCTGAGAATGAACCCAGCCGCTGTCAAGATGGCGAGGATCGACAGATAGGCGAGGTACAGGGCTGCCTCCCCCTACCGACGTTTACCGGGCGCGACGCGGAGCTCACCGCCCTCGACGCACTCGTCGACCGGGGCGGCGCCGTGGTGGTATCCGGGACCGCGGGCGTCGGGAAGACCGCCCGCTCACCCGACTGCCTCGCGATCGTCACCAGCCGCGACCAGCCCATCCCGCTGATCGTCACCGCTGGAATTAGATGTCGTCGTAGATGATTCGAGGCCGTTGTGAGGTCCGTCGGCAGTTGCGGCCGGTGCCGGACGCAACCGATGAGCCCCGGCCTGCCGCCTGCTGATGACGGCGTTGCGATCGGCGGCGGATCGTCCAGCCTTCGTGTGGCGGTTCGCGCATCGGCGACAGGGCGGTGTCGAGGGGGTGCGGACACCGCCGGGCGCTGCGGTATGAGCCAAAGGCTATCTGCCAACCTCGATGGATGTGTTCTACGTTACGGCCACCTGCCGGTGCCGGATCGTTCCGGCCGCACCCGCAGCTCCGCCAACCCCGAAGGAGTTTTCGGATGAACCGATTCCTTGCCGGTACGGCAACAGCGATTCTGCTGCCAGCCGGGCTGGCTGCCATCGTCATCGCCGGGCCCGCGGGCGCGAAGCCCACCGGCGCGACGCCGGTCGCACCGGCCGGGGAGGCCGCCTCGACCGAGATGCTCGCCGCCATGCAACGCGACCTGGGTCTGACCGCCGCCGCGGCTCGCGCCCGGATCGCCTCCGACGACGCGGCCAGCCGTACCGAACTGGCCCTGCGTAAGCGGCTCGGCTCCACCTTTGCCGGCGCCTGGCTGGCACCGGACGCGAAGTCGCTGGTCGTGGCTGTCACCGACAGTGTCAGAGCCGCCGAAGTGACCGCCGCCGGCGCCACACCCAAGCTGGTGAGCCGCAGCGGCAAGAAGCTCGACGCGGTCAAGGACGGCCTCGACGCCGTGGCCGCCAAGCCGTCCCCGGCCTCGGTGCCCGGCTGGTACGTCGACGTCAGGTCCAACACCGTGGTGGTGCAGGCACGCGGCGGTGTCGCCGCTGCGAGTGCCTTCATCAAGGCGAGCGGCGTCGACGCCTCCGCGGTACGGGTGGTCAGCACCACCGAACAGCCCCGGCTGCTCTACGACGTACGCGGCGGCGACGCCTACTACATCGGCGGTGGCCGCTGCTCGGTCGGCTTCTCCGTCAACGGCGGCTTCGTCACCGCCGGGCACTGCGGCAACACCGGCAGGTCCACGACCGGCCACAACCGTGTCGCCCAGGGCAGCTTCCAGGGCTCCTCGTTCCCCGGCAACGACTATGCCTGGGTGGCGGTCAACTCCAACTGGACCCCGCAGCCGTGGGTCAACAACTACGCCGGCGGCAACGTGACCGTGGCCGGCTCCACCGTGGCCGCGATCGGCTCGGCCATCTGCCGCTCCGGTTCGACCACCGGCTGGCGCTGCGGCACCGTGCAGGCCTACAACCAGACGGTCAATTACGCGGAGGGCTCCGTCTCCGGCCTGACCCGCACCAACGCGTGCGCCGAACCGGGTGACTCCGGCGGATCCTGGCTCAGCGGTCAGCAGGCGCAGGGCGTCACCTCCGGCGGTTCCGGCAACTGCAGCTCCGGCGGCACCACCTACTTCCAGCCGGTCAACGAGATCCTCTCCGCCTACGGCCGGACGCTGGTGACCAGCGGTGGCGGCAATCCGCCCCCGACCGGTTGCAGCGGCTACGAGTTCTCGGTGACCGGGTCGCTGTCCAGCGGCGGCAGCGCCTACCAGCCGAACGGCAGCTACTACTACTCGTCGACCTCCGGCACCCACCGTGGCTGCCTCGACGGCCCGACCGGCACCGACTTCGACCTCTACCTGCAGAAGTGGAGCGGCAGCGCTTGGACCGTGGTGGCGCAGGGCACCACAGCTGCGGCGGACGAGACCGTCACCTACAACGGCACGGCCGGCTACTACCGTTGGCGGGCGCACGCCTACAGCGGTTCGGGCAGCTACGCCCTCGGCTACAGCAACCCCTGACCGCTTCGATGGGGCGCCCGCATCGCACCACGCGATGCGGGCGCACATCAATGGCGAAGGTGCTGACGGAGGTCTGGCAGCACCAGGACGTGTTGGCCGAGTTGCCGTGAACCTCGCTGGCGCTCGACGTCGCCCCCAACTGCGCACCGGTGGATTGCTATCTGCCGCAGGTTGGGCAACGCTCGTGCACGGTCATCACCGGAGTGTCGACCGTCGCGCTGGAACGTGCCCGGATTGCGAGCGCCGCGGCCAGGGTGATTCCACCCAGGACGAATGTGGCGGCGGTCGTCCCGGTGATGACGCGGAAGTCGGCATAGTCAGCCCCGACGACGGGGGCGATGTTTTCGGTGACGGGGTCGAGAGCTAGTAGTCCGACCGGGGTGAGTAGGACCAGGAGAGCCCACAGCCCTCGGGAAGCACCGCGTAGAGACAGCACGGTCGCGGCCAGCACGGCGGTCAGCAGGAGAGCCGCGCCGGCTTCCGGGAGGAACGCGCCCCCGTAACTGAACCGGTAGAACCAGGCGCTCTCCCCGGACAGGACCCCGACTGAGATGAGGGCTGCCGTCAGTGCGACCGCCAGGGGCAGGAGGCGATGCCGTCGCGCCGTGTGGCGAGAAACTGCCAGCGCCAACAGGCCCAACGTCGCCTGAGGAAGCAGAACGAACAGGTACGGGCGGGGCAGTTCGAACACGGCGGCGACGGGCACCACGGCGGCGGTGCACAGGAGCGCCAGCCCGATGGCACCGCGGACCCACCGGGCTGGGCCAAGGGCGTGCACGACAGCGGCCAGCAACCAACCGGCCCAGACGACGATGCCGGTGGTGGCGAACGGCCCGAACGACGGAGAGTCCCACCTGCCCGCAGTGGTGACCACCTCGGCGGCGGCCCAGAAGCCAGCGAGCGCGGTCGCGGTGACGTAGCTGAGGAAGCCGGCGAGGCGTACGCCCGGTATGAGGTCGGCAGCGCCGGCAGCGCGTAGGCGCTCACGGCCACCAGCAGCCAGCACGTCCGCCACATCGAGGATCGACGGCCAGTGGCGGTCGGGTGCGGCCAGGTCGAGATAGGTGCCGACGACTTCCGCGCCGCGAGCCTGTCGATAACTGGCGGGGTAGGCACGGAGCAGGTGCCGGTAGCGGCGTTCCAGGTCCCTCACGCCAGTCCTCCCACGGCGCGCGGGGCGATGGGCCGGGCGGTGGGCGTCAGTTCGCCCAGGCGGTTGGTCGCTGCCTCCACGTTGCGTCGCAGGCGCTCGGTCTCAGCCGCAAGGGTGGCGTTGCCGGTGCCAGAAAGGCGGTAGTAGCGGCGCAGGCGGCCGTCAACGACCTCCTCCCGGTCGACCTTGATGAGGCCCGCGTCCACCAACCGGTCGAGCGCGCCGTACAGGGTGCCGGGCCGCATGGATAACCGACCCTCGGAAAGGGCCGCCACCTCTCCGATGATCCCGTACCCGTGCAGCGGCGGGCCGGCAAGGGCGGTGAGGATCCAGAAGGTCGGCTCCCGCAGCGGCGTATCCACCATCGCAACGTATCGGTCGCGAAGGTATGGCAGGGACAGATCGCCGAGAAGGACCTGCCCCCTCGGTGGCGGGTTCGAGCCCCACGGCCCGCCCTGGAGTTGATCGAGGTTTGTTCGCGATCATGATGGGCGGGCGTCCGGTTCGCCAATGTATCCGGCCATTTCCGCGACTGAATTGACGCCGCCAGGAAACGGCGCGCGAAAGCGGTCCGCGGCCCGGTGCCGACGCAACGGGTGGAGCCTCCGGTGGGCGGTTGAGCCGCCCACCGAAGGCCCCTGGGAAGTGCCGGATCAGCAGTTGTCCGCGCCGTTGAAGACCCGGGGAACCCGGGCCACCTTCGACGAGATCTGGTAGCCCGGTTCGACGGTCCAGCAGGCTCCGTCGGCACCGAAGTTCCAGGAGATCTTGATGCGGACGTTGGAGCTGCAGTCGTTGCGCGCGTAGCCGGTCTGCGTGACCGTTCCCTGCGAAACCCAGACCGCGACGCAGCCTGGAGCGTTGCCGGCGTAGGCCGGCGCCGCGCCGACGGTCGCGATCAGGCCTGCCGCGACAGCGCCGACGGCCGCCGCCTTCCTGCCTCTGGATCGGATCCTCACGAGCACTCCTCCCGTTCGCCTGCCACCCCGTGTGACAGACCTTCGGAAAATACGTTCTCAATCGATATGCAGCAATGAGGCTTTCGGCCGCGACGATATTCTGATTCACTTTCCATGATCTTCTGGTTGGTGGATCACGCATCTGACCGAAAGCTGATCGACAACTGACCAGGGAAAGGGGGGCAAGGTGAGCGAAATGAAACGAGGGGCGATCGACGACGCGTCTCTGTGATCGGTGTCACACTGACGGACCGAACCATCTCGGCCATGGCGAACGACGAGGGGTATGTGATGGCAGACCGGCGAGAGTCGCCCAGCGACGCGCACCTCGTGCGCGGCATCGCCGAGCGCGACCGGCACGCGTGCGCCGAGCTCTACCGCAGGTACGCCCCGTGGCTCGCCGCTCGCCTCGGTCACCGCTGCCCGGACGGCACGGTCATCGACGACGTGATCCAGGATGTCTTCGTTTCGATCTGGAGCCGGCCGCCACGCGACGACGTCGATGACGTCGCCGGTTGGCTCTGGCGGATCGGGTACCGGCGCATGGTCGACCTCCAGCGCGGCGCCGGGCTGCGCGCCCGGCTGCAACGCCGGCTCTTCGGCCAGCGCCTCCCGCACGAGCCGTCGGCGGAGGACTCCACCCTCGACACACTCGGCTGCGGAGAGCCAGCGCAGGCGTTGTCCCGGCTCCCCGTCGACCAGCGGACCGCACTACGGGTCACCGCGGTGGACGGCCTCACCATGGAGGAGGCAGCGCGGCTCCTCGGGGTGCCGATCGGAACGGTCAAGACCCGCGTGCGGCGAGCCCGTCGACGGCTACGTGAGGAGCTGGCGTGACCAGACCAGGCGACCAACGGGGTGACCTGCGGGACGCGGCGGCCCCGGGGGGCGGGCACGTCGCCGTCGAGGTGCTGCGGGAGTACGTCGAGGGCCACCTGCCCGCCGCCGCCCTGGCGGGCGTCGAGGGGCACGTCGACGGATGCCCGGAGTGCCGCGAGGAGCTGACCCGGCTGTCGCCGCCGGCCCGCTACGAGCGGCTGTGGTCGACCATCGACCAGACCCTCGACGAGCCGCGCCGCGGCCCCGCGGAGCGGGCCCTCATCTGGTGCGGGGTGTCCCCGGAGACCGCCCGGCTGGTCGCCGCCACCCCCGCGCTGCGCCGCTCCTGGACCATCGCCGCGGGGCTCGTGCTCTTCACCGCGGCTCTCGTGGCCCGGCTGTCGCCACTGGATTCGCCGTCGCTGCTCCTGCTTGCGATCTCGCCCATGCTCCCGGTGCTCGGCGTCGCCGTCTCCTTCGGACGCCGGTTCGACCCGACGTACGAGATCACCCTGGTCGCGCCCGTGCACGGGCTCCGGCTCGCGTTGCTGCGCACCGCCGCGGTCCTGGGGGTCGCGGCGGGCCTGGCCGCGGCTGCCAGTCTGGCACTGCCCCGAAGCGGTTCCGCCACCCTCGCCTGGCTGCTTCCGATGCTCGCGCTGACGCTGGTCACCCTGGCGATGACCGCGCGGGTCGACCCGGTCGTCGCCGCCGCGGTGACCGGCGCCGGCTGGCTGGCCCTGCTGGTCGCCACAACCCACTTCGCCGACGGCCGGTCGCTCCTGGTCACCGCCGCCGGCCAGGCCGCGTTGAGCGTGGTGGCCGTGGCCGCAGCCGTCGGTCTGGCGCTGGGCCGCCGCCGATTCGACCAACAGCCCACCGTCGTCCTGACCCCCTGACCAGCTCGGAGGACCCGAATGTCGCATCCCGCGGACGCCACACCGGGACAGCTCGTCGCCGTCGACGGGCTGACCCTGCGGTACCGACGGCACACAGCCCTCGCCGGGGTGTCGTTCACCGCCGGTGAGGGAGTGACCGGGCTGCTCGGGCCGAACGGCGCGGGCAAGACGTCACTGCTGCGGATTCTCGCCACCGCGATGCCTCCGGACTCGGGCACCGTGCGGATCCTCGACGTCGATCCGCTCACGGCCGCCGGCCGGCTGGCGACCCGCAGGCGGATGGGTTACCTGCCGCAGCAGCCGGGCTTCTTCCCGAACTTCACCGCGTACGAGTTCATCGACTACGTCGCGATTCTCAAGGAGATCACCGATCGCCGGCAGCGCCGGGACGAGATCCTCCGGGTGCTGGCCGCGGTCGGCCTCAGCGACGACCGGGGCAAGCGGATCAAGGCGCTGTCCGGCGGGATGCGGCAGCGGGTGGCCCTCGCCGCCGCCATCGTGGGCGACCCGCGCGTGCTCATCCTCGACGAGCCGACCGTCGGGCTCGACCCGGAACAGCGCCTCCGGTTCCGCGAGCTGATCGCGGATCTCGGCGAGGGGCGGGTCGTCCTGCTCTCCACCCACCAGACCGAGGACGTTTCGGCCCTGTGCCACCGGGTGATCGTGCTGGACCGGGGCGTCGTCCGCTTCGACGGCCCGCCCGCGCGGTTGACGGCGCTGGCCGAGAACCGGGTCTGGCACAGCGCGGAACGCAGTCCGCAGGCGGTGGCGGCCTGGCGTACCGGGGTGGGCACCGTCCGCAACATCGGCGTCCCTCCGGCGGCTGCCGACCTCCTCCCCGCCACCCTCGAGGACGGTTACCTCCTGCTGCTCGACCCGTCCGCCGCTACGCAGGTCGTGGCGTGACCGGGACCAGCCTGGCGCCGGCGCCGACCTCGCCGCTGCCGGTGTCGCCACGCCCCCGTGGCGCGGTCGGCGCCCTCTTCCGGATCGAGGCCGTCCGGCTGCTCCGTCATCCGGCGGTGCTGACCGGCGTCCTGCTCTACCTCGCCCTGTGGGCCTACGAGTGGGGTAGCGGGGCCCTTCAGCACCGCTACCCTGTCCTGCAGGACGAGGACCGGTACTCCCAGGTGCCGCTGCTGCTGATCGCCGCCGGGGCGTTCATCGGGAGCAACCTCGCCCTCACCCGGGCGCAGCGGTCCGGCGTCGCCGCCGTCACCGACCTGCTCCCGCTGGCGCCGTGGCGGCGCGCCCTCGCGCAGCTTCTCGTGCCGCTGCCGTTGGCGCTGCTCAGCGGGCTCCTCGTCGGCGCGCGGATCGCCCATCTCGCCGCCGCGCCCGGGGCGGTCGGGCAACCGTCCCCACTGGAGCTGGCCACCGGGCCGCTGGTCGTCCTGCTCGCCGGGGTCGCCGGCGTCGCCGTGGGACGGCTGACGTCGATGGTCGCCGTCGGCCCCCTGGTGATCCTCGGCATGGCGATCTTCACGCTGGTGGGCGCGGTCACGCTGAGCCGGCCGATGCTCAAGTGGTGGGGTCTCGTCGCGATCGAGGACGAGTTCGAGCCGCCCCTGCCGGCGGACCTCATGTACCGGCCCGTGGCGACCCACCTGATCTACCTGGCCGCCTGCGCCGTGCTCTGCTGCGCGGTGGCCCTCGCCGGCAGTCGGATCGACCGGCGGATCGGCGTGACGGCGGTGGGCGTCACCACCGTGCTGGCCGTGGTCGCCGGGGCCGGGCAGTCGGTCACGGTGCCCGGGGACGTCGCCGCCCGCCGTCTGGTCGCCGAGCGGGAGCCCTCCGCACAGCAGGTGTGTCGGACGGTGGACGCGGTCACCTACTGCGCCTTTCGCGACTTCGAGGGCCGTATCGACCAGTGGTCGACGCTGGTCGGTGGTGTGCTCCGGCACACCCCGTCCGACGTGGCCGGCGGCCGGTACGTGGTCCGGCAGCGCCTCCTGTTCGGCACCACCACCGATTCGGTCAGCATCTCGCCGCCGCTCGCCGCGTGGACGGCGGACGACGCGCGGGCCGGTACACCGGGCGCGGTGCCCGTGGGCACGAAGTGGGGCACGGACCAGATCGGCGGGGACGCGATGCTCAGCTTCGCCGGGCACTTCGCCGCGCGGGTGGTCACCGGCGAGCCGCCGACCGAGGCCTCGGCCCTCTCCGTCTGCCGGTCCCGCGCGGTGCTGGTGCTGTGGCTCGCGGCCACGGCCACCGAGGAGACGACCGCGGCGCTGCGCAGCCTGCTGCCCCGGACCGGCGGCAGCGTGGTCCTTCCGCTGGTGGACTCGTCGCTCGCGCTGTCGATCGGCCGGCAGGAGGTCTCGGTGGTCCGGTCGTTGCTGGACCGGCCGGCAGACCAGGTGGGTCAGCAGGTGATGGCCAACTGGGCCGAACTGACCCGACCGGAGACCGGCACCGAGCGGGCGGCGAGCCTGCTGGGCACGCGGGTGCAGGGCCCGGCGGCCCAGGGGGCCCGATGCTGACGACGCTGCGGGCGTTGCTGCCCCACGTGGTCCGGTCGAGCCGGAAGGCCCCACCGGTGCTCTGCGGCGTGCTGGCCCTCGGGCTCGCCGCGCTGCCGCTGGCGGTCTCCTACCGGATGGAGATCCCGTACGCGGTCACCCTGATCAGGGTGGTGTCGGTGACCGTGGCGCTCGGCGTGGCCTTCGCGCTGGACGACGCGGCCAGCGTTACGACGCAGGTGACCCCCACGTCCCGCCTCCTGGTCCGCCTGACGCGGATCGCGCTGTCCGCCCTTCCCCTGGTGGTGGTCTGGCTCGCGGCGCTTCTGCTCTGCCGGGCGGCGGTGCCGGTGGACGCCCGTCCCTTTCTGCCGGACGGCGGTCTCGCCCTGGAGGCGGCGGCCCTTCTGGCGGCGACCCTGGCCTTCGCGGCGGTCGCGGTCCGGGTCTCCGCCCCCACCCACGGCGGGCTGGCGGCCATGCCCGGCCTGCTGCTCGCGACGACGGCCGTGACACTCCTGCCGGACGACGTGCAGCCGTTCGCCGGCCCGGGGTCGACGCGGTGGGACACCTCCCGGTGGTTCTGGCTGGTTCTCCTCGTCGGGGCGGTGGTCGTCCTGGGCGGCCTCCTGCGCGAGCCGCGGCACCGCCAGCGGGTGCCGGCCGTCGACGGTGGCCGGACCGGCGGTTGAGCAGCGGCCGGCGACCGTCGAGCACGAGGCGCGGTCGGGGCGTTCCGCGGCCTGACCAGCTCATCCTCGAATCACCCCACCGGCCGGACCGCGTGTCTGACCTGCCCCCGTCCATTCCGGACGGGGGCGTCGTCGTCCTCGGTCGCCGCCCAGGGAGCGTCTCCAGAAGTGCTGGTCAGCGGGCGGAAACTGTTGCCGGCGGGCACCTTTCCGTCGAAGGATCTTTACTTTCGTCGAACCGCTACATAGATTGATGTCATCAGTCGAAAGTTCTGAGTCTTCCGAGCAAAGTCCGCGACGGGGCTCAGAACTCGCGGGGCCGTCCCTCCTGTGCTCGACGGTCGCCGCACCCTGCCCTGTCGCGGCTGTGTCCGGTCGAGAACGGAGTCCCATGGACGACCATCCCGTCGGCACCCCCCGTCACCTGTCCCGCAGATCGCTCATGACAACCGGAGTGCTGGCCGCCAGCGCGGTCGGCGTGACCGCGTCCACGGTCGGCGCCCCCTTCAGCGGCAGCCCGGCCCAGGCCGTGGCCGGCATCACCAAGAAGGTCACCATCTACGCCGAGCAGCTGCCCGGAGGTCTGTTCGGGTACGGCCTGGCACCCGGGCAGGCCACCGTGCCGGGGCCGGTGCTGGAGATCTACGAGGGTGACACCCTCGAGATCACCCTGGTCAACACCACCACCCAGCGGCTGTCCATCCACCCGCACGGGGTGGACTACAGCACTGACTCGGATGGCAGCCCGCTCAACGCCTCGTTCAACAATCCGGGCGAGACCCGGACGTACGTGTGGCGCTCGCGGGAGATGTTCCTCGCGTCCGGCCGGCGGTTCATGCCGGGCAGCGCCGGCTACTGGCACTACCACGACCACGCGATGGGCACCGACCACGGCACCGCCGGGGTGGCCAAGGGGCTGTACGGCGCGCTGATCGTGCGGCGTCGCGGCGACATCCTGCCGGAGAAGCAGTTCACGGTCGTGTTCAACGACATGTTGATCAACAACCGGATGGCGCCGGACACGCCGATGTTCGAGGCGAACCTGGGCCAGCGGGTGGAGTGGCTCGCCATCGGGCACGGCGGCACCTTCCACACCTTCCACCTGCACGCGCACCGCTGGGCGGACAACCGCACCGGCATGCTCGAGGGCCCGGCCGACCCGAGCCTCGTGATCGACAACAAGGACCTGAACCCGGGCAGCTCCTTCGGGTTCCAGGTGCTGGCCGGGGAGGGCGTCGGGCCCGGTGCGTGGATGTACCACTGCCACGTGCAGTCCCACTCCGATGGCGGCATGGCCGGAATCTTCCTGGTGCGCAACGCCGACGGCAGCATTCCGCCGGGCGCGGAAGAGGCCATCCACAGGTTCCAGGGCCACACCCACACGCACGGCAGCTGAGTGACTCGAGAGTGGGGACGGGGATGACAAGACAATTACGACGAGCCCTCGCCGCGGGAGCGGTCATCGCGACGTTGATGCAGGGCACCGCGGCAGCAGCCGCACCGCAGGCGGCACCCGCACCACAGGCGGCGCAGGAGAACAAGACAGCGGTCCTCGTCTTTCACGGGCCGGTGGCGGAGCAGCAGGATCCGGTCGCCCGCGCCGCGGAGGCGATCAAGGAACTCGGCGCGGACCACGACATCGAGGTCACGGCCACCACGAACCCGGCGGTGTTCACCACGGCCAGGCTGTCCGCGTACCGCAGCGTGGTCTTTCTCTCCGCGACGGGCGCCGCGCTCAACCGTGACCAGGAAGCGGCGCTGCAGAGCTACATGAAGGCCGGCGGCGGTTTCGTCGGCATCGCCGACGCCGCCCGCGCGCAGGTCGACTCCACCTGGTTCACCGGCCTGATCGGCACCCGCCCGGCGGGCGCCATCCCGGTGGCCGAGCCGGTGGCCCGGGTGACCGCCAGCGGCGAGAACGCGCCGAACGAGACCAAGGAGAAGCTGACCGACGGGGACTCCGGCACCAAGTGGCTCGTCCGCACCCCGACGGCCTGGGTGGCGTACGAGCTGAGCGCGGCCAAGCGGATCACCGGGTATGCGCTGACGTCGGCCAACGACTCCTCCGGGCGGGACCCGAAGGACTGGACCCTCCAGGGCTCCACGGACGGCCAGAGCTGGTCCGATCTGGACAAGCGCACCGGCCAGACCTTCCCGGAGCGGTTCCAGACCCGCCGGTTCGACATCGCCACGCCGCAGGAGTTCAAGCATTTCCGGCTGAACATCACCGCGAACAGCGGCGAACCGCTGACCCAGCTCGCCGACCTGCGCCTGTTCACCGGCAGCACCACCACCCCGGAGCCGCCGGCGGTGAACCGGGCGGTCGTCAACATCCTGGACCGGAACCACCCGGCCACGGCGTCGCTGCCGATGACGCTCACCCGGTCGGACCGCTGGGAGAACTGGGACCCGAACCCGATCGGCACGGTGCACACCGTCGCCCAGGTCGAGGAGCGGCACTACAACCCGGGACCGGGCGCCAACGGCCCGTTCCACCCGGTGTCCTGGTGCCGGGACTACGACGGCGGCCGATCGTTCTACACGGGCATGGGCCACACCGAGGGCAGCTACGGCGAGGCGGCGTTCCGCACGCACCTGACCGGGGCGCTCAAGTGGACGACCGGCCTGGAGCGCGGTGACTGCCAGGCGACGATCGCCGCGAACTACAAGGTGGAGCGGCTCACCGCGGCCAATCAGACCGGGCAGCTGGACCAGATCGGCGAGCCGCACGGGCTCACCATCGCCCCGGACAACACGGTGTTCTACGTCGGCAAGGCGGCCTGCCCGAGCGGCCCGGTCGCGGACTGGAACAACCCGAACGTCGGCCTGGGCTGCGGCACCATCCACTCCTGGGACCCGCGCACCAAGCAGGCCAAGCTGCTCACCACCCTGGAGGTGATGGGCAACCGGGGTAGCGGCTCCGAGCTGGTGAAGAACGAGGAGGGCCTGCTCGGCATCGTGCCGGACCCGAAGTTCGCCGAGAACGGCTGGCTCTACGTCTACTGGATGCCGCACGAGTCGATCGACCGGGTGCAGCGGGTCGGGCAGCGGACCGTCTCCCGGTTCACCTACGACCGCGAGACGCAGACCATCGACCAGGCCACCCGCAAGGACCTGCTGCAGTTCCCGGTGCAGATCCACAGCTGCTGCCACTCCGGCGGCGGGATGGCGTTCGACGCCAAGGGCAACCTGTACGTGGGGTCCGGCGACAACAACTCCTCCGAGGGATCGCAGGGCTACTCCGGCAACAACTGGACCCAGGAGTACCAGGGGATCTCGTTCCAGGACGCCCGCCGCACGTCGGGCAACACCAACGACCTCGCTGGCAAGATCATCCGGATTCACCCGGAGGCCGACGGCACGTACACCATCCCGGAGGGCAACCTCTTCCCGCCGGGCACCGAGAAGACCCGACCGGAGATCTACGTGATGGGCGTGCGGAACATCGCCCGCCTGCAGGTCGACCCGAAGCACCAGTGGCTGACCGCCGGCTGGGTGGGGCCTGACGCCTCGTCGCCCAGCCCGACGCTGGGCCCGGCCAAGTACGAGACGGCCACCATCATCACCTCGGCCGGCAACCACGGCTGGCCGTACTGCATGGGCAACCGGCAGCCGTACCGGGACCGCAGCAGCACCGACGCGACGGTGCTGACCGGCTGGTACGACTGCGACAACCTGAAGAACGAGTCGCCGCGTAACACCGGCCTGGTGGACATTCCGCCGGCCCGGGACAACATGATCTGGTACTCGCCGGACGGCGGCGGCCCGGTGTTCCCGGAGCGGGCGGACGGCAGCGGGCTTCCGACCTACGTCGCCGCCGACGCCACCTACACGCAGCCGTACCTCCGCGGCGGCGGCCAGGCCATCATGTCCGGGCCGACCTACCACCGCGATCTGGTCGACACGAACAGCGGCGTGGCGTGGCCGGCGCACTGGGACGGCAAGTGGCTCATCGGTGACCAGTCGAACGCGAACAACCGGATCGCGGTCACCGTCGACCCGGCAGGCGTACCGCGTGCGGCCCCGCCGGTGTTCGCCGAGTCGCTGCGGGCCATCATCCCCGGCGGCAACGGCGACGCCCGGCTGCAGAGCTGGATGGACGCCAAGTTCGGCCCGGACGGCGCGCTCTACCTGCTGGACTACGGAGGCGGGTTCTTCAGCCTGCACCCCAACCAGAAGCTGATCCGGATCACCTACACGGGTGGCGCGCCGACCCCGGCGCCGGCCGCGAGTTCGGTCGCCGTTCAGAACAAGCCGCTGACCATGGCCTTCAACGGATCTCGCTCCGGTGGCGTCAGCTACCGGTGGGAGTTCGGCGACGGCGCTACGTCGACCGAGGCGAACCCCCGGCACACCTACGCCCGGGTCGGCACCTACACCGCGAAGCTGACCGTCACGTACGCCGACGGGGAGACGGCGACGGTGCAGACCACGGTCACGGTGGGCTGTGCGGTGCCGGACAACCGGGCCACCGTGTGGCTCGGTGACACGGACACGAAGGTGCCCAGCCGCACGGTCGGGCAGGGTTGCACCATCAACGACCTGATCGACGACGAGAGCACCTGGGCCGACCACAACAGCTTCGTCCGGCACGTGACCGCGGTGATCGGCACGCTTCAGGACGACGACCTGCTCTCCGCACGTGAAGCCGGCACGCTGACCCGCCTGGCTGCCGCGTCCGAGATCGGCCGGGACGGACACACCGGCTACGAGCCGCTCTTCGACGGCACCGCCGAGTCGCTGCTCGGTTGGCAGCAGGCGCCGTCCGGATCGTTCGGCATCCAGCCGGACGGCTCGCTGCGGTCCAGCGGTGGCCTGGGCATGCTCTGGCACACCAAGGAGCTCGCCGACTTCTCCCTGAAGGTGCAGTTCCGCGACATCGCGCCGGGCACCGGCCGGGCCAACAGCGGCGTCTTCACCCGGTTCCCGGACCCGCGGATCCCGCTGGAGCAACGCCCACCGGGTAGCTGCGGCACGGTCGGGTCCGCCCGGACGTCGCCCGCGTGGGTGGCGATCTACTGCGGCCACGAGATCCAGATCTACGACGGTGAGACCGGCGAACCGCAGAAGACCGGCTCGGTCTACAACTTCGATCCGGTGCCGCTCGCCCAGGCCGGCGTCACCCCGAAGGACCAGTGGAACGACTACGAGATCCGCGTGGTCGGGCAGCACTACACGATGATCCGCAACGGTGTGGTGATCAACGAGTTCGACAACACGCCGGGCAAGCAGTCCTCACGCGCCGGTGACCCGCCGACCGATCTGCGGCAGTTCCTCAGCGGCTTCATCGGGCTCCAGAACCACGGCGACAACGATCTGATCGAGTTCCGCAACATCCGCGTGCGCGAGCTCTAGGAGAAACCATGATCCGACGACTGACGGCCGCGCTGGCGGCGCTCCTGCTCACGGTGATCCCGTTGGCCGGCGCGCCCGCCTCCGCCGCCCCGCGCGTCGCGGAACAGGTGCTGACCTGGACCGCCGACGACGACATCACCCGCTACAAGTCCGCGCCCGCCCAGGCGGTGGCCGGAGCGACCACGATCATCTGGGAGAACAGCGCGGCCACCGGCAACACCACCGGGATGCCGCACACGCTGACCTTCGACACCACCACCGACGGCTACAACCACGACGTCACGCTGAACATCCTGGCCAACCCGTTCGACGTGAACAACGGGCGGCACCAGGCGACGGTGACCCTGACACCGGGCAGGTACCGGTACTTCTGCTCCATTCCCGGCCACAGCCAGATGGTCGGCGAGCTGGTGGTCACCGACGGCGGCGGAGGCGACGACACCACGCCGCCGGCAGTTTCCGCCACGGTGGCCGGCGACCGCGACCAGGACGGCAACTACATCGGTACGGCCACGGTGACCGTCACGGCCGCCGACGCCGGATCGGGTGTGGAGACCGTCGAGTACCAGGTCGACGACACCAGCTTCCTGCCGTACACGCAGCCCGTGCCGGTCACCGCGATCGGCGACCACTCGGTGCAGTTCCGCGCCACCGACCAGGTCGGCAACACGAGCGAGGTCGGCTCGGTGTCGTTCCGGATCGTCGAGCCGAGCGAGGAGGACACCACTCCACCGGTGGTGACGGCCGACCTGGCCGGCGACCGGGACGGCGACGGCAACTACATCGGTACGGCCACCGCCACGCTGGCCGCCACCGACGCGGGATCCGGTGTCGCCACGATCGAGTACTCGTTGGACGGGGCCGCCTTCACCGCGTACTCCGCACCGATCGTGGTCGACGGCGTCGGCATGCACATGCTGCACTACCGGGCGACCGACGTCGCCGGGAACACGTCGGCCGAGCAGATGTCCCACTTCACCGTCGTCGAGCCGCAGGCCGAGGACACCGCCCCGCCCACGGTGTCCGCCACGGTCACCGGCGACCAGAACGACGACGGCGCGTACGTGGGCGGTGCGACCGTGACCGTCACGGCCACCGACGACGACTCGGGTGTGGCTTCGATCGAGTACGCGCTCGACACCGGCGCCTGGACCTCGTACGCCGCCCCCGTCTCCGTCCGCGCCATCGGGGCGCACACCCTGCGCTACCGGGCGACGGACGCCGCCGGGAACGCCTCCGCGGAGCGGTCGGCGACCTTCACGGTGGTGGCGGACGGCACCGACGCCTGCCCCGAGTCGGACACCCGGGCCAGAGTGATCATCGATGGCGTCGACACCGGCGTCGCCAACGTCGACACCGGCGACGGCTGCACCATCAACGACCTGATCGACGAAGGCGCCGCCTACGACGGGCACGCCGTCTTCGTCCGGCACGTCGAAGCGGTCACCGCCACCCTGGTGGCCGGCGGCACCCTCACCCTGCGGCAGCAGGGCGCCATCGTCCGGGCCGCAGCCCGATCGGACGTCGGCGCATGAGTCACCGAACCTCATCGACAGGGAGTACAACGATGCCCAGACGTACCGTCGCCAAGCTGGCCACCGTGAGCGCCGTCATCACCGCCTCGGTGCTGGCGGTGGCGCCCAGCGCGCACGCCGACCTGGTCACCCACTGCATCGGCACCGGCGGTGCGGTGACGGTGCCCAACGACCTGTACGTGCCGGCCGGTGAGTCCTGCGCGCTCACCGGCACCACGATCACCGGGAACGTGACCGTCGCCGCCGGCGGCAACCTGGTGGTCACCGGTGGCAACGTCAGCGGCGAGGTACGCGTCGCCGCGGACGGCTACCTGGACGCCACCGACACGACGATCGCCGGTCAGGTGGTGCTGGCCGCCGGCGGTTACGGCGCCTTCCTGAGGGACGCCCGGACCGGCAACGTGACGGTGCGGCCGAAGGGTGCCGCGACCATCGACAGCTTCCTGTTCGTCGAGCAGTCCACGATCGTCGGGACAGTCAACGCCGGCGCCGGTGAGGTCCGGCTCGACAGCGGCACCCAGGTGGAGCGCAACCTCAGCACCACCGGCACGTACTACACCGACGTGCACGACTCGTTCGTCGACGGCACGCTCTCGGTGCTGAACAGCGCCACCGGCAGTGTCGTGTGCGGCAGCGCGGTCCGGGGCCTGGCCACCTTCGCCGGCAACCTGGGTGCCGTGCAGCTCGGCCCGAACGGCAGCCTCGACAGTTGCGCCTCCGGGGGCTACTGGGGCCGGGACGTCAGCATCACGAACACCACCGGCGGTGCCACCGTCGACGACAACATCATCGACGGCCGGTTGACCGTCACGTCCAACAACCCGGCCGCCCAGGTGGCCGCGAACAACCGGATCCGCGGCGGCGTGACCGGTGACCAGGCGAGTGCCACCACCGCCCGGTCGGCCCGGTCCGCGGCCGTTGCGGACCGGGAGGGTGCCGGAGAGCAGCGGGCGGAGGCCCGCCGTACCTCCGCCACGCAGGAGGCTGTCGCTGCCGGCGCGGCGCGTCTCTAGGTAGTTCCCCGCGCGGGGTCACGGGCGATCCGGCCCGTGGCCCCGCACGGCTGCCGCAGCATCGAGGGCAGGCGCCGGTCACCAGCCGACAGCGCAGCCTCCTGCCACCGGTGCCCGGCCGACGACCCCATCCGCCGGAGTCCGCCGGACCCACACGCCCCCGGCAGGCCAGCCGTCGATAAGCGGCAGGACATCCGTGCGCTGACCCGGCAACACCAGCGGGGTGCGCACACCGACGCCGAGTTCGCGTGAAGCTGGTCAAGATCCACAAGATCCACAAGAGGCACTGAGGCGACGCTCGGCATGGGCCGTCAGCGAGCGTTATACCTCAGGGGCATAGTTATGCCTCAGAGGTATAACGCTCACAACAGCGACCGCCCGGAACGGGCGGCCGTGGCGGGGTCCGCCGGGACCGAACGGACCGGCGAGCACCAGCGGGATGTTCCGAGTCGCGCGGCGGCATGACCGACAGGACACCCGCCGAGGCGCCGGCGGGTCACCGGGCGGCCCGGCCTCGGCGTGGCTCGTCACTGGTCGACGACCGCTGCGATGGCGGCGCGCTGCGGCCACGTCTCGTCGGTCATGCAGTCGGTGAGGCAGGAGAGGCTGAAGGCTGGCGGCCAGGAGGCGCTGTGCCGGTTCTCGGCCGGCATCAGCGTCAGTGGTGCCTCCGGGTTCCACTCGATGGTGGGTGGCACGTGGACCGCCAGCACCTCACCGACGTACGGTCGTTCGGCCCATCGGACGGTCCGGCGCAGCACCTGCTCGGCGGTGATCTTGAGCAGTGTCACCGTGCAGAACTCAGGTGTGCCGCCGCGGCTCATCCACCGGCCGTAACCGAGGACGGCGCTCTCGGCGATCTCGTGTGGTTCGAGGTGACACTCCTCGCGCAGCTCCCGCAATGCGCCGCCGATGCCCATGTTGTCCCGGGTCTGCGCGACGAGCAGCAGCCGCCCGTCGATGGTGAATGCCAGGGTGGAGACCCCCACGACGTTGGCGAGCCCGCTGTCGGCGAACCCCCGCAACCGGCCGCGATGGTCGAGGATGAGGTCACGCCCTCGCAGCGCCAGGGTGTCCCGGCCGGCCTCATAGACGTCGTAGGAGGCGAGCAGGTTGCTGCAGAAGAAGTCGAAGTACTGTGCGGGCCGTAGTGTGACCACCCGGTCATCGGTGCCGGTGGGCAGGTCGGTGGCGAGGCCTAGCACCGCGGCGTTGTGCATGGCCGCGGTGCGGGCGTGCCGGGCCAGGAAGTCGAACGACCAGCGTCGGAGGTCCCGACCGAGTAGGTAGCTCGTCGGTGTCACCTCGCACCGGATCCGTAGATCGCGCAGCCGCGCACTCTCGGCGATGCGGACGATGCCCGTGCTGTGGGCGTTCTCCAGCACCCGCTTGGGGCCGGTGGCCTGCTCGGTGATGTCCCGGTAGTCGTCGCCCTCGCGCGGGTGGAAGCGGAACTGCCGGGCCCGTCGGCGGTTGCCGCGGATCTCCAACGCGGAGACCAGCGCGCCGGCGGTGGCCGCCGCGACGCTGAGCGCCAGCGGTGGGTTGTGCACGACGGTCGCCACGCTCAGGGTCGCCAAGCCGACGCCAGCGGTGGTCAGGCGGTACCGCCACAGGCCCCGACGCCAGATGCTCCATCGGTAGGTGGGTCCCGGGCGCTGTCGCATACCGGACAAGACGGTAAAGCCCCTGGTAGAGCACTGTTGGGGCAGGTGGAGAGGCTGACGGATGGCGGGCCACATCCCATTCCTCCGGCCCGGTGGGACAGCATCGTCCGCACCGGCGCCGCCCTCACCCAGCCCGGCCTCGCCGCCGCGGCGGACACGGCACAGCCGCCGGCCCGACCACGCGTACGGCCCGGCCCGTGGCTGCCGCCCACACCGCTCCGGGCGCCGCAGCGGTGCCACCGCCCATCCGGGACAAGGTCGTCCACACGTCCGGCAGCCTGGCGGCGCCGCGCGCCAAACGCGCCGCCGTACCCGTGCCCCGCCGACCTTTCGCACCGTGGACCACGCCCGGTCCGGCACCGCTCATCCGCGTGCCGGCCTGGCGACCGAAGCAGAGAGAGGGCCCCAACATGGCCGCTCCCACCGCGATCGCAGCCCTGAGCGCACCCGACTACTCACCGGGCGACCAGATGCTGCTGACCGTCACCTACTCCGACACCGACACGAAACCGCTGACCGTCACCATCGTGGTCACCGACGCGCAGGGCAACAGCAGCGCTCCCGTCAAGGTCACCGCGGTCATCGACCCGCTCACCCTGACCGTCAACGACGACTCCGGACGTACCTGGACCAGGGTCTCCGACAACGGCTCGGTCGCCGTGTACCGGGCGGTGGCGTGATGCCCCGGGTCACCGTCCAGGTCCGCGACGCCGCCGGACACACCGCCACCGCCACCGCCAACTACGCCCTGAGCCAGCCGGTGCTCGGCGGCTACTACCTTTCCGGCGGCGCCGACCCGACCGCGGACATGGCCGGCGGTAACTTCCGCTCGCTCACCCAGTACCGCAGCTTCGCCGACGGCTACACCTTTCCCGGCTACAACCGGCCCTGGCTGATCAACCTGGGCAGGGCCGGGGTGCAGATGAACATGGTCCTGGAACTGAAGCACTACGGCGCCCCGAACGCCGGGCCGCAGAGCTTCACCGTGGACGGCACCAGCTACACCGTGCCGGGGCCGTCGATGACCATCCAGCAGCGCCCCGGCACCACCTGGCCGAAAGCGTACGGGTACGGCCAGGTGCTCAACGGCCAGTGCGACGGGTTGTTCCACCGCGCCCTGGCGCAGTACCGCACGCTCGGTTTCGGGGTGAACATCCAGCTCGCCTCGGAGTTGGACACGGACCACGAGTTCGGCACGACCGAGGGCAGCAGGGCGTACACCTGGGCCGAGTCGGACGCGCGGGCCGTGCAGGCGATGAACTACATCCTCACCTGGTTCAAGGCGCGGACGCTGCCCGCCGGCACCACCTTCTCGATCGGGCTCGGTGGCTTCGACCGCGCCTGCTTCCAGCGCACCCACCCGGAGGCGCTGATGTCCCGGCTGGACTTCCTCCAGTGGAACACCTACGCCACCAACGCCAACGACACCGCGCTGGCCCGGTTCCGCCGCACGAAGGACTGGGGGGTGGCGGACCTCGGCCCGGTCGCACTGTCCCGGCCCGTGATCATCGCGGAGTGGGGAGTGCGGTCGGCCGAGATCCCGAACCAACCGGCCTGGATCGCCACCGTCCCGGCGGCCGTGGCCAAGCTCAACGCCGAGCGCGGGCCACGGATCGTCCGGACCAACTACTTCAACTCCGGGTGGGGCACCCTGTCGCCGAAGGCGGCCGGGTTGGCCGCGCTCCGGGCCGCGTACGCCACCCGCCCGTACGTCTGACCGGGCCGGAGTTCGGTACCGGCTCGGTGGCGGGCCGCACCGCCGCCGCGGGTCAGCCCTCGCCGAGCCGGGCGGCGTACGTGTCGCGCAGCTCGGGCCAGCCGAAGTCGAGGGCCTCGGCGCCCCGGATCGGGCCGATCGGGTCGCCGTCGAGCAGCCGGTCGGCCACGTCGAGGCAGAGGTGCCAGCCGGCGGCGACCATCGCCAGCATGCCCGGGTCGGCGACGGTGTGCCGCAGGGGCCCGGGTCGAGGCGGTAGATCCGCTGCCGGGCGGCGATGCGGCAGGAGACGAAGCCGGCCTCACGGAGCACCCGCAGGTGCTTCGAGAGCATATGAGGCGCACCGGCCGTACCAGAGCGGCACCGGGGCCGGCTTCCTATGCTCGGAGCATGGAATTGCGGATCTTCACCGAACCCCAGCAGGGCGCCAGCTACGACCAGTTGCTCGCCGTGGCCCGCTGCGCCGAGGACGCCGGCTACGGTGCCTTCTTCCGGTCCGACCACTACCTCATGATGGGCGCGGTGACCGGTGAGCCCGGCCCCACCGACGCGTGGACCACCCTTGCCGGCCTGGCCCGGGACACCAGCCGGATCCGGCTCGGTACCCTGATGACGGCTGCCACCTTCCGGCTGCCCGGCCCGCTGGCGATCACCGTGGCGCAGGTCGACCAGATGAGCGGCGGCCGGGTGGAGCTGGGCATCGGCACCGGCTGGTACGCCGATGAGCACACCGCGTACGGCATCCCGTTCCCGGCCCTGAGCGAGCGGTTCGACCGGCTGGAGGAGCAGCTCGAGGTCATCACCGGGCTCTGGGCCACGCCGCCCGGGGAGCGGTTCGATCACGCCGGCCGTTACTACCCGATCAGTGACTCGCCCGCCATGCCCAAGCCGGTGCAGCAGCCCCGCCCGCCGATCCTGCTCGGCGGAATGGGTCCGAAGCGCACCCCTCGGCTGGCCGCCCGCTACGCCGACGAGTTCAACCTGCCGTTCGCCTCGACGGCCGACACGGCGGCGCAGTTCGACCGGGTCCGTGCGGCGTGCACCGAGATCGGTCGCGACCCGGCCGAGCTGACCTGGTCCAACGCCCTGGTGCTCTGCTGCGGCCGGGACGACGCCGAGGTGGCCCGCAGGGCCGCCGGCATCGGCCGCGACCCGGACGAGCTGCGGGCCAACGGCGTGGCCGGCACGCCCGCCGAGGTCCTCGACACCATCGGCCGGTACGCGGATGTCGGCAGTCAGCGGATCTACCTCCAGGTGCTGGACCTCAGCGACCTGGAGCACCTCGAGCTGGTCGCCAGCGAGGTGATGGCGAAGCTCTGAGCCCGCCGGCCGGTCACGCGCCTCGGCGCGCCCCGCCGCCCGTTCCGACCATGCCCGGGTCGCGCAGCACAGTGTCCAGCCGGCCGTCCCGGTCGCTGTCCACATAGGTGACGTCCGCTACCCCGTCGCCGTCCAGGTCGATCTGGACGATGTCGGCGACGCCGTCGCCGTCGAGATCGGTGGCCACCTCCACCGAACCGTCCAGATGCCGGGTCACGATCGACTGCGGCTCGGCGCCGGGTGCGCGCGGCGGCGGCCCGGGAGCCGGCACCGGCGTCGGTGCCGGCGCGGGCGCGGGTGTCGGGCGGGGCCCGGGCGTGGGCGCCGGATGGCTCGGCAACCGGGCGCCCGGCGGGGCGCTGGCCTGCTCGACCCTACTGCCGGTCGGGTCCAGCTCCTCCTCAGAGGGGAACACATCGCCCCGCGGGGCCGGATCACGGTAGCTGCTCATGGGCGTAGGGTTCCCCGACGATGGCGAGAACAACCGTGCCCGATCGTCCGGTGTCCGTGGCTCCCGGTGTGTCGGACGATGCTGGGACCGACGCCACGGTCATGAACGGGGGTCCGAGCGTGGAACTGCGCCGGAGTCGGGGGGCCCTGGTGCTCGCCCTGGTCTGCGTACTCGGTGGGGTGGTGTTGCTGGCCCTGCCCCGCGACGACGCCCTGCTACGGACGATCATCGCGGTGGGAGCCGTCGCGCTGGGCGTCGTGACGCTGGTCAGCGCGTTGCGGCCCTTCCGGTTCGCGATCGGCGCGGACGGACTGACCATTCGACGACCGGGCCTGCGCCGGTCGATCCGCTGGGCCGAGGTCGACACGCTGGTCCTCGACGAGCCACCCCGGCGGGACGGCCGTCCGGTGCCACCGCGGCTGCTGCTGGTGCCTGTGCCGGGTGTGCCGCTCGGGCCGCGGGTGACCGCCCGCCATCCCGTCGACGGCCGGCCCGCCATCGAACTGCTCGTCCTCGACCAGGTCCGGGAGCAGCCGGAGCAGGTGTCCGCCGCGCTCACCCGCTACGCCGGCGAGCGGTTCGTTGACCTGCCCGCGCTGCGCCGCGCCGCCTTCACCGAGCCGGACCTCCCCGCGAGCCTGCGCGGCTACCGGATGGACCAGGTCGACCAGTTGATCCGGCGCGGCCAGGACGCCCTGGTGTCCGGGGACGCGCAGACCCGGCAGGCGGCCCGGGCGGAGATCGAACGATCCCGCACCGTCGGCCTGCCGATCGCCCAGCGCGGTTACAGCCGGCTCCAGGCCGACACGGTGCTGGACGCTCTCCTCGCCGCGTTGGCCGACCACTCATCCACCGATCGGGAGACCGCACCGTGATCGCACTGGGATACGGCGGCCCGTCGACCGCCACGGCCGACGTGCCGCGCCGCAACTGGGCCGGCAACGTGCGCTACGCCGCGCAGGCGTTCCACCGGCCCACCACGACCGACGAGCTGCGCCGGCTGGTCGCCGGCAGCGCCCGGATCCGGGCGGTGGGCACCGGGCACTCCTTCAACCGGTTCGGCGACACCGCCGGCGACCTGGTCACCCTGGCCGGGCTGCCTCCGGCGATCGACGTGGACGCCGACCGCGCGCGGGTCACCGTCACCGGCGCGCTGCGCTACGGCGACGTCGCCCGGCGGCTGCACGCCCAGGGGTACGCGCTGGCCAACCTCGCCTCGCTGCCGCACATCTCGGTGGCCGGGGCGGTGGCGACCGCCACCCACGGCTCCGGTCAGACCCACGGCAACCTGGCCACCTCCGTCGCCGCCCTGGAGCTGGTCACCGCCGACGGGGACCTGCTGCACGTCGACCGCGACACCGACGGGGACACGTTCGCCGGCATGGTGGTGGGGCTCGGCGCGCTCGGCCTGGTCACCCGGGTCACCCTGGACGTGGTGCCGACCTTCGAGCTGCGCCAGTACGTGCGGCTCGACCTGCCCCGGGAGGCGCTGGACGAGGCGCTCGGCTCGGCGTACAGCGTGAGTCTGTTCACCGACTGGCGCGCGCCGCGACTGCGTGAGGTGTGGCGCAAGCAGCGGGCGGACCAGCCGCCACCCCCGGCGGACTGGCTCGGCACCACGGCCGCCGACGGGCCGCGCCACCCGGTGCTCGGGATGCCGGCGGAGAACTGCACCGAGCAGCTCGGTGTGCCGGGCCCGTGGCACGAGCGGCTGCCGCACTTCAAGCTCGGCTTCACCCCGAGCAGCGGCGACGAGCTCCAGTCCGAATACCACCTGCCACGCGCGGTGGCGGCCGAGGCCCTCGCCGCCCTGGACGACGTGGCGCACCTGATCGCCCCGGTGCTCCAGGTCTGCGAGCTGCGTACGGTGGCGGCCGACGAGCTGTGGCTCAGCCCGAACCATCACCGGGACAGCCTCGCCGTGCACTTCACCTGGATCGGCGACCCGGTGGCGGTGGCCCCCGTTCTGGCGGCGGTGGAGGAACGGCTGACGCCGTTCGCGCCGCGTCCGCACTGGGGCAAGGTCTTCACCACCGATCCGGTCGCGCTCGCCGCCCGCTATCCCCGGTACGCGGACTTCGCCGCGCTGTTGGGCCGCCTCGACCCAACCGGCAAGTTCCGCACCAACGAGCTGGACACCCACTTCCCCCGCTGATCAGCGGGGTGCGGCGGTGGTGGGTTGGTTGGTGCGGAGGCTGCCGCGTTGGACGGCTCGGCTGATGTCGCTGGGGGAGACGATGCCGACCAGCCGGCCTTCGGTCACCACCAGGGCCCGGCCGTCGGCGCACTCACTGAGCCGGGGGAGCAGGTCGTTGAGTTCCTCGCCGGGTTGGGCGAGGACCAGTTGGTCGGCCCGGCAGGCCACCTCGGCCAGCGTGGTCGACGCCCGCCGGTCGGCCGGTACGCCCCGTACCCGGTCCAGGGTGACCAGGCCGGTCGGCCGGCCGTCCTCGGTGAGCGGCAGCGCCGAATGCCGGTACGCGAACAGGTAGTGGTCGACGAAGTCGGCGACCGTCATCTCCGCCGAGGCGGTCTGCGGCTGCGGGGTCATCACCTCGCCGACCCGGATCCCGCGCAGCGCGCTGCCGGTGCGGGCCTGCCGCTCCTCCATCCCGGCGGCCCCGATCAGGAACCAGCCGATCAGCGCCAGCCAGAGCCCGCCGAATCCCACCCCGGACAGGAACTGCCACAGCCCGAGACCGATCAGCAGCGCGCCGAGCACCCAGCCGGCCCGGGCGGCGACCACCGAAGCCCGGGTACGGTCGCCGGTGGCCTTCCACACGGCCGCGCGCAGCAGCCGCCCGCCGTCCAGGGGTGCGGCCGGCAGGACGTTGAAGATGGCCAGCAGCACGTTGATGCCGGCCAGCCAGGCCATCACCCCGAGCAGCAGGCCACCCTGCCCGGCCAGCGCGAGCAGCGCGGCGATGACGCCGAAGAAGGCCCCGAGCAGCAGGCTGACCAGCGGGCCGATCCCGGAGATCCGCAGCTCCGCGCCCGGGTCGCGGGGCTCGCCTCTCAGCTCGGCCACCCCGCCGAACAGCCAGAGCGTGATGCCCCCGACCTCCAGCCCGTTGCGTTTGGCGACGATCGCGTGGGACACCTCGTGTGCCAGCAGGCCGACGAAGAAGACCACCGCCGCGGCCAGCCCGGCCAGGGTGTACGCCACAGGTGAGCGGTCGGGGTACGACCGGGGGAACTGGTTGGCCGCCAGCCCCCAGGCGATCAGCGCGAAGATGACCAGAACACTCCAATTGACGCCGACCGGTACGCCCGCGATCCGGCCAAGCCGGAAGCTCGCCCTCATCCCTGCCCGTTACCCCCGCTCGGCCCACCCATGCGCCCGACAGCTCGCCGGTGCTGTGGAAGCTCAGCGGCGCGGGCTCTCGCTGGCGATGGTCGCCTCCCGGGGCAGTGCCGCCGCGCGCAGCGCCCAGTCCAGCGCGTAGTCGGCGATCTCCTCCCAGCCCTCCTGCCCGACGGTGAAGTGCGACCGGCCGGGAAACTCCTGGTACGCGGTGAGCGCCCGGGATTTCTGGTAGAGCGCGGCGTTCGATTTGACAAGCGTCGGCGGCACCACGTGGTCGACTCCGCCAGCTATCAGCAGCAGCGGCGCGCGATTGTCGCGTCCGGTGTCGACGCGGGCGGGTGAGCGCGGGTCGAGGTTGGCGAACGAGCCCTCGAAGAGCACCCGACCGGCGCCTGGAACGGCGTAGCGCTGCCAGGCTCGGTCGGAGTCTTCCCGGCTCATCGTGTTGCCGAAGGCGTAGTGGAAGTCGTCCGGGGTGAACGGGACAGCCCGGTGCCGGTTGGCGGGGCTGCGCAGGATCGAGAAGGCGGAGCGCAACGTGGTCAGCGGTAGCTTGAGCACCCCCTTCACCGGCGCGGGGTGCACGCCCACCACCGCCGCGCCGAGGCCCCGATCGAGCAGCAGTTGGGCGATCAGGCCGCCGAACGAGTGCCCCATGATGATCGGCGGACTGGGCAGCGCCCGGATCAGGCCGTCGTAGTGCTTGACGATGCCGGCGATGCGCTGCCCGGCGATCGGGGCGGGGTCGTCCCGCAGACGCTCGACCTCCCGGTCCATCCCGGGCCAGGCGGGCGTGAGCACCCGCAGACCCCGGGCGGTGTACCGCCGCGCCCATCCCTCCCAGCTGCGCGAGGTCATCCAGAGCCCGTGGACCAGCACGACCGTGTCGACCTGACCCTGCGGCGTGGCACCCATCGCGTTCCCCCTGTCGCGGCGTCCGGCCCGGCGGTTACCCGCTGCCGTGCGCGGAATTCCTCCCCGGTAAGGACGGGGGCTGCTCAGCGGTCTCGCGTAGCGGAGCGGTGGCGTGCCCCAGCTGGGAGCCGGCGGGTCGCGGCCCGGTAGTGGATGTTCCGGTGAGCGTTATGACTCAGAGGCATAGTTATGCCTCTGAGTCATAACGCTCGTCGCGGTGCCCCGCTCGTGCGGACGTCACGCTCCGTATCGCCGGGACGGCCCTGACAAATGTCACGGCCGGAACGTGACGACCGCTCCGGGCAACGGCCCCCGCGCCGCCGGAGCATGACTGACATGACCAGTACGCACCCGGCCGTCGAACTCAACGGCCTCACCAAGACCTTCGGAGCCGTCACCGCGGTCGACGGGCTGAGCCTGCGGGTGCGGCCGGGCGAGGTGGTGGCGTACGGCCGCCCGGTGACGGCGTACGTCATGATCAGCCTGGCCGTCTACGCGGCCATGGTGGCGACCACCAGCGCCGGCGGCGCGGTGGCCACCGAGCGGGCGCTGGGCTGGAGCCGGCAGCTGCGGCTCACCCCGCTACGCCCGCCCGCGTACGTGGCCACCAAGCTGATCACCGCGATGACCCTCGGCCTGCTCGCGGTCGTCGTCGAGTTCCTGGTGGGCGCGGCCGCCGGCGTCCGCATCCCGGCGTACGTCTGGCTGCTCGCCGGGCTCGCCGCCTGGCTCGGCTCGCTGGTCTTCGCCGCGTTCGGCCTCTTCATGGGCTATCTGGTGCCGGCCGAGAACGTCATGCAGTTCATCGGCCCGATCCTGGCCGTGCTGGCCATGTTCGGCGGGCTCTTCGTCCCGCTCGAGGTGCTGCCGGAGGTGCTCCAGCACGTCGCCCGGTTCACCCCGGTGTACGGCATGGGCGAGCTGTCCCGCGCCCCGCTCACCGGCGAAGGGGTGAGCATGGCCGCGGTGGCCAACATTGCCTGCTGGGCCCTGGTCTTCGGTGTCGGCGCGGCCCGGCTGTTCCGCCGGGACACCGCTCGGGTCTGATCGTTCCGACCGTTAGCGTGGACCCGATGGATCTCTCGACGGGGCAGCCCCGGCCGGCGAGCCGCCACTGGCGGTTCACCTGGCGGAGAGCTGCACCTGTCCGAGGGGACGGTACGCAACCACTTCTCGGCGGCGATCGGCAAGACCGGCGCCCGCAACCGGGCCGAGGCGGTCCGCATCGCCGAGCAGAACGGCTGGCTGCTCGGCGAGTGAGCGGCGTCGCTCAGGCCGTCGGCGGCGGGGTGGGAAGCTGGTCGACGACCACCAGGCTGCTGCCGGGGCGGACCTCGGCGAGCAGTTCCCGCTGGCCGCTGCGGGTCACCCGGATGCAGCCGTTGGTGGTGTTCTCGCCCAGCTCGCCGTCGTGGTACCAGCTGTGCAGCCCGATGTGCGCGCCGCGCAGCCCGGTCGGCACCGACTCCGGGTCGTCGGGCACCGAGCCGAGGGCGTAGATGTCCACCCCGCCGTAGACGTCCTGCGGCGGCGGGGTGCGGCCCAGGATGAAGGTCCGCCCGAGCGGGGTCTCCTGCCCTGGCTGGCCGAGGCTGGTCTGCCAGGAGCGCACCGCCTTGCCGGCCCGGTACCAGGTGAGCCGGTGCACCTTGCGCTCCACCACGATCTGGTCGCGCAGCGCCACGGTTTCGAATCCGCCGCGCGGCAGCCAGGCGAGCCGCCGGTTGGCCGACGGGAGCAGGACGGCCGTCCAGCCGACCCGTTGTTCGGCGATCGGCACGGTCAGCTCGACACCCGCGAGCGTCGGTTCGAGGAAGGCCAGCGGACGTCCGCCGGGCGCGTCGTATGCGGCGATCCGCCGGGTCGGGTGCACACCCTCGGTCAGGGGCGTGGTGTCCATGGTGGCCGGATCGGCGGGGAACCCCTTGGGTGCGGGGTCGTAGTCGACCACGGGTAGTCCGTCCGGGGCGGGCGCGGCCGGCGGCACCGATTCCTCGGGTGTCTGCTCGGCACTGCTCGGCGTCGGGTCGGGCGCCGCCGCATGCGAGCGGTCGGTGGTCGCCGAGCGCGGGGTGAGGGCCTGGCCGACCAGCAGCGCGGCGATCAGCAGCGCGGCCACGGCGACGGCGGCGGCCACCCAGGCGCCCCGGCGGCGGGACGGGGTCATTCGGTCAAACGGCACGAAACCACTGTATCGGACCTGTTAGGAGGGGGCCCTTCCTATGCAAAAAGCGATAACAAGGGCCCCTTCCTGACGGTGGTCAGACGCGCGCGCCGACGTGGATGGCCACGGCGTCGTGCGCGGGCACGTTGGCGGCGAACCAACCGTTACCGTCCACCGTGATCACCGGGCCGCTGCACGTGCCGCCCGCGTACGTGCCGTGGATGACGTCGCAGTATCGGCCGGCGGGCAGCCCCGTGTAGTACGAGCGCCCGTTCACCGCGGAGTCCTCGTCGTTGACCGTGATGAAACCCTTGCCGTTGCGGCTGAACGCGATGTGGTTGTTGCCGTTGTCGTACCAGTTGGCCACGCCGGCACCCTCGGTGGCGTTGCGGAAGCCGACCATGTTGGCGATCACCGGCCAGCGGTGCTCGCACTCCCAACCCGAGTAGCAGGTGGTGTTCAACGTCTTGTTGGCGCCGTCCGAGGGCGGGCCGGCGTCCCGGTTGTTGAAGGTGTAGCTGGACATGACGGTCGGCGAGCCGTACGGCCAGGCCAGCATGAAGGCGTTCGCGAGGGCGTAGATCCCACGGTCCCGGTACGTGAGCACCCCGCCGGCGTCGCGCTGGGTGTCGTGGTTGTCCACGAACACCGAGGACGGCCCGGTGGGCAGGTGTCCCCAGCCCTCGCCGAAGTTGCGCAGGTACGCCAACCGCTCCGAGCGGAACACCCGGGCCAGGTCCTTGCCGTAGCGGAACTCGTGCACGTCACCGTTGCCGGTGTACTCGGTCGGCTGGATCGGCTCACCGGCGCCGTGGATGACCTCCTGCACGATGTACGCGGAGCGGGAGAGCTTGCCCTTGATGGCGGCGATGTCGGCCGCCGGCATGTGCTTGCTGGCGTCCAGCCGGAACCCGTCCACGCCGAGGGAGAGCAGGTCGTTGAGGTACGCGGCGATCTTCGTGCGGACGTAGTCCGACTCGGTCTTCAGGTCCGAGAGGTTGACCAGCTCGCAGTTCTGCACCTCGTACCGGTCGTTGTAGTTGGCGATGTCGTCGCCGCCGTTGCGGCCGCAGTGGTGGAAGTCCTGGGTCTGGTAGATGCCCGGGTAGTCGTAGTGCGCGTACGACGAGCCGGCCCAGCCGGTGCCGCCGGCGTCCTGCCCGGACATGTGGTTGATGACCGCGTCGACGATCACCCTGACCCCGGCCGCGTGGCAGGTGTTCACCATGGACCGGAACTGGGCCCGGGTGCCCTTGCGGGACTCGATCCGGTAGCTGACCGGCTGGTACGCCAGCCACCACTGGTTGCCTCGCACGTGTTCCTGCGGGGGCGAGACCTGCACGTAGCCGTAGCCCTTCGGCCCGAGCGTGCTCTGGCACTCGCTGGCCACCGATGGCCAGTTCCACTCGAAGAGCTGGACGATGACCTTCTTGCCGCCGGACGGGGCGGCGACGGCCGGGGGAGCCGTCACGGTGGTGGGGACGAGCAGGCTGGCAACCAGGCCGAGGGCGAGGATCGCTGAGCCGCGTCGACGTCGGTGCATCGGGACTCCTGACGGGGGCGGGGGTGGGGTGTGGTGCGGCGGGGGACAGGCCGGTTGCCGGAATCTTGCAACCAGGACTGAAATTTTCCGAAAGGTTACAAGCGTGTTGCAGCGACTGTCAATGCATGGACATCCATCACTGTCCTCTCCGGCCCGGCGGTGCGGCGAACCCACGCTCCTGCGGGTGCCGCTACACGCGTCCCGGCGGCGATCGGTTCGATCCCGCGCAGAAATTTCCATCCCGGGGTGATCCGAGAGCCCCTTCGGTCCGTACTGGATGGGGGAGCAGGGGTCGGCCGGTGGTACGCCGCCGCGAGACGATCGAGGAGCAGATGGCCCGGGCAAAGCAGAACCAGAAGGCGCCCACCGTCCGGACCAGCGCCAGCAGTCGGGGGGTGCGAACCCGGTCTCGGTCGGCGGCCACGATGCTGATCGCGTCGGTGCTCGCCGCACTCTGGGCGGCGACCATGCTGACCGGCGCGGGTCAGAAGGCGTACGCGTACGGCTTCTTCTTCACCGAGTTCTTCGCCGGCGTGATCGCCCTGGTGTCACTGAGCCTCACCGTGATGCTCGGCCTGCTCGCCACCGACCGCCTCGTGCTGCGCATCTCGCACCGGGTGCTGTTGCAGTCGGCGCACCGGGCCACCGGCGTACTCGGCGTCGCCGGGCTGCTCTTCCACGTACTCACCAAGATCGCGACCGGTCGGGCGGCGGCGACCGACGCGCTGGTGCCGTTCGTCGGCGGCGGAGGGCTCTACGTCGGGCTCGGCACGGTGGCCGCCCTGCTGATGGTGAGCGTGATCTGGACCGGCATCATCCGCGCCCGCTTCGCCGGCGTCGGTCCGAAGTGGCTGTGGCGCACGCTGCACTCCATGGCGTACGTCGCCTGGCCGTTCGCCCTGTTCCACGGCCTCAACGCCGGCCGGGTCGCGAAGTCCTGGGTGGTGTTCAGCTATCTCGGCTGCATCCTGCTGGTCGTGCTGGCGCTGCTGGTCCGGCTCTCGGTCACCATCGGCCGGCGCAGCCGCGAGCAGCACCAGGCCGCGGTGCGGAACGCGGCGATGGCCGGCCGGGCCGGCGAGGAGGGCCGCGGCCGATCGCTGCTGGCCGGGCTGAGCCGTCGCCGCGACACCGGCGCGGAGAAGCGTCCCGCCTGGGCGGAGACCACCACCGCCACGTGGGCCGCGCCGGCCACCGCCCGCCCCCGCGACCCCGACCGGTTCACCGTGCCGGTGGTGCCCGAGCCGGGCTCGCTCACCGAGGCCGTCCGGCCCACCCGACGCCGGCGGGACGAGGAGCCAGCCGCCCGCCGGGACACCGAACGGGCCGCGCGCGGTCGGCGCGACGAGCTGGAGCCGGCGACCCGTCGGCGCGGCGAGCGCACCCGCGACCGGGACGAGGCGGCCCCGACCGGGCGGCGGCGGGGCAGCGCGCCGGTCGAGGAGCCGGTCGCCGAGCGGTCCAGCCGCCGGTCCCGTTCCGAGGACGACGGCAGCCGGTACTCGGTCCCACCCCGACGGACGGTCGAGGAGCCCGAGGAGCCGTGGGACAGCCCACGCCGGTGGCAGGCCGCCGAGCCGATCTCTGCCGGCCCGGTCTCCGCCGAGCCGATCTCCGCTGGGCCGATCTCCGCGGCGCCGCGCAGCGGCAGCGGCCGGCACAGCGTCGACGACGACCTGCCGGAGGAGCCGGACTACTGGCGCCCGCCGGCCCGGTACCTGCCGGAGGAGGTCGCGCCGCCCGTCGACGACACGCCCACTCTGGTCGACCTGGCGTCTCGCCGGGCGCGGCGGGCCGCCGGCGAGAGCCGGTCCGCCAAGCGTCGCCGGGCCAGCGCCGACGCCGTGGACGGGGCGTACTGGGCCGGGCTGCGAGGTGAGGCGAAGTGATGCGCACGACCGTGCCTCCGGTGGCCTGTGTCGGTGAGCCCCGGCTCACCGCCGGGTTCGCCGAGTTCGGCCGGCTGGACCTGGCCGCGCACGACGAGGTGCACGGGCCCATCGGCCCGATGGAGCCGGCCCAGCTGCTCCGGCTCACCGAGGGCATGCAGCTCAAGGGCAAGGGCGGAGCGGGTTTCCCGTTCGCCCGCAAGCTGCGCGCGGTGCTGGAGTCCTGCGAGCGGCAGGACCTCGCCGCGGTGGTGGTGGTCAACGCGACCGAAGGGGAGCCCGCCAGCTGGAAGGACAAGGTGCTGCTGACCCGCGCCCCGCACCTGATCCTCGACGGCGCGGCGCTGGCCGCGTACGCGTTGGACGCCGAGGAGATCGTGATCGGCGTGGCCGACGACGGGGTGGGCCAGGACTCGCTCATGGAGGCACTGGCGGAACGCCGGATGCCGGTGCCCACCACCATCGTCACCGTGCCGCACCGGTTCATCTCCGGCGAGGGCGGTGCGCTGGTCAACGGCATCAACGGGTTGCCGCACATCCCGCCCGGCACCAAGAAGCGCTCCAGCGACTCCGGCGTCGGCGGCCTGCCCACCCTGCTGTCCAACGCCGAGACGTACGCCCAGCTCGCCGTCGCCGCCCGGCTCGGCCCGTACGAGTACGCGGCGCTCGGCACCGACGACGAGCCGGGCACCCTGCTGCTCACCGTGACCGGCGCGGCCGGCCGGCCGGCCGTGGTGGAGTGCACCGCCGGCATGCCCCTGCGCGACGTCCTCGACCTGTGCGAGGTACCGGACGTCCAGGGCATCCTCATGGGTGGCTACCACGGCAAGTGGATCACCCCGGAGGCGGCGGAGAAGGCGGAGGTGTCCCGCAAGGGCCTCGCCGCGGTGGGTGGCACCCTCGGCGCGGGCATCATCGTCCCGCTCGGCGTCGACACCTGCCCGCTCGGTGAGGCCGCCCAGGTGGTGCGCTACCTGGCCGGTGAGTCCGCCGGCCAGTGCGGACCGTGCAAGATGGGTCTGCCGGACCTGGCCCGCGCGGTGGACCTGGCGGTCGCCGGCAGCCAACCGGCGGACGTGGTGCGGGCCGCCGCCGGCGAGGTGAAGGGGCGCGGCGCGTGCAGCCACCCCGACGGCACCGCCCGGTTCGCCCTCTCCGCGATCGAGGTCTTCGCCGACGACCTGCGGCTGCACAGCACCGGCGACGGCTGCGGCCGGCGGGTCAAGGGCGTGATGGGGCTGCCGGGCGCGCCCGACGGAAACCCGCAGAAGCTCACCCTGGACTGGTCGCGCTGCGACGGGCACGGGCTCTGCGCGCACGTGGTGCCCGACTTCATCCGGCTCGACGGCAACGGTTACCCCGCCTTCCCGCCCACCCCGGTGCCGACCTGGCTGCGGGAGGGCGCGCTGAAGGCCGTCAAGGTCTGCCCGGAGCTCGCCCTCCGACTCGCGAAGGCCGAGTAAGGGAGGGCACCTTCGTAACGCCTGGTGTATAGGAAGGGGCCCTTCCTAACGATTGTGGAGGGAGACGCGGATGCGCAGCTGGCACGTACGGAGGCGACCACCCCGGCTCGGCACCGCCGTCGCGCTGGTCGCGGCGCTGCTCGGCGCGGTCTCCTGCACCGGGACGGCCACCCCGCCACCGGCGTCCGCCGACACCCCACCGGCCGTCACCGCCACCGCCGCCGCGAGCGGCTCGCCGACCGCCGCCCCGGCGCAGCCCCCGGCCCGGGTCCCGGACACCCTGCGCTTCACCGGGACCACCCTCACCGGCACCGCGTTCGACGCGGCGCAGTTCGCCGGCCGACCGGTGGTGCTCTGGTTCTGGGCGCCGTGGTGCGCCACCTGCGCCAGCCAGGCCTGGACGGTGGCCGAGATCGCGCCCCGGTACCGGGACACGGTGCCGATCATCGGTGTCGCCGGGCTCGGCGAACAGCGGGCGATGAAGGACTTCGTCACCGAGTTCGAACTTGCCGGGACGCCGCAGATCGACGACCGCGCCGGCGCGCTCTGGCGCCGGTTCAAGGTGACCGAGCAGAGCACCTTCCTGATCATCGATCGGGACGGCAAGGTCGTCCATCAGGGCTTCCTGGACGGCGAGGCGCTCACCGCCCGGGTCACCGCGCTGGCCGGGGCGTGACCGCCCCGCTGCTGCTCGCGCTGACCGCCGGCATGCTCGGCGCCGTCAACCCGTGCGGCTTCGCGTTGCTGCCCGCGTACCTCTCGCTGCTGGTCGCCGGGGCGCCGGACGCCCGCGGCGCGGTCGGCCGCGCGCTCACCGCGGCGGCCGGGCTCACGCTGGGGTACGTGCTGGTCTTCGGCGCCTTCGGCCTGGCGCTCGCGCCGTTGGCCGGCTGGCTGCGGCCCCGGTTGCCGTGGCTGACCGTGGCGCTCGGGTTGCTGCTGGTGGCGGCCGGGTGCTGGCTGCTCGCCGGCCGGCGGTTGCCCGCCCCGGGCTGGTCCGCCCGGGCACCTCGGCTGACGCGTTCCTGGCCGTCGATGGCGTTGTTCGGCGCCGCGTACGCGTTGGCCTCGCTCGGGTGCGCCATCGCGCCGTTCCTGGCCATCGTGGTGACCAGCCTCCAGGCCGGCTCGACCGGCCGCGGGCTGGCGCTGTTCGGCGCGTACGCCCTCGGGATGGGGCTGGTGGTCGCGGTCGCCGCGCTCGGCGTGGCGCTGCTGCGCGACGGTCTGGTGGCCCGGCTGCGCGGCGCCGGCGCGCTGGTGCCCCGGCTCAGCGGCCTGGTGCTGCTGCTCGCCGGCGGTTACGTCGCCTGGTACGGCTGGTACGAGCTGCGGCTGGCCGCCGGCCGTCGCGACGCTCCGCACGACCCGGTGATCCGGGCGGCGTCCCGGGTGCAGCACGCCCTCGCCGACACCCTCGACACGCTCGGCCCGGCGGCGTTGCTCGCCGCCCTCGTCCTGCTCACCGCGCTGGGTGTGGGCTTGAGCGTGAGGAAGGGCACCTTCCTAACGCCTGCGGTAGAGGAAGGGGCCCTTCCTAACGTCGGGCCCGAGCGCAGGACGGCGCCGGCGGATACGTCGACGGGAGCCGGGATGGACCCGGCCCCCGTCGAACGGATCGGCTAGCGCAGCGGGGTCAGGCGGTCGGTGCCCAGGCGGTCGCGGAGGACCTCGGGGATCAGCACTGAGCCGTCGGCCTGCTGGTACTGCTCCAGGATGGCCGGGAAGAGCCGGCTGGTGGCCAGTGCCGAGCCGTTGAGGGTGTGCACGAAGCGGGTCTGCTTGCCACCCGGCTCGCGATAGCGGATGGCCGCCCGGCGGGCCTGGTAGTCGCCGGCCCAGGAGACCGACGACACCTCCTTGTACTTGCCCGTGCTCGGCATCCACACCTCGATGTCGAGGGTCTTCCTCATCGACGCGCTGGCGTCACCGGCGGAGAGCAGGGTGCGCTGGTAGTGCAGGCCCAGCCCCTCCACCAGGCTCTCCGCGTGGGCGAGCATCTCCTCCAGCGCCGCGTCGGCCTGCTCCGGCAGGGTGAACTGGAAGATCTCCACCTTGTTGAACTGGTGCCCGCGCACCGTGCCGCGCTCGTCCGAGTGCGAGCCGGCCGACTCGCGCCGGTAGCACGGGGTGTACGCGAACGCCTTCAGCGGCAGCTTCGTGGTGTCCAGGATTTCGTCCTGGTACGCGCCGAGGATCGCCGTCTCCGAGGTGGGCAGCAGGAACTGCCCGCGCGGGGCGCTGTCCCGGTCCAGGTGGTAGACGTCGTCGTAGAACTTCGGGAACTGCCCGGCGGCGAAGCCGGCCGAGTCGAGCAGCAGGTGCGGCGGGAGCAGGAACTCGTACCCGGCCCTGATGTGCTGGTCGATGAAGTAGTTCAGCAGCGCCCACTCCAGCCGCGCGCCGACCCCGGTGTACATCCAGAAGCCGGAACCGCCGAGCTTGACGCCGCGCTCGTAGTCGACCAGGCCCAGCGCCCGGGACAGCTCCACGTGGTCGCGGACCTTCTCGATGGCCGGCGGCTCGCCGAAGGTCTTGACGACCCGGTTGGCCTCCTTGCCGCCGGGGAGGACGTCCTCGCTGGGCAGGTTGGGCAGCTCGCTCATCGCGTCGCGCAGCCGGGCCTGCACCTCGTCCAACTGGGACTCCAGCTCGGCGAGCTGCTTGCGCTCCGCCTCCGGCGCGGTGACCTGCGGCTCGGTGCCGGCACGCTTCGCCTGCGCGTACGCCCGGGCCTCCGCCTTGCGGCGCTGCCGCTCCGCGTCGATCTCCGTGATGAGGGCGCGCCGTTCCTGGTCGAGCCGCTGGATCTCGTCCAGGGCCCGGGTGACCTCGGCGGGATCCAGTCGCTTCGCCAGCGCGGTCGCCACCGCCTCGCGATCCTTCCGGATCAACTCCATGTCGAGCATGCTGCTCCGTACGCCTCCGTCCGGGGTCAGGTGGACCCACAGATGCTACCGTCGCGCGCCGTTCGCTTCGGGACGGGGAGCGCGAGCCCACCCGGCGGGAGCGGACGGCGGGTTCAGAGCCGGATCGGCATCAGCACGGAGAACGTGTCCGTGTCGTCCGGGCGGCGTACGGCCAGCGGGGCGATCGGCCCGTCCAGTTCCAGGACCAGCTGCGACCCGCCGGCGGCGTCCAGCGCGTCCAGCAGGTACGCGCCGTTCACCCCGATCCGCAGCCCGCCGATCGGGTCGGACCCGGCCAGTGGGTCCGGGGGCAGGTCGGCGGCGGGAAGGTCGGCGGTGGGCAGCAGCCGCAGGCTGCCCCGGTCGTCGAGGCCGAGCACGGTGACCGCCAGCTGGGTGCCGCCGTATTCGCGGCCCACCGTCGGCGCGGCCGGGTCGGTCAGCGCGGCCCGCAGCGCCGGCACGTCCACCGGGATCCGGTACGCGGCCGGTCGCTCACCGACGGCCTCACGCAGCAGCCGCCGGTAGTCCGGGAAGTCGTAGGGCAGCGCGGTGCCGGTCAGCGTCCGGTCGGCCACCGCGACCCGCAGGTCGGCACCGGCCACGGTCAGCCGCACCGGCCGGGTGTCGGCGGCGTCGAGCAGCGCCCGGCACCGGTCTATGAGGTCCACCGGGACGAGCACCCGCACCAGCGGTCCGTCGACGGTCGCCCCGGCCCGGGCCAGGGCGAGCCGGTGCCGGTCGGTGGCGACGAGCCGGACGCCGTCCGGCTCCACGTCGACCAGCACGCCGGAGAGCACCGGCAGCTCCGGGTCGGCGCCGACGGCGAAGCGCACCGCGTCGACGGCGGCGGCCAGTTCGGTGGGGGAGAGCAGCAGCGTGGTGGTCGCCGGCGGCGCCGGGTCGACCAGGGCCCGGAGGCGGGCGACCTCCCGACGGGCGTCCGCGAGCCCGTCCGCCAGCCGGCGCAGGTGCGTGTCGAGCAGCCGGTGCACCGCGGCCGGTTCGGCACGCACCGCCGTGGCGATCTCCGGCACGGGCATGCCGACCCGGCGCAGCCCGGCCACCAGCCGGGCCGGGGCGATCTGCGCCTCCGTGTACCAGCGGTAACCGGTCACCGGGTCGACCAGGGCCGGTTCGAGCACGCCGGCCGAGTCGTAGAAGCGCAGCGCGCTGACGGTCAGGCCGCTGGCCCGGGCCAGCTCACCGATGCTGTGCAGGTCGCTCTCCACGACGGGCATCCTGCCCCCTCGACCCGGTCGAGGGTCAAGCCGCCGGCCCCGCGTCCGACGCGGCGGCCGTCCGGTCGGCGGCCTCGGGCACCCGCGTCGCGGCCTCCTCCTTCAGCACCCGGAAGGTGAGCCCGGCCCGGATGAGCCGGTCGAGCAGCGCGTCGCCCATCGCGGCGACGGGGGTGAGCTGCCCGCTGGTCGACGCCAGCTCGTCGAGCGCCAGGCAGAGCGCCGATTCGGCGAGCATCTTCGCCGTCTCGTCGTAGCCCGGGTCGCCGCCGGCCACCTCGGTGACCACCCGGCGCCCGCCGCCGGTGCCGACGAACCGGACCCGGAACCAGGACGCCGCCCGCTGCTGCGGGGTGGGCCCGTGCCCGGACGCGAGCCGGCCGAGCAGCCAGCGCCGGGTGGGCGGCAGCTTCACCAGCCCGACCAGCGCGCCGAGCCCGGCGGCCCCGGCCAGCACGGTCGGCAGCCGCTTCACCGCGGCGAAGTGCCGGTAGCGGAAGTCCGGACCGTACTCCGGCCGGGCCGCCGCCGAGCGGCGTACCACCTGCGGGTCGATGGTGGGCAGCGGCACGGCCCAGACGCCCAGCTCCGCCGAGCGGCCCAGCCGGCCCGGCACCGCCCGGACCCGGCGGTCGGTGGGGCGCGGCTCGACCGCCCGGCGCTCCCGGGCGGCCCGGCTGGCCTGCCCGGTGCGGGAGAACGCGGTGAGCGCGGAGTGGTACGTGCCGGCGGACAACTTGCCCTCGGCCCGGACGTACCCGTCCACGGTGATCGGCGCGTCGGCGGGCAGCTGCTTGACGGTGAACCAGACGCCCAGGTCGTGCGGGATGGAGTCGAATCCGCAGGCGTGCACCAGCCGCGCGCCGGTGCGGGTCGCCTCAGCCTGATGACGGACGTACATCAGATCGACGAACTCCGGCTCGCCGGTGATGTCCAGGTAGTCGGTGCCGGCCCGGGCGCAGGCCGCGACCAGCGGCTCCCCGTGGTGGATGTACGGGCCGACGGTGGTGGCCACCACCCGGGCGTTCTCCGCCACCGTGCGCAGCGAGTCGGCGTCGGTCACGTCGGCGGGGAGCAGCGGCAGCCCGGCCAGCATCGGGTCGATCGCGGCGAGTCGGTCCCGTACGGCGGCGAGCCGACCCGGGTTGCGGCCGGCCAGCGCCCAGCGCAGCCCGGACGGCGGGTGCCGGGCCAGGTATTCGGCGGTCAGCCCCCCGGTGAACCCGGTGGCTCCGAACAGCACCACGTCGTACGTCCGCTCCCCAGCCATCCCCAGAGTCTGCCATCCGCCACCCGCCGCGGCAGATCGTGAGCGGGGTGGATCTGTCGAACAGGGCCTCACCCACCATGAACGGGACGGTCCAGCGCGGACCGGTCCGCGCGCAGCACCTCGCCGGCCTCGATGTGCTGCTTCGCCTGGCGCAGCGCCCGGCGGACCTGCAGACCCGGATCGTCGCCCACCAGGTGCGCGGCCAGTCCGACCCTCGGGGTGGCACCGGCCAGCGGGCGGGCGGCCAACTCGGTGCCCCGGCCGCCCGGGGCGGGCCGGACCCGCACCTCGACCGCGCCGTCCAGGCGGCGCAACGGCTCGGGCCACCGGCCGCCGGGTAGCACCCGCTCGGGCGGCCGGCCCACCGTCACCACCTCCCACCGGGCCGGCGCGGCGGGGTCGCCGTCCGCGCGGTGCCGGCCGCGCCGCCGGGGTACGCGGAGCAGCCGCGCCACCCCGGTCAGCGCCGCGCCGCCGAGGGTGGATCCCACCCGCGCCAGCCGTCGCATCGGTCCCACCCGTCCTCCCGGTCCACGTCCCCCGATCCTCGGTCGGGACCGGGTGAAGCGGGCTCGCCCCGAAGGGGTGAACGCGTCCGCGCCGGGTAACCGCTCGCCGACCGGGGGTGGAACGCACTGGTGGGGGTGGAGCCGGGTGCCGGAAGAGCAGGATCGCGCACTGGTCAGCACGGCACCGGGGCATCCGGCGGACCCGCCGCTGCTGGCGTCCCGGCTGACCCCGGCGGTGCCGCCCGAACCGGTGGTGGCCCGGCCCCGCCTGCTGCGCCGGCTGGACGAGGGCAGCGCGGGCCCGGTCACCCTGGTCGCCGCCCCCGCCGGCTGGGGCAAGACCACCCTGCTCGCCTCCTGGGTACGGCTGGCCGACGGCACCGGGGCCGGCCCGGGGCCGGCGTGGGTGTCGGTGGAGGCCGGCGACGACGGCGACCGGCTCTGGGCGTACCTGGCGGCGGCGCTGCGTGCGGCGACCGGGCCGACGGACGGTGGCCTGGCGGCGCCGGTGCCCGACCGACCGCCGCGCCCCGACCAGCTGGAGTTGCTCGCCGCCGCCCTCGCCGCCCTGGACCGACCGGTGCTGCTGGTCCTGGACGACCTGCACCGGGTCGCCGACCCGGCGGCGCTGACCGGGCTGGAGTTCCTGCTCCGGCATGCCGAGCAGCGGCTGCACGTGGTCGTCGGGGCCCGGGCCGGGCTGCCGCTGGCCCTGCACCGGCTCCGTCTCGCCGGCGAGCTGACCGAGATCGGCCCGGACGAGCTGGCCTTCACCGACGACGAGGTGGCCGACCTGCTCACCGCGCACGGGGCGCCGCTGCCGGCCGCCGCCCTGCACCGGTTGGGCGAGCGCACCGGGGGGTGGCCGGCCGCGCTGCGGATCGCCGCGCTGGCGTTGCGCGGGCAACCCGATCCGGAACGCTGGGTGGCGCAGTTCGGCGGGGATCAGCCGGAGATCGCCGGTTACCTGCAGGAGGAGGTGCTCGCCGCGATCGACCCCGCCGACCGGGACCTGCTGCGCCGCACCGCCCTCGCCGAGACCGTCTGCGCGGACCTGGCCGAGGCGCTGACCGGTCGGGACGATGCCGGGCGGGCGCTGGCCGACCTGGCCGGGGCCGGCGGTCTGCTGCACCGGCAGGAGAGCCGCCCGCCGTGGTACCGCTGCGACCCACTGCTGGCCGACCTGCTCCGGGCCGAGCTGGCCCGGCTGCCCACCGACGAGCTGCGTGAGCTGCACGCGCGGGCGGCCGACTGGTACGCCGGTGACGGACGCCCGGTCGACGGGCTGCGGCACGCGCTGGCCGCCGGCCGGTGGGACCGGGCCGGCGACCTGTTCGTCGCGCAGTGGCCGGAGCTGACCCGGTACGACCCCGAGCCGGTGACCGGCCCGACCCCCGCGTCCCCGCCGCCCGAGGTGGTCCGCGCCGACCCGGAGGTGGCGCTGGCCTGCGCCGCCGAGCGGGCGTACGCCGGCGATCTGCCGGCCGCAACCGGCCACCTGCGCGCCGCGGCCGGGTACGCCGACGGCCTACCGGTGCCGCGCCGGGACCGGTTCCTGCGGCTGGCCACCGCGCTGGAGCTGACCCTGGCGCGGCTCGCCGGCGACGCGACCGAGGTCCGCGCCGCCGCCGCCCGGCTGCTGCGGACCCGTCCGGCCGGCGCCGCGCCGACGGTAGTGCCGGGTGCCGCGCCGAGTGGCGCGCCGAGCCCGGCGCCGACGCCGAACCACGCGCTGGCCGCGGGTACGGGCAGCGCCGCCGAGGACGCGGACCTGCGGGCGTTCACCGGCACCGCTCTCGGGCTCGTCGAGCTGGCCGCCGGCGCGCTGCCCGACGCCCGGTTCGTCCGGGCCCGCGCTGCGGCCCGCGAGGCCGGCCGGCCGCGTACCGAGTTGGTCGGCGCCAGCCGCTCCGCGCTGCTGCTCGCGGTGCGTGGCGACCTGCGTGCGGCCGAGCAGGCGGCCCGGGACGCCCTGGGCGTGCCGCCGTGCCGGGGCTGGTCCTGCCGGCTCGACTGCGCCTACGCCCACCTCGCGTTGGCGGTGGTGGCGCTGCACCGCGACCAGCCCGAGGAGGCCGCGGCCAACCTCGCCCTCGCCGCCCCGGCGACCGGCCCGGTCGGCTCCTCCCGGACGGAATCCGGGGACGAGTGGCCGGCGGGGCCGCCCGCCGAGCCGGTGGCGGCGGCGGTGGCCGCCCTCTGCCGGGCGCACCTGTACCGCGACGCCGGTGACCCGGCCGCCGGCCAGCGGCTGCTCGTCCGGGCCCGGGAGTCGCTGACCGGCCGGCCGGCCGCCGCCGAGCTGGCGAACCTGCTGCGGGCGGCCGAGGCCGAGCTGCGGGCCGAGCGGGGCGACCTGGACGGCGCCCGCGACCTGCTGGCCGATGTCACCGACGATCGGGCCGACCCCGCGCTCGCGGTGACGCTGGCCCGGGTGGAGCTGCGGTCCGGCGACATCGGCGCGGCCGGGCGGGCGCTGCCGGACTGGCAGGAGTCGCCGGCCGCGACCTGGCCCCTGCCGGTACGCCTCGACGCCGGCCTGCTGGACGCCGTGCTGGCCGAGCGGGGCGGGGACGGGCGCCGGGCCGGCCGGATCCTGGAGCAGGTGCTCGACCTCGCCGGCCCACAGGGCTGCCGCCGGGTCTTCACTCGCGCCGAACCGCCGGTGCGGGACCTGCTGGCGGCGCACCTGGATGCGGGTACCGCACACTTCTCGCTGGTCAGTGACCTGGTCCGGGGCGCCGAGCAGACCACGGCGCGGCCACCGGCCGAGCCGGGGGGCACGCTCGACGAACCGCTCACCGAGCGGGAGTTGACCATCCTGCGGTACCTGCAGAGCATTCTGTCCAACGTGGAGATCGCCAGCGAGTTGTCGCTCTCGGTCAACACGGTGAAGACCCACGTCCGCAACATCTACCGCAAGCTCGACGCGACCCGCCGGCGTGAGGCCGTCCGGCGGGCGCGCGAGCTGCGGCTGATCTGAGCGGTCGCTGGCCGCGAGGGTCAGGCGTTGGCCGCGGCGTCCACGGCGGTCAGCAGGTCGGGCAGGTCGTACCCGCCCTCGTGCCGGACGTCGTTGACGAAGAGGGTCGGGGTGCCGTTCACCCCGCTGCGGATCCCGCCGACGAAGTCCCGGCGCACACGGTCGGCGTACACCCGGCCCTCCACCTCCGCGTTCAGCTCGTCCGGCGGCAGCCCGAGCTGCTCGACGCCGAGCGAGAGATGCACCGGGTCCAGCTGGTCCTGGTGGTCGTAGAGCCAGTCGTGCATCTCCCAGAACCGGCCGCGGGTCCCGGCGGCCTCGGCCGTCTCTGCGGCTCGTTCGGCGTACGGGTGGACGTTGGCGATCGGGAAGTAGCGGTAGACCATCCGTACCGTGTCGGCCCGCTGCCGCAGCAGCTCGTGCAGGTTGGGGTACGCGGCGCCGCAGAACTGGCACTGGAAGTCGCCGTACTCGACGATCGTGACCGGCGCGTCGGCCGGCCCCCGGACATGGTCGTCGCTGGTCACCGGGTCCCTGAGGCGGGCGGTGACCTGGAGCGGGGTGCTCATCGGGCCATCACCCCCCGGTCGGCGGCGAGCCGGTCCAGCGCGTCGAAGATGCCGTCCGCCCCTGGGTTGACGTTCGGTGTGGAGACGTAGCTCCAGGCCACCGTCCCGGCCTGGTCGAGCACCACCAGCACCCGGGCCGCCTCGCCCGGCGCGGTGTACTCACCGTACCGGCGGGCCACCTCGCCCTTGGGCTCGAAGTCGGCCAGCAGCGGGAACTCGATGCCCTGGCTCCGCGCGTACGCCCGGTGCGACCAGATGCTGTCCACCGAGATGCCGAGCAGCACCGCGTCGTACTGGTCGAACACCGGCGCCGCCTGGTAGAGCGACATCTGGTCACCGCAGACCGGGCTCCAGTCGGCGGGGTAGAAGGCGAGCACGACCGGCCGGCCGCGGAACTGCTCGGGCCCGGTCTGGCGCCCGTCCAAGGTGCTCGTCAGGGTGAAGCCGGGCGCGGGTCGCCCCGGTTGGATCAGCCCGTTCGGATCACTCATGCCCCCAGCCTGCTGCCGGGGCGGGTGAGGCGGGCTCACCCGCCCCGGGTGGTTCCGCGCTCAGTCAGCGCAGCACCGGGGCGACCGCGATGTGGTTCTGCACCTCGCGGATCCCCGGCGCGGACCAGGCCACCTGCTCCACCTCGGCCCGCTCGGGCATCGAGTGCACCAGCCCCGCGAGTACCGCCGTGTCGCCGTGCACCCGGACGCTGATCCGCTCGGCCTCGGTGGCCCCGGCCCGGGCCAGCGCGTCGACGATCCGCTCGGCAAGGTCCCGGCCGTCCGGCACGGCGGACGGACGGACGGTTATCCCGTTGCTCACCCCGCGTACGCCGGTCAGCCTGCTGACTGCCCGCTCGGCGGCCCGGCGCTGGTACTCCCACTCGACCTCGCCGTGCAACGTCACCCAGCCGGCCGAGACCGTGACCTGGAGCTTCTCGACGGGTACGAACGCATCCCACTCCAGCGTGTGACCGGCCGCGGCGGCCAGGTCAGGGTCGGCGCGTTCGGCCTCGCCGGAGAGCCGGACCGTCAGGTCGTTGGCGAGCGCCCGGACCCGGGCGACCCGGTGCGCGGCCCGCTCGGCGGCCCATTTCTTCGCGTAGCTGTCCACCCGCCCGGTCAGCGTGACGACGCCCTCGGCGACGGTCACGCCGATCTCGTGCGGCTGCACCCGCGGTTCCCAGGTCAGCTCGTCGAGTACGGCGGACTGGATGTCCTGGTCGGTACGGGTGATCGTCGCGATGGCCATCTGTCCCTCCTCCGGTGCGTGGACGGCGGACCGGGTGACGGCCGCGGCCGGAGTCCGCCGGGGTCCGATCCTGCCGCCGGGCGGGGTGAGTCGTCCTCGCCCCAGGCGGGTGAGAGCGCGCTACCGCGGCGCGATCGTGGGAGCGCTTCCAACTCGGTTGCGGATCGGCTAGGGTGAGCACGTTCCTCGATCGCGGGAGCCGTTCGCGTCGGGTGGCTGGAGCCAGGGCGCCTCCGGCTCACCTCGCACCCCGTGCCCGTCCCTCGGGCCGCGACGTCCCCACCGGCGACACCCGTCCCCCGGGTGTCCCTCCCGATTTGATCACGTGGTCCGGGCGCAGTCGGCGTCCCCGGACCACCCCACGTCACCGGTCCGCCGTGGCTGCCTGAGGGGTCCGCCGCCCCGGCGGACCGGCCCCCACCCCACCCCGCCCCGCCCCGCCCCATCTCACCGTCGATCTAGGGCATATCGCTGTTAGTCGATCTACCTCCACGACGATGTGCCCTAGATCGACGTGGCGTGCGT